>NZ_NHYL01000009.1 GCF_003288905.1 Helicobacter sp. 11-8110 | reverse complement strand
AGAGAAGAGAGTTCTTTAACTTTAGAATCAAGTTGTTGTTTAGTGGAATCTAATTCTTTTTGAGCAGAATTGAGTTGATTCTTAGTGGAATCTAATTGAACTTTAATGGTATCAAGTTGATTCTTAGTTTGGATGAGTTGTTGAGTTTTAGAAGTTAATTCTTTTGTGACTAGCTCATTTCTTTCCAAATTATCACAAAGCTTCTTGTATTCCTTATCATCAATTTCCCTAAAAGGAATATAATCTTCTTTTGTTGAAGTAGAGCGTAAGATAAAAAAATCTCTGCCAAGCCTATAATCTATCATAATTGGAACATTCATCGATAGATCATTTCTATTGAATCTATGGCTTGATGAAGCAAATCTTCCCCAAAAATCTGCATCACCATAATTACTTATCCAAATCAGATCACATTCATCGTAAAATCTAGGATCAGATATTACACTATTCCCAAAAGCAGTCTGTCTTCTAAAGACATTACTAGCCGCTAGAGTAAAAAATCCATCTTTAAGCACCTTATCGATATAATTACTGAGAATTAATGGTTGAACACATAATATATCAGGTCTCATAAACATAAAAAAATCGTATTTTATATTATTTTCTTTCGAATATTCTTCTCTTAAACGACATACTTCTGCTAAGGAATAACCCCTTACATCCATAAGCTCATCTTTTATCTTTCTAACATCACTATGAATATTCTTATTTTGTTTCTCAATTTTAATTGCTTTTAAACCATAAATTTGATTAAGCCACTTAACATCTTCATCATCTATTTTTTTTTCATTTAAATCCAAATTGCAATAGAATCTATATCTCGATGTTACATAATTAGTTGTGCTCCAAACATCCCAAGTATGCATAAAAACACTTATCTCACAACCCCTTAAAACATTAGGATTAATGACATTTTCCATAAGCTTTGGGTATGTTTCCCTAAAAGTCCTTAAATGCCCAACAAAATGCAAAGCTACTCTCATAATGCGCCCTTTCCTCTCAAAACCTGACACAAATAATCTATGTGACTATAAGTACTATTTTCATATTTAGCAAGAAACATAATCTGATCCAAATATGCAAGAGGTTGCCTTCTATATCCTTCTATAGTTTCTGCTGGAATTTTACAAAGCAAATTTTCCATAAATTCATTCCACCTATCTTTTCTTAATGCCCCAATATATCTATCTGCTTCTTCACAAAATCCATTCTTAAGCATTAAATCAATCAACATGATTCTAAAAGCATTATTTTCTTCATCGTACTGGATAGCTTTTTCTAAAAACATCTTTTTTTGCTCATAAGAATACTGCTTATCATTCATTGTAATATAATAACAATACGCAAAGGAATATGATTTATAAAAATTATTATAAACAATATTTGAATTCAAAATGATATCTATTTGATCTTGGGTAGAAAATATATCGCCAAAACTTTTAAACTCGCATTTTTTACCTATTAAGGATGCTAACTTCATATAAAGTGATGAATTTGTGCTATATACTCTTGTGAGCTTTGATAACAACTTTAAATCAAATATTGTTTTTTCCATTTGGTTTAATTTTATGCCTTCACGGCAAAAATATTCAGTCAAAAACACTTGCTGTTTAGAAAAGACATTAAAATTTTCTTGGATTTTTTTTATTGTTTTACTGTCTTGACTAAATAAAACAACTTTCTTAGCATTCTTTATTGCCAAATTAATTAAATTATCAACAATTTCCAAAGGAAAAAATCTGCTCATAATAAGTGGCTTAAAAACTACCTTTCGATAACCTGAGACTAATACATTATCCCCCCCTCTAATATGGATCCCAATAAAATCATCTCCAATATCATCAACCATACTCAAAATAAATTTTATTCTGGGTGTAAATTCTATGCTATTCCAGATGTTAGCAAATTCTTTTTTGTAATCATCCATATCAATATCCGGAACAATACTCGAATTTAATGTTCCGTTTCTCCACCAACCAAGCATCGTGCCATATTCTCTATTTTTTAATCCAGCAATTCTCACAATATTTAAAGATTGCAAACATTCTAATTTACGATTGGTGCAAGAAAATTTTTTTATATAATCTTCATCAAAAATATTCTCCTCAGTATCAACAAACATTGAATTATCATCTTGCCTTCTAAATGAGGGCCACCAAAACGCAAACTTTAAATTTGCTTTATCAGCCAAATACTTCGCATTAATAAAGGCAAACATTCTTGCCCCAAACCCATCTTGTCTGACTGGTATAATTACTCCATTTTTTTCTTGAGTTTCAATCTTTTTTGCAAAAATTTGCACTCGTTTTAATGCCAAAGAAAAATCACCGAGCAGACTCAATTTGATATATCTTGCTTTTGTTCTTCCAAATACTTGGATTGTTAATATATTAACCTCATCATCCCACACAAACAAATCGTTGCTCATGAGATACCACTCTTTATTATCAAAAGAATAGCGCACTTCTATGAAATTAATCATTTTCGGCATTAATATATTGCTTTCTATTTTAATAATTTCTATTTTTTCTTCACTACCTAAATCTATCTTCCACCATGGATCTCTTTCTAAGGCTGTATAACAAGCATATGGTAAATTTTGCTCATAAATATATGGATTAACTGCTCTACAAGCATCATTGTCTTTGGACATTTTACATACAGAACTCTGCGTTGCCATTTTTCCTATAGCAACATCTATCAAATCATCTTCTTTCCAAAACATAACTTTAACTTTCTCCTTTTGAGGTAATTTTTTCCATTTCAATTAATTCTATTTCAATATCTCCATTGGATAGAGAAGGGAGCATAAATATTATCTTTTCGCTACCTCTGTTTTCAACAAAATAATATTTTCCAAAGCGCAATTTAACCTTCTTAATTGAAGTTACATAATAATACAAACAAAACTCATCATTCTTTTTAATAAGATTTATTTTTAATAATAAGTATTTGGATGTTGCTGCAATGGGTATTTCATGCCTTATTATATCATTATTTTCATTTCCCAAAGCAATATTTGTTTTATTGTCAATAATAGAGCAAAATAAATCTAATGTGGATTTAGCTATACAAACATAAAACCGGTCATAATACATTAAACTAAAATCATTTTCATCTATCACAGAAATATCACCTGCTAAAGAAAACACATTAGAAAAAAATATATTTTTCCCAGTTTTATGTGTTCTGAGATTTTTTACCGCAATATACTTTTCATTATTCTCCCCAACAATCCCACCAAGAATTTTTAATCCATTTTTATTCCTATGGAATTTCAATTCAGAAACCTCCAGCTCATCATTTAAAGCAATATGATAATACATCTTATATATACTGCTATCATCCATTATTTTTATATAATCTTTTTCAATACTAAAAATGCAATTGCCTGGAAAATTCCAATTCTGGGTAAATTTTTCTTCTTTAGCAGAAATCACTTTATCAACAATAAAAAAAATGTCTTTTTTTATATCAACAAAGATAGCTCGAAAACGCTTTACATTTTCATATGGTTCATCCAATAATACATAATAGCATTTGTCTTTATAAGACAAATTTGTCATTAAATGGGTTTCACTATTCCATAAAAATTTCTCTGCTTTCTCTATAAAAACAACATTATGAGATAATGGACTTTGCAAGAAATTTCTATAAGGAGTTTTTTGATATCCCCCAAATCCACCATCCATCAAAATCATTCTGTTTTTAGAAAAATATGTTAAGCTCATATGATCATTGTGTCCGTGAATAATTCGAGCTGGACCAAACCTGATAGAATACTGCGAAGCAGTTTGCTCCCAAGAGCTTCTCCCAAAAACATATCCTCTCTTATAAACTTTTGTTAAGGGATAAGATTTATCCATCATAATAGCATTATAATGCTCATTTAAATCACTGCCTATTAAATTAAAATTTGGGATAATGTAAGGGGTATCTCCTAACGGAAGATACTTCCCATTAGGAACTAGCGAGTATTTTAAAAATATGCTTGCTTTTTTTATAACTTCTCCCAAACCTACACTCTCGCATACACCCATAAAATTAAATAGGTTTAAAACATAAGAAAACCTAACCATGTTGTAATGATGATATAGTATAGCTTGCTCATTAGTTACACCCTCTTCATCAAAAGCAAAATTAAAGTTCTCCATTATCCTACGAACAATCTTGTCTTGAATACCCCAGCTTTTTAAGATAAATTCAGCTTTTAACAGGACAATATTTTGATCTAACCCATGATTCCAATTGCCATCATAATTTTCATCATTCAATAAGTATTCAACATGTTTTGTTATAGAGGAATAGAGCCAAAATGGCACCTGATTTTTATCTGCCAAGCAATAACAAAGCAACAAAAAATCCAACCTTAATGCAACTGTATGTCCAGACCATACCTGTTCATGTTTTTGATTAGCCTTCTCGTTCCATGTGCACCAATTTTGCACATGCTTAAAAACTAATTCTCTAGATTCTCTTGTTATAATCTTACTATGCAGTAATAAAACCAAAGATCTAGACAATGTATGAAAATGCCATGCATCCGTCGAATCCATAAAGAAAGTCTTATCCCAATCCCCCTCAGATACAACCAAAAAATCCGGTATTTTATTACCACTATGACCTTTCAAATATCCTTTTTTTACCTTTGAGTATTGCTTCTTTAGAACATCAATACTTATATCTTGATATAACTCTGGGAAAAAAACTTCCATCAACTCTTCACTCATTAAAACCTCCTCTCAATATATGTTTTGCCAAATTGCTATAGTTCAGCACAACATAAAATTAGAGACTCATTTAAAATCATCAAATAACTCTAAAAGCTGATGATATATTTTTTCATAGCCATATTTATTAATTATAAAATTTCTATTTTCCATGCGTATTTGATTTATTTTGTCTTTGTTATGCATTGTTTCTTGAATATAACATAAAGCTTCTTGTGTGTTATTAATTGTCCAATCTTTTTTATAAATAATGTCAGATTCTTCCCAATTCCATATTACAGGAATACATCCAGATGCAACACCATCAGCTAATGCATAGTGAAACGATTCAAAATCACTAGGTGATAAAATAAAATCTATTTTTTGATACCACTCAGGCATATTGTTATCATATCCATCAAATATCACTGCATTTTTTAACCTAATATTTTTTTCAATTCGATCGTATTGTTTATAATAATATTCAAGCTCTTGAATTCTTCCTGGGGCATGCATCCACTCATATTGTTCGGGCCTCATACCTTTGATATACAATTTAGCTTCAGGATATATTTCTAATATATTTTCTAATAAATCCAAAGCTCTATCCAAGCGCTTACTTTGTGGTGTAATACCAACCATACCAAAATTGAAACCAATTTTTTTTTGTAAATTATTACACTCAAAATCATCAGTTAGTACATAATTCGGGATAATACAAGTACCTTCCTTTGTCCAACCAAAAATATCCAATGCTAATTTTCTAATCCTATCTGATACAAAAACAATTTTATCGACATTTTCTATATTAAGTTGGCGTCCAAATTTCATAGCCTTTTGTCTCACTTCTTGCGCATGAATGCGAACTAAAAGCTTATTACATTTTGCAATATTTCTTGAATACCAAACAGCATTAGCTAAACCCCATTCGCAAAATATTACATCTGAATTTTGTATGCAATATTCACTTCTATCCAAATATTTGTTATCTCCCCACTCCCATAAATCTTTATCAACTTTAAACCCCAAAGATTTTAAATAGGAATAAAAATGGTCTATAAATTTATAGTCATGACTTGCAATTGTAATTTTTTTATTTTTTACATCGCCAAGCTTGTCTTTAAAAAAATTCTTACGATTTTCAAACAAATATGGAGAAACTAATGCTTTGTAATCGATTTTAATTGGAGTCTTATTTTCTATAACACCCTCTAACTTATCAATTTCATCAATAAAATACGGATATTGATCACCAAAAAGTTTCTTATTAATTCTGCTTGGATAGCAAATTATAGGCTTCTCCAAAACCAATGATTCTAAAACCTTTGTTGAAATCTCCAAAGTATGTTGTTCAAAATATCTAGGCCTAAATCCATAAAGATAATCCACAGAAGATAACTTTTGTAATGTTTGCTCACGATTTAAATTCGAGCAATATTCAACAAAATCATAAGTTAAACACTTTTTAATTTTTTCAACAAACTCAGGATAATTTCCAAAATCGCTTCTTGCGCTAATTTTGCTAGACACAATCAGTAACTTTATTCTTTTGCCTTTCTCATTTAACTCTTTGACTTTTAAAATCAATTCTAAAACACCCCATTCAGGCTGAATTTTTCCACCATAGCCTATAACAATTTCATCAGATTTTTCTTTAATATAATTTTGTTTTTTACTTTCAGAAAAAACAACTGGGGGAAAATAATAACTATTGTCAAAATTAACTCCTATATTTTTTTCGAGATACTCTTTCATTTCTTGAGTTTGCCACAACCAAAACTTAACATGACGATTAATAGCTTTCAATGAGTAATGTGCAGATTCTTTTAGTTGTATACCCTCTTGATTTAAAGTATAAAAATCAGTCAAATACGGAACCAATCTATATTTAAAATTATTATTCTTAACAAGCTCTTGAATAATTGCCATTCCCCTAGCAACTAAAAGTTGAATATTTGGGGTAATATAATCGATATAATTTAATATTTGAGATATTTCGGCTATTGACAATTCTTCTTTTAAATTTAAATCCTTTGGTTCAAGAACCAGATAATTATTCTCTCCTCTAGCCATAAAATTGGAAACTATCAAGTCATTTTTGATATTCGCCTTAGAAAATACAATCACATTTGCATCTAAAATAGATAAATTAAAAATGGACGATAGCCATATTGAAGAACCATCAACAACATTAAGATTTACATCTCCATACAACAAAATAATTGGCTTATTTTGATTACATTTAACAAAATTGGTTAGTTTTGTATTTGTATAAATCGATTTATACAAATCTTCAGTTTTTGCTTCTGAGACTATCTGCTTTGGGGTAGCATCATCTTTTCGAAACTTAAATATTTTTTTTGCCTTTAAAATTAGGCTAACTACTTTTTGCTTTCTTAGTTGATTATATTTAAATTCATAAAAACTGGCTAGACGTTTATATTTTAATCTAGAGCCTTTATAATCTTCTAGTTCTTTAAAGCATTTTTCGTATAATCGTTTATATTTTAATCTAGAGCCTTTATAATCTTCTAGTTCTTTGGATAAGATTTCATTAGATTTTATTTGTTCTTCATATGTTGTTTTATAATCTTCTAGTTCTTTGGATAAGATTTCATTAGATTTTATTTGTTCTTCATATGTTGTTTTATAATCTTCTAGTTCTTTGGATAAGATTTCATTAGATTTTATTTGTTCTTCATATGTTGTTTTATAATCTTCTAGTTCTTTAAAGCATTTTTCGTATAATCGTTTATATTTTAATCTAGAGCCTTTATAATCTTCTAGTTCTTTAGATAAGATTTCGCATCTAAAATTAAGTATTATTTTTTCATCATTATATTGAATATTAATATTTTTTTTTGCCAGAATAGCTAATAAGTCAAGATTGGTATTCTGTATCCCAATAATTTCTAATTTATATCGACCAAACAAATTAGATATATTTGTATTTGCTTTAAAGTCCTCTGTGCTACAAAAACAAATTGCGGCTGAATTCAATTCAAATACTTTTCCTAGGTCAATCATATCAGCAAGATTAACCAATATTATTGAATTATTTGTTACGTCCTTTAAATTATCACTATATGGCAAAACAAATTCATCTGAAATTCTGCAATACTTTTCAATATTAGCATCTTTAGTTAAATTCACTATATTGCCAAAGTTATTATTTTTAAAATAATTTATAATATCAACAATTCTCATAACAATCAACCTTTTCTTTGAAAAATCATAAAACTATTTTTATTAGATAAAATATTATACGGAATCACTTCTTGCAACAAAAAACCAAATGCTTCTAATACCCTAGTATATTTTTTCTTATTGCGATATTTAATATACTTCACCTTGTCACCTATTTCATTTTCATCATCGACCGCATCTACAAAATCAGAAATAATAATAATTGAATTATTTTTTGCGTGATACGCTAAATTCTTAACAGAATTCTCCCATAAGATATTCTCTACTATATGAAACATTACATCTATACATACAATAACATCAAAAGACTTGGGTAGAAAAAAATTATTAAGCTCACATTGCTGAAAGAAAATTTGTGGATATTTATCCTTACAGAAGTTAATTGCTGATAAACTGCTATCTATCCCAGCAACAGAATATCCAGCAGATAGAAATCCATTAGAAAAAAACCCTTTTCCACATCCAGCATCTAAAATATCTAATGGTCTCTTCCAAATATTATACTTACCAATTAACTTTAATGCGATCGACAATCTATGAATATAAAATTCAAAATTCTCAAAGTCACTTATACCCTTATCACCACCTGAATACAAGCCAAGCTTTTCATGTCTCCGATTCCAAAAATCAACAAGATCATTCTGCTTCATAATTTTCCACAAAACTTAAGATATTTTTTCTCTGAAAAACAGTATTCTGAATACCCGCAAACTCTCTATGCTTAACTAACATAACAACAATATCTGCTTCCTCTAATGCCTGATTTAGACAGACCAGACTTACATTTTTATCTTGCAGTCTTAATGGAAGTTCTTTTATATTTGGTTCTACAGCCAATATCTGATACTTTTCATTTGCAAGTCTAGCAACAATATCTAGTGCTGGAGACTCCCTTAAGTCATCAATATCTGGTTTAAATGCCAATCCTAGGCAAGCAATTTTAGACTGCGATATGCCTTTCACTCTTTCTTTGATTTTTTTTATGACAAAATTTGGTTTATCATCATTGACTTCTCTAGCTGTTTTGATGATTTTAGCTTCATCTGGATTTTGATGCACGATAAACCACGGATCTACGGCTATACAATGTCCGCCAACTCCGCACCCTGGCTGCAAAATATTTACTCTAGGATGGCGATTGGCAAGTTTTATAAGCTCCCAGACATTTATATTTAATTTGTCGCACAAGATGGATAATTCATTGGCAAAAGCAATATTTACATCCCTAAAAGAATTTTCGGTAAGCTTTGCCATTTCTGCAGTTCTAGCATCTGTCTTAATACATTCACCTTTTACAACAATTTTATACAAATCCACTGCATGCTCTGTGCATTTTTTTGTCATCCCTCCAATGATTCTGTCATTCTCTATCAATTCTCTTATAACCTGTCCAGGAAGAACCCTCTCTGGACAATGTGCTATTTTAATATCTGATGTTTCACCACACTGATGTGGGAAAGTCAAATCCACCCTCTCTTCTGCAATCCATCTAGCCATCTGCTCTGTAGCACCCACTGGGGATGTTGATTCTAAAATCACCAAATTCCCCTTTTTTAAGACTTTTGCTACTGATTTTGATGCGGCTTTAATATAGTCCAAATTTGGCTCATGATTATCTCCTTTAAATGGAGTTGGCACGGCAATAATAAAAGCATCGGCTTCTTCAGGCAGCATTGAAGCCTTAAGAAACCCGTCGTTTACTACTGAATGGACTAAAATATCCAAATCTGGCTCAACTATATGGATTTTACCTTGATTTATAGTATCTACCGCATGTTTATTTATATCAACACCTACAACCTTAACCTTCCTACTAGCAAAAACAGCTGCTGTAGGCAATCCTATATAACCAAGCCCTATTACGCATATTTTATTAAAATTATTCATATTCTCCCTTTAATAATATATCTACAATTCTCTCACACGCCTTTCCATCGCCATAAGGATTACATGATTGACACATCTTTTTATATTCATTTGTATCATCAATCAGCTTTTGAGCTTCCTTAATAATATTGTCTTTTTTTATGCCTACTAACTTCACTACCCCAACCTCAACCGCTTCTGGTCTTTCCGTTGTTTCACGCATTACCAATATGGGTTTTCCAAGGCTTGGAGCCTCTTCTTGTATTCCACCAGAATCTGTAATGATAAAATAAGATTCCGACATAAGATAAACAAACTCTTCATATCTAAGTGGACTTATAAGGTAAATATTATTTATATTCGAAAGAAGCGATTTTACTGGTTTTTGCACATTGGGATTTAAATGCACTGGATATACAATATCGATATCTGGATTAGCAATTGCGATCGCTTTCAATGCTTCGCAAATCTGTAAAAAACCTTCACCAAAATTTTCCCTACGATGCCCTGTAACTAAAATAAATTTTCTATCGTTGCTTATTTTATATTCATTTTCAATGGAAGATAAAATTTTTGTTCTAAATGCTGAATCATTTTTTATTTTTTCTACCATATAAAATAACGCATCAATAACTGTATTACCAGTTACAAAAATATTCTTTTTATTCTTCCCTTCTTTTATAAGATATTCAGCACTTTTAGTTGTTGGAGCAAAATGAACACTAGATAAAACCCCCACAATTTGCCTATTTGCCTCTTCTGGCCAAGGATTATAGATGTTATAAGTCCTAAGTCCAGCTTCCACATGTCCCACTTTAATTCTGCTATAAAAAGCTGCCAAAGCGCCAACAAAAGCTGTTGTAGTATCACCATGAACCAATATGATATCTGGCTTAAAGCAATTATAAACCTCTCTTAACCCTAAAAGCATTGTTGAAGTGAGATCATACAGATCCTGATTAGGCTTCATAATATTTAAATCGTAATCAGGAGTTATTTCAAATACTTCTAAAATCTGATCCAACATCTCTCTATGTTGTGCAGTAACACAAACCCCAAGCTCAATCCCAACTCCTTGTTGAATCCTTTTTATTACAGGAGCCACTTTTATGGCTTCTGGTCTTGTGCCAAAAACAACCAAAACTCTCACAAAAAACCCCTTTAAAAAGCCAAAATATGAAATACACCTAGGTATTTTAATAAATTTTTATTTATAATTACATAAAATTTATAAACATACTCAAAAATTTAGGATACCAATGCAACAATTAACTATAGCTTTAATAGCAGACACATTAACAAAAGAGGCTCTTTTGCATGAGGCAAAAATACTTGATATAACACCTACAAATTATAAATCCTTGCTTAAAAACTACAAAATTGATTTTTTGTTTATTGAATCGGCATGGATGGGGCATAAAGATAGCTGGAGATATAAAATTGCTTCATATTCGCCAAAATATAACTTCAAATTTAAGTTTTTAAATTATATTTTGAACTTCTTATTTCCCAGAAATAACAATGCTTTAATAAAAGCAATAAAGTATTTTCAACAAAAAAATATTCCATGTATTTTTTGGAATAAGGAAGATGGTATCCACTTTGATCGTTTTATAAATAGTGCAAAACATTGCGACTATATCTTTACTGTTGATGAAAATTGCATAGAAAAATACAAACAAATTGCCAAAAAAGCAAAGTGCGTAGATGTTTTACCCTTTGCTATCCAACCCAAATTTCATAACTTTACAGGTTTTAACTTTCAATTCAATAGTGCAAACTTTGTGGGAAGTTATTCTAAGCATATCCATGAAAAGCGCAGATTATGGCAAAATGCTATGTTTAATGCCTGTAGTAAAATTTGCGGACTAACTATTTTTGATAGAAACTGCAAAAGAACTTCAGACAATTATCGTTTTCCCACTTTAAGTAACACCCATATTCTTCCTGCAATCCCCAATCAAGAAACAGCTCAAATCTATAAAGATTATCTAATTTCCCTTAATGTCAATACAATTGAAAACTCGCCTACAATGTTTTCAAGAAGACTCATTGAAATTATTGCCTGTGGTGGGATTGCCATTACAAACAACACTCCTGCAGTAGAAAAATATTTTAAAGACTATTGTTTTGCTATACAAGATATTTCCGAATTAGACGAACTACTCTTGAGATTATGTAAATATGGTCCGACCAAAGAAGAATTGCAAAAAATTGAAGAGGGTGCTAAATATATCGCCAAATATCATACTTGGCAAGTCCGCTTGGAACACATATTAAAAATCATAAATACTTATAAGTAAAAAAATAATGACATTCTATCTTTACAATATCCGACAACTTTTCTCAACAAAATGCTTCAAAGGCTGGGGGCGTAAAAAATCCGGTAAAAATGCTCTTTTTCTTGCCAAAAAATTTGGTGGTAGCTATCTCTTGCTTGAAGATGGCTTTATCCGCTCTTTTGGCTTGGGCATAGAGGGTTCTCCAAGCTTCTCAATCGTACAAGATAATCTTGGAATCTATTATGATTCTACTACCAAAAGCCAACTAGAAAATATCCTAAACACCTATGATTTTAATACCAATCCTACCCTGCTAAAAACCGCTAAAGAAGCCATTAATCTCATCACCACCCACCACATTTCTAAATACAATCACGCTCCAGATGTTCCACAAAATTATTTTGCTCCCACAAATTCCACTCCCACAAGAATCCTCATCATCTCTCAAACTCAAAATGATTCTAGCCTAATTTATGGCAATGCCAATGCATTCACCACCTCCCAAATCATCCAAGATGCACTCACAGAAAACCCCAATTGTGAAATTTATCTCAAAATTCACCCTGATGTGCTAAGCGGTCGCAAAAAATCTGACTTCAATCCAAGCGAGATTCCCGCACAAATCAAACTTATCTATGAAGATTTTAACCCCATATCCTTACTAAAGCACTTTAAAAAAGTCTATACCAAAACTTCTCAAATGGGATTTGAAGCCCTGCTAGTAGGCTGTGAATGCGTATGCTATGGAATGCCCTTTTATGCCGGTTGGGGATTAACTATTGACAAACAAACTTGTCCTAGACGCAAACGTAAATTAAAATTAGAAGAAGTTTTTGCAGCAAGTTATATTCTTTATTCTCATTATTATAATCCCTTTTACGAAAGAAAAAGCGATATTTTAGATACCTTGCAAACCCTTATTTGCTACAAACATTACTATATAAAAACCAACAAAAAAGCCTTTATGTTTGGATTCTCCACTTGGAAGCATACATTTATCCCACCCTTTATGCCAAATTTTAATCCCAAAAATATTATTTTTATTAATCCCCTTTTTAGCTCTCATCTTAAAGTTGCATTCAAAAAAGGCTTACTCCAAGAAGCCCTTAAACAAAACTGCAAAATTTTCATTTGGGGGCGAAAATCCTTTAGCGAAATCGAAACCTTTGCCAAAGAACATTCAATCCCACTCACACGCGTAGAAGATGGCTTCATTCGCTCCATTTCATTAGGCTCTGATCTCACACGCCCTTTTTCTCAAGTCTTTGATGAATGCGGAATCTACTTTGATGCCACTACCAAAAGCGATTTAGAAACTATTCTAAATCACGCCAACTTTAGCCAAACTCTGCTTGAAGAAGCAAAAATTTTAAAAGATAAGATTCTTACAAGCAAAATCTCTAAATACAATACCAATCCTCATAAATTCCTCAATCTCCCCCCAAATCAACTCAAGATTCTAATCACTGGGCAAGTGGAAGATGATGCCTCTATCATCTATGGTGCTAAAGGACGCACTAATTTATCACTACTCAAAGAAGTGCGAGAAAAAAATCCAAAAGCCTATATTCTCTACAAACCTCATCCTGATGTGCTAAGCGGAAATCGAATCGGAAATATCCCCTCTTCTATCGCGCTACAATATTGCGATGAGATTCTAATTGACATTAGCTTACCTTCTTGCTTAGAAGCTGTTGATGAAGTGCATACGCTCACTTCTTTAAGTGGATTTGAAGCCCTGCTATATGGCAAAAGGGTGATTACTTATGGAATGCCCTTTTATACAGGTTGGGGATTGACTATTGACAAACAAACTTGCCCTAGACGCACAAGGAAGCTAACCCTTGATGAGCTCATTGCCGGTGCTTATATCCTCTATCCTCGCTATATTCACCCAAAAACACTACAACTATGCCACCCACTTGCCCTTATTGATGCCCTAGAAGAAGAGAAACAAAAGCTCCAAAACAATCGTTTCTATGCCCTAAAAAAACGCCTTTACTCTCTCCTTTCAAGAAAAGCCCAAAGGTTCTTACGCCTTTTAGCGATTAAATAAGATTCCTACTCCAATGCGATTAATCGAATTATTATAATCCCTTAAACTCTCACCATAACCATTAAAAAACTGCAAATAAAAATAAAGATTCTTGTAAATAGGATAGGAATAATCCAGCAAAATAGAACCACGATTATCGCTTCTTAGATTATTTCTCAAAGTCGCACTCACCAAATGCTTTTTCCACAAATACCCCACACTAAGCTCTCCATATCCCAAATATTTTGTAATATCTCTATTATCATCTTTATTAGGATCTTCTGGGATTCTATACCAAGCCCTAAGCGATAAGGCAAAATTCTCATAACTATAAATCCCTTCTATAAAGATTCGATCCCAACTTCTAGAATGCTCTAAATCTCCACCATTGCTTTGGTGCAAATAACCAAAATTAACTCGCTCAAAAAATAAATCATGCGCCTTTAATGGATAGCTCAAATACAAACTTGGCGCATAATTACTTTCCCTAAAAGGCTTAGAATTATCTGAATCATAAAGCTGCCAAAAACTCTGCTGCGTATAGGCAAAATACAAATCCAAATCCTTAAACACCAAATCATTATACAATCGCTTTTTAATGCTAATTTGAAATTTTGTCTCGGTTTGTTTGCCTTGATTGGGTTCTTTTGAGGTGCTAATATTGGCAGGTAAAATATAATTAAATCCATCTGGCTCAAACCCCAAAATCCCTCCCATAAAGCGATTTCTCTCAAACCTCCCTTCATATGCACTCTTTTCTATATTAGGAGATGCATTAGTTATAGTCGCCTCTTCTTTTAAAGCCTTAGCTAACTTGTTTTTGTTTTGATTCTCTGTTGCTTGTTTTTTGCTCTGATTTGAATCTTCTTGGTTTGAATCTTTATGAATAATCGTCAAATAAATTTTCTCATCTTTTTCTACCTCTAAGGTAATATGCTTTGATTCTTTACTATCAAGATTAAGCACTTTTTTAACCCTCATTTTTTCATCCAAAACAAGAATTTTTAGATTTTTTTGTGGCAAAAACTCTAAATCCCCAATCCCTTCAAACTCCGCCCCAAAAGCAAAAATGCTAACCCAAGCTAAAAATAAAATTTGTCTTATCATTGCTAAATCAAAATTCTCTCCCATCAAAGTTTTAAAATTTATCATTATACAAGTAAATAAAAGATAAAATACTTAATTTTAAATTCCAAAAAAACAAAAAATAATTTAAAAGTGGCTAGAGTAAAATGAGAGATGTTATTGAGGCGTTATTTTTTAGAGAACTAAAAACGCGTTTTGGAAAAAACCGAAGATTAGGGTATTTTTGGGTTATTGGTGAGCCTATGACACATATCCTCTTTTTTCTTGTTATTTTTACTCTCATTCGCGCAAGATCTATTCCACAAGTCCCCATTGAAATGTTTTTAGTAACAGGATTTGTGCCCTTTTTTATGTTTAGAAATATCGTAACACAGATTATGGCTGGAGTGCAAGCCAATCGCGCACTCATTGCTTACAAACCTGTTAAACCCATTCATATTTTCATAGCTAGAGCACTTTTAGAAATGGGGATTTATTTTTCTGTTTTTATTCTTTTTATGGTGCTATTTGGCTGGTTTTTGGATTTGCCGATTCTCCCCATTCATTTTTTGGAAGTTTTTATTGCCTTTTTGGGATTGGCTTTTTTAGGCTTTTCTCTAGGGGTTTGCTTGGCTTTTTTAAATAGCGAGTTAGAATACGCGCAAATTTTTATTAACTATGGAATAAATATCTTGTATTTTGGATCGGCTGTTTTATATCCTTTGTGGATTCTTCCTGATCATATTGTAGAATTCCTGCTTTATAACCCTGTTTTACAATTTCTTGAGCTTTTAAGAGAAAATTATTTTGATGGTTATCCAAAGATTGAAGGTATTAATTTTACCTATCCCTTTTCATTTGGCATTATTTTGCTTTTTATTGGGCTTTGGTTTTATTATTTCCGCTACAAATATCTAGGACAAATCCGATGATACAGCTTAAAAATCTCACCAAATCCTACCCGCTTAATAGTGGCAAAAGACATTATGTCTTTAAAGATCTAAACTTCACTTTCCCTGATAATTGTAGCATTGGATTAATGGGCAGAAATGGCGCAGGTAAATCCACTTTAATGCGAATCCTAGGGGGTATGGATATGCCTGATAAGGGCAAGGTAATCACTGATAGAAAAATCTCTTTCCCTATTGGGCTTGGCGCATTTTTTCAAGGCACACTCACTGCAAGAGATAATATTAAATTCCTTACACGCGTTTATGGCTACAAAGGTGAAGCACTCAAAGAAAAAATTGCCTTTGTAGAAGAATTTGCCGAGCTTGGAAAATTCTTTGATGAGCCTGTTAATGTGCTTTCATCGGGGATGAGAGCTAGAGTTTCTTTTGGGATGAGTATGGCATTTGATTTTGATTATTATCTCATTGATGAAGCAGGAGCCGTTGGTGATCCAGCCTTCAAAAAAAAGAGTGAGAAGCTTTATCAAGAAAAACTCAGCAAATCTAAGGTCATTCTTGTTTCTCATAGTCTTTCAGAGATTCGCAAATGGTGCGATAAAATCATTCATCTTGACAATGGAGTGGTAACAATTTATGATGATGTGGAAGAAGGCATTAAAGCCTATCAAGGAAAATAAATGGAAAAATTAAAAATCTTGTTTCAAAAGCCAAAGGCACAAAAAATTTCAACCTATCTAAAAAGCTTTAAAATCGTATATATTCTTATGATTCCAGTGATTTTATATTATTTATTCTTTGCTGCAGATAGGTATGTGAGCTCCATGATTTTAAGTGTGCGCTCAATGAGCAATGATATTTCTCCTGTGAGTGGTTTGGCTTCACTTGTAGGAATTAACACGGGTGCTAGAGAAGATGTGCTCTTTTTGCAAGAATACATTCACTCACTAGATATGCTAAAGATTCTAGATAAAGAAGTGCATTTAAAACTTCTCTACCAAGCACAAAAGAAAGATCCTTTTTTTGCACTCACACAACAATCAAGTCAAGAAGATTTTCTTAAGTTTTATCAAAATCGAGTTAAAATCATCTTTGATGATGTTTCTGGACTCTTAAAAGTTGAAGTTGAAGGTTTCACTCCCCAAGATTCAGAAATGATTGCTAATGCAATCTTAAAAGAATCCGAACGCTTTGTAAATGAAGTTTCTCATAAGGCTGCTAGAGAGCAAATGGCATTTGCCGAAAAAGAATTACTGAAAGCCAAAGAACGATTGCAAAATGCCAAAAACAATCTTTTAGCTTTCCAAGCGCGTTATGGAGTTTTTGATCCCCTAAAACAAGCTGAAGCTAAAGCAAGCCTTACTAACACGATTGAAAGTCAAATTTCCACCAAAGAAACCGAACTTGCCACAATGCGTAGCTATCTTAACGAAGATGCCCCTCAAATCGTGATGTTAAAATCAGAAATTGATGCACTAAAGGAGCAACTTGATAAAGAAACTTCCAAGATTGTTTCCACCAAAAGTAGCAAAAGATTAAACGATCTTGCCGCAAAGTTTCAAGATCTAACCATTGAAGCACAATTTGCACAAGATGCTTACACAGTGGCGCTAACCTCCATAGAAACCACACGAATCGAATCAAGCCGTAAAATCAAACAGCTTGTTGTGATTCAAGGGGCAAACAAACCAGAATCCCCAACCTACCCAAGAACACTGTATAATATTATCACTATTTTTGTCATTCTTTCAGTGATATATGGAGTCGTTAAACTAATTACCATGATTATAGAGGAGCACAGATACTAATGAAAAAATTATTCCAAATCTTATTAATAACTATTTTTGCGACACATTTTGCTTATGGAGTTGATATTTCTTCTATCACGGGTATTCCCAGCACTTCTGCCACTCAAAATACTCCAATGGATTTGCAAATCTCAAATCCCAGTACCACACCTAATGCTTCCACGCAAACGATGCAGACTGCTCAAATCCCCATTCTCCCACCTGTATTTGGTGCAAATCTCTTTAATGGAAACTTTACTAAAGCCTCTCAATCCCTTTATAATCCTGATTACAAAATTGCCATTGGCGATAAGATTAACTTTAGAATGTGGGGGGCAGTTGAATTTCAACAAGAATTAATGGTGGATTCACAAGGCAATGTTTTTGTGCCTGGAGTAGGCGCAATCAATTTGCTTGGAGTGCGCAATGGAGATCTTGTTAGAGTATTAAAACAAGGTATTTCTAAGATTTACAAAAAAAATGTATTTGTTTATGCTGATATGAATGTTTATCAAAATGTCTCGGTTTTTGTAACTGGAAGTGTTAATAAACCCGGACTCTATCAAGGACTAAGCTCTGATTCCATTATTCAATATTTAGACAAAGCCTCTGGAATTAATCTGGATTATGGAAGTTTTAGAAATATTGAGATTCTAAGGGATAATAAAGTGGCTTTACAAGTGGATTTGTATGATTTTCTCTTTAGTGGAAAAATGAAACTTTTTCCTTTTAGAACGGGCGATGTAATTTTAGTAAAAAATCTTGAAAGCTATGTTTTTGTCCAAGGTGATGTGCAGAAACCTTTTAGATTTGAATTAAAAGATGATATTAAAACCCTAGAAGATCTTGCAAGAATCTCTGGAGCAAAACCTATTGTAACTAATGCAATTGTGCGTTCCTATCTTGCTAACAATAAAATCGATATTAACTCTTACAAGCAAAAAGAATTTGCAAGTGTTGCTTTAAAAGTCGGCGATGAAGTAGAGTTTCGCCCTGATTATAGCGCAGAAAATATTACCATTGAAATTCAAGGTGAGCATAATGGAATGCACTCAATGGTTGTCAAAAAGGGCACTACCCTTGCAGAAGTTGCACTTAAAATCAAACCCAACCCACAATCTAATCTAGATGCTATTCAAGTCTTCCGCCAAAGTGTTTCCCAAACGCAGAAAAAACTCATTGAAGCTCAATTAAAAGAACTAGAAACTCTAGCACTCACCTCCTCATCTGTAACCGCCCAAGAAGCTTCTATGCGTGCAAGTCAATCTAAAATGGTGCTTGAATTTATTGAGCGCGCAAAAAGTCTCACACCAAAGGGTCAAATTGTGCTTGAAAACAAAAGTGCCTATGCCACTACGGTTCTTGAAGAAGGGGATGTTATTAATATCCCAACTAAAAACAATCTTGTCTTGGTGCAAGGAGAAGTGGCATTGCCTGGTGCTTTTATCTATGAAGAAGACAAAAATCTTAACTATTATATTAAGCTTGCTGGAGATTTCACAGAAAGAGCTAATAAAAAGCGTATTCTTGTCATTCGCGCCAATGGAAAAGCAGAACGCTATGATTCAAGCTGGTATTCCTTTGCAAGTGCGCCAAGTCTCAAACCAGGCGATTCCTTGCTTGTCTTACCTGCCATTGAAACAGGTAGAGGATTGCAAATCACAAGTGTCTTAGCGCAAATTCTTTATCAAATTGCTATTGCTACAAGCGTAGTTTTAGATATTAACAAATAATTAATTCATGCAGCTAAAAGAGGTCATACAACAATTTCAGAATCGCAAAATTCTCCTCTTGCAAGGTCCTGTTGGACCCTTTTTTTATCATTTTGCCAAGCTATTGTCCTCAAAAAATCAAATTTACAAAATTAATTTTAATGGAGGAGATTTTCTTTTTTATCCCTTTAAGGCTAAATCCTATCGTGGTTCCCTAGCTAACCTTGAAACTTTTTTACAAGAATTTTGCAAAACCTATCGTATTGATTGCGTGATTATGTTTAATGATTGTCGCCCTATTCATAAAATTGGAGTAAAAGTTGCCCAATCGCTCAATCTCCAAACTTATATTTTTGAAGAAGGTTATATCCGACCTAATTTCATCACTTTTGAAAAAGATGGTGTCAATGCCAATTCCACTTTACCTAAAGATTCAAATTTCTACCTTACTTACAAAAACAAACCCGCTCAAGAAGAAAAAAATGTCCAACATAGCTTTAGAAATATGGCTTGGTTTTCCTTTCTTTATTGGTTTGGGGCTTTTTTATTAGGCTGGTATTTTAACAACAAACTCCACCATAGGAGCTTGAGCTTTACAGAAATGTTTCCTTGGTTTTTATCGCTTTTTAGAAAACATTGGTATCGCTTTAGCCAAAAGGAAGATAGAGATTTTATTTTAGATTCTAAGAAAAACTATTTTGTTGTTGTCTTGCAAGTCTATAATGATACGCAAATCAAAAATCATTTTGAAGGCAGACGAATTGAGAATTTTATCAAAAACTCTATCCGATCTTTTGCAAAATATTCCAAAAAACAACATTTTCTAGTCATCAAACACCATCCAATGGATAGAGGCTATAAAAACTATAAAAAATTCATCAAAAGACAAACACGCAAATACAATGTAAGTCAAAGAGTGATTTACATTCACGATATCCATCTTCCAACTCTATTAAAAAATGCTCTTGGTTGCGTAGTTATTAACAGCACAACAGGACTTTCAAGTATTCTTCATAAGTGCCCTACAAAAGTTTGTGGAAATGCTTTTTATAATATCCAAGGACTAACCTATCAAGAATCGCTTAATAAATTTTGGAAAGCGGCAAAAAAATACAAAATTAATCAAACCCTTTTTGAACGCTTTAGAAGTTTTCTTATTGATAAGGTGCAGATTAATGGAAGCTTTTATGGCAACTTAAGCTAACTAATCCATTTTCCTTTCCCACTCATACGCATTTTTACAAATAAGATCTAAATTATTATATTTTGGTCTCCATTCCGTGTGAGTTAGAATTTTATCATTATCACTCACAAGCATTGCAGGATCTCCTGCTCTTCTTGGTTCAATCTCAACTTTAAAATCTATTCCACTGACCTTTTTTACACACTCAATGACTTCTTTAACACTAAATCCAACTCCATACCCCACATTATAAGTTTGCGAAACCCTCTCTTTTTGTAAAGTTTTAAGACACTCAAAATGTGCTTTTGCTAAATCATCAATATGAATATAATCACGAATGCAAGTCCCATCTTTTGTTGCATAATCCTCACCAAAAATCCCCATTTTATCACGCTTTCCACAAGCGCACTCACACGCTACTTTAATTAAATGAGTGGCATTCTTGCTTCTTTGCCCAAGTCCTCCCTCACTCAAAGCACCTGCAACATTAAAATATCGCAATATCACGCTCTTAAATTCTGGATTTGCCACTTCAAAATCTCGCAAAATCTTTTCAACCACAAGCTTTGATTCTCCATAAGGATTAATCGGAGCAGTTTGTGCAGTTTCTATTATTTTCTGTGTTGTGTTTGACTCTCCATAAACTGCTGCAGTTGAACTAAATAAAAACTCATTAATCTTAAATTTTGCAACCATTTCCAAAAGATTAAGAGTATTAGCAACATTGTTTTGATAATACTTCAAAGGATCAAAAACTGATTCAGAAACGACTAAACTCCCAGCAAAATGGATAATAGCATCAATTTTTTGTTGAGAAAAAATTTTCCCTAAAATAACTTTATCACCAAAATCTCCGCTAATAAACTCCACTCTATTGGGAAATTTCTTTTGCAAAAACTCCACATTCTCGCTAAATCCCGTGCAAAGATTATCTAAAATTACAATTTTACAATCACTCTCTTTTAAAAAACAATACGCGGTATGCGATCCAATAAATCCAGCTGCCCCAGTAAAAAGATAAACTTGCATTGCTACTCTTTATAATTGTCTTCCAATAGTTTGTTCATTTAGACGCTTTCGCAACATTAAATCAATGATTGGCTGCTCTCTTGAATTTGCTCTTTTGCAATGATCTTTTTGAAAAAAATCTGTGATTTTAATCACAATCTTAGCCCACTTCTTATCTCTTTCTCTCCACGCGTGAGAAGAAACTGACTCCCAAGCATAGCCATTAAAAAGTGTTGCATTAACAAAATGATCTAATGCCCTAACACCTTGACGCACGCGGCTAACTTTACCAAATGTTCCAACAAACACTATGAGTAAATAGCCAATAATCATCAAAGGCACTAAAGCACACAAAAGCAATGTTCCTGCTAACTTTTCTTTCATTTTTAGCTAATTTTCTCTTTTGATAAATTTAATATTCATTCCATTTGCCGATCGAATCGTAAGCCTTCCTACAACATCTGGCACAAAATTTTCTTGTAATTCTAGTCTATATTCCCTTAAAATATTTGCCAAAATCAAAATGGCTTCTTGCATAGCAAAGCCTTGTCCAATGCAAATTCTCTCCCCCATTCCAAAAGGTAAATAAGTGTCTTTTTTAATCTCTCTCTCAAAGCGCGTAGGATCAAACTCGTGAGGATTCTCCCAATAATCACTATGTCTTTGGATAAGCCAAGGAGCCACTACAACTCCTGATCCATTTTGAACTAATTTATTACGAATCTCTGTCTCTTTTTTAGCTGTTCTTGCAAAAAATCCAACTGGCGGATAAAGTCGCAATGACTCTTTAAAAACATTGGTTAAATATTTCATTTTTCTTAAATGCCCAATATTAAAATCTTCCTTGCCTGCCACATTAATAATCTCTTGATAGGCGGTTTCTTGTTCTTTTGGTGATAAACTTAGAATATAAAGTGTCCAAGTCAATGAACTAGCTGTAGTTTCATGTCCTGCTAAAAAAAGCATAGCCACTTGATCTAAAATCTCCTCAAAACTAAAAGGCTTGCCACTTTCTACTTCAATTACCGCTAAAAGCGAAGAGAGAATATCTTGATATTCCCCTATCTCTCCTTTATGAAAAGAATCATAACGCGGTTTAATAATATCACTTAAAACTTTTCTAATAATCTCTCCAGCTTTAACGCGCTTTCTCTCTCCAAAAAGATTCACTAACCATTTTGGAATGCAAAACATTTTTTTAATAGCTGTATGAATAGTTTCTTCTTGAAAAGTCACAAAAGCTTCTAAAACCTGTTTGCCCTTAGCCTCATCAAGCTTTTGGGACATAATGGTGCGAAAAATCACATCAGCTGTTACAAAAGTCATTAGCTCATCAACTTCAATCACCGCTTTATCTGGATAAGCCCTAAATTTAGCCATCAAATCACTAACTGCATCACTCATTAAACCAAATACTTTAGTGATTCTTGCTTGTTCAAAAGAGGGTCTTAAAAGCTCCCTTTGTTTTTTCCAAACTTCCCCGTTAGTTGTAAAAATACTCTCACCAAGCAAAGGACTTAATAACTCGTGCAACAAATTACTTTTAGGGAATTCTCTTACTTCATCTACCATAATGCGTCTCACATCTTGTGGGTGATTTGCAATATATAAATCAAAGCCTGGCATTTTCACTCTGCCTGATTTCATCTTATAGCTTCTTTCATACAATCCATCAAGCCATGAACGTCTTTTTAAGAGAAAAGTTGTCAATAAGGAAGCCTTAGTTTTGTGTGGTTTTGGAAAAAATGGACACTGCCCCATAACTACTCCTTTACCTTTTGTTCTAAAGTTTTTACTCCACTAATAAAATTAAAATAATTGTATTTGCCATCAATCTCTGTTGCATGCAAATACAAAAAATGCGCCAAATACCAATTATACCGAATCTTCTTATAGGTTATGGGCGTAAAAAGTTTATGAAAGCGTGGCGAGAGATAAAGTGGTGGAGATTTCACGCTTAGCCCTGAAGCCTTATAATAATCAAGCATTGCAAAACAAGCTCCATCAATCTTTGAAGTATAATCGCACCAAAATACTCCCACATTTCCTGCCACTTCCATTTCTCTCCTAAAGGCTTCACAATACTTTTGAAAACTAACAAGCGGAATACACTGCCCAAGCATTAAAACCTTAAAATTTTTTAGATTCAAATTCTCATTTTTAGCAACTTCTGCGACTTTGGCGATGACACTTATTGCCAAAATAGTTCCTACACTATGTGCACATAAAATCACTTCATAATGAGTTGTTTTTTGATTCTCTCTAAGAGCTTTTAAAATTCTTTGGCTAAATTCCAAAGTAAGATTTGGAATTTCATTAATCTTGCCTGTAGCATATTTAGCACAAAATACATAAATATTAGACAACCAAAAAACCGCAAATCTCTTGCCACACCACAAAATCCCCTTTGTTCCAATCCACAAACAAGCCAGAATCATAGCTATAGCCACATATAAATTCCACTCTTTTATCCAAACAAACAGACCATAAGCAACCACGAAGCATAAAACATAGCTACCTATAAAATAAACAATCGGATAAAATCCAGCTAAAAGCTGCGTTCTTGATTTTTGAGTAAAAGTCTTAACAATTCCAGAAAAAATATAAGCTTTTAAAAAATAAATAAAATCACAAACAAAGTTCCACAAAGTCTTTGACCAATATTTTCTGACAACCTTATCCCAAGTTAAAAAATGGTAATTTGTTTGAGATTCTTGTGAGGTAATTTGACAAAAAACTTCCTTATTGTGAGTTAAATGGCAGGGAGAAATTTCTAACCCAAAATGGCTAATGGAGTTTTGCTTTACAAGATTCTCTTTTAATAAAGCATAATAATAACGATAACTGCGAGGATCATATCCTGCAATGTAAAACACATCTCTTTGAAACATTGCCACACTTTTTAAAAACTATAAAGATATTATAAAATATAAAACTTTAAAGACAGATAACATAAGCTCTGTGAAATTATTTCAAAGATAAAATTAAGAAAACAATGGGGTGGGCGATGGGAATCGAACCCACGACCCTCAGGACCACAATCTGATGCTCTAACCGACTGAGCTACGCCCACCATTGATAATAAGTTTTAAAAAGAAGTGGTCGGGGCGAAAGGATTCGAACCTTCGACCCCTTGGTCCCAAACCAAGTGCGCTAACCAGACTGCGCTACGCCCCGACAAATAAAAAGGATTGAAATTATAATCTTTAAGAGCCAAAAAGTCAAGCCAAAAACTCTATAACAAAATATTTCTATTTATGAGAAAGCCCCAATAATCAATTTTATTATTCCCGCAATAACCACAAATCCACAAATAAATCTAACAAAAAATATTACAGGACAAAATGGTGGCTCTTTACAACGCACCCACTCTTCTGCTTCTGCTAAAAACAACCAAATAAAAGAACAAAACAAAATCACAATAATCAACATGCTACTACCTTAAAATATCAACTGAAAAATAAAAACAATAATGCTTATGATAGCAACCCACTTAAAAAATCTATTAATTAAAAAAATTAAACCGACATGACTATTTGGAAGCATCCAATAACCAGTTACCCCCATATCATAGCAAATATCTCTTGTAACCAAATATACAATCCCACTTACAACACCAATTATCAACAGCATATATTCCTCCTATATAAAATCAATAACACATATAACCATCAGATATTTTCCACTTAATTCCTCTTTGATCAATCCCATAATTATCTCCGATAATACTCCCATAATATTTACTTTCTAATTGTATAAGACTTACCTCATCTCTATCCCAAAAGACAGCTAAATAACTATCAAAACTATTAAACTCTAAGGTTCCCAACTTAAAATTCAATTCACTTCCATCATAAAAAATACCTTCAACCTTATATTTTTTGGACCAACCAGAGTTAAAAGATTCTCGGATTTCATATTGAACACATATATCCTCTCTAACTTCAGCAAAACAATAATTCGCAAAGAGCATAATGAATGCAAAAGTTTTTAAAATATTTCCAAATACACAAAACATACAAACCTCTTATAACTCCTATAGAAATAATTCTTATAGAAAATTGAAATAATATTGTAATGCAAATAAACTTATAGAAAACTTTTCTATAGGAATAATATTATGTTAAAATTGCCAGACATTACAGCACCCGAAGAAGAAAAAAATTTTTTTAATAACATTGCCAAAAATATCAAACAGAAGAGGTTAGAAAAAGGTATGAGTCAACTTGAAGTTGCACTATCAATTGGACAGGCTTCAGGTGGCTTTTATGCAAATATGGAAAACAATGCACATGGAAAACATTTTAACTTATTGCATCTATTTAGACTTTCACGCCTATTTGAGTGCGACATAAGAGAATTTTTTACAATCTCAACATAAAAAACAATATAACATAAGAAAATTCTAAAGATTCCACAAAGGAATCTTTAAAAACTAAAGTGTTTTTTCCAAAAGTGTATTTAATCTTTTTGCAAAACTATTCACATCTTTAAGTTTTCCGCCTTCTAGTAGTTTTGCTTCTTCTAATAATAAATGTGCAATTTCTGCAATCTTTGCAGAATCATTATTCAAAAGCAATTTAGTTAAAATCGTATGGTTTGGATTAAGCTCTAAAATAGGTTTAGGCTCTGCCATCTCTGTGCCCATACCCATTGCGCCCATTTGCTTCATCATTTTCATCATTGCAGCACTTGGGTCATCAGGATCAGCCACCACACAAGAAGGCGCATCCACAAGCCTATTGCTTAAGCGCACTTCTTTAACCTCATCGCCTAGCACTTTTTTAAACTCTTCTAAAATAGTTTTATATTTTTCTTGTGTTTCTTTATCCACTTCTTGTGTGCCTAAATCTTCCAAAGCCTCTTTAGAGGTAATAGAACGCAATGGAGTCTTATCAAACTCATTTACCATTGGCATTACAAATCCATCAATCTCTTCTGCAAAAAATAAAACTTCTATATCTTGCTTTTGATAGCTTTCTAAAAGTGGAGAATTTTTAAGCAATTCTAAATCCTCCCCTTGCAAATAATAAATCGCTTTTTGCCCCTCTTTCATTCGCTCTTTATAAGCTTTAAAGGAAATTTCTTTTCCTTCACTTTTATTTGATTGGAATCGCAAAAGTTCTAACAATTTCTCTTTATTTTCAAAATCACTATAAACACCTTCTTTTAGGCATCTTCCAAATTCTTTATAAAATTTTGCATATTTTTCCTCATCTTTTTGGAGCGATTCAATCTCACTAATAATTTTCTTTGTTGAAGCTGATTTGATTGTAGCTAAGATTCTATTTTGTTGCAAAATCTCACGACTAACATTCAAAGGTAAATCCTCACTATCAATAATACCTCTAACAAAACGCAAATAAGGCGGTAAAAGCTCTTTATCATCATCTGTAATAAACACGCGTTTAACATAAAGCTTTACACCACTTTTATAATCCACGCGATAAAGGTCAAAAGGTGCTGTTTGAGGGATATAAAAAAGTGTAGTGTATTCTAAACTTCCTTCAACTTTAGTGTGAATCCAAGCCAAAGGTTCATTTGAATCATAGCTCAAGCTTTTATAAAACTCTTTATATTCTTCATCTTTAAGATCTTTTTTAGCTACTCTCCAAAGCGCTGAAGCTTTATTGATTTGATCACATTTTTCTTCTTTAATTTCTTTTTTTGAATCCCCTTCACCTTCACTTTTTGTTTCAGTGTAGTGTAAGAAAATTGGGAATGGAATATGATCGGAATATTTTTTGATAATCTCTTCAATTCTCCAGCGACTTGTAAATTCTTTTTCATCTTCTTTTAAATAAAGTTTAATCTCACTTCCTTGCCCTTCTTTTTCGCATTTTTCAATCTCAAATTCTCCACTTCCATCACTAATCCACGCATAAGCTTGAGATTCTCCTGCTTTTTTGGTGGTTACAATGATTTTACTTGCTACCATAAATGCTGCATAAAATCCAACCCCAAATTGCCCAATAAGTGCTGAATCTTTTTTCTTATCACCGCTTAATTTAGAAAGGAAATTTTTTGTCCCACTCTTTGCAATTGTCCCTAGATTCTCAATCAAATCCTGCTCATTCATACCAATCCCATTATCGCTAATAGTTAGGGTATTTTTCTCTGCATCAAAGCTAATTTCAATTTTAGGTTGAAAATCTAAAGTCTTTAATTTCTCATCCGTTAGCGTAAGATATTGAAGCTTATCAAGCGCATCAGAGGCATTGCTCACAAGCTCACGCAAAAAGATTTCTTTATTGGAATAAAGGGAATGAATCATTAAATCTAAAAGCTGATTCACTTCAGTCTGAAAGGTATGTTTTGCCATTTTTAATCCTTTTTTAAAAATTTAGTGGAATTATAACACAGAGCTTCCAAAAAATCAACAAAGTTTATATTAATACACTAAAGTTTATTGATACAATAAAAATAAAATAATATAGCTATTAAGTATTCAAGGATAATCTTTATTGCTTTTACTCCAAAATCACCCCTGCAAAAATTACTAAATTTCAAACCACATTATTAGCAGTGATGATTAACTTTTACAATGTGAATTTAAAAAATGTTTTTGGTATAATATTTGGTTATTTCATTTCATAAGGAAAAACTTTGAATCCACAAAATGCATCATCACTAGATCATATCATTATTACTAACGCCAAAGAAAATAATCTCAAAAATATCCACCTTAATATCCCTAAAAATAAGCTAGTAGTGCTTACTGGACTTAGTGGAAGTGGCAAAAGCACCCTAGCCTTTGATACGCTCTATGCAGAAGGACAAAGACGCTATATTGAATCACTCTCAAGCTACGCAAGGCAATTTTTGGATAAAATTGGCAAACCCGATGTGGATAAAATAGAGGGATTAACTCCTGCCATTGCTATTGATCAAAAAACCACTAGCAAAAATCCTCGCTCCACGGTTGGAACTATTACAGAAATTTATGACTATTTGCGTTTGCTTTATGCGCGCGTTGGGATTCAACACTGCCATTTATGTGGAAAGCCTATCTCTCAAATGAGTGCTAGTGATATTATCGCTCAAGCCCTCAAAATCCCCGAAGATTCAAAAGTGCTAATCCTATCTCCACTCATTCGCGAAAAAAAGGGAACTTTTACAGATAAACTAGAATCATTGCGACAAAAAGGCTATGTGCGAGTGCAGATTGATGGAGTTTTAGCAAGGTTAGATGAAAATATTGAACTCTCCAAAACAAAAAAACACACCATCAAAGTCGTGATTGATAGAATCACAATTAAACCTGAAAATAAAGAAAGAATTGCTCAAAGCATTGAAAAAGCCCTTAAAGAATCTTATGGTGAGGTAGAAATAGAGATTTTGGGAGAAAGTAAAAATCAGTTAATCCATTTTAGTGAGCACTTAGCTTGTTTTGATTGCAAAGTTTCTTTTAATCCACTAGAACCTCTTAGTTTTTCATTTAATTCCCCCAAAGGTGCTTGTCCAAAATGCGATGGACTTGGAATCCGATATAGCATTGATGTCAAAAAAATCCTTGATAGCTCCCTGCCTTTAGAATCAGGCGGAATCAAAATCATTTATGGCTTTAATAAAAGTTATTATAATGAGCTTTTTAAAGCAATGTGTCAAGCCAATGGGATTGATTCTAAAGCTTCTTTTGAAGATTTGCAAGAACACCAAAAAAAGCTCATTTTATATGGCAATAGCCAAGATATAGAATTCACTTGGAAAAGCACTAAGCTTAAGCGACCTTGGAGTGGGATTTTAGCGATTGCTTATGATATGTTTAAAGACAATAAAGACTTAAGTGATTATATGAGCGAAAAGGTTTGTGAGGATTGCTTAGGGCATCGGCTTCTCCCCCAAAGTCTTGCTGTCAAAGTCGCTAACAAAACTATTGGAGATATTTTAGATATGCCAATTAGCGAATGCTATGGATTCTTTGCCAATGCTCAAAACTTTGATTATTTTGATAACCAACAAGCAATGATTGCCGCACCCATTTTAAAAGAAATTTGTGAGAGACTTTATTTTCTTTATGATGTTGGGCTAGGATATCTTAGTTTGGGGCGTGATGCAAGAAGCATTAGCGGAGGAGAATCACAAAGAATTAGAATCGCAAGCCAGATTGGGAGTGGTCTAACAGGTGTAATGTATGTGCTTGATGAACCAAGTATTGGTTTGCACGAACGAGACACTTTAAAACTCATCAAAACCCTAAGAAGTTTGCAACAAAAGGGAAATTCGGTTATCGTTGTAGAACACGATAAAGAAACCATAGAACACGCCGATTTCATTGTGGATATAGGTCCAGGTGCAGGGAAATATGGCGGAGAAGTTGTCTTCAGCGGAAATCTCACACAACTTCTCTCAAGCTCCACCCAAACTGCTCAATATCTCAATGGCACAAAGAGAATCGAATATTTTATCCGCCGCAATCAAGAAGATTGGCTTACTATTAAAAATGTTAATATCAATAATATTCACAATCTCAATGTTGAAATGCCACTTAAAAACTTTGTTTGCATTACAGGTGTAAGTGGAAGTGGCAAAAGTTCTCTAGTGCTTCAAACTCTGCTTCCAGTTGCGCAAGAACTACTCAACAATCGCAAAAAAGTCAAAAAAGTTGATGGTGTGGAGATTATAGGCTTAGAAAAGCTTGACAAAGTCATCTACCTTGATCAAAGCCCAATTGGGCGCACACCGCGCTCAAATCCCGTAACTTATACAGGTGCAATGGATGAGATTCGCCAAATCTTTGCACAAACCAAAGAAGCACAAATCCGCAACTATAATATTAGTCGCTTTAGCTTTAATGTCAAAGGCGGAAGATGTGAAAAATGTCAAGGAGAAGGGGAAATCAAAATTGAAATGCACTTTTTGCCAGATATTTTAGTCAAATGCGATTCTTGTCAAGGAACGCGCTATAATACACAAACTCTAGAAGTAGAATACAAAGGAAAAAATATTGCTCAAGTTCTAGAGATGAGTGTTGATGAAGCGTGTGAGTTTTTTGCTAAGATTCCAAAAATCTACCAAAAACTAAGAACACTTAAAGATGTCGGGTTAGGCTATATCACGCTAGGGCAAAATGCCACAACACTAAGTGGCGGGGAGGCTCAAAGAATCAAACTTGCTAAAGAGCTAAGTCGCAAAGACACCGGCAAAACACTCTATATTTTAGATGAACCAACTACAGGACTGCACTTTGCTGATGTTGATAGACTCGTGCATGTCTTGCATCACCTTACTGATTTAGGCAATAGTGTAATTGTAATTGAACATAACCTAGATATGATTAAAAATGCCGATTTTATTATTGATGTAGGACCTGAAGGCGGAAGTGGTGGAGGAAACATAGTTGATAGCGGATCTCCAGAACATATTGCTAAAAGATACAAAAAAACAGGCAGTCATACGGGAAAATTCCTAGCAAAAGAGCTTAGAATCTAAGCATATTTACCAAAGAGGCTAGGAAAAATCTTACTTCCCTCCACTGCGATGCATAGGATGCTGATAATCAGATTTATCACAACCTGTTGCTACAAAAGCCACAAAAATAACACCAATTAAAAATAAAATTTTTTTCATTTTAACTCCTTATAATTTCTTATAATTTCACAATTTTTGCACCAAATCCACCAGACTTTGGCGGTGCATCTGTAAATTCCACAACTTTTGGATGCTTTTCTAAAAAGTCTCTCACCACACTTGAAAGTCTTCCAGTGCCGATTCCATGATAGACTAAAACCTCATCAAATCCAGCAATAAGGCTATTTGAAATAAATTCATCAAGTTTTTCTAAAGCTTCTTCTGCCCTCATTCCATGCAAATCCAAAACCACATTGGCATTTTTAGGGGATTGCACATTAAATTTAACTTGCGGAATCTCTGGGGGATTGCCGCTTAATTTTAACTCACCTAAAGGCACTCTAAGTTTAAATCCATCATCAAGCTGCACCATTGCACTATCCCTTTGAATACTCACAATTGCACCCCTTGATTGGCGATATTTTACCCTATTTCCAACTTTAAAAACTTGAATCTTTGGCTTCTCTCTTTGTTCTTCTTGTTTTTTTGCCTGTCTTAAAATCTTGTTAGCCTCGTTCATTTGGCGATGAATCTCGGCTTGATTATGCATTTTGCTTGCTTGTTTTGCAGCATTAATTGCCTCTTGATAAGTCTGCTCCAAGAGTGCAAATTTTGCTTTATAAGACTGCTCTAAGGCTTCTTCTTTGGATTTTAAATGATTGATTTTTTGCTCTAATTCTTCCCTTTTGAGTTCTGTTTGTTTAATCTCTTGTTGTAATTTCATTTCTAAGCGTGAAGAATTTTCAATTAATTCATTAAGTTTTTCTTTGTCCTCTCCATAAAGGATTCTCGCCTCATTCACAAGCGTCTTTGGAATCCCATAGCGCACCGCTGTTTCAAAGGCATAGCTTTTGCCAATAGTACCATTAAGAAAGCTAAAAGTTGGCATTTGATTTTTTTCATCAAACAAAGCTGCTAAAAGTTGCACCTTAGGATTCCCTGCCATTAGTGCAGCAAGACGCTTATGGTGGGTAGTTACAATGATTTTATTATTTTTGAGAATCAAATTTTCTAGTAGTACCTTAAACAAACTAGCTGCTTCATCACTATCTGTCCCAAGCTCAATTTCATCCACACCAATAATCCCATCTCTTTGGTTTAAAATCTCTGAAAACTGCAACATTCTACCCCCAAAGGTAGAAATATCATTTTTACTATTTTGTGGATCTTCTAAAATTAATTCAATAAATTTAAAAGAATCAATGCTTGATTTTGCTGCATTAATAGGGAGTGGAATCAAATATTTGGAGAGAAAAACCGCACTCATCACGGATTTCAAAAGCATTGTTTTCCCTCCAGCATTCACCCCTGTAACCATCAAAATTTGCCCATCAAAAGAGAGATTGATAGATTTTGGTTTCTTTAATGCTGGATGCTTAAACTCACTTAAAATAATCTTTCTTCCATTGGGCTTGGGTGCTAAAAACTCTAATCCTTTTGATTTTGCGAAATTTAAACGCGCTTGATAAGAATCAAAACGATCAAATTCTTTATTAATAAATTTTAAAAATGCAAGATTCTTGGTAAAAAGTGTTGAAATTTCCCTACAAATATAAAACAATTGCTCTTCTTTTTTGTTTTGTAGCTCATTGCTTTTGCTTTTTAAATTTGCAATACTTTGAGGCAAAACATAGAAAAATCCAGTACTTGATCGATTAATAATTTGTCCAGAGAGAACATGATGGAATCCTGCCTTAAGCAACAAACATTCTTCTTCATTCACAAAATGTATTTGCCTATCTACAAGATAGGCTGCAAGTTTATTATGATTTAGGATTTGATTTAATTGTTGAGCAATCTCTCTTTTAATCCGCGCAAGACTTTCTAAAATAGAATCAAGCTCCAAATAAATCCCACTTTTTAGCTCACCATTTTCCAAAAAAGACTTGGCAACCTCCAAAATAGGCTGTGGAATAACAATCCCTTCAAACCAATTCCCTAAAATCCCCTCTAATTTCAAACTTTTAAGGTAGTTAAAATAGCGAATTATTTTAATAAATTCAAAAATTTCATCTAGTTTTAAATAGCCAAATTTCTTTAAAAGTGCTAATTGTATATCAAGATTCTTAACTTCTTTGGGTGGAGTAAAAACAACCTGCTCTAACTCCCTAATGAAATTAAAATGAATTTTACTATCACCTTCTAAAAACAAATCTTTGGGACGAGATAAAAAGCTCTCATAATTCTTTAAATAGTCTTCTAAATCTAGCTTTCTAACTAAATTATTCATTTTTTAAGCTCACAAGCTTTTAGTGGAATTGTCGTTCTAAAATACCCACTTTCCTCTTTCCCCATTAAGGTTAATGTGCCACTAATAAAATTAAATGTATTGTTATCAACTTCTAAAGTCTCTGTCCCTACCACACACACCAGCTTTTTTCCTTGCAGAAATAGCTTTGCAAGTTCTGTTAGTTCTCCATTAGCCTTTTCTTGAAAAAGAGTAAAAATGCCAATTCCAAGCGCAAAAATCAAAAGCATAGCACCCACGATAATTTTACTCTTTTTTTCAATTAGATTGTATTGTACCAAAAGCTGAACTAGCAATGCCAAAACAACTACAGCGGCAATAACAATGAGCCAATAATGCACCACTAAAAACCTCCTCGAAGCTGATAAGTCAAATCCCCAGCATTAAACCCCACTGCAATCCCACTCTCTATCCTATCAATCTCTGCTCCATTACAATAAAGCACCAAAGAATCCTCTTCTCTTTTAACTAAATCCGCAAAAATAGGCTGATACTTAGCAAAAAGCCTATCAAAATCAATCTCTTGCTTTGATTCCCCAGCAGCATAAACTGGGAGAATAACTAGTTTATCTATTCCGCTAAAACACTCTACAAATTCCTCTAAATTATCCAAGATGCGTGAATATTTATGGGGTTGCCAGATTCCGCAAATCTGCTGATATTGAGTTAATTCTTGATATTTTTTTAGCGACTTTAGAGTGGCTTTAATTTCTGTTGGGTGATGCGCATAATCATCGACAATTAAGCATTTGCCCTTGCTTAAAATATCAAATCTCTTTTTGATTCCACAAAAATTTTGAATATTTTGGCGGATTTGCTCCACTTCCATACATTCTAATGCTGCTAAAATTGCCAAGGCTGCATCAAGTGCGACATGTTCTCCAAGCCCATAAACTTCAAAAACTCCTAAATCTTTACCACTATTTTTTAATCTAAAACGCGTTTTTGGCTCCCCTTCTTTTAAGAAATATTCAATATTTTCAATATCTTTTGAAGGATAAAGTCTCACACATTCACATTTAAGTGTTTTTAAAAACTCATCTTCAGCATTAATCACACGATATTTTGCTAATTCCAAAAAATCCCTATAGGCTTGATAAAACACTTCTAAATTATGCCCATAAGTCTCCATATGTTCAGGTTCTGCATTAGTTACAATCGCACAATAAGGATTGCACTCCAAAAAGCTTTTATCTGATTCATCAGCTTCAAACACCACTTTATTAGTCTTTAAGGCGCGTGTATTAGAGCCAAACTCTTTGCTCTCTGCCCCAATTAATGCACTGCTCTCTTGCAAAATCGCACTCAAAATTGCTGTTGTGGTGCTTTTGCCATGCGCACCAGCGACTGCATAAACCTGCTTATCTTTTAAAATTAAATTTAAGGCTTCTTTGCGCGAAAGCACTGCAATGCCCTTTTTTTTAGCTTCAATTACTTCAACATTATCAGACTTAATAATCGCAGAGTGAATCACCAAATCTTGGCAAGTGATTGATTCTTTGGAGTGCGGAATACTAAGAGAAATCCCCATTGTCCTTAATTCCTTTGTTACACAGCCCTCACACATATCCGATCCGCTAACCTTCACGCCTTGCGCGTGTAAGAATTTTGCTAAAGCCGAGATTCCAATTCCACCAATTCCGATAAAATGTATAAATTTGGGAATCTTTAAAGCCACTTCTTTATCCTTAAAAGTGCATCTTTGATAATCTCTTGCTCATAAACTAAAGCCAATCTCACATATCCACGCCCTGGATTTATGCCATTTTCTCTTGACAAAAAACTTCCTGGCAATACCACGATATTTTCTTTCTCTAGTAAATTACGCGCAAATTCCAAATCATCGCCCACAAAAAGCCATACATAAAAGGTCGAACTTGGAACTTCCACCCCCAAAATCTCTTTTGCTAGTTGCAAATTTTTTGCATATTGCTCTCTTGAATACAAAGTATGCTCATCATCACTCCACGCAACTCTAGCGGCTTCTTGCAAAGGCAGTGGAGAGGCACAGCCAACATAAGTGCGATATTGTGCATATTGTTTTAAAATTTGACTATCTCCGGCAATAAAGCCACTTCTAAGTCCAGGGGCACTAGAGCGTTTGGATATGGAATTAAGCGCCAAAATATTTTTAAAAGAATAATTTCCTGCTGCATAACTTGCCTCTAAAATTGAAGCGGGTTTAGAATCCATATAAATCTCGCTATAGCACTCATCATTGAGCAACAAAAAGTCATATTCCAAAGCCCATTCCACCCATTTTTTTAGCTCTTCTAAGCTTAGAGTGCTACCTGTTGGATTGTTTGGCGAATTAAGAATAACCAAATCACATTCTTGCATTTCTTTAGCACTCAATTTTGGCTTAAAATTATTCTCTTTTGTGAGATTCATATGAATCACTTTTGCCCTTGAAGCAATTGCAGCACCCTCATAAATTTGATAAAAAGGATTTGGGTATGCCATAACCTTATTTTTTTTACTAAAAAGATAGAATTGCGGAAAATTAAACAACACTTCTCTAGTTCCAAAAGTCGGTATCAGCGATTCTAAAGGCAAATCAATCCCAAAACGCCTTTGCGCAAATCCAAGCAAAGCTTCTTTAAGCGATTCTTCTCCGCTAGTTTTTGGATATTTATTTAGCAAGGCAGCCTTTTGGCTTAGGGTTTGGCAAATAAATTCAGGTGTCTTAAACTGCGGTTCTCCAATAGTTAGTGAGATTCTGCCCTCTTTTTGTGGAATATCCTTAATAAGAGCATTAAGTTTTTCAAAAGGATAAGGTTGAAATTCCATAATTTATCTCCTTTTTGAGCGAGTTGATTTGGAGTTTTTTTTGCTTTTTGTGGCGCCTTTTCTTCCTTGATTCTTTGGGCGTTCTTTTTCACTGAAGCTTTTTTTACTAGAAATATTTCTGGGAGAATGCGCACCTTTTTTGCTAGAGTATTTTTTTTCATCACTTTGAAGTTGCTTTTGGAAGCGACTTAAGCCCTCTTTGTCTAGCCCAATCTTATTGGGACCTATAATTTTATTTTCTTTTAGCACCATAGAAAGTAGCTTACATACTAATTGCGTCATATCTGCATTTGCGCGAATCTGCTCATAAAACTTCAAAGCTTCATCGGTGATTTCACATTTTAGGATATTTTCTAAAAGACTAGAATCTTTTTTGTCAATCGTATCTTGTAAGTCTGGAATCTCATAAAGCTCAATTTTAGCCTTTGTGTTTTCTTTGATTCTGCGCAACTCTTTAAACTCCAAAGGTGTTGCCAATGTAATAGCAACACCTTTTTTGCCTGCTCTCCCTGTCCTGCCTATGCGATGCACATATGATTCTGGATTGAGTGGAATATGGAAATTAAACACATGGCTTACTCCACTAATATCAAGCCCACGCGCTGCAATATCTGTAGCCACCAAAACATTAATACTTGAATCTTTAAATGCTTTAATAGCCCTTTGCCTCTCTCTTTGCTCCATATCTCCATGCAAAGCTCCCGCCTTATAACCACGGCTAACAAGCCTTTCACAAAGCAAATCTGCTTCTTTTTTCATACGAGTAAAAATAATAGCTTTGCTTGGCATCTCACTATCAATCAAACGCACAATCGCATCTTCACGCTCTTGCTCATTGATAATGTAATATCGCTGCGAAATGTCTTGATTAGTCGTATCGCTTGGAGTAACCTTAATCAGCTTTGGATTATGCAGAATCTTTTGCGCCAAATGCTTAATAGGTGTTGGCATCGTCGCTGAAAAAAGCAGAGTTTGGCGATCGCTTGGCAGATAAGTAAAAATCTCTTCAATATCATCTAAAAAGCCCATATCTAACATTTCATCTGATTCATCAAGCACCACCACTTTTGGATCAAAATCCTTTAAACGCCCATTGCGCAAATGATCTAATAATCTCCCTGGTGTTGCAATGATTATTTGAGGTTTCTTTTCTAAAAGCTCAATTTGACGGCGGATAGGTTGCCCACCAAAAAGCGATACTGTGCGGACTTTATTGTATTTCCCAAGCTTAAAAACCTCATCGCCAATTTGCATTACAAGCTCCCTTGTAGGCGCAACAATCAAAGCCTCAACACTGCCATCATGTCTTAAATCATTAACCAAAGGCAAAGCAAAAGCCGCTGTTTTTCCTGTCCCTGTTTGCGCCTGTGCAATCACATCAAGCCCATCTAAAATTACCGGAATAACTTCTTTTTGAATAGGGCTTGGCTCTTTAAATCCTGCTTCATCAATTCCTTTTAAAACTTTACTCTTAAGTCCAAATTCGGCAAATCCATTGTTTGTTTTTTTTCTTGTTTTTTCCATTTTTTACTTATCCATTTTGAAATAAATTACAGCATAAAGCCCACTCTACTTAGGCAATCTACGAGTTTGGCGATGCAAAAAGTTGAGAATAAAGGCTAGTGTATTCCTTTTGCATTTTTTCTTTTAACTCCACAAACCAATCCTCACCTTCTGGCACAAAAGAAGGCAAATATTTCACTATAAAAGCTTCATTATCAAAACGCATCGCACCTATATCCAAACATTTTCTTGTTCCACAAAAAACCACTGGTTGCACTCTAAGCCCAAAATGCTCTGTAAGCACTTTGGCACCACTTTTAAAAGGCAAAAATTTCTCACCACCTAATGATCGAGTGCCCTCTGGGAAAATACACAGAGTTCTCTCATTTTGCAACCTATCTTTAGCTTCTTTAAGTAGATACACCATCTCTTTTTTACTCTCTCGATCAATCAAAATCATCTTAGGAGCTTTTAGAGCATGACCATACAAAAAAGGTTTGCCAAGCTCTTTTTTGGCAATCCAACACAAGTTATTAGGATGTGTTGCTTCTAGATAAATCACATCCATAAAGCTTTGGTGATTCATCACCAAAATTCTTGCTTCCTTGTCTATCTCTCCAAACACCTGCACCCTTACTCCAAAGAGCTTCATAAAAGCTTTAGCAGTTGCTATGCGTATCTTTCTATGAGATTTCTGGAAGCAATACATCAAGGCAATACTAAAGGGTATTACCACCATAGTATAAATCACTGCACTAAAAGCTCTAATTTTGGATACCATCTTTTCTCACCCATCCAATACGATCATCTTCAAGCAATATTTTGTAATAGCCATATTTATCTGAAAGAATCTTTACCTCCATAGGATTTTGTGTTGTTAAAATAATCGTTGAATTAAAAGTCGGCTGAATCCTAATTTCTACATCTGTCTTTAAAGTAGCAGAAGTTTTAATAGACAATAAATAAATCAAAACAGCCAAAACAATAGCTCCCAAAACCAAAAACAGCTTTTTGCGATAATACAAATACAATCCCAAAAAGACAATAATAAGAAAAATTGTAGCTAGAATTTTATAAATTTGCAGAGTATTTTTAGGTCTAATATCGCTCTGTGTGCTAACACGATCGTCTTGTGAAAAATTATCAATGTGTAATTCTACATATTTGGCACTTTGCACATTAAAATAATCAAAAGATATTTTATCCAAGCTCTTAGGCACTACTGCATAATAAAAAATCTCTGATTCTTTATAATCTCCCTTTTTACTCTCAATTCCCTGCTGTGCGTAAGTCTCCAAATGGAAATCAAATAAATTCCCCATCGTGCTTTGTAGCTGAAAAACTGCTAAATTACTTTGTGAATCATAGCTTGTGATTTTAGTATCGACAATCCTAAGATCATTAGCAACCACTTGTGAGTAGCTACCCTTTCGCTCTAAAGGCACAGCTTTACCAACAATAGTTTCTGCAGATTCCCTTAATACTCCCTCGCTAGTTTGAATTATAGCTTCTATTTTAGGAATCGTAAAATTCACCTGTTCAATCCTAAAATAAAAGGTATTCCTTAAGCTTGAATCTTGATTTAAAATCCAATTTTCCTCTGGATTTAACACGCTAACACTTGAATCTTTGGCAATAAAATTTGTAGTAATCTTGGAATATTCACCAAAAATTAGAAGCTTTACTTCAATAGGAATAATTTGCTTGACATACAAAACATTTTGAAGTGGGCTAACAAGACTCAAATAAACATTTTTAGGCGTTAAGGTGCCTTGATAATTCTCTTGAATAGAATTTGGAGCTTGATTAGAATCGCTATTTTCTAAAGGAATTAAATCCTCTTGTGGTGGCGATTTTTCAAAGGGATTTTTTAAATCTTTTTCTTGCACCAAGGGAGTGTTTAAAGATGATTCTTTTTCAATGGGCGCAGGAGTAGCAGGTAAGAAACCTTGGGGAGAATTTTGGTTTTGCATAGGCTGAGTATAGGCATCAGAATCCTGTGGAAACATAGAAGTTTCCTGTGCAAAAAGCCCAATAATGCAAAAGAAAAAAAGTAAAAATCTCATAGAATCTCTAAAAAACCTTCTAACATTTTTAATCCAACATCACCACCCAAAATTTTCTCTACACATCGTTCTGGGTGTGGCATTAGCCCAAAAACATTTTTTTGTTCGTTACAGATTCCTGCAATATTTCTCAAAGAACCATTGTTATAACCAACATATTCTAATAAAATTTGATCTTTTTGCTCTAGCGTTTTTAAGCCCTCTTTATCAATGTAATAATTACCATCAGCATTAGCAATAGGCACTTGCAACAAATCATCTTTTTGAAATTTGCTTAAAAAAATATTGTTATTATTCACAACTCTTAAGCAAACATCTTTGGAAGCAAAATGTAAGTTTTCATTGCGTTTCATTGCACCAGGCAATAATCCACTCTCAAGAAGTATTTGGAATCCATTGCAGATTCCAAGCACATAACCACCTTTTTTGGCAAATTCCACCACAGCTTGCATAATAGGCGCAAACCTTGCAATCGCACCACTTCGCAGATAATCCCCATAGCTAAATCCACCAGGTATCACAACAAGCTTAGTTTCACTTGGTAATTTAGTTTCTTGGTGCCAAACTATTTGCGTTGGCACTTTCAACAAAGAAAAGGCATACTGCATATCATATTCGCAATTTGTTCCTAAAAATTGTAAGATAGCAACACTCATTAGATCTCTTTATTTACATTTTAATTTTGTAGTCTTCTATCACTACATTTGCAAGAAGCGATTCACACATTGCCTCCACTTCCTTATAAACCTTTTCTTTATCTTCTCCTACCATCTCCAAGGTAATCACTTTGCCTACATTTGCATTTTTTACACTCTCATACCCCAATGATGATAAAGCGTGGCAAATCGCCTTGCCTTGAGGATCAAGCACCCCTTCTTTTAATGATACAATCACTTCTACTTTCATATTATCACCTTAAGATAAAATTCGCTTTAAAACTTCTTCATATGCCATTTTAACGCTTCCTAAATCTTGTCTAAAGCGGTCTTTGTCTAATTTTTCTTTTGTATCTTTATCCCAAAAACGACAAGAATCAGGCGTAATTTCATCAGCCAATAAAATATTCCCCTCATTATCCACGCCAAATTCAAGCTTAAAATCCACCAAAAGTAAATTCTTAGAATCAAAAAACTCACGCAGAATTTCATTAACCTCACGCCCTATTTTTCGCAAAGTTTCTAGCGATTCCACACTCTTGACACAATTTAAAATCAAGGCGTGTTCATCATTAATAAGTGGATCACCCAATGCATCATCTTTGTAATAAAATTCTACAAGCACAAAGGGCAGTTTCTCTCCCTCTTTAATCCCTAATCTTTTGCTTAAAGATCCTGTGGCAATATTTCTTACTACCACTTCAATAGGAATAATCTGCACTTTTTTGCAAAGCATTAAATTATCACCCAAAGTCTCTACATAATGCGTTTTAATTCCATTTTTTTGGAGTAATTTAAAAATTTCTGTTGAAATCTTACAATTCAAACTCCCTTTCCCTTCTTCACTGCCCTTTTTTTCTGCATTAAAAGCCGTTAAATCATCTTTAAACTCTGCAATCACTAAATTTGCATCACTAGTCTTATAAAGTTTCTTTCCTTTGCCCTCATACATCATTTCTTTTTGTTCTACTTGCATATTTTCTCCTTTAATCAACTACTTTAAAAACTTTAAGTGCATCAATGGCACTTTTTAACTGAATGTCTGAAAAAATAGTTTCTTGTGTGATAATATTTTTATCTTCTTTCTTTTTAGATTTGCTTTCTTTGCTACCGACCTTTTGCAACTCACCCTCTAAATGCTTTTGTAAATTAGCTTCCTTGATGCTAATGCGATCATTATCCACTGGGACAGCCCCTGGTCCTACTTCCACATCTGGTGTTACACCAACTGCTTGAATCGTTCTTCCACTTGGCAAATAATAACGCGCAATAGTTAAGCGCAAAGCTTCTTTTTCTTCTGTTGGCAAAATCACTTGCACACTACCTTTTCCAAAAGTTGTTTCCCCAACAAGCACCCCGCGCTTATTGTCTTGAATCGCTCCTGCAACAATTTCACTAGCACTTGCGCTTCCATTGTTAATCAACACCACCAAAGGCACTTTTGCATAAGGCGTTCTTTTATTAGCTTTATACACGATATCCTCATCTTCAATGCGACCTTTTTGGGAAACAATCACACCATTTTCTAAGAATAAATCACTCAATTCCACAGCTTGATTTAAAAGCCCTCCAGGATTATTTCTCAAATCCAACACAATTCCATCAACTTTTTTAAACTTCCTAAGCTCATCCTCCACTCTTTGGCTTACATTTTTATCAAAGGAAGTAACTCTCACATAAACATAATCGGTATTTTCAATCCCTCTTACATAAACGCTTTCTACTTTGATATTATCTCTTGTAATGTCAAAAATCAATGGTTTTGGATTATTTTTCCTTACAATTGTAAGTTGCACTTTTGTATTTGGTTTGCCTCGCATACGATTAACCGCATCATCAATACTCATATTCAGAGTGCTTTCATTATCAATCTTTAAAATAATATCTCCGCTTTTTAATCCTGCTTTATCACCTGGAGTTCCCTCAATAGGGGCGATAATTGTCAAAGCACCCTCTTTGAGCGCAATGGTAATTCCAATACCACCAAATTCCCCATTAGTCTGAATCTTAAGCTCTTCAAACTTTTTCTCATCCAAATATGCGGAATGCGCATCAAGGTTTGATAATAGACCATCAATTGCTTTATCAACAATCTGTTCTAAAGTCAATTTATCAACATAATATTTCTCCACCGTTCCAATCACTTTTCGGAGTTTGTTATAAGAATCTAAACGCGATTCTTCTCCCTTTGTTTCTTGAGCTAAGCTCACAGAAGATGACAAAAAAGACAAGATCATAACAATCAAAAATGTCTTAAAAAGGCTTTTTGTGGTTTTCATATTTTACACCTAAAGATAATTTAAGATGAGATTCTAACGCAATCTCACTAAAATAAAGTTTAGTTATTTTCCTTAGCCTATTCTAGGGCTTTTTTCTTGTGATGCAAATGAATATAGAGTTGCAAGACTTCCAAACTAGCAGGAGTTACTCCACTGATCTCACTTGCTTCAAAAAGACTTTTGGGAGTGAATTTTTTGAGTTTTTCCACCACTTCCAAGCTTAATCCAGGAATCATATCAAAGCTAAAATCAGCTGGAATCTTAATGTTTAGCATTTTATCCATATTATCAATAAGGCTTTGTTGCTTTTGGATATAATTTGCATATTTTGCTTCCACCAAAATTTCTTCTAAAGCACGATGTGAAAACTTTGCAAAAGGCGTCTGGACAATCTCTCCAAGCTTCAAAAGCTTAGGCAAATCAAAACTCCTACGCCCCACGATTGTTCTCCAAGTTGTCTTATCGCTAATTTTTTCTTCTTGAATAGAATCCAAAAATGCCAAAATCTCTTGAGTAGGTGTAAGTGCAGTAGAATCTAACCATTGCAAACCTTTTTGAATATCGCTTTTATCTTGCAATAAAGCCTGATATTCTTCTTCTTGCATTAAGCCTAGCTCATAAGCCAATTCTCCAAGCCTAAAGATTGCATTTCCCTCACGCAAAAGCAACCTATATTCTGCCCTTGAACTAAACATTCTATAAGGTTCTTTGGTTCCTTTTGTTACCAAATCATCAATCATCACGCCAATATAAGCCTCATTGCGCTTTAGCGTGATTTCTTCTTTTCCTTGAACACTAAGACTAGCATTAATCCCTGCAAAAATACCTTGCGCTGCTGCCTCTTCATAGCCTGTGGTGCCATTAATCTGCCCTGCACAATAGAGATTCTTAATTTTTTTAGTCTCTAGCGTGTGCTTTAATTCTGTGGGATTAATATAATCATATTCAATAGCATAGCCATAACGCACAATTTCTGCATTTTCTAAGCCTTCAATACTATGAATCATCTCTTCTTGCACATCAAAAGGCAATGAAGTTGTCAAGCCATTAATGTAATATTCATTAGCCTCTAGCGTTTGTGGCTCTAAAAAAAGCTGATGACGCTCTTTATCACTAAAGCGATTCACCTTATCTTCAATGCTTGGGCAATAACGCGGTCCAATCCCTTCAATTTGCCCTATAAACATTGGTGCTCTATGAAAATTATTTCTGATAATTTCGTGAGTTTTGGCGTTAGTATAAGTTACATAGCAAGGGAGTTGAGTGGGAGAAAACTCTTTATTTCCTAATTCTTTTTGAGTTTGTTTGCTAAAAAACGGGGGTGGCATATCGCCATAGTGCTTCTCTAGGGCTTCAAAGTTTATACTGCTTGCTTTAATTCTAGCACAAGTTCCAGTTTTTAGCCTCCCCACTTCAAGTCCTAATTCCCTTAAACATTCTCCAAGCTCCATTGCGGGTGGTTCTCCCGCTCTACCATTATTAGAGATATTCTCGCCAATATGAATCTTTCCACGCAAAAAAGTTCCTGTGGTTAAAATCACTTTTTTGGAGTGATAGACTTTTCCAACATTAGTTTTAACCCCTACTACACAATTGTTTTCTAGCAATAGCGATTCTACAATTTGTTGTGAGACTTCAAGATTTTTAGTTTGATAGCAAATTTCACGCGCGATAATTTTATATCTATCCATATCAATTTGCGCTCTAGTCCCACGCACCGCAGGACCTTTTGAAGCATTAAGAGTACGAAATTGTATCCCACTTTTATCAGTGATATAGCCCATTACCCCACCTAATGCATCCACTTCCTTTACCAAATGCCCCTTTCCAAGCCCACCTACAGCAGGATTACAACTTGCTGCGCCAATTTGCTCTACAAGCATTGTCAAAAGCAAAGTTTTACAACCTCGCTTTGCTGAGGCGATAGAGGCTTCAATACCAGCATGCCCACCACCAATTACAATCACATCATAAGTCATTTTTTGCCTTATTATTTTTTTGAAATTATAGCTAAAGCTGTTTTTATAAAAATAAAGAATATAAAAATCCCCAATAATTCCCTAGTTTTTGCTCTCAATGTTTAAAGCCAAATAAGGGATAAAAAAACTTTTTGGGATTATAATTTCGCTAAAAATTTTTAAGGCATTTGTATGGAATTTGAAATAAGCACTCTTATATTGCTCTTTCTTGCTGCATTTTTAGCAGGTTTTATTGATTCAATTGCTGGAGGTGGAGGAATGATCACCCTACCTGCGCTTCTACTCTCTGGGGCCTCACCCCTAGAATCACTTGCAACCAATAAACTCCAAAGCTCATTTGGAAGTTTCTCTGCGACAAGACATTTTTACAAAAAAGGCTATTTAAACTTAAAAAAATGCCTTCCCTTTGCTATTTTAGTCTTTATTTTTTCAAGTCTAGGAACTATTTCTGTGCAGTTTATTAACACCGATTTTCTCTCCAAATTCTTGCCTTTTTTGATTATGATTTTTGGCTTTTACTTTCTCTTTTCTCCAAAAATTAGCGAAGATCAAAGAGCCACACAAATCCACAAAGCCTACCTTTTTTTAGCCCTTGCAGGAATAGGATTTTATGATGGATTTTTTGGTCCAGGCACAGGATCGTTTTTAATGTTAGCCCTCATTGCACTAGGAGGACTTGGGATTACTAAAGCCCTAGCTGAAGCAAAACTCTATAATTTTTCAACCAACCTTGCTTCTTTGATATTTTTTGCCATTGGCGGAAATATGCTCTTTGGAATCGGGCTTGTTATGGCAATGGGGCAGTTTATCGGAGCAAATCTTGGCTCAAGAGCAGCTATCAAATATGGAATCAAAATCATCAAACCCCTTATTGTTATTGTATCTTTTTCTATGGCAACCAAGCTACTCTATGATCAATTCTAAAGCCTTTTGCCACCCTTTTAAGCCAATTATTTTCCAAGATTCTAAAGTTTTGATTCTTGGGTCTTTTCCTTCTATCACCTCTAGGCAAGAATCTTTTTATTACGCACACAAACAAAATCGTTTTTGGAAAATCCTAGAAAACTTATTTGATTTTCCCCTTCAAAATAAACCCAAAGAAGACAAAGTGGCTTTTCTCAAAATCCACCATATTGCACTCTTTGATATTGCAAAAATCTGCCATATCCAAAACTCTAGCGATAGCACCTTAAAAATGCTCCAACCAAACCCTATTCATCAACTCATTTTAAATACGCAAATACAAGCCATTTTTACCAATGGGCAAAAGGCTTCTCAACTCTATTGCCAATTTTTCTGCCTCCCCCATTCTTGCCATTTTATCCCGCTCCCACACATTGCCTTGCCCTCAAGTAGCCCCGCTAATGCAAAATACACTCTCCCCTTGCTCCTAAAAGAATGGAGCAAGATTCTCCCCTATCTTACAAACTAAATCTAGCCCAAATTCTAAAGCCTATATGACTTTACAAGCCATGCTTTTATTGCTACAATTTCCAAAATTTTACAAAAAGGCTCTCTTTGGAATCAATCATCGCTGAACTTCTAACTTACCATTTATGGCTTTGTTTGCCTTTATTTTTATTCCCTATTATCAATCTTTATGCGCTTTTTTTCTACCCCTCACACACCAAAAAGCTAAAAATCCTTGCAATCGCCACTCCTGCATATTATCTTTTTTTAAGTGCGAGTCTTTTTAGCGGACTTGTCATTTGGGCAACCCTTGGATTTATCCTAACTCTAAAAATCCTTGCCATGGTTATTTTGTGGTTGATTGTTTTTGTCGCCGAAATCAAACGCCACAAAAAACAAAAAATGACTAGAGTAGAATCTAACTCCGCTATTAGAGAATCCTTTTTTAAATGGGCAAGGCTAAAATACCTTTTTGATTTTTGTGCCTTTGGATTGATTTTTATTCTTTGGAGTTAAAATGCAATTTATTATCCACAAAGATGCTGGTAATGAATCCTTGATATTAGAAGGGGAGGCTTATCATCACCTTTTTCACTCAAGGCGTGCTAAAAAAACAGAATCATTGCAACTACGAAATCTTAGGGACTATTATTGCTACACTTACAGCATTGCTGAACTAAGCAAAAAATATGCCACCCTAAGGCTAGAATCTAAGCTTGAAACACCGCCTCAAAATCCACCCAAAGGGCATCTAATCTGGGCAATGATTGATCCCAAAATTATCGAAAAAACACTGCCCTTTCTTAATGAGCTTAACATTTCTAAAATTAGCTTTTTTTATGCACAATACTCGCAAAAAAATTTCAAGTTAAACTTGGAGCGGATTCAAAAGATTCTAGAAAATTCTTGTATGCAATGCGGTCGAATCACACTCTTAGAAATTGAAATGCTAGAAAACCTACAAGAAGTTTTGGGAAAATATCCTAATACTGGAGTTTTAGACTTTGGCGGAAAAGCGCTAGAGAGTAGCCTAGAAATTCCCATTTTAGTTGGTGCTGAAGGTGGCTTTAGCCCACAAGAAAGAGAACTTCTAAAGAATAACCCCAAATACACCACTATCCACTCCAACATTCTACGCAGCGAAACCGCCACTATTTATGCAATGTCAAAGATTCTTTGATAATATTAACACGCTTTTTGGGCAATTGCATTTTATTCATAACATAGAATCAATTATGTTTGGACATAGAAATTCTTTTTTATATGCCCACAGCCTTCAAAATAAAATGCTCTTTAGGTGATAGAGGGTTACTTCCTCTCCCCCTTTAGCTTCCTAACCTCAAACCACAACTTAACATATCCACCCTTATACCAAGTTTTACTTGCTTTTATAAAAGCTTCTCCTAGTTTGTAAGAAAGATGATTTTTAAGTTTTAAAGCTTCTTTATAATCAGGATAATCTTCTAATGGAGGCAATTTTAAAGAAGGATCCTTTTTTATTTTTTCTTGATAGATTTTTTGTTCTTGTTTATGTTTATATGTTATATAAGATAATACAAAAGGCAATCCCATATAACCTAGTATAGATTTAGAATTTATTATCATAGCTTTACCTAATTTATAAGAAAGTTGGTTTTGAATACGAGATTTTAATACTTCTATAGAGTTAAATACTTTTAAAGAAAAACGATTTTTGTTTTTATGAAAATTACATTGTAGTATATATACCAATTTATCTTGCAACGATAAAATATTTTTTGTTAATTTTATTTCAATTTCATCAAAATCTATAAAAACATTTTTGTCATACGTAAATATAAAATTATCATTAAAATATTTATTATTTTCTTGGATAATTTTTCCATTAACATTAAATACGTCCATAGTTTTTCTATCCCAAAATATATTTTCCTTAACTAATTTAGCGGGATTCCCAGCATAAGCCGAATTAGAATAAATTACTTTAGATGATAAAACAGCATGTGCTCCTATAATACTCCCAGAAAATATTTTTGTACCTTTATTTATTCTTACATTTTGTCCAATCCAAACATGATCTCCTATATAAATACTTTTTGCTTTATTTGTTCTTATTTTAGTATAGCAATCAAAAATTAAATGATGATCTGTAGTCGTAGCTAGAATTCCTGAAGAAAACATACAATCACACCCTATAAATATATTTTTACACTCACACACTCTCAAATGACATCCATTAAAAGTAGTTCCAGATCCAATGGATACAACCGAGTTGGAAAAAATTTCTACATGCGCATTACGAACTCTATTGCCTATAAAAATAATATTATTATTTCCCTTGATTTGAATATTAACATTAGAGCTTATTCCCTCAAAAAAAATAATATTACCTTTGCCAATGCCAAAATCCAACTTAATATTTTTTTGTCCTATCCAATCCCCCCCCCCCATTCATGTTTAACTTTTTTATATATATTTATTATTTCTTCATGAATTGCAAAACTATTACAAAAAGATCTTTTGCAATATAATATATTTTCATAAATTTCTATACTAACATATTCAGAAAGCATTTTTCACCTCATTTTCCAATAGACCAAACCAATACCCATTTTCTAAATATTCATCTGGAGTTCCAAAAGAAAAATAATTATCAACAATTATATAGCCCACCTTATGTGTTTTAATTAATAATTCAAACACATTATCTATATAGAATTCGCCATTAGTTTTTATATCTTCTTGAAATATTTTATTTATATATTCTAACAATAAAGAATTTTCTTTAAAATAAAAGCTTCCTATCATTACTAAGTCTGTATCATTTGATCTATTTTTAACAGATATAGTATCTACCTTGCCATCTTTTCCATTTACCCAAGTAAAATAATGTGGATTATTCATATTATATCTAGAAGCTTGCGTAACAAATATAATAATTTCGCATTCTTTTTGCAAGCTTTTAAATTCCTCATTAATATGTTTCGCAATTAAATCGCAAGGAAGAATCAACACATCACCTTTTAAATCTCCACAAGACTCTTTATAAGAATATGCTGCACCAATTTTATTTGGCTTGACAAATCTTACCTCTTTGGATATATTTTCCCAATATTTTTCATGATCTTGTGCACCAACACATATGATATTAGTCTCGACATTTTTTAAAGTATTAATTATATTTTCTACGATAGTCGAATTACCAAGAGGTAAAAATGGTTTTGGCTGGTTAAAATTAAGATTTAAAAATCTCTCTCCTCTACCAGCAGATAATATGATAGTATTTTGTATTTTTACTTTTTCATTATTAACATCTTGCGAATTAAGTTTTTCTTTTACATATTCAAAGTCTTTTGGAGTACCAAATTGATAAAATTTTTCTATAAAAGGATAGCATAAAACATTTTCTAGATAATTATTAGTTATAGACACATAATATTCTCCAGAAATCATATCTTTGGCTTCTATTTGTTTTTTTATTGCTTCAATAGCTAACTTTAAAGTTCTAAAATAATAAATACCAGAAGAATGATATTCTTCAAATTTATTCTTAGAATTATATTTTTCTATAACTTCATAAACTTTATAAGTATTATCATACACCTTGCATGCTGCATACACATTTTCTAAAGGCAATAAATGAGGATGATAACCAGTATAACAAGGAATTATAGCTTGAGCATCTAGGTTTTCTTGCACAAATTGCAGAAAATCTTTATAATTCCATTCTTGTCCAAAATCACAATAACTAACAATAACTTCCTCATCAAGCATATCTTGCAACTGCGACACCACACCATATAAACTTCCAGCAGGTCCTAGTTTTTCCCCTTTATAAATAATAATTTTTGCTTTAATTTTTCTAGATAAAACAAAATCTTCAAATTTACTTTTCTCACACTCTTGGACAATAAAATAAAAAATATCATTTTGAACATCAAAACACTCAATCACATAATCTAGAATGAGTTTATCTTTCATAACTTTAATAAAAGGTTTTAATTCTTTATATCCAGCTTCTTTAAATCTCTTGCCTATTCCAGTTGCAGGTATAATAATATTCATTCTAACTCTCACTTTCCATAATTTTTTTTCTATATTTTTCATCAGGCAAATTTAATAATTTATAAATTTCATTTGCTTTTAATGGGGCTAAGTTGATTTGTTTCTTTAAGGCAATATTTTCAATTGCGTTTCTAAATAACCACAACTCCCCATTAGTCTTATCAACTGCATCATCTGGAGTATATACAAAATCATTTTCCTCAAAAAAATCATTTTTTAATTGATTATACAACTCCGATATATCCTGAATTTGTTCTGCATAAATAACAACACCATGATTTCGTAGCAATATTATACCTTTTGCTTGATAAGAATAACTTTTACTCAGCGCTTCACATAAATCATTTCCAGGTAAAACAAAATCAATCACATTGTAATTTGTAAAATTATATTCTTTAGCACACAAATAAGGTAAAATATAAACAGGATGATAATGCGCTACATATTTATTTTTAAATACCCAATGCATTTTAATTTCCATAGATGGCTTTATAATATCCATAGAATAATCTTTATAATAACAAAAAGAATTAACATTATTTTTAAAAATAGAAATCTTATGTTCTTTTTTTAAATCTTCACCCGAAGCTTTAATAATGAAATATTCATTATCTTTGATAGAAATATTTCCACCCTTTGATGGTGCATCTAAAATATTTCCAAAAATCTTACATAGCTTTTGATAATCTTTAATACAACTATCTAGTCTTTCTCTATCATTAATCATTTTTTATTATCCACCGATTTCTTAAAATTAAACTAAAAATATCTTTGACAGTGCAAATTAAATCTTCATATTTACCTGTATATTCTTTTTGTAAATAATCGTTTAATAGTATATCTTTTAATTGAATTTTAAAAATACCCTCTCTAATTAAAATCAAAAAGTTAGCATTATCCTTTTGTTTTTCGAGATACTTCTTATAGTCCTCTTCTCGTTTTTGTATAGTACTAATAATTTTTGAGTATTCGTAGTTTCTTTCCTTGCTATCCCTATTGATTTTTTGATTATCTGCTTCATCTGAATCGATATATATTTTTATCTTTACAAAATCACCTATTACCTCTTGATATAAAGTATGTAAACCTTCTATAATTACTATATCCAAATCTTTAACTTTAATCTCATTAGATTTAATAATCACTCCACTTTTATGATCATATATTGGTATATGCAACTTATTTCCGATATCTTGATAAATATGTTTTATATCCATAGCCAATTGAACAAGATTATTTGCTTTTGGATTATAATGCGTGATCCTCTCCCACATTTTAGAATGTCTTTCATATTTGTGATAGCCATCCGTGCTAATAATAAAACTTTCATATATTTCATCAATAGCTTTACTTAAAGTGGTTTTTCCGCTTCCGCTTTTTCCAGAAATAGAAATCAATAATTTAGAGCAATTATAAGGATAGTAATTTATCCTACACCCCCTCCCCAAAAAGTTATCTACAACAGAATCTCCGATCATTACAATTTCTTCCTCGTCGATCAAATCTTTATATAACTCCAAGGCTCTGTTGATAAGAGCTTTATTTGGTTTTTCAAGCTCAAATTCTTCAGAGCATACTACATAATCGATCATATTTATAAGATTTGCGCACTTTAACTTATAAATTTGCTCTATAAAATAAAAATTAGTAATAGCTATAACTTTTTTATTTAATTTTTTTACATAAAATAAAAAATCAGACATTGTTTTATCTACTTTTAAATTTTTTATAAAAGCGGAAGTGTAAAGATTAAACATTTCACTAGCTTTTGAAAAATGAATATTTTTATTCTCGCAAATGATTTTGAAATATAATTCTTTTTTATGATGGTTTGCTGACAAATTTCTTTTTTCAATCATCATTTTTGCTAGATTATACTCTTGCAGTGTAAAACCATATTGATCCATTACAGCTTCTAAGGCATTTTTGTGTGCAAAAGTATAATTAAATAAAGTATTATCAATATCAACCATAACAAGCTTATATTTTTCTGCTATATTTTTTAAATTAAACATAAAAACTCCATAATTCAGGTTTTTTGGTACATACAGAAAACCCTTTTGGTAGAATACTTTGAATAGGCTCTATAAACTCTATATATGATAAATCATACAGCTCTGGAGAAACCAATATGGGCTCAACCTGCCCTAGCTTTGGTTTAATACTGTAAATAAATTCTTGATAATTTTGAATATCAAAATTAGAAAATTGTGAATAATCTACCCAAACATATTTAGGTTTAGCAACCCCCATAAGTCTTTCATTATAAAACTCAACATCCGAAATTCTAATGATAAATTTACCTTGATATCCATTTTTTGATAATCTTAAAATATCTGGAATTTGAGAGTCTAAAAAATAATATTCAAAATGATCACTGAGTAATTCTATAACCTTTTCTTCTAATCCTGATTCTTTTATATTACAAATAATAGGAATATTTGTCATAAATTGAATTTTTTCTTCAAAAAGGGGATATAAAGAATTTTTTTCTAATAGATCATGGTTTAATACTAAATTTCCATTGTATCTCAAATCAATTTCTATACCATAATTTTCAATAGGAAACTCTAAATTATTTTGGCGATGTAAAAATATCATCTTATATCCTTTTTGTATAAATTCCTCTTTTCAATCTCCTAACTTTGAACCATAGTTTAACATATCCACCCTTATACCAAGTTTTACTTGCTTTAATAAAAGCTTCTCCTAGTTTATAAGTAAGACATTCTTTTTCTTTTAAAGATTCTTTGTAATCAGGATAAGATTCTAAATTAGGGAGTTTAAGATTAGGA
>NZ_NHYL01000008.1 GCF_003288905.1 Helicobacter sp. 11-8110 | reverse complement strand
TATATTAGAATGCCTTATGTTTTATCTTATATCAAAGATAAACACAAACAAGAACAACAACAATACCAAGAAGCTATTAAAAAGAATCCTAATCTTAAACTCCCTAATCTAGAATCTTATCCCGATTATCAAGAATCTTTAAAAGAAAAAGAATGTCTTACTTATAAACTAGGAGAAGCTTTTATTAAAGCAAACACTGCGGGGGGGGGCACAATTATTCAAATTACCCCTTGCTTACTTCAACTTTGTAAAAGAAGTGCGTAAGTTAAGAAGTAACTATAAAAATAACTTGAAAGGAAAAAAATGAAAATCAAAAATTTACTCTCTATTTTAGTCTTAGCATTTTTAATGATTGGCTGCGAAGAAAAGCTTGATTCAAATATTATTTCAAGTGGTGCAAAAAACACACAAGAACAACTTGATGCTTTGCAAAATGTTGATAAAAATTCTTATAAAGAAGTAGCTGATGTATTTTTTGAAACACAAAAAATCACAACTAAAGACAACAAGCCCTATTTTTTAGTTTTTGCTGCTAATGGTTGTATATATTGTGATAAGCTTAAAGAACTTATTCGCGATGATAGTAAGGTTAAAACTATCTTGCAAAATAGCTACTCACCTTATTATATCAACTTAAGTTATTCAAAATCTCATTCTGTAGATTTCCTAAAAGATGCCCAAGAAACCTCCGAACTAGCGCGCCTTTACAACATTAAGCCAACTCCAACACTTGTTTTTGTCTCTCCTCACGGAAAAACTCTCTTTGTTTATCCAGGCTATATGCCAAAAGAGCGATTTTTAGCGACATTAGAATTTATCAAATCTCAAAACTCTGACAACAAAGATGAGAAGGAGATTGCTAAAGAATTGCAAGAGTTATTTCAAACTCAAAATATCTAATGATTTACCAATGGTTATTTAAAAATAAAGTAAAATTACAATTTTACTCCACAGAAAGGCAAATATGAATCAAATAAAAACACTCCTTAATAGCGTTATTCATGGATTTTGTAATTTTTGGGTTACATTTATTTTGTTAATCAGCTATGGCACTGCTTGTGCAGTAGCAACTTTCATAGAAAATGACTATGGAACACCTTCTGCAAGAGCACTAATCTATGACACACAATGGTTTGATTTATTGCATTTACTTTTAGTTTTAAATCTAGTTGGATTACTCATTCTTTCAAAAGCTTGGCAACGAAAAAAATATGCGAGTTTCCTTTTTCACTCCTCTTTAGTAGTGATTTTTATCGGCGCTGCAATCACTCGCTATTATGGCTTTGAGGGCATTATGCATATTCGCGAAGGTGAGAAAAGCAATATTATACAATCCCGAGAGGAATTTTTAACTATCCTAGCTAAAATGGATGATAAATTCTACCGCGCTTTTTTCCCAACCACTATCAGCCCCTTAGTGCAACAAAAATTTGATTATAAACTGCCTTTTGGAAATGATAATTTGGAAATTAAATTCTTAGAATACATTCCTGCGCAGGATAAAATAAGCCCAGAAATTTTAAAGGTTGAAATGAGCTATCAAGACAACAAAGAAGTTATTGAAGTAGTCAAAAATGTTATGGATCACACTCCTATTCCCTTTGATTTAGGCGATGCTAAATTTGCATTAGAATGGGGAACACGCCCTATTACTTTGCCTTTTAGTATTGAATTAAAAGATTTTCAATTAGAACGATACGCAGGCTCTATGAGTCCTTCTTCTTATGCTTCAGAGATAGCCGTAATTGATGAAGCCAATAAAACTGAAACTCCTTATAGAATCTTTATGAATAATGTTTTAGATTATGGCAATTTTAGATTCTTTCAGTCTTCTTATGACCAAGATGAGCAAGGAACAATTCTATCAGTGAATCAAGACCCAGGTAAAATCCCCACTTACATCGGCTATGCAATGCTAACTTTAGGGCTTTTGTGGTCATTTTTTGCTAAAAATGGTCGCTTCTATAAACTTAGTCGCTATCTCAAAGCTCAAAATCTAGCCCTTATTGCTTCTTTAGCGCTTGGTGCTCTTAGTCTCCAAACACCACTTTATGCTAAAGATGCTAATGCCACACAAGAACAAGATTTACCCCCTATTACACAAGAGAGTATTTTGGATTTGATTTCTACTCTTAAGCAAAACTCCAATCAACATTCTAAAATCTTTGGAAAACTTCTTGTGCAAGATTTTGGTGGCAGGGTCAAACCCATAGACACACTTGCTATGGAATATATCCATAAAATAACTAAAAAAGATAATTTCTTGGGGCTTAGCAATATGCAGTTATTCCTAGGAATGATGATGTATCCCAATGAGTTTAAAAAAGTTAAAATGATTGCGATTAAAACTCCTAAGCTTAAAAAGCTTGTTGGAGTAGATGAGAATCAAAAATATATTGCCTTTGATGATGCATTCCACAAAGACCAATACAAACTTCTCAACCTGCTTGAAGAAGCCAATCGCAAAAAACCTGCTATGAGAGATCAGTTTGATAAAGATATTATTGAAGTTGATGAACGAATCAATGCTGCCTATCTCATCTACACTGCACAATCTTTAAGAATTATTCCTGATTTAAGCCAAGAAACTTCTACTTGGTATGCACCTACAGAAGCTATGGTGGGATTTAGTGAAACAGATAGAGAACAAATTCATAAACTCTTTAGAGCCTATTTTGCAAGCTTTCATCAAGGTTTAGTTGAAAATAATTGGGAAAATGCTAATTTAGCTATTGAGGCTTTAGATCACATGCAGCAAAAATTTGGTGCTGACTTGCTCCCAAGTCCTAGTAAAATTGACTTAGAAATTTTTCTAAATCACTATAATATCTTTGATAATCTCACGCTTTTATATATCTTGGCAGGAATCATTTTATTTATCATTGTTTTGGTGCAAATCTTTAGAAATAAAAACTCTGATATCTTAACAACAAAAATGCTCCATTTGTTTATTGCGCTTTTAGTTTTATGCCACACCATTGGACTTGCACTTCGCTGGTATGTGGGCGGACACGCACCTTGGAGTAATGCCTATGAATCAATGATTTATATCGCTTGGGCAGCAGGATTTGCTGGAGTATTTTTCTTTAAACGAAGTTATCTAGCCCTAGCTACTTCAAGCTTTTTAGCAGGAATCTCACTTTTTGTGGCACATTTAGGTTTTATGAATCCACAAATTGGTAACCTAGTCCCTGTCTTAAAATCCTATTGGCTTAATATCCATGTCTCTATCATCACAGCAAGCTATGGATTCCTAGGGCTTTGCTTTATGCTTGGCGCAATCACTTTGGGGCTTTTTATCTTTAGGAGCAAAAAATATCCCCAAATAGACAAAACTATTCTGACCTTACATACCATCAATGAAATGGCGATGATTCTGGGTCTTGCAATGCTAACGATTGGAAACTTCTTGGGTGGAGTTTGGGCAAATGAATCATGGGGAAGATATTGGGGTTGGGATCCCAAAGAAACTTGGGCATTAATTTCTATTGTTGTGTATATTATAGTTTTGCACACACGATTCTTGCCAAAGGGTGATAATCCCTACATTTTTGCCTCTTTATCTGTTGTGGCATTTTATTCAATTTTAATGACTTATTTTGGGGTTAATTTCTATCTTTCGGGATTGCATTCTTATGCTACTGGAGATCCAATTCCTGTCCCCGCATTTTTATACTATTTTGTTGCTGCAACTTTCCTTTTAATTTTACTCGCTGCTAGAAAAAGTGACTTAGATTCGCCAAAATTAAATTTCTAAACTTTCATATCCCAAAAAGCTTTTTATTTTTTGGGATAGATTAAGCCATATTTTCTATTTTTTCTGCTATAATCCTAGCCAATTTTTTAAAAGGGCAAACTATAATGTCTCAAATTATTGGGTTTAAAACAAGCGATACTATCTATGATACACAAACTGCTTCTGAATTAAAAATAGAAGGCGAACCAATTTATTTTGATAATTCCCCTGATTCACTTGCTATTATGCGTCACACTTGCGCACATTTAATGGCAGAAGCGATCAAATCTCTCTATCCAGAAGCCCAATTTTTTGTAGGTCCAGTTGTAGAAGAGGGATTTTACTATGATTTTAGAGTAAATCACAAAATTGGCGAAGAGGATTTGGCTAAAATTGAATCTAAAATGAAAGAAATTGCTAAAAAAGGTGAGCAAATCACCAAATACCACTTGCCACGCCAAGAAGCTATTGAAAAATTTAAGGGTGATGATTTAAAACAAGCTGTTATTAGCAGAATCCCCCAAGGTGATGGGACATTAAGCATTTATTCACAAGGTGACTTTGAAGATCTCTGCCGTGGTCCTCATTTGCCTACTTTAAAGCTCTTAAATGCCTTTAAACTCACTAAAATTGCTGGAGCTTATTTGGGCGGTGATGAAAAAGCAGAAATGCTTGTTAGAATCTATGGTATCGCTTTTGCTGATAAGGAAAGTCTTAATCAGTATTTACGACAAATGGAAGAAGCCAAAAAGCGCGACCATAGAAAAGTGGGCACCGAAATGGAGCTTTTTACTTTTGATGAAGAAATTGGTGCAGGATTACCTATTTGGCTACCCAAAGGTGCGCGTCTCCGCAGAAATCTTGAGAAACTTTTAACCAAAGCTTTGATTCAAAGAGGCTATGAGCCTGTAAGGGGACCAGAGATTCTAAAAAGTGCTGTATGGAAAACGAGTGGGCACTATAGTAATTATGGCGAAAATATGTATTTTACGACAATTGATGGAGTGGAATACGGAATCAAACCAATGAATTGTGTTGGACATATCAAAGTTTATCAAAGCACTTTACGCAGTTATAGGGATTTACCTTTGCGTTTTTATGAATATGGAGTTGTGCATCGACATGAAAAAAGTGGAGTTTTGCACGGACTTTTGCGTGTAAGAGAATTTACGCAAGATGACGCTCATATTTTCTGTCGCCCTAGCCAAATTGCAACAGAAGTAGAAAATATTATTGATTTTACTAAAAAAATTATGGATTCTTTTAATTTTAGCTATGAAATGGAGATTTCCACACGACCTGAAAAATCTATTGGTAGCGATGAAGTTTGGGAAGAAGCCACACAAGCTCTAAAAAATGCCTTAGAGACTTGCAATATTCCTTATAAAATTGATGAGGGTGGTGGTGCATTTTATGGACCTAAAATTGATATTAAAATCACCGATGCAATTGGCAGAAAATGGCAATGCGGAACTATCCAAATTGATATGAATTTACCAGAACGATTCAAACTAGAATACACTGATGAGAGTAATTCTTCAAAACAACCTGTGATGATTCATAGAGCTATTTTAGGAAGCTTTGAACGATTCATTGCTATTTTAACTGAACATTTTGGAGGTGAGTTTCCCTTTTTTATCGCACCTACGCAGATTATTATTATTCCCCTTGGAGAAGCTCAAGAATCTTATGCCAAAGAGTTGCGCAACCAACTCTTAAATATCAATGTATATGCAGAGATTGATAGCAAAAATGAAACTCTCAACAAGCGCATTAGGAATGCCGAGAAGCAAAAAGTGCCCATGATTGTCGTACTAGGAGAAAAGGAAGAAAAAGAAAGAATAATAGCTATCAGAGACAGAAGGGAGAAAAAACAATCCACAATGGGATTTGATGAATTTATTAAATTTTCAAAGGAGAAAATGCATGAGGTTAGCTTTTGAGTAAAAATGTTGATGTAGTCCTCAATGAGGAAATTGATTTTCCAGAGATTCGCTGTGTAGGCGATGATGGTGAGCAATATGGCTTAATTAGCTCTGATGAAGCATTAAAAATTGCAGAAAGCAAAGGTTTGGATTTGGTGTTAATCGCGCCTGATGCTAAGCCTCCTGTATGCAAGATTATGGATTATGGAAAATTCCGTTATCAGCAAGAAAAAAGACAAAAAGAAGCAAAAAAGAAACAAAAACAAATTGAAATCAAAGAAATCAAACTTTCTGTAAAAATTGCAATTAACGATATTAACTATAAAGTTAAACACGCCAAAGAATTTTTAAAAGAAAATAAACATGTTCGATTCCGTGTATTTTTGCGCGGAAGAGAAGTGAGTGAGCCTCAAGTTGGCTTTGAAGTGCTTAATAAAGTTGCAGCAATGCTAGAAGATGTTGCTAATATTGACAAAGACTATAAAATTGAAGGTCGGTATGTTAATATGTTAGTAACACCAAAAAAATAATTTATCTTATGAAAGGAGTAAAACAATGCCAAAGATGAAAACAAATCGTGGTGCCGCAAAAAGATTTAAACTCAAAAAAAATCTTATCAAGCGTGGTTCAGCTTTTAAAAGTCACATCTTAACTAAAAAGCGCCCAAGAAAAATTGCAAATCTTAATGCACCCAAATATGTTCATAGCGCCAATAGCGAATCAGTTAAAAAAATGCTTTGCATGGCGTAAAAATTTAAAGTTTCATACATTAGTATGTCATTCCCCTAAATTAGGGCAAGTTTGGTAGAAATACCACACCACATTATGGTAAAGGAATAAAAAATGGCAAGAGTAAAAACAGGTGTCGTTAGAAGAAGACGCCACAAAAAAGTTTTAAAATTAGCACGCGGATTTTATAGTGCAAGACATAAGCATTTCAGAAAAGCAAAAGAGCAATTAGAAAGAAGTTTATGTTATGCTTTCCGCGATAGAAAACAAAAGAAAAGAGACTTTAGAAAACTTTGGATTGTAAGGATTAATGCAGCTTGCAGAATCAATGCGATCAGTTATTCTAGATTTATGTTTGGTCTAAAAAAGGCAGGGATAACACTAGATCGTAAGATTCTAGCAGATATAGCTATGAACGAGCCACAAAGTTTTACAAAAATTGTAGAAAGCGCCAAAAAAGCGTTATAAGTAGGCAAGGATTCTTTTTGAATCCTTGTAATTTAAGATATAATACCAATATCTTAAATTACAAGGATTCCCATGTATAAAAAGGCTTTACTTTTACTTTTTGCCACTCTCTCTTTAAATGCAAATGAAATGCTTATTAAGCAAGATCTCTCTATTCACACAAAAATATCTCCCACAACTTATTCTTCTGTTATTCAAATCATTGGAAGTGAGAAACTCCATAAGGAGAAAAATCTCTCACTAGAAAATAAAAATAAAATCATCCAAACCTATAACTCCATTAACACTTTTTTAAAAAACAATTCGATTTGTAAAGGTGGAAGTTTTGATATTAGCCCTTTTTATGAATATCAAAACAATACAAGAGAGCAAAAAGGTTTTGAGAGTAGTTATAGCTTAAATTGTGAATTTAAAGATGAAAAGTCTCAAGATTTTAATAAAATCCTAGACTTTATTCAAAAACAAGTTGCTTCCAATGATTATTTGCTTTTGCCCATTCCAAGAATCACCAAAATCATTCAAAAAGGTGATTTAGAAAAAATAGACAGAAAACTTAACCAAGCCCTGCTTGATAAAGCCAACACAATTGCTCAAGATTATTCTAAAAATCTAGACAAACGATGCACAATTAAAGAAATTTCTTTAGGATTAATTTCGGAAATGGAGAATATGCCACTTCATAGCACTGCAATTCTTGCAAAATCAGATTCTAATAGCCTAGAAGATATTGTCATGCCAACAGGTAAAGAAGTAGAAAAAATAGCTAGGGGAAAAGTTATTTTTAGTTGCAAATAAATCAAAATCCACAAAAAGGATTTTGATTATTCCTCTTCTGCATATTTGATTTTATCCCAGCCACCACCAAAAGCCTTATAAATATTAATCACTGAAGAAAGATTTTCAAGATTCGCGCTTTGCTGAGTTAGCTCTGCTGCAAAAAGATTGCTTTGTGTTGTTAAAACCTCAAGGTAATTAGTATAACCTTCCCTATAACGCAACTCTGCTAACACTAATGTTCTCCTTAATGCTTCAACTTGTTCATTTAGGCTATTTAAACGCTCAAAACTCATACTATGATTATACAACGAATCTCTTACCTCACCAAAAGCTTGTCTAAGTGTCTGACCATAATTGAGTAGCATTTCTCTATATTGCGATTTTGTCAGCTCCACATTAGAGCTGGTTCTCCCAAAATCAATCACATTACTCACAAAATTTCCACCATAATTCCAAGTTGAAGTAGAATTGCTAAATAATTCGTTTAATTCTGGACTAGCATAGCCAATAAGCCCCGTTAAAGAAATAGTTGGAAAATACGCTGCCCTTGCTACACCAATAGAAAAATTAGCCGCTTTGAGATTCTGCTCTGCTGCTTCAATATCTGGTCTTTTCTCTAAAAGCGTCGAAGGTAATCCAACTGGCACTTTAGGGGCTTTAGGAAGCATTTGCGATTCCATAGGAAGTGCCACATTAAAAATTCCTTGTGGATCTCTACCAAGCAAAATCATCAAAGCTGTTTGCGCAGCATTTCTCTCCATTAGCAAACTTTGAAGTTGTGCCCTAACCGACGCCATTTCTGATCTTGCCTGCTGCATATCAATTTCTGAAATTTTTCCAGCTTCAAATTCTTTTTTGCGATATTGATAGCTCTCTTCTCGGCTTAAAAGCGTATTTTGAGAGATTTGCACTTGATTATTTAAAGTCAATACTCCAAAATAACTCTCTACCACATTAGCAATCAAACTCAATCGAATCGTATCGCGATTAGCCTTACTAGCTAACAAAGTCGCATAAGCGCTTCTATCAGCATCTCTAGCCCTACCCCACAAGTCTAACTCAAAGCTCAAAATACCGCTCAAGGAAAAATTATTATAATTGTCAAACTCTCCTTGTTTTGGATTTTTCTTATTTCTTGTTGCTTCACCTTGAGCAGATAAAGAAGGGTATCTATCACTTCTTGCATATCCCCATGAACTTCTTGCTTGAGAAACTCTTTCCATTGCAACGGCAAGATCATAATTATTCTTTAAGGCTTCTTCAACAATACCATTAAGATATTCATCGCCAAAGTCTTTCCACCAAGTTTGACTAATGGTTTCGTTAGAATATTCCACGCCAAAATCTTGTGGTAAATTTGCTTTTGGTTGTTCATATTTGGGAGACAAAGAACAACCACCAATCAAAAGTCCCAAACCAATCCAAACTAATATTGTCTTATTCATGCTTTTTCCTTAAACTACCAAGAAATTCTCCAAATCTCGCAAAATAAGTATAAAAAAGAGGAATAAAAAAAGTAGCAATGAAAGTCGCTGCCAACATTCCACCAAGAACCCCTGTTCCAATAGCATGACGACTAGCAGCTCCTGCACCACTACTTACAACAAGTGGCAAAACACCTATGGTGAAAGCCAAAGAAGTCATCACAATAGGACGGAATCGCAATCTTGCTGCCTCCACTGCAGAATCATAGATATTTTTGCCATGCTTCTCTCTTGCTTCCATTGCAAACTCAATGATCAAAATTGCATTTTTAGCTGATAGTGCAATAAGCATTACAAGTCCAATTTGAAAGTAAATGTCATTATTTAATCCTCTTAACCAAGTAGCCAAAATCGCACCAAAAACAGCAAAAGGCACAGCTGTTAAAACTGCTAATGGCATCAACCACCGCTCATATTGTGCTGCAAGAATCAAGAAAACAAAAATCAATCCAAAAATAAATGCAATTGCACCTGTACCACCTGCATTTTTCTCCTGATAAGAGCTACCTGAAAACGCTATAGAATACCCTTGGGGTAAAACTTGATTAGCAACTTCTTCAATTGCCTTTAGCGCATCCCCTGAGGAATAACCCTGCGCTGCATCTCCCATAAGCTTTGCTGCTGGGAAAAGATTAAAGCGCTCTAGCACATCAGCTCCAATAATCCTCTCAAAAGTAACTAACGAGCTAATGGGTATCAAATCACCATTATTAGATCGAACAAAAACATCACGCAAATTATCCGGTGATTCTCTAAAGGCACTTTCAGATTGCATACTTACCTTAAAAGTTCGACCATAAAGATTAAAATCATTCACATAATAAGAGCCAAAAGTCGCTTGAAGCGTAGAGAATACATCATCAATATTCACACCAAGTGATTTGGCTTTTTGCCTATCAAGCTTAACATTGTATTGTGGAATATCCACGCTCAAAGTCGTTCTTACTCCGGTTAATTCAGGGCGCTTTTGTGCTTCTTGCAAAACCATTTGCGTGTATTTTTGCAAATCTTGAATTGAGCCTCCCGTGCGGTTTTGAATATATATCTCAAAACCATCTGTCAAGCTAAGCCCCATAATTGGAGGTGGATTTAAAGCAAAAATAACCGCATTAGGATTCTGCATTAACTGCCCTGTTAAACTCTGTGCTAATACTTGAGATTTTTGACTTTCTTCTTTTCGCAAATCCCAATCTTTAAGCTTTACAAAAGCAGTTCCTCCAAAGGTTCTCACCGCACTTGAAAGCATATCATAACCCGCCAATGCCATAACCGCCTCTACATTAGGATTGTTTCGAATGGTGCTTTCCATAAAAGAAGCTGTATCTGACGTTTTGCTTAGAGCAGTTGCAGGTGGGAGTTTCATAGAGACAATAAGCATTCCCTTATCTTCAGCTGGAACAAGTCCAGTTGGCACTCTTGTAAATAAACCATAAGTTACCGCAAGCAATCCTACAAACAAAATCACATAAAATACTCCACGCCTAATAGCATGGGCAACCTTATCAGTGAATTGATGCGTAAGCCAAGTAAAGAAATCATTAAATTTCTTTACAATCCAAAATGGCTTAGGTTCAATCTTTTTTAAAATAGAAACACAAAGAGCAGGGGTAAGAGTTAAAGCTACAAATCCAGAAATAACCACAGAAATAACAATGGTAATAGCAAACTGCTTATAAATCTCTCCACTAAACCCCCCAATAAAAGCAATAGGAATAAAAACTGCTGATAAAACCAAAACAATTGCCACAACAGGACTTGCTATTTCCTCCATTGCTTTAATGGTGGCATCTTTTACTGAAAGATTCTCTTCAGAAATAAGCCTCTCAACATTTTCAATTACAATAATCGCATCATCTACCACAATCCCAATAGCCAAAATTAAGCCAAAAAGTGTCAAAAGGTTAATTGAAAATCCAAGCAAATACATTCCTGCAAAAGTCCCAATAATTGAGACTGGAATCGCAAGCACAGGGATAATAGTTGCCCTAAAATTTTGCAGAAAGAAGTAAATAACAATAATAACCAAAATTATGGCTTCAATAAAGGTTTTAATTACTTCCTTTACCGAAACATCAACAAAAGAAGTCGTGTCATAAGGAATTGCATATTGCAACCCTTCTGGAAAAGATTGAGAGAGTTCTTTTATTTTTTTTGCTACTCCCTCAGCAACACTCAAAGCATTTGCTCCAGGCTGCAAAAACAATCCAAAGGCAACAGCAGGACGCCCATTATAAAACGCATTCACACTATAATCTTCTGCTCCTAACTCTATTCTTGCTAGATCTTTAAGCAATAGCGAAGATCCATCAGGATTTGTGCGCACTAGAATATTTCCAAATTCTTCAGGAGTTGTGAATCTTCCTTGAGTTGTTACCGTGTAAGTAAAATCCAAATCTTTTCTAACAGGTTCTTGACCAAAAAATCCTGCGGCAAATTGTGAATTTTGCTCTTGCACAAGAGCAATAACTTCTGCTGGAGTTAGATTGTATTTAGTGAGTTTATCAGGGGAGAGCCAAATCCGCATAGAATATTCTTGACGACTAAAAAGTGTTGCATCACCCACTCCTGGAACCCTTTTTAATTCCTCTAAAATGTTAATCGCCGCATAATTGGCAATAAAAGTGGTATCATGAGCAGGAGAATCAGAAAAAAGTGAATAGACTGCCAAAATAGTAGAAGATCGTTTATCTACCGTTACTCCTTGTCTTTGCACTTCTTGAGGTAGAGAACTCATAACAGCTTGGACGCGATTATTAACATTAATAGTTGCTTGATCAGGATCTGTCTCATTTGTAAAATAAATATTAATGCTTAAACTACCACTTGAAGTAGAAGAAGACTGCATGTAAATCATTCCCTCTACCCCATTGATACTATTTTCTAAAATACTAGCCACACTAGAAGAAATCACTTCCGCACTCGCACCAGGATAAGTTGCTTGAACCACAACTTGCGGTGGTGTAACTTGCGGATACTCCTCAACTGCAAGCGAAGCAATAGATAATCCTCCCGCAATGACAATAATAATAGACATTACCATCGCTAAAACTGGGCGATTGATAAAAAATTTAGAAAACATTGATTTTCCCTTTTATTGTGCTTGGCTATTGATAATATTAACAGGTGCATTTGGGCGAAGTTTAATAAGCTGATCAGTAATAATTATATCGCCTTCTTGTAATCCTGATTGAATTAAAAAACTATTGCCCACACTCTGTCCCAAAACTACTCTTGTTTGAATCGCCTTGCCATCAACCACTTTATAAACATAACTTCCTTGAGAATCTTGAAGTAATGTATTTTGCGGAATCGCAATGGTATCTTTGGCAACTAATCCTTCTAATTTGATTCGTGAAAATTCTCCAGGTATCAAAAGAAAATCTTTATTTTCCACAACCGCTCTTGCCTTGATTGTCGCCGTGCTTGAATCCACTACACTATCAATAAAATCTATTTTCCCTTCCTTACTATAAGCATTTCCACTTGGTAGGATATAAGAAACTTTTAAATTATTACGACTAAGCGTTCTTAAAAAATAATAATCCTTGCTTGGAATTGAAAATTCTGCATTAATAGGATCAAGCTGAGTAATCGTAACAAGTGCGTTATTACTTGAGGCTGATCCAACAAGATTTCCCAAATCATAGTTTGTCAAACTTGTCTTTCCTGTTGCGGTTGCAACAACATCAGTATAGCCTAAATCAATCATCGCATTATCTAAGTTTGCCTTTGCATTAGCAACCCCTGCTTGTGCGCTCTCATAAGTCGATAAAGATTGATCACGCTCTTTTGGGCTGAGTGCTTTTTGCTCAAAAAGTTTTTTAGAACGCTCCCAATCTCTTGAAGCCTCTTTAAAAATTGCTTGAGCTGAAAGCAATTGTGCTTTAGCAACATTGACATTGGCTTGATATTTTGCAGGATCAATTTTAAAAAGCTTCTGCCCTTCTTTTACCACATTTCCCTCTACAAAATTCTGCTCCAAAAGTGTCCCCTCCACTCTAGCATAAATTTCTACTTTCTGGGGACTTGTAAGTTGCGTTGGGTATTCAAAAGAAATAGGAATGTCTTTTGAAGCAACTTTATAAATATTGACAGGAATAACCATAGTTTGTTGCTGTGCCTTAGAATCTTTTTCACCAAAGCAACCAGAAAACATTACCAAACTACAAAATGCTCCCAATAATATTTTGCTATAACCTTTCATTGTTAAACTTCCTTGCAATTTACTAAATTCACTCGAGAAGCATTAATATTGACTTTAAATACAAACTCATTGTTAAGCTTCTCATTGTGTAATTTAAATTACACACACTTTAAAAAGACTTCATTATAGTCTTTTTTGTTTTAAAAAAATCTAAAAGGCAGATTCTACTCTAGTCTTTATTATTTATGGCTTTTAGCTATTTCTATCTTTGTAATTCTCATAAGAATAAGATTTAAAAAGTTTAAATCGCCCTTCTTTATCAATCATACCAATACTTGGCAAAGGAACACCATTGAAAGTATTATTTTTTACAATAGTATAATGCACCATATCTTCAAAGATGATTCTATCGCCTAGCTTTAGCGGCTCTTTAAAACTATAATCCCCAATAATATCCCCTGCTAAGCAAGTTGGACCACCAAAGCGATAGGCATATTTTTGCTCTCCTTTAAGCTTTAAATGGCCATTTTTAGAAATAGCCTTAGCTAGATAGCTATTTCTTACCATAGGGCGATAGGGCATTTCAAGACAATCAGGCATATGCGCAGTAGCACTCACATCTAAAATAGCAATATCAACACCATTATGCACAATATCTATCACACTACCAATTAAGAATCCACATTGCCAACCCACCGCTTCTCCAGGTTCCAAATACACTTCCACTTCAAATCGTTTTTTAAACTTTTTAATAATCTTGACTAACAATTCTCTATCGTAATCTTTGCGTGTAATGTGGTGCCCTCCACCAAAATTTATCCACTGCATTTGTGGAATATATCGCCCAAAATATTGAATAAAATACTTCAAAGTTCTTCTTAACGCATCACTATTTTGTTCGCAATGTGTATGAAAATGCAATCCACTAATACCTTCTAAACCATATTTTTTTACTCCTTTTTTAAATTCTTTAGGTGTAATCCCAAGTCTAGATCCTTTAATGCAAGGATTATAGATTGCAGGAGTAACTTCGCTATATTGAGGATTAACTCGCAAACCAACTTGTATTTTATTTTCACGCCATTGATTTGCTTCATCAATCAGAGGCTTAAAAGTCTGCCATTGCAAAAAAGAGTTAAAAATAATATGATCAGAGATTTTAACTAATTCTTGCATCTCCTCATATTTATAAGCTGGGCTAAAGGTTGTAATCTCACCACCAAAAGTCTCATAACCAAGCCTAGCTTCATAAAGCCCACTTGCAGTGATTCCACTCAAGTATTTTTTGGCAATATCAAAACTTCTCCAAAGCGCATAACCTTTAAGAGCCAAAAGAACCTTTGCTCCACTTTCTTTTTGAATAGAATCTAAAATTTCCAGATTCTTAATAAACTTGTCCTCTTCTAGCACATAACAAGGGCTTGGAATTGCTTCAAAATTCTTAGGATAATTTTGGGTTTGCATTATTTCCTCCATCTAATCTATATGTTCTGTAAATTTTATCAAATCATGACTTGTGTAAATCTTTTTATCCAAACTTTCAAGTGACTTTTTAAATACTTCTAAAGCTACTTTAGAATCTTCTAATGCACGATGTAAGGGTGAATGTCTAATTTCTAAAAATTCATTTAAAAATTCTAGAGAATAGCGCGGGGAAGTGAATGTTTTTTTAGCAAGTTTAATCGTGCAAAGTCGTGGATTATAAAGATACCCAAAACCATAACGATAAAGTGCATTACTTAGAAATTGATAATCAAAACTAACATTATGCGCTACAAAAACACAATCCCCCAAAAATAATTTAAAAGTCTCTAAAACTTGATGAATCTTAGGTGCTTTTTCTAGCATAGGGGATGTGATTCCTGTTAGTTTTGTGATATATTCAGGGATTTCCTCGCAAAATACAAAAGAATGAAAAGTTCCACAAATTTTTCCTCCTTGATACACAATCGCCCCAATCTCAATGGGCTGATGCACAAAAGGATTATGCCCATTAGTTTCAATATCCACAATGCAAAATCTTTCTTCGCAAATAGGAGTTAAAGTCGTTTTAAGATAGACTTTATCATGCGCAAAAACCAAAGGTATCCCAGAACCTTTAATAATTTCTAACTCACTTTCTCTCTCACTAAAAAGCCCACCAACCTCATCAAGTAGGAGTAAAAATTCATTTTGACTTAAAGGGCGCCTTGTAAGCTTAGTGATGATTCTGTCATAACGATGAGGCATTAAACTCCAAAAATATTAAATTAAAATTAGAATTTTAGCTTTTTGTATCTTAAAGTAATTACAGATAAAATTCCATTTATCCACTTTACATCAAAATAACAAAGGCTTAAAATAATGAAAAATAAAATTGTTTTATTTGATTTAGATGGGACACTTATTGATTCTACTCAAGCCATTTACGAATCCTTTTGCACCGCTTTTAAAGCTTTTAACAAAGATACTCCCAATATAGAAAGCATCAAAAAACTCATTGGCTACACCTTAGAAGACATTTTCATTGCCCTTGGAATAGAAAAAAAAGAATGCTCACAATATATCACAGCTTACAAAGAGCATTACAGACAAATCTGCAATAAAAAAACGATTCTATTAGAAAATGCAAAAGAATCAATTCTAAAGGCTTATGAATTTGCTTATTTGGGAATTGTAACCACCAAAACAGGATTGTATTCCAAAGATTTACTTCAACACTTCAATGTGTTACAATATTTCCACTGCATCATTGGAAGAGAAAATGTAACCAAACCAAAACCCAATAAAGAACCTATTTTAAAGGCGCTAGAAGCTCTGCCAAAAGGGATTTCAAATTCTCATATTTATATGATTGGAGACACGCCTTTAGATATCCTAGCAGCCAAAGAAGCAAATATTCAATCTTTTGGGGTATTAAGTGGCTATGCTTCCTTAAGCGTGTTACAAAAATATACAGATAAGATTGCTCGTGATTCTTTGGAGGCAATTTCCATTATACAAAGTATTTAAGGATGTTTGGGAGTGAAATTTTTAAATTTTTCACTCAATTTCTCCACCCAAGATTCAATATCATTTTCCAAAAAGATAATCTTTCTTTTACTAAGCCAAAATTTTAAAAGTCATTTTAAGTGCGCTTCCCTTATAATTTAAGGTGTAATAAAATTTTAGGAGATAGCATGCTAGAGATTAGATGGCATAGTCGTGCAGGGCAAGGTGCGGTAACGGGCGCTAAAGGTTTAGCCGATGTAGTTGCAGGAACAGGAAAAGAAGTTCAAGCATTTGCCTTTTATGGATCTGCAAAAAGAGGTGCAGCAATGACTGCATACAACCGCATCGATGATCAACCTATCTTGAATCACGAAAAATTTATGAATCCCGATTATGTTTTAGTGATTGACCCAGGATTAGTTTATATCACTGATATTTGCGCCAATGAAAAAGCAAATACTAAATATATCATCACAACTCATTTAAGCAAAGAAGAATTTCTTAAAACCAAACCTGAGTTAAATGGAAAAGAAATCTATACGCTAGATTGCATTGGATTATCCCTAGAAGCATTTGGTAAATCTATTCCAAATGCGCCAATGCTTGGGGCATTTCTCAAAGTCTCTAAAACTTTAGAGTTAGAATTTTTCTTAGAATCATTTAAAAAAGTCTTAGGCAAAAAACTTCCTCAAAAAATTATTGATGCAAATATGGAAGTCATCAAAAAAGCCTACAACGAAGTGAAATAGGAGGAAACTATGGAATATAAAGGCTGGAATGAATTTGAAATTGGCTCTGTGTTATTCCCTTTTGAAACAAAAGGTGATGAAATCGTCCAAGAACACGCAGACAAAAGAGATTATCGCCCCGATAGCTCTTATAAGGCAAGTGTGGCTCATTGGAGAGTTGAAAAGCCCGTTTATAATAACGAACATTGTATCAACTGCTATTTTTGTTGGGTTTATTGCCCCGATTCTTCCATTTTAGTTCGTGATGAAAAAATGACAGGAGTGGATTATGTCCATTGCAAAGGCTGTGGCGTGTGCGTTGATGTCTGCCCCACCAATCCAAAATCGCTTTTAATGTTTAACGACTATGAAACTAACGAAGCGGCATTGGCAAAATGGCCTGCAAAAGAAGAAAAGAAAAAGGATTAATTATGGCAGCAGTTTATGAATTACAAACAATTGAAGTATGGGATGGGAATATGGCTGCAAGCCACGCAATGCGCCAAGCACAAATTGATGTAGTTTCTGCTTATCCTATCACTCCATCAACCCCTATTGTTCAAAATTATGCAAGTTTCCTTGCAAATGGTTATATTGATGGCGAATTTGTAATGGTCGAATCAGAACATGCTGCAATGAGTGGCTGTGTTGGTGCTGCAGCTGCAGGAGGCAGAGTAGCAACTGCAACAAGCTCTCAAGGTTTTGCGCTAATGGTTGAAGTGCTTTATCAAGCCGCTGGTATGCGATTGCCCATTGTCTTAAATGTTGTTAATCGAGCCCTAGCAAGCCCATTGAATGTTAATGGTGATCACTCTGATATGTATCTAGGGCGTGATGCAGGTTGGGTTAATCTTTGCACTTACAATCCACAAGAAGCTTATGACTTCAACCTTATGGCTTTTAAAATTGCTGAAGATTATGAAGTGAGGCTACCTGTAATGGTGCATCAAGATGGTTTTATCTGCTCTCACACTGCTCAAAGTGTGCGCCCACTTAAAGATGAGGAAGCTTATCGTTTTATTGGGGATTATAAACCAAAAAATGCGATGCTAGACTTTAGCAAACCCGCAACTTATGGGTCGCAAACAGAAGAAGATTGGCATTTTGAACACAAAGCTCAACTTCATAATGCCATTATGAATTCTATGCCTATTATCGAGAAAACTTTCAAGGAATTTGAAGCTTTAACAGGCAGGAAATACAATGTCGTAGAACAATACCAAACCGATGATGCAGAAGTTATCATTGTTGCTCTTGGAACCACCGTGGAATCAGCAAGAATCGCTGCACAAAAAGCAAGAGAACAAGGCATCAAAGCAGGTGTTGTTAGTATTCGTGTTTTACGACCATTCCCTTATGAACAACTCAGCAAGGCTCTTCAAAACTGCAAGGCTGTTGCATTTTTAGATAGAAGTTTGCCTGCTGGTGCTATGGGAATGCTTTTTAATGAAGGTGTAGCAGCACTTTATGCAATGGATAAAAAGCCAATTGTAAGCAATTATATTTACGGACTTGGGGGTAGAGATTTGACACAAAATCATTTAGAAGAGATTTTTAAAGAGCTTGATTGTGATGCTAAAGCAGGAAAATTGACCCACAAAACACAACAATTTATTGGACTTAGAGGTCCTAAATTGGGCTATAACTAAGGAGAATACTATGAGTGAGATTAAAAATTTAAAACAATTTTCAAAAGCAGCTGAAAGATTTGAAGGTGCTAATTTACTCTGTCCGGGCTGTGCACACGGAATCATTGTTCGAGAAGTTTTAAATGCTACTAACTATCCTTTATTAATTGCAACTTCAACAGGCTGTCTAGAGGTTAGCACAGCTGTTTATCCTTACACTTCTTGGGATGTTCCTTGGATTCACATTGGTTTTGAAAATAGCTCCACTGCCATTGCAGGTGCAGAGGCAATGTATAAAGCCCTAAAGCGAAAAAATCGTCTTTATAGCGATAAAGAACCAAAATTCGTAGCATTTGGGGGAGATGGTTCAACTTATGATATTGGTTTTCAATTCATTAGTGGCTGTTTTGAGAGAGGGCATGATTTTACTTATATCTGCCTAGATAATGAAGTGTATGCCAACACAGGAGGACAACGCAGTGGATCAACACCTCTTGGTGCCTCTACAACAACAACTCCAGCAGGGCGCGTTAGCTACGGAAAAAAAGACAAGAAAAAAGATCTACTTTCTATTATGGCAGCACACGGATCTCCTTATGTTGCGCAAGTCGCCCCTAATAAATGGAAAGATATGAGCAAAAAAATCAAAACTGCCATTGAGACAGAAGGACCAACTTTTATCAATGCTATGAGTGCCTGCACCACAGAATGGAGATTCCCTTCAAATCAAACCATTGAAATGAGCGATTTAGCCACCGATTCTTTAGTTTTTCCTCTCTATGAAATCATCAATGGACGCGAATTAAGAATCACTTATCGCCCTAAAAATATCGTTCCTGTGCGTGATTACCTTGGTGCTCAAGCAAGATTCAAGCATCTTTTTAAACCTGAAAATGAGCATATTATCGAGCAGTGGCAAAAAGATGTTAATGAACGCTGGGAATACCTTCAAAGAAGAGAAGAGGCAAAAATTTAGCCTCTCTTCCCCTTTCTTGTCTTTCCTCTCTTTATCTTATATTTACACATTTTATGGCACAATAAAATACTTAATTTTGGGAGCGAATAATTATGTGTGGAATCGTTGGATACATTGGCAATAATGAAAAAAAATCACTTTTACTAAATGGCTTAAAAGAATTAGAATATAGAGGCTATGATTCTGCTGGAATCTCTGTGCTTTCACAAGGAGTTTTACATACTTTTAAGGCTGTAGGCAAAATCATTAATTTAGAAAGAAAATGTGAAAATTTCACTTCAACAGGTTTTGGAGTGGGCATTGGACACACACGCTGGGCTACTCATGGCAAACCTACAGAAGCCAATGCGCACCCTCATTTTGGAAAATTTAGTAATGTTGTGCATAATGGAATCATTGAAAATTACCAAAGTATCAAAGAAATACTTCAAAAAGAAGGGCATCATTTTATTTCACAAACTGATACCGAAGTCATCGTGCATTTATTTGAATCCTACTTAGAAAAAAACGACGATCCACTAGAATCTTTTAAACAAACCATTGCTGACTTAAAAGGGGCCTATGCTATCTTATTGATTACAAAAAAGGCACCCGATAAAGTTTTTTACGCCAAAAATGGATCGCCACTTATCATAGGAAAGGGAGAAAAAGATGAAATCTTTTTTGCCTCCTCAGATGCTCCACTAATAGGACTTGCAAAAGAGGTGTGCTATCTTGAGGATAACACTTTAGGTGTAATGGATATTCACAACTTCTCAATGCTTCATAATATTAAAAAGCTAACTGGAGACAAACTTTCTGCTCAAAAAGATGGATTTACTTTCTTTATGGAAAAAGAAATCTATGAGCAACATAAAGTTTTATTAGAAACTATGATGGGGAGAGTTAGTGAAGATAGCTTTAGCCTTGAAGAACTTAATCAATTTGATTTCAATAATATTTCTTCCATCACACTTTGTGCTTGTGGGACAAGCTACCACGCTGCTATTGTGGGAAGCTATCTGCTAGAGCGAATAGCAAAAATCAAAACCAAAGTTGAAATTGCAAGTGAATTCAGATATAAAAATCCTATTTTATACAAAGATGAGCTATTTATTGTTATTTCACAAAGTGGTGAAACTGCAGATACACTTGAAGCCCTAAAACTAGCAAAAAACAACCATTTAAAAACCATAAGCATTTGCAATGTTGATAATAGCAGTATGGTAAGAGAGAGTGATGCTTGTTTGCTTACAAGAGCAGGAATCGAAAAAGGGGTAGCGAGCACCAAAGCTTTTGCTACACAAGTAATGGTTTTGTGGATTTTATCTTGTTATTTGGCGCAATCCAAAAATCTACTCTCTAAAGAAGAATGCAAACAACAAGCCCAAACAATGATTAACGCCACTCGTTTAACTGAAGTTAATAAAAAAATGCACGAACGCATCAAAAGACTTGCCAGGCGCTATTTACATGGGCATGGATTCTTTTTTATTGGGAGAGATATTTTTTATCCTCTTGCGCTTGAAGGGGCTCTCAAACTCAAAGAAATTAGCTACCTTCATGCAGAAGGTTATCCTAGTGGAGAGATGAAACATGGTCCTATTGCTTTAGCCGATAGTGGATTATTCTGTGTTGCATTAATGCCAAAAAACTTACTTTATGACAAAATCAAAAGCAATATTGAAGAATTAAGCGCTAGAGATGCGATGATTTGTGCATTAAGCGCAGAATATTATGAGGGTTGCGATGATTGGATTAAAATTTCCAAATCTCACCATTATATGGAAGAATTCTTTGAAATGATGGTCGCGCTTCAAATTTTTGCACTTGAAATTTCTGTGAGATTAGGAAATGATGTGGATATGCCAAGAAACTTGGCAAAAAGCGTAACAGTGGAATAAAGGAAAAAACTTCCTTTAATCCATTTGTCTTCTTAAGAAGGCAGGAACTTCTAGATATTCTTCATTAGCAAAGTCATCACCACTTACTTTCTTTTTAGCATTCACCAACGAAGTTTGTTGATTGATTTTTTGACTTAAATCCTTGGGATTTACCAATTTTAAAGTTGAGCTATCATCATTGTTTGTAGTCTGTGCTTGAGAAGTTTCCTTTTCAAAGCCTGTTGCCACAATGGTAATTCTTACTTTATCTCTTTCCACCGCTGCATCTGTAGTTGTTCCAAAAATAACTTCTGCTTCTGGATCAGTGCTATCATAAACCACATCCATTGCATTAGAAATTTCTGTCATTGGATAGTCTGGATTAAGATAGAAAAGCACCAAAACGCCTTTTGCACCACTAATAGACATATTATCAAACAAAGGAGATTCAATGGCAATTTTTACTGCTTCTTTAGCAGCATCTGCACCGCTTGCTTCTCCAATACCCATTAAGGCAAGTCCTTTGTGATTCATCACGGTTCTTACATCAGCAAAATCCACATTAATATCCCCTGCACTATGTGATAAAATCACCCCACTCACACCATTAACTGCTCTTACAAGAACATCATCAACAATTCTAAAACTATCTTTTAAACCAAGATTCTTGTCAATAATAGACAGAAGTTTGTCATTTGGAATCACCACAATAGAATCACTCTCTGCTCTTAACTTCCGATAACCCTCTTCTGCTAATTCAGATCGTTTGCGCCCCTCCCATCTAAAAGGTTTAGTCACAATAGAAACAGTTAAAGCTCCCACCTCTTTTGCGGCTTTTGCAATTACAGGTGCCGCTCCTGTCCCTGTTCCTCCACCAAGTCCAGCAGAGATAAAGACAATATCCGTGCCCTCTAAAAATTTTTTTAACTCTTCATAACTCTCTAAAGCTGCATCTTCACCAACTTGTGGCTTCATGCCTGCTCCTAAACCTTTAGTGAGTTTTGCACCTAGCTGAATTCTTACAGGCGCTAAAGAAGTGCTAATTGCTTGAGCATCAGTATTTGCTACAGCAAGTTCAATCCCATCATAAGTACCTGTTGCAATAAGGTGCCCAATCATATTGCTTCCACCTCCGCCAACACCTATTACTTTGATATTTGCATTAAAATCGTGTTTTACTTCTTGAACATCAACCATCTTTATCTACTCCTTCCCAAAATTAAAACATTTGTGTTAGTTTTTGCCAAATTTGCACAAAAATATTGTTATTTTTTGTAGTGATTTTTCTAATCTCTGTGATTCCTGAAAGATCTTGCTTAATGTCCGCAGCACTCTTAGGAATACTATTAACAGGACTGCTAGGCGTATGTGCTTTATCCCTTAGAGGATTCATCAAATTAATACCATCGTGAAAATGCCCTGCACCCTCTTCTAGCTTTTCATTGCAATAACGGATTCTTTTCTCTGAATCAATTTCATAGTTTGTATATTTTCCCGAGGCATATAAAATAAGTCCAATGGCTGTAGAACACTCCGGACCCCTTAAATCCGTAAAAAGTCCATCTATCTCAACTGGCTTGGCAATCCTTGTTGGCATTCCAAACAAAGCTGATGCAAGCTCTCTTAAGCCCTCTAACTGCACCATACCACCTGTTAAGACAACCCCACTTCCAAGCTGATCTTTAAGATTGCTTTTTTCTAATGATTTTTCAAGAATCATTAGCGTTTCTTCCACTCGCGCATAAACCACATTATACACAGTTGATAGAGAAACTTGATGTTTTGAGTTGTCATCTCCACCAATGCTTGGTATTTCAATTAAATTTCCCGATTCTTCTTCCGCCCTCAACAATCCGCCATACTCTATCTTAACGCGTTCTGCAATACTTTGTGGTGTGTGCAATGCCATTGCCAAATCATTAGTAATATGATTAGAACCTACCCCCAAAAAGTCATTGTAGCGTAATGAATTTCCAACATGTATCATCATTTCACAAGTGCTTCCACCCATATCAATACATGCTACACCAAGATTTTTCTCATCCTCGCTTAAAACAGCAATAGAAGAAGCATAAGAAGCAAGCACAATATTTTGTATCTCAATTCCTGCTGCCTTAATAGCTTTTTTAAGATTTCCTAGACTAGATTTTTGTGCGGTAATGATTCGCACAGAAACTTCCAATCGGCTTCCTGTCATTCCCATAGGATCATCAATAAAATCTTGATCATCAAGCTTAAAATTATAAGGCAGGATATGAATCACTTCATATTCATTAGGAATCGTTGCATTATAGAGAGCCGTTTGAATAGCGCGATTAATCTCTTTAATTCCAATTTCGTTATTAGGTATATTCACAACTCCAGAATTATCTGTGCTTTTGGTATAAGCACCTGAAATTGAAACAATTGCTTTGTTATTAGTTGTTCCTGCAACTCGCTTTGCATCATTGACGGCCTCTTTAATCGCTCGGCTCGCTTGTTCAATATTAGTAATTGTCCCTTTTTTTAAGCCTTGCGATTTATGAAATCCAGTCCCTATAATATGCGGAATCCCTTCCCTACAATTTGCAATTACAGCACAAATCTTAGTAGAACCTATGTCGATTCCTAGTATGACCTGCTCCAATTCGCTTCCTTTATAATTCGTCTCCATTATTTTCCTTAGATTTTTCTAACTATTTTATAAGTTTTTGATAAATAATCCAAGAATTCTTTTTCGACCATTCTTGCTTTAATTTGTACCCCATTTTGTATTAGAAAGTCTAAATTTTGGCTAATTATAGCAGAATTTTTCACCCTTTGATCAAAGATTTTATATAAAATTGCTTTATTTCCTAGCAAAATATAGCCTTTTTCTTCCTTTCTATTCATAAGCTCTTGAATGAATTCCTGCGATTCTTCTTTGGTTAAACCTTTTAAAGCTTTTGTTTCTCCATAACCAACATAACCCACATCAACACCCTTAAAAGACTCTAGACTTTGAGTAGCTTTCTCTTCTAAAAGGCGCACTTTTTCAGCATTAACAAAATCCTCTCTAGCATTAGCTTGTGCTGCTTCATAAGGCTTGGGTTTGCTAGGTATAATTTTAGTTATCTTAGCAGTAATATAGCCACTTTTCTTATCCTTAGTGATTTTAATAGGTTTTAGCGTTTCTTGATCTTTAGCTTGACTTAAAAGATTGATAAACTCCGCACCATAATCTCCATTTCCTTCATAAATAATCAAATTTTCTGCCTTAGGATTTTCATTTTTTCGCAAAGCAATATATTCTTTTAGAGCTTCTTTTTGGGCTTGAGCATCTTTATATTTCTCACTCACTTGCTCTCTAGCTTTCTCATAAGGGATTATTTGCCCCTCAGAATCCAAAAATTGATTCTTAAAATCTTCATAATAACTTTTTAAATTACTCTCTTGAATCTTAACTGAATCCAAAGGAATAAACACACTAGAAATCTCATATCCTCGCTCTGTTTGGTAAATATCTTTATTTTCTTCCCAGTATCGTTTAATCTCTTCATTGTTTGGATTAACATTAATAGTTTTTTTATCAATCACTTGAATATGCACCAAATCTTCCATAGAATACACTGCACCTAATGTCTCTATCTCAAGGGGTGTAAGTGGTATATCTAAAAGTGCATCAAGTTTTTTTAGGATTAAGTTTTCTTTAATGCTCTGTTCAAAATCCTTTGGTTTAAGCTGATTTTCCTGTAAGATTTTCTTATAAACTTGTTCATCAAATTGCCCATTATTTTGAAATGCTTCTGTGGAAGTGATTTCTTGTATAATCTCTTCTTTACTTACTCTTAGTCCCAAATCATAGGCATAATTCAACATTAAAGCTTTAACGATTAGATTATTTAGGGCTTGTTCTTCAATCCCCATTTTTTTGGCTTGTTCTTCATCTAGTGTGCCACCTACTAGCTGATTATAAATACCATAAAGTCTAGAATATTCGCGTTGCATTTCATTGATAGAAACTTTACTCTCCCCTACAACTGCTACGGCATTGCTTGTAGAAGAAAAATCATAACTCCCCCAACCCACAAAACCAGCACCAACAAAAGCAATCGTGCTTACCCAAATAGTTATCACCAGATACTTTTTGTGTTTTTGCATAAAACTAATCATTTAAAAAACCTTAAAATACTTTGTCTTAGTATGCGATTCTAGCGCATAAAACCTTTAAAAATAATGTAAAAACTTATTCTTTAAATAAAGAAGAAAGAATATCCAAATTACTTTTTTCAGGCTCTTTTGTTTGCCCATCAGCCAAAGCGCCATGATCAATTTCTTTTAATTCAATCTCATAGCCCGTCAGCATAGAAGCCAAACGCACATTAATTCCATTTTTACCAATAGCCTTTGGTTTTTGCTCGCTAGAAATACTTACAACAGCCTTTTTATCCTCCACTACAACGCTCACAATCAAAGCAGGTGAGAGCGCTCTTGCGATATAAATTTCAGGTTGGTTTGAAAATTCAATACAATCAATGCTTTCATTTTTTAGCTCTTTGGAGACTGCATTGATACGCACACCTTTGACACCAACAGTCGCCCCAACAGGATCAACTTTCATTGAATCAGTTTTTAAAGCAACTTTTGCTCTCTCTCCAGGGATTCTCGCACAAGCCACAATTTCCACTTCACCATCTTTGATTTCTGGAACTTCTAGCCTTAAAAGCTCTTCAAGCATTTTGGGCGTGGTGCGACTAAGTTCAATGCTAATACCATTTTGCTTATCAATCCCCACATATTTCAAAACCGCACCTATAACTTGACCAACTCTAAACTCCTCACCTTTAATCCGATTCTTTTTAGGCAAAACAGCCCGAATCTCATCAATCTCCACAAAAGTATTTCCAAGATCATCAATTCTAACCACATTTCCACTGACAATTTTGCCAATTTGCGCTTTGTATTTGTCAAATAATTGTGTCTCAACTAATCTTTGGATTCTAAATTCTAGCTCCCTAAATAGCGTATTAACAGCACTGCGATTCATATTTTCCAAACTCAACTCATAACGCAATTCATCGCCCACCTTAATCTCACCATCATGCTTCCTAGCTTCTGAGAGTGGAATGTAATGTTCTTTGTCTTCTTTTGTTTCATCATCATCGCCACAAACACTAATAACTTGGTATAAATGCAAAGTTTTATTTTTTTTATTAATTTCTGCATCATAGAGAATCTTTGAATCTAAAGTCTGCTGTGCGACTTTTATAACCGATTCTTTGACAACCTCCATAACACTTTCAATAGGGAGTCCTTTTTCATAGGAAATTCCCTCAATAATATCTAGTATTTTTTCCAAAACCTTATCCTTAAAAATGTCCTGAAAGAATTTCAAAAGCTTAAATTTTATTTGCAATAATAAATTAAAATTCCTTTATAGGTGCTTTACTAAAAATAAATTTTAAAAAACTTCTTTTTTGAATGCCCAAAAATAACTTTTGGAATCATTTTTGCTTGAATTGCTTACAAAAAAATTGTAAGGATTTTGTGAGTGATAATCAATCAAGGTTTAGGGAATCTAGGAAATTTAGGAGGAATTATTAATGAGGCTAATCGCTTACTTAGCGATTCTAACACCATAGGTGCTACTCAAAAAATACAATCTAGAGAAAGCGATTTTCAAAACAACAATGAGGAATTATCACAAAAAGAGCGTGTTACTTACGGAATGATAAGCTTAGAGTTAATGAGTGATGAGCAATATTTAGCCTTTGAGAGAGTAACTGCGGGAATGTCCCCTAATGAAAAAATCTCTGTAGCACAAATCCTAACAAGAGCGGGGAATCTAAGTGCAAGTGTAGAGCGAGTGGAACAAAGAGAAAAGACTCTACAAAACTCCCAAGAATCAAATCAAATTCAATGGTTTTTAGGAATTACACAAGAGGGATGGGGGGAAATCGCACAAGAATTCCAAAACAATCTCAATCATCTCGATGGAATCTACACAAAAAGTTACAATAAGAATCTCTCCTCCAACTACAATGATATTATGCAAAAAAATCAAGATGCCAAAACCCAAAGAATCTTGCGAGAATTTTCTCACGCCATTCATCTAGGGAATCTTCAAATTGATACAATGAGTTAGTATTACTGATACAAAATTTACACCACAAACTTCAAAAAATATCCCCCACCCCCAAACCTTAAATAACCAAAACCACCATTATAAAAAATCTAAAAATACTCTTGTTAAATTTAAAAATTAATTTTTTTTTAAAATTAAAAGAGTATAATTGCATCTCTTTTTTATTTGGTATGCCAAGGTAGCTCAGCTGGTTTAGAGCGCTGGTCTCATAAGCCGGAGGTCGGGGGTTCGAGTCCCCCCTTTGGTACCAAATGCGCTCATAGCTCAGCTGGATAGAGCAACGGCCTTCTAAGCCGTAGGTCAGAGGTTCGAATCCTCTTGGGCGTACCACTACTTAATTTCAACAAATAAAATTCCATAATCAGAGCTTATGAAATAAATTAATAGTTAGCAAGGTATTGCGAATTTTATTAATTATTTAGTCATTATTCATTTTATCGTATTACTTTTATGTCATGCATCAAAAATAATTAAAATACCTATATATCAATCAATAAATTTTTCGTGTTATTTGGATATTTAACCTTAAAGTGTGGGAGTTTGAGAGTCTGACTAATAAATTGCATCCTAACTTGTAGAGAGCCACTATATTTGGATTCTCTCTTATTTTTCCAAATATTCCAATATTCATTTGAGCTTTAAAGCCTTAAATAAAGCCCAATAAGGCTTTATTTAAGGCTTTATTTTCTTATATTTTAAAATTTAACCCCTATTTCAAGCTTGGTGTTAAAGTCTGTATTATCTTTAATATCACTTGAAAGCATCAATCTTGTAAAGAAAAATTGATTATAAGTAAAATCAGCTCCTCCTTGCAAGTATAGAGAATCTTGATTGCTTAGTTTGCTTTTAGCATAGAATTTATTTGAACTTGCGCCTTTGAAACTAGCATTATTTTTTAAATAATCCAAGAAATAATGATTCCAACCACCCAAGAAAGAAAAATTCATAATGGCTTTATTGCTGATAATTTTTTCATAATTTACATCAAACCCTATAAAGGAATTTAAAGCATTGAAGTTTTTAGAATCAATATTTAAAGCTGTAGAACTTTGATTTTCTTCATCAATAGTTAAGCGATGCAAAAAACTATGTTCTATATATACCAAAGGTCCATAGCTTATTCCTTGATAATTGAAACTTTTACCTACGCCTAACATTTCGCTAGTAAGATAAGAATTAAACTTAGAATCATAACTTGAATTAAAAGCTCCGATATTTACATTTCTGTTAAGCTTAGTGTGTTCATAACCCACTCTAAAACTTCCCAAAAGATAAAAATCCTCTAAATCATATTTAGAAAAAACACCTGCATAAACCCCTGTGGTTTTTGTATTAGCCAAAGTATCATCTATATCTATATCATTATTATTTAACACTACATTAAACCCTAAAATAGATTGATCAAATTCTTTTATAGCTTTAATTTTTACTCCACTTCCATAGCCCTTATAAGCATTAAAATCCCCATTAGCCCTTGAGCTTTGATAGCTTCCAAATGGGCTTACCAAGCTTTGCCATTCATTGGAGTATTCCCTTCTTATATCACCTAAAATTTCTTTATTAAGTTCTTCTTGGAAATCTAGAGAAATTTTGGCGCTATCTAAATAAACATTAGCGTTCAGATTATTTAAACCTTGGGAAATAATTTGCGCATCTCTAGCAAAGTCTAGTTCTTCAAAAAGCAAAGCAATATCTTCATCTTTTCCATTTTGCGCTAAAGAATTCAAAGCATAGCCTAAAGAAATATCGCCTGAATTTTTAGCATAAGGAGTGTAGTTTCGGATTACTGCTAATTCTTTCTAAATTAGCATTACCTCCCACATATACTTGGCTTTGCCCCTTAGCATTAATACCTGCGGTTAGAGCGGCATTTTGATTTTGTGTAAAATCATTTTTAAAATATACAACACAGAAGGATTAACATTATCTTTGCTTAACAAAGCGAAATGGGCTTTATTTGTTAAATCATAAACAAAGGCACTACCCTGTAGATTAACATTCTCATTAACATTCATTTTAAAGCTATCATAGCCTAAAATATTGGCTTTAATATTCCAAGCATTATCTAAGGCATTGAAAGTAGCTCTTGATAAGTTAGTGGAACCAAAATTAAGATTTGTATAATACTTACCTTTATTGTCGTTTGATAACTTATCATTATTAGGATTCCAATTAGAAATAATATCCCCTTCTACTTTAGCTCCTTGACTTATATTAATGTTTTCTACATAAGCATTATCAGCTATATAAATGGAAGCTAAAGAGCCTATGGTAGAGCTATTAGAGCTAAGATTTAAGCTTTTAACTAAGGCTCCATCTAGATTGTAACGCGCAAGATCGTCTTGATTACTACCAGATATTTGATGCATATAAGAACCACGATATTCTTGAACATTGTCCAAAATGTTACCCCCAAAATCTATATTGATAGCCATACCCTCTTTACCTGTGGCTTTTAATTCCCCATTATGATTAATAATATGGTTTTTACCATAGGCAACTAACAAAGCATTAGAATAATCGCCCAAAGCATGAACCTTAGTGCCGCTGGCTATAGTCAATGCATTATTAGCTCCATCTATGCGAATACCACTTGCAGCTATACCATTAGATAGGATATCATGGCTTTGAGTGGCTGTATTATTTTTACCATAAATATGCAAACCCACTCCATATTCTGTTGGATTATATTCCCCTACAAGCCATTTGCCATCTTGTCTAGCATAATAACCATGATCGCTTTGCCAATTTAGATTGCTTTCATAAATAGAATCTCCATAGTAAAGCTTTCTATCAAATTCATAGCCTAGGTCTTGAAGCAAGGCTAATTCTGCTTCCATATAAAAAAGGTAATTGCGCCAATTTTGATGACTCATCAAAGAATTATCAAGTTCGATATGACTCATATCTAAATCATCCGCCTCCCATCCATTAATGGGTATGCCATTTACTTTATCATAACCTAGCATAACATCTTTAATAACTTCTGCGACATTTTCTCCTTTAAAATAAGCATGACCCGAAGCATTGCTAAGGCTATCATTATTAACAGAGTTTCCATCAGCCAAGAAAACTATCTCTTTTTTGCCAGCTTCCTCTACCTCTTCTTAGGTTTGAACTATTCGCATCTCTTCTTGAGCCTTTACTCCATTAATATCATAGGCTTTTTTATTTAATTATTCAAAATATCTTTTAAAAAACTCTTGACTTATTTTTTTGCTAAAATAGCACCGAATTTTTAGTTAAAATGAGAAAACAATGAATTGTTTTTATCACGAAAATATAGGTGCTGTGGCGACTTGCGTTGATTGCGGGGTAGGACTTTGTAAAGACTGCGTTCAAAACGCACTTTATACAAGAGATAATAAAGCTATTTGTCTAAACTGCTCTAAAAAAGAAGCAAGCGCGCAAGCAAGCAACGCAAAAGGCGAGGTCAGGTGGCTTAGCATACAGCTTGTTTATTTGGCTGTTTTCTTTGTGGTGGGGCTTTATGTATATTACACGGCAGAAAATAGGGACACAGCAGGGCTAGCTATGATAGGCACTTGGTGTGTGGCAAATATACTAAAAATCTTTGTAGGTACTTTTACTAGCTTGGCTGGAGAGACGCATGATGCCCTTATGCTACACACAAATGCTGGTGGCTGGTGGCTTATAAAAATCATCAAGCTTGCGGTTCTTGGTATTTTTTGGGGTCTTTTCTTGCCTATTCAGATTGTCTGGGTGGCATTTAAACTAATCAAAGCCAAAAAACAAGCTAGCGTCCTTCATCAAAATCAAGATATGGCAAATAGCATTAAGATATAATTTTCTAAAATCACCAGCTTTTAGGGAATTCTAGAATTCTTATAAGTGACTACTAAAACTATTTAAAGAATCTTGAAAAAAGGTTTCTGAAGTCTCTTCATCATAAGTCAAGGATAACACACCCAAGGCATGGAAAAGCTCGTGAGTAAAAGTTGAGAAAGTTTCAAATTGATCTCCATTTTTAGGTAGAGTAGTAGGATGTGAAGCTATATACCAGTCAAGTGTTCCCATATTGATATGTCCTATATATTCTACATCATCCTTAGAGAATCTACCATCTAATAGCTCTTGTCTGATAGCATCTATGCTTTCTCCTTGCAACACTCTATTAAATATTAGGATTAGGAAAGAAATCATAAGAAGATGCATTAGCATTAGCAATATTATCAGTGCTTACACTTATAGGAATAGGCTCGGAGTTAATTGCATGAGAACCTATAATATTAGCCCAAAATTGAGTTGCACGAATGATCTCATTTTTTGGACTTCGCTTAAAGTATAAGGAGAGGTTTGGGTTTCCCCAAAAAAGGTTACACTTTCTCCTTTATTGTAAAAATCAAGTTTGAAAATAGGTTTATCTCCATTATAAATAATGTTAGTATCATAAGCACTGGCTAAATTTGCACTTATAATTAAAGCTGGAAGCATTAGATAAAAATGCATATTTACTCCTGAGCAATATTTTTATTTACATAATTGTAAAAATACATTAATAAAAAAAATTATAAAACTTACATTTAAATTCATCTCTCCAAAAAAATAATATGTCCCATTAATTAAAGTATTTGTAAAAAAATTTACACATAAATCTTTGTATTGAGTATTTTTAGCACAAAAGCCAAGCGAGATTCTAAAATCATTCTTACTGCTTTCTTTTTACACAATCTTAAGTCAATCAAGAAAACTTTGTAGTATAATTCCGCTTTACCTCATTATAAAGACTACCCAAATGGAAATTTTTACAACAACAAAAGAATTACGCGATTTTATTCGCTATTATAAACAACAAAATCCACATCATACTCTTGGGCTAGTTCCCACAATGGGCGCTTTGCACAACGGGCATTTATCATTAATAGAAGCTAGTCAAGAATCTTGTGATTGCACCCTTGTTTCTATCTTTGTTAATCCAACGCAATTTGGTGCTAATGAAGATTTTGATAAATATCCGCGCAAAAAAGAAGCTGATTTAAGTATTTGCCAAAAAGCCAAAGTAGATATTGTTTTTATGCCTGAGATTGAGGAAATCTACCCTTTAGATAAAAATTTTCAAACCACCTTTAATGCACCAAGTGCAATGGCAAACACACTAGAGGGAAAAACACGCCCTAATCACTTCAATGGTGTCTTACAAGTCGTGCATAAGCTTTTTAATCTCACACAAGCTAATAAAGCCTTTTTTGGCAAAAAAGATGCCCAACAACTGCTCATTATCCAAAAAATGGTAGAAGATTTATTTTTGCCTATAGAAATTATACCCTGTCCAATTATCCGCACTCAAGAAGGATTAGCACTTAGCTCCCGCAACGCTTATTTAAGTGAAGAAGGCAAGAAAAAGGCTCTAAAAATCTCTCAATCTTTAAATATGGTAACAAAAATGATTATGCTTGGAGAGATAGAATCAACAAAAATCAAACAAGCCGCTTTAGAAATCTTGCAAGACTTAGAAGTGGAATATTTTGTCATTGTTGATAAAAATCTTCAAGAAATTCCAAGAATCCAAAAAGATTCTACATTAATTCTAGTAGTAGCAAAAGTAGAAGGTGTGCGATTATTAGACAATTTATGGCTATAGGTTCCCCAAAGTTTAGATTAACTAAATTTTAAGCAAAGTCGCTATAACATATCTCTTTCATAAAGCTTTCCGTGTGAAAGGCAACAAGTCTTCTATAATCTTGGTGTAACTTAATTGATTTTAGGTTATCTAATGCAACAAAAATCGTGTGTTTTTATGGGCAACATCCAGACAGGACAGCTCTTTTTTATGCGGCTTGAAAATGCTTTTTTGCTTTCTCAAAATGGCGATATCATAGAAGTAATCAGTCAATATGACAATTTAGAAAATGACTTAATTGCTTGGTGTCGCTTCAAAGGAGAATTGTTTTTAAAAAAGATTCCTCTCCATAACAAGAATGATTCAAGCTTTGCTTATATCATGCAAAAAGAATCTCCAACTAAATTTGCGACATTTGATCCTAATTCTTTGCTTTCTCCACCTCATCAAGGACTCGCTCCAAAAGGAGTATCCATAGAATTAGCAAGCCCACAATATCATTTTCCATTAAATAATAAAAATGAAATTTATGCGGGCAATATGGAGCAACTTTATGAAGAAGCAAAAAAAGCACAATGGAATGCCACAACTGATATTAATTGGAGTGAAATTCCAGCATTTGAACCAAAATTAGAATTTGCAATCGCGCAAATCATGACTTATTTAACTGAAAATGAGTTCTCAGCACTCTATATCCCCAGCCGCTTTTTAGCGCAAATTTCTCCTTTTTTCACGGCTGTGCCTTTGGTGCTTTCAAGCATTATAGGCGATGAAGGAAGACATATTGAATCTTTTATTAAAAGAGCAAATGCCACAGGACTTGGAGTGCAATATTCAACTCTAACGACACAGCAAAGTCTCTATAGCCTATGGGAAGAAAAAGACTATTTTAAATCAAGCTTTTTACTCCACATTATGGGAGAAGGGACTTTTATCGATCTTTTAAAATTCCTTGGAAATTGCTTTGAAAGCTTAGGGGATTTACAAAGTGCCAAACTCTTAAATCTAGCTAGACGAGATGAAATTAGACATGTTGCTTATGGAATGAATCACATTAGAAGTGCTATTGCTCAAAATCCTGCCAAAATAGAGATTCTCAAAGAAGCAGTCTTTAGAAGAAAAAATTATCTTGATAATCAAAGTGATGAATCCTCTTTATTGCTTGAATCATTAGCCATACTCTATGCTAAAGAAGAGAAAAAAATTTCGCACGGATTTGAAGCAGTAGTCAATCTAAAACAAAAAATGGAAAAAAACCGAACCAAAAGATTAATGGAATGTGGGATTGATGAAGAATTAGCAAGAGAACTTAGTCGCTCTCACACACCAAATTTTATGTAATTAAAAGGAAAATAATGCCAACTTTACAAAATTTAGAAGAAAAAATACAAAAATTAGGTGAGCAATTTATATTGCCCTACACAAAGGAAATTGATCAAGAAGCGAGATTCCCTAAAGAAGCCTATGAAGCGCTTAAACAGCAAGGTTTTATGGGGCTGCTTGTGCCTAAAGAATATGGTGGTTTGCAAGGTGGCAATCTAGATCATGTTGAAGTATGTTACAACTTAGCACGATTTAATGCCTCAACTGCACTTTGTTATATGATGCACAATGTTGCTACTGCCTGTGTATCTCACTATGGCACCGCACATCAAAAATCTCTGTATTTACCAAAAATTGCAAAAGGTGAAGCAACCTTTGCATTAGCTTATAGCGAAAGTGGTTCTGGGACACACTTTGTGAATCCCGACATTACAGAATCACAAAAAGGAGAAAAGCGCATTTTAGAAGGCAGAAAAAGCTTTGTAACTTCTGCGCAACAAGCCAATTATTATCTCACCTACACAAATTCTTGTAAATTACAAGGCAAGAAAAACAATTGGATTGTCCCTAGCAATCATCCTTCTCTAACGCATGAAGAAGGCGTATGGAATGGATTTGGAATGCGAGGAAATGTCTCAAAGCCCGTGCAATACAAACAAGTGGAACTAGAAGTGGCAGATTGTCTCCTTGGATCTGAGGGCGATGGAGAAAATCAAATCAATCTTGTAGCAATGTATTTCGTAACTGGTTTAGGAGCAGTTTATAGTGGAGTAGGAATGGCAGCCTATGAATGCGTTCTACAACATTGTTTAACAAGAAAATATTCTGATGGTAAAGATTTAGCTGATAATGAATTAGTTCGCATACATTTAGCAGAACTCTATACTAAAACACAAAGCCAAATTGCACTTGTTAGAGAAGCCGCAAGAGCATTTGATAGTGGGGCAAGTGATGCTCCTATGAAAGTATTTGCTTGCAGAATCAATGCTACTCACCTTGTTATGGAAATTTGCGAACTTGCAATGCGACTTGGTGGGGGTAAGGCTTATAGCAAACATTTACCATTAGAACAATACTTAAGAGATGCAATGGCTAGTCAAGTTATGGCACCAAGCTTAGATGTCTTAAAAATTTGGCTTGGCAATGCTATCACAAATAAAGGATAAAAAATGAAAAATATTTTAGTTGGCGCTGTAGCCTATGCGCCCCAAATTGTGCCTATTTGGGATACCATTAGAGATTATGCAAATAATTACTTTGGAGGGAAGATTCGCCTTGATTATGTGCTTTTTAGCAATTATGAAAGACAAGTGGAATGGCTTATTAATAAAAAAATTGATATTGCTTGGAATACCAATGTTGCTTACATACGCTCTAAATTTGCCACAAAAGATAATGTTGAAGCCATTTTAATGCGTGATACAGATATCGGATTTAAAAGTATTTTTGTTAGCCAAGAAAAAATATCCAATCTACATTCCCTAAAAGGCAAAAAGTTTGGACTTGGAAGCTTAGATTCTGCACAAGCTGCTATTATGCCTCTTTTTTATTTGCAAAAAGAGGGCTTAAAGATTCAAGAATCACTAGCGCAAAATTTATCAACCCTGCAAACTTCCAATGAAGCTGTGTCTGTTATTCGTTATAATAGCGATGTTGGCAAGCATGGAGATACAGGTAGAAGCGAATTTGATGTATTAGAAGCCATTAAAGCAGGAATCCTTGATGCAGGTGCAATTGGCTCAACGACTTGGGCTAGAATCTTACAAGAAGGGACTTATCCAGAAATTTCAAGCTTTTATGCTAGTGAAGATTACTGCCATTGTAATTTCACTACCCTTAAGGGCTTTGATGAAGATTTAAAAAATACTTTTGTATCAATGATGCTCTCGCAAAACACTCTCAAAAATGATCCACAAATCTCACAAATGATGAAGCTTGAAGGGCTTAATCAATGGGTGGTATGTGATCAACAAATTTTAAGTGGATATGATCATATTATTCAAGCTATGCAAGAACAAAATCTCATCAATCTCTAAAATCACTCTAGATTCTCTTGAATCTAGGGCTATTGTCTGCTAATTTTTAAATTCAAATTTATATTTTTTCATTATTCTCTTTTTAAAATTTTTCTGCTATAATTTTAGGCTTTTATTTTTATCAACTCACACACGCTAATCCTAAGTGAGGTTGCAAATTCCTTATATTTTTGGACTTTGTTAAGGGGCGTGGAGGGAAAACCAAAAACATTAAATAGGAGAAAAATATGGTAACAATGAAAGATCTTTTAGAATGTGGTGTGCATTTTGGGCACCAAACAAGACGCTGGAATCCAAAAATGAAAAAATTTATTTTTGGTGTAAGAAAAAATATTCACATTATTGACTTGCAAAAGACTTTGCGTTATTTTCGCTACACTTACAATATCGTAAGAGATGCTGCAGCTGAAGGCAAAACTATTATGTTTGTTGGAACTAAAAAACAAGCAAGTGAAACACTTAAACAATATGCAGAAAGCGTGAATGCACCTTATGTTAATTATCGTTGGCTTGGTGGTATGCTCACTAACTTCTCTACTATTAGAAAATCTATTCGCAAACTTGAAATCATTGAAGAAATGGAATCAAGCGGACAAATTGATTTGCTAACCAAAAAAGAAAAGTTAATGATTCAAAGAAAAAAAGAGAAATTAACTCAATACCTTGGCGGAGTAAGACAACTTAAAAAAGCACCTGATATGATTTTTGTAATTGATGCGGCTAAAGAAAAAATTGCTGTTGCAGAAGCTAGAAGACTTGGGATTCCAGTAGTAGCACCACTTGATACAAACTGTGATCCTGATATGGTAGATTACCCAATTCCTGGAAATGATGATGCAATTCGCTCTATTCAACTTTTCTGTAAAGAAATTGCAGAAGCAATTACTGAAGGAAGAGCTATCGCGGGTGGAGAGATTCCAGAAAACAATGAAGTTTCTGAGCCTGCAAGCGAAAAAGAAAAACAAGAAGTAATTGAAGAAGCAATGAAAGAAGAAGATTTCACAGAAAACACTGAAAATAAGGAGTAAAAAATGGCAGAAATTAGTGCCCAACTTGTCAAGCAACTAAGAGAAATGACTGATGCAGGAATGATGGACTGCAAAAAAGCCCTAGTTGAAACCAATGGAGACTTAGAAAAAGCTGTAGAATACCTACGCGAAAAAGGCTTAAGCAAAGCCGCTAAAAAGGCAGATAGAATAGCCGCTGAGGGGAGTATTAGCATTCAAGTTTCACCTGATTTCAAAAAAGCAAGTATGGTAGAAATTAACTCTGAAACCGATTTTGTGGCTAAAAACGAAGGCTTTAAAGAGCTAAGTGCAAAAACTATTGCTATAATTCAAGATTCTAGTGTTTCTAGTGCTGAGGAATTACACACTCTAAATCTAGATGGCACAAAATTTGAAGAATATCTTAAGACGCAAATTGCAAAAATCGGTGAAAATATCGTTGTTAGAAGAATCGCAAAAGTAGAAGCCAAAGGCAGTGGAATTGTCAATGCTTATGTGCATTCCAATGGTCGTGTTGGTGTTATCATTGCTCTTAAATGCCAAAAAGAAGATAATGTAGCTAAACTAGCAGATCTAACTAAAAATCTTTGTATGCACGCTGCGGCAATGAAGCCACAAGTAATTAGCTACCATTCTTTTGATATGGATTTTATCAAGAGCGAAAAAACCGCTCTCATTGCAGAACTTGAAAAAGAAAACGAAGAATTAAAACGCTTAGGAAAGCCGCTTCACAAAATCCCACAATACATTAGTCAGCTAGAACTTACTGATGAAATTATCGCAAAGCAAGAAGAAGCACTCAAGGCAGACCTAAAAGCACAAGGTAAGCCTGAAGCTATTTGGGATAAAATCCTTCCTGGACAAATTGAACGCTTTAAAGCTGATTCAACTTTACTTGATCAAAGATTAACTTTACTTGGACAATTCTTTGTAATGGATGACAAAAAAACAATCGCGCAAGTTTTAGCAGAAAAAGGTAAAGAACTTGGCGACTCTATTGAAGTAGTTGAATATGTGCGATTTGAATTGGGTGAGGGAATCGAAAAGCAAGAATGCAACTTTGCTGATGAAGTAGCTGCACAGCTTGGTTAATCTTTACAATGTTGTTAGAAGCCAAAAATCTTTCTTTTGGCTATGAAAAGCCAATTATAGAGAATCTTAACTTCCGAGCTAAAGAAGGTGAGATTATCTCCATAATGGGTGTAAGTGGGAGTGGAAAAAGCACTCTTTTGCACTTACTTTCTTCATTTTTAAAGCCTCAAAATGGTGAAGTCTCTCTCTTTGATTTAAACATTTATTCTCTCCCACAAAAAGAACTTTTAGCCCTAAGGCGTAAAAAAATTGGTATTATTTTTCAATCCCACTATCTTTTTTTAGGCTTTAGTGCTTATGAGAATCTGCAAGTTGCGTCGCTTTTAAGTGGAGAAAAAATTGATAAATCCCTACTTAAACTCTTTGGGATTGAACAGGTTTTAGATCACAATATCGGCGCTTTGAGTGGCGGACAACAGCAGAGATTGTCCATTGCTAGAATCCTAACTAAAAAGCCACAAATTATTTTTGCTGATGAGCCTACAGGCAATCTTGATAGAGAAACAGCTATGAATGTAATGGAATCACTTTTTGCTTATGTGCGCTCCAATCATTCACTCTTAATTTTTGTTACCCACGATCCCCTTTTGGCGCATAAAGCCTCCCGTGCCTATAAACTAGAAAATGCAACTCTAAAAACTTTGGAATAATCCAATTATGGAGTTTTTAGCCTATCTTACTGAAGGGAATGTTATCAACTTCCTTTTGCTTCTTTTGCGATTTGCTGGTATCATCGCCTTTTTTCCTTTTTTTGAAAATCAACTCATTAGCACACAAATCAAAGGTATTTTTATTTTTTGGCTAACTATTTTGTTTCTTCCACTAGTAACAACAATGCCACCAAGCAATCTATCTATTTTAGAATTTATTATCGCAGGAATCACCGAAATTATGCTAGGTTTTTTGGCTTCCTTTGCCTTACAAATTGTTTTTGGAATGATTTCTTTTGGCGGAGAAGTGATTTCTTTTGCTATGGGATTAACCATTGCTAATGCCTATGATCCCGTAACAGGCGCACAAAAACCAATTGTGGGGCAACTTCTCACACTTCTTGCTTTGATGGTTGTTCTAGCACTTGATTATCATCATTTATTTTTGTATTTTGTAGGAGAAAGCATTAAAGAGATTCCATTGGGTGGCTTTTTATATTCTCATAATTATATTTCTTATATCATAAAAGCTTTTTCTAATCTTTTTGTCATCGGACTAACTATGTCTTTTCCTATTATTGCCCTCATTTTACTTTCTGATATTATTTTTGGAATGATTATGAAAGCTCACCCTCAATTTAACCTTCTTGCCATCGGTTTTCCTGTAAAAATCGCTGTTGCCTTTGCTGTTTTAATTGTTATTGTTCCTGCCATTATGATTCACTTTAAGAAAGAATTCTTAAGCGCCATTGATGCACTTACGATTCTATTCCAATAATTTTTTGCCAATCTTTTTTTCCACTTCCCCAAGCTTTTGAAATCTTGATGCAAGACTGCCTCGCCCACTTATCATTTTAGCCTCCATTTCATCACTTTGTTTTCCCAGTTTTCCAATGAGCGCTTTTAGCTTTTCAAAATCCTCCACAATCCCTTCAAATTTCCCATAGAAGTTTCTAATATCCCCCAAAGCCTTCATGACTTTTTCATCACTTTCAATGTAAGTCCAGCTAACTTCAATGGTCTTTAATGCCATAAAAAGCGTATGTGGAGTAGTGAGATAAACCTTTTTTGAATAAGCATATTGATAAATTCCATTATCCACGCTTAGTGCAAGATCAAGGATATTTTGATAAGGGATAAAAAGTAGCACAAATTCATAAGTGTAAGTCTCAAAATTAGCATAAGGTTTTTTAGCAAGTTCATCAATTCGATTTTTAAGATTTTGGGCAATCTCTTGACACACACTCCTATCTAGCGATTCAAAGCTAAAGCCATTAGGCAAAGGAAACTTAGAATCAATAATAATACTCTTTTGTTTATCCAAATATACCACCGCATCAGGACGATACCCACTTCCCTCATGCACAAAATGTGCTTCAAGTTTATATTGCTCCCCTTCTATTAATCCACTATGCTCTAGCACATTTTTAAGTTGAATCTCTGCAAAATTTCCGCGGATTTTTTTATCTCCTTTTAGAATCTGCGCGAGTTTATCAGCATTTTGCCCTATTTCTTGACTATAAGCAAACATATTTTTAATATTTGTCTCTAGTTTTATTTCATTGGCTACCAAACTTTCTTTATACTCTTTTAGACTTTCTTGCACGGGAGAAAAGATGGAATCAAGTATCTTTTTAGAATCCTCCATAAGATGAAGTTTATTTTGTTCTAACATTCGCTGTGATTGATTCTGAATTGATTGTTCAAACTCGGCTTTAAGAGTAGCAAGGCTTTGTGCGTATTTTTGTTCAAGAGAATTTAAAAGCTTTGTTTGAGATTCAAGTTGAGTTTGTGCTTCTGCCTTTTTGGCGAGTGTATTTTGATAAAGGATTATCATTTCTTCTATTTTTTCTTTTTGTTCTACATTGATTTTTTGCAAATCTTCCATTCGCTCTAATTGCCCTTGAAGTTTTGTATTGTTTCGCAAAGATTCATAATAACTTTGAGTGATTGCTTCTAGCTTTTGTCTTTGCTCCCCTTCAAGATTCTGTAAAGCTTCTAAGTGAGTCTTTAGATTCCAAATCTCTTTACCTAAATGATATTTTTGAAATACAACCCACGCCACCAAAGCAACGAGTGTCACAACAAGTATTAAAACCACATACTCCATCTGCTAATCCTCTTTTATTTTCTTATTATTGCTTTTGCTAATGCTAATTTCTCTAGCGCCAAACTTATGGATATTTTACTTATTTTTTGCAAAGCAAACTTAATTATAATTTTATATTATTTAACCTAAAATTGTGAAGCTTATTCTTATAAACCCTGTTTTTATATTTTCTCATTTTTAAACCCTATAAACTTCAAAAAGGATTACTATGCAAAAGCAAACTAGCTTAAAGGGATTTAAGAAATTTAATCTTATTATTATTTTGGCATTTATGTCATCTCTTGCACCTCTTTCTACGGATATGTATTTGCCTGCCCTAGGAGAAGTGCAAAAATCATTTTCTACAAACTCTTTTTACGCACAGCTTTCTTTAGCAAGTTTTTTCATTGCTTTTGCACTAGGACAATTACTTTATGGACCGCTTAGCGATATTTATGGACGCAAAAAACCGCTTTATTTTGGAATCTTACTTTTTATACTCTCAAGCCTTGCGTGTATTAGCTTTGATTCCATTTACACCTTTATCTTTTTTCGCTTTTTAGAAGCTCTAGGGGGTTGCGCTGGTGTAGTTATTGCAAGGGCAATTGTGAATGATAACTTCGAACTTAAAGAAGCTGCAAGCGTTTTTGCTCTTATGATGGTTATTTCTTCTTTAGTTCCAATGCTCTCACCAGGACTTGGAAGTATTTTGCTAGATTATTTTTCGTGGAAAAGTATTTTTGCGGTATTGTTTGGGCTTGGAATCTTTTTGCTTCTTCTTATTTTTTTAGGACTTAATAACATAAAAGAAAATACAGCTTCTCTTAAATTTAACTCTAAAGAAATTTTTAACAACTATATCAAAATACTCAAAGATCGTCGCTTTAAAATCTATGTTTTTTCCTCTAGCTTTGCTATGGCTACAATATTTGCCTATATCACTGGATCATCGTATGTTTTTATAGATTATTATGGTTTGAGTGAGAAAAGCTATGGGATTCTTTTTGGTATCAACGCAGCAAACTTTATGATATTTGCCAATATCAATGCTAGAATCGTGCGTCGCTATTCGCCTTATTATGTCTTGCCATTTTCTTTTACTACAATGTTTGGAATCGCACTTTTACTTACCATTGCTGGTTTTTTTGATTTAGGATTTTTGGTTTTTGAGATTTTACTCTTTTTTATGATTGGAATGCTTGGATTTATTATCCCTAATACCACCACTTTAGCAATGGCTAGATTCAAAGAAAATTCCGGTAGTGCTTCTGCAATGCTTGGCGCGATTCAATTTACTTTAGCTGGAGGAATTTCCTTTGTTGTAAGTTATTTAGAAGCAAATAGCCCACTACCTTTAGCATTCATTATTACAACATGTCTCATCATTGCTTGTAGAATCTATCTCCTTCTTAACGCAAAAAGAATAAAGCAATACAAAAGACAATGGGGTTTAAAATAATTTTGTAAAAAACCATTAAAAAAACTCTTTCTCTCTTGACTTAGACTAACTCTCATCTTTTATAATCTTTCTTTAAAATCTTCTTCTTGAAGATTTAATATTTTTAATAAGGAGAAGCAATGAAAAAAACACTATTTAGTTTAATTTTCTTAGGAGGTTTCATTATGGCAAATTCACAAGCAATCATAAAAAGTGGAGAGTTAGGAAGTTTTGAGGGAAATTCTACAATCTTTAGCGGTAAAGTCAAAGTTTCTATGCTATTTAATTCAGAAACTTGGAGAGAATTTGGAGGAGCATTAGTAGAATTTAAAAAAAGCTCTAGAAGTGCCTGGCACACACACCCAGCAGGGCAAACACTTATTGTAACAGATGGAGAAATTCTAACTAAAGTCCCTGGACAAAAAGCAAGTATCGCAAAAAAAGGAGATGTGATTTCTTGTCCCCCAAATGTGCGACATTTCCACGGAGCAACTGATAGTAGCAAGGGAGCACATATCGCACTTACTCAAGAAAAAAAATGGCAAAAATGTAACTTGGGAAAATCTCGTTAGCGATGTTGAATATCAAGAAGCTCTCAATGAGGCAAGAAGCAAACAATAAATACAAGCGTAGGCAAATGGTAACCAAAATAGGATTCTAAGCCATTTTTGCCTTTCCTTGATTCATTGCCAAACAATTTAATGATAAAAAGAATATTTTTTTAGTTCCTTATCTAACTTAATATTCATTTTATTTTTACATTCTTGTATTTAATTTTATTCTCTTTTCTCTTGACTTAGACTAACTCTCATCTTTTATAATACAAAATCCTAGTTTAATAGGATTCTTAGAAACAACAATAAGGAAACAACAATGCCAAATCAAACAAAACAAGACAACAAAGAATCGCGTAGAGACTTTTTAAAGACTTCAAGTAAAATTTTACTTGGCGCAACCACATTGAGTTCTTTAGGAACACATCTTTTTTCTACAGAAATTGAAGAAAGAAATTATTCTTTAAATTTATCTAAAGGAGAGAATATGAATAAACTGCCAAATAGGATTTTAGGCAAAGGAAATGCAGCCTTAGAAGTTTCAGCATTAGGATTAGGTTGTATGGGAATGAGTGCAAACCATGGAATACCCCCACAAGAAAAAGATATGATAAAACTACTCCATGAAGCTTATGAACTTGGAGTGAGATATTTTGATACAGCTGAAATTTATGGACCACATACCAATGAAATATTGCTCGGTAAAGCTTTTAGGGATAGACGAGATAAAGTAATAATTGGAACTAAATTTGGACTTTATTATCCCTTTGGAAAACAACAACAAGACTCAAGCAAAAAATCTATTTTAAGAGCCATTGATGAGAGCCTAAAAAGATTAAATACTGATTATGTAGATCTTTACACTCAACATAGAGTAGATACTGACATACTCATCGAAGAAGTGGCTGACACTATGAATGAACTTATAAAAATGGGTAAAATTAGGCATTATGGATTAAGTGAAGCAGGAGCAAACACAATAAGAAGAGCCAATAAAGTTTGTGCAATTACTTCTATACAAAGCCACTATTCAATGATGATGAGAGAAGTTGAAGATAATGATGTGCTAAAAACTTGCGAGGAGTTAGGTATAGGTTTCACCGCATATTCACCTTTAGAAAGAGGATTTTTAGGGGGTCTAATGAATGAAAACACAACTTTTCATCCAACACTTGATATGAGATCTTCTTTTCCAAGATTTACACCAGAAGCACTCAAAGCAAATCAAAGCTTCATAAATTATGTAAGAGAATTAGCAAAAAATAAAAAAATAGATGGCAAGGAAGCAACTACTGCACAAATTGCATTAGCTTGGTTACTAGCACAAAAACCCTTTATAATGCCAATTCCAGAAACCACAAAAATTACCCACTTAAAGCAAAATTTAGATTCTTTGAAGATAAAATTCAGCAAAGAAGAATTAATGCAAATAGATTCCAAAATAAAAACAATAAAAATAGTTGGGGAGCGTTACCCTATAGGGTCTGATCAAGCTAAAAGTGTTGGATTGTGAGAAATATATGAAAAAAATTTTAAGTATTATATTGGGAGTATGCACCCTAGCACTATCAAAAGAGCCTTTAGTAAAAATTTCTGAAATTCTAATAGATTGCCAATATCTTGAGGAATATAAGAATATTCTGCAAACAGAGAGCAAACAAAGTGTAAAATTAGAAAATGGGGTTCTTATGCTCTATGCTATGCAACACGAAAATAATCCTTGTCAATTTAGCATCATAGAAGCATATAAAGACCAACAAAGCTATGAAAATCACATAACAAGTCCGCATTTCCAACTTTATAAACAAAGCACTTTGCATATGATAAGGGATTTAAAATTTATTCCAATGAAAGCCTTGAATCCACAAATGGCTTTGGAGAAAAATATTGATGAGTAAAATTGAGATACCATTAGTTTATACAGAATTTTTTAATGGTTTCCAAAGTGAAATTGTCATTGCTTTACTTTATTCTCTTATAAAATTTTCATTTTATCAAGATATTATAAGGAAACCATCAAGCACAAAAAATATAAAAGCAAGAGAGCGAAGAAAACATTGTTTAATAGGATTCTTAGAAACAACAACAATAAGGAAACAACAATGCCAAATCAAACAAAACAAGACAACAAAGAATCGCGTAGAGACTTTTTAAAGACTTCAAGTAAAATTTTACTTGGTGCAACCGCATTGAGTTCTTTAGGAACACATCTTTTTTCTACAGAAATTAAAGAAAGAAATTATTCTTTAAATTTATCTAAAGGAGAGAATATGAATACCCTAACACCACAAGCTAAAGAAAATTTACAAAAACTTTTTGGCACTAGTACCTTACCAAAAGAGGATTTAGAATTTTTTACCAATTATGCCAATTTTGCTTTTGATGAAGTTTGGCAAAAGTCAAATTTAAAAGAAAATGAAAGACTTTTGCTTATTCTAGCTTCTCTAGTAGCCCTATCTGCAAAAGAAGAATTTGAGATTATGTTAAAGGCAACTTTAAAGAGTAAAATAAATCCCATAGTAATTAAAGAAATTATTTACCAAGCCACCCCCTATGTTGGGATAGCAAAGGTAGCAGATGCTTTAGTCATTACAAACAAAATCTTTAAACAACAAGGAGTAAAACTACCTTTAGAATCTCAAAGCACTACTAACCAACAAAATCGCAGAGAAAAAGGTTTTGAAATACAAAAAAATATCTTTGGTGCAGCCATAGAAAAAAGCTATGATTCCACACCTGTTCATAAAAAACATATCAATGAATTTTTAAGTGCAAATTGCTTTGGCGATTATTACACGCGAAAAGGATTGGATCTGGCTTTTAGAGAGCTTATAACCTTTGTTTATCTAATCTCTATGGGGGGAGTAGAACCTCAAGTTAAAGCCCATATACAAGGAAATTTAAATATGGGAAATGACAAAACAAAGCTCCGCAGTAGTCACTGCTTTAGTCCCATACATAGGCTATCCAAAAAGCTTAAATGCCCTTAATGCCATTGATGAAATAGCAAAATAAAAAAGGGCTAAAATCTATTAAAATAGATTTTAGCTACTTTTAATCAACCTGTATTTCTAATGCCTTGTGCAATTCCTACAATGGTAGTAATAATTTGTTTAGCAATCCTTTGTTTTTGTTCTACATAAGTCGCATCTTTGTATTGCTCCATTAAATAAAGTTGAAAAAAATTAAGACTTGTTAAAAAAGATTTTCGTAATAAAATAGACTTTTGAATATGTTTTTGTGTTTCAAGCAATGTTTCTTCTCCACGCACATACAACAACCACTTCAGCGTTAAATGATATTCATTTTTAATCTTTTGCCAAATTTTCTCCCTAAGCTCATTATTTTCCACAAACTTATTATAATACTTTGCAATCTCTAAATCCACTTTTAAAAAAGCTTGTGAAATATTATCAATTGTAGTTTTAAAAAATAAATCTTCTTTATAACAATTTCTCAAAATTTCTTTATCAAACCTTGCACTAGCTAACTCTAACCCACTTCCAAGCCCATACCACGCTGGAATAATTGCCCTATTTTGCGTCCAAGCAAACACCCAAGGAATCGCTCGTAAATCTTCTACATTTTGTGTATTCTTGCGCTTTGATGGGCGTGATCCAATATTTAGCTGCTGGATAAACTCAATAGGCGTTGCAGATTTGAAATACTCAATAAACCCCTCTGTTTCATAGACAAGATTCCTATAAGCTTTAAATGATTCTTCGCTAATCTTTTGCATAATACCCTCAAAATCACGATTGCAAACTTGCTTATTTGTTCCATATTTGTCATACACCGATTTTTTTAACAAATTTGCCAAAGCACTTGCAAAACTAAATTCCGCCTTTTTGGGATTCAAATATTTCTCACTAATCACTTCTCCTTGTTCAGTTGTTTTCAAAAATCCTGCCACACTATTATCTGGCGCAGAAAGCAAGGCATCCTCTAGCGCTCCACCTCCACGGCTAACACTCCCTCCACGCCCGTGGAAAAGACGAAATTTTATCTTTAACTCTTCTTCTAAAACAATTAAATTATTAATTGCTTTACGCAAAGAATAATTGCTAGTAAAAATACCGCCATCTTTACTTGAATCAGAATAACCAATCATAATTTCTTGATGATTTTTGCGCGATTGCAAATACTCTGTATAGTGTGGATTAGAGCATAATTCACGCAAAATCACTGGGGCGTTTTCTAAATCCCCAATTGTCTCAAATAAAGGCGCAATGCAAATACGAGTTTTCTTGCCCTGCTTCCAAAGCCCTGATTGCTTTGCAAACCAAAGCACACACAATAAATCATTTGCTCCTTGACACATAGAGATAATACACGAATCAATAATATTATCACTAATGCGATCTTTTGCCCACCTAAAGTTCATAAATGCCATCAACATTTCTTGCGATTCTTTGCTTAGCTTCCCATATAAAGAATTAAGATCTAAAAGTGGCGCAGCAAGGGCATTGTTAAGAATCTCTGCTTGTTCTTTTTTGGATAATAACAACAAATCTCCTTGCACATAGCCCAATAATGAAAAAATTTCAGCAAGCGCCCTCCAAAATACATCACGATGCTGCCTAAAATCTAATTGCATTAAATGAAATCCTGCTAAAAGCACGAGATTTTTAAGCTTTTTAAGATAGATTCCACTCCTTTTGTCTAGCGATTCTAACATCATATCAATATCTTTAATAAACTCTTTTGGGCTTTCATACATATAAGGCTTATTTTCATAAAGCGCAGATTGTGGGAGATTTAAAGCCATAATTCGATTCTGCAATTTTTGTCGCATACAAGTTAATTTAGCCCTAAAAGGTTCTTGCAAAAAAAGTTTTTTTGCCATTTCATCAAGATGATCTTTTTCTTTTTCCAAACTCTCTAGCAATTCTTGTGTGGGATTGGCGTATTCTTGAGCAATGGAGAGTTCTCGGCTTAGTTTATCAATTTGTTTTAAATAATGCTCAATAATCGTCTGATGCTGTCGCTTCATCACTTCTAGCATCACTCCATTAGTAACATAAGGATTCCCATCTCTATCTCCACCTATCCAGCTTCCAAGCCTAATGGGAGATTTTTTAAGTGGTGTTTGCAAGGCATTTTGCACTTCTTCTAAAATATTAGTTCCACTTTGTAAAATTGAACTTTCCATAAAATACAAAAGATTGTCTAATTCAAAAAGCACTTCAATCTTCTCACTTCTTACAATATGACTATGCCAAAGTAAATTAAGGCGATATTTTAAATGCTCTTTAGCTGCACTCTCTCCAAATCCAAACCAAAGATTTAAATCATCATACATTTCATGATAACTCTCTAAAAAAGTTCGTCGTAGTGATTCTGTTGGATGCGCAGTAAAGACGGGATAAAATCTGATTTTTTTAAGCACACTTTTAATGTCTTCTTCATCGTAGCTTTGGGCTTTTAGTTCATCTAACATTAAGCCAATATGCTCCTTTGAATTAAAACTCAATAAATGTCGCTCATCCACAATATTAAGCAACAAATAATACAAAGTAAAAGCTTTAATAAGCTTTGAAATATCTTTAGATTCTAGCTCTTTTAACACTTCCTTTTTAGCAGCATAATCTGCAGTTTTATCTTCTTTTAGGGCGATAAAAATTTCTCTAATCTCTGGTGCTACTTCCTCTAACAACTCTCTCATTAATGAAAAAATAAACTCTATTTCTTGAGTTTGGTTACTTTTCACTTTCGCACTCCTTAAATCTATTTTTTCAAAATTATAACGCTTTATTGTAAAGATAATGTAAAAAAGAATAATGTTTATTTTAAATGCCTTTAATCAACTTGTTTTTATTTATTTTTTGTAAAATCACACAAAAATTATAAAAGGCAATGCAAATGACAACACAAGACTTAAAACAAATGGATTTAGATTATACTCTACACACTTATGCGCGCAATTACACACATTTTGTAAGGGGAGAGGGTTCAAGGCTGTTTGATAGTGAGGGTAAAGATTACATTGATTTTGGTGCTGGAATCGCCGTTTGTAGCGTAGGTCATGGCAATGAACGATTAGCCAATGCTATTTGCCAGCAAGCAAGAGAACTCATTCACACTTCCAATCTTTATTTAATTGAACCCCAAGCTAAACTAGCTAAAGAGCTTATAAAACAAAGTGGCTATGATATGCGTGTATTTTTTGCAAATTCTGGTGCAGAGGCAAATGAAGGTGCTATAAAAATTGCTAGAAAATTTGGCGAAGTTAATGGAGAAACCAAGCGTTATCAAGTAATTACTTTAGATTCTTCATTTCATGGACGCACTATTAGCACGCTAAAAGCCACTGCTCAAGATAAAATGCACCATTATTTTGGACCTTTTCCAGATGGCTTTGTGTATGCCAAGGATATTCTAGATATTCCAAACAAAATTAGCCCCGTTACTTGCGCAGTGCTTTTGGAACTTGTTCAAGGCGAAGGGGGCATTACACCTTTTGATAAAGCAGAAATTCAAAAACTAGCTAAATTTTTAAAAGAAAAAAATATTTTGCTAATGATTGATGAAGTGCAAACAGGAATCTATCGTAGCGGAGAGCTTTTTGCTTCTAATTATTATGAAATCACTCCTGATGTCATCACAACCGCTAAAGGATTAGCTGGTGGCGTCCCAATTGGCGCAGTCATGACAAGCCTTAAAGATATTTTCTCTCCAGGTGATCATGGAAGCACCTTTGGGGGAAATTTCCTCTCTACAAGAGCAGCACTAGAAGTTTTAGAGATTCTTAAAGAAGAGAAACAAAGTGGTAGATTAGAGCAAACAATCTCTTACTTCGCCCAAAAACTCCAAAATTTACAAAAATCTTATCCAGAAATTTTTACACAAGAAGTGGGCTTAGGGCTTATGCGCGGACTTAGATTAAAAGATACAGAATCCTTTAATCTCTTTTTGCAAAAAACTTGTGAGAATCGAGTTTTGGTGCTAAAAAGCGGTAAAAATACAGTGCGATTCTTACCTGCCTTAACTATTAGCAAAGAAGAAATTGATGAAGGTTTTGAACGCATTAATCGTTCCCTCAAGGACTTTTAATGATATTTAACTCAAATGGAATTGCTAAGTAATCTTGATGAAATCTGCACTAGAGAACTAAAAAAAATCTCGCATTATTATTAGCATAAGTGGATTATGTGGGGGCGGAAAAAGCACTTTAGGGAAGTGCATCCGCAAACAAGGCTTTGGCAATTTCAAACCCTATCAAATTGCTTGATGATAATGTAATGAGTCTAAATTTATTTATAATACGCCCAAAAATACGCTATAATGCACCCCCCCCCCCCCGCTAATGACAATCTTAAGCCCTTTATAAAATTTCTTCCCCCTTATGTTAAAATTATCTTTTATATTTCTGCAAACTTACAAAGGATTGATTTTACAGATATTTTAATTCTTCTTATAAGCGATGATAATACGCGATTGAAGCGATTAGAAAAAAGAGAAAATAACAATCAAGCAAGAATCCAAGCTTTAATGAATGGGAGTTTGAAAACCAATATCCTTTTAAAATATGGACTTTGCTTAAAGAATTAATTGAACAATAGCAGAGAAATTTTGTAAATTCTCTGCTTTAGTGGAGAATTTTAGAAAGATTAAAAACAATGCAAAGGCTAACTAGCCCAAAAGTGCGTCTAATCGGTTTTGCAAATATTGTGTATTAAATGAAGATGCGTATAAAGCTGCATTAGCTCTTAATTTAGCATTATTTAATTCATTGTAGTTTTCCGCTAAATCATCATCTAGTAAATTACCCTCTGCTGCTTTAAGATTAACAATTGTTTGCATATTTGAATCAATACCTGATTGTATTCCATTCATTGCTGCACCAATATCAGCACGCCTCATTCCTAAATCCTCAATGAAACTTAAAATGCTTTGCTGATTATTAACACTTAAATTAGCAGTGTTTGGAGATTGCAAGTTAATGCTTTCTAATCCATTGCCTGTCATAAAATCCATTTGCCCACCAAAAACATTTTTACCATTAAAAGTCGCTTGAGACACAGCATCATTCATTGATTGTGTTAAAGCTGCTGCTTCACTCTCAATCATTGCTCTTTGAGAACTATTTAGCGTGGGATTCCCCATTGCCACAGAGAGTTCATTCATTCTAATAGCAGAATCACTCAAAGTAGAGAGTGTGCCATCTGCAATTTGCATCATACCAATAGCATCATTAGCATTGCGAATCCCTTGAGACATTGAATTTGCCTGTGCTAAAAGCGCATTAGCAATAGCCAAACTCGCACCATCAGTAGCTTCAATAGGGCGAGGTGAAGCGATTTTCTTTAGTGCTTTCTCTTCATCTTCTTTTGCTTTGTTAAGATTAATTAGACTTTCATTAGCTTGTGTATTTCCAATTTTCATAGTATCTCCTTTCTAATGCTTAAAATTGCTTCCTTGCATTTTTAAGTTATCAAGCATTTTTCGTTCCATTTTCCATTTTTTGTTCCAAATATTTGGTATGGATAACGCCTCTTTTAAAATCGTCATTTTGCATCATTTTTTTATGGAAGTCAATCGTTGTTTTAATACCCTCCACACAAAACTCATCTAAGGCTCTACTCATTCTAGCAATAGCTTCATTACGAGTTTTACCCCATACAATTAATTTGCCAATCATCGAATCATAAAACATAGGAACAACATACCCAGCATACGCGTGAGTATCCATACGCACATTATTACCACCTGGTGCAATCCATTTAGTAATTTTTCCTGCAGATGGATAGAATTTTACTGGATCTTCAGCTGTGATTCGACATTCAATCGCACAACCTTTAAAATTCACTTCCTCTTGTTTAGGAAGCTTTTTGCCCTCGGTAATTTGTATCATTAGCTCAATAATATCTAATCCACTTACAAGCTCACTCACAGGGTGTTCAACTTGCAAACGTGTATTCATCTCCATAAAATAAAAATTTTGATTATTATCAAGCAAAAATTCATAAGTTCCTGCTCCCACATATTTAATAGCCTTTGTTGCAGTAATTGCGGTTTCCAAAAGCTTTCTACGCGTTTCTGGCTCTAATGTTGGTGCTGGAGATTCTTCGATTAATTTTTGGTGTCTTCTTTGGAGAGAACAATCTCTCTCCCCTACATGTAAAACATTACCATATTTATCTGCTAATATCTGCACTTCAATATGCTTTGGCTTATCAATGAACTTCTCCATATAAATTGTCCCATCTCCAAAAGCACTAATTGCTTCACTTTCTGCTGCTAAATAGGCATTAAACATATTTGCTTCATTTTGAACAATCCGCATTCCGCGACCGCCCCCACCCGCTGCTGCTTTTAAAATCACAGGATAGCCAATTTCTTTTGCGAGTTTCAATGCTTCTTCTTTGGATTTTACCGCTCCGTCGCTTCCTGGTATTACAGGCACTCCAGCATTTTTCATAACTTCTTTTGCTTTACTTTTATCACTCATTAATGCCATTACTTCAGAATTTGGACCAATAAATTCAATGTTGTGGTAATTGCAAATTTCTACAAAGTTTTGATTCTCACTTAAAAAACCATAGCCTGGGAAAATTGCATCAGCATTAAACAGCTCTGCAGCTGAAATAATAGCAGGAATATTCAAATAACTTTCATTAGATTTATCCCCGCCAATACAAATTTTTGCATCTGCAAGATCTAAATAATGAGCATCTTTATCAGCTGTTGAATACACTGCAATCGCCCTTTTACCCATTTCTTTAATGGTGCGGATAGCTCTTAGCGCTATCTCTCCGCGATTAGCAATTAAAATAGTATTAATTTCTTTGGTTGGAGACATTAGATTTTCTCCACCACAAATAAAGGAGAATTATACTCTACTGGTTGTGCATCATTAGGGATAATCTCTTTAATCACACAATCAAATTCTGCTTCAATTTCATTCATAATTTTCATTGCTTCAATAATTGCTAAAGTTTGCCCCCTTTTAACCTTATCGCCCACATTAACATAAGCAGGAGCATCTGGAGAAGGGCAACGATAAAATGTCCCAACCATTGGGGAATTTATTGTTTCTCCTTGAGCAACTTTAGAGCTTTGAGCGGAAGAAGTTGGGGCTGCTACTTCCACTTGAGGTGTGTTTTGAGGGATTTGAATAGGAGATAAAACCTGCATATTTTGAGATTCTACGATTTGTGCGCTCTTGGTGCCTTTTTCTAATTTAATTTTGGAATTCTCCTGAGTAATGCTTAATGCACTCAATGAACTTGAATCAAAAATTTTAATCAGCTCTTTTATTTCCTTAAAATCCATATTTAAGCCTTTTTAATTAAATTTTCCCAAAAGTCTTTGTTTAGACTAATTGAACTTAATTTGTTATAATAGCACATTTCTTTGCAAAAAAAGTTAAAAGGAATAACAAAATGGGATTAAAAGAAGATGCTTGGATTAGAAAAATGGCAATAGATCACAAGATGATTGAACCATTCTGTGAAAATCAAGTGGGCAAAGGCGTAGTAAGCTATGGGCTATCAAGCTATGGCTATGACATACGCGTAAGCAATGAATTTAAAATTTTTACCAATATCAATGCAATGGTAGTCGATCCAAAGAATTTCGATTCTGCTAATGTAGTTGATTTTGTAGGTGATATCTGTATTGTCCCCCCAAATTCATTTGCGCTTGCACGCACCATAGAATACTTCAAAATCCCTCGCAATGTCCTAGCTATTTGCCTTGGCAAAAGCACCTATGCGCGTTGTGGTATCATTGTCAATGTAACACCTTTTGAACCCGAATTTGAAGGACATATTACTATAGAAATTAGCAATACCACTCCACTTCCCGCCAAAATTTACGCCAATGAAGGAATTGCGCAAGTTTTATTTTTGGAAGGTGATGCACCTTGTGAAATAAGTTATAAAGACAAAAAAGGCAAATATCAATCTCAAACTGGAATTACACTCCCAAGAATCTTAAAAAATTAATTAGCAAAATTTTTTGTTTTGCTAATTTACTTAAAAAATAAAACCATTTGTAAATCATATTTAAGCAAAAAATAAAAAAAGGGGGGATAGAATAAGTGCTTTATTTAATTTCTAAGGAGTAAGAATGAAATTATCTCTTATTGCATCAAGAGCAATATTTGGTTTAGGAGCGTTAGGGAGTGTGAGTATTTGCGCACAAGAGATTACAATTAATTCATCTGGAGAGATTCGCACATATTTTGATATTGATCAAAACGAAAATCTTAGTATAAAAGATAGCTATAAAAATGGAGATTTAACCATTAATATGGCTTATAATGGCGATTTAAACAATGATGTAGCAAGTGAAGAAAACGAAGATAAAACTAAATTAAACATTGATTTAGGGGAAAATAATCTAATCTTTAAAGCTACTACTATTGATCCACAACTTTCCAATTATATCGGAAATGTGAATTTCACTGCTAAAACTATCACACTAGAAGATATGCACTTACAAGCTATCTATGGAGGCAGTGTGATTAATGGCGATACTACTATAAGTGGAAAGACAGATGTATTCACTAATAGTAATGGTGAAATTACAATCAATAGAAGCCCTGATGAATTTGGTTCAGTGGTAACTGTAGCTACAAACATGCCCGATTTAGATACAATCAATGGTTCTTTAACTATTAATGGAAATTTTAATGCAGATAAAACTTATTTTAATGGTTTTAATGTTGGAAAAAACTATTTAAATTTTAATATTAATGGCGAAGCAAACATTAAAAATTCTGTAATTTCTGTAGGAAATACTAGCCTAAATAGTCTTGTGCTAGATAGATTCGTTTTTGCAAGTGCAGATAAATTTAATAGTGATATAACTACAAGCAATGTAGCAAGTGGGTCAGTCATGAAACATGCAAGTGAAGTGATTAGCGATAAAAATCTTGCAGATGATTTTATAAAAGAGCAAAATTATTCTTATTTTACTCCTATGGATGTGAAAGATTTTACAGATTATAAGCTAAGTGTAGATAAAAGCAATGGCAAAGAATCTTTAATTGTTAGCGGTGGCTTTAGTGATAAGATTTCTGATACGAAAGCATTGTTGCAATTTGAGATTGATTATCTAAAAGCGGCAGCTAAGGAATCTGAAATCGTACAAGATGTTAATGGTATAAATGGGCTACTTCAAGCAAAAGAAAACGCAACAGAGATTGAAAAGAAAGTTGTAGAGGATTTCAATAAGCAAATACAAGCCAAACAAGAGATGATTGATAAAATTACTAGCAGTGGCGAAGGTTCTTTAAGCACAGATGAGGCTATGGGTGCGATAGGGATAGAGGTTACTGATACCACAAAATATATCTTTGAGAATACAAAAAATTCTAATGGAGCACAAAAGAACAACTACATCGCACTCCTCACAACAGGCATTATGGGTGGTGCTACAAACACTGCTAAAACAGCAGATTCTATGCAAACTTCCGGCAACCTAAACGAAGCACAAGGTATCTTTGATAGTTTGATTAACTCTAATATTAATGCTAGTGTGGGTATAGGTGCAATCACAAATAAAGACTTC
>NZ_NHYL01000007.1 GCF_003288905.1 Helicobacter sp. 11-8110 | reverse complement strand
CCATTAAGATTGCACTATTAATATTTGATATTACTCTTACTGCCTTATGTTAATATTAATATTTTTCGTTGAAATATTTAATTAATGATTGTTTGGTAAATAGACAGATAAATAGAAATTTAAGAGGATTAGGAATAAAGTGTATAAAAGATAGAAGTTTATGATTGTCTATGCTAAAGAATAAATGTGCGAAATGGTATGTATTGGGAGTAGTAGAATAATATAGGTTTAATAGGTATTTTTGAAATATTAGCAGAGAGTTTTTGATGCTTTGGTGGTTGCTAGTATGGGGAATTGGGTTTGGGGTGGAGATTTACTTTAAGGTAAATGTTGCAAGATTAAAGATTAAAGATTAAAGATTAAAGATTAAAGATTAAAGATTAAAGATTAAAGATTAAAGATTAAAGATTAAAGATTCTGCTTGGAATCTTTGTGGTTAAAGGCTTGTATTGGTTTTTTGAGTGGGCGTATGATGATAGATTTTGTAATTTTAATATTAGGATTGTTAGGTGGAATCTAAAAATTAAAAGATAGAAATTCTAGCATTAAAAGGAAATAAGTGAGATAAAGAGTTGCTAGAGATTGAAAGGTTTAATATATGGGGGGTGGATTGTTGATTGTGTTAGTGCAGGGTTTTTGCTAAATGAGAGTAAAAGGGTTAGAGTGGATTGGAAATGGAGTGTTAGTTTGAATGTTTGTGGGGTTTAAATTTATTTGGATTATTGGTGGCTAGTTGTAGTGGTTTTTAAAATCATTGATAAATATATTTTAATAGTGATTAATAGTGATAGGTGAGTTATAAGGCGTAAGCTTTGTGAGATTCTTTGGGATAATTGTTTATTTGTGGGTTGTGTGAAATCTGTTCTTTTTAATGCTTTGATAGATGAGTAGTTTTTTGCAGATAAAACAATTATTATGAAATAGTTTTATGATTTAAAGTAATTTATTTATATAAAAATGGTTACTTAAAGTAACTATTTTTATATGCGCCTAATTATAAAAATTATCTTATTGTTTATTCTTATAGGTATTTGCTTGTAGGATTTTGAAAGCTTACAAGTTTGTTTTAAAAATCAATAAAATTTCATTGTCTTTTTGGATTCATCAAGCCTTATATTAAAATATCTTAAAGTTAAATAAGTCTTAATGGCTTTGTTATGAATAATAAAAAGGAGACAATATTATGGATAAACTTGTATTTATTACAGGAGGTTCTACAGGTATAGGTAATGCTTGTGTGTATAAGTTTCATCAAAAAGGCTACAAGGTTGCTTTTATGGATATAAATTAAGAGGAAGGGTGTAAAGTAGCATAAAATTTGGAAAATGTTCTTTTTATAGCGGTAGATACCAAAAAGAAAGAAGATATTAAAAATGCTATTGCCAAAGCGGTAGAAAAATTTGGAAAGTTTGATGTAATTTCTTTAAATGCAGGTATTCATCGTTGCAATACCATTCTTGATATTAGCGATGAAGAGCTTGATTTGATAATCCAAATAAATATTTATGGTTATGTCAATACTATGAGACTTGCTATTCCTTATATGAAAGAAGAGGGTGGAAGTATTGTGATTAATGCTTCGGATCAATGTTTTGTTGGTAAGCCAAATAGCTTTGCATATGGACTTACTAAGGGTGCTTTAGGGTAGATAACAAAGTCTTTAAGTATAGATTTAGCTCCAAAAATTAGAGTAAATGCTGTGTGTGCTGGGACTATTAGAACGCCGATGGCAGAGAAGTTATTTCAAGATTTTGCAAAGATTACGCATAATGGAAATACAGATTTTTATTGGCAGAGCGAAAGAGAAAAATATCCTTTAAAGAAAATAGGACAACCTAGTGAAGTAGCAGAACTTATCTATTTTTTAGCAAGCCCAAAGGCGAGTTTTATTACAGGGGAACTTTATTTGATTGATGGTGGATTGACAGCTGGGATTCCTCATTAAATATAGTTTTTTCTTAAGAAAAATATTTTGCTGATTTGTTTTATAAAGGGACATTGTAAAATTTGTTTTTCTAAAAGTTAAAGATTTTTATGTTTAATTTTTTTAAAACTCTTGCATTTGTAAAAACTTTGTGTTAAAATCGCAGTTAAGCTTATGAGTTTAGATTCTAAGCTTTAAGCGAGAAATCTATTATGCAAACTCTGACTTTAAACAAATTCATTTTGTTTTCTGTGTGCGAAATTTTGTATAATCAGATTGTAATTTCGAAATTCAATCTTAAGGAGATTAAAATGAAATTTATCAAATTAAGTCTTGCAGCTAGCGTTGCACTAGGTGCATTATCTACAGCAAGTTTCGCTCAACCACTAGAAGAAGCGATTAAGGGAATTGATGTAAGCGGATATTTAAGATACCGATACAATGATGACAGATACAATGAGGGCGCTAATGGCGGTACAAATGCTAATCACCAATGGAGAGCAGTAGCAGATTTCAAAACTCCCGTGGTAAATAATGTTGCTTTGGGCTTAGGCGTATGGTATCAAAACAGCAACAATGTAAATCATGGTAAAGGAGATGGTAATCCTAATACTATAGCTCCAAATCCGGGTGCATTCACTGGTAATAATCTTGGTTCAGGTTCTGATGGTCAATTTGGTGTAAGAGAGTTTTATGCGACTATTACTCCAGATAGCACAGCAACAACAATCAAACTCGGTAAGCAACTTCTTGATACACCTGTAACAAACGCTTATGATGGTGATAGAGGAACAGGTATCTTAGCACTTAATAGCGATATTCCAAATCTTACTTTAGCAGCTGCAGCATTTGATTCTTGGGCTATTAATGAAGTGAATGTTAATAATAATAATGGAGTTATCAGTTCTGCTCCTAATATAGGCGAGGAAACTTCTGTTGATAAACCTCTTTATGCTTTAGCGGGTATCTATGGAATTGATACTAACTATGGTCGCTTTGGCGGACAACTTTGGGGATTCTATGTCGATGATGCGGTAGATGCTTTAGTGTTTGGTGAGCTTTCATGGCAAGGTAGTTTGCTTAGAGCAAAATTACAATACTCTTATGCAGCATTAAATAATGATTCTGATTCTGTATTCTATTCATTGTATGGAAATGGAAATACTGTAGATAAACCAAAAGCAAATATTTCAGAATCAAATGATGCTTTTGTAGTTGAAGTGGGTGCAGATTTCAGAAATGATTATCAACTTCCATTGGATGTAACTTTGGGATATATTACAAACTTCGCAGATGGAACAGCAGTTTCACTTGAAGATGAAGGTAAAAATGTATCTAGAACTGGTGCAATTTGGTGGCAAAATGCTGGAACAGGTATTTCTACTTCAGCGCTTAGAGGTTATGGTGTTCAAGGATTTGGCACAGAGCAAGATATTGATGTATTCTATTCTGGTGTAAGTTATGGATTTATCGATGATAGATTAAAAGTTGGTTTAGATTTTGTTTGGGGTGAAAATGATATTTCTTACAACAGAGGAGTAGCATCAAATAACAACATTAAAAAAGTTGAATTTACTGAAATCACTCCAAAAATCAGTTGGCAACACAGCAAACAACTTACTGTATCAACTTTCTATGCAATGTTGCAAAATGATTATACTTATGTAGATAATACTGCTGCTGCTGCAAAACCTCTTGATGAAGATAGAGATAGATTCAGAGTGGAAGTAAAATACAGCTTCTAATTTTTTTAACAAAGCCTTTGGGCTTTGTTATCTTCTAAAACTTCTTTTATAACTACAATTTAATATTTAAAATCATTTAACTCTTTTTTAAATTCAAGATTAGTTTGACTAAGTTTCTGGTTTAAGTTAATGTGGCTTTGGATTGATTATTTGGGATTTTTAGAGAGAAATATTGAATCTCTTAGCATTGTAAGCTCTTCTTGTGTGAAGCCAGCTTCTATCCTTGCTTGAGTGTTGAAAGCGGTGTTGGCTTTGGGGAATGAAAAATGGTGTTTTTTAAGGATTTCTAAATAGACTTCTGCGCGTTTTTGCTTGGGAATGCTTTGTTTGTCGCATAGATAATGAAACCAAATATTGCCTTTTGAGACATGTGAAATTTCTTCTTGGTAGATTATTTCTAAGACTTTTAAAAAGTCTTCTTTAATAGGGTGGTTGCTTGCTTGGACTTTGGCGCATAAAAAGGGATTAACATCTAGCCCCACAGCTTCCATTCCTCTTGGCACAAGGGCGATCCTATCTAAAAGAATATCGCAGTTTTTCATCGAATCAAAAAGCAAAGTGTGCACCCCAAAATCTCCATATCTAAATCCTATGCTTTGAAGCAATTGATTGAGTTTGAGAAAATGATGCACTTCTTGGAATGCGACTTCCACCCACGCTTGATAATATTCTAGGGGTAGATTTCTAAAGCGATAAGCACAATCTAGTGCCAAATCAATGGCAGAAAATTCAATGTGTGCAATGGAATGTAGCAGATGGGCTGCGTTGAGATCATTTTTTAGATATTTACCTTGTGGGACTTTTTTGGGTGGGACAATCTGACAAAAATAAGAAAAAGTAGGAGCCATTAAAGGAAGTATTTCTGCATTATGATTTATTTTTATATGTTTAAAATTATAAAAAATTTCTTCAGTTAGAGTGCATTTTTCTTCTGCGCTTTTAGCATCTAGGGCGTTTTTGAGTGCGTTAAAAAGTTCTATGGAATCCTCCTTTTTGGCAAGTGCTTTGAGATTTACTACCATTACCTTTTGTTTTAAAAGCCTATAAATTTGCTTAGGTGCTTTAGCCACTAGAATCTACTAAGGATTCTTAAGCTTATCTGGGATTAGAGATTGGCTGTGAATCTTTTTATCTTTTGTAAATCTCATCATTGATTTCTTTTTTGCAACATTTAATCGCAAAGATTAAATGGTATTACAACAAAAATTAGCGATTAGTATCCTATTGCGTTTTTATGTAAGGGATTATATGGAAATTAACTAAAATAAATCTTAACCAAAGGGTGGCTTGTAATTCATTTTTTTTGTTTAAGTATTGATATGCTAAAGAGTTAGGAATGATAAAATAGACAAAGAAACTTATAGATGAAAGATGAGTCACGTCTTTAGTGAGCGAAAAATGTTTAAATATATTGCACAAGTTTAAATTTTTTATAGTATAACTAATCAATCCATTTGGTAGATGGACTAAAGGTTTCACAAAGCCTGTATAATAAGATTGGCTATTTGGTTGGGTATGCGGGTGGAAATATCTTATTATATAGGAGTCCATAATGGAGCTGCTCAGTCTTCTCATTGCGATAATTGTAGTAATGATTACACTTTTTTTAATTAAGTTTGATTTATAGGTGAAATCTAACTTGTTTTCTTTGATATTTTCTATAAGTTTCTTTTTAATATCTTTTCTTCTCTTTGTTTAAGCATAAATTTTAAAAAGCTTTTGCGTTAAATATCTATTGTTTCTACTGAATCTATGAAATATAATTATTTAGTTATTTAATCAATGCGATTAAGCAAGTTTGTCTAAAATACATTTACTAATGGTCTAGCAATGAAATAAGCATAAAAGCATTAAAAATCTATATTTCTAATATGAAGAAACACGGGAAATCTGGGGAGATTATTTTTGGTAAAGCCATTGTATTTGTAGGTGATGAGAGAATTAATTGGTGGGGGATTTTCTCGTTCTTTTTGAGTGAATCCTGAACCAATTTTAAAGGTTTTTAACTCTCCCTTGAAGTTAGCTTGGCATAAAATGGCTCCAAGTTTCCCTTTAAATTTACCTTTTCCTTGTGTGTAGCCAATCACTTTGCATTCGCTATCCATATAGGGCTTGTATTTGTAAGAGTGATTAGAATTATTATAGGGGGAATCATTTTGACGAATGATGATTCCCTCTCCCTTTTTATCAAGAATACTTTGAAAATAGCTTTGCAAATGGGTTTTGTCTTGGATTTTGATTTGTGGGATTATTTTGATATGGGGAGTTGGATTTTTATCAAGGTATTTTTGGAGTTTGTCAAGTCTTTCTAAAAGGGTGCAATTTTGACAAACATTTGGCGCATCAAAAACATAGTAGGTTATTTTTTGCCATTCTTTTGGATGTGGATTTGAAGTGCGTATAATGCTAGAAGTTTGCTCAAAAGATTCATAATCTAACCATAACTCTCCATCTAAGCTAAAGGGAGGGAAATTTTTAAGCCAAAAATTTGGAGGATTTAAGAGATTGTTGTTACGAGTGTGAAGTGTTTTGCCATTCCAGATTCCGCGGATTCCATCGAGTTTTTCACTCATTAGATAAGTAGTGGTTTTAAAATTTAGAGAATATTTTGAAGAATACTCTTTGAATTTTAAAATTTCACCTCCAAAAAGGAGGCTAAAGGAAAGGATTAAGAGTAAAGCTAGTCTTAGCACAAACCTTGCTCAATCATTGCATTAGCAACTTTGCGGAATCCTGCGATATTAGCACCTAATACAAGGTTTGTAGGATCGCCAAATTCCTTTGCAGTTTCACTTGCATTTGCATAGATATTTTGCATAATGTTGTGAAGTTTTTTATCTACTTCTTCAAAACTCCAAGAAGTCATAGAGGCATTTTGACTCATTTCCAAACCACTTGTTGCTACACCACCTGCATTTGCAGCTTTTCCTGGTCCATAGCAGATTTTTGCATTAAGGAATTTATGCACCGCTTCGATTGTTGAAGGCATATTAGCTCCCTCACTTACACATTTGCAACCATTTTTAAGGAGATTGTCGGCATCTTTTGCGTTAATTTCATTTTGTGTTGCGCTTGGGAACGCAGCAAAAGCAGGAATGCTCCAAAGTGGGTTGTGATCGCTTGGATAGTCTTTTGCGCTTGTGTATTTTGCACTTGATCTTTCTTTTGCATAAGATTCAAGGCTTTCACGTCTAACTTCTTTGATTTCTTTTAAGAGTGCTAGATCAATTCCTGATTCATCATAGATCATACCTTTAGAATCACTGATTGTTACTGGTTTTGCGCCTAATTGTTGAAGTTTTTCAATAGTGTAGATTGCAACATTTCCGCTACCTGAAACTAGACAAGTTTTGCCCTCTAATGATCCAAATTCGCTATGTTTTAACATTTCTTGTGCGAAATATACGCTACCATAACCTGTTGCTTCTGTTCTTACTAAGCTTCCACCCCAAAGCAAAGATTTTCCTGTAAGCACACCATCATAGCGATTAGTGAGTTTTTTGTATTGACCAAAGAGATAACCAATTTCTCTTCCACCCACACCAATATCTCCTGCTGGAACATCAGTGTGTGCGCCGATGTGACGATATAATTCATTCATAAAGGCTTGACAGAATCGCATAACTTCTCTATCACTTTTGCCTTTAGGATCAAAATCACTTCCACCTTTTCCACCGCCCATTGCAAGTCCTGTTAGGGAGTTTTTGAAGATTTGCTCAAAACCTAAGAATTTGATAATGCCTTCTGTAACACTTGGGTGAAAACGCAATCCACCTTTGTAAGGTCCAAGAAGTGAGCTAAATTCGATTCTATAACCACGATTTACTTGGATTTCTCCCCTGTCATCTTCCCAAGTTACACGGAAGTTGATTTGTCTTTCTGGAATTACAATTCGCTCTAACACTTTGAATTTTTCATATCTTTTATCTTTTTGCAAAGCAGGTTCAATTGATTCTAAAACTTCTTTAACAGCTTGGTGAAACTCTACTTGATCTGGATAAAGTCTTTGGACTTTTGCAATAACATCTTGTGTGTAAGACATTGACACTCCTTTAAATGAATTTATGAGTGGAATTGTATTAATACTTTAATTAATCTAAGCTTATAATATTAAATTTTTTTTTTAAGTTATTATATAGGATACAGATAAATATAAAAAGATAAATATAAAAAAGTGTCGAATTATTGGAGTTTCTAGCATAAAGTGGAATGGATTTTAAATTTAAGAATAATTTATTTATTTTTTTATTAAGTTTTTTGGGGAATAGCCGATATTGAGTTTGTTATTTAATTTTAATAAAGGAGAAACGATGCAGACAAGTATGAGTTTCTCTTCTCTACAAGCCTCATATACCACCACGCATTGGAGTGCTCTTGGAGAAGAGATTGTAAATGACAAAGCAAATAGCGTTCCACAAATCAATAATGAAGGGGAAAATAGCCAAAAAGCTTCCAACATTCTCTCATCAACAGAGCTTTTAAATAGTAAGCTAGATGATTTTCATAAGCAAGTTATCAATCAGGCTTTGGGTAAAATTGCAGAAATTCAAGATGAAGTGATTAAGGTTTGGGAAGAAGTTTTTGGAGTTTCTAGCGGTAAATCAAGCAATGCTTCTAATTCAAATATTTCTTTAGAGTCATTACTTAATGGAAACTTTTCGCGCCCTAACTATGATCTTGGAAGTGGGATTAGCATTACTCAAGGTTTTTCACAATCTTTGGAATTATCAATTCAAGGCACAATTGTAGGCAAAGATGGAGTCAGTAAAAAACTTGATTTAAATATTAGCGTGTCTCAAAGCTTCGTGCAAAATTTACAAATCAATTCACAAAACAAAACCAATGGTGGCACTAATTCTGGAAATTCTAATAAAGTGATTGATCCACTTGTGATTGATTATGCAGGGAATGGGACTGAACTTAGTGATACAAAGATGAGTTTTGATCTTGATAGCGATGGGAAAAAGGATCAAATTTCTACGCTAAAAGAGGGTTCTGGATTTTTGGCATTGGATAAAAATAATGATGGTAAAATTAATGATGGAAATGAGCTTTTTGGGACAAAGAGTGGTGATGGATTTAAGGATTTGAGTGTTTATGATTCTAATCAAGATGGTAAGATTGACAAAAATGATCCTATTTATGATAAGCTAAGAATCTGGACGCCTAACCAAAAGGGCGAGGGCGAGTTAGTAGGGCTTGGAGAAAAAGGAATTGGCGTGATTTATCTTGACGCAAAAGAAAGTCAAGAGATGATGAGGGGAGAAGAGGGGGATTTGCTAGGAATTAAACAACAAACTTCTAATTTTATGCGAGAAGATGGAAGTCTTGGGGCGATTCATCATATTGATTTTGTAGCTGAAAATCCTATTAATAATACACAAGATGAGTTAGGTGTTAATTTACAACAAGGAATGCAGGTTGCAGCAAGTCGCGCTTATTTGCAAAACTTGAATATTAATTTTAACTTTTCTCAAAGCAGTGGAAGTCTTTTAAGTGGAAACCAAACTTCATTAAGCGTCTTTAGCTTTAGTGCTGCGCAATATTCCTTTAGTCTTAGCTCATTAGAAAGCGCTAATAATGGAGTTAGTCAAGAATTATCTGCTTTGTGGAAAGGATTACAAGAAACATTTTTGGGCTTTGAAGCTAAGGAAGAATCATCTAGTCTTTTTGGGGATCTTTTAAAGCAGTTTGATGAGACTTTTGCGGATTTAAATCGTTTTGTGTTTGATGGAATGGAGGAGAATTTGTTTAAAGAAAGTCTTGTAGGGAATTTACAAAAACTTCTAGCTGCTTAAAAATTTCAAGAATCAAATGATTTAAAATCCATTTGATTCTTGAAAATAAAATATTTTGCAAATGGAATTTTTGTGATTTTAGCAGATTCTAGGCAGTAATTCTCCGCTTGGATAATCCAAGAATCGTTTAGCACCATAGGCGGTTTTTAAGATAACTTTATTAAGGTTTGTTGAAGTGGTGTAGCCTATTATACTGGCATTTTTTCCTGCTGGAGTTTGTTTTAGGATTTCTAGGGCTTTTTTAGAATCTTCTTTGGAAATAGCTAAGACACACATTCCCTCATTAGCAAGATTCCACGCTTCAAAACCTAAAAGTTCGCAGATTCCACGCACTTCATTTTTGATAGGCAAGGCTTCTTCTTCTATTTCAATTCCAATGTGTGAAGTGTTTGCCCATTCATTTAAGACACTTGCAATTCCACCTCTTGTCGCATCGCGCAAAGCATAAATGGAGATATTGTTTTTAAAAAGCTCTTCTAAGCTTGGATAGAGTAATTGACAATCGCTTTCTAAATTACTTTGCAAGGAAATTTCTTCGCGTTTAGAATACACTACTGCTCCATGATTCCCGATTTCTCCACTTACTAAGATACAACAATCCTGCGAAATATTAGAAGCGCTAATTTGTAAATGTGGATAGAGAAATTCGCCTAAAGCTGTTGTGGTAATAAAAATCTTATCTAGTGTTCCTTTTGGCAAGACTTTGGTATCTCCTGAAAGGAGTTTTGCGCCACTTGCTTTGAGGGTTTTTCCAAAAGAATCAAGAATTTTTTTTAAATCATCTATCAAAAATCCTTCTTCAATCATAAAACTAGCACTTAAATATTTGGGTTTTGCACCCATCATTGCCACATCATTACAGCTTCCACAAATGCTTAATTTGCCAATATCTCCACCGGGAAAAAATAATGGAGAGATTGTATAACCATCGGTGCTAATAGCAAATTTTCCTTTAGAAATAGAATCTAATTCACCAATGCCTGCATCTTCTCCAGCGCCTATTACACAGCCTTCTAAAAAAGGATAAAAAAGCTCTGAAATAAGTTTTTGAGATTCTATACCTCCACTTCCATGACTTAGAGTGATGATGGATTGTTTCATTTAGATTCCTTAGGAGAGATTAGTTTAGGTGTAGCTATAAGCCGAGTTCTGTTTATGTGGTTATTTATCTTGTTTTTGCCTTACAGCAAAAATCTAGCGAAAGGTTAAAAATTTGGGATGCTAACCATACCTTTCTTGCTGCAGATTGGGCTTGCAATGACAGAATGTATTGCTACACTCTCGGTGGGCTCTTACCCCGCCTTTTCACCCTGACCTTTAGAGACTAAAGGCGGTTTGTTTTCTGTTGCGCTTTCCCTTAGATTACTCTAGCCATTAGTTAAATGGAATCCTATCCCAAAGCAGCTCGGACTTTCCTCTTTAAAAAGCAACCACTCGCTACACCTAATCTTGGAATTTTAGCAAAAAAAGAGATAAAAATAAATTTTAATTTTTAAAATCTGGTATTGATGTGCTTTTTAAGATAAAGAATATTTGAGTAAAAAAAGAAAGAAAATTATTTTAGCTTTTTAAATAATGTTATAATTTGGATTTAGTTTGATAAGATTTATAGGGGTTTGTGCTTGGAGTTTTATGAAAAAGTAGCTATTAGCATTGTTATGCTTATGTATTTGGCATTTTTGATTTATCAAAATAGAAATTTGTTTAAGAGAAGGCAATGAAAATGAAAAAACCTACACTTAGTGTCGCTTTATTACAAAAAATTTTTGTAGCTGCTAATATAAGGCGTTGGAATGATCAAGCTACTCCAGTAGAATTTTATGAGCTAGATAAACAAGCCCATAAAATCGTGATTGCTTACCTTTTGGCGCATTTTGAAGAGATTGAAAATGGCAAAAAAATCGATTGGGAGCGATTGATTTTGCAGTTTTGTTATGAATTTTTTGAGCGTATTATTCTTACTGATATTAAACCTCCTGTATTCCATAAGCTTACACAAACGCACAATAAAGAACTTGTGGATTTTGTATGTAAAGAATTAGAAGAGGATTTGGGTAGATTTGCTTTTTTTGAATCAATGCGAAAATATTTATATGGAGAGATTGAGAATCTTGAGAAAGAGATTCTTAAAGCCTCGCATTATTATGCTTCAAAATGGGAATTTGATATTATTTATCATTTTAATCCAAAAATGTATGATGTGCAAAATATTAGAAATATCATTGATAGGCAAGTAGAAGAGCATTATCATTTAGCCGGTATTAAGCAGATTGTGTTGTATGAGGATATGAGAGAGCTTGTAGCGATGTTTGGACAGCTTAGGTTTCAGAAGCGTTGGAGTCAGACTCCAAGGGTTCCTCCTACTTCAGTCTTGGGACATACTTTAGTTGTAGCACTTTGTGCTTATTTGTTAGGTTGTGATTTGGGATTTTGTCGGCAAATGCAGATTAATCACTTTTTGTGTGGATTATTCCATGATTTGCCAGAGATTCTAACGAGAGATATTATTTCTCCTATTAAACGCAGCGTGGAAGGTTTAGATGAATTTATAAAGCAAATTGAAGAAGAAGAGGTAAGAGAAAAGATACTTTCAAAAGTTCCAGAAGCTATTAAAAAAGATATTTTGTATTTTACGCAAAATGAATTTACAAATCGCTATAAAACGACTAAAGGAGTTGTGTATTTGCCTAAAGGTGAAGAGTTTTTAGGAAAGTATAATGAAGATTCTTGTTGTGCTATTTATGGAGAATTTTTAAAATTTTGCGATCATTTGAGTGCTTTTTTGGAGGCTAGAATCTCTATGCGACATGGGATTTCAAGTAGAGAATTAGAAGAGGGTGCAAGAAATTTGGAGTATTTATATAATGCAAAAGAAATAAATGGCGTGGATTTGGGTTATTTATTTAGGGAGTTTAAGGCTTAAAATGCTTTTGACTATTTTGTATATTATTGGAATCACAGCAGAGGGAATGACAGGTGCGCTTGCAGCAGGGCGACATAATATGGATTGGTTTGGGGTGATTTTTATTGCTTGTGTTACAGCTATTGGTGGAGGATCGATTCGGGATATTTTGTTTGGGCATTATCCGCTTACTTGGGTAGCGCATCCGGAATATTTGGTTATTGTTTGTGTGGCGGCATTGATAACCACTAGAATCCCTTATTTTGTGGAGCGTTTTGAAAAAGCTTTTTTGATTTTAGATGCACTAGGTTTGGCGGTGTTTAGTGTGATTGGTGCTAGAATTGGAATGGATTTTCACCCAAGTGGTGCAATGGCAGTGGCTGGAGCGGTAATTACGGGTGTGTTTGGGGGAATTTTGCGAGATATTTTTTGCGCTAGGATTCCACTTGTTTTTCAAAAAGAGCTTTATGCAAGTGTGGCTTTGATTGTTGGTAGCTTATATGCTGCTTTGGAATTTGTTAGTCAAAATTATTTTTATCTCAATGAGGATTTGGTGATTATAGGTTCTTTGCTGTTGGGATTTGTGATTAGATTGGTTGCTATTAGGTATCATTTGGGACTTCCAACTTTTAAATATATCCCCAAAAATTAGTTTTCATTTATCAATTATTTACTTTTTTGATTTAAATCAAGGCAAAATTTTTTAGAAGTGATTAAAATTTCAAAATTGGATTTAAAATTTTTAAATTCAAAAATTTCTCAAGGAGCGTAAATTGGAAGGTAATAAACCTAAAAAACCGCTCTCATTTATGGCAGGATTGCTAGGGTTTTTGTGCGTTGTGATTGTTGTTATAGGGCTTTATACCTTTTATAATGCAAAGGGTTTGTCTTATTTTAGCAATGATAGCGAAGCTTGTAACAATTGCCACATTATGAATGATGTTTATAATGATTGGTCAAGGGGGGCACATTCACAAAAAATAGCTGGTAAGCCACGCGCAACTTGCAATGATTGTCATTTGCCACATAACTTTGTGGAAAAATGGGTTGCAAAAGCAGAAAGTGGAGTGGGACACGCCTATGCTTTTACCTTTAAGCTAGATGTTTTGCCAACAAACTTAACTGCAACGCAAAAATCAAAAAATATGATTCAAGATAATTGTGTGCGCTGTCATAGTGAAATGGTTAGCAATGTTGTAAATCCAACAACAAATCCACATGGAAATGGGTCGCTTAGCTGTGTGTCTTGTCACGAAAGTGTGGGACATAAAAGAGGTTTTTAAATTATTTTAGGAGGTTAAAATGCAAAAGAAATCACCTGTATTGCCAATTTTAGTTATTGTTGCAGTGATTATTATTGCAGGGTTGTTATGGTTAAATAGTGATATTGCTAAAAAGCAATCTGAAGGAACGGGAGGAATTAGCTCAAAGGGCTTTGTGGAAATGAGCGATGATAATCCAACTTTTGATCATTGGGGTAAAAATTTCCCTGATTATTTAGATATGTATTTGACGGTGGAAACAGAGAAGCCTATTTCAACAGAATTTGGTGGAAATCTAGCTTATTCAAAGCTTATTCGCTATCCACAGCTTACAATTCTTTGGGCGGGATATCCATTTAGTCTTGATGCTAATGAGGAAAGAGGGCATTTTTGGATTCAAGTTGATCAGATGGATACGGCAAGAAACAATAAAGATTTTTTAAATGCTCATGGTTTTGCGGCTTTTAATGGACAACCTACAGCTTGTATGAATTGTCATAGTGGTTGGAGTCCGTGGTTACTTAAAAATATGGGAATTGGAGATACTCCAGAAGAGAAATGGATTTCTTTTAACTCTACAAAATATTGGACAATGATTAAGAATGTGCCTGAAGTAGAAGGTGTTGTTGATCATAGCGGACCACATGGAGGGACAAGAATGGGAGTAACTTGTGCAGATTGCCATAATCCAAATGATATGCAATTGCGTCTTACAAGACAAGCAGCTATTAATGCATTAGTGAAATTTAGGGGTTATGAACCTGATCCAGTAACAGGGGTAAAGGCTTCAAGAGAAGAGATGAGAACGCTTGTGTGCTCACAATGTCATGTGGAATATTATTTTAAACCAACAGGAACAAAAGTAAAAGCAATAGGCGAATCAATTGCTAATGATCCAAGTAAAAAGTGGTGGAATGGCACACAAAAAACTTATGATGAAATTGATGTTTGGAGAGATGGAAACAAACCTACAGAAATTGAAGTTGATGGCTTAGAGCTTGTATTCCCTTGGAGTGAATGGAAGAGAAATGAACCTTTTAGAATTGAAATGTTTGATGCACATTATGAAAAAATAAGAGATGTGTTTGATAAAGATTGGACGCATAAATTTACTAAAGCACCGATGCTTAAGATTCAGCACCCAGAATCAGAGCTTTATAGTGGTGGTGTGCATGCGGCTAATGGCGTAAGCTGTGCAGATTGCCATATGCCTTATATTAGAAAAGGTTCTAAGAAAATGACACAGCACAATATTACTTCACCATTGCAAGATATTAATGCAGCATGCAAGTCTTGCCACACTCAAAGTGAAGAATATCTTAGACAACAAGTGGCAGATATTCAAAAATCTGTAGCTTATGATTTAAGAAGTGCAGAATATGCAATGGTAAGTTTAATTGAAGATATTAAAGTGTTGCGTGAAAAACTTGGTGCAATGCCTAGTTATCAAACTAATGGCAAACCTGATGATGCAAAAATTTCTGCAGCATTAAAAGAACCTTTGGAGTTGCACAGAAAAGGTCAAATGAGAGGTGATTTTGTGGGTGCTGAAAACTCAACTGGTTTCCATAATCCAAGAGAGGCAAGTAGAATGTTACTTCAAGCTGTTGAAATGGCTAGAATGGGGCAAACAAAGCTTGTAGAAATCGCTAATGCAAATGGAATCAAAGACTTTAAAACTTCTAATTTAGGTTTTGAAGATATTCAAAAATATAATCCAGGGGAGATTCGTTATAAAGTGGATTTGAATGGACATAAAGCAGGTGAACGATATTATAAACATGAAGAAATTAATGGTCCTGCTCCAAAAGAACTTTTGGAATTAGATAAGAACAATAAGCCTTATAATTATAGGGTGATTGATTCTAAAACTTCTTCTTATTGATTTTTTATTAGAGATTCTAGGTGAAACTTAGAATCTCTAAAATTAAAATTACATTTCTTGCTTTGCCTTTTGCTTCAGTTTATCTTCAAAATTTTTTGTTTATAAAATTTAAAATCTTTGTTTTAGTTAATTAAATATTTAAAAAAATAAGGATAGAATCTTAAAAAAATTCTTAACGAGGTTTTAAATATGAAAAAAATACTTTTGAGTTCAGCTATAGCATTTTCTTTATTGCAGGGTGTGAGTTTTGCAGAGACTTTTGCTAAGGTTAATGGTGATGAGATTACAGAAAAAGATATTGCAGCGCTTATGAGAGCGATGCCGGGGGTTTCTTTTGCGCAATTACCACAAGAGGCAAAAGATCAAGTGGTGAATCAGGCTATCGAAAGAAAACTTTTAATTGCTCAAGCCAAGAAAGAGGGTATTGAAAAATCAAAAGAATTTAAAAACGCCTTAGAAAGCGTTAAGGAAGACTTGGCATTAGAAGTTTGGATGCGCCAAGAAATGGAAAAAGTGAAGGTTTCTAGCTCTGAAATTGAAAAATTCTATAATCAAAATAAGGCTAAATTTGTTCAGCCAGAAACTGCTAAAGTTAAGCATATTTTAGTTAGTAGCGAAGCAGATGCTAAAAGCATTATTGCTGAACTTAAAAAAGCAGGTAAAAATGTTGCAAGTAAGTTTGAGGAACTTGCCAAAGCAAAATCTAAAGATGGTAGTGCGCAAAATGGCGGAGAATTAGGTTGGATTGCAAAAGGTCAAGTTGTCCCAGAGTTTGCAGATGCGGCTTTCAAGCTTGATAAGGGTAAATACACTCAAACTCCAGTAAAAACACAATTTGGATACCATGTGATTTATGTTGATGATAAACGCCCAACAACAACTTTAGGACTTAAAGAAGTGAGTGAGCAAATTGAGCAAAATCTAAAATTGACAAAATTCCAAGAGAATGTTAGAAAAGAAGGTCAAGATTTGCGCGCTAAAGCTAAAGTAGAAATTATTAAATAAGGGCTTATATGTTAGTTTGTGGAAATGCAATTTTGCAAAAGGCTAATCAAGAAAACTATGGAGTAGGGGCATTTAATTTTGTAAATTATGAAATGCTTAGTGCTATTTTTGAAGCAGCAAATCTTAAAAATTCGCCTATTATTGTCCAAGCCAGTGAAGGGGCTATTAAATATATGGGGATTGATATGGCAGTGGGAATGGTAAAGATTCTTGCTAATCGTTATTCACATATTCCTATTGCATTGCATTTGGATCATGGGACTAGTTTTGAATCTTGTGTTCGCGCTATTAGGGCAGGATTTACTTCGGTAATGATCGATGCTAGTCATCATCCTTTTGAAGAAAACTTAGCAGAGACAAAAAAAGTGGTTGAAGTTGCTCATATCGCAGGTGTAAGTGTAGAAGCAGAACTTGGAAGATTAATGGGGATTGAAGATAATATTTCAGTAGATGAAAAAGACGCTTGTTTGGTAAATCCACAAGAAGCAGAAGAATTTGTTAAAGAATCCAAAGTAGATTTTTTAGCTCCTGCTATTGGGACAAGTCATGGTGCATTTAAATTTAAAGGAGAGCCAAAGCTTGATTTTGAGCGATTGCAAGAAGTGAAGCGCAGGACTAAGATTCCACTTGTTCTTCATGGTGCTAGTGCGATTCCTGATTATGTGAGATCGAGTTTTTTAAACACAGGTGGAGATTTAAAAGGAAGCAAGGGTGTGCCTTTTGATTTCTTGCAAGAAGCTATAAAGGGTGGGATTAATAAGGTTAATACAGACACTGATTTGCGAATAGCCTTTATGGCAGAAGTTAGACGCGTAGCCAATGAAGATAAAACACAATTTGATTTGCGTAAATTCTTTGCCCCTGCTAAGGAAGCAATGGTTAGGGTTATGGCAGAGAGAATGGATATTTTGGGAAGTTCAAATAAAATTTAATAAAAAGGAAAAAAATGGCTTATTCAATGGGAGATTTAAAAAAAGGTTTAAAGATTGAGTTAGAGGGTGTCCCCTATAGAATCACAGAATATCAACATGTAAAGCCTGGTAAAGGTGCTGCATTTGTGCGAGTAAAAATGAAATCTTTTTTAGATGGTCGAGTGCTAGAAAAAACTTTTCATGCCGGTGATAAATGCGAAGAGCCAAATTTGCAAGAAAAATCAATGCAGTTTCTTTATCACGATGGAGACTTCTTTCAATTTATGGATAATGAAACTTATGAGCAAATTGGCTTGAGTGAAGATCAAGTTGGCGATGTTGCAAAGTGGATGACAGAATCAATGGTAGTAAGTATTTTATTTCATAATGGTAAAGCAATATCGGTTGATGTGCCACAAACGGTTGAGTTAAAAGTAGTAGAAACTCCACCAAATTTTAAAGGCGATACGACAAGTGCAAGTAAAAAACCTGCTACTTTAGAAACAGGTGCGGTCGTGCAAGTGCCTTACCATGTTTTAGAGGGTGATTTGATTCGTGTTAATACTGAAACAGGCGAATACCTAGATAAAGTTAAATAAGGTATCTAATGGCAAAGGTTTTGATTCCACTTGGCAAGGGTTTTGAAGAATTAGAGGCAATTACGATTATTGATGTTTTAAGAAGAGTGGGTTGCGAAGTCGTGGTTGCTAGTTTAAATGATTCTTTAGAGGTGATTTCTCAAGGTGGTATAAAAGTTATTGCAGATGCTTCGCTTAGAGAAATCAATAGGTCTAGTTTAGATGCGGTTGTTTTTCCTGGAGGTTGGGAAGGAACACAGAATCTTATCGCTTCTAGTGAATTAAAAGAAATTGTTTTGAAATTGCACTCTGATTGTAAAATTATTGCTGCTATTTGCGCTGCCCCATTGGCACTTTTTAAAATGGGTGTATTAGAAAATTGTGATTTCACTTGTTATCCAGGTATTGAAAAAAATATAGAAAATATAAATTATAAAAAAGATAAAAACGTGATTCAAAGTGGTCATATTATCACCTCAAAAGGACCTGCAACTGCTTTAGAATTTGCATTTTATTTGGCTGAAATTTTAGCTTCAAAACAAAAAGCTCAAGAAATTAAAGAAGGAATGTTAGCTTCTTGAAATCTTTTAAAGTTCTAATCCCATTAGCCTTTCTAGCCCTTTTTTTGGGCGGTTGTTTGCTAGGTTATAGGGATATAATCTATAACTCACAAAACTTTTCTACAGAACAAGTTGTAAAAAAAGTTATTAATCAAGCAGTGGATACGACTTTAGAAGTAGCAAAATCTAATGCTGAACCGACTTTAGATACGGCCATTAATGCACTCTTAGAAGAAGTTTTGGATTCTGAGCAATTAGAAAGTCTCATTAAAAATCTTCAAGCTAATTTTAAAAAAATTGTTGCACAATTAACACAAAAAGTTATCCAGAATTGGGGTAAAGATGATGCGCAAACTGCCTCCCAAGAAGTGTATGTAAAATATACTGATTCTTACCTATCTCGCGCGGAAGTTGATTTTGCTAAAGGTGTGATTTTGGTTTCAACTTTGGATACTAAAAATCCCAAAGAAGCCTTACACAAAGCGATTGTAACGACCTTGCTTACCCCAGATGATCCAGAAAAGGTGGATTTGTATTCGGATAAAGAGGTGGTTTATTCAGGGACTCCTTATTTGGCAAATTTGGTCAAAGATAATGAGGGAAAAGTGATTTTGTATCCGTGGAGGGCAAATCGCTATGCAACTTATTTGATTGATAATAGCTTAAAAACAAGGGAAATAAAAGAAGAAGGACAGAAAAAGGTTGTCTATTATGTGCAGTTTGATATGGTGGCAGATAGAGAGATTCAAAGTGAGCATAAATATGGTGAATATGTGGCGCTATATGCTAAAGAGTATGGCATAGAACAAGCTTTGATTTTTGCTATTATTAAAACAGAAAGCAGCTTTAATCCTTATGCGGTTAGTCATATTCCTGCTTATGGACTTATGCAAGTCGTTCCTGCAAGTGCTGGGCGAGATGTTTATAGAGCGCTAAATAACAAAGATGGTATTCCAACTAAAGAGATGCTATTTACCCCAAAGATTAATATTCAATATGGTTCGACTTATTTGGATATTCTTTTTTCGCGTTATTTAACAGGGATTAAAAATAGCCTTTCTCACGAATATTGTGTGATTGCTGCTTATAACACGGGGAGTGGAAATGTGCTTTCAGTTTTTCATAAAGATAGAAAAAAAGCAGTTGAAGTGATTAACTCTATGACTTCGGCAGAAGTGTATCGCAAACTTAGAACCTCATTGAAATATGAAGAAGCACGCAATTATTTATTAAAAGTAACCAATGCCAAAAAAGAGTTTCAAGCTACCGCTAAAAATGTAAATGATTCTTCTATTTTGCTTAGTGTGAGATAATGGAAATTTTTGAAATTATTCAAAGCTCAAAACCTTGTAGTTATTTAGAGGGAATAGAATCTAAATTTCGTTATTTTTATATTAAGCAGTGCAGTAAAGAATTTTATGATTTGTTGTTACAGCGGGGTTGGAGGCGTTTTGGGTGTTATTTTTTTGTGCCTATTTGTCAAGGTTGTGAGGAATGTATTTCAATTCGCCAAGATTGTGAAAATTTCATTTTTTCAAAGTCTCATCAAAGAATCCTAAAAAATCCATTAAAGCTTAAAATTACAAGACCAAGAGTGAGTTTTGAGCATTTGGAGCTTTATGAAAAATATCATAGAGTAATGCACGATAAAAAAGGTTGGGAGTATCAAAAAAGCACTTTAGAAATTTATTATGAAACCTTTGTTCAGGGTTATCAAGATTTTGGTTATGAATTTGACTATTATTATGAAGAAAAGCTAGTTGGAGTGGCGCTAGTTGATGTTTTAGATAATGCAATTTCGGCGGTGTATTGTTATTACGATCACGATTTTAAAAAATTTTCTATTGGAAGTTATTCTATTCTTAAACAAATTGCCTTTGCAAAAGAGTATAATATCAAATATCTTTATCCTGGGTATTGGATAAAAGACCATTATTCTATGGGATATAAAGAAAAATTTAAACCTTTTGAAGTGCTTCAAAACCGCCCTAATTTAAATGAATATTCTATTTGGATAAAGGAGTAATCTTGCATTATACAAATTTGATTTCACAAATTTTTGAAAAATTGTCTTGCTTTGCCTTTTGCTCTAAGTTACAATTTTTAATCAATAAGACATATGTTAAACTATTTAAAATTGATTTAGAAGAGTTTGACACTTTGCAGAGTTATCCCACACTTGATGCACTTTTTACTCGCTCATTAGTTAAGATGCGAAGTTTTGATAGGATGGAAAATACATTGATATCTCCTTGTGATGGAATGATAATGGAAAGCGGGGTTTGTAAAGGTAATATGGCAATGCAAATCAAAGGAAAAAGCTATGGGTTAAGAGATTTTATCCATCAAGATTTAGATGAACATTATTCTTTTGTTAATTTTTATCTCTCACCAAGAGACTATCATCGATTCCATGCACCAGTTAATTTGGAAGTAAAAAGAATTGAAGTTATACAAGGAATACTTTTGTCGGTCAATGAAAAATCGCTACTTAAAAATGATAATCTTTTTAATAAAAATAAAAGAGTGGTTTTGGAATGTCAAGATGATTTTGGTAATACTTTTTATTATGTGGCAATTGGTGCTTTGAATGTGGGGAAAATTCAAATTAATATAGAATCAGAAATTGTTAATCTTAAAATGAATAAAATCTATGAATACAAAAATCCCATAAAAATTAAAAAAGGTGAGGAAATAGGCTGTTTTCATATGGGTTCAACGATTGTAATTCTTTCAAAAAATTGGGAATATGATCTAAAGCCTAGAGAAAAAGTGCTTTTTGGACAACAGATTGCCAAATACAAGGAGTGAAAATGAAAGCAAGAATCAAAGAATTGCAAAAGAAGCTTGATGTATTGTTAGTGGCACATTTCTATCAGCGTGATGAGATTGTGGAAATTGCAGATTTAATTGGAGATAGCTTGGAATTAGCTAGAAAATCTTCTCAAAGCAGCAATAAAAATATAGTGTTTTGTGGGGTTGGCTTTATGGGTCAGAGTGTGAAAATTTTGGCACCACAAAAGCGTGTTTTTATGCCTAAGATTGCTTGTTGTTCTATGGCTAGAATGATTGATGATACTTATTTTGATAAATCTATTGAAAAATTAAGAGAATATGGAATTAATTCTATTTTTCCCATAACTTATATTAATTCTAACGCAGAAGTTAAAGCAAAAGTATCAGAGCTTGAAGGAGTGGTTTGCACAAGTGCTAATGCAGCTAAAATTATGGATTATGCTCTCAAACATAATAAAAAAATATTCTTTTTGCCCGATAAGTGCTTAGGGCAGAATCTAGCTTCTCAAAATGACTTAAAAAGTGCGGTTTTGGGGCTAGATTCAAAGGAAAAAATTTTAGATGCGGATATTATTTGCTATGATGGGTTTTGTTCAGTGCATCAGCTTTTTAGAGCAGAAGATGTGGATTTTTATCGGCAAAAATATTCTGATATTTTGGTGGCAGTGCATCCTGAATGCGCCCCTAGTGTTGTGCAAAAGGCAGATTTTGTTGGTTCTACTAGTCAAATTATTCAATATGTGCAAAAATTAGATCCAGCTCAAAAGGTTGTAGTAGGGACAGAATTTAATCTTGTAAATCGCCTAAGAAAGCCTTATAATGGAATTCAAAATACCTTTGTGCTTTCTTCTACTAAGCCTGAATGTCCTACAATGAATGAAACAACTTTGCAAGATGTTTTGAATGTCTTGGAAGCTTTGGATAGGGGGGAAGAATATAATGAAATATTACTCAAAGAGGAAGTGGCAATAAAAGCCAAGCGGGCTTTAGAGAAAATGTTAGAACTTTCATAAGGATAGATAATGCATAAGATTTTATTAGATGATTTTTTGAGAGCAACTTTAAAAGAGGATATGGGCAAGGGAGATTTATACTCAAGAATTGAAAACAATATTGCAGTAGAAAGCTATATTATAGTCAAAGAAGATGGTATTTTATCAGGCAGAATCTATGTGGATCGCCTGTGTGAATTATTAGGCATTGAAGTAGAGTTTTCTCTAAAAGATGGAGAGGCGTTTTGCAAGGGAACTAAAATTGCAACTTTCAAGGGCAAGATGAGTGCGATTTTGGGAGCAGAGCGAACTATTTTGAATCTTTTACAGCATTCCAGTGGAATTGCTACTCTTACAAATAAGTATGTTAAGGCTCTAGAAGGGACGCAGTGTGTATTACTAGATACGCGAAAAACACGACCTTTGCTTAGAGATTTTGAAAAATATTCCACGAGAAATGGTGGAGCTATTAATCATCGTTTTGGCTTAGATGATTGTTTGATGTTAAAAGACACACATTTATCAAGGATTTTATCATTAAGTAAGTTTATTCAAGAAATACGAGAGAAAATCCCCTTTACCACCAAAATAGAAGTAGAATGTGAAAATATTTTACAAGCCAAAGAAGCTTTAGAATCAAGAATTGATATTTTAATGTGCGATAATATGGAGGCTGCAGCAATTAAAGAAGTTGTTAAAATGCGAGATTTAATTGCGCCAAATGTATTGTTAGAAGCTAGTGGCAATATTACTTTGGCTAATTTAAAAGAATATGCTAAAAGTGGGATAGATGCAATTTCAAGTGGAGCGATAATCCATCAAGCAACTTGGATTGATATGAGTATGAGAATTGACTAAAAAATAGCAAAACAATGAGAGATAGAGAAAAGGTTTTTATTGAGGAATTAACGCAAAGCAAAACAAGTTTTGGCATAGGTGATGATGGGGTTGTGCTTGGTGATTTTGTTGTAGCAAATGATGCTTTTTTTGAAGGGATTCATTTTAAGCGAGAGTGGGGGAGCTTAGATAGGATTTTCAAAAAGGCTTTTTTAGTTAATCTCTCGGATATTTATGCGATGAATGCGATTCCAAAGTTTGCTTTATTAACACTTTGTATTCCAAAGGATTTTAAAGAAGCAAAGGAATTAGCAAGAATTTTTAGCGCTATAGCGCAAGGTTTTGGTGTTAAAATCGTGGGTGGTGATACTATTGTAGGGGAAAAGCTACATTTTTCTTTTACGATTCTTGGAGAAAAAGGTAAAAAAACACTTTTTAGAAAACCAATTCAAAAGGGTGATTTTTTAGCTTATCTTAGTCCAAGAAGTCCATTAAATTTGTCTAACAAACAAGCTTTTGGCAAGAATCTTAAGCATCTTAAAAATGCTTTACGCTTTGATCAGATTCTTAAAAATTCTCGTTTTGATTTTCCTATTTTATATCCCAAAATGATTTTAGCTTTTAATGAGATTGCTAAAGCGGGAATGGATATTTCTGATGGAATCTTTGCAGAATTAGCTAGACTTGCAAAGCTTAATAGTATAGATTTTAAATTTTTTCAGCCTAAGGGGGAGTGGTTTTATTCTCCAGAGGAATATCAAATGCTTTATGCCCTAGGTGCTAAAAAGCTAAAAAAAGCGCAAAATTTAGCAAGGAAATTCCGTCATAATTTGGTTGTTTTTGCTAGAGCTAAGAGGGGAAAATATAAAAAAATAAAGAAAAATTGGCATTCATAATTTGGCAAGATAGAATCTTAAGCAAATCCTTAAAGGAATTTGCTTAAAAACTTAAGAAGAACAAGCAGATTTGCCAGTATCTACGGGTTGGATTGCACTATTATCAGCAAGTTTCTTGGTATTCACTTCTTCCATAAAATCCCATAATTCTTTAGCGGCTTTTAAATATTCTTTAGCAGATTTTGAATCAGGATGGAAATAGACAATTGGTTTTCCATTATCTCCTGCTTCTCTTACGCTTGGTTCAATTGGGATTTGTGCTAGAGTTTTTGTTCCATAAGCTTTAGCGACTTCTTCAGTGGTGCCTTTGCCAAAAATGTCATATTCTTTGCCACAATCAGGACAAATAAAGCCACTCATATTTTCAATAATCCCAGCAACAGGAATTTTGAGTTTTGCAAACATATCTAAGGCTCTTGCACCATCATCTAATGCTACTTTTTGTGGAGTAGAGACAGCAACTCCAGCTGTAACAGGGACACTTTGAGCTAAAGTTAGTTGCGCATCTCCCGTTCCTGGTGGCATATCAATAACCATTACATCTAAATTGTCCCATAAAACATCGCTAAGCATTTGCTCAATGGCGCGAATAATCATTGGACCACGCCAAATAAGACTTTGTCCTTCATCATAAAGCACTCCCATTGAAATCATCTCGATTCCATAAGCCTGTAGTGGAATGAGTTTTTTGAGTTTTTGATCCACTTCTGGTTTGTCATTTTGCAAACCTAGCATACGCGGTATATTTGGACCATAAATATCAGCATCAAGTAAGGCTACCTTTTTGCCCTGTTGAGCTAGAGCAATTGCAAGATTAACACTTGTAGTGGATTTTCCAACCCCACCTTTACCGCTGCTTACCATTACAAAGTTTTTAATTTGTGGAGCGAGATTTTTTGTGCCTTGCGGTTTTTGATTTTGGGCTTGCGGTTTGGGCTGTTTAATGTCAAGGTTGATTTTATTAATACCTTGAGCATTGAGTTTTTGTGTGATTTGTGTGCGAAGCGTTTCGGCTACTTCGGGGGAAGCTGATGGGATTTCAACGCGAAGTGAAACCGCATTTTCGTGAATTAACATTTCTTTTACAAACCCAAAGGTTACAATGTCTTTTTCGAAATTAGGGTAAATAATTTCTTTTAATAAGCTAACTAGTTGTTCTTGATTCATCTTTTTCCTTTTTAACTATTTTGTTCGATAATTTCTTGTGAAATTTTGTAACTGCAGAATTTTGGACCACACATTGAACAGAATTTTGCTTCTTTGAAAACTTCTTGTGGCAAACTTTCATCGTGATATTCTTTTGCTCTTTCTGGATCAAGTGCGAGTTCAAATTGTTTGTTCCAGTCAAAATTATAGCGCGCATTGCTCATTGCATCATCTCTTACTCTAGCATTAATGCGCCCTCTAGCAATATCTGCAGCGTGTGCGGCAATTTTATAAGCAATGATTCCCTCACGCACATCTTTAGCATTAGGCAAACCTAGATGCTCTTTTGGGGTAACATAACAAAGCATAGCAACACCTTTCCAAGCAGCAATGGCTGCTCCAATGGCTGAAGCAATATGATCATATCCTGCAGCAATATCTGTAACTAGCGGTCCTAGAACATAAAAAGGTGCTTCAAAGCAAAGTTCTTTTTGAAGTTCGACATTGCGTTCAATTTCATTCATTGGGACATGACCTGGACCTTCAACCATTACTTGAACATCTTTTTCCCAAGCTCTTTTGGTTAATTCCCCTAAGACTTTTAATTCACCAAGTTGAGCTGCATCACTTGAATCAGCCAAGCAACCTGGGCGCAAAGAATCTCCAAGGCTTAAAGAAACATCATATTTTTGACAAATCTCTAAAATATCATCAAAAGCTTCATAGAAAGGATTTTGCTTGTGATAATGCATCATCCAAGAAGCCATTAGGCTACCTCCACGGCTAACGATTCCCATTTTGCGTTTGGCTAGAAGAGGCATATGTTCTAGTAAGAATCCGCAATGAATTGTGAAATAGCTAACGCCTTGCTTGGCTTGTCTTTCCATAACTTCTAGCATTTTATCAATAGTTAAGGCATTAATATCATTTTTAACATCGTGTAAAATTTGATAGATGGGCACAGTTCCAATTGGGACGCTAGAGTTTTTGATTACTGCTTCACGAATAGAATCTAAATCTCCACCTGTGCTTAAATCCATAATGGTATCAGCGCCATATTTGATAGAGATGATTGTTTTTTGAACTTCCTCTTCTATGGAGCTTGCAAGGGCAGAGCTTCCGATATTGGAATTAATTTTTGTCCTTACAGAAATCCCAATACCCATAGGTTCTAGATTGGTATGATTGACATTGGAGGGTAATATCAAGCGCCCTTTGGCGATTTCTTTTCTAATAGTTTCGGCTTCTAAGTGCTCGATATTAGCCACATATTCCATTTCTTGAGTAATAATTCCTTTTTTTGCATAATGGAGTTGAGTTTTAATTTTGTCATTTTTTCGGGTTTCTACCCATTTTGTTCGCATAGATTCTCCTTAAAATAGAATAATAATAATTTTTTAGAATATGCAACATTAAGGTAGCAAAATAAAAATAAATTTTAGCTTTTCTTTTTGTGAGAAATGAAAAAAGTTTTAAAAAAAATAGAATTTGTAGCAAACTTTCAAAGAAGTTTTATAAAAAGTAAAAAAAGAAAATAAGGGGTTAAATGGGAAAAATTCCCATTTATACTTAGAAAGTGTATTTAACTTCCACTCTTAGGCGATTTCTATCTTCAGAATCGCTATTAACTGCATCATTCCAAGCTGCAGTATTTTGGCTACCTAATGCAATTTGTCTTGTTGCATCTGTTGTTAAAATAGAGTAGTGAGCGAAGATTCTAAGAGATTTAGAGTATTGCCAAGTAATGTTTGGATTGATTTCTGTAAAATCAATATCACCACTATAGTGTGCTGCACCTTGACCTCTTGAGATTTTGTTAGTTCCACTTACGAAGTCTATTCCAACATTTAAGTTTTCTAAAATGTCATAGTTGATGTTGGCATAAAATAGACTTAATTCATTGGATTCAAATCCTCGTGGCATATTTTGTCCTTCTGCAGGTAACATAGAAATGCTAACACCTGTTGCGACATTTTCAAACCAAATTTGTCCTACTTTTTGGAATGATCCTTCATTATCTAGTGAAACTGCATAACCATCTTGTGTGTTACCCCAATAACCTATTTTTGCAGCAAGTGGAACATTAAGCTCGTGGAATTTTACACCTGCTTCAAGTGTGTAAAGATCGTTCCCTTCTTTTACTTTATTTCCTCCATATATGCCTGTCCAAGGAGAATTGGCATCGCTATTGAGTTTGCTAAAAGCATATTGCCCTTTTAAATGGAACATTGAATCTTGCCAAGCAAGTTCACCAAAACCTGCAAAATCAATCATATCTGTAGCATTAAAAAGCCAAAGTTGAGAACTGAAATTTCCAATGCTCGTATCATAATTGCTCAAAGCTGCAGCGGTATAAAGAGGTTTATCAATAGAGCCGTTGTCAGGATCTAGTGTATATCCTGTTTGATAGTCATCAATGCTCCAAGAATCAAATGCCCCAAGACTAAATGTCCAGTGATTTAAATCTGAATTTGTTACAAAAATACCCGTTGCTCTATCATCAAGTGTGTCACTAATTGGGGTTTGCATAATCATTTTACCCGCTTTAATAGTGGTGTTAGTTGAATCAGGAGTAATTACCATATTAAACTCTCTTACACCAAACCAGCTATCTGATCCAGAACCTAAGCCATTGCCTAAGAAAGCGTTAGCTGTTCCAGGAGTTGCAAGATTACCATTGTTATCAGCAACCCCTTTTCCATGATTGACATTTTGTTGTGCATTGTGGTAGCCAATTCCTAGATTCATTGAAACATTGTTGATTACAGGAGTCTTAAAGAGTGCTTCTGCACGCCATTGGTGATTGGCATTTCCTTTTGTGGTTCCATTTTTGTCAAAATTTTGATCTTTGTAGCGATCATCAGTGTAGCGATAACGCAACATTCCGCTTACATCAATGCCTTTAATGGCTTCTTCAAGTGGTTGTGCAAAACTTGCAGTTGAAAGACTTCCAAGTGCAATGCAAGCTACAAGAGATATTTTAGTCATTTTCATCACATTTCCTTTAAGAATTTTAATTTGAATAAAAAGCAGGTATTCTATTTAATTAAAACTTAAAAATTTATAAAAAAAATAGCACAATTTTTCAAGGGCAATTTTATTTTCTTGTGTGTATAATCTCTTTTAAATTTGGGAAAATTAAGGAGTTTTTAGAGAATGAAAAAGTTTTTAAAAAAAATATCAGATCCTAAGATTGTAGGCGTTTTTAGCAAAAGCGGCTTAGGATTGGTAGCAATTTTGACATTGGTGGGTTGCGATAATGGAGCTCAAACTTCTAATAACACTAGAAGTTTGGAGCAAGCTACTAAAAATGGTGCGACAGTAACTATTGAGCAACAAAGTGATGGAACTTATAAGATTTTAGAAGAAACTCCAAGTGATACAACGCGTGTAATTTTGAGAGAAGCTAATGGAAATGAGCGGATTTTAAGTCAAGAGGAAATTGATAAAATCATAGCAGAAGAATCAAAAAAAATCGATGCAGGTACTTCGCAACTTACAAACCCAACAGGCGCTGGATTATCACTTGGTGAAACGATTTTGGCAAGTGCAGCAGGGGCAATTTTGGGAAGTTGGATTGGAAGTAAGCTTTTTAATAATCAAAATTATCAAGCCCAGCAAAGAACAAGTTATAAAACTCCACAAGCTTATGAGCGTTCACAAAGCTCTTTTAATCGTAGTGCTACAGGTGCTACAAGTAGTGTAGGTCGCAGTGGATTTTATTCTCCAAACAACACTAGCGCAACCCAGAATCGCTCTAGTAGCTCCACAAGTGCTTTTGGGGGTTAATAATGGAGATTATTAAAGCAACGCCATTAAGTAACGAAGATTTAGAAAATTTAGGGCTTAGTTGGCATACAGATGTTGATGAGACGCCTTATGTGAGTGATGAAATTGTTGTAGTAAGTGAGCAAGAAGCACAAAATTATTATGATGCAGTTAATGAGTTGTATGATATGTATGTAGAAGCAGGTCAATATGTGATTGATAATGATTTATTTTTTGAGCTTGGAATCCCTTTTAATCTAGTAGAAGCGATTCAAATGAGCTGGGAAGAGGAAGTGCATTGGCATTTGTATGGGCGATTTGATTTGGCAGGTGGGCTTGATGGAGCGCCCATTAAGCTACTAGAATTTAATGCAGATACGCCAACAATGGTTTATGAAAGTGCGATTATTCAATGGGCTTTGCTTAAAAAAAATGGATTTAAGGAATCATTGCAATTTAATAGCTTATATGAATCATTGTGCGATAACTTTAAACGAATCATTACTTTGGGTGAAGATATTTCTAATTTTAATGAAATTTATGAAGGGTGGAAGATACTTTTTTCTAGCATTCAAGGAAGCGAGGAAGAAGAGAGGACGATACGATTGCTTGAAGTTATTGCTAAAGAAGCGGGATTTGGGACAAATTTTTGTTATGCACACGAAGCGCATTTGGATGAAAATGCTGGTTTGAGTTTCAATGGAGAAAATTATGAATTTTGGTTTAAATTGATTCCTTGGGAGAGTATTGCCATTGATGAGCCTGATTTGGCTAATCTTATTACTACAATGATGCGAAATAAAAACACTATCTTTTTAAATCCTGCTTATACATTAATGTTTCAAAGCAAAAGAATGCTTAAGATTTTGTGGGATTTATTCCCTAATCATCCTTTGTTGCTAGAGACTTCCTATGAGCCTTTAGTAGGCAAAAAGCAAGTAAAAAAACATGCTTTTGGCAGGGAGGGAGAGAGTGTAAGTATTCTTGATTCAAAAGGGAATCCTTTAGTACAAAATGGTGGAAATTATGGAAATTATCCTGAGATTTATCAAGAATATGCTTTAATAAATCAGCATAATAGAAGTTTTTATCAAGCCAATGTTTTTTATGCTTATGAGGCTTGTGCATTAGGCTTTAGAAAAGGCGGAGAGATTTTGAATAATATGTCAAAATTTGTCTCTCATAAAATAAAATAAAGGGCAATTTATGGAAACTTTAAATCATTTAAATAGTATTAATGATTTTAATGAAGCAAAGCAGGTGATTCCAGGTGGAGTGAATTCGCCTGTTAGGGCATTTAAAAGTGTAGGGGGCACACCCCCTTTTATCAAAAGAGGGGAAGGTCCCTATTTGATTGATGAAGACAATAATACTTATATTGATTTTGTGCAAAGTTGGGGACCTTTGATTTTTGGGCATTGCGATAAGGAGATTGAAGCAATTGTTATAGAAACTATCAAAAAAGGCTTATCCTTTGGAGCTCCAACGACTTTGGAAACAGCTTTGGCTAAAGAAGTAATTTCAATTTATGAAGGAATTGATAAGATTCGCTTTGTTTCAAGTGGCACTGAAGCGACTATGAGCGCTATTAGATTAGCTAGAGCTTATACAAAAAGAGATGATATTATTAAGTTTGAAGGTTGCTATCATGGGCATAGTGATTCTTTGCTTGTGAACGCGGGAAGTGGGTTGGCAACTTTTGGTTCGCCAAGTTCTCCTGGTGTGCCTGAGGATTTTACTAAGCATACTTTGGTTGCGCGATACAATGACATTCAAAGCGTAGAATCTTGTATTCAAATTAGCGAGCAAAAAGGTAAGGGTGTAGCGTGTGTAATTTTAGAGCCTATTGCAGGAAATATGGGGTTAGTTCCTGCTAAAAAAGAGTTTTTAGAATCTTTAGAGAGGCTTTGCAAACAAGAAGGGATTGTTTTAATATTAGATGAAGTGATGAGTGGATTTAGAGCCTCATTAAATGGTTCTCAAAGCTTCTATGGAGTAAATGGAGATTTGGTAACTTTTGGAAAAGTTATTGGTGGTGGAATGCCAGTTGGAGCTTTTGGTGGAAGATCAGAGATTATGAATCTCCTTTCACCTCAAGGTAGCGTGTATCAAGCAGGCACATTAAGTGGGAATCCAGTGGCAATGAGTGCAGGGCTTGTGGCTTTAAAAAAGCTAAAAAATAATCCTGAAATTTATGGAAAGCTAGAATCACTTGCTTTGCAACTAACTAATGGATTAAAGAATATTGCAGCTGAATTTGGGATTACACTTCAAACTTGTGTGAGAGGGAGTATGTTTGGGTTTTTCTTTAACCAAAATCCAGTAGAAAACTTTGAAGATGCACTAAAGAGCGATACAGAATTGTTTGGAAAATTTCATCAAGGAATGCTAGAGAGGGGAGTATATTTTGCCGCTTCGCAGTTTGAGACAGGTTTTATTTGTGTAGGAATGAATGAAGCAATGATTGATAAAGTTTTAAGTAAAGCTAAAGAAGTGTTTTTAGAGATAGGCGCATATGGAAAATAAAGATTCTATTCAAAAACCAAAGTATAGTGATGCGATACTAGCGTATTCTAATGCTACTCTTGGAATCTCAATGGTAGTGGCGGTGCTTATTGGGGTTGGGATTGGCTATGGATTGGAGGCTCTATTTGGCTATCGGTGGCTTTTTTGGCTTGGGGTTGTTTGGGGTGTTTTGGCAGCTATTTTAAATGTATATAAAGCTTATAAAAGGCAAAAAAGGGAGCTAGATGAGCTAAGCAAAGATCCAAAATATGCTTACCAAAAAAAATGGGATGATGATGAGGATTAAGACAGCCATTTTTGTGCTTGTTGGAATCTTGATTGTTAGCGGAAGTCTGGCTACTATTTTTTGGGGCAGACTTTTTGCGTTTAGCTTTGTTTTTGCCTTTCTTTCTTTTCTTATGATTGTGGGTTTTACTTGTCTAGCTCAGAAAAATAAGATTTCTAGGCTTATTTTAAGATCATCTAAAGAAGAGCTGGAGGCATTGGCAAATCTCTATCAAAGCAAAGAAGACAAGGAAGAAGAATTTTGGGATGAGAATGCACCACAAATCTCTGAAGAAGAGTTTGTAAAAGAGTGCAAACAAAGGGGGCGAAAATTTTGGCGTGGGTTTAGCAAAGATACTAGTAAGTTTGGATTTAAAATGTTTTTTATGCCTTTAAGATTATTGGCATATGCACTCTTTGCAATTTTATTTTTAATCTTTTTAAAAAAAGGTTGGTTGGATTTTGTAGGATTTTTTAGTGGTTTGATTCTAGCAAATATTGCAGTAGTTTTGGTGCTACTTTTTGAATTTTTAAGGACTAAATAGTTAAAAGTTAGCTAGAGGTGTGCTTATTTGCCAAGGCAAAAATCATTAAACATCACATCAAGCATTTGGGAATATTCATAAGGTTTTGTAATAGAAGCTAAAGCTTTTAAGGCTTCATTAATATGAAAACTAAAGAGTTCTAGTTCGCCATTTACTAAAGGAAGTTTTGAATCATAGAGAGCTTGAATACACTCTTGAATGGCTTGAAATTGATATTGTGAGACTAGAAGTAGCATTTGTGAGTTTTCTTGAGAGTTAAGAAGTGAAATAAGATGACTTTTAAAATGCGATAACAAAGAATTACTAGAAGTTATATTGTCATCTTTGAGACATAAGTTAAGTGGATTAAAAGGAGCTAGTATTTGAAAATCAAAACTTCCTTTTAAATCTGCTTTATTTAATAAAACGATGATTTTTTTGGAATCTTGGTGGGTTTTTAGAATTTCTATTATTTTTAAATCTTCTTCTTCTAGGGGGCGACTACTATCAAAAAGGGCGATTAAAATATCGCTTTGTTCGGCTTTTTGCAAGCTTCTCTCTATGCCTTTGGCTTCAATTATGTCTTGGCTTTGTCGGATTCCTGCTGTGTCAATGAGGCGCAATAAATGCCCCTCTAAAGTAAAATTTTCTTCAATACTATCGCGTGTTGTTCCTGCAATATCACTTACAATAGCGCGATCTTCGTGTAAAAGTGCATTAAGTAAAGAGCTTTTTCCTACATTGGGTTTTCCGATAATGCAAAGTTTATAACCCTCAAAAATAGATTTTTTTTGTATGGATTGCTCTAAGAGATTTTGGAGAGTGAGTAGGGTAGAATCAAGTTTGTTTAAAAGATTTTTCATTAAATCTTGTGGCAATTCTTCATCAGCATAATCAATAAAAACTTCGCTATGAGCTAAGAGTGTAAGGAGATTTTTGCGTAAATTTTCACAAAAACTATGCATCTCGCCATTTAAATGACGCATTAGTATTTTGTGTGCATTAGCATTTGAAGATTCTATGAGTTTGGCGATAGCTTGAGCCTGACTTAGATCGATTCTGCCACCTAGAAAGGCGCGTTTGGTAAATTCTCCAGGTTTAGCCAATCTTGCACCAAGCTTGATGCATTCTTCCAGAATACTTTGGGCAATAAAAGTGCTTCCATGGCATTGAAATTCAATTACATCTTCAGTGGTGTAGCTATTGGGTGCTTTAAAATAAATCAAAATACATTCATCAAGTAATTCACCATCTTGAAAGTAGATTTTGGTGAGTTTAGCGTGGCGCACTTTAAGGCAATTGGGATTTATTTTGGCAAGTTTGGAAGCAATAAGCAGAGAATCTTGTCCGCTTAACCTAATGACATTAAGAGAGGATTTTCCATAAGTGGTAGCTGGGGCTACTATGGTTTGATTAATGTTGGAATTCATTGATAATGATATATCTCTGTCCTTCTTGATTGATTCTAAAAGAGATATATTTGTCTGGGAATTGTTCTCTTAATTGTTTAAGAGCGATGTGTGCCAAAACTCCATCTAATGGTTTTGTTTGAGCTTTTCCATAGGTTTTGATATTTTCAATAACAGGCATAAGATGATTGGCGATCATTTCTTCTTGATTTTTAAGAAATTCAGCAATTTCTAATCGCACCATTAGTCCATAGACATGATTTACCCAATTAAAAATAAGATAAGAAAAAGCTTTGTATCGGTAACCCTCTTTGCCAATTAATAAAGCTGAATCTTCCCCATCAATTTTAATATACAAGGTATTTTCATTATAGGGTTCTACAATTACTTCATCAATCTTATAAGGAAGGAGTTGAAGCAATTCTTGTAGTTCTTTTTGGACTTGTATAGAGATTTGATTAAGATCTTTGGAGGATTCTTTTTGTGGTATTGGTTGAGGTTTAGGCGTAGAGGTTTGTTTGATTGGGGTTTGATTTGTTTTTTTGGGTTGAGCGCAGATAATGGCATTTTTTTTGCCAAAACCTAAAAATCCTTTTTGGGGATTTTGAATGATTTCATATTCTAGTTCTACAATAGAGCAATTAAAAAGTTTAGAAGCTTCAATAAGGGCATTTTCAAGAGTTGTCGCTTCTATTTTCTTCATTTTTCGACCTTATGCTTTTTGTGTTCGGCAATTTCCCTTGCTTTTTTGCGTTCAAGAGCTTTGTTGATGAGTAGTTGCTGTAAGATGGAGAAAATATTATTTACAAACCAATAAAGCACCAAACCTGAAGGGCAAGTTACAAAGAAAATAGTAAAAATAAGTGGCAAGAATTTAAAGATTTTTTCTTGTATGGGGTCATTAAAAGTAGTTGGCGTTAGATGTTGTTGGAGATACATAGTAATACCCATAAGAACTGGTAAAACAAAATAAGGGTCTATAACAGATAAGTCTTGAATCCAAAGTAACCAAGCAGCCCCTTTTAGCTCGATGGCATTGTATAAAACGCGGTAAATTGCAAAAAACACAGGCATTTGCAAAAGAAGTGGCAAACATCCGCCCATTGGATTAGCGCCGTGTTTTTTATAAAGCTCCATCATATGAGCTTGAAGTTTTTGTGGCTCACCTTTGTATTTTTGTTGAATCTCTTTCATTTTTGGAGCAAGTTCTTTGAGTTTTTGCATAGAGACCATTCCCTTGTAAGTCAAAGGATAAAGGACAACTCTAACAATAAGTGTTAATAAAATAATCGCCCATCCCCAGTTCCCACACCAGTCATAAAGTGTTTCTAAAAGCAAAAAGAGAGGCTTGGCAAAAAAGGTGATGATTCCATACTCAACTACTTCGGTAAGATTAGGGTTGATGCTCTCTAATAAGCGATAATCTTTAGGTCCAATGTAGCCAGATAATTTAATATTTCCATTAGCGCTTAAAAAAGGCATTGGATTTTCATTAGCATTACTTAAAACTACAGAGTTAAGATTGTTAGATTGACTAAAAAATAAAGTTGTGTAGTATCTATCTACAGCGGCTAATATGCTAGAGTTTGCAAAATTGCTTTGTCCGCTAGAATCGCCATCTTCAATAGCGGTAATTGTCCCATCTTGTTCTTTTATGATAACGCCCTTAAAGACATAAGAATCATTTTCGGCACTTGGGCGCATACCAGGAGAGATGAAGTAGGTGTAGTTTTGTGGAATCTCTATCTTGATTTCATAAAGACCATTAGGGTGAAATGTGATAGTTTTTGTAAGTGTGAAATTTTCTAATTTTTGAGTAAGCGTAAGGGTTTGTGCTTTATCTTTTAATTCAATATTTGTGGCGCTTGTTTGATAAGGGGTGTTAAAAGCTTGTTGATTAAGCATTGAATCGGCAAAACGAATTTCTAGGATTTTTGGATTGCTTTGATTGGTAATATCATTGCTAAATAACTCAAGATTTTTTGCATCTTTTTGATACTTTTCTTCTTTGAGAGTAACTTGTGCGATTCTCCCTAGGCGATCGATTTGGTATTCAAAATTTTCTCCACTAATAGTAGTGATAATTTCTTGTGTTGTAGAAATTTGCGTTGATTCTTGAGCGGAATTAGGCTTTGCTTCTTTGGTTGTAGGGAGGTTTTGCGTGGTTTGAATAGATGAAGCAGTAGCAGTGGCATTATTTTCTTGTGGTTTTGGTGCATAAAAATAACTATAAGGAACGAAGAAAGCTAACGCTAAAACAACAGCTATGATGATACGAGTTTGTGAGTTTAGATTATCGAGTTTATTAAGCACGGGAAACCTTTGAGAAATTTTTTATAATATAAACATTTTGTATAGAATCTCTAGTTATGCAAGGGAGATTCTTAAAAGTAAAATTTTTAGTTTTTATGGGTATTAACCAGTATTTTGGCGTTTTGGGTGGCATAAAGCTATGGCGGAGAAGCTTACGAATTTTTGGATAAGAAATGCCCCCTTGGAAGAATTGATTGCAACTTAAAACTCTTAAGAAAGTTTTCAAAAAAGCGACAATGGGATTTTGAAATTCAAAAACTTGCTTGGAGTATTCTGAGCAAGAGGGATAATAGCGACATTTAGGACCAAGCAAAGCTGAAATATAACGCTGATAAAAAGAGATAAGTGATAAAAAGAAGCGTTTTTGCATTTTTAGATTCATCCAATTTGAAGTAGTTTTAGTCGCATCAGTGCGTGGCTATAGCTACTTTGTAAAGTGGAATAGGGAGCTTTGTCTAATCCGTTTTTTGCCAACAAAACCATATCGCCATTGACTAGGTTAGACATTGAATTGCGATATAGGTTTCTTAGGCGTCTTTTGACAAAATTTCTACAAACTGCATTGCCTACTTTTTTGGAGACACAAAAACCGACTCGGTTAGATTTGAGATTTTCTTTAAAAAAAAGAATAAAATAGGGATTGTGCCATTTTTTAGGGCTTTTATAGACATTTTCAAAATCTTTCTTATTTTTTAAAGTGACCAAAACTAAAAACCCAAACTTAAGATTAAACAGCTAATCTTTTTCTGCCTTTTGCTCTTCGTGCATTGATAACTTTTCTACCATTTTTGGTTTGCATTCTTACGCGAAAACCATGTGTTCTTTTTCTTGGTGTGTTGTGTGGTTGATATGTTCTTTTCATAAGTTATTGCCTTTTTGTAAAAATAAGGGTTAATTCTACTACAAAATTACTTAAAATTACTTTTATTTAAAGAATTTTTATTCTTCAAATTGACTGGTTAATGCCACTGCAATAGCTGCCACCAAATCACTCTCATCACTTGTTTCTTGCGGCATTAGCGATGGCAATTTGCTTTCTAAATAAGAAGTATCAAAAATTCCGCGTTTAAAATCTTTGTCATTACAAATATTAATCAAAAATGGAATTGTGGTTTTAACGCCACGGATTTTAAATTCACTTAATGCGCGTTTGAGTTTATTGACTGCTAAATCATAGCTTGTAGCACGCACAATAAGTTTGGCAATCATTGAATCATAAAAGGGCGGAATTGCAAAGTCTTTATAAATATAGCTATCTACCCTTACAAAAGGTCCAAGTGCAGGATAATAGGCAGTGATAATTCCGGGGTTTGGTATGAAATCATTATGCACATCTTCAGCGTTGATTCTAGCTTCAATAGCAAATCCTTGTGCGGTAATGTCATTTTGGCTTAAATCAAGAATTTCTCCATAGGCAATTCGTATCTGCCTTCCAATAAGGTCTAAGCCTGTGATTTCTTCTGTTACGCCGTGTTCAACTTGGATTCTTGTATTCATTTCCATAAAATAAAAATTATTCGAATCATCAATTAAAAATTCAATTGTTCCTGCATTGGTATAGTTTGCAGCCTTAGCTGCAGCCACAGCAACCACTCCCATTCGCCGCCTTAAATCAGCACTAATAGTAGGGCAGGGGGCGATTTCTATGAGTTTTTGATGACGCCTTTGAATAGAGCAATCGCGTTCTAATAGGTGAATAACATTGCCATAATTATCAGCTAGAATCTGGAATTCAATGTGTTTTGGATTTTGGATATATTTTTCCATAAAAACATCATCATTTTTAAAAAATGTCAAAGCCTCTCTTTTGCAAGCATTAAAAGCATTTTCTAATTCACTCTCTTCATGCACAACACGGATTCCTCTACCACCCCCTCCGCTACTTGCTTTGAGTATTACAGGATAGCCAATTTTTCTTGCAATTTTTTGTATTTCATAAAGACTTAATTTGTTAAGCGGTTCTGTGCCTGGGACAACTGGGATTCCATTTTGTATCATTAGATTTCTTGCGGCATTCTTATCTCCCATTTTGGCGATGACTTCACTCTCTGGACCAATCCACACTAACCCTGCTTCTTTGACTTTTTTTGCAAAAAGGGCATTTTCACTTAAAAAACCATAGCCTGGGTGAATGGCTTCTGATTCGGTTGCTTTTGCTGCTTCAATGATTCTATCAGGATCCAAATATCCTTTAATAGGATCTTCGCTTATGGCATAGGTGTGGGTTGCCATTTTGACATGCAGACTATCTCTATCAGCGTGAGAATAGATTGCTACAGATTCGATATTTAAATCATTGCAGGCGCGAATAATGCGAATGGCAATTTCGCCACGATTGGCAATAAGAATTCGTCTAAACATAAAAACTCCAAGATTTTGGCATTAATTTTAAAATAAATGATTCTATTTTATATTGAATCTTTTTAATTTTTTCTTTAGGGAGCAATAAAAAACTTTATTAAAAAAATAAATTACACTTAAATCGTTATATTTTTACACATAGATTCATTGAAGTTTTGTGTGAAAATCAAAATGGTTGCCATTAATTAAGCAAACCATTTTAAATAATAAAAAGATTGTAAATTTGAAATTCTAAGGAGAGCTAGACTTGAAATAAAGCCTAGCAAAATGAAATTTATTTATTATAAAATGTGATTAAAAATTACCTGTTAAAGAAACCCAAAAGCGTCTCCCTTCTTCAATTCTATTATATTGAGAGACATAACCATCTGTTGGATTCCCTGCAAAACTATCAGTGAATTTCTTATCTAAAAGATTGTGAATAGCCACATTAAGCTTCCAAGAATCATTGAAAGCATAAGTTCCGCCAGCAGTCATTAAGAATACATTTTTGTAGTATTCTCCTATTACTGGATCGCCACCTGTGTAGCGATTCCCTTGCCATTGTCCTTTAAGATAAGGTGTGAAGTTGTTAAAGGGTATGCTAATTTTAGCGATAAGATTATGCTCTAAAGAGTCATCTACTGGTTTTCCAATGGCGCTTATGGTAGAAGATTCACGCACTTCAGAATCTAAATAGGTATAAGAAGCGTCAATGTTGATTTTTTCTAAGACTTTAAATCCTGCTGCTAATTCCACTCCCATATATCGCACTTCTCCGTGATTGATGGCTTGTGAGCATCTAGCATAGGTGCAGATTCCAACTCCTGAAATATTTTCTCCAGTATTTATGGTTACACTTGAGATTTTATCTTTAAAATCTGTCAAAAATCCTGTAAGACTTATGTAATGAGAATCTTGATTGTAAATAGCGCTCAATTCATAATTAATTGAAGTTTCTTCAGAAAGATTTGGATTCCCATATGAAGGAACTCTTCCTTGACCGCTAAAATTATAATATCCTGCAATAAGGCGATTTGGTGTTGGCGCTTTAAATCCAGTTGCAATACCACCTTTTAGTGTTAGAGAATCAGTTGGATTATAGACAAGATAGCCTCTAGGTGAAATATTATCGCCAAAAATTTCGTGGTGATTGTATCTTGCTCCTAGCGTAAAGTTTAGATTATCTAAAATTGAAAGTTCATCTTCTGCAAAAATTCCAAGCAAATATTGATCAAATTTAGTTGGATTTGCGATTTTATCTTGCATTTTTTCTATGCGATATTCAGCGCCAACACTCAAGAGATTTCTCTCTCCTAATGGAACAACAGCTTTAGTATCTAAAATAATATCTTCTGCTAGAATATCTCTATTTTCTCCCAAATGGGGTTGTGTTGCAAGTCCGACAACTTCTCTACCATCATTGCTAACGCGATTGTATTGGATTCCAGAATCTAACACAAAATTTTCATAAGTTCCCTTGTGTGTTAAATAGGTTACTAATTTATCAACTTGCATTGTATCAGTGTAGCCCCCTGTTAATGCACCAGTATTATTAAGGGGTTTTGTTAGAGTCCCTAGCTGCCCATTGGCGTTATCAAAAATGCTTTGCGAGTAATCTACATCAAAGGTAAAATGATTTTGAGGATTAGCTAGGTAATCTAATTTTAATCCAAAATTATGATTATTGGCTCTTGTTGGGCTTTGTGCTTGAGAGGTATCAATGATTGTTCCATTAGGCTCTGAATAGCTCACACTAGAACCCTCTCTGTAAAATTCTCTTGCGCGTAGAGTAAGGGAGAGTTTGTCTTTAATAAGTGGTCCGCTACCATAAATACTAGTCCCATAGAGATTTCCCCATTGTGAATCTTCTTGAAGCAAGGCTTCTGTTTGGACGCTTAAGCCCCATTTTTCGGGAGATTTTTTTGTAATAATATTAACCACACCACCTAATGCATCAGAACCATAAAGGGTGCTCATTGGACCTTTGATAATCTCAATGCGTTCAATTGCTGAAATTGGAGGCAAGAAAGAAGAAGTAATTTCAGTGAAGCCATTAGGACCCACATCTCCTCCAACGCTTTGTCTTCTTCCATCTATTAAGATAAGGGTGTATCCCGTGATTCCACGCATAGTTATTTGATAAGTTCCTGTTTTTCCTTTGCTAGCAAATAAATCTACTCCAGGAATATCTGCAATCGCTTCTGCTACATCGCGATAAGGCTTGTTTTCCAAATCTTCTTTCTTGACAATTGAAATACTAGCAGGGGCTTCTTTTATGTCTTGAGAAAATCCACTAGCACTCACAACTGAAGTGTCTAAACGATATTCTTCAGCAGCATTTGCGCTAATTGCGCCAAGTATTAAAGATAACACAACAGATGAATATCTAACCTTGTTTGATATAAACATTTTTACTCCTATTAAAAATAATAATGATATTTAAAATTGTATTTATTATTAGCTTAAGCAAAAATAAACAATTATAATAATTACTACTATAATTGAATAAATTTAATAACGAAAGAGTTTATTTTTTTGGTTTAACAAAAAAGAGTTGTAATATTAAAAATGCAGTTATAGGATAGGATTGTCAGCATAAAGGGTGTAAAAGAGTAATGGCTTTTGGGAATGAATAATTTTATTTTGTATTTATTTTTAAATTTTCTTTCAGTAATATTATAAAACTTTATAAAAAAAGCAAATTATGTTAGAATTGCTTTGTTTTTATATAAAATAAGGGTTTTTTATGGATTTGATTTATGCGATAGTTTTGGGAATTGTTGAAGGTTTGACAGAATTTTTGCCTGTTTCTTCAACAGGACATTTGATTCTTACTTCAAAACTGCTTGGAATCCAACAAGATATGTTTCATAAAACATTTGAGGTTATAATTCAATTAGGGTCAATTTTAGCAGTTATTTTTGTCTTTTGGGAAAGGTTGTTTAAAAATAGTTTGGAGCTTTGGGTTAAGCTTGCCATTGGATTTTTACCCGCGGGTATTTTGGGTTTTTTACTTTATGATTTGATTAAAATGCTTTTTGCGCCCATTACGACTTCTATTATGTTAATTGTGGGTGGAATCGCCTTTATTGTTATAGAGATATTTTATAAAGAAAAAGAGCATCACACCAAAGAAATAGCAGAAATTTCTTATAAACAATCTTTTTTGATTGGGATTTTTCAAGCTTTGGCGATGATTCCAGGCACTTCTAGGAGTGGGGCGACTATTATTGGTGGATTGCTTTTGGGCTGCAATCGTAAAGTAGCGACAGAATTTTCTTTTCTCCTAGCTTTACCTACGATGATTATTGCAAGTGGATATAGTGCTTATAAAAACTATGCTGTATTTAATGCTGATAATTTGCTTATTTTAGCAGTTGGGTTTGTTGTAGCATTTTTAAGTGCTTTAATAGCGATTAAATTGTTTTTAGGCTTTGTTTCAAGGTTTAATTTTATCCCTTTTGGGATTTATCGTATTATTCTTGGAATCGCATTTTTGTTTTATTTAGAAGTTCTTTAGGTTAAACTTTTGTAACATAGCCACTTAAAATCTCTCTTAAGAGTCCGCCAAAATTAATTTTTAGCTTGACTTCTTGTCCGCTTTTTGTAACTTCTATTACTCTTCCTGCTCCAAAAATTTTGTGCATTACACAATCTCCCTTTTGGAAGCCTATCTCATCGGCGCCTTTTGATAAGTTTGTGGTGCTAGGGTGCGAAAAATTTTCTTTAGCAAGAATCTTGCTTTCTGCTAAAAATCTTGAAGGCAACAAACTAGCACGATTTCCCCTATAAAATCTTGAATCAACATAGCTTAAATAAAGCTCCTTTTTCGCTCTAGTGAGGGCAACATAGCCTAGTCGCCTTTCTTCTTGGATATTAGTGTCTTCTCTTGCCATAGGAAAGAAACCTTCTTCAAGTCCAATGATAAAAACATAATCAAATTCTAAACCTTTGCTAGAATGGACGCTCATACACGAAATGCCCTCAACCCCTTTTTGCTCATTTCTTAATTCTGTGTCCTCTTGATCGCTTCTTAGCGCAAGTTCATTGAGAAAACTTTCTAGCTCCATTAGTGGATTTTGTTTAACATATTCGCGGTATAGTCCATAAAATTCTTCAATATTGCTTACTCTATCAACTTCTTCGCTATTTTGCGATAAAGCTTTGCAAAGTCCGATTTTTTCTTCAAAATCATCAAGGAATTTGAGGCTAGATTGACTTTGTGATTCTTGGAGTTCTTCAATAGTCTTAAAAAATTCCCAAATTGTATTGTAGGCTTTTTTACTGATTGTTTGCTGTAGTGATTGTGGAGATTGCTTGGTAAAAAGCTCATAAATACTGCAATGATGAATCTGACTAAGTGATTTTAGTTTTTCAAGAGTGGTTTTTCCCAAGCCTCTTTTGGGCTTGTTGATGATTCTAAAGAGCGAAAAATCATCGTTGATATTGGTTAGAATCCTAAAATAGCTAATCACATCTTTAATTTCGCTACGCTCATAGAATCGAATGGTTCCCACCAAAACATAAGGGATTCTTTCGCGATTAAAACCTTCTTCTAAAGAACGAGAGAGTGCATTTAAGCGAAATAAAATGGCAATATCTTTGGGATTTATTCCATTTTGAAGTAGTTTTTTAATGATTTTTGAGAGATTCCTTGCTTCTTCTTGTTCATCATTAGAATGCAAAACTTCAATAGGCTTCCCTTCGCCTAAATTGCTTTTTAGTGTTTTGCCTAGTCGTTCTTTGTTATTAGAAATAAGATGATTAGCGGCATTTAAAATTGATTTGCTAGAGCGATAGTTTTCTTCTAGTTTAATAGTTTTTGCGCCTTTGAAATGTTGAGAGAAATTAAGAATATTTTGGATATTAGCACCCCTCCAGCTATAAATGCTTTGATCATCATCGCCCACTACACAAATGTTGCTGTGTGTGGTGCAGAGATATTTTAAAAGTTGATATTGTAAGTCGTTGGTATCTTGATATTCATCAACCATAATATATTGGTACCTTTGGCTGATTTCTGTGGCAACATTGGGATTTGATTTTAAAATCTCAATGGGAAGCAAAAGCAGATCATCAAAATCCACCATATTGTTCTGCAAAAGCGTTTCTTGATAGTTTAGATAGACTTTTGCGATATGCTTATAAAGTTCATTGTGAGCATTTTTAAGAGCTTCTTGGGGTGAAATTTGAGAATTTTTATAGCGAGAAACCTCGCTTATAACCAAAGGGAGTGGTGCAAGATCACAATTAAGCTCTTTGATGATTTTTTTGGAATCATCGCTATCGGCTAAAATAAAGTTTATTTTACGCCCTAAAAGTGGGATATAAAATTTCAAAAACAATAGTCCAAATTTATGAAAAGTGCAAAGCAATGGGGGGTGAGAAGTTGATTTCTCTAGCATATTTAAAGCGCGTTTTTGCATTTCATTGGCTGCTTTATTAGTAAAGGTGAGAGTTAGGGTATTACTTGGTGGAATCCCCACTTCATCAATCAAATATGCAAGTCTAGTTGTGATGGTTTTGGTTTTGCCACTTCCTGCACCTGCTAAAATCAATAAAGCCCCTTCAATGGTAGTAACAGCCTGTTTTTGTGAGGCATTAAGTTGATTAAGAAATTTTTCTTGCATAAAAAGCCTTGATGAAAATTTCGGAATTATACCAATTTATTGCATCACAAAACTCTTAATTTGCAGAAGTCATTAAAGGCAATCAGAAAAAAATATAAAGGTTTTATTGGAAAATTTTAATGCTAGTTTAATAATCTATGATAACACAATATCCCAAAAAGTAGAAGCAATAAATCATAATATAAGAGATTTGCAATGATTGTTCCCACCTTAGTTGCACAATAATTAGTTTTCAACAAATACCATCTGCTAAATAGAATATCAAAAAGAAGTGGAGTAGCTGGTATGGCAATGAATAACGCTTCATCATTAAAAACTTTTGAGACTCTTTACAAGAGACGCAATCATTATAAGGAATTTAAGCTAATTTATTCTCTTGTTTAGAGCTGATTTTATTTTAATAAACAAGTTTTTAGAGAGAGAATATACTTGAAATTTAATTAATATGGTTGCTAACTTTTAGTATTGCTTATGCATTACTCCATAATTAGCTTGAAAATACAACCCTTGATGCCAATAGTCTAAAATAATCTTTTGATCAGAATTCAAATACTCTTGCATCTTTAACAAACCCTTTTACTTCATTGATAGCTTGTTTTATATCAAGAGTATCTATTTTGTCATGAAGTAGTTTGGCAAACTCTTCTTTAGTTAAAATATCTTTGTTAAAATTTCCACTTTCTTTCATTCTTTGACATAAATGATAAATTAAGTGGAATATTGTTTTTAACATACCACTCAAAATCAAACCAATCTCTCCCTTTAACACGAGTTATCCAGTTTCTAAATAAAAGAGCATACATCTTACCAGCATAAAGATTTGGCAAGGTCATAGTTCTAATATTAAAAGTCATAGGAAGAAGAAGTGTTTTTGATTCAGTTTGAAATTTTAATGGAGGATTGGTATCTACTTCAAGTTTAATTTTAATCCTTCGCCCATTATGAATATCTTCTAATCCTTTAGCTTCAATATTAAGTGTATGGATAGATGTGTCATTTTTTAAAAATGCTGATTCTATATTTGTCTCATTTGATTTACTTTTTTTATTTAAGCTTACTTCAATACCCAAAGCTTCAAACTCATTCACAATACTTAGAAAATATTTTTCCATATCAAAGCTTTTGTTTTTTTCTAAATGTTCTTTGATTAAAAGAAGTGCATTTTTTTCTGCAAACTCATAGACATCACCCGAGTGCAAAATATTAGAATCCATAGAATTTGCCAACAAGAAGCTGCTAAGAAATATAAAAAAAAAAGTTTTTTTTATCATCATTTATCCTTTTCGATAATTACATTGTCAAAAAGGAATCTAGTATTGCTAAGGATTTCGCTTTGCGCGGCAAGTCCTGCTTTAATCCTATGCCAAATGGCTTCACCATTTTTGTTTTTATAAAGAAAGAAATTTTCAGGACTTGTGGTAAGTTTAAAGCGTTCTTTTATTAGTGGTTTATTATCAATATCTATAAATTTTGCTTGGATTCCATAAAGTCTTTGAATATGCTCGTAAACTTCTTTTTGTCTGTTAATTGCATCTTGGTTTAAATTCCCATAGAAAATAACAAAAGCAAGCCTGTCCTTTTTAGATTTAAAAAAATCCTCTGTTTCCTTGTCTTTTTGTGCAATCTTGGAAATTTTTGCAAATTTAGTATCTACAATATTTGGATATTCTAAATTAGGATCTTCAAGCAAATTAATAGCCCAAACTTTTGCAAATCTTTCTGACTGCTCTGTTTGCCATTTATTCATAATTTGCATTATTTTTACATTTTCTTTTGTAGGTCTCATGGTTGCAATGGATTTCACTCGTTCAAAAATTTCGGTATATTCCTTGACACTTAAATCATCCAAGGAATTTAATGGGACAGAACGCATAAAAGCTACATCATCGCTTATGCGCTCTTTTTTCTGTATTTCTTTTTCCTTTACTTCAGGTTCGTAATAGTGCCAACCACGCCTTGAATCATTAAAAAATGAATTGCTTTGGGAGTATAAAAAAGTGGTGACAATTAGCGTAAATAGAAATTGTTTTGGCAAGACAGAACCTTTGGTGGTGAATTTTAATTATTCTATTATTTTTAGTTCAACAAAAAGTAGTCGCTATATATTTTTTCTATTTTTATTTTGCATATTCCCTGATGCAATTTCAAGCATCGAGATAAAAATTTCAATATCCTTGGCATTTAAAAACTTTCAAGCGCGTTGCATTAATCGTCAATCCACTTGCCGCAAAATCTGCATTGCCGCTGCTTACTGCGCTTACAACCGCATCAAACTCCATATCTTTAACTTCCAATGTTTTACCAAGTCGTTTAGCAATCTCATGCGCACGCCCTTATATTCCGACCCCTCTTTAAACTCAAAAGGAACGAATCCCGTATCCGTCGCGACAACTATTTTTTCCTCTCCCTTGCACGCACTTAAGCCAAAACTTACAAAAACCGCTAACAAGCCTGATAGCAACGTCTTGTACATTTCTTTCTCCTTGATAAAAACTAGCTAGGATTATAACAAAAATATAAGCCGCTGTTAAGCCTTTTAAGGCAGTATATCAAAAATTAATCCAATGGAATCCAAAATGTAATTTCTATATTACTGGCACACACAATGCATATAAAGATTTATTGATTTGTTTTTTTGATATAATACTTTCTCTTGCCTAAATGAAATGGACGATTACATACAAGCATAAAAGTGCGGATTCTCTGATTTTTTGTATCTCCCCCCCCCCATTTATCCAATACCTTTAATCAAGAATCCGCACTTTTATGCTTACTTCCTAAAACATCAATAATTTTACGATTCTACTTTGATTTAAGATTTTATTTGAAAGGGTTTAATGCAGTTGGAATGCAGTTGGAATGCAGTTGGAATGCAGTTGGAAAGCGGAGAATTGGAATCCCTTAGAATCCCAAATTCACTCCGCCATTTTCATCAATTTTATAGTTAGCATCGCGCCCGATTGTATAGCCATTTCCACTACCACTTCCATTACTCAATGGACGGCAAATATCGCCCACTTTCACGCTTCCGCTTGTAATTTTTGCATAAGATAGCTTAGGTGTAGAGCGCACAACTTCAATATCACCACTTTTTGTCTCCACTCTACCAGTAGTTTCTTTAGTGTAGGAATCTTTAATCGCCTTACCCAACGCAAAACATTCATAAGTATCACCTTGGTTTAACGTTTGTGAAAACACCACTTCACCATTTTCTACACTTGCGACCTTTAAGGGATAAATCGCATTTAAAATATCACTAGAAATGCGTCCCGCAATCTGTTCTATTAATGCAGTATCGGCTGTTATGCTATCATCTTTTATTGTAGTTTTCATTACAAGCGTATTTGAAAATTTAATCTGCCTTGTCGCAAATAAAAGCACACGATAATCCACTTTCATCTCTACTTCCACCTTGGTTTTACCTGTGAGATTGCTTTTCTTTGCTCCCCCGTCAATGTCTGAAACAGAGAATAGCAAAATATAATCGGTTGCTAGGACATTTTTAAGCTTATAGACTTCATCGCTTGCTGCATCACCGCTTTTGATAAGGGATTTTTCCATTTCGTAATATCCGGGCGTATCTCGCTCTAAAACATTAAATTTTCTGCTTTGGAGTAAATCTGTGATAATTTGCTGCTGTAAATTATTTCCGATTCCGCGCTTATCAACATCAGGCGTTGCATTAAACACCGTGATGCTACGGCGATTGCTCGCACTTTGTCCGGGGGCTTTATACTTTTTTGTTGTGGTTGTTTTCTTGATGAGCACAACAACCTTGTATTCATCGCCTTGTTTGGAATTTGAAATTACTTCATAGGAATCAAATGTCCCTCCACTAATGCGCGCAATCTCCTCGTTATAGGATTTTTGTAGCTGCTGTTTGTCATTTGTTTTGGTGTAATCTGTACTTAGTTTTGAACCAACCGCTAATTTGCCACCATACATTTTTGATATAGCATCCGCCAAAGCCTTATTAACTGCTTCTTCATAAGAGGAACCATAGCCCTCACCGCGAGCATCTTTGGTGTTTTTAGTAGTTACCACTTCCGCGTTTAATCCCACACACATCAATAAAAACAATAAAAAAGTTGCTAACAATTTCATAAACACACCTTAAAAATCATCGACTTCTAAGTTGGTTGCGCGTTTGACGCCAGGGGTTGCTTTCGCACCACTTTTGCCGCTTTGTTGTGTTGGTATATTTTCCATTGCATCAAATCGCTTATTTGCCTCATCAATGCTATCCATAGAGTAATACACAATCGCTCCAACCACTTCATAATCGCCCTTATCCACACTCCAAGTTCTAGCTACTTCCATACCGCGCAAAGAAGCTTGAGCAGTACTGCTAAACTCTTTAGACATTTCTTTTACTATGCTTGTGCGAGTTTTTTTCTGTGCCGCACCCATTTTGACCTTACCGTCAGTCTTGCTAGCCTTTAGCATTGCATTTTTTGTCTTCTGTTTTAATTCGGTGTTTTTCATAAACGCATTAACATTGGAGGATAAAAACTGCGCAATGGTCGCCTCCGCATTGCCTTGTGCGCGAGTTCTTGCTTCGCGCCTGTAATCAGAATTAAACCCTTCCTCTTTTGTAAAGGAATCCATTCCGTAAGCAAGAAGTGCTGGACGACAATTTTCATTGTAAAAATACTTTATACCAAGATGTGTGAGCAAGTATTCATCATCAAAATCTTCTACTATACTATCTGCACTTTTGCATTGCGCTTTATTCTCTATTGGTTTTGATTTATGTCCTTGCGCTAAATCGCGTGCAAGTTGAAGTGATTTTGGCGTGGTATAAGCTAAAACACCAATCTCAGTCTCACCTTCTTCATTTGTAACAATAAAGGTTTCATAGGGAATCATACCTTTAATTTCATCAAAGGCTTCTTTTGTGAATCCGCTCGTATATGCATTATTAAAGATATTTTCCTCTACTTCTGCTTCTATTGTTTCTGGCTTCTTATCGCCTTTTGCGTTGGTTACAACGCTATTGACGATATTTCCTACGATTGCAAATATCCCATCAGCATCTCCGCTCTTTTCCTCTAGCTCTTTTTTGACCTTTTTTTGCATTTCATCATTAAGCATATCATCTGGCATTTGCTTGCGGTGGTATGAAAGTGCTTCCTCCACTGCAATTTTTCCTGCTTTTGACAAAATCATATCTGCCTTTAAAGTCAAAAATGCCTCTCGATAAGCCATTGACAAATATTCATAATATTGCGCATCGTCTGGATTTGCATCAACAGTTGCAGTCGCACTATAAATATAGGCTTCTTTATTTTTCTTTTTTAGCTCTCTTTTTGCTTTATCAAGCAAATCATCTATATTTTGCTTTTTAGGCTTTTCCAAATTAGGCTTCACATCTGATTCTATGATTTTCTCAAGCTGTTCGCCTGTATTCTCTTTTGTTATATCCTCAGCATATAGTAAGCTTGCTAATGCTAAAGAACCAATCAATAATAGCTTTCTCATTTGCTTCCTTTTTACCAAGTTACAGATTTGCTAGAGCCTACTTTATCAATCGTCTGCTCATCTTCCCAATATACAAGCCCAGAGGTTAAGTCTGTTAATCGCAAGAGAAAGAAATATTCCACCTGTGTTTTACCATTGCTTAGCTTGACATTATCCTGTCTAATTTTACCTGCTAGTGAAAAATCTGGCGATACTAAAGTTCCTTTTTTAGCAATTGTTTTTTGGTTAAACTCATCATTATCTCTTAATTCCCTCACATCCTCGCTCATACTATCTAGCGCACCACCTGCGGCAACTGCAGAGGTTAGGACAAATTTTCCTGATTTTCTTAGTGCTGTGGTAATTTTTGCAGTTAGCTTTTCCGTGTCGATTCTTTGTGGCGTATCATTCACTACTCTACCAATCGCAATCACCTTTCTTTGTCCGGGCTTAATGCTTGCAAAAGCAGGATCGCTAAGCATACTATTAATCATTGTTTCTGCCGCATTTTCAAAATCTTCTCTATCAAGCCCAAGCGTAAGAGAATCCCCTTTTTTAACCTGCGTGGCTTTGCCATCTGTATAAACACCACCGCTTCCTGTTGCACAACCTGTCATTACCAAAGCTCCTGCAAGAGCTAATCCTAAAATTTTTGTTTTTGTCATTTTGTATCCTTTTGTTTAAATTTAATTTTTACGAATTTCTATTCTAAAGTCTTGCGCTCTCACATCAGATGCAAGTTTGTGCAAAACAACCTTCTGTCTAGCTGGAATCCTAAGCACTTGATAATCTTCGCTTAAAACATCACGCAGCACAAAGCCATCTTTATCTAGCCATTCCACTTTATAGACAATATCCTTAGCAGAATCGCTATAAAAAATAATTTCAAACTCCAAATAACCATTATCATTGATACGCTTGCGTCTCTCTTGAATAATATCCTTAGAAAGAGAGGAATCCAAAGTGATATTAGGTAAGTTAGAATCCTTTTGGTATGTTGTCGAACACGCACTCAACAAAATTACAGCACAAATTAATAACCATTGTTTCATTGTTGAACCTTATTTTTGTGTTAAATTAACATTGCTTGGCAAATTTGGTGCAAATGAACGCACTATAATAAGTACATTTTTATTCTTATCCAATGTGTTTGTATAAATCTCTTCTCCTTGAGGATTTTTAATGTTCACACTCCCCTTGTTTTCAACCATTGCCACAGAGATGTTTTTAGGCAACCCACGCCACGAACGCACATCGGCATTATTTGTCAATGTTGTTAGTATAGAACTACCAAGCGATAGGAATCCACCTGTTTTATCATTGCTTGCCACAACGACATTTAATGTAGTTTTGGTAATTGTCTGTGCTAGGGCTTTAGTAATCATTGCAGGCATATTAATTTTAAACTCTGTTGCAATAATATTATCTAAATCAACCACTTCTGTTGTTTGAATGCCATTGACTTTAATATTAGGAAAAGACGCTTCACGCTTTTTTAAAGTTTGCAAAGCCACATTTGTCGTAACAATATTTTTATCTACAACAAATGGCAATGTCAATGTGAAATCATCTTTCATTACACCAAAACCATTCTCATAGACAACAAAAATATATTTTTTGCCCTTTTTGGAAACAGAATTTGCGCGCCCCTTAAAAACTGCATATTCCTTTTGAATCTCTTTATTTTTAGGATTAATTTTAGCAACTTCTCTAAATAAATCCGCTGCTTTACGATAATCGTTGTCCATAAAGAAAAATACAGAAGCAAGATAAGTCGCATAAGGATTTACAAAATCTTTTGTTGTTACAAACTCCTTAAATAGCGCATCATATTCCTTTGTTACACTTTTTAGATTCTCATTCATATTTTTATCGTAATTTGGGTCTTCTTTTGCCTTTTCAATCTCTTCACGATTCTTAGCGATCTCTTTTGCAAAATATTCTTTTGCTTTATCTTGACGCATTAAAGCGCGATTAAACTCCACTCTAGCATTGCCATAATCACCCAAATCCATAAAGTTTAAGCCCTTATAGAGATTAAGCATAATGCGTTCATACAAACTTCCCTCATAATCCACAATTGTGTCATTAACCAATGTTGTTGTAACAAGCTTAGCTCCTTTTTTGCCTGCATTTTGCAAATCTACATCTTGTTTATAAGACTCCTCTGCTGCGTCAAAAAGCTGATTGCTAAGATCAAATTCACCACAATTTCTAGCGATTAGCCCAACATTAATACCTGTATAAATTGCATCGTTTCCTTTCTTGACTTTATCTAAATTTTGCGAGAAAAAGCCATCATTGCAAATCCTTTGATACAAGGCACTTTCAAAAGTCTGATTTTGTGCGCTATGATTTGCACACGCGCTAAACAATAGACAAGTAGCACCCAATACCGCCAACTTTAATGTTTTGTTTTCATATAAAAAACTCATAAACCAAATACTCCCAAAAAATTTAATTTAAAAATGGAACAGCAATATATCAAAAAAAGGCTCAAGATAAGTTAAAAACTTTTAAAGGGGTTTTTAACTATGATTATACCGATGAAAAATAGGTATATGTATCGTTCCCAAATTTCAGAAAAGAAATTTCGTGAAATTTTATGGTATTTTTGCCTTGATTTAGAAGCTGTAAAAATAGCTGAAATTTGTAAAATTTCTAGGATAACAATTAATAAAATTCTTAAAAATATTAGACTTTTAATGCTACAATCTTGTCAAAACCAAGGCAAGCTAAGCGGTGAAATTGAAATAGATGAAAGCTACTTTGGAGCCAAAAGAGTGCGCGGCAAAAGAGGCAGGGGAGCAGCTGGTAAGCATATAGTGTTTGGCATGCTAAAAAGGGATGGCAAGGTGCATACGCAGCTAGTTAATGGGTGCTTCGCAAAAGAGCTTTTACCGATATTACAAGGCTTTAGCGATATTAGTAATTCTACCATTTATAGCGATTGTTGGAAGGCATATGATGGCTTAGTAGATTACGGAGCTAAAGCTCATTATAGAGTGAAACATAACCAAAATGAGTTCGCAAATGGCAAAAATCACATCAATGGGATAGAAAACTTTTGGGGCTACTACAAGCATCGCTTAAGTAAGTTTAAAGGTATAAAAAGAGAGAATTTTCTTTTACATTTAAAAGAGTGTGAATTTAGATTCACTAACTTGGAAAATCTCTATCAAGTTTTATTAAAATTGATAAGAGAAAATCCTCTTAACTTATCTTGAGCCTTAAAATTATCCCCACCTGCTGGGAGATTTTTTAATGGCGTCCAAATAACCCCTGTTTGCCCTATACCCATCGCCATAGGGTGTGGAAAAGGATACATAAATTGCAATCTATAAGCAGTTTTAATCCAAATAGGTAATGGGTGTTCTCCACAAAGTGCTGTATAAGAAGCAGAGTTCCATAAAATTAATTGCCTATGTAATTTGTAAATCATTGAAGAGGCAACGCTTGCTGAATCCTCCACATAATTTTTAGTATTTGTAGAGCCTGTTAAAGGATAAGCATTTCCCCAACTTCCTTTGCACCAAAATAAAGTATCAAGTGGAGAATTTGCGACAGAAGCAACACTATCAGCAATACAAGCAAGATTTGTAATGGGGTTTCCAAACAATAAAGCTTCTGGATTAATTAAAGCGCTAAGAGAGTCATCATTCCATAAAGGATCAACTTCTGTAAAATAAGCTATATCTATGCCTTGTTCTCCACGCAAACACATAGTGTCTGTAAATACTCCTACCATCTCAAAAATAGAGTAAATGTAATAATGAGATTGAAACCAAGTGCGTGTTTTGTCCTTAGTATTTGCATCCCCCTTAGTTCCTTGCTGCAGTAATGAAATTCCCATATTTAATCCTAGTCCTGCAAAGCAATAAGGATCTTTGTTTACATCTATGCTTCTGCTAGGCTCATAATACCCAATAGGAAATCCAATTCTGTAGAATAATGGTGGTGGTGCAGGACACATACAAATAGGGCTTCTAACTGCCGTTGGAGAGTCTGGCATTGGACCATTAATAACAGGAATACCTGCAATGCTGATAGGAAAAATACAATTCCAGCACATTGAGCCTAGTGTTGTAATAATTTGTGTTGGATTTACTGAACAAACAGCAAATGCTAACTGTGTGCTTAGGGCAAGAGAAATAAATCCACTTAAAACCTTTTTCATCTATAAACCTCCTCATCACTGTCTTTTCTACATTCCAAGCAAATTTCATTAACTATTATTTTATCTCCTTGCTGTTGGATAATGCTTGGTGTGTGCTTTAAAGCAAAGCGTTCTGTGATTTCGGGCAAAAGGTAGAAAAATTCTTGCTTGTATTTTTTAATCATTTCATAATAATTACCATCACTTAGAAAGATCCTATATGCGATGGTGTTTAAAAAACTACTTTTTTCAAGCCATTCTATCTCTTTAGGGTTGTTTGCGTTAATTACAACGATTCCATAAGAGATCCTAGCATATTTAGCAGGATTAAAAGTGAAGCCCTGTGGATATATGATATTTCCTTTAATATCTTTAATATCTTGTTTGAGCGTATAGGTCAAATCAGGACTAAATTCCCTATTTTTTGTTGCTGGAGTAAGCGGAATTAATCCTTTAGGTTTGTAATTTTTAATGTTCTCCATTGCTTGTTCTCTTGCAATATTAGCCCTTTTTTCTATTATTTCTTTGTTTTTTTCTAAGAGTGAAAAGTCTAAATCCTCTGAAAATCTCTCTAACCCATAAAGTATTCTCAAGCTCGTTCCGCCATAAAAAGCAGCTTTATTAAAAAAACCACCTCGATAAAGACCAAGAAGTGTTATTTCTTGAAATATTTCTTTAAGTGCATTGATTAGTTCAGTTTCGCTTTTGGGATTATATTTTTTTAGCATTTGTTCTATTATATTCATCTTGATAGCCCTTTTATAACTTTAGTAAGAACTTCTATTTTTTTTGATTTGCTAACTTTTGCATACGCTTCAAAAATTTTTATATCGCAGTTTTCAAACTCATCTATATCGATTCGCAAATCATCTTCCAAAAATTCTCTCATGACTTTTTGGCTTCTTAAATCTATATCTTTTGTAAAATAAACTTTATCACATAAGGCTTTTTCTTTACCTGCAATTATAAAGTTACTGCTTTTGGAAGTTTTGATTTCTAAGCCAATATCAAATAGCTCTTTTTTAATTTGTATATAGCTAAACACCCCATAAGGTGTATCAAAAGATTTTGATCGTTTGGCGCTAATAGAAATGATTTCATAAACACTCTCAGGTATGAGCCCATGAAACCATAGAGCAAAATTTAGTGATACATAAGAATGTCCTAAAAGTATATTTGCAATTATCTCTTTAGAAAGAAGAGCGTTGCTATAGAGTGGATTATAAACATAAAGCCCACTTTTAAGAGGAGTTAAAATATTTTTGTTTTTAAGTTGAACTATTTTATCATTGATTCTTCTGTATGCCAAATTTTCAAGTATTGAGGAGAGTGTAGCATGTTCTATAATTCTAGAAGGGTATGCATCTAATGCTCTCTCTAATTCTCTCATTATGTTTTCCTTGCCTTTATAGTCTATATTTAATAGATTAATATATTTTGCCTATAAAATTAGATTGTTATTAGTATTTTTCCAAAGAAGTTTGGCAGTTTAGCAATAGTAATTTCTAATTTGCGAACTTTTTATAATAAAGAAAGAAAAAGTAAGTATTTATAAGACTTTTAGTAAAGTAAATTAATAATACTTGTTTTATTTCTCTATGGCAAAGATTGCTATTATTGGCTATTAACAATATAAGACCCGATTAAAGGGGATTGAAATCTATTACTAATTATCTATATTACAAAATGTAGCAAACCAAATTAGTTTTAGTCCCTTCTTAAATTTCTTTATGGTAAAATAGATACCCCAAAAACCAAGAAATTCAGGGATTTAAGTAGAATAATAAATGAAAAATATACTAGAATCTCACTAGAGTAATTTAAAAAGGGACTAAAATAAGTGGTTTTCGGTAAGCCACGCAGGATTAAAATTCCTTTTAAAACCGAATCTTTATTTTATGCTTTCTTTGGAATATTTATAATCATATATTTCTCATTCCATCCAAAAAAATATTTTCTTAAAAATAATGTAATTAGACCACAATTACTTATTTGAACAAAGAATCCACAAAAAATAAAAAAATACCTATTTTACAGCTTTATTATCCTGCTACTATCCGCTTGCTATCCCCCTATTATCCTAACTTTGAGCCATTAATAGTGATTTATACTTTTTGGAGAAAAAGTTCAAACAGATGGAGAATTTGTTCAATAAACACTCTTTTATCTCCCTTGTTTCCGAGCTATTTAGCTTATCTAAAACTAATAAATATATAATATAATCATTAAATATCTAAATTTTACTGGTAGGGCGGAGTGTTAAAAAATGTCTATTTAAAATTATAATGATTATTTCACTCGTATTGTTGTATAATGAGTTGCAATCAATCCAAAAGGGAATACATGTTAAATTTAGCGCAGATGATGAAATAATAATAAATAGAGAAAGCTTTTGGAAAGAAGTTTTATTAACTCGCACGGAATTTGGATATAACGACAATTAGTTATTTTTAAGTGGAATTACAAAATAAATTTGGAATTCCACTTAAACAGTCAATAAATAGTCCTAAATTCTAGTTAAAATTCTGCTTATAAAACCAAAAACCAAAGGAAAAGTAATGTTTGTGTATATTCACGGATATGGCTCAAATAAAAACGGCAGAAGTGGAAAGGTGCTAAAAGAGCTTTTAGGGGCAAGGGGCGAAGTTTTAGAGCCACTTGGCTGGGATAGTAATGCCACTTATGATGAGATTTACGCTGATTTAAAGTCGCAAATTCTAGATTTGCAAATTCGCACAAATGATAATCTAACGCTAATTGGCTCATCGCTTGGTGGATATCTCTCGGCTCGTTTTGGTATGGATTTGGGACTAAAATCTGTGCTTTTTAATCCATCTTAAACACCTCGCTTTCGTATCCCAAGTGTGCCTGATTTGGTGCTTGATAAGCCTATAAATGCGCTTATTTTTGTATCTGCCGATGATGAGCTTTTAGCTCAAAATGATATAAAAGTAAAAGCACTTTTTGGCTCTAAGGCGCAAATATTCATCACTCACACCACGCATAGAGTGATGGACTATGAGCCTTTTATAGTTAGAATCCTAAAATTTGCTAAAAACTAGAATTCTAGCTGTATTTTAATATAATACTATCTTTAATTTAAGGGGAATAAAATGCTTGAATTTAGCGTCAAAATCAATCCTAGCTTAGAAAAAGTAGCGATGAATGCAATAAAAGATGTGCTAAAAAAAATTGACCCAAGTGCGATTGTTGTGCAAAATAGTGGGCTTAGCAAAAGCGATGAAAATGATTTTAAAGAGCTTTTAAAGGATAAAAAGGCTGGAAAATTAAAGTTTATAAACGCTGATGAAATGTGGGCAAGTATAGATAAAACAATAGCAAAATACGAATGAAAATAATTTATAGTAAGAAATTTCAAAATTCCTTAGCAAATATAGTAGATTTCATCGCACAAGACAGCCCAAAAAGAGCTAGGGAATTTGCCACAAACCTTAAATCACAGCTAGAAACAATTACTATTATGCCCTATAAACATAGAAAAAACTTCATAGCAAATGATGAAAATATCCGTGATTTTATTTTTAATGGTTATGTAATTATCTTTGAAATAAACGAAAATATTGAAATCTTAAACATTTATAAGCGCAATTTGCCTAAATTATAAATTTAAAAATGACAACAAATAGTCTGCAATTCTAGCTAGAATTATGCTATAAAAACAAATATAGAACTAGGGAATTCTAGAATTCCCTAGAATTGTAATGTTATTTTTGATATAATTCACAAAACAATTTTAATTATAAACTAAGGGGATATTTTGGTTTTACAAACTTTTTGACTAGAAAATACGGTAGAATTTTAGAATTCTTAAAAAAATTAAAATTGGAATGATATAAAAATGTATAAATGGAAAGATGGCTTTGAGCCTGATATTTGCGATAAAGACAAGCAATGTAGATATATGCTTGGTAAAAAGGGCAAAAATACGCTAATTTGTATCGGCGCAAATCCCAGTATAGCAAGTGGTAGCGAATGCGATGCTACAATGAACTTGCTTTGTGCTATACTAGAAAACAATGGTTATGATGGCTTTATAATGCTAAATCTCTATCCGCTTATCGCCACAAATCCAGATGAACTTGCGGACTTTGATGAGAAAATACACGCAAAAAATTTAGCCAAAATCAAGACAGTTTTGGCTGAGTTTAAAAATAGTGATATTTTGCTCTGCTATGGTGTGGTGCTAAAAAAGCGCAAGTATCTACAAAAATGCCTAGATGATATCATGGCACTTTGTGACGGCAGAAAGCTAAAATGCCTTGATGCTATCACAAATGATGGCTTACCGCCACATCCATCACGCAAAAGCAAAACAATCAAAATTATTGATTTTGAAATAAAAAACGACAACAAATAGTCTGCAATTCTAGCTAGAATTGCCAAAATGCAAAAAATGTATCGGCAGAAAGGATAATAAATGGATGCAAATCTTACAAATTACTTGGAATTCTTAGAAAATTCTAGCAAATTCAAAGCGATGGATAAAGCTGCGAAGGCGCAAATGCTAAGCCAAATAAATGAGCTTATCAAGGCTGACGCTCTTTGGGTGTGAAACTCACACAAAGATGAGAGTAAAAGGCGCATTTCTGCCCCTTTTTTTGAAAATTTTTTAAAATGCTAGCATAATAATACGACATAAAATAGTCTGCTAAATTTGTCATGATTTTGTAAAGACAAAAAATAATTAAAAGCGCAAAAATTTTAGATATAATTCAAAAATCTCAATGTTCAAAAAAGAGGTATCAAATGTCAATTGACATGGCAAAAATAATAGAAAAATTACAAGACAAGCGTCAAATTTTTTGTTCTGAGGCTGATTTTCAGTTAGAAATGGCTTGGGTTATAAAAGAAATGTATCCTGATGCGAAAGTAAGATTAGAGTATGTGCCTAAATTTAATGATAAAATGCACATTGATATTCTTGTATTTATTAGCAATAAATGGATACCGATAGAACTAAAATACAAAACTAAAAATAGCAAAAAAGAAGAAATGATAGATAAAAAAATTCAAGAGGTTTTCAATCTAAAAGACCAAGGGGCAAAAGATATAAGCTGTTATTTGTATCTAAAAGACATTATGCGAATAGAAAGCATAAAAGAACAAGAAAAGAATAATTTTAAAGAGGGCTATGCTGTTTTTCTCACAAATGATAAAATATATCTTAGACCACCGCAAAAAAATGATTGTGTTTACAAGGAATTTTCACTTGAAGATGGAATTACAAAACATGGTGAGCTAAAATGGGCAGAACATACTGGTGCTGGGACGAAAAAAGGCATTGAAGAACCCATAAAACTAAAAGGTATTTATAAAATGAAGTGGAAGGAATTTTCAAATGTAGATGAAGAAAAAAGTGATGGAATTTTTCATTATTTAGTCACAAAAATTATATAAATTTTTCAAAATTCTATTTTTGGAATTCTAGATTGTGCGAATTCTAGAATTCTAAACAATACACCAACACCCCAAAAAGTTAAAAACCGACAATAAATAGTCTGCTTTATATGCTAGAATTCCTATAAATTTTATAAAATCAAAGGAATTCTAGATGGAAAAATATCAGCCACAAAGTCTAGCCCAGCTAAAAGCTCTTGTAAAAGATGAGAGTGTGTATCTAGGCGATATCGATACTAGTAATATCGCAGATATGAGCTCGCTATTTAAGCCTGATGTATGTGGGGCTTGGGCTGGGTGAGAGGATTTTAGCGGTATTGAGAGCTGGAATGTCTCAAATGTCCGTGATATGAACCTTATGTTTCACAACTGCCATTTTTTTAACGCCGATATCAGCGGCTGGAATGTGAGTTCTTGCGAGAGCTTTTATAAAATGTTTGGAAATTGCTATTTATTTAATCAGCCTTTGGGCAAATGGAATACAAGCAAAGTGCGTGATGTGTGCTATATGTTTAGTATGTGTGCGTCTTTTAAAGGGGACTTAAATAGCTGGGATATATCTAATCTAAAAGAAACTTATGGTATGTTTGGTGGCTGTAATTGCGCCGTTCCTAGCTGGTATAATAAAATAAAAGGATGAAAAATGGGTATCTCAAAATCTCTATATATAAATGGTATGCAGTGTTCTAAGCTGCTGTGGCTAAGCAAGCACCGCAAGGGCGATGAGAGCGTGTTTGCGCCAAATGCTAGCTTGGAGACTGTTTTTGAACGTGGAAATGAAGTTGGCGAGCTAGCGTGCGAGCTATTTAAAGGCGGAGAGCACATTGAGTGGGAGGGCACGAGCTTTGATGAAAAAATCGCCCAAACAAAAGAGCTAATTGAGCGTGGTGTTCGCTACATTTATGAAGCTACTTTTAGCTTTGGCGATGCGCTTATTATGGTGGATATTTTAGAGGTTTGCGCTGATGGTAGCCTTGTCATAAACGAAGTAAAATCAAGCACCAGCGTAAGCACTGTATATTTAGATGATACGGCTTTTCAGCACTTTGTACTAACTAGCCTTGGATACAATGTAAAGGCTGTAAATCTAATCCATCTAAATAGCGAGTATGTGCGTGGGGACGAGCTTGATTTAAAGGCGCTTTTTGCAATAAACGACCTTACTGAGAACGCCAAAGAGCAGTTTAATAATGTGCGTGAAAATATCGCTCACTTTGAGAGAATTCTAGAATTCCATAATGAACCAGAGTGCGATATAGACATGCATTGCTACGATCCTTATACTTGCGGGGCATTTGAATACTGCTGGGCTGGGGTGGCGCAAGGCTCAGTCTTTGACATAGGCTCAAAGCTTGGAGTGAAATTTTACAAAAAAGACAAGTTTGCCTTGTGGCACTCGGGCGTAAAAAATATAGATGATATAAAGAATATTTCAGCATTTCCAGCCTATCAGCAAATCCAGCTAAAAGCCCACAAAGAAAAATCTAGAATTCTTAATGCTAATGCTGTGCGTGAGTTTCTCTCTACGCTTAGCTATCCGCTTTATCATTTGGACTTTGAGACTTTTCAAAGCGCAGTTCCGCTGTGGCGTGGGGCTAAGCCATACGAGCAGACGCCTTTTGAGTATTCACTCCACATTGATAAGGGCAATGGTAGCGAGCCAGAGCATAAGGAGTTTTTGCCTACTGAGTTTTGCGACCCACGCAGAGCTTTGGCTCTTAGCCTAGTGCGTGATATACCAAAGGGTGTTTGCTTGCTAGCTTATAATGCGCAGTTTGAAAAAGGGGTTTTAAAGCGACTAGCTGAGCTTTTCCCTGACCTAGCCGAGCATTTGATGGATATTCATAATAATATGAAAGATTTAATGGAGCCTTTTGCTAAGCGTGATTTTTACGACTGGCGCCAAAACGGCAGCTACTCTATCAAGAAAATCCAGCCCATACTAGCCCCAAGCATAGATGATGGATATAAGGCAATGGCAAGCCGTGGCGAGATATCAAATGGCGGCGAGGCAATGAATGCTTTTCCAGCATTTGCAACGATGAATAGCGAGCAAATCGCTAAAAAACGCAAAGAGCTACTAGCTTATTGCGGACTTGATACGCTAGCGATGGTAAAGGTGCTTGAAGGACTAAAAGAGCTGGTAAAATAGGTATTTGCAGCTATAAAAATAGTCTGGAATTTTGGCTAGAGTTCTGAGTATTTTTAAGGAGTAAAGATGAAAAAAGTGCTTATTTTAAGTGGTGCTGGATTATCAGCTGAGAGTGGGCTAAGGACTTTTAGAGACTCTGACGGACTTTGGGAAGAGTATGATATAATGGAGGTTTGCTCGGCTCGTGGATTTAGAGAAAATAGGCAAAAAGTGCTAGATTTTTACGACAAGCGTAGGGCTCAGCTAGCAGAGTGCGAGCCAAACGAGGCTCACCGCATGATAGCTCGTATAAAGGCAAAATACCCCGAGCAAATCGCAGTACTAACGCAAAATGTAGATGATTTGTTAGAGCGGGCAGGCTGCGTGGATGTCGTTCATTTACACGGATTTTTGCCCCAGATTTACTGTGAGCATTGCAAAAAAATAGAATATATCGGCTATGAGGCGATAAATGCCAAAGAGCATATTTGTAAATGTGGGTGTAAGAAGTTTCGCCACAATATCGTTATGTTTGGCGAGCAGGCTCCATTTTATAAGGTGCTTTATAATGAGCTAAATGCGCTTAGAAAGGCTGAGGACTCGCTATTTGTGTGCATTGGCACTAGTGGGCAGGTGCTAGATGTGGCAGATTTTAGCGGTTTTGCTAAAAAGAGCATTTTAAACAACCTTGATAAAAGCGATATAGACCACGCATTTAACAAATGCTACATAGAAAAAGCCACAACGGCTGCGCCAAAAATAGAAGCTGATATAGAGAAGTTTTTTAGCTAGAATTTTAGCAAAATAGCTATATAGAGCTTAAGAGATGAAAAAATCAAGCCAAAAAATAGAGCTGAGTTAAGAGAGCTAGTAAAAGATAATGACATTTATCTAAACGACATTAATACAAGTGCGATTAGCTATATGCGAGCGCTTTTTAAGGATGTAAAGCGCAAAAATTTTAGTGGTATTGAATACTGGGATACTAGTAATGTTATTACTATGGAAGGCATGTTTGCTGGATGTAAGCATTTTAATATCCCTATTGGATGCTAGGGTGTCTCAAAAGTAAAAGATATGAGCTCTATGTTTTGCTTGTGTAAAGACTTTAACGAGCCTATTGGGTGCTGGGATGTAAGAAAAGTAGAAAATATGGATCGGATGCTTGAGTATTGTAAGAGCTTTAATCAACCCCTAGATAGATGGGATACAAAGAGGTTAAAAACTGCGATTGATATGCTTAATGGCTCTAAGGCTATGAGCTTTGAATGTAATGTCGCAAAAGTCGTTTCAATCCCCTTTAATCGGGTCTTATATTGTTAATAGAGATAAAAGTATAATAGATTGTAACTTATCAAGGTTTCAATCCCCTTTAATCGGGTCTTATATTGTTAATAAAACAGATTAGTAAAGTTATTAGAAGTCCACGGTAAGGTTTCAATCCCCTTTAATCGGGTCTTATATTGTTAATATTTAGGTAATATAATAAGGTACGATAATGATAAGTTTAGTTTCAATCCCCTTTAATCGGGTCTTATATTGTTAATTAGAAAGTTATAACCGTTATCTAGAAGAAGATTACGATGAATGTTTCAATCCCCTTTAATCGGGTCTTATATTGTTAATTTACCATTAGTGGTAAAGCTACAGAAGAACAACTAAGTTTCAATCCCCTTTAATCGGGTCTTATATTGTTAATATAATACTACAGAAAAAGAATTATTAGATTACATTAGTAAGTTTCAATCCCCTTTAATCGGGTCTTATATTGTTAATTTCACAACGATATGGTTAGAGAAAACCATGAACAATTGTTTCAATCCCCTTTAATCGGGTCTTATATTGTTAATGACGTTTCGTAAGTTATCTGAGCGTAGCAAAATATAGTTTCAATCCCCTTTAATCGGGTCTTATATTGTTAATAAACCACGAACAATTTGTACAATGGGCTAATAGAGTTTCAATCCCCTTTAATCGGGTCTTATATTGTTAATTTACTGGTAAACAAGAAGATTTAGGTTATACCCTTGCGTTTCAATCCCCTTTAATCGGGTCTTATATTGTTAATATCATACACTTCGTTTTGCGAAAAAAGCGAAGTATGGTTTCAATCCCCTTTAATCGGGTCTTATATTGTTAATTAGGGGACGTATTTGCGGTGTACCGCGGCTACAAGTTTCAATCCCCTTTAATCGGGTCTTATATTGTTAATAAAAGTTAGTGCGAGTTTAACATCTGACTTAATAAAGAAGTTTCAATCCCCTTTAATCGGGTCTTATATTGTTAATAAAAGTTAGTGCGAGTTTAACATCTGACTTAATAAAGAAGTTTCAATCCCCTTTAATCGGGTCTTATATTGTTAATAGCCAATAATAGTATTCTTTATCATAGAGAAATAAAACAAGTATTATTAATTCACTTTGCTAAAAGTCTTATAAATACTTACTTTTTCTTTCTTTATTATAAAAAGTTCGCAAATATAATGGTATTTTCAAAAAGTAACTTCATGGTTTTGACAATGA
>NZ_NHYL01000006.1 GCF_003288905.1 Helicobacter sp. 11-8110 | reverse complement strand
AATGTATATAAAGCCAAAAGAACACTTTTTTTATTTCAAAAAAGGAAGTGGAATTATAGCAGCATAAGCTTAAGGGAAGATTAAAATAAAAGGGATTGAGAGAGATTTGTATGAAAATTATAATTTGAGATTAGATTATTCTCCCCAGCGCTTATATTTATAAGGAATCCCTAAACTATCACACCACTTACCTATCAACATATGCTCAATGCTTTCAAGATCACCCCCAGCATAATAACCCACTATAGGTGGTGCCATAATCACTCTAAGTTTTGAGAGCTTTAACATATTTTCTAAAACAATCGGACTTAGGGGCATTTCTCGCGGAGAAAGCAAAAGTTTTCTTTGTTCTTTTATCATAACGCTTGCGGCGCGAGTTATTAAAGTATCGCTGATTCCACAAGCGATTTTTGCTAGGGTGTTTTGAGAGCAAGGAATCACCGCCATTGCCTCGCAAACAAAAGATCCACTAGCAATGCAAGCTCCCATATCACTATCTTCTAGTATAAAAATCTTATTATCTTTAGTTTGTATTGCTTCAAATTCCATATATTCCTTTCGCCCTTCTTCTGATAGCAAAACTTGCTTGGCTCCATTTGAAATCACGCAATATTTTTCTAACTCACCAGGCAAAGCTTTTAAAAATCGCAATCCAAGCCCTGCCCCACTTGCTCCGCTAATTCCAACAATAATTCGCTTCATTGTAAAATTCCCCTCCCCTCATCAATGACTTTAACTTGATAAGTTTTTTTGCCCTCAAGCGCTTTAGCTCTTATCACATCTCCAATGGCTCCATTTTTAAGCGCTTCTAAAACAAATTCTAACAAAACTCCTTTTTCTTGCACACTTACTACAATTTTATCACCTTTTTTAACAACTCGTTTAGCCACTAATCTATCGTGCGTTACTAAAACTTCTTTTGGGGTATAAGAGCGCACTGCCACTTTGCCAATCTCTTCGCTTCTCATTAATTCAGCGCTAATTTTATCAAAAGGAATCTCAACTACACGCGCATTTTGATAGGTGATTGTCTGCCCTCCGCTTATTTCGTCTATCGTCATAATTCCCTCCAAAGTAGCATCAAGATTATATTTAAAAAACACTTTTTTATTGCGCCCATTTTCTTCTACCACCACATCAAAAGTTCCTTCTTTGCGTTTTAAAAGTTTAGAGTGGAAATCAATCTCTCTCATTGTTTTGGGATTAAAATTAGTTGGCGTTATTTGCTCTAGCTCAATGGAGTGAATCTTAATATTATTTTTTTTGTATTCTTGCAAAAATAAACCCACAATATAATTCTTAACTCCATCAATATCACCCTTAATCTCTCTTTTAAAGGTAATAACAGAGGATTTTGCCCCCATTTGTATGCCCTCTTTTTCAAAAAGAGCGATTAGTTGAAAACTTTTGATTTGAAAATTACTAGAATTTGTAGGAATCTCCAAAAGCAAAAAGTCATAGTCTAATTGTGGAAATAATGTTTTAGCATAGATTTTATTTTCATCAAAATGATATTCTTCTTCTAACACAAAATATTCTAATCCATACAAAGCAGTTCCAAAAAAGAGTAAAATCCCTAGAATCCTTTGGAACATTTATTCTCCTTTTAGCTTTAACTTTGTAATACGCAACGCATTGCTCACTACACTCACCGAACTAAATGCCATTGCCATTCCTGCAAATGCTGGTTGTAAAATAATCCCAAATACAGGATACAAAGCTCCAGTGGCAATAGGAATTAAAACTATATTATATATGTATGCAAAAAATAGATTCTGCTTGATATTACTTAAAGTTGCAAAAGCGATTTCAAATACCTTAATAATTCCTTTTAAATCATCTTTTAAAAGTAAAACATCCCCTATTTCTTGAGCCAATTCTGTGGCATTAACAAAAGAAATTCCAAAACTAGCTTGTTTAAGTGCTAAAGCATCATTAATTCCATCTCCCACAAAACACACTCCACCCTCTTTTGCGAGTTTTGCCACCACTTCGGCTTTTTGCGTGGGATTTACCCCTGCATAAAATCTTTCAATCCCTATGCTTTTAGCCACCCTCTCCACACTCTCTATATTATCTCCACTTAAGATGACAGATTGTATTCCTTTAGTTTTAAGAGATTCTACTACTTCTTTTGCGCCATTTTTAATTGAATCTTGCAAATAAAACAAAGCCAAAAGTTTCTTATTGTCACACAAAGCAATCACATTTTCTCTGCATTTTATCTTTTCTATCCCACCTAGAATCTCTTCAATCCACCCCAATGATCCCAAAAAATATTCTTTTTGTTGATATTTCGCCCTCACACCTTTAGCAATAAGATATTCTTTTTCTTGCAATTTAATTGTTTGTTTATCTGTTTTAAAATACTCCAAAAATGCCTTTGCAATAGGATGAGGATTGTTCTCTTGCATTACATAGACTAAACTAGCAAGAAAGTTTAAATCAAACTCTGCATTTTCTTCAACCAACTCAACATTCTTTAGCGTAATTTCGCCCTTTGTTAGCGTTCCTGTTTTATCAAATACAATTGTTTTAATCTGCTTTGCTCTCTCATAAATCTCTGGAGACTTAATCAAAATTTCACTTTTTTTTGCGCGCATACTTGCACACACAATCGCTAATGGCACAGCAAGCCCCAAAGCACAAGGACAAGAGACAACCAAAATAGCCGCTGCAATAGATAAACTAAAGGCAAATCCCTCACCCATGATCCACCAAAACACAAAGGCTACAAGACTTAAAATCACAATGCTTGGCACAAAAATAGAAGCAATCTTATCTGCCATTTTGCCAATGGGTGGTTTTTGGGTTTGTGAAAGCTCCAAAAGATCTAGCATTTCATAGACAAAAAACTCATTAGAATCTTTACAAGATTGAATGGTAATTTCTCCATTTAATACCAAACTTCCTCCAATAACTTCACTACCTACCTCTAGCACTCTAGGCATTTCTTCGCCATTGATATGCGCACTGCTAACTTCTGCACTTCCTTTTATTACAATCCCATCTAGTGGAATCTTCTCTCCACCAACTACAAGGCATTCATCGCCTTTTTTAATTTGGTTAATAGCAATCCACTCTATCTTTCCATCTTTTAAGATTCTAGCTTGACTTGGCAGAATCTTTACCAAAGATTCAAGCTCATCACCTGCCTTTTTTTTGGCTTTGCTTTTTAAAAATTCTCCTAATAAAACAAAGCAAATTACAGCACTAGACCCCTCAAAATAATATCCATTACTCCCACCACTAGCAAATAAATATACCGAATACAAATACGCCACACTCGTTCCAAGCGCAATTAATACATTCATATCCGCACTTTTAGTTTTAAAAAAACTTTTAGCTCCCACATAAAAAGGATAGCCACAATACACCTGCACTATCGTTGCTAAAATAAGCTGAACAATGGAGCTCCAAGTGCTATGGAATCCACTCATATGTAGTATAAAAATCAATAAAAACAAAGGGATTCCAATCCACAAACGCTTTTTTAAGCCTTGAATGTATAAAATCTCTAATTCCTTTGCATTATCTTTTGAGGCAGGGAATCCATAAGAAGTGATCAAATCAATAATTTTTTGCTCACTTACTTTTGCTGAATCAAAAGCAATTTTTGCCCTACCGCTAATTGCATTAATCTTAATGTTTGTAATGCCTGATACTTTTTTTAAATTATGTTCAATTGTAGCAGAACAAGCGCTACAATGCATTCCGCTAATATTTAATTTTGCAACTTCAGTCATTTTATCCCTTAAATCCTAGTGCATTAAATATTTATCTCTAAGAAAATATAGCTTTAAAAGTTAATTTTATTAAGATTCTAACGAATTCCTTTTTTAGTTACATTTAAAATCAAGTTATTTTAAATAAAAAACTTATTATAATTACAAAAAAAATAAAATATTTAAAACTAAATGACTTCAAGGAAAACCTATGTTGCATCGCAAAAAAATTTATAATCCAAACTCCAATGAAAGCGTTAATGAAAGGAAAATCTTTGGGGGTAATCCAACTAGCATCTTTGAGCTTAACAAAATCAAATATCAATGGGCTTACAACCTTTGGAAAGTAATGCTTGCAAATTCTTGGTTTCCTGAAGAAGTTAATATGACACCAGATAAGCGTGACTATGCAGAAGGGCTTACTCCTGAAGAAAAAATTGGCTATGATAGAGCTTTAGCGCAACTTATTTTTATGGATTCATTACAAACTAACAACCTAATAGACAATGTTAATCCCTATATTACAAGCCCAGAAATCAATCTTATTTTAGTGCGCCAAGCTTTTGAAGAAGCACTTCATTCCCAAAGTTATGCTGTAATGGTAGAATCAATCTCAGCTAACACAGATGAAATCTATGATATGTGGCGAAGCGATATGCAATTAAAAAGTAAAAATGATTATATTGCAGCAGTTTATGAACAACTTGCAATAAATCCAATAGAGCGCAATATTATTAAAGCTATGTTTGCCAATCAAATCTTAGAAGGAATCTATTTTTATAGCGGTTTTGCCTTTTTCTATACCCTAGCAAGAAGCGGAAAAATGCTCGGAAGTGCTCAAATGATTCGCTTTATTCAACGCGATGAAGTTACCCATTTACTTCTCTTTCAAAATATGATTAACTCTGTTAGAAAAGAAACTCCTGAACTTTTTACTAAGGATTTAGAAGAAGAAGTGATTGAAATGTTTAGAGAAGCTGTTAAGGTGGAGACTGCGTGGGGAGAATATATTACACAAGGACAGATTCTTGGGCTTACTAGTGAAATTATTCAAGAATACATTAAATATTTAGCCGATGAGCGCCTAAAACGCGTGGGACTACCCGCACTTTATAATGCTAAGCACCCTATTAAATGGGTTGATTCTTTTAGCTCTTTTAATGAACAAAAAACTAACTTCTTTGAGGGAAATGTAACAAATTACGCAAAAGGGAGTATTAATTTTGATGATTTCTAAGTCACTTTATACCTTACAATTTAAAACCAAACAAAATTTTGAAGAGAATCTTATATATTTTAAAAATCTTATCTTGGAATGCGAAAGTGATTCTATTATTCTTGCACCTGAAGTTGCTTTAACTAATTTTTGTTACCAAAGAATGGAAGAAGCGAGCGAGTTTGCTAAAGAAGCAACAGAAACTCTACTCAAACTATCAAGCGAAAAAACAATCATAACCACTATGATAGAAAAATACAAAAATGGTTTTTATAACAATCTTAAAGTTTTTCATCGCGGAGAATTGCTTCACAAGCAAAGCAAAAACAAGCTCTTTCCGCTAGGTAATGAGCATTTACACTTTCAAGCAGGCAATATTGAAGAAATTTCCCCTTTTATAATTGATGGTATCAAATGCGGTGCTATTAACTGCTTTGAATTAAGATTTATTGAACTTTGGCAAAAGCTCAAAGGCTGCGATCTTATTTTTGTCCCTGCGCAATGGGCAAAAGAGCGAAAGGATCACTTCCAGACTCTCACCAAAGCCCTTGCAATCACCACTCAAAGCTTTGTTGTAGCAAGTAATAGCACCAATGATTCTATGGATGGGGGCAGTGCGATTATCACACCTTTTGGCTATGCAACTCAAGATGATTCACAAGAAATCATAGGCTTAAAGGCAAATTTCAATGATGTTGCAAAAGTGCGAAAATTCATTGACATAGGACTTTAATGCAAACCATCAAAACTGCTCAAATGGTGCATGAAATTACACGCCAATTTCCTTTAAGTCAAAATGTCCAAAATGCTCTTTTAAAAATCAATCGTGAAATTTTTGTCCCTGAAGGTTTTAAGCATCTAGCCTATTCCCTTGATGCACTTCCTATGGGTGCTAGTCAATGGATTAGCTCTCCACTTACGGTTGCCAAAATGACAGAATACCTCCAATGCGAAGGTGCAGATAATGTCTTAGAAATCGGCTGTGGAAGTGGTTATCAAGCAGCTATTCTTAGCTGTCTTGTGCGTAGAGTTTTCAGCATTGAAAGAATCGAAAAACTTCTTAATGAAGCGCGTTTAAGAATCAAAACCTGCAATCTTAGTAATATCAACACAAAACTAGATGATGGGCAAAAAGGCTGGAGTGCATATGCGCCTTATGATAGGATACTTTTCTCAGCAGTAGCCACGACAATTCCACAAGAGATTTTTAATCAACTTCAAATAGGCGGGATTCTTATAGCTCCAATCCAAAAAGGGAATCTCCAAATTATCACACGCTTTTATAAACACAATCATTCCATTACTTCAGAAGAGCTTGATTCTTGTATTTTTGTGCCTATTCAAAATGGTATTGAATAGTGCTTAATCTTTCACGAAATCGCATATCTTTCTCACTTCTCCTTTTAAATACAGCACCCCCTTATTCTCTCTTAAATACAAATTCTCTTTGCTTGCAGGATTAAAAAGACAAGGGTTAGAAACTTTACCCAATAAAAGTAAATAATAAAACATTGCTGCCATTCCTGTCCCACAAGCCAAAGTTTCATCTTCCACCCCACGTTCAAAAGTTCTTGCCAAAACCTTATTTTCTTGTAATGAAGCAATATTAACATTAGCATTGTATTTATGTCGCAAAAATCGTAAATCCTCTTTATTTAAAAATGCAAGATTTGCATTTTCACACACTAAATGCGGCACTCCCGTATTAAGCAACCACCATTTTACGCCAAACTCGCTAATTTCTTTTTGTAAAATATCCGCCTTGCTTAAAGCACTCTCCGCCCAATTCCCCTCTATGCTAACCCTTATTACCCCAGCTTTGCTTAAAAATTTTTGTTGCTCTCCTGCTAACCCCAAATCCCTTGCATACATTGCAGCTGCCCTACTCCCATTTCCACACATTTCAGCCACACTGCCATCAGCATTATAAAATTCCCACTCAAAATCATATTCTAAATGTGGCTTTAAAATAATCAAACCATCAGCTCCAATTCCTTCTTGGCGATGACAGATTCTCTTAGCTAACTCACCATAAGAATTTTCTTTAAATCTAAAGGTATGCATTAATATAAAATCATTTCCACTTGCAGAATATTTACTAAAAAACATTATTTTAACCCCTTTTATTTTTAAAATTATAACATTATATAGAGTATTTCAAGATTCCATATGATAAAATCACGAAACTATATCCATATATCAGAGGTTTTTATGCTTAGATTTGCCCCAAGTCCCACAGGTGATATGCACATAGGAAATCTACGTGCTGCTATTTTTAATTACATTCTTTGTATGCAGCGCGGTGAAAAATTCCTTTTGCGGATTGAAGATACCGACACTGCAAGAAATATTGAAGGAAAAGACAAAGACATTATGTTTTTGCTCACCCTTTTTGGAATCAAATGGGATATGCTTGTCTATCAAAGTGATAATTTCCCACGCCATCGCCAACTTGCAGACTACCTTATCTCACAAAACAAGGCATTTTATTGCTATTGCACCAAAGAATTTTTAGAGCAAAAACGAGAAGAATCCAAAGCCAAGCACGAAGCTTTTAGATATGATGATTCATGGGCAACACTCCAAAAAGATTCAAACCCAAACCCAGTCATTCGCCTAAAAGGCTCTGAAGTGGCAATGGAATTTACTGATAAAATCAAAGGAAAAATTGAATTTTCACCTAATGAACTAGACAGCTTTGTAATCCTTAAAGAAAATGGAATTCCAACTTACAATTTTGCTTGTGCGGTAGATGATATGCTTTATGATGTTGATTTTATCGTGCGCGGAGAAGATCATGTAAGCAACACTCCTAAACAAATACTAATCCACCAAGCCTTAAGTTATCAAAAAAATATTGAATTTGCGCATCTGCCTATTTTACTTAATGAAGAGGGCAAAAAAATGAGCAAGCGTGACAATGCTTCAAGTGTGCAGTGGTTATTAAATGAGGGTTATCTACCCCAAGCCATTGCTAATTATTTAATTTTAATAGGCAATAAAACGCCTTGTGAAGTTTTTACTCTTAAAGATTCGATAAAATGGTTTGATATTCAAAATATCGCCAAAGCTCCTGCGAAATTTGATATTAATAAACTCCGTTTTTTAAATCGCGAACACTTTAAACTCCTTAGCGAACAAGATTTAGCGGTGCTTTTGGGTTACAAAGATTCTAGTATCGGCGCTTTAGCAAAGCTTTATTTACAAGAATCAAGCACCCTTAATGAATTGCGCGAGAAAGTTGATAGAATCTTTATGAAAAAATCCTTGCTTTTAGAATCAACAATGGAATTTCAAGAAGAAATTAAAATCCTACAAAGCACCTTACAATCAATGCTACAAGCCCAAGATTTTACCAAAGAAGATTATGAAAATTTCAAAAATCAAGCCATGAATCATTCTAATCTCAAAGGTAAAAAATTCTTTAAACCTTTAAGATTCTTGCTTACTGGCTACGAACACGGACCAGAACTTAGCGATTTATTCCCTATTTTAAGACTTTATTTGCAAGACATTATTAGGAGTTAAAATGGTTTTAAGCACTTTTATTCAAGCTGTCGCACAAATTATGAGTATGGCGATTAATATTTATATCTGGATTGTGATTATCGCTGCCCTTATCTCTTGGGTGCGTCCTGATCCTTACAATCCTATCGTGCAGATTCTCTACAAACTCACAGAGCCAGTGTATGCAAAAATTCGTCGCTTTATCCCAACAATCATTAGTGGGATTGACATTACTCCTATTATTGTGATTCTTGCTTTGCAATTTATTAATCTCTTTTTTGTAAAGTTACTCTATAGCTTTGCAAACACTCTCTAAGGAAATGCCATGAAAGTGCTTTTTTTATTATTTTCTTTTTTAATTTATGCTTCTGCTAACTCCCAAAATCTTACCCTAGATTATCTAAAAAAACAGCCCAAAGGAATCTCGCGCGATTTTTACATTTGGCTGTTTTTGCAACAAGATATTAATCCCAAAGAAGCCACAGAAGCCTACAATCTTGCTTTAAGAAAAAATGCTAAACTCTTTGGACTTTATTATAAAAAAGGCGATAACAAAACCCTCTCAAAAGAAACCATTTGCCAACAAATGGAACTTCAAAAATTAATCAAACAAGATTCGCAATGTATCGCCTATGGATTAACACTCCAAAAAGCCGAAAAACTAGAGCCAAAGACTCTACTCCAACTCTCCCAAAAACTCCAAAAAACAAACCAAATTCTTGCTACACAACTAAAGATTCTTGCTTCACAAAATCCCTTTAATGAGCTTATTAAAACTAATGTTGAAGTTTATAGTAGTTTTTATTTTGGAGTTTCTAGCTATTACAGGAAGCGATTTCTTAACGCCGCACTTCCTAAACGCGTTTTATTAGACTATATTTCTCAAAAACATCCACCCTTTATGAGACTTATAAGACTTGCTATTCTTAATCCTGATATGAAAGTTTTTAGCCATTCTTTAACGCAGATTTCACCCAAAGAAACACTTCTATTTTTAGATGATGAGAGTGCCTTTTATTTGGGATTAAATGCCATTAGAAACCATAATAATATCGATTCTTTAAGCTTTTTTATCCATTCTTTAGAAAATGCAAGATACTCATTTGAAAAGAATCGCGGACTTTTTTGGGCTTATCTTGCCTCCAAAGATTCAAGCTATCTTCAAGAACTTTCACAATCTAAATCAATGGATCTCTATACTCTAGCAGCTTTAGAGCTTACAAACAATAAACCACAATTTGAAATTCTCTATGACATTCAAACATCTAATACTCTTGCAAAATGGGATATTAAAAATCCTTTTGAATGGGAAAAAATCCGCGATTCTTATAAAAATCAAACCCCAAAAGATAAAGAAGCGCTCTTACAAAAAGTCAATCATCTTAACACTAAGCCACATTTCTTTTGGTTAAACAAACAAGCTAATAAAGAATACTTTCTTAAGCCTTTTCCAACAATTATGAAACAATTCAATAACGACACACAAGCACTTCTTTATGCGCTAGGACGACAAGAGAGTCTTTTTATCCCCACGGCAATTTCCACTTCCTATGCCCTAGGAGTAATGCAGCTAATGCCCTTTAATGTAACAGCTATTGCCAAACAAATAGGCGAATCAGAAAAAATCACTTACCAAGATATGTTTGATCCTGCGATTAATATCCCTTATGCAGAATACTTTACTCGCCCTTTATTAAAGGAATTCAAACACCCTTTATTTATTTCTTATGCTTATAATGGAGGTCCGGGATTTACGCGCAGACTTTTAGAGACCAAGCAACTTTTTAAAAAAGATAATCCACTTGATCCTTGGTATAGTATGGAGATGATTCCTTATGAGGAAACTAGAAAATATGGTAAAAAAGTCCTTGCAAACTACATTATTTATCAAAAAAGTTTTGGCAAGGAAATTGATATTCAAAAGACACTTCAAGACACTCTTATCTATTGAGTTTAAAGCAAGATTTTAATCTCTTGCTCTAAAAAGCACTCTAAAATTTTATATTTCATTACAATCCTTAAAATTCTTATACAATCTATTGTGATTTTATCACACAACTTTAAGGACATTTCGTATTATAATATTTCACCAACTTAATTTAGTGGAGTATAACTATGGAAGCAAAACTCAGTCGTCGAGACTTATTAAAAATTATGGGAGTTAGCGGAGTGGCACTAGGAGCTTCAAGCCTTGCTCCAACACCTTCAGAAGCCAAATCCACTCTCTCCCCAAACATCGCAATCATTGGTGCAGGACTTGGCGGAATCTCACTTTCTGCGCGGCTAATTAAAGATTTGCCTAATGCAAAAATAACACTTTTTGATGCCGATCCAATCTTATATTATCAACCCGGATTCACTCTTATTGCTGCTGGAATCTATAATAAGCAAGACACTTCATACAAAAAAGAAGATTTGATTCACGATAAAGTGAAATGGATTAAAGAAAATGTAACCAAAGTTGATCCTGAAGCAAAAACTTTAACTACTACAAGCAATCAAACTCATCAATATGACTATTTAGTAATTGCTACTGGAACAACTTATGAGTTTGATAAAGTCAAAGGTCTAGATGAAGAAACCATTCAAGATCCAAACTACAATATCACAACAATTTATACTGCTGATGGGGCTGTAAAGGCTCAAAAAATGTTTGAAAAAATAGAAAAAAGTAATGGAGGTAAAATTCTTTTTGCAGAACCAAATACAGCAATTAAATGCGGTGGAGCTAATAAGAAAATCTACTTTTTGCTAGAAGATAGATTAAACAGCCAAAATATAAAAGATAAATTTGATATGCACTTATATGCTGGCGGAGGTGCAATGCTCTCTAGTCCGATTCATGCAAAAATGATTGAACAATTTTTCATTTCACGAAATATGCCCTATTCAATGAGAAATGTGCTAGTGGAAATAGATAAAGATAAAAAAATGGCAACTTTTGAAAAATTAATGCCTTATAGTGAAAATGGTGTCTCAAAAGTAGCTAAAGAAACTTTTCAAAAACCTTTTGATTATTTATTTGTAATTCCTAGGATGACAACTTCTAGCTTTATTAGTGATTCAGGACTTGCCATTACCAAAGGCGATGTTGCTGGACATTGGGTTGATGTCGATCAATATACTTTACAACACAAAAAATACCCTCATATCTTTGCTATCGGAGATTGCGCAGGAATCCCAAAAGGAAAAACAGGGGCAAGTATTCGCAAACAATATCCAGTTATTGCTGAAAATATCATTGCGCATTTAAATAACAAACCACTTCAAGCAAAATTTGATGGTTATACCGCTTGTCCTTTATTAACAAGATATGGAAAAGCTGTTATGGTGGAATTTGACTACAAAGGTGCAGCACCTAGTTTGCCTTGCTTTGGCGCAACAAGAGAGAGTTGGTTAAATTGGTTTGTTAAAATTTATTTAATGAAACCAATGGTTATGAATGGTATGATTTATGCGAGAGCTTAAAAAATAAGGAGAAAAAATGAGCAATTTAGACAAAACTATCCGATTACTTGTAGCGATGCTAATTTATTTTATTTTTGGTTTTTTATGTCCTAGCTGGTGGTGGATTATTTCTCTACTACCTTTGCTAAGTGCAGTTTATGGATATTGTCCGCTTTATAAATTACTCAAAAAGAGTTAAAGCTTTTGGCGTAAAAAGCTAAAAGGTGGAAGTGGCAATGGGAGTGCGATCCTATTTTCATTTCCGCTATGAATAGAATCTAATTCTTTCCCATTTTCTAATACAATCTTAAAAAATCTCATAAACTTTTTATCGCCTTGCGAATAAATTTCACCCAAGTCATTTTTCCCTTCACTAATACTCGCCTCATTAGCGCTTACAATCTCTTTTGCTTCCCCTGCTCTAATAGTATGGCGACAAAGGGCAAATTTACCATCTTCACTCACTTCAGCATTAACTTGATAACTACCCTCACTAATGGCGGTTAAGTGGTTTTGTGTATTATTTTTTTCATAAGGGCGGTGTATCAAATATCCATCACTAAAACCTCGATTCTTAAGTGTTTCTAGCTCTCTTTCGTATTTTTCTAGCTCAAAATTTCCACCAAAATATCCATCAATGGCTTCCCTATAAGCTAAAGCTGTAATTCCTGCATAATAACTCGATTTTGTTCTCCCCTCAATCTTTAACGAATCAATCACGCCACTCTCTAAAATCAAAGGTATATGTTCCATAAGCTTTAAATCTTTGGCATTAAAAATATGCGTCCCTACTCCCTCTTCTTCTACAAGTCTCATCATCACGCCATTATCTGGGTTTCTAACATAATACTCATAATCAAACCTACAATCATTAGCACAACTCCCACGATTTGGCACGCGTCCGCTTTGAAGGGCTGAAATAAGGCAACGACCAGAAAAGGCAAAACACATACTACCATGCACAAAAATTTCAATCTCTAAATCCGGCAAGACTTTTTTGATTTCAACTGCATCTTTTAAGCTTAATTCCCTTGCAGCAACGATTCGCTTTACTCCCATCTCATAAAATACCTTTGCATCAAGCACATTAAGCACATTTGCTTGGGTGGATAGATGAATAGGTATTTGCGGAGCGATTTCTTTGGCAAGCTTCACGACACCAGGTGCTGCAACAATAAAGGCATCAGGATTTAATTCTGCCATTTTGTAGATATGATTTTCTAAGAGCTTAATTTGTGAGTTAAAGGGAAATCCATTAATCGTAACATAGATTCTTTTACCCCTTTTATGCGTATATTCTACACCTTCACCAAAAGTTTCGTAATCAAACTCTTTTCCTGCTCGATTCCGTAAAGAAAAATGGCTAACGCCTCCATAAACCGCATCTGCTCCATATTCCAAAGCAATTTTTAATTTCCTAAGATTCCCAGCAGGAGAAAGTAGCTCAGGCTTTTTTAGATTCTTATTCATTATGGCTATTTACCAAAATTTGCAATCAATGCTTCAATATCCTCTTCATTGACAACATTTTCTGTATTATCGCCTTGGATATGCACCGCAGAACTTACACGCTTAGCATCATCCACTTTTCCTTCAAAAAGTGAACTCATATAGCGAGAAAGCGCACGCATAACATTAATAACACGCTCAATTTTTTGGCGATGAATATCTTGATACTGCATAATATCCATAGCTTCCAAAGATGCATTACTAATATCTTGAGAAGCATTTAAAAGCGTTTCCAAAACGCTTTTTACTTCTACTACTTCTTCTAACTGCTGAGAAAAGGTATGAAAATCTGGGAATTTTTGGTGTAATTTTTGTAGCATTGCTTCTTGAGATTTTACAAATTTATCAATCTTACCAAGCCCCTCTTCAATATCCATCCCTGCATTGTTAATTAACTCTAATTTATCAAATGTTTCTGTGGCTTTAACCTCTGAATCTCGCGTTACATCATCAAGCTGATGCACAACTTTATGTTCTGTTGTCGGTGGTGGTGGTGGCCAACTTGTTTCTGAATCAATATGAAAACCTTCTGTTTTTATCCCCTCAGCAGTTTTAATTTCTGCTTCTTTTTCGCTGGAATTCTCTGCTTTTTCTTCCTTGTTGGCGCTTCCATCTTCCATTGTGTCTAGGACACTTTCATTAAGTAGCGCATCTAATTCTTCTTGTGTCATTAGCCTAACCTCAATTCAAAGTAATTCAATCTATAATTATACGATTAATTTTTTGTATTTTACTTTAAAAATATCTAAAACTTTTACTTAAAACTAAGCTTTTCTTTATTTTTATATTCTAATTATTAAAGCATTTCAAAACCATTTTTGATACAATTCCGCTTTTTCTTTTTAGGGGATAATAATGCAAGATAAAATCAAAATTTGGCTAGGTGTCTTAGCTATTAGCCTTGGTGCTTTTATTTTAAACACTTCAGAATTCGTGCCTATTGGGCTTTTAAGTCTTATAGCACAAGATTTTAATATGAGCGAAGCCAAAGTTGGTTTTCTTATTACAATGTATGCTTGGGTAGTCGCTTTGACTTCTTTGCCTTTAATGCTTCTCTTTTCTAAAGTTGAGCTAAAGAAACTTTTGCTTTGCGTAATGGCTTTGTTTGTCGCAAGTCATATTTTATCTAGCCTAGCAAATGATTACATTACTTTAGTAATTTCAAGAATTTGCGTGGCTTTTTCTCACGCCCTTTTTTGGTCAATTGCCACTCCTATGGCAGTGCGTGCTGCTCCAGAGGGCAAACAATCACTCGCACTTAGCTTTGTTGTAACAGGAACCGCTATTGCCTTTATTGCTGGATTGCCATTAGGGCGCGTGATAGGCTTATATCTAGGCTGGAGAACCACTTTTTTAGCCATAGGAATTGTTGCTTTTTTAGTTCTGCTTGTTATTTGGAGAGTTTTTCCAACTATGCCAAGCACTGGAGGGGTTTCTATCCGAGAACTTCCACAAATCCTTAGAACCCCACATTTACTAAGCATTTATCTTTTAACGATTCTTTTAACCACTGCGCATTTTACCGGATATAGCTATATTGAGCCCTTTTTAGCCCAAATTGCACACTTTGATAAAACAGAAATCACACTCCTTTTAGTCGCCTTTGGAGCTGTTGGATTTTTAGGTAGCTTTTTATTTACAAAATATCACGATAATCACATTTTAGGATTTACTTATTTTGCTCTCTTTGGAATTATGGCTAGTCTTTTTGCGTTACAAATTTTTGCCTATAGTGGTTTTAGCATAGTGTTTATTTGTATTTTTTGGGGATTGTGTATCACAATCTTTAATCTAACTTTTCAATCCAAAATCATTCACTTAGTCCCCAAAGCCACCTCCATTGCAATGTCAATGTTTTCTGGGATTTACAATATAGGAATTGGTGGTGGAGCATTTATTGGTGGAATCGTCATAGATAAGCTCGAAGTAGGCTACATTGGATATGTAGGCGGATTTATTGCGCTACTTGGTTGTATTTATTATCTTTTAATGAAAAGGGTTTAATTCAAGCCAAATTTTGCCTTTATGGCTTTTGGGTTTCCTATATTTTCTTTTAAAAAACAAACTCTACAAATCATTCATTATTTTAAGCTTTTTTAAGTTATATTAAATAGTTTTTCTAAAAAAGGTCGCAAATGTATCCTATAAATTTACCCGAAGAGGAACTAAAAAATAAAGTCGCCACCGACTTCTTTAGCCCAAATCCACAGAGTAGAAGCATAAAGCTTGATAAACAAGCAAAGGAGATTCTAAAAAATCTAGATTCTACACAGATTTTAGGGCGGATTGATTTTTGCGTGAGTTTCAATGCACAAACACTCTTTCAGCCTATAAACTTCCTATGGGCTGAAGCCAAAAAAGGCAATAAAGCCGACATTATCGAATCTTTTATCCAGCTAATCCTAACCATTGGCAAAGAAAAAACCTATGAAAACAATCTCCCGCCTATTTTCTTAGGAGCATTTGATTGCCAAAAGATAGCCTTTATTCCTTATCACGAGCTCGATCATATTTTCGCACAAAACGACTTTAATTGGAATGTTACCCCAAGCAATCACGATAGCAAAGAATTTAAACAACTCCACGCACTCACAAAACATCTCTTAGAATCCAAAAAACTACAATTTTCTTTTACAAACGATTGCAAAGAACTCCAAGACTTCATACAGGCAAATTTTACAATCCACAACACAAGCATCACCAAAATCCCCATAACCAAAAACAATTTCACCACCATTTACCAAAAATGGCTCCAAAGTGTCGCGCCTAGCATTAGCATTGATTGGGAAAATGAAAAGCCAGACATTCTAAGCAGTGATTTTTATCTAGCCGATCTTTTAAGCGAAAATAACAACACAAAAGAGATTCTCAAATCTCTTAGAATCTTATTGCAAAGTGATTCTTACAAAGTCAAACTCGAAAAACGCGCAAATAGCACGAGTTTTAATTTCACAGAGTTTGGCTTTAATGATCACCAAAAAGCACACACAGAGTTTTGGAATCTTTATGAACGCCCACCAAAAGAAGAGTATTGGGGCTATATCATAGAACGACGCGATTTGCTTGTGCCAAGCGATATACGCGAGAGAAAAGGTGCATTTTTCACCCCACAAATTTGGGTAAGTAAAGCCCAAAATTACTTAGAAAAAGCCTTAGGCGAAAACTACCAAAGCGAGTATTATATTTGGGATTGTGCTGCAGGCACAGGCAATCTCCTAGCAAATCTCACAGAATCCGCCTCTTTATACGCCTCCACGCTTGATAAATCAGATGTTGAGATTATGCAAGAACTCTCAGCAAATGGCACATTAAGCTTACTTCCTAGACATATTTTTCAATTTGATTTTTTAAACGATGAGTTTTTTGACAAGCCCTGCACCAAACACACAAAAAGCGGACTAGATCCTAAATGCCAAGATTGTGTAAAATCCAAACTCCCAAAATCCCTGCAAGAGATTCTAAAAAATGAGGAAAAACGCAAAAAGCTAATTATCTTTATCAATCCGCCCTATGCGGAAGCAGGGACAATATCTCAAACTTCAGGCACAGGGAAAAACAAAGATGGAGTAGCCTTAGGCAATGCCACCTATGAGCGTTACAAAGATTCTATGGGCAAGGCAAGTAATGAGCTTTTTGCGCAATTTTTCTTTAGAATCTACAATGAGATTCCCCACTGCACCCTAGCCGCCTTTTCAAAACTTAAATATGTTAATTCTAGTAATTTTATAGATTTTAGAAACTATTTTAAAGCCAAATTTTTAAAAGGCTTTATGTGTCCAGCTTACACCTTTGATAATGTCAAAGGAAGTTTTCCCATAGGATTCTTAGTGTGGAATCTCGCACAAGCACAAGCACTTCAGACAATTACACTAGATATTTTTGATGAAAATGGTGCGAGTTTAGGCAAAAAGAAATTTTATACAGCACTAGATAAAAAAGAAAATATTAATAAATGGATTAAAGAATTTAAAGCAACCATAGATTCTTATTTTGTCGGGATTTTAATGACAGACTCCCCAGATTTTCAAAACAATAATCATGTAGGAATTTTATTAAAACCCACAAAAGGACATTGGATATTTAAAAATATAACTCCTAATATATTAATGCCCTTTGCAATTTACTTCTCTGTCCGCCATTGTATCAAAGCCACTTGGATCAATGACAGAGATCAGTTTCTCTACCCAAACAACAAATGGGCGCAAGATTCTGTGTTTCAAAGCGATTGCCTTGCCTTTATGCTTTTTCATGGACAAAATAGAATCACAAGTAAAGAAGGGACAAATCACTTTATACCCTTTAGCGAAAAAGAAATAGACGCACATGAAGCCTTTGAATCGCATTTTATGCGAGATTTTTTGCAAGGCAAGATTAAGCACGATTGTGAAACAAACAAAGATTCCAATCAAAGCCTTTTTGGCGATGATGATATAGCATTTATCCCAACTAAGCCACTTTGCTTTAGCCAAGAAGCACAAGAGGTCTTAGATGCTGGAAAAGAGCTTTTTAGACACTATCATGCACAAGCAAAAGATGAAGAAAACTACAATCCAAATGCCTCACTCTATGATATAAAAGCCCACTTTCAAGGATTTAATGACAAAGGCAAGATGAACTCTCCACAAAAAGCCGACGATGAAGTCTATAAACAAAAGCTAGGAGAGCTCAACTACGCCCTAAAAGCATTAGCCAAAAACATAGAAGTAAAAGTCTATGAATATGAGTTTTTACTCCCTTAAATTATTTTTATCAAATAGATTCTTTGTGTAAGAATTCTAAAACTCAAAAATATTAAAGAATCTCTTGGCTCGCTCACTTTTAGGATTAGTAAAAAATTCTTGTGGAGTAGCAATTTCAGCGATTTTTCCACTATCAAAAAACACGATTCTATCTGCGACATTTTGGGCAAATTTCATTTCATGAGTAACAAGAATCATCGTCATACCTTGCGTTGCAAGTTCTTTGATAACTTCTAGCACTTCTTTAACCATCTCAGGATCCAAAGAAGCAGTAACTTCATCAAACAACATCATTTCAGGATTCATACACAACGCCCTTACAATCGCCACTCGCTGCTTTTGCCCACCGCTTAATTCCTTAGGATAAGAATCCTTTTTATGTGCCAACCCTACCCTTTCTAAAAGCTTGATTGCTTGAGTAGTAACTTCCTCTTTTTTGCGTTTTTGCGCTTTACAAGGTGCTAAAAGAATATTATCCAAAACGCTCAAATGCGGAAACAGCTCGTAACTTTGAAAAACCATTCCAATCTTTTGGCGAATCTTGCTCCAATTAATCTTTGAATCATTTACCGCATTAATCACTTCTCCATTAAAAGTAATGCTTCCACTATTAATACTCTCCAAACCATTGATGCAACGCAAAAATGTGCTTTTTCCGCACCCACTAGGTCCCAATATCGCACAAACTTCGCCTTTTTTGACTTCCAAAGATACCGAATCAAGCACGAAAGTATCGCCAAATTTCTTAACCAAATTTGAAACGCTTAACAAAACTTCATTACTCATATGATTTGACATTTTTTTCCTTATACAAGTTTCTTTTCTAAATGCTTAGCAAAAAGCGACAAAGGATAACAAAGTAAAAAATACAAGGCAAAGATTCCACCATAAACCCAAAAACTCGCCTGTGGATAATGAATGAGATTGACTTCAATAATTTGTTGTCCCACCTTTAACATATCGCTAACTCCAATGAGCGCAGCTAGTGAAGTTGTTTTTATCATACGAGTAAAAAGATTCACCAATGGAGGCAAAAGCCTTCTAAAACTTTGAGGCAAAATAATAAAGATTTGAATTTGAATCTCGCTTAAGCCCAAAGCCCTTCCACTCTCGCTTTGATGCCGTGGCAAACTTGAAATCGCTCCACGCACTAAATCTCCCATTTCTGCAATACCCCATAAACTAAAGACAAGGATACACGCTCCTATTCCATTAAGATTTAAAAATGATGAAAATCCAAAATAAACAATAAAAAGCCACGCTAGAATCGGAATAATGCGAATACTTTCCAAATAGAAACGGCACAAAAAGCTCAAAAATCGATTGGGCAAAGTCATCAAATACCCAAGCACAAAACCAAAAATACAAGAAAAGAAAATCGCAATAAAGGCGATTTGAAAAGTTACAAAAACACCTTGCAATAGGCGCAAAATATTTTGAGAATCAAAAAGAATTTCCATTACGCCATTTTCCTTTTATAGTATTTCTCCAAAGCCAAAAATAAAAATGAAAGTGGCAAAAGTACGACAAGATAGCATAAAACAAGCAATAAAAGCGTTTCATTTGTCTTATAATAGCTGCCGATTAAATCTTTAGTGATATACAAAATATCGGCTAATGCAATCGCGCTCACCACTGATGTTTCTTTTAGTAAAAAGATAGCATTAGCTCCAATAAAAGGCAAACTCACTGCCAAACTTTGAGGCAATACCACATAAAACATTAATTGCATTTCACTTAGCCCCAAGCTTCTACCTGATTCTAACTGAATCCTCCCTACTGATTCTAGCCCTGCACGAAAAGATTCCGCCATATAACTTCCACCCAAAAAAGCAACTCCAATTAAAGCACAAGTATAACCTGTAAGCTGCAATCCAATCTGTGGCAATCCATAATACAAGAAAAAAAGCTGAATAAGCAAAGGGGTGTTGCGAGATAATTCAATATAAGTTTGGCATAACGCGCTTAAAAATCGCACTCTATAAAATTGCACCAAAGCAATAAAAAAGCCAAGCAAAATAGAAAATATAATCCCAAAAAAAGACAAATGCAAAGTAAGCCACAAAGCTTCTCCAAAAATAGGAATTGCATTTTTAATAAATTCCAAATCTAAATATAAAGCAGTCAATAAAATCCTTAAGATGATTCAATACAAACTTAGTCTAATCAAATAATTTTAGATAAATTATACAAAAAATACCATTAATTTTTCGTATCTTTAAGTCTCTTTTGATAGAATTTTATCCCAATAAAATACCTTAAAAATCAGGGGGCATTATGACTTATCTTTATGTCAAAATCTTTCACATTATTTCTTTTGTTAGCTGGATGGCTATGTTATTTTACTTGCCGCGTCTTTTTGTCTATCACGCCGAACACAAAGACAACAAGGGCTTTTGTGAAGTTATTAAAATCCAAGAATCAAAACTTTATAACTTCATCGGCTACCCAGCAATCATCTGCACACTACTCTCTGGAATCTGGCTTTTAATGCTAGAACCAACTTGGCTTCAAGGCGGTTGGCTTCACGCAAAAATCTCACTCATTGTGATTCTTGTGATTTATCACTTTAGTCTCTATCGTTTTATGATTGCTTTTAGAGAAGATAGATGCCAAAAAAGCGGAAAGTTTTTCCGAATGTATAATGAAGTGCCAACTCTAATTTTAATCATTGTTACTTTCCTTGTTATTATCAAACCCTTCTAAAAAGGTCTAAAAAATGAAAAACAATAAATTATGGGGAGGGAGATTCCAAGAAAAGGCATCTGAAATACTTGATTTATTTAATGCTTCACTTCCTTTTGATAAAAAACTTTACAAACAAGATATTTTAGGCTCAAAAGTCCATTCGCAAATGCTTAGCCATTGCGGGATTCTCGCCCAAGAAGAATCACAGCAAATCTGCCAAGGCTTAGAACAGATTCAAGCAGAAATAGAAAAAGGTGAATTTACCTTTGATATTAGCGATGAAGATATTCATATGGCAGTGGAAAAACGCCTTATAGAAATCATTGGAGAAGTGGGCAAAAAACTTCACACTGCACGCAGTAGAAATGACCAAGTTGCCTTAGATTTTCGCCTTTTTGTGCTTGATTCAAATCGACAAATCCGCGCCCTTCTTTTAGAACTCATTCAAACCTTACTTGACATTGCCAATTTGCATACCACAACCATACTCCCAGGAATGACACATCTCCAACACGCACAACCTGTAAATTTTGGCTTTTTAATGTGTGCTTATGCTTGTATGTTTGTGAGAGATTTTGAACGATTAAGTGATTCATTTAAGCGCAACAATTACTGCCCACTAGGGAGTGCTGCATTAGCAGGAACGCCTTACAAAACCGATCGATTCTACACTGCAAAAGCACTAGGTTTCACCGCTCCCACACTTAATGCCACTGATAGCGTAAGCGATAGAGATTTTGCACTTGATTTTCTCTATGATTTAAGCTTGATTGCTATGCATATTTCAAGAATGGCAGAAGAGCTTGTTTTGTGGAGTAGCTATGAGTTTAGATTCATCACGCTTAGCGATTCTTATTCAACTGGAAGCTCAATTATGCCACAAAAGAAAAATCCCGATGTTCCTGAACTCCTTAGGGGCAAAAGTGGGCGTGTGTATGGGAATCTCTTTAGCCTACTTACTACTATGAAAGGCTTACCACTTGCATACAATAAAGATACGCAAGAGGATAAAGAGGGGGTTTTTGATAGCTTTGAAACCTTAGAAATTTCTCTTAAGATTCTAAATGACTTACTAAAAACAATGCAAATCAATCCCAAAGAAATGAAAGAAGCTTGTCAAAAAGGACATTTAACCGCAACTGATTTGGCGGATTTTCTTGTGCAAAGCTGCAATATTCCCTTTAGAGAAGCGCACCATATCACCGGAAAAGCGGTCGCTTATGCCGAAAGTCTCAATAAAGACTTAAGCCAACTTAGCGCACAAGAGCTTTGTAGTGTTGATTCTAAAATCCCGCCAAAAGCTCACAATGCACTAAATTTGGAAGCTTCAATGAATAGTCGTGATTCTTATGGTGGCACTTCCACAAAAGCCACACAAACTCAAATCCAAAGTTTATTAGCGTGGCTACAAATCGCTAAAAGCGGAGAATGCCATGAGTGATAAACAACGAAAAATTATTTCAATGTTTGATGATATTGCAAGTAGCTATGATTTAGCAAACCGCGTAATGAGCTGTGGAATCGACATTGCTTGGAGAAAAAAGGCTTGTAATCTTGCCTTTAAAAATCTCTCTACAGAAAACTTACAATCTCTAAAGATTCTTGATGTAGCTTGTGGCACAGGCGATATGATAACCCATTGGCAAAAAAACGCTAAAAACGCTGGAATCAATCTCCAAAAAATCGTGGGTGCAGATCCAAGTAGCGGTATGCTAGAAGTGGCTAAAAAAAAGCTTCCCCAAATTGATTTTACACAATGTGAAGCTACAAAATTGCCCTTTTTAGATAATGAATTTGATATTCTCTCTATTGCCTATGGAATCCGCAATGTAGTAGAGCGCAAAAAAGCTCTAAGTGAGTTTGCAAGGGTGCTTAAAAAAGGGGGAATTTTGGTGATTTTAGAATTTACTAAATGTGAAAATCCTAAAATGTTAGAAAAATTTATGGGCTTTTATACCAAAAATATTTTACCCTTTGTGGGTGGAATCATCTCCAAAAATTACCGCGCTTACAAATATTTGCCCGATTCTATTGAAGAGTTTTTAACTGCAAATAAACTCAATTTAGAACTCCAAGAAAATAATTTTGAACCACTCTATACCAAATCATTTTCAGCAAATGTCTGCACACTATTTGTCGCTAGGCGTAAATAATAGAGCTTATTTTAAGCACTCATACACACTTTTGGCTAGATTTTTTGAAAGCACCTTTTCTAACTCTTCCAAACTAGCTTCTTTGATTGCTTCAAAACTTCCAAAATAGGATAAAAGTCGCTTTTGAGTTGCTTTGCCTATGCCTTTAATCTCTAAAATTTTGCTTTGTTGCATTGTTTTTTGTTTTTGCTTTTGGTGGAATGTGATAGCAAATCTGTGCGCTTCATCACGCAATTTTTGCAAAAACTGCAAACGCTTATCGCTACTACTTAATCGGTATTCTTGTTTTTTTTCATCACGCAAAATATCTAGCGCCCTACCCTTTGCCCTATGGGCTTTGGCATCAAGCTTTTCTTTGGCAATACCTATGACTTCAAGATTTACTCCTACGCTACTTAGCAAATCTTTGGCTAAATTAATTTGCCCAATCCCCCCATCAAGCACCCACAAATCCGGTGGTGAATCAATGCTAAAATCTGCGATTCGACGCTCTAGCATTTCGCGCATTTGAGAGTATTCATCACTGCCTTCTAGTAAATAATGCCGATAAGATTCTTTAATAAACCCTTCTTCATAAACCACCATAGCTCCCACACACTGCTTTCCTCTATGATGAGAAGTATCAAAAATTTCAATTTTATAAGGAATGCTTTGAAGAGAAAAAAGCTCTTTTAATGCTAACAATAAAGCTTCTTCATTAGTAACATTAATTTTCAAGGTTTCTCTAGCATTTTGCAATGCCAAATCACAAAGCTTCTTTTTATCTCCACTTTTTGGAAAATGGATAGGGATTTTCTTTCCTAATTGCTTAACTAAAAACGCTTCTAATTCCTCTCTTTTTTCGCCAAAATTATAAGGTATCAAAACCTGTTTTGGCTTGATAGGAAGTGTGTTACTATAATAATTAATCAAACTTTGCGTATAAACTTCTTCAAAATTTATCTCATATTGACTTTTAATAACATTACTCGCACTAGAGACAACCCTCCCCTCACGCACAAAAAATTTCACCAAAACGCCTCTATTCCCTTCACTCTCCAAAGCAAAAATATCCAAATCCTCCATTCTTGCAAAATCCACGCTTGAGAGCGGATTAATTTGCTTGATTTTGCTAATCCTATCCCTTAGCACCATAGCTTCTTCAAACCGCAAATTTTCAGATAAAAATTCCATTTTTTTTTCTAAAATACTTAAGATTTTTTTGGGATTATGGATACATTCTAAAGCCTTTTGTAAAATCTCTTGATAAGCTTCCTTGCTCACTTTACCCTCACAAGGAGCTAAACAACGCTTAATCTGATAAAACAAACAAGCTTTTTTTCCCTTAAGACAACTTTCTTTTTGTGCAAGAGTAAAAACTTCATAAAGCGAATCTAATAAATCCCTAGCACCACTAGAATAAGGTCCAAAATAACGAATATTTGGGCTTTTTAGAATCTTTCTTGTTAGCACAATACGCGGAAAATCAACGGACATATCTACGCACAAATAAGGGTAAGTCTTATCATCTCGCAAAAGGATATTGTATTTGGGTTTAAGCTGCTTAATAAATGAATTCTCCAAAATCAAGGCATCATTTTCATTTTCTACCACAATATAACGCATAAAAGCAATCTGTGAAACCATTTGCGTAATTCTAGCGCTTAAGTTTGGTGCTACAGAAAGCTTAGGAGTGAATCGAAAATAACTCTTTACGCGATTTTTTAGATTTTTTGCTTTTCCTACATAAAGCAATCTCCCCTCACTATCAAAATAATGATACACTCCACTTTGACTAGGAAGTTTCTTTAGGATTTCAAGTAAAGTATCATTAAGGGGCGATAACTTTTGTTCTAATGATTGCATACAATCGCTTTTTTAATTTCTTCAAAGATTTCATAAATTTCTTGATTTTTTGCTAAATTTTCAAATTCTCCACTAGATAATTCACCATAACTAGCAACTTTATGTGTTGATTCTTGCAAGGATTTTTGATAAGCACTTTTACTCACAAACGCCTTTAAATCCTTAATATCAAGCAATTTGTTTTGAATTTTTTGATATTGTTTTAATAACTGCTTTATAATTGTTAGTTTATAATCAAACTCTTGTTTAAAACAGGGATGCTTAAGAACGAAATATAAAATGCTATTTTTACTATAACAAAAATGAATCCCTTGGCGCAAACTAAAGGGTAACATCACGATAAAATGCTGAATTTGTTGATGTTGAGATAATTTTTTATACAAAGGATTATTGTAAAGATGAGACAAAATTTCACACGCTTTTTTCATTGCATAATTATAGCACATCTTGTTGCTTTTTTATTAGTAGGTTGTGGCTTCAAAGACGATCCATTTAACCCAAAAAGCGAGCAAATACAATAAAGGATTTTTATGCAATATGATGTGATTATTGTTGGCGCTGGGATTGCTGGACTATATGCAGCCTTAAATCTTCCCAAAAAACTTAAAGTGCTTATTCTCTGCAAAGATCAGCCTTGGGAGTGCAATACCTTTTATGCACAAGGTGGAATTGCCGTTGCCAAAAATCAAGCAGATATCCCCTTACATATCACAGACACTCTAAAAGCTGGAGCAGGAATGTGCAATGAAGATGCTGTTGCCACTCTTAGCAAAGAAAGCTTGGAAGTCTTAGAAGATTTAATTATACGCCAAACGCCTTTTGATAGAGATTCTAATGGGAATCTACTCTTTACTAAAGAAGCTGCTCATAGCACTTCAAGAATTATTCACGCTGGTGGAGACTGCACAGGTCGTGTGCTACATAGCCATTTAATTGCACAAATCACACATACTTTATGGAAAAATGCTAGTGTTACTGAATTGCTTATTGATGATGATCATTGCTGTGGTGTGAGTGTGCTAACCAAACGAGGAAACTATAATCTCTATGCTAATAATGTTATTTTAGCTAGTGGTGGAGTTGGCGCACTTTTTGAATACCATACAAATGCCTATACCATTTCAAGTGAATTGCATGGAATGATTTTGGAAAATGGTTTAAAACTTAAAGATATGGAAATGCTACAATTCCACCCCACAGTTTTTGTTCAAACAACACACGCAAGAAAAATGCTTTTAAGCGAAGCTTTGCGTGGAGAGGGTGCATTTGTAGTGGATTTTTGGGGCAAACGATTTTTATTTGACTATGATTCTAAAGGCGAACTTGCACCGCGCGATAAGGTTGCACGCTCTATTTTTGACTACAAACTCAAACTCAAAGAAAAATACCCTAACGCAAAACCAGAAGAATTAGAAGTTTATTTAGATTTTAGCGCCTTTGATAAAGACTTTTTTTATGAGCGTTTTCCAAATATTGCACGCAATCTTAATTCTGCAGGCTTTGATGTTCCAAAAAATAGAGTTCCCATTTCTCCTGCATTCCATTATTGTATGGGAGGAATCCAAACAGACAATGTGGGCAAAGTTCTAGGAATGCAAAATCTCTATGCAGTGGGAGAATGTGCCTGCACAGGTGTGCATGGAGCTAATCGCCTTGCTTCAAACTCTCTTTTAGAAGGACTGGTTTTTTCTCGCCGTGCCACTCAAGATATTTTGGCTAATAGCCTCTCTTTTAAGATTAGAGAATTCCCTTTGCATACACAAATTCTCCAAAAAGAACAAGATGAGAATCTAAAAGCCCTTTTACGCCATTTAATGTGGAATAAAGTCGGAATTATTCGCAAAAAAAGCGGCTTAAATGAAGCCTTGGGTGGAGTGGAGGTAATGTTACAAAGTGGAATTGGAAGATTACTAAAATTACGCCTTTTAACAGCGCAAAATATCATTCAATCCGCACTTAAACGCGAAGAATCAATTGGAGCGCATTATATTCAATAATTTTTTACTAAAAAAGTTCAAAGATTTTTGTATTTTTTGCTATAATCCCTGCCACATCTATCATAGATTACACACTTTTTTAAGGATACTCCAATGTCTAATTCAACTTACCCCAAGGCAAAAAGTCTTCTTTTTGTTTCTAGCATTAAACCTGAAAATTTTAAACCCGGTTTTGAAAGTGAAGCAGATGCCATTATTTTGGATATAGAAGATTCTGTTCCAAAAGATCGCAAAGATGAAGGTAGGACTAACATTTTAAATTTTTGCAAACAAAATAGTCAATACAAATTTTTTGTGCGTATCAATGATGCACAAAGCCCATTTTTTGAAGATGATATGAAGTTTTTAAAAGAACTTGGCTTAGAAAAACTCCATGGCGTTATGCTAGCCAAAACCGAGCAAAAAGAACATGTAGAAGCTGTTAATGTAGCACTTGAAAAGATTCCATTGCTTTTGCTTATTGAAAGCGCAATAGGAGTGCAAAACATCAATATCACCGCTTCACAGCCTAATGTCAAACAACTTGCTTTTGGGGCATTTGATATGATTTTAGATCTAGGATTAAGAGATGGTGATGGCAAGGACTTTATGCTCAATTATGTGCGCACACAAATAGCTCTATCAAGCAGAATCAACAATCTTTTAGCTCCAATCAACCGTGTTTTCCCTAATACTAGAGATGAATCAAGACTTAAAGCAAATATGGAATTGGCTTATTCTATGGGCTTTGGTGGATCATTAACTTTTTATCCAAATCAACTCTCAATTATCAATACAATTTTTGCTCAAGGTAATAACCAAATTGAATGGGCAAAAGAAGTCATACAACTATCAAAACTTCACAAAGGAGAACCATTTAGTTTTGAAGGTAATGTTATAGATCTTCCTATGATTAAAAAAGCACAAGGTATTTTGGAAAGAAAATACTAAAAGCCTAGAAGCTTAAAAGCTTCTAGCTTAAAGATTTTCTAGCATTTTTTGATAAGCAGCTTTAGTCCCAGGTCGCACATTGCTCACAAGACTAAAAACAATAATAGCAAAAGAAGCCACTAAAAACCCTGGAATAATTTCATAGATACCCGTATGGGCAAAAAATTGTTTCCATAGCACTACTACAGCTGCACCACTAATCATTCCAGCAATTGCACCAATTCTTGTCATTCTACTCCAAAAGAGAGAGAAAACCATCACCGAACCAAAAGATGCTCCAAATCCAGCCCAAGCGTATGCAACAATACTTAAAACGCTAGAATCTTTATCAGTAGAGATAACAAAGGCAATCAAAGCAACCACAAGCACCCCAATCTTACCTAGGCGCAACACCATAGCATTTGAAGCTTCTTGTTTGAAAATCTTTTTATAAAAATCCTCTGCAATTGTTGAGCTAGAAACAAGTAATTGCGAACTAGCTGTGCTCATAATAGCCGCCAAAATTGCACTCAACAAGATTCCTGCCATCCAAGGATTAAACAATAACTGAGACATTACAATAAAAATCCTCTCTGGATCTGCTAAAGTAAGGTTAAATTTATTAATATAAGCTACACCTAGCATACCAATAAAACAAGCTGCAACAAGACAAATTACCATCCAACCTATACCAATAAATGTTGCTTGCGGAATATCTCTAGTAGATCGGATCGACATAAAGCGCACGAGAATATGAGGCTGTCCAAAATAACCAAGCCCCCAAGCAAGAGCAGAAATAATACCCACCAATGATACGCCACTAAACCATTGCAATCTCTCTTTTGCTACAAAAGATATTTTTGAAAATACCAAAAGCAATGAATTTAAAGTTTCACCATCATTTGTTTCTACTGCCAATTCAAGCCTTTTAGCAAAATCTCTTGAAGTAACTAAAGAATTTAGATCTTGATTAAACAGTATTAAAATCTGTGCATCATTTCTAAGATTTTTATCAAGATTAGTAGCACTAATATTACGATCTTGAGTATTTTTGAGTGCTGCAATTAGTGATTGTATCTTTTCTTGAGATTCTGCAGTTTCAAGATTGCTTAGTATATCTGGGATTTGCGCTTGAATTTCGACAATCTTTTTACTTGAATCATCAGAAAGGCTAATGTATTTCTTTGCCTCACTCAAACCTCCAATGTGTGAAAGCATTACAACTGGCAAAGCAACAAGTGCTAAAAGCATTAATAAACCCTGAATCATATCTGTCCAACACACTGCCTTATAACCTCCAAAAAAGGTATAAGCCACAATAATTAAAGTTCCTGTAGAAAGCGCATAAGAATATTTAATCCCAAAAACTTCTTCAAAGAGTTTTGCCCCACTTACAAGTCCTGATGAAACATAAAAAGTAAAGAAAATAAGAATCACTACCGCACAAACTACGCGTAAGATATGTTTATCATCACTAAAGCGTGTTTCAAAATAATCCGGAATAGTTAATGAATCGGCTACAACACTTGTGTAAATGCGAAGTCTTTTGGCTACAAAAATCCAATTCAAACTAGCTCCTATAGTCAAACCAATGGCAATGTAACTATCAATAAATCCACTTACATACAAAGCCCCAGGTAAGCCCATAAGCAACCATCCACTCATATCCGAAGCTCCAGCGCTTAGAGCTGAAACCACAGGACCCATTGAACGACCACCCAAAAAATAATCTTCGCTACTTTTGTTTTGTCGATAAAAATAAAAACCTATAAACAACATTAAAGCTGCATAAGCAACAAACATAACTGCAATAGGCGTATTAATATTTGCAACTTCCATTTATTTTCTCCTTTTATTGTTTTAAAGCACGAATTCCTAAATTTCCATAGCGGTGATAAGATATACTTAAAGACTTTTCATTATGATAGAATAGGAATTCAAATCGACCATTTAAGAGTGGTTTTTCTCTAATAACTATCTTGGCTAAACTTGAAGCTTCTTTGTAGATTTCATCATTAACATTTGGTGCTAAATGATAGCGGATTCTCTCATAATCTGAAATTTTACTTACAAAATCCTCTTTTACTTCTTTTAAAAACTTAACTTTAAAACCAAGTTTTTGACATAATTCTTTTGCGCTTTCCATATGAGAATTTTCATCAAAACTCACCAAAAGTTCTATTTCTGCTATATTTGCCGCCAAGACAACCCCTAAAATATCTCTTAAGCTATCTTCTTTGCAAACCCTATAAGCTAGATTCTTAATCTTAGTATAAGAGAATAGATTATCCTCGCCCCTAATACCCACATAATCTTTTGCTACAGAAAATTCGTTTTTATAATGATAGGCATAAGATTGTGCCATTTTATCAAGCTCATTAAAGCCCAAGCTCTTAAGAGTTTTTGAAAAATTATTTTCAAGCAAATTGCTATCTGCTTCTTCTTGGGTGATTTCTAAAAATTGCGTGATGTAGTTATAAATTCCTACTTTTCTACCAAATCCTATAGCTGATTTTTTAACTCCACCAAAAGGCTGACGAAGCACTATAGCACCAGTAGTTGGCTTATTGATATAAATATTTCCTGCTTCTATATGCGTATGGAAATATTCCCATTCTCTCTCATCAAGACTTTCAAAACCAGCTGTCAAGCCATACCCAGTAGAATTAACTATTTCAATGGCTTCCTTGAGATCTTTTGCCCTCATAACACTAAGAATTGGCGCAAAAAGCTCTGTCATATGTGTAAAATCACCTTTCTTAGTGCCATATTTTATGCCCGGACTCATTAAATGCTTATTATCATCTATAAATTTTGGTTTTAACGCCCATTCTTCATAAGGCTTCAATTCATCCAAGGCTCTTTGGACCTTTGGATCAATTTCATCACAAAGTGCCGCAATTTTATTTTTAAATTCAAAAGGTGAGCCAACTAGCATAGATGAAGCTGCATCTACAAGGGTTTTTTTGAATTCCGCATCTTCATAAACCTCATCCTCAAGAACAAGCAAAGAAGTAGCTGAACATTTTTGTCCTGAATTTGAAAAAGCAGAATGAATAATATTTTTAATCGCACTATCTCTATCAGCAAATTTTGAGACAATAGTCGCATTTTTACCACCAGTTTCCGCACTTAAAAGCAAGGTTGGATTAGCTTCTAGCATCTTATAGGCAGTCTCTTCTCCTCCTGTTAGAATAGCAAATTTTACAGCTTCATTTGTGAGTAAATATTTTGAAACATCACTTCCCTTTGAAGGCAAGAAAATAAGAGCATCTTTTGGAACTCCAGCTTCCCATAAACACTCACATATCATATACCCTGTAAGTGTTGATAAAGATGAAGGTTTATAAATCACTGCATTACCTGCTGCTAAAGGGGCTACTATCGTGCCCACTGAGATTCCAACAGGAAAATTCCAAGGAGCAATTGTTACCCCAACGCCTTTAGGGGCAAATTTTGTTTTTGGATTTTGCTTGATTAATGCAGCCAAAGAATGAGGATAGAATTCAGTAAAGTCAATAGCTTCACTCACTTCAGGATCAATCTCTAAAAAAGTCTTTCCTACTTCTAGGGCTGCAATTCCTATTAAATCCCCTCTTTTTTCTCTCATAATCTTAGCTGCCTTAGCTAAAATTTGATGAATCTCATCAAAACTTTTTTCTTTAAATTTAGAATTTTTAGCAACTTCTAAAGCTTGTTTAATTTCTTTTTCACCGGCTAAATGCACTTTTGCAATTAAACGATTTTTAATCTTATCTTTTACTTCTATGTGCTTTAAATCTGCCTTTTTAATTACTTCAGAAATCACAGGATAGACTTCATAAGCTTCTAAATTTTCATATTTTTCTTTGATTTTTTCCGCCCACTCTCTATTTTGAGGCAAAATAAAATCCGTGTCGCTTTCATTTTTGAAAACTTTAGTTTCATAAGCACTCTTAATAATTTGTTCTTTGTTTCTATCTTGTATTCTGTGTGTGCTATTATCTAAGTTTTTGATACCTTCAAGGCTTTTTAGAAACAACTCTTTTTGTGTTTGCCAATTTGCATCACCCACTTTTAAATTGAAGAAATATCGCATAAAATTATCTTCGCTTGTATTTTCATCAAGTCTTCGAACAAGATAGGCTATGGCGTTATTAAAATGCGCTTCATCGCACACTGGTGCATACAAAATAAGATTATGAAGTTTAGAAATCTCATACGAACATTGCAAACTCATACCCTCAAGCATTTCAAAGGTGAAGCTATCAAATGCATTTGCTTTTTTGATTCTTGTATAAGCATAAGCTATTTCAAAGATATTATGGCTTGCTATACCAATGTTGATATATTTATAATTTTCATCTTGCAGGATAAAATCAAGCATTTTATTATAATTGCTATCTGTGTCAATCTTTTTATAGAAAGTAGGAAGCTCCCATCCTCTTTGACTAGCAATTGTCTCCTCACTTTCCATATTTGCGCCTTTTACAAAGCGAATCTTAATGGGTTTTTTACCCTCTTGCACTCTTTGTTTTGAAAAAGCAAAGAGTTTTTTGAGATATTCATAAGAATCGGGTATATAAGCTTGTAAAACAATACCTGCTTTAATATTAAATTTAGAAAGACTTTCCATAAATGCAGCAACTGTTAGCTCAAGATCTCTAAATTCCTCCATATCAAGGTTAATAAATTTTTCTACACCTTGTCTTTTTTCTTCAGCTTCAGCTAGAGCATAGAGATGATCTAATCTTTTTACCACTTCATCTTTAGAATATTTAAAATCTATAATATTAATCTGTGAAAAAATGGTAGTTATCTTAATAGAAATATATGTAATATAACTTGATTGCAAGGCTTCTTCATATTTTCGGATTCTATATTGTGATTCTGCTTCGCCTAAGACCTCCTCACCAATTAGATTCACATTTAATGTAATGTGATCATTTTGTTTTCTTTTTTCTATATGAGGTTTTAAAAAGCCTTTATCTGCATCTAGCACCATAGCACTTGTATCTTTTCTTAAATGAGAAACAAAAAAGGGCACCGAAATATTTGGTGCAAATCGACCCAAATTAATAAAACTATAAAGCAAAAACTTCTCAAAAGGTGAGAAAAAGTCTGCTATACCAAATTTATTCAAAGTATGCTCTATTAATTCAAAGGAAGCTCTTTTATCTTTACATCTAAAAGATCTATCAAGAAGCTCTATAAGCATAACTTTATTTTTAGGATTGTTGAGCAATTTTTGCATTTTGCTGTGAAATTCTCGCTCACTTTGAGAAATATTTCTCTCAATTTTACCCTGTAATTCCTCAGCAAATTTAAGAGATTCATCTATCACCTGTTCCATTTATCACTCCTTAACATTAATTGAAATATATTCACCTCGATTTTACAAAAAATAGCAAGAACACTAATAAAGTTCTATAAAAGTTATCTTATTTTTAACCAATATGTATGTTTTAGTAACATCAATATTTTAAGTATGTTATAATTTAAGATTAATTTCAACATCAATTTAAGTGAGATTATGGGTTATATTATTTTTGTAGCAACAATATTTTGCATTTATATGCGTCCCTTTAAGTTGCCTATATGGGTTTTTAGCACACTTGGCGCAATGTGTGTTTATAGCTTAAATGTAGTTAGTCTTGATAATATAGCACTTGTTTGGGAAATCACCAAACCCAGCACTTTAGCACTCATTGGACTTATTCTTTTTAGTCTTGCTTTTGAAAAGCTTGGATTCTTTTCTCATCTTGCTTCATATATCATTCCTAATACACATTGCATTCAAACTTGGAAATTTTTTGTATTGCTTATCATTTTAGGCAGTATAGTGAGTATGGTTTTTGCCAATGATGGAGCAATTTTAGTGCTAACTCCACTTGTATTAGCACTTTTCAACAAAATAGACTTTAGCAAACAAAAACATATCACCCCAAAAATAAAATTTTTTGCTTCTTTCTCGCCTCTTGTGGTTTTCTTGCTTCTTATTAGCTTTATTAGCGATTTTGCTTCTAATGTCTTTATTATTTCTAATCTTACTAATATTATCACAGCAGAAATGTTTAAAATCAGCTTTTTGCACTTTGCTATGATGATGGCACTACCTCAAATTTTTGGAATATTTGTCTTTATCATCATTGCTTGGATTTGTTTTAGACAATTCTTGCCACACACTCTCCATTTTAAACCAGACACTCCGCTTAGTGATAATGTCAATTCCAATCCAAATTCAAACCACAAGCCCTCCAAAATAACTCTTGCTTTATGCTATATCTTAATCATTATTTTGTTTATAGGCATCACTCTTGGGCAACACTATGGCATAGAACTCTATATCTTTTTATTTGGCATTAGCCTTATTGCACTCATCTATGCAAAAGCTTTAGATTTAATTCAAGTTAAAACTTTATTAAAAGAAACTCCTTTTTCTGTGGTGATTTTTAGTTTTGGACTTTTCGTTGTTGTCTTTGGCGTGAAAAATGCAGGTTTTTTAGATACTATGCAAATTATTTTTGATTCTATAGACTTAGCACCACTTTTAATGCAAATCTTTAGTGTTGGAATCTTCTCAAGCCTTGGTTCTAGCATTATAAATAATCTTCCTATGGTGCTCTTAGGTAATCTCACACTTCAATCTTTTGAACTTAATTCACTACACACTCAAACCCTTGCATTTGCGCACTTACTAGGCTGCAATATAGGCTCCAAACTCACACCCTTAGGATCACTTGCTACCCTACTCTTTTTGCTTAAACTTAAAATCTACAATATCAAAATTTCACTCCTACAATACATAATTTTTGCTTTTATTCTTGTTTTTTTCGTTCTTCTAGTTTCTCTTTTTGGACTATGGATTAGTGCAATAATTTTTTATTAATTCCCTTTAAATCAACACTAAATCCTTACAAACCTTTAATTTAAATAAAATTTAATGTAAAATCACATTCTTGTTTCAAATTATCACAAAAACCAATAATGAATACATACAACACTCTAGCTTGGTTAAATTTCTTTATTGGAGTTTTTCTTGGGTTGTTTTTAGACATCTTGCACAAGTGCATTTTTGAATCTAGGGTTTGCTGAAATGTATCGCGTGGTGTGTATAATGCCAAGTTTAATTATTTGTTATAGGAGATATGTATGAAATACAGATATTTAGGCAATAGTGGGCAAGTTATCCCAAATATGATGCTAGGAACTGCGACATTTGGAGGCAGCACAGAGCTTTTCAAAAAATGGGGTAGCACTCAAGTAGATGAGGCTAAGGCTTTGATTAAAGTGTGTATGGATTTAGGGTTTAATGCCTTTGATACCGCGGATTGTTATTCCCTTGGAGATTCTGAAATTATTTTGGGACAAGCCCTTAAGGATTACAAAAGATCTGAAGTTTTTATCTCTACAAAAACAGGTATGTGGATGAGCGATAATCCAAATGACATCGGCACTTCAAGATCAAAGATTTTACAAAGTGTTGAAGCGAGTTTGCAGAGATTACAAACTGATTATATTGATTTGTATCATTTACATTGCTATGATGCAAGAACTCCACATATAGAAGCCTTGCAAACACTTAATGACTTAGTCAAAACAGGCAAAATACGCTATTTTGGGGTGAGCAATTATTCAGGTTGGCATTTGATGAAAATGCTAAGTGTTGCAGATGCCTATAATCTCCAAAGACCCGTGGTGCATCAAGCGTATTATTCACTTGGTGCGAGAGAATTTGAAAATGAGTTAATGCCACTTGGCATAGAAGAAAAAATAGGCACACTTGTTTGGAGTCCTTTGAGTGGATCTCTGCTATCAGGCAAAATCACAAGAAGTAAGCAAAACATCGATGATTCTAGATTAGGAAGAGGCGGTGCTTGGGATATGGATAGAGAGCATTTATTAAATATTGTAGATGAGTTAGAATCTATTAGCAAAGAAACTAGTTATTCAATAGCACAAATTGCACTTGCTTGGGTATTATCAAGACCGACAATTAGCTCCCTTGTGATAGGTGCTACAAAAGTTGAGCAATTAAAAGAAAATTTGCAAGCTAGCGAGTTACAACTTGATGCAGAACATATCAAAAGATTAGATAAGGCTAGTCAAACAAAATTGGCATATCCATATTGGCATCAGAGATTTACGGTAGATAACAGAGATCCTTATCCTGTGAATCTGTATTAAAATTATTAACAACAAAGCCCCAACAAGCACAAAATTTTGCTTGGTAATGGGCTAACACAAGAACCAAAAATGCGTGATATTTTCATCACAAGATTTATCCCATTAAGCTTTAATGTATTGAGTCTTGTTTTGTAGGATTTTTCTTCACTTCTTTATGAAAAATTACGCTCATTATATCCGTGATATTTTGTGATATTTTGATATTTGTGAAATGTATGTAGATTTTTTTGTAGCCGTATTGTGCAATTCTTATATCGCTGAATATTTAAGCTTAGATTATATTTCTAATATATTGATATATTTTGATATATTTTGATATAATAATATTTTGATTTTTAAATAAAGGATTGATTTATGTCAGTAAGTTTTTTAGAAAGTATAAAACTTTTTTGTTTGTATTTTGTCGAATTGTCTGTTCTTTTTGTTGCGGCGCAAATGCTTATAGCTCTAATCCAGCAAAAATATCAGAATCTATTCAAAAATCATTTGCAAAAAGATTCGTATTCTAGCTATATCAAATCTATCTTGCTTGGTGCTCTTACACCTTTTTGCTCTTGTTCTACTATACCTTTGCTTCGTGCATTGCTTAAGGCAAATGTAGCTTTTGGTGTTTGTATTGCTTATCTTTTTACTTCGCCTCTTATTAATCCTATCATTGTTGTAATGTTATTTTTAGCTTTTGGATTTAAAATCACTCTAATCTATGTTATTGTCCTTTGTGTTGCAATTTTTATTATTTCAATTTTGCTACAAACCCTAGATACAACAACATTGTTAAAACAAGATTTTAGGCAAGATTCTATACACACAAAGCCTTCAATTTTTACTTCTAATAAGCCTACCAAGCTTACTTCATTTAGCACCATAAAGCTACAAGCAGGGAGTTGTTGTAACAATGAAACTTCAAGCCAAAATTGCTGTGAAAACACAAAGAATATATCTATCAAAAACCTCTTTTATCAAAGCCTAAAAGATTATAAGAAACTCATTCCATATATTGCCATAGGTATGGGCATAGGAGCTTGTATTCATGGATTTGTGCCACAAGAATTTATCCAAAATCACTTAAGTAATTTTGGCTTTTTGGGTGTGGTTTTTGCGGCATTTATTGGAGTCTTGCTATATATTAGAGTGGAAGCTACTATTCCCATTGGTTTGGCTTTGCTTGGAGTGGGTGTGCATGAAGGCATAATCTTTAGTTTTTTGATAGCTGGTGCTGGATGCTCTTTGCCTGAACTTATTCTTTTACAAAGTATATTTACAATGAGATTCCTAGCAATTTTTGTTAGTTTAATTCTTTTTATTGCCATAGGTTTTGGTGGCATTATGTATCTTATATAAAGGTGATAAGATGGACAAAATGAATGCTTTTCTTAATCTCATAGGTGCTCTTAATGATGAAACTCGTGTAATAATTTTGGCATTTTTACAAAATCATGGTGAGCTTTGCGTCTGTGATTTACAAAACGCACTTGACTTAAAGCAATCTCGCCTTTCAAGACACTTAAAGATTCTAAAAGATTGTGGATTTTTATATGTCAAACGCAAAGGCACTTGGGCATATTATGGCATTAATGAGAATCTTTCTATATTTCACATAGAATGCCTAAAGGCTATACAAGAACTTCAATTATCATTACCGCCATTGCAAAAAATTACTTGCAATAAGGAAATATAATGAAAATTGCATTTATTTGTGTGCATAATAGTTGTCGCTCTCAAATGGCGGAGGCTTTAGCCAAGTACAAAGCAAAGAAACTAGGATTAGATCTAGAGATTTTTTCTGCGGGAAGTGATACTTCAAAAGGAGTAAATCCTCAGGCCATAAGACTAATTCATGAACTTTATCAAATTGATATGAAAGATCATTATGCAAAGCTTATTGAAGCCTTGCCAAAAGATATAAATATTGCTGTAAGCATGGGGTGCAATGTCGCTTGTCCAAGCCTTAAGGCAGAATATTTTTTTGATTTTGCCCTAATGGATCCAAGTGGAAGCGATGATGAGACTTTTAAACAAATTATAAAAACACTAGATTCTAAGCTTGATGCACTTCTACACGCTATCAAGACAAATTCACTCAAAGGTTTTGTATGTTAGGTATAGTAGATAGATTTCTTAGTCTTTGGATTTTTCTGGCAATGGCTGCGGGCTTATTACTTGGCTATCTTGTTCCAAATATCAATAATTTTTGGGCGATTTTTGAATACAACTCACTAAATATGCTTTTGGTTGCTTGTCTTATCATAATGATGTATCCCCCTCTTGCAAAGGTAGAATATGCCAAAATGTTACAAGTCTTTGATGATAAGAAGATTCTAGCTTTTTCACTTTTTTTAAATTGGATTGTTGGTCCTACTTTGATGTTTATTTTGGCTTATATCTTTTTGAGAGATTATCCAGAATATATGCAAGGTGTGATTATTATCGGGCTTGCTAGATGTGTAGCAATGGTTGTGGTATGGAGCGATCTAGCAAAGGCAAATAGAGAATATACAAGTGCGCTTGTGGCTTTTAATAGTGTGTTTCAAATCCTATTTTTTGGAATCTTGGCATATTTTTATCTTGACTTTTTACCCTCAATACTTGGCATAAAAATGGAAAATTCTAGTATAGATATTAGCATTAGCGCGATTAGCAAGAATGTCTTTATTTATCTTGGTATCCCTTTTATGTTAGGATTTTTAAGCCGTTTTGTTTTGCTAAAGACAAAGGGAGCTTCTTGGTATGAAACAAAATTCCTTCCATTCATTAGTCCGCTAACGCTTATTACCCTACTTTTTACAATTTTAATGATGTGCTCTTATAAATCTGATGCTATCTTTACTTTGCCATTAGATACATTAAAAATTGCCTTGCCTTTGATTTTGTATTTTGTATGTATGTTTTTCTTTTCTTGGTTTATTTCACGCAAAAACAAAATCAACTATGAAAAGACTTGTTCTATCTCTTTTAGCGCAAGTGGTAATAATTTTGAGCTTGCAATTGCGATTTGTATCGCAAGCTTTGGGATTGCATCTCCACAAAGCTTTGGGGCGATTATCGGACCACTTGTAGAAGTGCCCGTATTAGTTTTGCTTGTCAAGTGGGCTTTGAGGAATAGATATTAGACTATTTTAAGAGAGTGTGTGAGTGTTGTCTATCACACACTCCTTTAAGTAAAAATACAATATAATACCCCACATCAAAACCTAACAAGGTGCTCGAGGAAGAAGCCCTAGAAAAATATCTCAAAAACACCATATATTTAGACTAAGTAAGGAAAGAAAATGAATAATGTTGAAATGTTAGTGCTTGACTTTGGGAGTCAATACACACAGCTTATCGCTAGGAGACTTCGGGAGTTTGGCGTTTATACCGAGATTGTGCCTTATTTTGAAAGTATAGATTCTATCAAGGCTAAGAATCCTAAGGGCATTATTTTAAGCGGTGGTCCTGCTAGTGTGTATGAAGAGGGGGCATATAAGCCTGATAACAAAGTCTTTGAGCTTGGCATTCCTGTGCTTGGGATTTGTTATGGTATGCAATATATCGCGTATCATTTTGGCGGTGCGGTGGTGCGAGCCAAAGAGCAGGAGTTTGGCAAGGCACAATTAGAGATTTTAGCTACTGATACAGCACTTTTTGCAAATGTCAAAAATAATTCTGTTGTGTGGATGAGTCACGCTGATAAGGTAGAAAAAATCCCGCAAGGCTTTAGTGAATTAGCCAAAAGTGGCAATACGCATTATTGTGCCATAGCAGACACAAAGCGTCAAATCTATGCTTTGCAGTTTCACCCTGAAGTCGTGCATAGCGAGTGTGGTGGGGAGATTCTCAAAAATTTCGCGGTGAGTATTTGCAGAGCAGATACAAGCTGGAATATGAAAAATTTTATCACCTATGAGATAGATAAGATTCGTAAAATCACAGGGATACTATCCCAAACACCCACATTCCAACGCACCGAGGATCGCGCGCAACAAGAGCAAATTTTTGCCCTATGGCAAGAGAGCTTCACAAAAGCACACGGATTTATGGGAGCAAAATTATTAGAGCATATTGCCACGACGCTAAAACAACGCATTCATAATTCAGAGCATTTTTTTGCCAGAAAAGATGATGTAGGAAATGTAAGTGCCTTTGGCTTTTGCGTGTATGTAGAGGATACAAGTGGCTATCGGTGCAATTTTGAGTGTTATATCATCGATAGAAATCTAACACAAAAAGAAGTAACGCAATCTTTTTTGGATACGCTTATGCAATTTCAAAATACACAGAGCTTCCACACACAATGGGATACACACGACAAAAAAGGGCTAAAGGTTTTTAGCGAACTTGGTTTTGAAAAAGGTGCGGTATGTGGTGATATGGTGGAGTTAGGTTTGGATTGTGTAGCGACGAATACAGCGCCACTACAACGATGTGGTTGGATTTATCAAGGGTATAATGCCTCTGATAAAGCCACACAAAAGCTTTATCAAGATTATCACGATTTTGAGTGGGGCATTCCACAGCATGATGACAAGCGACTTTTTGAGCAACTTGTGCTAGAGGGTATGCAAGCAGGGCTTTCGTGGATCACGATACTTAAAAAACGCGAGGCTTTTAGGGCAGCCTTTGATGCCTTTGATCCTCATATTGTAGCCACTTATGATGAGGCAAAGATACAAGAACTTATGGAAAATCCAGGTATTATCCGCAATCGTGCTAAGATAGAATCTGCTATCAACAATGCCAAAAGATTCTTAGAGATTGAGCGTGAGTTTGGGAGCTTTGCGAAGTTTCTTTGGGATTATGTAGATAATACACCAATTATCAATCATTTTGAGAGTTTGGAGGAGATTCCCACACATACACCACTTTCTGACACAATCGCAAATGATCTCAAAAAGCGAGGCTTTAGCTTTGTAGGAAGCACAGGGATTTATGCCTTTATGCAGTCTGTGGGGCTTGTGTGCGATCATTTGACAAGCTGTGCATTTGGGCACACAGATAAAGCCAAACCTCACAAGGTGCTTTGTGCCGTGAGTGGTGGAGTGGATTCTAGTGTCGTAGCCACATTGCTTTATCGTGCTATTGGGGAAAATCTTATCCCTATTTTTGTGGATACGGGGCTTTTACGCAAAGGCGAGAGAGAAGCCGTGGAGAAAATGTTTAGGGAAAACTTGCGTGTGCCACTTATCACCATTGATGCAAGTGAAGAGTTTTTGGGATTGCTTAAAGGTGTGCGAGATCCTGAGAGTAAGCGTAAAATCATCGGTGAGACTTTTATCAAGGTGTTTGAGCGTGAGGCTAGAGCGCACAATGCCAATGGCGAGATAAAATTCCTCGCACAAGGCACGCTGTATCCTGATGTGATTGAATCTGTGAGCGTGAAAGGACCAAGCAAAACGATAAAATCTCATCATAATGTCGGCGGGTTGCCTGAATGGATGAAATTTGAGCTAATCGAGCCTTTAAGAGAGCTTTTTAAAGATGAGGTGAGGGCTTTGGGGCGAGAGCTTGGTATGCCAGAATCTATGCTTATGCGTCACCCATTCCCAGGACCAGGACTTGCAATCCGCATTATGGGAGAAGTCAATCAAGCGGATTTGGATCTTTTGAAAGAAGCGGATTGCATTTTTATAGAAGAGTTGCATAAGTGGAATCTATATGATAGCGTATGGCAAGCGTTTTGCGTGCTTTTGAATGTCAAAAGCGTGGGGGTAATGGGCGATAACCGCACTTATGATAATACAATTTGTGTGCGTGCGGTAGAAGCGCTTGATGGAATGACAGCAACTTTTTCGCATTTGCCTCACGAATTTTTAGAATCTGTGTCTAATCGTATCATTAATGAAGTAGAGGGCATAAACCGCGTCGTATATGACATTACTTCTAAACCCCCGGGAACGATTGAGTGGGAGTGATAGCCTAAAAGTCAAAAGCATAAAATGATTGAGGGATTTTAAAGACTTTAAAATACAATATTGCTATGCGGTGATAGTGGGGCTTAGAAATATAAATCAAGGAAAGAGTATGCAAGAAATTTTGGCGGAATATCTACAGCAAATAAAAGATATAAATCAGGGAGACAAAGAACACACTTATCGCACATTTTTGCATACGCTTTTGATAAAGATTCAAGAAAAAGCAGCATCTACAAATATAAAAATCATCCACGAGCCAAACAATGACAAAGAAGGCAGAGGTGCGCCAGATTTTCTCATCACAAAAGATTCTCTCATACTTGGATATATTGAAAATAAACGCATCAATGAAGATCTCAATAAGATTCTCCAAACACAACAAATCAAAAAATATCTAGACCTCTCTTCAAATCTCATACTCACAGATTATCTGCGGTTTTGTCTCATAGGGCTTGATAATAAAAATAACCCCATCATTCTAAAAGAGCTTAGACTTTGTGAATACTCACAGCTAAAAACTATCACCAAAGATAATGCGTATTTGCAAGATAAAGCACAAGAACTCTTAGAGTTTTTCACTCTCTTTTTCTCCAAAAATCCAAAACCCATAGCAAATGCCAAGGACTTCGCCGATGCCCTAGCCCTAAGGACAAAAATCTTAAAAGATGAATTGCGCTCAAATGATACAAATCAATACTTACTAAGCCTTTTTAATACCTTTAGAGAAGTTTTATACAAAGAGTTAGAATATCAAAACTTTTGTGATAGCTTTGCTCAAACGCTTACTTATAGCCTCTTTCTCTCACGCCTAAACAATACCACACAAGAAAATATCAATCTAAGCAATGCCAAAAAATTTATCCCAAAATCTTTCCCACTTATTAGAGCAATGAGCGGATTTTTGGACAACCTAGAGGAGCTAGATTCTATCAAATGGCTTATAGAAGAAATCATCTCTATCATCAATCACATAGATATAAGCGAAATGATAAAAGAGCTTAATAAAATCTCACAAAAAGATTTATTAGGAGATTCTCTGCATAAAGACCCTTATTTGCATTTTTATGAGACTTTTCTAGCGAGTTATGACCCTAAGCTTAGAGAGATTAGGGGCGTGTATTATACCCCCGCTTCAGTGGTAAGCTTTATCATCAATGCCATAGATTTGACACTACAAAAAGATTTTAGTAAAACAGGATTAAATCAAGCAATGAGTGATAAAACTATCACACTCCTAGACTTTGCCACAGGCACAGGGACATTCTTGCTGGAATCCTTTAGAAAAGCCCTAAAAGAGAGCAATAAAAACAGCCCAAAATATAATCCAAAAGCCTTGATTGATAGATTCTATGGATTTGAGTTTTTAATCGCTCCTTATACTATCGCACATCTAAAAATCTCCCAAAGCCTAAAAGAAGAGTTTGACACAGAGCTAGAGGATAGTGAAAGCCTAAACATCACCCTTACAAACACGCTTTATTTTAGTAAAGAAAAAGATGAGCTAGACAAGCAAAGCAATCTCTTTGCAGGTATGATAGAGCTTACAGAGGAATTCAAAAAAGCCCAAAAGCTAAAAGAGCAAGAAATCCTAATCATCACAGGCAATCCACCCTATAGCGGCGCCAGTAGTAATAAAGGGCTTTATGAAGATGAGATTAGAATTAGCTACGGATTAGAGCCAAAACTAGCTAGTCTTACAAAAGCAGAGCAAGAAGCCTTGCAACGCTATTTTACAAACAAAAGCAAGGACAATGCAAAAACCTTTAAAAGCATACTTGAGCGACACAAACTCCAAAATGAGAAAAATCCCAAATGGCTACTTGATGATTATGTGAAATTTATCCGCTTTGCAGAATCTAAAATTCAACATCAAGGCAGCGGAATCTTTGCTTTTATCTCTAATAATAGTTTTTTAGATAATCCCACTTTTAGGGGTATGAGATACCATTTATTGCAAAGCTTTGATAAGATTTATATCCTTGATTTGCACGGCAATACGCGTAAGAAAGAAACCACACCAAGTGGTGATAAAGATGATAATGTTTTTGACATTATGCAAGGCGTTTCTATCAATATTTTTGTAAAAACAACACAAGATTCTAAAGATTTAGCCAAACTCTACCACGCTGAAATTTATGGTAAGAGAAAAGAAAAATATAATTTTCTCTATGAGCATACCCTAGATTCTATAGAGTGGAAAGAGCTAACACCACAAGAGCCTTTTTATCTCTTTATCCCCCAAGATGAGAATTTACGCATAGAATATGACAAGGGCTATAGTATAAAAGATATGTTTAAAATCTCAAGTGTGGGGGTTGTTGGTGGTAGAGATAAATTTGTAATGTCAGATTCTGATAGTTTTGAATCTTTGGAAAATTTCAAAGAAAGAATTAAAAAGTTTTTATCATTAGATATAGAGAATGCAAGAAAAGAGTTTAATTTAGGACAAGATTCTAGGGATTGGAAAGTAGAATATGCACAAAAAGAATTACAAGCAACTGGGAATAACCTGCAAAATTATGTAAAAATTCATTATCGCCCATTTGATATACGCTGGACTTATTACACAGGAAAATCAAAAGGTTTTCATTGTATGCCTAGAGGAGAGGTTATGCAACACTTTTTAAAAGGCGAGAATCTAGCCATAACACCCATTAGACAATTAAAAGATTCACAACAAGAGTGGAATCATTGCTTTTGTATAAACAATATTGCAGACCAAGCTATTGCTTCTGGAAGCAATGGAGCAAACACCATAATGCCTCTTTATATTAAAAACACAGAATCTGCAGACTTAGATTCCATAAAATGGATAGAAAACTTCACGCCAAGCTTTAGGGAGTTTATAGATTCTAAATACAAAGAGCATTTTAGCCCCGAAACGATACTAGGCTATCTCTATGCCCTGCTTTTTCATAAAGACTATAGAGAAAAATACATCGACTTTTTGAAAGTGGATTTTCCAAAAATCCCCTTTGTAGAATCTAAAGAGCTATTTTTACAGCTTAGTGCTTTGGGAAATAGTCTAATCACACTACATTTACTAAAAGAGCAGGATTTACCACCTATTGGAGAGCCACTTTATAAAGATACTGCAAACAAGGATTTAAAAATCTCTGCAATCACTTATGCTAAAGAGACAAAAGAGCTTTTTATAAACAAAAAGCCTATATTTTGACAAAGTGGATTCTAGTGTATGGGAGTATAAAATCGGAGGGTATCAAGTGTTGGATAAATACCTAAAAAGCCACAAAGACGAAGAAATCAACTTTGAGTATTTTCAAAAAATTATCCAAACTTTGCATAAAAGCTTGGAGATTGAAAGAGAGATTGCAAAAATAAAGTTTGTGTAAGCGGAAATAATGATAAGGGGGAGAAAATGATTACTAAAATTTCTATGAAAAATGTAGCGAGTTATAAAGATGAAACAATCCTAGAAACAAATAAACGCATTAATTTGATTTATGGTTTAAATGGAGCAGGAAAAACACAAATATCTAAATTTTTAGCAAATCAAGAAGATGAAAATTTTAAAGATTGCAATATAAAAGGTTTAAGTAATGAAGAAATTTTGGTTTATAATCAAGATTTTATTGAAAAAAACTTTTATGATACAGACAAACAACAGGGAATTTTTACACTCTCTGAAGAAAATATAAGTGTAAAACAAGAAATTGAAAATTTACAAAAAGAATTAATGGAGTTAAAATCTCGTCAAGATAAAATTAAAGGAGAATTAGAAGAAAAGCAAGAAGGAATTACAAAAATAGAAAGTGATTTTAGGGATAGTGTTTGGAAAATCAAGCAAAATCATAGCGATAATTTTAAAGATTTTTTTGAAGGAAAAATGGGAAACAAAGAAAGTTTTCTTAAGTTTATAGAACCAAAAATAGAAGAAGTTTTATCCCCTAATCTATTGCAACAAAATAGCAATTTAGAAGAATTAAAGAAACAATATAACATTCTTACCGATACATCACAAGCTAGATTAGAAAATATTCATGAAATCTCAAATGTAGAATTTACAAATATAGAAGATAACTCAATATTTAATGAAACAATAGTAGGCAATGAAAATATTATTATTGCAGATTTAATAAAAAAGCTAGGAAATGGAGATTGGGTAAAAGAAGGTTTTGATAAGTATATTTTACAAGATTCTCAAACTTGTCCATTTTGTCAAAATAACACAATCACTCAAGAATTTAAAAACTATTTAGAGAATTATTTTGATAAAACATACGAAGAAAAAATCCAAGAAATTAAAAAATTAAACAACGATTATGAAAAATTATTTTCAAATATACCAAGTATAGAGATTTTTTACAGAGGAGATATTTTAGATAATAAAGATTTTGAATTTGAAAAATTATATTCTCAAGTAAAATCAAAACTTGAAGAAAATATTAGAAAAATTCAAGAAAAAATTAAAGAGCCTGGCAAAAAAATAGAATTAGAAAAAACCGAAGAAGTATTTCAAAATTTAAATAATTACATTAAACAAATACAACAAAAAATTATAGACTTTAATACTAAGTTAAATAACAAAAAAATTGAGTTAGAAAAATTAGAAAAATCTTTTTGGGAATTTGTGATTTTTGAGAAAAAAGAGATTATAGAAAAATATAAAAAAGACAAGAAAGATAAAGAAATAAATAAACAAGCTGTAGAAAGAGAAAATGAAACTATCAAAAACAATATACAAAATATAGAAAATGCCTTAAAAGATGAACAAGAAAAAACAATTAACATTCAAAAAGCAGTTGATAAGATAAATAACTATTTAAAAGATTTAGGAATTTTAAGTTTTTGCATTAAAATCCAAGATGATGAAAAGCAAGAATATATTATCACAAGAGAAGGAGAGAATAAGCCTAGTTTTAAAACCTTAAGTGAAGGTGAGAAAACTTTAATTTCATTTTTGTATTTTTTGCAACTCTGTCAAGGCAAAAAAGAAAAAAATGAAGCAATTCTAGATAAAATTATCGTGATTGATGATCCTATTTCTAGTCTTTCATTTAATTATGTTTATGATGTAGCTCAACTTATAAAAAATACTTTCTTTAATAATAATTCATATAAACAAATTTTTATTTTTACACATAATTTATATTTTTATCATGAATTTTTTACAATTATCAGTAAAGAAGATTGCAGGAAGAATATTGCTTCATTTAGAATATTTAAAAATCAAAATAATTATTCTTGTATTAACACCTTAAAAAGAGATGAAATTTTAAATGATTATCAAGCTTATTGGCAAATATTAAAAGAATACAAGAACAAAACAGCACATAAGGCAATAATACCTAATGCAATGAGAAATATTTTAGAAAATTTTGTGGGTTTTGTATATGCAAAAAAATTGCAAAATGTTATTGATCAATATTTTACAGATGGCATACAATATAAAGCTTTTTATAGATATATGAGCAGGGAATCACACACTGATCAAACAAATATATCAGATACAAAAGAAATTGATATTGATATGTTTTTTGAAGCGTTTAAAAAAGTATTTGAATATTTAGGACATCTTGAACATCATGAAAAAATGATAGGAACTAGCAATGCCTAACCACAAAAGACAGATTCCAAAAGTTTCACACTTACAAATCCACCCTTTACCCTATTCTACCCTAACTTTTTTGCTTTTATAAAATCTTTACTCACTCTATTATAAATGATAATCAATATTAATATTACTCTAAGAGTATTAAGACTACAATACAAATTAAACTAATTCTTAAGGGACATCTTATGACAATTGAAGATTTAAAAGATGGTGAAAGTGCAATCATCACAGAATTAGATGTTGATGCACAGCTTAAAGATAGATTTTTCAGTCTTGGTATTTGTAAATCCAAAAAAATCAAAAAACTAGAAACTTCATTAGGTGGCTCTACAATCCTAGTAGAGCTTGATAGAAGCTGCATTATCTTGCGCGCAGAAGAAGCAAAAGCAATCAAAGTAGGAAATATCAATGGATAAAAAAAGTATCAAAATCGCTCTTGTAGGGCAGCCCAATGTCGGCAAAAGCTTATTAATCAATGCCCTGTGCCACTCAAATATGAAAGTTGGAAATTTCACAGGCGTAACCATAGAAAAAGCTCACGCCAAAACCACTTACAAAGACTATGAATTAGAAATCATCGATTTACCTGGGACTTATTCGCTTTATGGTTATTCCGAAGAAGAAAAAATCACTAAAGACTTTATTGACAATGGAGAATATGATTTGATTGTCAATGTAGTTGATTCAACCAATCTTGAACGCAATCTACTACTCACCACACAGCTACTAGAACTCCAAAAGAAAATGATTCTAGCACTTAATATGAGCGATGAAGCGGAAAAAGAAGGGGTGCAAATCAATCATAAAGAACTTGGCAATCTCTTAGGAATCCCTTGCCTAAAAATCTCTGCTAAGACCAAAGAAAATCTTAGATTACTTCTCTTTTTGGCACTTCAAACACACACGCAAAACACTTCATCAAACAAACGCGTATATAGCAATGAAATTGAAACTGAGATTCTTAGGCTTGAAGAATTTTTAAATAGCAAAAATGATAGAAATATTCAATCACTAAATCTCACTAATCGACAAATTGCCATTTTGCTTCTCAAGCAAGATGAAAAACTCTTTAAATTCTTGCACGAAAAACCCATTTGGATGGAAATCTCTCCACTTCTACAAGAATCTCTTAATAATCTCTATATTATCTACAATACCAAATCAAGTAGCGATATTTTTATTGATGATTTAAATGCTTTTGTAAATGGCTTAGTAACCGAAACGCTTAAATACGAAAACAAAATTCTGCCAAACTACACCAAAAAAATTGACAAAATTCTTATCAATAAATACGCTGGAATCCCTATATTTTTGGCTCTTATGTGGCTACTTTTTCAGCTCACCTTTACGCTAGGTGCAATTCCTATGGATTATATCGAATCCTTCTTTATTGGAATTGGCGATAGCATTAAAGAAAATATTGCTAATGAACACATTGCTTCTTTATTGGCTGATGGAGTTATAGGCGGAGTGGGTGCAGTTATCTTATTTTTGCCTAACATTATCATTTTATTTTTTGGAATCGCCCTTTTAGAGACAACAGGCTATATGTCTCGTGTCGCTTTTTTACTTGATGGATTCTTCCACAAATTTGGCTTACACGGAAAAAGCTTTATACCGCTTGTTACAGGCTTTGGTTGTTCGGTGCCTGCTTTTATGGCTACAAGAACACTCAAAAGCCGCAAAGATAGATTACTCACTCTTTTTATTGTCAATTTTATGAGTTGTGGTGCTAGATTACCTGTTTATGTGCTTTTTGTAGGGGCATTTTTCCCCGCAGAACAAGCAGGAAATTGGCTCTTTGGAATCTACATTTTAGGGGCTTTATTTGGATTAATTATGGCAAAAATCTTACGCCTTAGCGTCTTTAAAGGACCCGATGAACCCTTTGTAATGGAAATGCCAAAATATCGAATCCCAAACTGGAATCTTGTATGGTTTTCTGTCTATAACAAAGCAAAAATGTATCTCAAAAAAGCAGGAACTTTCATTTTAGCAGCCACGATTCTTATTTGGTTTGCTAGCACTTTCCCACTCCAAGAAGACACCCAAGCTATCTATGCTCAAAAAATAGAACAAGCTAATACTCAAGAAGAAAAAGAGGCTTTAGAATTTACCTTGCAAGAACAGCTTATTGAAAATAGTTATTTAGGCAAAACCGGACAACTCATTGAACCAATCTTTGCGCCTCTAGGATTTGATTGGAAAATGAGTGTTGCTTTGCTTAGCGGACTTGCGGCTAAAGAAGTTATCATTTCCACTATGGGAGTTTTATATTCCTTAGGTGCAGAAGTTGATGAAAGTAGCGTTACTTTAATGGAAACTATCAAAGCAGTCATTCCTTTAAAAGTTGCTATTGCTTATATTTTATTTATTATGATTTATAATCCTTGCCTTGCTGCAAGTGTGGTTTTTGGAAAGGAAGCAGGCGGATTTAAATATATTGTTTATCTCTTTTTATTAACAACTATTACTGCCTATATTGTCTCTTATATTGGTGCATTAATTGCTAGTTTTTTAATATAATTCACAAGATTCCATAATCTTGTGATTCTTTTTTTTTAAGTTAATTCCATTTGTTTTTTAAAAATCAAGCAATGTCTTTATTGCTCTTTGGTGCTCTTTAATTTGCTCACCCTCTTTTAGCAATAAATCAAAGCACTTTTGATATTCCAAAAAACCACTTGGCAATAAAAGATTCATTATTTGCTCTTCTCCAATGCGATCTTGATTTTTTTGATAAATCTCACTTAGCGCCAAAAATCCTTTTGGAGATAAAAAATATACATACAAAGCCTCTGCAATCTCTCTGCTTTTGGGACGCAAAACCAAGATTCCTGCATTAGGCAAAATCCTTTTCTCTCCTATTCTTTCTCCAATAATTGCTACTTTGGGTGAAACTCCTCGTATAGAGAGCAAAATATCATAAGCTTGAATTCTAAGTTTTTCGATTCGCTTCTGATCGCTTTTGGGAGAAAATTCCAAAAATCTCTCACTAAAGCCATATTCTTCAAAATCCTTAATTCCCGCATTATAGCAATCCACCAAAACCCCATCTTTTTTTGCTTCAACCCTCTGCCCTCTATAAATACACTCCAAAAATTCACTAAGCAACGCAGAATCGCAAACATCTTTTTTTTGCGTGTAATAGGAGGCTTTAAAGTTCCCATCATCAAGAGATTCATAATCAACCAACCTAGAAATATCAGAATCTTGCTTGCTAAGATATTTATCATAAATCCTATCAATATTAGTTAGCCTATTATACTTGCCCTCTTTGAGATAGAACTTTTGAGCATCAACAAAAAAGACTTTCTTGTTCTCTTGTTTTGATAAAATAAGCAATGAAAATTCTTCAATTTGGTGTGGAAAAATATTTTTAGGAAACTCCACCACCCCCTCAAGTAGCCTTTTTTCTCTTAAAAACTTTCTTAAACGCTTACCATAAGCCTTATACAACAATAAAGAGCGAACAATAAAAACTCCTTTTTGCTTAAAATGCCTTAGCGTATAAGCCAAAAAAGGAATCTCAGGGATACTCTTAATAAAAGGCTCCAAATCATCATCTTTAAAACTCCATAGATTTAAAGGCATCTCCAAGGGAAAATAACAAAAAGCTTTGTTTGCTACCAAATCCCCAAAGGCAGATTCTTTAAAAATATCTGCCACTTCCAAATAACTCCGCTTAAACCCTATAAAAAGCGATAAAATCTTAGCTAGATAAAGAATCTTTGGCTGAATATCCTCTCCATAATAATCAAAATTCCTCTCACTCACGCCAAATAGCAAACTCCCTAAACCACAACAGGGATTATAAAGGCTCTCATTACTCTTAATATCCAAAAACTTACAAACCAAGAGATTCACTTCAATAGGAGTAGCGTATTCATAAAGCCCCAAAATTGTCTTATGCATCACAATAGCTTGAATAAAATTCTCCAAATCTTTTGGAGTAATTTCATAATCTAATAATACTTTTAAAATTTTTTTGCGATTAATCTTTGGATTTGCACTAAAGGCTTCTAGCCCATAACCCCTTAAATTTTCAGAAAGATTCTCGTCAATTTGCTCTTTATCCCCCTCTATCAATCCCTTTAGGAATTTTTTATCTTTGGAGATCAACAAAAATTCCAAGATGATTCTTAAAACCTCAAGATTATCTTTATGGAATTTTTGAAGGTATTGAAAAATTTGCAATAATTCTTTTAGCATTATTTATACATTGGCAAAACATTAAACACAAATAAAATATGGCAGATTCCTACCACACAGCCAAAAATCAAAAGTGCATAAATAGTCAAATTACCACCTTTAACTTGATAATTAACTTCTTGATTTTCTATCCTTTTTCTCGAAGCTCTAAGGAGTAAAGCAGGAATCACCACCGACCAAATTGTCGCAGCAAGTCCTGCCCAACCAATTGCAAGCAAAAATCCATCAGGATAAATCATTCCTGCAATAATAGGTGGTGCAAAAGTAACAAGCATTGTTTTTGTTCGTCCTATTCTGCTATCATTAAATCCACACAAATCTGCCATATAATCAAACAATCCAAGTCCTGCCCCTAAAAATGAAGTGGCTACTGCTAAAAATGCAAAAGCATCAAGCATTCTTAATAAAAAACTACCATTAAGATTACTACTTGCTGCTTCAATAAGATGACTAACATTCCCACCTGCTGCAATAACTTCTTTAAAATCACTTCGCATAATATTTCCATCACACGCAACAATCCATATCACATAGGCTAAAAGCGCAATCAATGTCCCATAAATAAGGCATTTGTTAATAGAAACAGGGTCTTTACCAAAATATTTTACCAAACTTGGCACCGAAGCATGGAAGCAAAAAGAAGTTAAATAAGTTGAAACTGCCACAAATACAAAAATCCCATAACTACTTCCATCATTTTGCAAATCCAAAAGCAAAGAAGTTTTAACCTCCCCAAGCATTCCACTCATCGCAAAAATAAAAGTAATAACCATACCCCCAATCATCACTACTGAAAATCGATCAACTGCATAAGTGCTCCACCACACACAGCCACTCAATAAAATTGCAAATAGCAATCCTGATAAAAACTTGGGAGGCTCATATCCAAACAATGCCACAGAAGTATGCACTACCATAGAACCTCCACCACTAACATAAGCATAGAGTAAAATATATAAAACAAAGGCTACACTCAAACCATTTACAAGATTCCAAAATTTCCCTAAATTATCATGCACAAGTGTATGAAAACTTGCACCAGGATTATAATTGAGATTAACTTCCAAAATGGCTTGAGAAGAAAGCAACATCATAAGCCAAGTAATCACCATAAGCCCCAAAGACCACCAAATCCACATTCCAGCAGAGATTGTTGGCAAAGCTAACATTCCAGCTCCAATTGCCGTCCCTGCAATAATCATTGTTCCACCTAACACGCTAGGTTTTTTTCCAATTCCAAACATTCACCAACCTATAAAATTAAATTTACCACAGGATTATAGCAAATTCAATTTCAAAACAATGCAAATATGTTATAATTCAGATTAATTTTATAAAAGAGGGTTGCTATATGCAAAAGATTTTTTTATTTTTTATTTCCCATTTAATGCTTACTGCCTCTCTTGTTTATGCACTTCCACCAAAAGAAACACTAAAAACACCAAAAGGTATCACCAAAACACTTTATCACAATTCAAGCTTTAGTCAAAAAAGAGAAATTCGTAATATTCAATACCAATTTCATCAAGATCTTCGCAAACAAACCGAAAAATATCGCAATACTAATGATAAATTACACTTAGAAAAAGATTTGCTTTTGCTTGATTTAGAAGAAGCAAGGATTCAAAAAGATCAAGCCAAAATCCAAAATCTTTATCACTCTATTGCCAAAAAAGAAGCGCAGATTCAGCAAAACAAACACGAAGAGCATAATGTGCGATATAATCTTGAGACCAAGATGAACACAACAATTAACAAAATTCTTGGGATTCAATAAAAGCCTTAATTTCAAGGCTTTTGCTATTAGTGAATGAATATGATTGAAACTTTTATTAAAACCCTAAGAAGCGATGAGAAATGCTTCACATATGAATTTTCATCACCAGCTAGTTTTACCCTAGAAGCGCTTTTTGAGACAATAAAAAAAGAGAATCTCCCCAGCAAAATTAATGCCTTTGTTTGCACTGATTCTCCCCTTGCAAAACTCAAACACAATGCGATTTTAGCAAGTCTAAAACTCCAAAATACCTTTAAGATTCCAAGCATCACAACAATGTCAATGAGAGATAGAAACACTCTAGCACTCCAAAGCGAGTTAATCGGTATGAACAGCCTTGATTTACGATTAATCCTAGCACTCACCGGTGATCCTATGAGACATGGCAATCAGCCACAAGCTAAAAGCATCTTTGAGGGTAATAGCAATGTTTTACTTAAAACCATCTGTCAATTAAATACCGCAAAAGACATTAATAACAACCAAATACAAGGCGATTTTAAACCTTTTTACCCCTTTAGTGTGCTAAATTCTTATGCTAATAAAAAACAAAATCTCTATAAAAAAATGCAAGAAAAGATTCAAAATGGTGCTTTAGCAATTTTTACACAACCCATTTATGATCTTGAAATCGCAGAAGAGCTACTCCAATGGATAAACCAAATCAATCAAGAATACAACACACATTGTATATTAATGTTTGGATTCTTTCCTATTACTTCTTATAAAACCGCTCTTTTTTTACACAATAAACTACCGGGTGTTTTTGTTCCACAAGATTATTTAAAATCCATGGAAAAAGCTTTTCAAAAAGGAATAGAATTTGAAGTGGGACTACAAAAAAGCCAAGAACTTTTTAATCATCTTTGCAAAATCCACCACAAAATTCATCTTATGAGTGCCAATAAAGCAGATATTATCGGAAAAATTCTCAATGGTTGATAAGCCACTCTTTTTTTTAAGCATAAGCCTCATTACTATTAGCATAATCTTTTCTTACTCACTTTCCTCTTTTGCTGTTTTATATTATGATTACAGCGAATTCCATTTTATGATAAGACAGCTTATTGCAGGAATCTTAGGGATTTTTTTAATATGGGGTATTTCTCGTTGCAATCCTGATAACTTTGTTTTAAAGTTTGGCTTTATTTTATTTTTTGGTGGAATCTTTTTAATGTTTATTATGCATTTTCTCCCCGAAAGTCTTGCTACAAGTGCTGGTGGAGCAAAACGCTGGATTAGATTCCCTCTTTTTTCTCTAGCGCCTGTAGAATTTTTTAAAATCGGCTTTATTGTCTTTTTGGCTTGGAGTTTTTCGCGTAAATTCTCTCTTATAGAGACCAAAACACTCAAAGAAGAATTTATTACCTTTTTACCCTATGTTTTTGTATTTTTAATTGCTGTTTATCTCATTGCTATTTTGCAAAATGACCTAGGACAAATTGTTCTTCTTGGTGTTACTTTAGCTTTGATGATGATTTTTGCAGGTTCTTCTTTTAAGCTTTTTGCAAATCTTTTAGCCCTTGCGTCTGTTTTATTTATTTTGGTGATTGTTACAAGTGCGCACCGCATTATGCGTATTAAAGCGTGGTGGGCAGGAACGCAAGATCTAATATTATCTTTCTTCCCACAATCCATTGCTAATTCTCTGCGCGTTGAAAATCTCCCTGAACCCTATCAAATACAACATTCTCTTAATGCAATTGCTAATGGTGGAATCATAGGAGAAGGATTAGGAAATGGGCTTATTAAACTTGGTTTTTTAAGCGAAGTGCATACCGATGTCATTTTAGCAGGTATCACAGAAGAAATTGGCTTTATTGGTTTATTTGTTATTAGTCTTATTTTTCTAGTAATGATTTATCGTATCTTAAGAATCGCAAACCGCTGTAAAAATACAATGTATTATTTATTTTGTTCTGGAGTTGGAATCATCTTAGGATTGTCTTTTCTTATTAATGCTTTTGGGATTTCAGGATTAATTCCCATTAAAGGAATCGCCGTCCCATTTTTAAGCTATGGAGGTAGCTCTATGCTCTCAACGAGCATTATGATTGGATTAGTTTTATCCATTGGCAAAAAAGCCAAAATATCCTAATTTTAAGATTTTTTGATTACAATTCTCAAAAATTTTATTTTAAAGTGAGTTTTATGAAAAATATTCCACTACCAAACACTCCCAACCTTGATGGCAATCTAAATAAAGAGCTTTTGTTGCAAGTAGCCAAAGAGCACCAAACCCCTCTTTTTGTTTATGACTTTGATAAAATTGAAGAGTATTTTAATCAATTTAAACTTGCCTTTAGTGGCAGAAAATCATTAATCTGCTATGCTCTAAAAGCAAATTCTAACCTAAGCGTTATTAAAAAACTAGCCTCTTTAGAAAGCGGTGCAGATTGTGTTTCGCTAGGAGAAATTAAACGCGCCATTCTAGCTGGTATCCCAACTTATAAAATCATCTATAGCGGAGTTGGCAAACAAGACTATGAAATCCAAGAAGCTATTAAGCTTGGGATACTTTTTATTAATATTGAAAGTAAAGAAGAGTTGCTTAAAGTTGAATCAATTGCAAAAACTCTTCACACAAAGGCTAGAATCTCTATTCGCGTTAATCCTGATATTGATCCACAAACCCACCCTTATATCTCAACAGGACTTAAAGAAAACAAATTTGGAATTGGGATTGAAGAGGCTAAAAGTCTTTATCTCCATGCTCACAAATCAGAATCTCTAGATCCCATAGGTATCCACTTTCACATAGGAAGTCAAATCACCAAACTCCAGCCTATCTCTGAATCCGCACAAAAAATCGCTCAACTACTTCATAGTCTTTTAGCGCTTAAAATTGACATTAAATTCTTTGATATTGGTGGGGGTTTAGGAATTACTTACAAAGATGAAACAACCATTAATCCTTACGATTATGCTCAAAGCATTTTAGAGTGCTTAAGGGGGCTTGATGTAACTATTATTTGCGAACCTGGTAGATTTATTATGGGGAATTCAGGAGTTTTCTTAACTCAAGTGCTTTATGAAAAAACTTCTCAAGAAAAGCGTTTTATTATTGTAAATGGCGCAATGAATGACTTAATCCGCCCTAGCCTTTATAATGCTTATCATAAAATCACTCCCTTAACTTCACAAGAAGGAGAAGCCACTCCTGCAGATATTGTAGGACCAATTTGTGAGAGTGGGGATTATCTAGGTAAAAATATTGCTTTACCTCCTTTAAAAGCCGGAGATATACTTGCTATTCTTAGTGCTGGAGCTTATGGCTTTAGTATGTCAAGTAACTACAACACACGCCCTAGATGCTCTGAAGTAGCTATTTCACAAGGAAAATCAAGATTAATCCGTAAAAGAGAAACTTTTGAAGATTTAATTGCACTAGAAAAAGATTACTTATAAGGATTCTAAATGAATTTACAGCTTTTTAGAAATGAAATTGATAAGATTGATGATAGTATTCTAGAACTTTTAGAGAAACGAATGGAGATTGTTAAACAAATTGGTAAAGCCAAAATCCAAACCAATTCTCCAGTTTATCGCCCAGAAAGAGAAAAGGAAATCATTGATAGACTAGATCATAAAAAACCAACCTTTTTAACTAGAAGTGCCATTGAATCAATTTATCTAGAAATCTTTGCAGTAAGTCGAAACCTTGAATTACCAGAACGCGTAGCCTATCTTGGACCTATTGGAAGCTACACACACCAAGCCGCTGAAAGTCGCTTTGGCGCCATATGTGAATATTTTTCTCACAACACTATTACTTCTGCTATTAAAAGCGTCAAAGAAGGAAGAGCAAGTTATGCAGTAGTGCCTATTGAAAACAATCAAAATGGCGCTGTTGGAGAGACTCTTGATATGCTAGAGGAAACTGATCTTAAAATTGTTGCTGAAATTTATATGCCTATCCATCATTGCTTTGCAAGCATTTCACAAAAACTCCAAGACATACAAATCATCTATTCAAAGGACATTGCATTTGGACAATGCCACCATTTCTTAAGCGAACACAGCCTTGATCACATTCAAAGAATCCCTGTTGATTCTACTGCAAAAGCCACGCAACTTGCCGCCAAAAATCCACAATGCGCTGCAATTTGTTCTCATATTGCTGCTAAACTTTATAATGTGCCTATTTTGTTTGAAAATATTGAAGATAGCGCAGGCAATAAAACACGCTTTATTATTATTAGCAACTTCAAAAACCAACGCTGTGGCAAAGATAAAACTTCAATTTTTGCCAATCTCACTAATACTAACAAACCAGGTGCTTTGTATAATTTGCTTTATGATATTAGAGATTTAAATATCAATATGACTTCTATACAATCGCGCCCTGCACACACTGGAGATGATTTCCAGTATTGTTTTTTTATTGATATTGATGGACATATTGATGATGCTAATATTAATGAATTATTTCAACGCTACCCAAAAGAACTCAAATGGCTTGGTAGTTACTTGAAAAATTAATATGATAAATAATATAATATTTCTAAAAATAAGGAGTTAAAATGGCAGAAGAAGAACAAAAAGAATCCAAACTAGCAAGTCTTAAACAAAACAAAATGATTTTATTTGTTATTATTGGTGTAGTTGCATTGCTTTTGATTATTCTTATTGTGGTAGGAATCTTAATCTTTAGTGGTGGAGATGATACACAAACTCAAGATGCAAATCAGCCCACTCAAAGCTCTGCTTCTAAAAGTAGTGTGGCAAATCCAAATAGCTCACTTCTTAATGTAGGTCCTATGTATCCTCTTGATCAATTTATTGTCAATCTGGTTTCTACAGGTGGTGGAAAACGCTATTTAAAAACTTCAATCGCTTTAGAAATGAGTATTGCTAAAATGCAATCCGAACTTGACACAAAAGTCAATATTCTACGCGATACTATTATTAGTATTTTAGCTTCTAAAACTTTTGAAGAAATACAAACAACAAGAGGCAAACAAAAACTAAAAGAAGAAATTATTGCTCGTCTTAATGAATTTTTAGTAGATGGCAGAATCTCAAATATTTTCTTCACTGAATTTGTGGTGCAATAGTCCTTGTTTGAAGTTGGAGTAGATTTAGTTTCTATTGCAAGAATAGAAGCTTTTTTGCAAAAATTTAATCATAAAGGACTTGCTCGATTCCTTAATTCTGAAGAAATAAAACTAGCTAAAACCCCCCAGACCATTGCTGGTTTTTGGGCGGCAAAAGAAGCTTGCTCTAAAGCTTTAAAATGCGGAATATCTAAAGAATTAAACTTCCATGATATGATTATCTCAAAAGACAAAAAAGGTGCCCCCCTACTTACTTTAACAAAAGACAAAATGAAATATTTTAATCTCCACTCACTAAGTCTCTCTATTTCTCATGATAGTGGATTTGCCATTGCAGTTGTAGCAGCAATTTTCAAAATTAAAGAAACTTAATGGCATTATAATCCAAAAAATAATATAATTGAAAGCCTAAATTCAATTCTAAGGATTTTTGTGCTGAGATTATGTTCAACTTCGCTTAGCAGACAGCAGATTCTAAAAGAAAATGAAATTACCTTTATACAATGCGATAATGGCTTTGATGAGGAGACTTTAGAGCTATCTAGTCCAAGAAGTTTTGTTTATACTGCTGCAGTTTGCAAATACAAAAAAGCATTAGAAACTTATGGCTTAGAGCTTCCGCTTTTAGTAGTTGATAGCGTCATAGAATGCGCTAATACTTTACAAAGAAAACCCAAAAATCAAAAAGAAGCCAAAGAGTTTCTTCAAATGCAAAGTGGAAGTTCTATCCATATTTTGAGCTGTTGCATTTTACATTCTAACAAATTTTATTTTATCAATCTTGGCAAAACTACTTATGAATTTTCCAGCTTTGATTTAGATGATTTGGAAGTCTATCTTCAAAGCCAACAATGGCAAAATAAGGCAGGGGCAGTTATGGTGGAAGGATTCCACAAAAAATATATCAAAAAGCAAATTGGTAGCACTTCTAATGCGATGGGTTTGCATTTTGAAGCAATCCAGCCTTTTTTGGAGCTCTTATGAATATAACAATGGTGGGAGTTATGCTTGCAACTTCGTTAATCATAGGGCTTTTAGGATTAATTGCATTTCTTTGGGGATTGAAAAATGGACAATTTGATGATGAGAAAAAAATGATGCAAGGCGTTTTATTTGATAATGAAGAAGATTTGCGCCGAGCTGCAACTAACAAACCTATTAAAAAGGATAAAAAATGAAAGAAATTTATGATATTGCAATTATTGGTGGAGGACCAGGCGGAATTGGATCTGCAGTGGAATCAGTTATTTTAGGAATTAAAGATGTTATCTTGTTTGAAAAAGGGGAAAATCACTCCACAACTATTCGCAAATTCTACAAAGATAATAAACGCGTTGATAAAGATTACAAAGGACAAAAAGTAGAGCTTAATGGAAATATCTATTTTTGTGATGGCACTAAAGAAAGCACTTTGGATTTATTTGATGAGATTATTGCTAAAAATAACTTTGAAGCACAATTCCAAACAGAAGTCGAATCAATCAAAAAAGAAGGGGAATATTTTTTAATTCACACTACACAAAACACTTCTATTAAGGCAAAATTTATCGTTATCTCTATTGGGAAAATGGGGCAGCCAAACAAGCCTTCTTATCCGATTCCAAGCACTATTAGAAGTGTAGTAAATTTCAACGCTAACAGCTGTCAAAACAATGAAAAAATTCTTGTAGTTGGTGGAGGAAACTCCGCTGTAGAGTATGCTTGTGTGCTTAGTGATACCAATCCTGTGATGCTTAATTACAGACGCACTGAGTTTTCTAGAATCAACGAAACTAATAAAGAAAACTTAAATGCTTGTTTAGAGGCTGGGAAAATTACTCCAAAACTTGGTATTGACATTGTTAGCCTTGAAGATGAAAATGGAAAACCAAAAGTGAATTTCACCGATGGAACAAGTGAAACTTTTGATAGAGTTGTCTATGCTATTGGCGGAATGGCTCCTGTTGATTTTCTCAAAAAATGCAATCTAGCACTTGATGACAATGGAGTTCCATTGATTGATGGGAATCACCAAAGCTCAATTGATAAAATTTACATTGCTGGGGATATTCTTTATAAAAATGGCGGTTCTATTGCGGCTGCACTTAATCATGGATTCCACATTGTGCAAGAAATCAAAAAAAGATTATAAAAGCTTTGTGCTTTTAAAGTTTTTTTTACATAGATTCTGCTAGAATCTATGGTTTATTTTATTTAATTTCTTAAGGAATCAAAAATGGCAAAAAGATGTGTTTTTAGCGGAAAAGGTCCAATGGTTGGAAACAATGTGAGCCACGCAAACAACAAGACAAAAAAACGCTCATTACCTAATTTAAGAGTAGTTCGCATCAAACTAGAAGATGGCACAACTGCAAAAGTTAGAATCGCTGCTTCTACTCTACGCACAATGAAAAAACGCTCTTAATCCTGATTTAGGATTGAGTAGTGGCTTTCACAAAACTCAAAAAACTTCTTCATTGGGAAGGCACTCAAAAACCTGATATTGATTTATCTGGCTTATTATATGAGCAACTCAAGCCTTTTCGCCTTCCTTTTATTTTACTTTTTCTAGGATTATTGCTTAGCACACTTGGTTATATTGTCATCACCGATTACACTTTGATTGAAGCTTTTTTTCAAAGCTCTTATACTTTCACAACAACTGGATTTGGTGCTCTAAAAGAAAGCGAATTTGATGCTTTAAGCATTATTTATACTGCCATTGTTATGTTGGCAGGCTCTGCTGTTTTGAGCTTCTGCGTCATCGGCGTAATTGACACCTTAAACCGAGGAAAACTTATCTCAGTCATCAAGGAGCGGAGTATGATTTACAAAATTGCGCGTCTTAAGAATCATTTTATCATTTGCCATCACAATGAATACACCATTCAACTTTCCAAACAATTCAGAGAAGCTCATATTCCATTTGTTGTTGTAGATAGCAATCAATCATTAGAAGACATTGCCCTAAAGTATCGCTATCCTTTTTTTATCAATGAAGATCCTTTAGAGGAAATCGCAATGCTAAAATCCCATTTATCTAGCGCAAGGGGAGTAATTGCCTTGTCTAACAATATCGCTGATAATATTGCCCAAATTGTTTCTGTAAGACTTTATGAAAAGGAATTAGGCAGAAAGCCTTATTTTATTATTGCCAATGCAAACAATAGCGAAGAAGAAGAAAAGTTAAAAAAACTTGGTGCAGATTCTGTTGTTTCCCCATCAAAGCTTTTTGCGCAAAGAGTAAATGCAATGGCAACAAGACCAGATATGGAGAATCTGCTTGAACGCTTTGCTTACCAAAAAGACACACCTTTAGATTTAGAGGAAATTGTCGTTCCACGCTATTCTTGGCTTGTTCTTAAAAAATTAAAAGAATCTCACTTGCGTGAAATCACACAAACCTCCATTGTCGGAATCACGCAAAAAGATGGAAAATTCATCTCTATGCCCAATGGAGATACACTTGTAACTAGCGAATGTAAATTGCTTGTAATTGGAACTTCACATGGAATACGCCTAACTAAGCAATTAGTATCTAAAAAAGACAAACCAGAGGAGTTAAAATATGTTTAATCTTTTTCCAATTGAAAATGGAGTTTGTGCGCCTATTGGCTTTTATTGTGATGGAGTAAGTGCAGGATTAAAGGCTGATTCACAGCTTGATATTGCTTTTATTTATGCTGATTCCTTATGTGATGTAGAGGGCATTTTTACAAAAAACAAATTTTGCGCTGCCCCCATTACACATTTTAGGCAATATGGAGATAATTTTAAAACCAATTTTATTTTAGTTAATTCCAAAAATGCCAATGCGCTAACTGGAGAAGAGGGAATCCAAAATATCCAAGAAATCTTAGCAAAATTACAAACCACTTTCCCCCATATCATCAATCCTATAATGAGTTCAACTGGGACTATTGGAGTGCAACTCCCAAAAGAAAAGATTATGCAATCTTTTAGCAAATTTCATCTTGAATCAAAAAATAATCAAAACGCTTCTCAAGCTATTATGACAACCGATCGCTTCAACAAAACCATTGCTTTTGAAGTTTTTTTAGATGATACAAGAAGTTTTAAGATTGGCGCAATTTGCAAGGGAGCAGGAATGATTAATCCTTCTTTGGCTACAATGCTCTGCTTTATTACCACCGATGCAGCTATCCCCAAAGAAGATATGCGCCCACTTCTTCTTGAAGCAGCAAAAACAACTTTTAACGCCATTAGTGTTGATGGTGATACTTCAACAAATGACACGATTCTCTTACTTAGTAACCAAAAAAGTGGCAATTACGACAAAGAAGCCTTTCTCTTTGCGTTAGAAAAAATTATGCATAAACTTGCTACTGATATTGTGCGAGATGGAGAAGGAGCCACTAAGCTCGTTGCTTTTGAAGTTAAGGGTGCTAAAACACAAAGAGAGGCAGAGATTTGCGCGAAGGCTCTTAGTCAATCTCCATTAGTAAAAACTGCACTTTTTGGTTGCGATCCAAATTGGGGAAGAATCGCCTCTACTATTGGTGCAAGTGGGATTGAATGTGATCCTAATACCTTAGAGATTAATTTTGGAGAAATTTGCGTGTATAGCAAGGGTAAAATCTATTTTGATAGCCTCAATGAAGAAAAAGCCGCTAGAGTCTTAAAGCAAGATTCTTATAAAATCTCTTGCAATATCGGCTTAGGTAAAGAATCATTTGTTGCCTATGGCTGTGATTTAGGCTATGAATATGTAAAAATCAATGCGGATTATCGCACTTAAATTTTGTTTTGCCTAATGTTTTTAAGGCAATTTTGTTTATAATATTATTTTATTTAAAGGAGTAAAAATGCTACACGAATACAGAGATGAAATCACAGTGCTTAAGCAAGAAAATGCACATTTTGCAAAAATTTTTGATGAGCACAACGAACTTGATCAAAAGATACAAGACATTAGCGAGGGTAGAGAGCACGCCACAGATATTGAACTAAGTGAATTAAAAAAGAAAAAGCTTAGCTTAAAAGATGAAGCTCTAGCCATGATTATGGAGTATAAAGAAAGTAAAAAGTAGTCTTACAAAACTCCTTTATGGAGTTTTTTAGTCTCATTATGCCATTTTTGGTATTTGCTAGAGACAAAATCTAAATGCACTCCGATTATCTCTGGAATCTCATAAATATGCTTTGCTTCTATCAGTTTGTTTAATTTTTCAAAATCACCTTGATTAACCTTGAAAGTTAGCAGAATCTCACTATCTTCTCTTAGAGTATTTTCCCAATAATAAAAACTCTTTATAGGCACTTTTTGAACACAAGAAACCAAACCACTTTCCAAAGCTTCTTTAATTAATATTTCTGAATTCTCCGGTGTTGTAGTTGTTTGCAAGAGCATTAAAGACATTTACTATTCTTTTGACTCTTTTGGTTTTTTTCTATTTCGCTCTTCTTGGACTTTCTTTTTTTCTTCCCTGCGAAGCTGCTCAATATTAGCTTGTCTCTCTTTAGCTTTACGGAATTTATCCAAATAATCCTGCCTTTCTGTTGGGCTTTGATAAGCAATGGGGCGAATAAAAAATATAATCAGCATTAAAACAAAAAAGAAAATAGCAGTTTCTTGGTTTGAAGTCAGCTGATACCAAACCATTGCAATAATTAATGATGCGATAACCTTTAAAGCTACAACCATTAAAGCATCTTTGGAGCTATGATATGCTGATCAAACAACAGATCGCTTGCACCAAACTCTTCAAATAGTGCTAGAAAAATTTGTGGAATAAACAAAAGCGGAATCTCCAAATCATCGCGCCCTGAAGCTCTTTTATTTTCATGGGCATTCCTATCTAAAAGCTCAAAATTTCCAATATTTGGCGTGATAATACAATCCACTCCACAATCCACCATCTCATAGTAATCTCTACCACCCATTTTGTGAGCCAATCTCTTATTGCTAAGCAGTAAATAATCAAGACTATCTTTATAGAAAGTTAAAATTTTGAGTCCCAAAATATTTTCAAATTCTTCAATAAGATAATAATCCCTGACTATTTTCTCCAATTCTCTATCTAGTAAAAATGCGCACTTAAAACCCTCCCATCTTCTCTTCTTATGCAATCCCTTGATATTTTGCAAAATCACTTCTGGCATAAAAATAAAACATTTCTCTAATTCCAAAATATCCACTTCTATACCAAAATCTTTCAATAATTGCTCTTTGAATTCCAAATCTTCATAATATTTTCTAAAAAATTCCAAAATTCCAAGCAAAGTTTGACTATCATAAACCAAAAGCTTACTCTCTTTTTTTTGTGCCTCTACCAAAGCTCTTAAAATTTGCCCATAATATTTTAGCTCATCCACAAAGGGTAATAATCGATTCTCACAAGCAATTTTTTGAATCCCAGCTATAGGAATCTGTAGTTTTTGGCAAAGCTTCTTTAAATTTTCTGTCAAAATAAAAGCACTTTTAGGGTAAAAATCATTATGTAATAAAATATATTCCTTCATCACACTTCCCTTTATAAAATTCTATTTAAAAGCAATTTAGCTAAATTCTTCACTTCTTTATGATTACTTTTTTTAAAGATAATTTTCTTAAATTCATTCAAATAATTATCAACATAACTATTCATCGGAAAAACATAATTTTTAATAGCTAGGGTATTAAAAATATTATTTTCTCCCATTGTAACAAACTCAAGTATTGCTTCATTGTTAGTTTCTTGATAAATCAAATACGCTAACACAAAAAACACTTCACTAGAACTACTTTCTTCTAAGCCAATGGGCGTAGCATAAGCAAATGGAAAAAATGTAAGCACAAAATCCTCACTTTGATTAAGCCCAAATCTTTCCAATTCTTGAATCTTTTGCAAAAATGGCTTAGTATCAATCACCAGATCCTTTGTAACCAATCTCATATTCAAAGGTTCTATTGTCCAATTTAGCCCAAATCTTCCAATCAAATCTTCTATTTTTAAGCCAAAATCACATACCACGATTCCATTGATTTTAAACCCATAAGCATTATAAGCAAAACCAAAGAGATTCTCTTTTATTTTTTCTAATAATTCTGAAAGTGTTCTTTCTTTGTCTATTTTTATCTGTAACTTTGAAAAATAAGGCAAATAATCTGTCTGCACATCAAATCGAAATATTTTTAAGTTAATTTTTTTATCCACAAACTCCCCCTTAAAAATTCAAAAATATTATCCATTTTTATTTCTTAAATTTACGATTCTTTGGATTTGATAATAAAGCTTTCATAGAGCTATTTACACCATCATCACCAAAATCATTCTCATTTTGCGGCACAATATAAGTCGCCAAAAGATTAATAAAAACGCAAAAATCAGCACGAATATCTGTTTCATTGGGTAGCAAAATTTGAACAATAGATTCCAAAGGAGTTGTTACAAAACTACCCAAATTTTCTTCACCAAACCCTGCTTCAAAATAGAGATTATTCTCATCAATTTCCAAACTCTCAAAAGTATAACCTGCTAAAATAAACACAGTTAATTCACTAAAGGCTGCCTTGATATTACTTGGAAGTTCAGGCTCAAATTTCACACAAGAAACATTGCAAACAATGGAAAAATTGATTTTTTTATGGATTAAATACTCTAATATCTTACGACAATGCATTTTATTAAGCTCCATAAATTTCTTATCGTGCAGGATTTTCTCTAAATTCATAGCTGCTACCTCCCCCTTTATAAAATCTCTTTTAATCCCTTTAGCAATGATTCTACTTCTTTGATCCCTATTTTCCAAAAATCATCATCTTCAATATCCAAGCCAAAAATACCTACCAATTCCTTTGGCGATTTGCTACCTCCTAAGCTCAAAAACTTCTCATATTTCTCTATAAAGCTTTTTCCCTCTTTTTTATAAACACCAAAAAGTGCCATAACCAAAAGTTGCCCATAGCTATACGCATAGCAATAAAAAGGAGTATGAATAAAATGCGGAATATACGACCACCACAAACGATAATCCTCAGTCAAAATCACGCTCTTGCCAAACATTTTTTGATTCTCTTCTTGCCATATTTGGCTAAACTCATCTGCGCTTAACTCCGATTCTTCTTGATGCACCCTTCTTTCAAAATTAGTAAAAACATTTTGTCTAAAGAGTGTTGCAAAAATATCCTCTAACTTCCCTGCATAAAGTGCGATTTTTTCTTCTTTAGATAAAATCTCTTTCATTTTGTCAAATAAAAGCATTTCAGCAAAGACAGAGGCAGTTTCTGCTGTTGTCAAGGGAGTATCTGCATTCAAATAACCCACCCTATAAGAGAGATATTGATGAATTGTGTGTCCTAATTCATGAGCCATTGTGAAAGCATCTCGTCTTTTATTGGTGTGATTTAGCATCAAATAAGGATGGACACTTGGCACTGCACTATGGCTAAAAGCACCTCCTCTTTTATTTTCTCTTGGATGCGAATCAATCCACCCCTCATCAAAAGCCTTTTTAGCAATCTCATAAAACCGCGGCGAAAACTCTCTAAAGGTTTCTAAAACGATTTTTTTAGATTCTTCATAAGTGAATTCTGAATCTTCACTACATAAAAGTGGCGCATAGCGATCATAATCATATAATTTCTCTAATCCCAAAAGCTTTGTTTTTAGAGTGTAGTATTCCTCTACAATCCCTACTGAATCATTAATGCTCTTAACCATACTATCCACACTTTTTTGGGTAATTTGATTATCATTGTGGCGTGATTCTTCTAGCGATTTATAGCCTCTTAATTCTGCTGTGATTCTCAAATCTTTACGCACCACATTGTAAATATAAGCCAAAAGCTCCAAATTTTCTCTCAAAGTTACGCTAAGAGATTTTGCAGCCTCTTTTCTTGTTGCTTGATTTTTATCATAAAGAAAGCTTAGAATCTCTTCTTCGCTTAATTGTTTGCCTTGGAATTCAAATTTCAAGCGGCTTAAATGCTCATCAAAAAAGCGCTTAAAGCTATCTACACCCACAGGTTGTGTTTTTAACAATATTTTTTCTTCAGGCAAAGTGAGTTGATGTTTTGCGTTTTTAGCTAAAAGTTCCAAATAATAGCTATATTCTTTTGCATTGCAAATAAAATCCTTTTTTTTGTTTTCTTCTAGTGCGTTAAATTCTAAATCAAAAAACAATAATTTATCTTGTGCTTTATTAACTTCCATTTCGCATTTGGCTAAAAATGCACCTTCTTTAGTGTTAGCCGCAAAACACAAAAATGCATAAGTCATTACCCTTGATAGATTTTCAAAAATCTTTTCATACTCTTTGATAGCTTGATAAAAGAAGTGGTGATCAAGTGTGGCTAATTGACCTTTATATTGTTCTTCAAACTTTGCTGCACGATTAATTTCATTACGCAACGATTCTTCTAATGTTTCTTTGTTAGAAAAAAGCGGAGTAAGATTCCACAAATCTTGTGAATGACACATAAACTCTCCTCAAAGTATTTTATTATTTTATAAGACTGCCCTTTAACCTATCCTAATACCTTGTTATAAGCTTTTTTAAATCGCTTATGCCAAAAAATCAAATCTATTGTAATTTTTCTTTTAAAAGCTCATTTACTCTAGCAGGATTTGCTCCCTTGCTATTTTTCATCACTTGACCGACAAAAAATCCAAAGAGTTTATCTTTGCCACTTTTGTATTCCGCGACTTTATCGGTATTGGCAGATAGCACAGAATCTATGGTAGCTAGGATTGCACCATCGTCATTCACTTGTGCTAATCCCATAGAATCTATAAGGCTATCTACATCACCGCCTTTTTGCTCTACCAAGACATCTAAAATTTCTTTGCCACTTTTGCCACTAATTTTAGATTCATCAATGCTACACACCAAAGTTGCAAGTGTGCGTGAATCTACCCCACAAGTTTGCAAAGTATTCTCACCTTTTAGACGCCCCAAAAGCTCTGTGGTAAGCCAAGTGAGAGAACCTTTGGCACTTGCGCCAAACCCAAGCATAGATTCAAAATATTGTGTTAGCTCTAAGCTAGAGGTAAGCACCCCTGCATCATAGGGTTTAATGCCAAATTCTCGCACATAACGCTCTCTTTTTTCATCAGGCATTTCTGGAATCTCTCTCCCCTCTTTCATTAACTCTTCATCAATATACACAGGCAACAAATCTGGATCAGGGAAATAGCGATAATCCGCAGCCTCCTCTTTGCCACGCATAGATCGCGTTATGCCTTTTGCAGTATCAAATAGACGCGTTTCTTGCACTACTTCGCTTTGATACTTGCCATCTTCCCACGCTTCAATCTGTCGCTCCACTTCGTATTCGATAGCTTTTTGGATAAATTTAAACGAATTAAGATTTTTAATTTCTACGCGCGTATAGAGTTTAGAATCTCCTTTTGGGCGGATAGAAACATTGGCATCACAGCGAAAGCTTCCTTCTTGCATATTTGCATCAGAAATATCCAAAAATCGCACGATAGAGTGGAGTTTTTTTAGATATGCAATTGCTTCATCACTGCTACGCATATCTGGCTCACTCACAATCTCTAAAAGTGGTGTGCAAGCGCGGTTTAGATCGACTTTGGAGTAATCGTGTTCGTGGATATTTTTTCCGGCATCTTCTTCCATATGTGCGCGTGTAACGCCGATGATTTTTTTCTCACCATTGACTTCTATTTCTATATTTCCACGCCCTACAATGGGAATTTCAAATTGACTAATTTGATAAGCTTTTGGTAAATCGGGATAAAAATAATTTTTGCGCGCAAATACAGAGTTTTGATTAATCTGTGCATTAATAGCGGTGCCAAAAGCAATAGCTTTTTTTACCACTTCTTTATTTAGCACTGGCAATGCACCTGGAAGTCCCAAGCAAGTAGGACAGACATTGGTATTTGGTTCTGCGCCAAAGCTCGTGGCACACGAACAAAAGATTTTAGTTTTGGTGTTAAGTTGGACATGCACTTCTAGTCCGATGATGGTCTCATACGCGCTCATCAAAATCCTTATTTTTTACTAGGATTCTATCAATCTTTTGCTTAAAAAAAATGGATATTCTCAAGCAATCACAGCAAAATACCAGCAATCTAAACATTAAATTAGCCCAACTAAGATTGCCTATCAACCAAAACCTCAGCTTGTTAAACAAATTGATAATTTCTATCTTCTCTTATATCATAGAGTTTTACCACCTCACCCTTAATATTTTCTTGAAAATATAAAATAGGCGGAACAAAGGGATAAAATCCGGCAAACATAAACCATTCTCGACAATATTTAAAAGTTGTATGAGTTCTCTCATCAATTTGCGAATTGATAAATTTATTATAATTTATTGTTTTATCAACATAAAACTCCTCACTCCAAAAAGAAAGTATTTTTCTATTACAATAGGGATTTTCAATAATATCTTCTACTCCAATATCAAAATAAACATGAAAAGTAGGATCTAAAATTCTCCATTTATTTTCAATTTCTACTTGTAAAAATCCATGAGTCCACCCAAATAAATCACTATAGCTTATCACTCTTGATGAAATCCCAAAATATTCTAAGAGCATTTGCAATGCATAAGGTTTTTGCCCACAATGTGCATATTTTAAGCCCATAAAATACTCTATCAGATTGGTAAAAACAACATTTTCTTTAATATCTCTTGGAGTGTAATGTTTGCTTTTGTGGATAAAATCATTAAGATAAAAACTTAAGGCAAGTTCTTGTGGAATCCCTCTCCATTTTAATTCTTTCTTGATTTTATTTTGTTTTTTGGAAAAATCATTTTGTAGTTTTTGTAATAATTCCTCCAAAAAGCCTTGCGATTCACCTTTGGAAAAAGAATTACAAGTAGGAGGGGAGCTAGAAGATAATTAGCAAAAATAGTTTTATCTATCTCAATTTTCATAGGAAAATATTCTTGAATTTGCAAAGGGCGAATGGAGCTAGAAGTATAATTATATTGCCTTTTAGTGTCAATTTGCATTACAATCTCCCACTTACTTGTTCTTTTGGCAAGATTCCTTTTAAATCATAAATGATTGTCTTGCCTTTATTGCTAAAATCAAGCTCTTTAAATTCATTATGTGCCACTGCCACAATAACAGCAGCATAATCTTGCATTTTAAAGTCTTTAATTTCTTTTAATGTCAATCCATACTCATGCTCTACTTCTACTAAATCAGCCCAAGGATCAAACACTTCAACACAACAATCAAAATCTTTTAATTCTTTAATAATATCTACTACGCGAGAATTACGAATATCAGGACAATTTTCCTTAAAAGTAATCCCTAAAATCGCCACTTTGCTACCCACGATTTGATGCGCTTGTTTAATCATCAATTTAATCACTTTATTAGCCACAACAACACCCATATTATCATTAATATGTCGCCCTGCTAGAATCACTTGAGAATGATAGCCTAATGATTCTGCCTTGTGTGTAAGATAATAAGGATCCACCCCAATACAATGCCCCCCCACAAGCCCTGGGCGAAATGGCAAAAAATTCCACTTTGTCCCTGCAGCTTCCAATACATCAAGAGTATCAATTCCCATTTTATCAAAAATCAAAGAAAGTTCATTGACAAAAGCAATATTAATATCCCTTTGGGAATTTTCAATAACTTTAGCTGCTTCAGCTACTTTAATACTTGAAGCCTTGTGAGTGCCTGCTGCAATAATACTAGCATAAAGCGCATTGACTTCTTGGGCAATTTGTGGTGTAGAGCCACTTGTAACTTTCTTAATGCTAGGCAATCGATGCTCTTTATCACCTGGATTAATCCGCTCTGGAGAGTATCCACAAAAGAAATCCACATTAAATTTTAATCCACTCTCACGCTCCAAAATTGGCACACAATCTTCCTCGGTGCAACCCGGATAAACAGTGCTTTCATAAATCACAATATCATCTTTTTTTAGCACCTTACCCACACTGCTAGAAGCCTTAAGAAGTGGCGTTAAATCAGGCTTATTGTAATGATCAATGGGTGTGGGAACTGTAACAATGTAAATTTGTGCTACTCTCAAATCTTCTAAGTTTGTTGTATAACTCAATCCCTTAGCGCTCTGTAATTCTTCTTTTTCAACTTCTAAAGTCCTATCATAACCCTCTTTTAACTCATCGATGCGCTTTTGGTGAATATCAAATCCAATTACTTTGTATTTCTTTCCAAACTCTACAGCTAAGGGCAATCCAACATAACCAAGTCCAATTACAGCTAAAGTTTTCATGATTTATTCCTTATTTTAAAATTTAAGATTTATAAAATTTTACTTTATTTTGCGTTAAATAAACTCTAAAAAATATAATTTTTTTAAGAAAACTACGCAAATTAAAAAACTTCACACCAAGTTTGTTTTATAATTTCAGAAATTTTTAAACACAAAAAGGTAAATATGTTTGCTAAGCTTGATTTAATTCTCTCTCAAGAAGATAGAATCTATATTTATTTTTTACTTTTTGTTTCACTTATTGTCTCATTAATAGAGTTAATAGGAATCTCCGCCATTGCTCCTTTTATTTCTATAGCAAGTGATTTATCGTTAATAGAAAATAAGCCTTATTTTGCTTATTTTTATCATCTTCTTAAATTTGATTCTGCTTATCACTTTGTTGTCTTTTTTGGAATTTCACTTTTGATATTTTATTGCTTTAGAAGCATTGCAAACCTCATCTATCAGCATCTTTTGGCTCGTTTTACTTTTGGGCGTTATCATCTTATTGTAGGGCGTTTATTTGTAAATTATTTGGGTATGAATTACCAAGATTTTTTAACCAAAAACACAAGCTATCTCACAAAAACAATCACCACTGAAGCCCATAATTTTACTATTTTGCTTGCAGCTATTTTATTTATGACTTCAGAAGTGTTTGTGGTGCTCTTGATTTATGGAACACTCTTGTTTGTGAATTTCAAAATCACGCTAGGGCTTACCATTATGCTCGGATTCTTTGGATTTTTAATGAGTAAATTTGTCTCACAAAAAATCAAAAAACAAGGCAAACAAAAAGAATTCTATCAAAAAAGCTTTTTTGAATGCCTTGCAAGCAGTTTTGGAAACTACAAAATTATCAAACTTCAAAGCAATAATCAAACCATTTTAGATCATTTCACCCAAAGTTCTTGGGGTTATTCACTGGCTAATATCAAAAATCAAACCTTTTTTCATATTCCGCGTCTTTTGCTTGAAGCCATTGGTTTTTGTATGATGATTGCTGTTGTTTTGTATCTCTTTATTACCGATGGCAAAAATATGTCATCTCATCTCCCTTTATTATCAATGTATGTCCTTGCTCTCTATCGACTTTTGCCTTCCATTAATCGAATTTTAGATTCCTATAATAAAATCCTTTTTAACTACCGCTCTTTAGAGATCATCTATCAAGACATTCAAATGCAAACCAAAAAACTAGGTGATGAAAGAATTAAGTTCTGCGAAAAAATTGAACTTAGAAATATTTGTTTTGGCTACACACAAGACAAAAAGGTGTTAGAAAATGTAAATCTCACTCTCAAAAAAGGCTCTAAAACTGCATTTATAGGAGAATCAGGTAGTGGCAAAAGCACATTAGTAGATCTCATTATTAGCCTTTTGGAGCCAAATAGCGGAGAAATTTACATTGACCAAACTAGACTTTGTGATAAAAATCTCAAAAGCTGGAGAAGTAAAATAGGATACATTCCACAAAATGTTTATCTTTTTGATGGCAATGTCGCAGACAATGTCGCCTTTGGCAGGGAATTTAATGAAGAAAAAATGATAAATTGTTTAAAATTAGCCAATATTTATGATTTTTTAGCGACCAAAGAGGGAATCTATACTCAAGTAGGAGATAGCGGAATCGCACTTAGTGGCGGACAAAAACAAAGAATCGCCATTGCAAGAGCATTATATGGGGATCCTGAGATACTTGTTTTAGATGAAGCAACAAGCGCTCTAGATAATACAACTGAACAAAAAATTATGGAAGAAATCTATCAAATCTCACAAAATAAAACTCTACTCATCATCGCACACCGCCTAAGCACTATTCAAAAATGTGATACTATTTATCAGATTAAAAAAGGGATTCCAAAAAAGATTTCTTATGCCGATTTATAAGATACGATTTTAAAGACAAGGATACAAATGACTTCTAAAAATATAGATCTTCCAAAGGTAAGTGTCATTCTAACAACCTTTAACCGAGAATATTTTTTTACAGAAGCGATTGAAAGTATCTTAGAGCAAGATTATCCAAATTTGGAAATCATTATCAGTGATGATGGTTCTAGTGATAACACCTTTACCTTTGCCTGTGAATACGCCCAAGATCATCCTAATATTAAAGTTGTTCAAAATGCTCATTCTAAAGGATCAGCTGGGAATCGCAACAATGGCTTAGATTATGCAAACGGAGATTTAGTGCTACTTTTAGATGATGATGACTTACTTTTTAAAGAGGCAATTTCCCAAATGGTGGAAGTTTATTTGCAATTTAATAAACATTATGGAATCATTCTTGCAAACTGCACAAGAAGCGATGATGGATTTCTCTCTGGCAAAGGCATAAATGAAACACGCGAAGTGTCTTTTAAAGAAGTTTTATGTGGCAACTTAAAGGGAGAATTTATTACACTTTTTGAGAGAAAACTGCTTGGAACAAGGCGCTTTAGCGAAAATCTTAAACGCGGAAATGTTGGGCTTTTATGGCTTAGAATGCACAAACAGAGCCCCTGTTTTTATCTCCATCGTCCTTTAAAATTCTATCGGATACATGCTGAATCACTTACGCACAATATGAAATACAAACCCCTTGAGATGGTTAAAAATTATGAGCAAGACATTTTATTATTCTATAAAGAACGCAAAGAATTATGCCCCAAATACCTAGCTGAACTCTGTGCAACAGCCGCATTGCTTTATCGGCAAGGTGGAGATAATAAACACGCTTTTAAAAAGATTCTACAAAGCCTTCTTATCTATCCTAATCTCAAAGCACTCAAAGCACTAGTTTATTTATTCTTGCCCAAATCATTTATACCACGCTTTAATGTCCGCCAAAGAATCGAAAAATGAAAAAAATAAAGATTCTGCTTGTAATTCGCTCTCTTTTTGTTGGCGGAGCTGAGAGACAATGGGTGCTACTAGCACGCGGATTAGCCAAAAAGCAAGAAGTGAATTTGCTTCTTTGCACTTTTTATAGCGGAGGTGAATTAGCAGATGAAATTAATGGGATTCCACATTTTTGTCTTCACAAAAAAAGCAAGGGAGATTTTCTATTTTTATGGCACTATCGCAAACTTATAAAAGAGTTTCAACCTGATTGCATTTATGCTTTTATGCCTGATTCTAATCTTTTTAGCCTTTTGGCTAGTAGCTTTTTAAAAATTCCTGTTATTTGGGGATTCCGCTCTAGTGGAATTGACATAGCAAGACTTTCATTATTCTCTAAAATTTATTTTTACTTACAAAGATTCTTAAGCTCCAAAGCAGCAACTATTATTTGCAATTCAAGTGATGCCATTAGCTTTTATAAAAATGCCAAATACAACATGGAAAAAGCCAAAATTATTTACAATGGCATTGATACAACTAAGTTTTACCCCAAGCAATCTAACGCCCTTAAAAGCTCCCTAAAAATCCCCAAAGATTCTTTTGTCTTTGGAATAGCTGCACGAATGGATAAGGTCAAAGATTATCCACTACTTGCAAAAGGTGCTAAAGAAATTCTAGCTAAGAATCAAAAAGTTTTTTTTATTGCCATTGGAAAAATTAATGAAGAGATTCTAAAAGAGTGTGAGACAATTTTAGGGGAATTTAAAAAGCGATTTTTGTTCTTGGGTATCCAAAAAGACACGCCAATGTTTTATTCTCTTTTTGACTGCATTCTTTCAACCTCTTATACAGAGAGTTTTTCAAACTCTATTGCCGAAGCTATGGCGTGTGAATGCATTCCACTTGTTAGCGATGCTGGAGAAAGCAGAATAATTGCTAATTTTAAGCAAAACTACCCTTATTGCTTCCCTAAAAAAGACTTAGAATCTTTTTGTCAAGGATTAGATTCTATCCTAGCACTTCCAAAAGATTCTTTGCAAACCCTAAAAAAACAAGCAAGAGATCATATTTTGCGAAACTTTTCTGCTCAAAAAATGGTCGAATCCACTCTCAAAGAGCTAAAACAATGTCTTTAGTTATCCTTATTTACTCACTTGGTCCAGGTGGCGCAGAGAGAATCACCTCACTGCTTTTAGAATCTCTAAGCAAAGAATATCCAATCACACTTGTCTTACTAGAAGATATTTGCCACTATAAGATTCCTAGCAATGTAACCAAAGTTATTTTAGGCAAAAATTCCACTTATGAGAGCGGACTAAAAAAACTTATCAAAATACCTATTTTAGCTTATAAATATTCTAAAATTATCCGCAATTGTACGCATTCTTTTTCGCTTATGACACGCCCAAATTACATCAATATTCTTGCTTCCTTTTTTGCCAAAAAGCCAAAAATATTCATTTCAGAACGCAGTTACCCTAGCAAACAATATGGTTATGGAAATTTACAATCCAAAATCAATCGCTTTCTTATCCAAGCCCTCTATAAAAGGGCAGATAAAATTTCAGCTAACTCTCCACAAAACTTGCAAGATTTAATCTCAAATTTTCAAGTCCCAAAATCCAAAACAACCCTACTCCCAAACTGCTTTGATCTTGAAAAAATCCAGAATCTAAGTCAAGAAAATACTCCACTCAAAGAAAAAATTCTAGCCAAAAAACTAGAGGGGAAAAAAATTTTTGTTAGCATTGGCAGACTTGATGAGGGCAAGAATCACGCCTTGCTAATTAACACACTAGCTGCACTCAAAGAGAAAAATATCTTCTTATTTATTCTTGGAGAGGGTGTGCTAAGAGAATCCTTGCAAAAGCAAATCAATGCCCTTAAACTCACAAATCATATTGCGCTTTTAGGGGCGACTACTAACCCTTATGCGCCACTTAGTTGTGCAGACTTTTTTCTTTTTGGCTCAAATCATGAGGGATTCCCCAATGTTTTAGTGGAATCATTAGCTCTAGGGATTCCTATTATCACGACTGATTGTGCGCCTCAGATGATTTTACAAAGCACCCAAGAAATGCAAAACTTTAAACTTGGTAAATGTGGCATCACTACTCCTCTTAACAATAAAGAAATTATGATAGAAGCTATTCATTGGGCTTTAGAAAATCCTGATTTCTTCAAAAAAGACAATCTTTTATCTCAAGCCAAAACCTTTAGCATCACACACCAATTACCACTCTACAAAAAATGGTTAGAATTAGAATAAAAAATTATTAAAAGTCATAAATGACTACAAATAACTACAAACATTTCTAAAATGTGCTAAAATATCAAGAATTTTTGAAGTCAAAAACAAGGGATAAGTTTTGAATTTTACAATGCTTTATAGCAAGATTCATCGCGCAAGAGTGAGTGATGCTAATCTTAATTATGTTGGCTCCATTACGATTGATACCAAACTTATGGAGTCTGCTGGGCTTTTAGAGGGTCAAAAGGTTGATATTGTTAATATTAATAATGGCGAGAGATTTTCTACTTATGTTATTGAAGGCAAAAGTGGTGATATTTGCCTTAATGGTGCTGCTGCTAGAAAAGTGCAAATTGGAGATAAAATCATCATTATGGCTTATGCTCAATTCTCCAAAGAAGAGCTAGAAAACTATGAACCTAAAGTAGTTTTGGTAGATGAAAATAATCAAATCATTCAAATCAAAAAGGAATTAAAAAATGTTTAATCCAGAAGACTTAGCAAAAACTCTAGAAAATTTACAGGAAAATTTCAAAAACGCGCAAGAAGAAAATAAAAATCTCACCTTTAGTGCCAAAAGTGGTGGAGGATTAGTAAGCGTGAGTGCTAATGGTGAGGGAGAAATTATAGATATTAGTATTGATGATTCATTATTAGAAGATAAAGAATCGCTTCAAATTTTATTGATGAGTGCAATTAATGATGTCTGCAAAAGTGTAGAAGGAAATAAGAAAAAAATGGCAATGGGAATGCTTGGAAACCTTGGAAATTTTCCTTTTAAAGGTTAATTAATGAAACAAAAACTCTTGCTTTTACTCTTTAGTCTTGGCTTAAGCATCAAGCTTGTCGCTTATGATTTTAGCACTTGTCAAATTAAAGCCGTGCATTCTATGGAAAAAATAGATCAAAGCTATGGAATCGCCATCAAGCCTTTGAAAAAAAATGCTAAACTTCCTGCAAAAAGTGTATTATTTTTTTATTCTCCAAATACCACCCCAAAAGACTACAAAATCCTCAAACACGATCCTTTCTTAGGATTTTATCTCCTAGAGTCAAAAACCAATCTAAACCCCATTTCTTTAAAAGAAATTAATAGCGAAATGCTAGAAGATGAGATTGCTAGTATCACGCCTACTCATAGTGTAAGTGGAAAGATTATGACAAGAATGCAAAGCCCTGTTGATTTTGCCACTTTAAATGTCCCAACTTTTCAGAATAGCCTTATTAATACCATTTGTGATCAAAACTATGGAATTGGTATTGGCAAAAATCAATTTTTAGAAAAAAAATATCTTGATCGCTTTATTAACAATCCCATTTATTATGGTGATATTGGCATTAGGGTGTTTCAAAATTCAAAAGATAGAGTTGAAGTCAATCTCATTGATCCATTTTTTGATAACAATCCCTTTGAGTATGGCGATATTATTATGATGATTAATGGAGAAGCTATCCCAAATGTTAGTCACTTTAATCGTGTGGTTTTAGATTTAAAAGAAGATTCTGTAATTCCTGTTAGAATAGAGCGCAATGGTATAGTGCAAAATCTCTCTGTAAAAGTGGATAAGCGACGTGGTGGTATGCTTTTAAAAGAAGATTTTTTTGGAAGAGTAGGCATAAAAATTTCTAATGACTTTACAATCACACAAATTTTACCTAGTGCTAAAAATGGTTTTGAAAAGTTACAAGTTGGCGATAAGGTTTTAAGAATCAATCAAAAAGATGTCCCACAAGATTATGATTCTATTATCCATTTTTTAGGAAGTTATGTTAATGATAGACAAAAATGGCTTATCTCTCGCAATGATTTTCAATTTTTTATAGAAGTTAATACACAAAAGGCAAAGAATGACAGAGAAACTTCATTCTCTTTTTAGCGAATTTGAATCTTACCTCATCTCGCAACCCCCTAAAGTCCCTAGCTTTCACCCTTATTATGAAAAAGCGCTTTGGGAAATGGTGCTAAGTGGTGGGAAACGATTCCGCCCTAAATTACTCTTAAGTGTTGTTTATGCTAATAAATCAAAATTTACTTCCAAAGCCTTTGCTCCTGCACTTGCTTTAGAAATCTTGCACACTTATTCACTAATTCATGATGATTTACCAGCAATGGACAATGCCACTTTAAGAAGGGGTGTGCCAACCTTGCACCACAAATACGATGAGTGTGGCGCAATTCTAGTTGGTGATGCACTCAATACTCATAGTTTTTATTGTATTGCCAAATCTTCTTTAAAGCCAAAAATTAAAAACAAGCTCACTGAGATTCTAAGCTATAATGGCGGAATCTATGGTATGGTTTTGGGACAAGCCTTAGATTGCTATTTTGAAAAACAAACTCTACCTTTAGAGAAGTTGCGCATCATTCATTTAAACAAAACTGCCAAACTTATTGCTGCTGCTTTAAAAATGGGTGGAATCATAGCCAAATGTGATAAAAAATTCTGCCAAAAACTTTATAAAATTGGCTTGGATTTAGGGCTATTTTTCCAAATCCGTGATGATATTATTGATGCAACACAAAGTTCACAAGAAGCAGGAAAAACAACACAAAATGATTCAGAAAAAAATAGCTATGTCAATCTTTTGGGATTAGAAACTGCCAAAATAGAAGCTAAAAAGCTTCAAGAATCTTTGCAAATGCAACTCCAATCTCTAAATCCTAAAACTAATCAAGCCTTAAGAATCCTTTTGGAAGAATATTTTACATTTTAATGAGGAATCTATGAAAAGAATATTGATTACTAATGATGATGGCTACCAATCCCCAGGATTACTAGCGCTTAAAGAAGCCTTATCTCCGCTAGGACATGTTATGATTGTTGCTCCTGCGAGTGAAAAATCTGCGTGTGGGCATGGAATGACACTAACGCGTCCCCTAAGATTTATAAAACTTGATGATGATTTTTATAAACTTGATGATGGAACGCCAACTGATTGTATTTATCTCTCACTTCACGCACTTTATGAAGAAGGATTTAAACCAGATTTAATTGTAAGTGGAATCAACATAGGCTCTAATATGGGTGAAGATGTTAGCTATTCAGGCACTGCTAGTGCTGCTATGGAGGGAGTTTTACACGATATTCCCTCTATAGCTATTTCGCAAGTCTTACAAGATAAAAATTACTTTGGATTTGATTTTTCTCTTGCTAAAGAAACTATTTACAACCTTGCAAAAAAAATCTTAGAAAATGGCTTCCCTCTTCAAAAAAGAGAGTTTTTAAATGTCAATATTCCACAGATTCCAAAAGATCAATGCAAAGGAGTGAAAATTACAGAGCTTGGAATTAGACTTTATGGGAATGATGCACATTTACATAGGAATCCTCGTGGAGAAGAATACTATTGGCTAGGACTTCATCCGCTAAATTGGAAAGAGCGCAATCAGCAAGAATCTTCAGATTTTAGCGCTGTAATGAATAATTATGTCTCTATCACCCCTATCACCCTTGATTTTACTGCTAAAAAAAGTATGCAACCCCTACAAAATTGGATTATGCAATGACAAATAAGCGCTTTACTCGCACTCTTTTACTTTTTAAAGAAGATGGTTTTGCAAAACTCCAAAATTCCAGTGTTTTACTTCTTGGGGTGGGTGGCGTTGGAGGATTCGCTCTTGATTGTCTTTATCGCACAGGAATTGGCAGAATCTGCATTATAGATTATGATAGCTTTGATGAAACCAATCAAAATAGACAAATTGGCTCTTTTGAGGGTGTGGGAGAAAAAAAGGTAAAAATCCTAGCACAAAAATATCAAGGCATAGAAGCCATAGAAACTAAAATCACTCAAGAATTTCTTCAAAATTTTGATTTTACTCCTTTTGATATTGTCATTGATGCAATTGATGATATTGATGCAAAAATCGCTCTAGCCCTCACAATTGCCAATCACCCCAAAAATCCAAATATGCCCCTACTTCTTTCTTCTACAGGAAGTGCTAAGAAACTTGATCCCTCACAGATTCAAAGCGCTAGTATTTGGAAAACCTATGGGGATAAATTTGCTAGAAAATTTCGCGAGGGACTAAAAAAGCAAGGTTTCAAGGGAAATTTTCAAGCGATTTTTAGCCCAGAACCCCCTCACTGCAAGGAATTAGGAAGCTTTAGTGGTGTTACAGGAAGCTTTGGATTGCGTCTTGCAAGTGAAGCCATTTCAATTATTTTAAAAAAGGAGACATTATGCAAATCTTAGCAAAAAGTTATGAAGATGAATGTGAAGATTTTGAAGAAGAAGAATACGATGGATATGATTCTAGATATGAAGATAGTGATAAATACAATTATGATGAAGATGATTACGATAATAGCGATAGCGATTATGAAAATGATGAGGATTATTAATGCAAAATATCAAAGTTGCTCTCATTCAACAAGCCTTTAAAGGCACAAAAACAGCCACCCTGCAAACCACTGCAAAAATGATCAAAGAAGCAGCAAAAAATGGTGCAAATCTTGTTTTATTACAAGAATTACATACAACAGAATATTTTTGCCAAAGTGAAAATGTAGATTTTTTTGATTATGCGTTGAGTTTTGAAGAAGATTGCGAATACTTTAGTGAAATTGCTAAAAACCATAAAATTGTGCTTGTAACTTCACTTTTTGAACGGCGCACAAGCGGACTTTATCACAACACTGCTGTAGTTTTTGAAACTAATGGAGAAATTGCAGGAAAATACCGAAAAATGCATATTCCAGATGATCCAGGATTTTATGAAAAATTTTATTTTACTCCCGGGGATTTAGGATTTACGCCTATCTCTACAAGCCTTGGAAAGCTTGGAATCTTGATTTGTTGGGACCAATGGTATCCAGAAGCTGCAAGAAGTATGACTTTAAAGGGAGCAGAAATCTTAATTTATCCAACTGCAATTGGTTGGTTTGATTCTGATTTTAAAGAAGAAAAAGATCGCCAAAGGGAAGCTTGGATAGCCATTCAAAGAGGTCATGCAGTAGCCAATGGGATTCCAGTAGTTGCCATTAATCGCGTGGGATTTGAAAAAGATAAAAGTGGAGTTTTAGAGGGCATACGCTTTTGGGGATCTAGTTTTGCCTTTGGCGCACAAGGAGAGCTTTTAACACTTGGAAGTGTAGAGGGTGAAGAAATTTTGTATTTTGAATGGGATAAAAAACGAAGTGAAGAAGTGCGCAGAATCTGGCCATTTTTGAGAGATAGACGCATTGATTCTTATCAAAATATTTTAAAGCGTTTTGATGATTAGCGACAAAGAAAAGTGGGATTTGCGCCACCAAAACAATCCTATCCCAAACTCGCCATTAGAACTTCTTTCTCAATACATTACTCAAGCGCAAAAAGGTAGAGCATTAGACATTGCTTGTGGAATGGGGAGAAATTCAAGATTTATGCGCGATAATGGTTTTGTGGTGGATAGTATTGATATTTCTACCTATGCCATTTCAAGCCTTAAAGATGAAGTCAATATTAATCCTATTTGCGTGGATTTAGACACCTTTAGTATCCCCAAAAATCATTATGATCTTATTTGCAATAGTTTTTTTTTGGAGCGCAGATTGTTTCCTTCTATCTTTGAGGGGCTTAAAAAAAATGGTATTTTGATTTTTGAAACTTTTGCAAGAAGCGACAACGAATCTCACAATGCTTTTGCTTCAGATTCTTCCCATCTTTTAAGAAAAAATGAGCTTTTAAGGGCATTTTTAGACTTAGAAATTCTTTTTTATGAAGAAAAGCTTATTTCCAGAAATCGAGATTCTCACACTTTAGCTTTAGTCGCTAGGCTTGTTGCGCGTGCCTAATTTTTTACATTTTTACTCCAAACAACGCAGCAAAAAGATTCTAAACATTGCTATCCCCTCTGGACTAAATTCTCTTTTGGATATTATTAATCTCTCTATCGATTTAATGTTTATCGGAGTTTTTGGCGCTAACGCCATTGTGGCTGTGGGAGTTAGTCTTAATTATATGATGTTAGCTTTTGCTTTTACAACAATTATTTTTGTTGGCAATAGCGCCTTAGTTTCAAGATTCCTTGGTGCAAACCAAAGAGAAAGCGCCAATGAAGTAGTTTTAAGTCTTACCTTTGCAGCTTTTTGTTTCTCCATTCCCTTGTGCTTATTAGCATTTTTATGCTATGACTATTTTTTTAGCTGGATTGGAATTTCTAATGAAGCCAAAGAAATTGGCAGTTCTTATTTGGGTTTGACACTTTTTACCATTCCCTTGCTTTTAATTAAACAAGTAAGCATTTCTTCATTTTCTGCTGCTGGAGCGACAAAAATACCCTTTTTTATTAAAATTTTTATCACGCTTATCAATCCTATCTTAAAATATATTTTTATTTTTGGCTTTTTAATTATCCCAGAATTTGGAGTAATTGGGGCTGCTATTGCCACTTTGATTATCAATTTTATTGAAACCTTAGCTCTTTTTTTATATCTGCTATGTTACAAAAAAAGCCCAATTTCTCTAAGAGGAAAAATTAATTTTGATTATATTAGACGCGCTTTTGTCGTTGGAATTCCATCAGGTTGTGAGCGACTTTTTACGCTTTTGTCTATGATCTTAATGGCTAAATTCGTAGCACTTTATGGCACTTTTGATTTAGCAGGTTATCAAATCGCCACAAGAATCGAGGGCTTTGCCTTTATGCCCGGATTTGGATTTATGATTGCTGCTATGGCATTAATGGGACAAAACCTTGGAGCACACAAACCTCTAGAAGCCAAATACAGCACCTTAAATACACTTTTTCTTGGAAGCCTTTTTATGGGGATAATTGGCTTAATTATGACATTTTTTGCTCCCTTTCTTACAAGTTTTTTTACCAATGATACTCAAACCATTGAAGCAAGTGCAAAATATTTAATTCCCATTGGTATTTCACAAGTCGCATTTGCTTTTATTTGTATCTTAGATGGTGCATTAAGAGGGGCAGGAATCACTAAAATTACATTAATCATCAACACTTTAATGATTTGGGGATTAAGAGTCATCCCTTGCTATTTGATTGCTAAGTTTCACTATCCTATTTCTTATATTTATCTTTGCATTTGCTTAGAGACATTTTTGCGCGCATTTGTATATTGGAAAATATTCCAAAAAGGCACTTGGAGAAAAAATAAAGTCTAGCCAATTAAAGCCAAAAATAAAGATAGATTTGAAGTAATGTAAAGCCCCACTACCAGCAGACACAACGCCACTGCAACAAAAACTAAAATTTTTTTCTCAAAGGAAGTTAGCTTATCACCACTTCTTACCACAGAAATGATAGTTGCAACAACAATCAAAAACGAAACTGCCACTATCAACATCAAAATCAAACCAAATCCACTAACACTATTCATATAAATTTTCCTTGAATTATTGTAATTTACTTGTAGCGGCGAATAATTTTTAAAATTATACCACCATTTTTTGCTAAAAATTAAAATCAATCTGAGAATTTATTATGTTTTAACAAGCTATAGGATAAAATGGACACAGATAATTATTTTTAAGGCTAGAATTTATGATTGATTTAAAACTCTTAGTGAATGATTTCGAAGAAGTTGTAGCACAACTTGCTAAACGCAATATTGATGAAGTTTTTTTAGAAACTTTAAGACAAACTCACCTTAATTACAAGCAAAAAAAGATCGCACTTGAAGAGCTCCAAGCCAAACAAAATAGCAAAACCAAACTCTTTGCACAATACAAACAAGAAGGAAAGGATATTCAACCACTTAAAAAAGAATGTGATTTGCTCAAAGCAGAAATCGCACTCTATACTCAAGAAATACAAGGCTGGGAAGAAAAATTACAAGAATTTTCTCATATTATCCCCAATATTCCTGATTCTAAAACCCCCATTGGTAAAGATGAAAAAGACAACATTGAGATTAAAAAGATTCTTACACCAAAAGAATTTTCTTTTACGCCAAAAGAACATTGGGAACTTGCTGAGCAAAATGGATGGATTGATTTTGAGCGCGGAGTAAAACTCGCTAAAAGTCGTTTTAGTGTCTTTATGGGAATAGCAGCAAAATTAGAGAGGGCGCTTATTAATTATATGCTTGACTTTAACACCCAAAGAGGTTTTAGTGAAGTGGGAACTCCTGTTATTGTGAATTCTCAAATTCTCTTTGGAACAGGGCAATTGCCAAAATTTGAAAATGATCTTTTTAAAATTTCAGATTTTGAAGAGGAGGAATTAGATAGCAAAGAAGCCAAAAAGGGGCACGAGCTTTACTTAATACCCACTGCAGAAGTTACACTAACCAATCTTTACAATAATGAAATTCTTAAAGAAGAAGATTTGCCCTTAATGATGACTGCCTACACGCCTTGCTTCAGAAAAGAAGCTGGGAGTGCAGGTCGCGATACAAGGGGCATTATTCGCCAACATCAATTTGATAAAGTTGAGCTTGTAGCTATCACCACTCCCCAAGATAGCGATATGATGCAAGAAAGAATGGTTTCTTGTGCTTCAGATTTACTGGCTTCATTAGGACTACCTCACCGCTTAATCCAACTCTGTAGTGGAGATTTAGGCTTTAGCGCTAGTAATACCATTGACATTGAAGTGTGGCTACCTGGACAAAATTGCTATCGCGAGATTAGTTCCATTTCTAACACACGCGATTTCCAAGCAAGACGCGCAAAAATTCGCTATAAAGATTCTAATAAAAAAAATATTCTTGTCCATACCTTAAATGGATCAAGCCTTGCTGTAGGCAGAACTTTAGTTGCAATTATGGAAAACTACCAAAATGAAGATGGAAGCATTGATATTCCAAATGTTTTACAACCTTATCTAAGGTAATCTAATGATTGATCAAGAAGATAGCAAACAGGTTATTCATCTTGATGATGGCTTAGATATTCTCCAAGACATTCTAACCAAAGAAGAAAAACCAAAACCACAAACCAAGTGGGATAAGCTGCAAGAATTCTTTAGAAAACATAAAAAAACTACTATTTCTCTTGCTTTATTACTTGGAATTTTTATGGTTGCTCTTATTTTTATCATCGGGCAATTTCTTACTCAAGAAACCAAAAAACCCCAAAAAACCACACAAATACTGCCACCACAACTCTCAATCCAAAAAGGTGGAGACATTATCCCTGATGCTGAAAATCTCGATGCGTTGCTTAAAAAGGCTAACTTTCTTTATTCAAGTGGAAACAAACAAGAGGCGCTTGATCTCTATGGTAAAATCTCAAACTATTCTGAAGGACTCTCTAGTTACAATCTAGGAGTTGCACAAATGGAAGAAAAATCCTATGCTAATGCAATGGAATCTTTTCAAAAAGCCATTGATTTAGGGGAGGATCGTGTAATTAGCTCCCTTAATGCTGCTGTTTGCGCATTATATCTCAATCAACCACTTAAATTTCAATATTATCTCAATCTTGCAGAAACCTACCTTCCTTATGCTGGGAATCTCCCCCTTTATTCTTATCTTTATGCTCTCACACACTATTATCAAGGAAATTATTTTGAAGCTTTCTCTCCTCTCACACACCCAAGTTCATCTTACTACCAAGAACAAAATAATCTCTTACTATCATCGCTATATGCTTATTTTAATAATAATCGCAAAGCCCTAGAAACCCTTAATAAAGATTCGGAAAATCCCAATCATTGGTTTAATCTAGCACTTCTTTATGCGAGAATTGGAGAATACAAACAAGCCAACACTTTAATCCAACAAACTATTGACACTTTTGGAATCTCTCTCCAAAGAGAAATGGCACTACTTCTTGTCAAACTCCAATTGCATGATTACACACAAGTTTCACGAATATTAAGCAAATATGCCAACAATAAAGAAGCCATCAAGCATAATCCCTACCCCATTAAAGTTACTTTAAAACAAGATTTTTTTAATATCAACACAGCCCAAAAACGATTTTGGGATAACTTCAGTGGTTTTAAGCTAAACTCCTATAAGATTCTCTTTTATTTTGCTCCTTACAAGGTTTTTGATGCACAAGAAGCTTTCAGTATTATCCAAGAAGGCGGAATCAATATCCACATAGAGAATCTCCAAGAAGCCAAAGAAATATTACTGCGCGGACAAACAATCTCCAAAGTTAATCGCAATATTGCCAATGCAATCTTAGAAACATTACAAGGCGATATTAGAAGAGCCAATGCTCTACTTATTAGCGCTACCAAAAACTATCCCAATCACTCTATCTTACATTACAACTTAGGGCTTAATTACGCGCAAATGGGAGATTTTGATCATTCTTATCAGCACTTCATACGCGCCTTTCACCTTAATCCAAAAGATTTATTAGCCGGTATTTTTGCACTTATTACTTCTCAACTCACCCATCGGGATTCCACACGCTTAGATAATGAAGTCTCTCAAGAATTCGCAAACCTAGAAACCACACCACAAGAAAGAGAATTTTTTCAAACACTTCTAAACTTTGCGCGTGATGGGACACCAAAACCCCTTGAATCGCTAGAAAACAAAAAAAGTAATGTTGCTATTTATTATGCTCTTAATTTTGTCCAAAATATAGCTCTTCAAGATCAGAATTTACTCATAGAATCTGCTAATGGATTAAAAACACTTCTTCCCAATGACCCCCTAAGTAACCTACTTAATCTTTTAGCAATCAATTATAAAGATGACCCAAAAAGCCTTGCTCTAAAGCTTCAAGGTTACTACCAAGATTCAATTATTAACAAAGATCCTATTTATTATGGGGCGGCTGTTGTTAGAGAAATGTATATTGAAATTGCTTATATTATTGGAACTTTGCATTATGTAGAGCAAGATTTAGACAATCGCCTCATTACCGAGCAAAAAGATGTGCGTGGAATCATTCAAGCACTCGCTTTGAGCTATATTTATCTCCAAGAGTTTGAAAAATCTTTCACACTTTATAACAGCCTTATTGATGACTTTAAAGAACAAGACACACAAACATTGTTTTTAGCTGCTGTTGCCGCAATTGGTGCAGGACATACCCAAAACGCCGCCACTCTTCTACAACTCTCTAAACTAGAAGCACCTACAAACTTTGAAACTAGAATTGCTAATGGACTTTTATATTTACAAGAAAATAACTATAATGCAGCTGCTTCACAATTTACTGCCTTGGTAAATTCTGGTGCAGTATCAGAGTTTTTTGATTTTAAAATTGATGTAGAAAAACTACAAAACAAAGTAAAAACTTCTAATTAAACCCTGCTCTACTTTTTACCTTTTATTATACAAAAAAGTATAGCAAATTATTTAAACTATTCTTTAGCTAACTTTTACCTTTCTTTTCAACAACAATGAATATAAGGTTTATATATTAAAAAAATCAATTTAAAAACAAAAGTATTTGTGTAATCAATACTAAAGAAAGACTTTTGTTAAACAAGTTTTAAAGCTATTTAGTCAGAAGCCCCACATGCTTTAGCGGGTGGATAACTCAAATTTATTGCCGAGCTTTGTTATTACTTAAATTTTCAACTTCAAATCAAAGCGCTTCGATTTAAAATGCGTTTTTATTAAAAAACATTTAATTTTTATATTTTTTTTAAATTTTCAACCCTTTCCCTTTTTATTTCTTTTTCTTTGAAATCGTAAATATCTTTATATTTTGATAGAGATAAATTACTTTTAACATCTTTTATGTGGTTTTCTAAGTCTTTTTTTCTTATACTAATTATTTCTTTCCAAGTCATTGGTTTTATGTTGTATTTATCTCCAGTTAAGCTTCCTGTAAATTCTTGCTTTTTTGATGAAATGCATATAGCCTTCACATAATCAATATTACTTCCTTGCTTTGATAATGATTTAAGAATTTTAGTGATATATTTATCAAACACATCGGTAAGTATTGATGAATTTATTTCTACTTTTGGTGCTTTTAACTCAATAAGTATTAATTTATTATCCTTAGTGCGAGGTATAAAAATATCCGGAATTGTATTTAATTGATTTTCACTATCTATATTTATTGGTAATTTTATTTCATTGAAAATTCCTTTTAATGATTGATCGCTAAAAAAATCAAGATTTAGATATTCTTCATCAAACAACCATAAATTATTTTCTACAATTTTATGTAGCTCCTTTCTTTCCTTTGTTTCTGCCTTCCCTTCGTTTAATACCAAATTTTCAAAATGCTGTAAAAAATCAAGTCTTGATATATAATTATAATATTTTTTTATTAGATTCAGAATATTAACATTCTCTCTTACATAATTAAAAACTTCATGATCTTCTTTTTCTAAATTAAAAACAAGTTCCAAATTCTCAAGCGTATTATAAGAATTATCTGAAATTAATCCTATTAGCGAGTTGCTAAAATATGATGCGTTGCTACGATTAATATTATGTTGTTTTATAAGCAACGGCAAAGATAAAACCATATATGCTTCTTTAATTTTTTCTTGTATCATTTTATCGGTTTCATCTTTGAAAAATTCACTCTCTTCTGCTAATTTATTAGCCATCAAATCTGCATTTTTAAGCCAAACTTTATATAATAATTTATCTAAGTCAGGTTTGTATAAATTCTTGGCTTCCTCTATAATCTGTGTATAGTTAGGATTAATATCGATAAATTCACAATCCTCTTCAAAACAACTACTCGTTAAAAATACAGTATGGCAGTTAAATATTGATTTTTGACAACCAGATGGTATTTTTCCAAGAGGAATATTATCAATATTAAATAAAAAAACATGCTTTTTATCGATTGCCAAATCAATCTCATTTTTCCAAACAACCATATATGCACTAATTTTTTGTCCATTTTTTAATTCATACTCTTTTTCCAGTTGTTCTTCTATATATTCTTCAACATTAATTTTAATATTGTTGATAGTTAAAGTGATGCCCTTTAGAAGTTTATCTGAAAATTCAACTATAATTTCTTTTTTTGCTTTTTCAATCATCTGTTCTATTGTATTGTCATTAATAAATTTATTTCCTAGTCTTTTGATATATAATTTCGTTGTAAAATTTTCTTTACGATTTGCAACTTCTTCTTTGACGCTAAATCCTATATTTTGATTTTCACCTTGAAAGACAACGCTATAACTTTTATTGTTATATTTTGTGTATATTATAATATCACTCAAACATTCATTTTTAAAATCAACAAACTTAAGATAAGAATATCTGCCTCTACTTCTTCCTCCTAAGGTATTTTTAATATAATCTCCACCTTTATAATGCGTCCATCTATTTTGCATATATTGATTATCGGAGCAATTAAAACCAGCACCATTATCTTTAATAGAGATAGAAATACCCTTACCAAATAAACTATTGCTTTCACACTCTTCAAAACAAATATCAATATGAGTTGCTTTTGCATCAATAGCATTCTTGATCGCTTCGCTAATTGGATTTAATCTCATGATGCTAGAATCGCTTTTGATTGTTTTAACTGTTACAATAGTATTAAAGCAACTTTTCATTTATGAGTCCTTTTTTACAAGGTTTCAACTCTTTAACTGTTGAGATTATATAGTTTATATATTAAAAAATCAATTTAAAAACAAAAATATTTGTGTAATCAATACTAAAGAAGGACTTTTGTTAAACAAGTTTTAAAGCTATTTAGTTAGAAGTCCCACATGCTTTAGCGGGTGGATAACTCAAAATTTTTAACCCTTTTAAAAAAACTCTTTTATTGCCGTGCTTTGTTATTACTTATTGCTTTCAGTTCCATTTGGTTTTTATCCATTAAAAACACGCTCCTTATCCTATGTTCTCCATTGAAAATAGTAAATTCTTTTTAAATAGTCTCTTTACTTCTCATTAAAATATTGAAAATCGTTTTTTCTTTCTTTAAAATACAGCACATTAGAATTTAACATTTTCTTAATTCTGCCAAAATCCCTTTTATTCATAGGGATAAAAGTTGTGTTGATAATTTCGCCATTAGTATCAAGGGCATATCCCACCATATAGGTATATTTTTCTTGCAATTGGTAGGGCTTAAAAAAGACATAAGAATCTTGTGCTATACTTTGATTGTCTTTATTCTGCACTAGTTTGCTATTTTGCATTTCCCTAGCATTCGCAGACAACTTTGGATTAGGGACATATTCTTGCTTAACGATAAAAAGCGGGTCGGTAAGAGTATCAAGGAATGCTCCGCTATACATACTCCTATCTTTCTTGTAAGTATTTTTCTTATTCATATGCTCCCAAGCGTGTTCTAAATTGATAGTGATTCCGCCTATGGGTGTATTGATATTGTTATATCCTCTGTTCTTTTGGTTTAAAAACTCTTGTTTGCTTAAAGCTTTTGGCAATGGTTCTGCAAAAGAATTTAACCTCTCTTCTAAGATCCTATCCTCCTTAACAAAAAGTTCTTTTAATATTGCTTTGCTTTGGAGAATCCTGCCTTTTTCATTTTTGATAATATATCTTGGTTCTAAGGCTTCTAAAAGGGGGTATTTTGCTTTAGCACTCTCCCAACCTTTTGTTAGTGTATTGCTTAGCTCTTGTGCTACTAGCTCTTTGTCTTGTGGATTGTCTTTTAGATATTTCACCCCTTTAGCAAAGGAGACACTTCCACCAACTCCACCTAGCATTCCTAACACAAACTTCTCTGCATTGAAGCTTATATTGCCATTCTCATCTTCTTCAATCCCTGCTACACTCCCACTTGCCAAACCCACTCCTAAGTGCGGATTAGAATAGTAGATATTTGGGCTTTTTTCATTAAAATATCTATGCTCTGCCTCTTTATCCTTTGGCTTTTCTTTTGTGATATTGCCTTGTATATCTGTGTAGCTTCCTTGATTGTCTATGTGCTTGATTTGATTGCTATCAAAGATGATAATAGTATCTGCCAATTTTCCTCCACTACCATTAGGATTGTCTTTGATATTTTTTAAAATAATACTATCGTATTTTGATAAATCAATATTTGCTATTTTGTCTATAATATAATCTCTTGAGTCATTAAAAGTATTTCCAAAATTTTCTATAATAAAAGGATTTTTCACTTTCAAAAAACTTTCATAGAGTGTTTCTCCATATTGTTTTGCCACTGCTTTATTGGAGGAAAAATAAGAACCTTGTGGCATTTCATAATCTCTTGTTAGTTCTTTTTGAAAGACTTCAAATTCTTTCCAACTGCCGTGATAAAATACTTTAGGCAAACCATTTTTATCCTTTGTGATAGGATTAGAATCCTTGTGCCATTCATACAAATCTTTGGCTTTTGCTTCATTGAAGTTGTAAGTTTTTTGGATTTTAGAAATAGTTTTTAACTCTTGTGGATTAAGTAAAACATTGCTATTTTTAAAATACAACAAATCCTCATCATCTCCTTTTATAAGCTTCTTTAGTTTAGAGATAGTTTTAATATCATAGAAAGTTTTATGCAAAAGCTCTCCATTTTGACTAATTGCAAAACTAGCTAAAGATACAAGACCATTTTCATTTACAAAAGGCTTGTAAAACACATAGGAATCTTGTATAATTTCTTTGTCGCCTATCTGAATCCTAGATTTGTTTTGCATTTTGGAATCTAGCGAGTTATTGCTCCTTTGTAGGCTTTTGCCTTGTAGAGACACTTTAGGACGATACTTTTGTCTCACTATAAAAAGCGGATTGACTAAAGTATCTAAAAATGCTCCGCTAAATTCTTTCCTATCTACATTGTAAGTATTTTTCACAAAATGGTTATAAGCCTTTGGCACATTGATTTTAATTTCTCCTATGCGTGTATTAACTTTAGCATTACCCTTACCATCTGTCCTAAACTGCTCTTTAAACTCCCTAAAACTTAGCACCTTTGGTAACTTCACTGCCTCTGCTTCTAAAGCTTCAATATTGATATTATCAGAATCCAAAAATGCCTTTTCTAAAGGTTTAGCACCATTAAAAGCTTCACTATGTCTCTCTACAATAGGTTTAATGTTTTTGTTATTTTTGTAATACTCTCCTGTCCAGCCGTGATATTGACTTTCATATAATCCAATTTCGCTCTCTAAATACTTAACCTTTTCATTTTGATTTTGCATTTTTTCATATAATCTATTATGCTTATTAGAATTAGCAGAAGAAGGATAAGATTCATATTCATCTATATATTTTTCTAGTTTTTTTAGTTCTTTTTCTAATCTTGGTTTTAACTTTTGGGCTTTTGTATAATGGGCTACATTATCTTTTCTTACTTTTTGGTTTAGTTCGCTTGTTTGATGTGGAAACTTTTCGCTTCCATAATTCATTCTGTTTTCTATATTTCTCGCTTCCATTTCTCCATAGCTTAATATATGGTGATCACCTCTTGAGCTTGAGCCTGTCGCAAAGTCTTCTATGTGCTGGATAGCGTGTTGTATTTCGTGGTAAATATAAGGCTTAATATCTTCTCTATCAGTCTTTTGCCCTATTGTGATATTCCTTGATTTTGGGCTATATGAAAAACCAAAATATTCATTATTCTCTACCACCACATCTTTTAAGCTAGGATACGCCCTAAAAAGCTCATCATCTTTTAGCATTTGTCCCAAAGTTGTTCTCTGCCCGTGTGTGAAAGGCATTTTTTCCCATATTATCCTGCCACCATTTGGATTAATTTCAAACTTCCACTTTCTATCTAAATCTTTATACCAGCCTGTGCTTTCCCATATTTCTAGCTCACTTTTGCCTTGTTTTTTCATCTCTTTTGCGACTTTTAGTTTTTTCTTTTGTGGTCCAAACTCTCCAGCCAATAAAGCTTTTTCCCCTGCAAAAATCTGCAGATTTATATCAAGATACTTATTTTTATTGAAAAAATTTGTTAGCAAGTTGTAGGTATTTTTGCTTAATCCGTATGATAGGCTTTTTTTAAACACTTCTTTGAAAAGCTTTGGATTATTTGTAGCCATATTTGGATAAGCTTTTGTTAGTTTTTTAGTTTTGTATTCTAAGCTTTTAACCACCGCCTTGCTCCCTAAGCTCCCACCCAAAAACCCTAACACAAACTTCTCTGCATTGAAGCTTATATTGCCATTCTCATCTTCTTCAATCCCTGCTACACTCCCACTTGCCAAACCCACTCCTAAGTGCGGATTAGAATAGTAGATATTTGGGCTTTTTTCATTAAAATATCTATGCTCTGCCTCTTTAT
>NZ_NHYL01000005.1 GCF_003288905.1 Helicobacter sp. 11-8110 | reverse complement strand
AATGTATATAAAGCCAAAAGAACACTTTTTTTATTTCAAAAAAGGAAGTGGAATTATAGCAGCATAAGCTTAAGGGAAGATTAAAATAAAAGGGATTGATCAAATTTTTGAAAATAAGGGTTGAATTATTATAGATAAATAGATATAAATAGATATAAATAGATATAAATAGATATAAATAGATATAAATAGTGGATACATATATGGATATGTTTATGTAAATACTTTAGTATAAATATAGACTACCCTCAAATACTTTAAGGCAAGACTTCAAAATTTATTTTAAAAATATTACAATAATGTATTTAAAATTGAAAGTTCTTTAATGCAAAAATTAAGTAATGAACAAATTGGTATTTTATGGATTGTTGGTGCGAGTATTGCTTATGGGATTATGCCTGTGTGGAGTGTGGTGTCTCAAAATAATGGAATCTCAACTGATTTTATTTTATTTTTTCGCTTCCTTTGTAGCGCCTTTTTGTTATTTTTATGGGCGCTTTATAAGCACATCTCTCTTAAGCTTACAAAATTGCAATATTTGCAATTTTTCTTCCTTGGCGGCATTTTATATATTATTCAGTCTTTTGCCTATCTTGATTCTTTACGCTATATTCCTGCTTCGCTTTCTGTGCTTATTTATCATATTTATCCTATTATTGTCGCTCTTATTGCCCTCATCTTTTTGAGACAAAAACTACAAACCAAAACACTCTTTTCACTCTTTTTGTGTTTTGCAGGATTAGCAATCATACTTCAGCCTCCAAAAGATCTCCAGCTTAGCGTTTATGGTGTGATTTTATCGCTTATTGGTGCATTATTTTATGGGCTCTATGTTGTTTTTAGCAAATCCTATACCAGCAATCTTTCCTCTGTTGTTTGCAGTTTTTATATTTGTCTCTTTGCCGCCTTGATGATTCTTGGTTTTATGATTCCAAATCCACCACAATTCAACAGCTTTAACCCCACTGGAATCTTTGCTCTTCTTGGACTTACCTTTGTCTCCACGCTTTTTCCTATGATAGCATATTTCCTTGGAATGCCAAGAATTAATGTAACTAAAACAGCGATTTTAGGTATGATAGAGCCTCTTGTGGGGGTTTTGCTTTCTTTGTGGCTTTTGGGAGAAAATCTTAGCTTATTACAATATTTTGGAGGGTTTTTGATTCTCTTTGGTTCTTTAGTTCTTTTTATTAAGCGTTAGAGCAATAAGCTCTCTCCACTTTTTTAAAACTACTTCTTCTCCAAATTTTTCATAAATCACTTGCGTATTTTTGGCAAATTCTTGCCTTTTAGCAAGCATTACTTCAAAGCTTTTTAATAGGGCATTTTTATCACCCATTTTAACCAAGATTCCATTTTTGCCATCACTTATAATCTCGCTAGGTCCATAAGGGCAATCATAGCTAATCACAGGCACTCCACACATTAAAGATTCAATTAAAACATTACTTAAACCTTCCCTATGGCTAGTTAAGGCAAAAAATTCTGCATTTTGATAGGCACTATAAAGATTTTCAACTTTCCCTAAAAAAACAATTTTTGCCCCTAGATTCCGGGCTTGTTTTTCTAAAGAATCACGACACTTTCCATCACCTGCTAAAAGCAGTGAAAATTGAGGATTTTTTTTAGAGAATTGTCCAAAAACTTCTAATAACTCTTCAAAATGCTTTGTTTCTATCATTCGCCCTGCACTCAAAATATAGGGCTTATGGGCGATAAAATCTTGCCAATCTGCTTCTATAGTTTTATGGATAACAACTGGATTAGGCATCACGCTAACATTTTTTAAAAATCCATAATGCTTTGAATCTTTTTGAGTAAGCGTGGTGATATGATCTGCTAATGGATACACCCTTTGGCGCAAAAACTTCCAAATCTTAAGATGATCTAAACTCGCATAAATACTATGCTCTGTTGCAATCACTGGAATCTTGTTTGCTCTAGCAGCTAAAATCGCCAAAATGTTAGTCTGATGAATAAAACTAATCACCAAATCCGCCTTATGCTCCCTAAAACAACGCTTAAGCCTAAAAATACGCTCTATATTCCCAAGCATTCCACGCATTTTTGTTGCAATCACCACCACTTCTATGCGTTCATCTACGCTAAAAAAGCGATCTTTATCGCTCCACAATATTAAAATAATTCGATAAGAATCAATTAAAGCATTTGCTAAAAAACTCGCCACTTTCTCAGCCCCACCCATTCTAAGTGAAGATACCACCAAGGCAAGAGTTGGCTTATTGTCCGTGTGCATTATGATTAAACTCCACTACAATTTCTTTTAATTTTGCTATCACTTCTTGCGTTTCTAAAAGCTCACTAATATCTTGATTAAGCTTATTAATATCATAACTTGTAGGGCGAGCTACTTGAATTGAAGGGTATTTTGTCTTACCCTCACTCTCACCAATCAAAAGCTCCTCATAAAGCTTCTCTCCCGGTCGCAATCCGCTAAAGACAATCTCTATTTCCTCTTCTTTGCCATAGAGTTTTAGCATATTTTTAGCTAAATCCACAATTTTAACAGGCTCTCCCATATCCAAGATAAAAATCTCTCCACCCCTAGCAATTGCAGAAGCCTGTAAAACAAGGCGACACGCTTCAGGAATAAGCATAAAATATCGCGTGATTTCTGGATGAGTTACAGTAATTGGTCCTCCACTTTGAATCTGTGCTTTAAACTTTGGCACCACTGAACCGCTACTTCCAAGCACATTTCCAAACCGCACCGCCACAATTTCACTTTGTTTTGAATCAACATTTTGTGCATATAGCTCGACAACTCGCTTGGTTGCACCCATTACATTTGTGGGGCGCACTGCCTTGTCTGTGGAGATAATCACAATTTTAGGGACTTTTGATTCTATAGCAGAATCAATCACATTTTTACTCCCTAAAATATTATTTTCAATGGCGCTTTTTTGATTATATTCACAAAGTGGAACATGCTTATAAGCTGCAGCATGCATGACAATATCAGGCTTTTCTTCTTGCATAAGCTCCAAAAGCCGATCTTTTTCCAAGATTGAAAACATCACCGCACGCAATAAATTTTTTTTGTCATTTTTAGAGAAAATTTTTCTTGTTAGCTCCTCTGTAATTACATAAAGATTGTATTCACTATGATCTAGCAAAACTAATCGCTTCGCCCCAAACTCCACGCACTGCCGCACAATCTCACTACCGATGCTTCCACCTGCCCCTGTAATTAGAATTGTTTTATTAGCAATAAACTCTCCAATGACTTCTTTATCCAAATCCTTACTAGGTCGCGAGAGTAAATCCTCAATTGAAATATCTTCTAGTGGCTTGTCTTCTTTGAGCATTGAGGCAATTTTAATCTCTTCAATCCCTATTTGTGTTAATTCATTAAAAAGTTTCTCTAAAGGTGGCTTAGCATAAGGCTTGGTTAGAATCACACTTTTAATCTTATGCTTCTCCAAAAGTTCTTTTAGGGCTGCTTTGGGATAGACTTTGAGATTTGAAATATAATTACCTTGTTCCTTTTTATCTTCATCAATAATCGCCAAGGGATAAAAGGGAATTTCACTATTAAGGGCACTTTTAATGAGTGTAGCTGCTTGTGTATTAGCTCCAAAAATCAAAGCAGGTTTAGGAGAGTTTTTGGGAGAATTCTCCAAATAAATTCGTTTAGAGATTCTAATCCCTCCAATCAAAATCCCAGAAATTACAAAGTCAATTACTACCACACTCAAAGGAAATTTATCAAAAAATCCAAAAAAGAATAAAAGCGTAAAGATTCCATAAGCCAAAATATGTGCATAAATAATTTTTAAAGCTTCGCTTAGTCCAAAAAATCGCCATGGCACTAAGTAAATTTTAAAAACCCACAAAGCACTAATTTTTAAGACAATCAAAGCCAAAAAGGCAAGAATCACTCCGTCGTTAAACTCCAATGGCACCTGAAAGCTAAAACGCAAATCATATGATAAAACCAAAGTAAAATATGAAACAATAATATCAATCACCAAAAAAAATAGGATTCTCTTGAGATTGCTTGGACGAAAAATAGCAGACTTTATCACTTAAAGACTCTTTAAATAATCCAAAATATAGCCCGATACCTCATCAATCTCTCTGCGCTCTAAGGCTCCACCGCTAGGCAAACAAATTCCATTATTAAAGAGACTTTGAGAAGTGCCATCACAAAAACTTATAGAATCTCTAAATAAAGGCTGTAAATGCATAGGCTTCCACAATGGACGCGATTCAATGCCTTTGTTAGCTAAAATCCCTACAAGATCCATTACATTGACTTTCTTCTCTTTAAATCTCAAAGTGCTTAGCCAACGATTTCCCCTTGAATCAGGAATCTCAGGCATAAATTCTACAAATTCACTAGAGAGATTTTCTTGATACCAATCAAAAATTTTTCGCCTTTTAGCAACCTTGTCTTCTATCTCTTCTAGCTGTCCTACGCCAATTGCTGCGCAAATATTGCTAAGGCGGTAATTATAACCATAGTCTAAATGCTCATAATAAGGCAGATTCTCTCTTGCTTGAGTGGAATAATACCTTGCCTTTTGCATTTGGTTTGAATCTTTGCCTAGCAGCATTCCCCCACCACTTGTTGTAATAATTTTATTACCATTAAAAGACAATGCGCCAAACTTTCCAAAAGTTCCAGTATGTTGTCCTTTATAAAATGCCCCTAAAGATTCCGCAGCATCCTCAATCAATAAAACCCCATATTCTTTACAAATTTCTACAATTTCAGAAATCTTAGCACACTGCCCATAAAGATGTGTCAAAATCAAGGCTTTTGGCTTTATTTTTAAGCCCTCTAGTGCTTCTCTTAGAAGTTTAGGGGAGAGATTCCACGAAGAATCACTATCAATAAAAACCGGTGTTGCCCCTTGATACAAAATAGGCACAATCGAACCTATAAAAGTAAAAGTGCTTGCCAAAACCAAATCACCTTTAGTGATTCCTGCCACTCTTAAAGCCAAATGCAAAGCCGCTGTGCCGCTACTAAGCGCAAGCGTGTTAGGACTTTTAGTATAGTCTTGCATTGCCAATTCAAAGGAATTGACAAATTCCCCTAATGGTGCAATATAATTGCTCTTAAAAGCTTCATCAACATACTTTTGCTCATTTTTTCCCATTTGTGGTGGGGACAAAAAGATTCTAAAACTCATTGTAACTCCTTTTTTGCTGGATTTCCTACAACCTTTTTAAAGGATTGAATATCATTAATTACAACGCTTCCTGCTCCAATCATACAACCATCGCCCACACTTCTACCCTCAATCACAACGCTTCCTGCCCCAATATGTGAATCTTTTCCGATTCTAACACCACCACAAAGTGCGCTTTTGGGGGCTAGATGAGAAAATTCTCCCACCTTACAATCGTGCTCCACCACACAACCTGTGTTTAAAATCACACCTGTTTCTATCATGCTCTCTGCATTCACCACTACATTTGGCATCACCACACAAGCCTCACTTATTTTAGCACTTTTAGAAATAATTGCACTTGAATGAATAAGGCTTGGAATCTCAAAACCCTGCTGTTTAAAAACTTCAAAAAAGGCTCTTCTTGCTTGACAATTCCCAATAGCTAATGTAATCTTAATTTCTTTTTGCAAACCCAACATTAAAAATTCTTTAGGGGAGATAGCATTTTTATTTGCCAAAATTTTGCCTTGTGGAGAATCATCAATGACAAAAGCAATTTCGCCCCCACATGCCAAAATAATATCAGCAATCACTCTCCCATGCCCACCAGCACCAACAATTGCAAATCTCACCATTCAAAGCCTTTTTTGCTTCCTTTTTTTTAAAAACCTTAAAAAATATTGCCATAGCAATTTGATTTTCCAAAACAAGAATTCTACCCAAAGAATCACAAAAAAATCTTTATAAATTTTATATAATTATCATAATCTCTCTTATGCGATTTTGTCGTAAGAACAAAACTCATCTTTTAAGAATCTAAAATAACTACTTTTTTTGAATTTTACTTTTATTTTGTTAGAATCCGCTTTTAGCAATTTTCAACAAGAAAGGTTAAACTTGCGAATTGAAAAAATCCAAGAAGATATTTATATTTTACGAGGAAAATTAAAAGATATTAGCGATTATCAAGATATAAAATTGCTCTTAGAAAAAATACGAAAAGCCCAAATAAACGAAATCTCTTTTGGCATTCCACACGCAAAAGATATTAGTCTTTATATTTTAGGATATTGGCTAAAACTTGCCAAAGACGATGGCTTTAAATTTCATTTTTACATTTCTGATGATCTTTTGTATGAGCGCTTTTTATACTTAGGGTTGCATGAATTTTTTGAGGTTATTAATGGAGAAATGGAATAATATTTATAATGCTTTTAATCCTATTGCATTCAATCTTTTTGGTATTAGTGTGCATTGGTATGGGATAATGTATGTTTTAGCTTTACTTGTGGCACTTGGTGTGGCAAAATGGATTGCCAAAAAAGATTCTTATCCTATTTCAAGTGCGCTTTTGGAAAGTTATTTTTTATGGGTAGAAATTGGTGTTATTTTAGGTGCTAGACTTGGATATATTATCTTTTATGATCCTTTTAGCGCTTATTATCTCACTCACCCTTGGCAAATTTTCAATCCCTTAGATAAAGATGGAAATTTTGTTGGGATTCGCGGAATGAGCTATCATGGGGCAGTCATTGGCTTTTTAATTGCCTCTTTAATCTTTGCAAGAATTAAAAAAGTTAATTTTTGGCTTTTTATGGATTTAGCTGGACTTAGTATTCCTTTAGGCTATGTATTTGGCAGAATCGGAAACTTTCTTAATCAAGAGCTAATTGGCAGAGAAACTTCAAGCGCTTTGGGGATTTATGTAGATGGAATCTTGCGCCACCCAAGTCAGCTTTATGAAGCCTTTTTGGAGGGTATTGTTGTTTTTACAATTCTCTTTTTGTGGAGAAAAAAGGCGCGTTTTATAGGACAGATTGGAATCTTATATGGCGTGCTTTATTCACTTATGCGCTTTGTCGCAGAATTCTTTAGAGAGCCTGATTCACAGCTTGGCTTTGTAGCTTTTAATTGGCTAACACAAGGGCAATTTCTCTCATTAATTATCGGTATTTTTTGCTTTGCCCTACTCTTTAAACCTAAGGAAAAAAATGGCTAATCTTTCTTTACAAAATATCTCCAAACAATACGACTATAAGCCCATTTTAAGTGATGTTTCCCTTAGTGTGCAAGAGGGAGAGAGAATGGCTATTGTAGGCAAAAATGGTGCAGGGAAATCAACACTACTTAAGATTCTTAGTGGGGAAGTAGAAGCCGATGAGGGAAGCCGAATCTTCCAAGGCAATTTAGAAATTAAGCATTTAATCCAAAAGCCTGTTTTTCAAGAGGGGCAGAGTGTCAAGGAAGTTATTTTGCATTCTTTAGAAGAGCTCACACAGGCTAGAAAAAGGCTAGATGAAATCGCTCAAAAACTCCAAAATCACCCCGATGATGAATCGCTCATCAAAGAACATTCTCTTTTAAGTAATTTTATTGATCATCACAATGCTTGGGATTTAGACAATAAAATCAATCAGATTCTAGAAACTTTTGCCCTCAAAGAGCTTCAAGGCAACTTTGCTAATCTCTTAAGTGGTGGAGAGCAAAAACGAGTGGCTTTAGCTTGTTTGCTACTAAGAAAGCCCGATATTTTACTGCTTGATGAGCCTACAAACCATCTTGATGTTGAAATGGTAGAATTTTTAGAAGATTTACTCTTAAGAGAAAAATGGACGCTTATTTTTATTAGCCACGATCGGTATTTTATTGATAGAATTGCCACACGCGTTATAGAAGTAGAAGACTGCAAGATTCGAAGTTTCAAAGGTGGTTATGGAGACTATCTAAAAGCCAAAGAAGAACTCCTAAAAAGCCTTGCTAAAAGCCATGAAACGCTACTTAAGCACTTAAAAGCAGAAGAAGAATGGTTGGCGCGTGGAGTGAGGGCAAGAGTTAAACGCAATGAAGGCAGAAAAGAGCGCATCATGCAAATGCGACAAACCGCCAAAAACAATCCCTCCATTATCCGAAAAATGACTTTAGAGTTAGAACGCGAAAAAAAACATTTCAATCAAGAAGAAGGGGTGAATCGCAAAAAAATGTTGTTTGATTTACAAAATATTTCCTTTAGTCTTGACAAAAAACTGCTCATCAAAGACTTCTCAACGCGCATTTTACAACGCGATAAAATAGCCATTGTAGGCAAAAATGGTGCAGGTAAATCAACGCTTTTAAAATTAATGCTAGGTCGCTTAAAGCCTCAAAAAGGGAAAATAGAATGTGGAGAAGTGCGAATAGGATATTTTGATCAACACAGAGAAATGCTGGATGATTCTAAGGATTTGCTAGAAACCTTTTGCCCTTTTGGCGGAGATAGAATCGATGTCAAAGGAAAAAATATGCATGTCTTTGGCTATCTTAAAAACTTCCTTTTTCCTAAGGAATTCCTAGACAAAAAAATCGGCACTCTAAGCGGTGGAGAGAAAAATCGTGTTGCCTTAGCCTTGCTTTTTACCAAGGAATATGATTGCTTGATTTTAGATGAGCCCACTAATGATTTGGATATTCCCACCATTAACATCTTAGAAGAATACTTGCAAAGCTTTGATGGAGCGATTATTTTTGTGAGCCACGATCGGTATTTTGTGGATAAAATTGCCAAAAAACTACTTGTTTTTAAAGGTAATGGAAATATTGAAGAAACCCACAAAAACTTTAGCGAATACCTTGAAATAGAAAAGGAACTTAAAGATTATCAAATTTTTGAAAACTCTTTGCAGGTTTCAAAAGATAAGCCTAAAGCCGAAAAACAAAAGACAAAGCTTTCTTATCATCAAATGCGCCTTTTAGAGATTCTGCCCCAAGAAATTGAAGAGCTTGAATGCCAAATTAAAGAGCTTGAATCCAAGCTTTATTCAAACACTCTAAGCACAGCTGAACTCCAAGAAGCCTCTTTGGAGCTCCAATCCAAACAAGCCCTTTGCGAAGAAAAAACTTTGCAATATTTTGAATTAGAAGAACAGCGTGAAAACCTCTAATCTCCAGTCTTTTTCAGAATTTATGCAAGAATGGCTTTATGGAGAAAAAGGCTATTATCAAAACCATAGAGTTGGAAAAGAAGGGGATTTTTACACTAGCGTGAGTGTGAGTTTCTTTTTTGGCTATTGCATTGCTAATTTTATTAAAAATTTTCTAAGTCAATCGCTTAAACTCTTGCCCAATAAAATCGCCATTGTAGAAATAGGTGCTGATAGGGGGTATCTAATTAGTGATATTGCAAATTTTCTAGCACATTTTACACTTTTTGAAAAACTTCATTTTTGCACAATTGAGCCACTTAAAAATCTCCAAAATACTCAAAAATCAACCTTTGCAAAATCCCAAAATACTCCCCTAATCACTTTTAATTCTTTGCAAGAATTGCAAAAATGCGGTTATGATTTTATCTTTTTTGTAAGCAATGAACTTTTTGATTCCTTTGCTTGTGAGCTATTTTTTAAGGGCGAAATGGCATACATACAAAATAATTCACTCATTTTCAAACCCGCCCCAGAAATTATTTTACAAACCGCTCAAACAATGAATATAGAAATCGGTGAGATTCCACCCAAATTGCCTGAATTTATAGACTCACTTAGCTTATGTGCAAAATCTTTTGCATTTTTAACTTTTGATTATGGGAATCTCCACCCACGCAATGCTTTTTCACTGCGACTTTATCATAACCACACCACAGATAATTTCTTCTCAAATCCCACTTCAAAAGCCTATCAAGCCCATCTTTTAGAATCTTTTGGAAAAAGTGATTTGACTTATGAAGTTAATTTTTCTTACCTTAAAACACTTTTTTCAAAAATAGGTGCAAAGGAAATTTTCTTTGGCAGACAAAATAAAATCCTTGTGGATATGGGATTAGATCAAGTTGGCGAGTGGTATATTCAAAACTTTGGTTTAGAATCTTTTATGCGCCTCTCACCAAAAATCCGCACACTCATAGATCCAGAAATCCTTGGAGAGAGATTTTTGGGAATCTTATTTGCTAGAATCTAAAACAAAGGAGTAAAAATGAAACTTTTGATACTTCAAAGCCTAATTATTTCCGCTTTTTTAAGTGGTTGTCTTTATCGCAATGAATGTGGATATTCTAATTCTTATTGGGATGAAAAGGGCTATTATTATGATTCACAAGGGAATTATGTGGAGACCTGCCCGGATAATCTCATCTACAAAGATGGCAAACAACCCCAAATGAGAGAAGAAGTTTTTTAATGCAAAGCCTAAAAGAAATCCAAGCAAAGCGCAATTTAGCATTAACCCACAAACACATTGCACCTTTATTTGAATCCCTAAACTCCTTGCAAAGCCTTCCCCAAAATGAGCTAGGAAATGCTACTTTTAGCTTTGATGATTTTATTGATCTCTCTTTGCCCAATCTCACAGAATCTTCACTCCACCACATTACAGAAGTAGCCAAAACCCTTATTCCTTGGAGAAAAGGACCTTTTAAGATTAATTCTTTGGAGATTCTTAGCGAGTGGAATAGTGCCATTAAATACAATATTCTAGAGCCTCATCTAAATTTACAAAATAAAATCATAGGGGATATTGGTTGTAATAATGGCTATTATATGTTTAGAATGCTTAAAGAAAATCCCCAAAAAATCATCGGCTTAGATCCTATGCCCTTATGCAAATTACAATTTGATTTTATGCAGTTTTTTATCCAAGATTCAAGGCTTAATTTTGAGCTTTTAGGCATTGAGGATTTGCCTTTTTTAGATATTAACTTTGATATTTTACTTTGTCTTGGAGTGCTTTATCATCGCAAAAGCCCCATCGATTCTATTAAAACCATCTACAATTCCCTAAAACAAGGTGGGGAAGCAATTTTTGATAGCATTATTTTAGAAGGGGATGAGGAAATCGCCCTTTGCCCACGCAACAAACGCTATGCCAAAATGCCCAATGTCTATTTTATCCCTACCTTAAAAACTTTTATAAACTGGCTAGAATTTTGTGGTTTTAAAGAAATCACGCATATTGCGACCCTAAAAACAGGCATCGATGAACAAAGAAAAACTCCTTGGAGTAATGCAGAGAGTTTGGAGGATTTTCTAACCCCCGATAAGACAAAAACCATAGAAGGCTATCCTGCCCCACAAAGAGCTTATCTCAAAGCAAAAAAATAGTTCAAATCATAGCTATAAGTGCTACATTTGACACACTCCACCCACAATAACATCAATTTTATCATATAAAATAAATATAGAAAAGTTATTTATAATGCCATTTTTTTATATGACAAAAAATACCATTAAAAGCTATTGACAATATAAAAGCCCAATTAAGGTAATTTAAAACCTATTGTTCAATAGAATTTAAATCTTTTGCTTATATAAAGCCTATCTCCTCTTCCTGATATATTAGAAATGAGAGTTTTTGGGCTATGGTTTTTGGATTTACATCTTAGCACCTTTTGCATTACGCTTTACCATCAAACCCATCAAGCGCTACCCCTCCCCTACTCTACACAAAATTAAACACCCACAAAACAGCCAATCACCTTCACATAAAAATAATTTCTAAAATATATGCTATAATCTCCATATTCAATCTAAAAAAAAGGATCGTTCTATGAAAAAAATCTTATCTATTTCTGCTTTTGTTGCTCTATTTAGCTGTCCCCTTTTGGCTGAGCCGTATGCCTTAGATCCAAACAATTCTCAAGTAAATTTTGAAATTTCTCATCTCAAACTCACCAAAGTAGATGGAAAATTTGATAAATTCAGTGCCAATATTGACTATGATGCAGCTAAAAAAGTCCTAAATTTGCTAGAAGGTAGCGTTGAAATTGCCTCTGTTGATACAGCTAATGCCAAACGCGATGAACATTTAAACGCTGCAGATATTTTTGATTCTAAAAAATATCCAAATATGACTTTTAAAATGACTAAGTTTGAAACAGGTAAAATTTATGGGGATTTAACCATCAAAGGCATCACAAAGCCTATCGTGCTTCAAAGCACAGAAACACTTAATGGCACAACCTTACAAATCAAAGCTAATGCAACAATCAAGCGTTCTGATTTTGATGTGGTATGGGAATCTAATCTTAAAGATAGCCTAGTAGGCGATGAAGTTAAAATCCTACTCACGCTCACTGCTAATCCACAATAACTTTAGAGTTTTCTCTAAAGTTATCTCTGCTTTAGAATCTACTTTATAAATCTGCTTTAATACCTTTGTGTTATAATCTTAAAAAAATCCCTTAACCATTAGGAAAAGCTATGAATATCATTTTTGGACCTATTACTTCAAGAAGGTTTGGAGAATCGCTAGGTGTAGATCTCTCGCCCCAAACCAAACAATGCAATTATGACTGCCTCTACTGCGAACTAGAGGGCAAAAAAGCTCAAGATTCTATGCAAAATATCTTAGAAGTTGATACAATCCTAACTGCCATAAAAGAAGCTCTAAATAAATTTAAAAATATCCAATCCCTAACCATTACTGCAAATGGAGAGCCCACACTCTACCCTAATTTATACGAATTAATGCTACGACTAGAAGACATAAAAGGCGACACGCAAACCCTATTATTAACCAATGGCTCTTTACTTTGGGATTTAAGTGTTTCTAAGGCTTGTTTGCTATTTGATAAAGTCAAATTCTCTCTTGATGCCATCTCTCCTGAAGTCTTTAAAAAAATCGATAGACCCATTAAAAATATTTCCCTAGAGCAAATCTTGCAAGGAATCTACCAATTTAGCTCCGACTTTAGCGGAGAACTTTATGCAGAAATTCTTTTTGTCAAAGGCGTGAATGATGATTTAAAAGAAGTGCAAAAAATGGCAAGATTCCTAGCACCAATGCGACTAAAAAGACTAGATATAGGCAGCATTGATAGACCACCTGCTTACAAAGTTAATCCTATTTCACAAGAATTACTAGAAAACTTTGAAATGATTTTTAAAAGCTATGGCATACCTGTGTTTTTACCCAAGAGAATCACAAGCTCCAAAAAAGACAATTTAGAACTTTCAAAAGAAGAGATTCTAAAAACCCTAGCCCTACGCCCTATGAGCAAAGCAGACATACAAAGCCTGTGGAGTAAAACAAGCATTCAAAGACTTTTAGAATTACAGCAAGAAGGGATTATTTTGTTAAAAAGTATTAATGGCATAGAATTTTTTGCTATCAAATAATACCTAAAGCGTAAAAATATATTGTTTAAAAAACATAATCAAAACAATCTCCAAAGCTAACAAAGCAACAATAATCAAAAGCCATTTGGGGTGATTTAAAATGCTAAAAAATCTCCCCCAACCAAAATAATGCAAGGTTAGAAAAAATACAAAAAAACCACTAATACTTCCTGCTATTGCCAAACCAACCGCGCCATAAAACTGCATTAACATAAGCGAACAAATTGTCCCAACACCCAAAGAAAATGCTGTGATTTTTGCTGCCAGAGCTTGTTTGTTTTGCGAATAAAGCCATAAAGAAAAGATTCTAGAAAGCCCAAAAGGTAAAAGCCCAAACATATAAGCGCTAAAAACTGCTGCTGTCTCTAGCGTATCCTCACGCCCAAACTGCCCCCTCTCAAACAAAAGCCAAATAATTTCATTTTGTAACAAAACCCCACCAATCACACAAGCCCCAAGCAAAAAACACAAAAGCCAAAAAGAGCGAGAAAGCTCCTTTAGGGCTTTTAGCTCTTGCTTTTCTTTGAGATATTTAGCAACCAAGGGAAAAAGCGCCGTGGAAGTTGCAATCGCAAAAATAGCTAAGGGAAGCTGAAAGATTCTGTTTGCATAATACAAATACGAAATCGCCCCACTTGTCAAAAAAGATGCCAAAAGCGTATCAATAAAGGAAGCTAGTTGTGCGCTAGAACTCCCAATCATTGCAGGAAAAAATTGTTTATAAAAAGATTTCACACTTGCATTTACCGCTTCTTTTTTGCTCTCTAATTCCTTAAAACCAACGCACAAAAGCCTAAAAAACTTCAATCTCCACATCGGATAAAAATGCAATAAAATCTGTGCCACTCCACCAGCTAAAACTCCGTAACTAAGCCACAAAACCGCCTCATAAGCAGGACTATTTCGCGCTAAAAACAAAGCCACAATCATTGCCAAATTTAAAAGTGCCGGAGAATACGCCCACGCGGTAAAATTTCGCTTATATTGTAGCATTGCTCCCAAAAAAGTTACCACAAAAACCAAAAGTAAATACCAAAAATTAATCGCCACTAGGGGCGCTGCAAGTGTGATATTCTCATCGCTAAACCCATAAGCCAAAACCTTAGTAACTTCTTTTTGAAAGCTCCAAACTAACATTGATAAAACAAACAAGATTCCGCAAAAAACTGCAAGAATCTTTAAGGCAAATCCACCGCGGAATCGCGCTTGAAAAAAGCTAGGTAAAAAAGCTTGATTAAACGCTCCTTCCCCAAAAATTCGCCTAAAAAGATTAGGCAATTTAAAAGCCACAAAAAAAATATCGCTATAAATCCCAGCTCCCAAAATGCTAGCTGTCATCAAATCGCGAATAAATCCTAAGATTCTTGAAGCCAAGATTCCGCTACTATTAGTTAAAAAAGCCCTTAAAAACATTTGTCATTCTCTTTATGTAATCTTTTTCTTATAGGGTTTTTGATAAAATAAGGCAATATTTTTACATAAAAAGCTTTTAGAATATGTTAAAAAAAGATTTGCAAAACTCATTTAGACCCTATTATATCAATGAATGTGAGGATATTAAATTTGCTTTTAGGCAAATTGCTTCACAATCAAGTTGCAATTTAGATACGCTTGATTTTGAATTACGCGGAATCACAACCTATGTCAAAAAAACCTATGATTACTCTCCCCAATCGCTAAAAGAAAGCGAAGCCAATACTTTTTTTAACCATTACAATAATCTCTTAGAACCCAACCTTCTCATCTCTCAACGCTATTCTATTCTTGTGTTCAAAAAAGAAAAAAAAGAAACACGATTCCATATGATTACTGATAAGTTTTTCTCAAAAGCTTTTATAACATTCCGAGAAGGATTTGTGTTTAACGCACAAGAATTTGAAAATCTCTATCTCCAAATCAAGAAATTCAAAGCATGGAATCGTATTTTATTTATTAAAGAAGAAGAAGAAAAACAAGCTTTAAAAGATTTTTTAAGCATCTTAAAATATCCGCTCAAAAAAGAAGTCAATTACCTACTCTCTCAAAGCTTTGGCTACATTCCGCCAAATGAGAGCTCACTTGAATTCAAAAAAGAAGTAACTCAAAATTTCCAAACGCTTATAGCCGATGAAATCATCTGCATTTTTCATAAAGCTACCAAGGGCAAACCTGGTAGAAATATCCGCGGTGAATATATAGTCCCTGAAAATCCAAAAACACTTGATCAGCCCTGCACACTTAAATTTGACCCCAACAGCATTAAACTCAAAGAAACTCCTCTAGAGATTCGCTATCTTGCTGCAATTGGCGGGATTTTAAAATACGAAGATGATTATCTTTATATAGAAAATAGCCTAGAGACTAAGGAAGTCAATCTCAAAACAACCGGCTCACTTATTGGCAAGATTGAAAGTGGGACAGAGATTAATATTACCGAAACTGATTCACTCAAAGAAGCGCTTGGACAAGGAATGAAAGTCCAAGCCTCTAAAATCAATATCCAAGGCAATGTCGGGGCTAATGCACAAATTAACGCAAATGAAGTTTTTATTGGTGGTTTTACACATCAAGATTCAAAAATCTATGCCACAACAGCCACTATCAAAAACCACAAGGGCTATCTCCAAGCCAAAACCGCCAAAATAAAAACCCTAGAGACTGGAATCATTGAAGCCCAAAGGGTAGAAGTGGAACAAATGTATGGAGGCAAAATTTATGCAGAAGAAATCATTATCCAAACCCTGCATTCAAATGCCTTTTTATACGCCACCAAAAAAATTGAAGTTTCTCTTATGCAAAAGGGTGAAAACCGATTCTACATTGCTGCCAATTATAGCCTAGAGAACAAAGCGCTATACCAAAAGCTTTTAGACCAAAAAGATTCTTCAATTAAAGAAGCCATTTTGCTTACCAAAGAATTAAAAGTTGAAAGCCTAGAGCTGCAAAAAATCAAAAATACCGCCAATGAAATGCGAAAGATTCTAATCCATTACAAAAATACTAACACAAATCCACCAAGCTACTTACTTGCTAAATTCCAAGAATACCACGCACGAGTGATCGCACTTAAAGAAAAAAAAGCAGAAATCAACACCCTAAGCGAACTCTCCAAACAGGCTTACAATGCTTTAAATAAGCTTGATTTAGCAACCAAAGAAGGCACTATTATTGTGCAAAGTGGTTGGGTGGGATACAATGAAATCCATTATGTTTTCTATTCTCCCAAAAATGAATTTATGCTAATCCCAAAAGCTGGAGAGCCCTCAAGAGTTATTTTTAAAAATGATAAAATCCATTTAGTTTTATAGGAGACAAAATGATTATTGCCCTAGAAGGAAAAATTTTCTCCAAAGAGCCCACCAAGATAGCTATTAGTTGCGCTGGAGTTGTCTATGAAGTTTTTATCTCTCTGCAAACAAGTAACCAAATCACTCAAAACAAAGGCGATTCTATTACGCTACTTACCACACACATTATTCGCGAAGATGCACAAAATCTCTTTGGCTTTTTAGAATCTAGTGAAAAAAAACTCTTTGATACGCTCATTAAAATTAATGGCGTAGGACCCAAAGTTGCTATGGCAATTCTCTCCACCTATACACCACAAACTTTTGCTAAAGTAGTAGAAAACAATGACATTAAATCCATGCAAAGAGTGCCTGGAATTGGTCCAAAAAGTGCAGGGAGAATCCTAGTAGAACTCTCTGGCTGGTCGCTAGAGCTAAGCCAAAATGAGACAAATCACAAAGATTCAGATTATAATCAAGTTATTCTAGCCCTTGAATCGCTAGGTTATAAAAATGATATTATTCAAAAAGCCATTAAAGGTTTAGAAAAAAATGAGGTGGGGCAAATGGTTAAAGCCGCACTCAAAAAAATACAAGGTTTATAAAATGCAAAAAAAACTTCATCTTATTTCACTAGGTTGCACTAAAAATCTCGTTGATAGCGAGGTGATGCTAGGCAAACTTAGTGATTATGAAAACACACAAGAAATCAATGAAGCCGATGTGATTATTGTCAATACTTGCGGATTTATTGAAGCAGCAAAAAAAGAAAGCATTCAAACGCTACTAGAAGCCCTAGAAACAAAAAAACAAGGGGCGATTCTAGTAGCTAGTGGTTGCCTTAGCGAACGCTATGCCAAAGAACTAAAAGAGGAGATTCCTGAACTTGATATTATCACCGGCGTGGGAGATTATGACAAAATTGACAAAATGATAGAAGAACGCAAAAAGGGGGAGAGAATCCTCTCTAATGCAAAGGGAGTCTTTTTAGCCAATGAGACCAATAAGCGAATCATTAGCGGATCAAAAATACACGCTTACATCAAGCTCTCAGAGGGCTGTAATCAAAAATGCAGCTTTTGTGCTATTCCAAGCTTTAAGGGCAAATTGCATTCGCGCACACTTCAATCCACTCTAAAAGAAGTGCGCAACCTTGCCTCTGAAGGCTATAGTGATTTTACTTTTATCTCTCAAGATTCTAGCTCTTATTTGCGTGATTTAGGGATTAAAGATGGACTTGTAGAGCTTATTAGTGGCATTGAAGATCTAGCCAAAGAGGGAGTAAATATTAAAAGCGCTAGAATCCTTTATCTCTACCCTTCCACCACCTCTAAGAAGCTTATTCAAAAAATTATTGATTCGCCAATTTTTCATAATTACTTTGATATGCCACTGCAACACGCTTCCCAAAAAGTGCTTAAAACTATGGGCAGAAGTGGAGAGTTTATGGAGCTTTTAGAAATGATGCGGAAAGCACCCAATAGCTTTGTTAGAACTAGCTTTATTCTAGGACATCCCGGTGAAGGAGAAGAAGAATTTGATGAGCTTTGTCAATTAGTAGAAAATTTTTATTTTGATCGCATTAATTTCTTTGCCTACTCCAAAGAGGAAGGAACTAAAAGCGCTACAATGGAGCAAATCCCTAGTAAAACAATCCATTCAAGGCTAAAGAAAATCAACAAAATATTCACACAACAATACCAACAAAATCTAAAAAAACTAAAAGGTGCAGAAATCACAGCGCTTATTGAGGGCAAATCCAAAGAACACGAGTTTTTCTACGCAGGACGAGAGTTAAGATTTGCTCCTGAAATTGATGGGGAGATTTTAATCAACGACAAAACCATTGATGAGGAAATCACAAGCGGTTATTACAAAGTAAAAATCACTGAAATTGCAGGGGAAGACATTTTAGGTTGCGTGATTGGAAAAGCCTAAATTAGAATTTTTAGAAGAATTAAAAGATGCAAAGAATCTCCTTGCTTTTTCGGGAGGATTAGATTCAACAGCGCTTTATTTTTTGCTAAAAAGCTATGGAATTACCTTTGATGTGGCAATAGTGGATTATGGAATAAGACAGCAATCACACCTAGAAATCTCAAGGGCAAAAACACTCTGCTTTTGGGATAACAAACAATGCTACACGCTTAAAGCTCCCAAAATTAACAAAAACTTTGAAGCAAATGCAAGGGCGATTCGTTATGATTTTTTTACCTCTTTAGTCTCTCAAAATTCCTATCAAAATCTTATTTTAGCCCACCAACTCAATGATAATTTAGAATGGTTTTTAATGCAATTTTGCAAAGGAACTAGTATAGAAAATATGCAAATACCCCCCAAAAGCCTCTTTTGGAAACAAAATCAAAAAACCTGCTACATTCTCCGCCCTATGATTTTTCTACCAAGAATCACGCTTCAAATGTATTTGCAAACCCATAAAATCTTTTATTTTGAAGATTCTAGCAATGCAGATACCACTTATAAGCGAAATTATTTTAGAAAATATTTTGCCAATCCTCTCATTCAAAATTTCCAAACTGGGATTCAATTTAGCCTAGAACTCCTAGCAAAAGAGCATTCCAAGATAAATTTAGAAGATTTAGGGGGATTTTTTGTTTTTAAACACAGCGCTCTTAGTCTCTATTATATTGACAAAGCCTCCAAAAAACTAGGTTACTGCTTAAGTAAAACCCAAAAACAGCAATGCCAAACCCACTTAACCAAGCAAGAATTTTCTATCGTTTTAGGTGGCAAAATCGCTCTAGAAAAATCCCAAAATCAAATCTGTATTTTTCCCTACACACACTATAAGCTAACCAAATCCCAAAAAGAAACTTTCCGCAAAAACAAAATCCCAAAGAAATTTCGCTTCTTTTTAGCAAAAAAGGGATTGATTGATTTTACCTTATTCTAAAATTTCTATAAACCAAAAAATGCTAAAATACAATTATCAACCAAAGAAGAAAGGCAACAATGTTTGAACGAATTGATTCTCTGCTAAAAAAAATCGAGGAAGCGCAAGCTGAAATAGAATTTCTCCTAAGATTAGCTAAGATTTCTTTTGTAGATTATGTGATGATAAAGCGTGGCTCTCAAGATATGCCACCCTCGCTTGATATGTGGAATCTCCAACAAATTGACGAAGAAGTTTCTAAGCTCAAAGAAGCTATTGATAGTCTCAATAAAATCAAAAAAGAAGTGCTAACTTGGTAAGTTTTGCAATTCTTTTAATTTCTCTTTGATTGCTTCAATATGCCCTTTTACCTTGACATTTTTCCACATAAATGCAATTTTTCCTTGCGGATTAATAATAAAAGTTGATCGTATGACACCTTCATATTCTTTACCATAAAGCTTTTTTAGACCCCAAGCACCATAGGCTTTTAATACATTCTTATTAGAATCACTTAGTAATGTAAAATTCAATTTTTCTTTTTCTATAAAACTTTGATGAGATTTGACACTATCAGGACTAACTCCTAAAACAACCGCACTTAAACCATTTAATTCTAATAAGTTATCACGAAAATCACAAGCTTCTTTGGTGCAACCTGGTGTCTTATCCTTAGGATAAAAATACAAAACTACCCAACTTCCACTAAAATCCTGCAAAGAAATTTCAGTATCATCTTGATTGGGCAGACTAAAATTAGGTGCTTGAGCATTAATTGATAATTCCATGCTATTCCTTTATTTTTTTATGATTCTAGCAAATTTTATGACTAATTTGCATCGCCACCTTACAATCTTCAAAAATCTCTAATTTAGTGATGGTGATTTTATAGCTTTGAATCTGTGAAAATCGTTTTGGAATCTCTTTAGAAAAATACTCTAAAGCTTCTTCTAATAGCCCAAATTCATTCAAAAAAGCTTCTTTAAAAAACTTCCTTAACTCACGATAATCCAAAAAAGTCTCCCCTTGATTCTTAAAATAGCAAAACTCCCCTTCTAGCTTAATTTTTTGCTTCTTTTCTCTCTCAAAGGGCAAAATCCCAATCACAACCTCCAAAATCCAATCTTCTAAAAAAATTACATATTCCATATAAATTTCACCCTATATTTGGGAAAAAGCTTCAAAATATCCATCTAAAATCACCGCATTCATTGTTTTGATAATCTCTTTAAAATCGCCCTCTGGCACTACTTCATCGCGATAAATCCACAAAGTCTTTGAATCTTTTGCGCTCTTTTGGAGTTTTGCTTCAAAAAATACACGATTAGAACTCTCATCATAAGAAAAATCTAACACATACAGCTTTAGAGAATCTCTTAAGGGATTTCTACTTTCTACTAAATCAATACAACTTTGATAAGCTGCCTTTAACATCAAAGAATCAAGCATATTGGGTAGAGATTCTATCCATTGATTCTTTGCAAAATAGGCGACTTCATTAGAAGCCTCTTTGTAAGCAATTTTTTTAGTATTGATTTTCTCTGCAACCTCAACACCTAACCAATTATAAGTCTGAACACTCTTGCACTCTGTCTTTTTATAAGGAATTTCTAATTGATAATAACTCACAGGCAAAACCTCCTTGCCCACACAACCACTCAAAATCCCCACCAAAATCATTCCCAAAATGATATTTTTTATTTTCATTTTCATTGCATTCCTTTACTCACGAGGTCCAAGTTTCTGTTTAGTTACATCAAACAAAAAACTCCTTGGCGAATCTCTAAAATCTTCCAAAGTATCACTGCCCCCCTGCAAGACTTTTTGCAAAGCCTTGGAATTCTGCTCCAAATCAAACAACAAAGGTGTTAGAATTAATCTTAAATTATAATCTCCACGCTTTAAACCCTCATTTAATCGCGCCCTTATTTCTCCAATGTGTTTAATCTCTGCCTTAGCATCTTTTAACACCCAGTAAAGTTCATCAGAAACATCAGCAAAGTTTTGCAAACCTGCTTCAATATTTCCAAGATTCTTATCATTAAGCAATCGATTAAATCGCTCCAAACTAGTTTCTAATTGCGCCATTACATTTTCAGCCTTAGAACTCACCTGTTCAATCCAATTTTCTTTAAACCCCAAAATTGCCTTTTGCGATTGTTTAAAAGGCTCACCCTTTCCTTGAATTAGAGTTAAAAAATTACCACCTGTTAAGCCTTGTGATTGCACTGCTACTTTGCTACCTTCATTTAATACAATCTCTTTTTGAACCCACACCACAATTTCCACTTCATTTCCACTTAATTGATAATGCCTAACAAACCCAACAGGCAAACCCAAATATTTCACAGGGGTTTCTACTCTAATACCATTAGGAAGCTCTTTGTTATAAATATAATACTCATTATATTGGCTTAAATTCCTATCATATTTGCCCATCCAAAAAATAAATCCGGCTAAAGCCAACAGAACCGCGATAAAAAATACTCCAAGCAATACATAATTTAATCGTGTTTCCATTCTCTTTCCTTATATTTGATGCAAAAATAAATCTAATGAATCTGTTTGCGCTCTTAGCTCTTCTAGGCTACCTTGAAAAAAGACTTTTTTGTCCTTTAAGACTACCATTCTATCCACAACTCCCTTCACACTTTCCATATCGTGCGTTACCATCACAATGCTAATCCCAAGCAAATCTCTAAGTTCTTTAATGAGTGCATCAAAATGTCTTGCACTCCTAGGATCTAGCCCACTTGTTGGTTCATCTAAAAAAAGAATCTTTGGGCTAAGACTTAGGGCTCTAGCCAAACCAACGCGCTTCACCATTCCTCCACTTAATTCACTGGGATAAAGCTTAGCAACTTCAGGATTTAACCCCACTCTTGTTAGCCAAAAATATGCCAAATTCTCTCTGTCTTGTTTGTCAAATTTTGTGTATTCGCACAAAGGCAAGGTAAGATTATCAAGCACATTAAGAGAGCTAAATAACGCCCCAAATTGAAACAACACTCCAAAGTTTAATTTCATTGCCAAAGTTTCTTTAGCATCCAATCCCCAAATTTCTTTACCCAAAATCCTAACTTCCCCACCAATGGGCTTTTTAAGAAAAATCATCGTATTTAAAAGAGTGCTTTTCCCACTTCCGCTACCCCCCAAAAGTGCGAAAATATCACGAGAATACACCTCAAAGCTCACGCCATCGTGGATAATGTTTTTGCCATAGCCTGTGTAGAGGTTTTTAACTTCTATTAAGCTTTCTTTTTGCAAACCCCCCATTTACCAGCCCATCTCTGTAAAAATCACCGAACAAATCGCATCAAAGGCAATCACTAAAAAGATCGATTCTACAACACTTTTAGTCGTATGCACTCCAATGCTACGCGTATCCTTAGCCACAATAAATCCGTGAAAACAACCAATAAAAGAAATAATTAAACCAAAAAATGGCGCTTTAGCAATCCCCACCCAAAAATGCCGCATATCCACCATTTGCAAAAATCGCTCCACAAACTGCTCAGTGCCAATTCCAAGCTGCAATTGACACACCAACATAGCCCCCAAAAGCCCAAATAAATCAGCAATAAAAACCACCAAAGGCAAAACTAAACAAAGCGCCAACATACGAGGCAAAACTAAAAAGGTAATTGGATCAAATCCCATAACGCGCATTGCATCGATTTCTTGAGTTGCTTTCATCATTCCAATCTCTGCGCTAAAAGCTGATGCACTCCGCCCTGCAATAATAATTGCTGTAATAATGGGTGCCATTTCTCGCAAAGTTAGCATAGAGCTCATTTCAACAATTAAAAGACTTGCGCCAAACTGCTTTAGCTGAATCGAACCTTGATAGGCAATCACAACCCCAATTAAAAAACAAGCCAACGCTACGATTCCAATCGCTTTTATTAATGATTCTTGAATGCAATACAAAGTTGCTTTTAAGCGAATATTTTTGGGCTTTAAAAAGCTTGCAAACCAAGCATAAAGAATCTCTCCAAAAAATCCAATCACTCTAATGGAATCTTTAAAAAAACCCTTTAATATTTGCAAACTATCCCAATGTAGCTTGATAAAATCTTTCACCACATCTTGTTTTGGGGGATTTTTTCTAGTTGCAAGAATTTGAAAAATTTGCTGACTTTTGGAGTGATTTTTCAAAGCATTTTCTAAAACAATATTTTTTGATTCTAAGGATAGAATCCAACGCTCCAAAATCTCTCCACCACAAAAGTCTAAATCAAAATTTTCTGCTAATTCAATCTTAATCTTAACATTTGTTAATTTTATAGAATCAAGTCTTAAAAGCAATGTTTTTGGGATTTTATAATCCCAAAAACCGCCTAATTTTAGGACGTAAATATCACTCTTTGTAATTTCTAATGTTGGTGTCATTTTACTCTTCATAAATAAAAGGAACGCCTTTAATCACTCCACTTTCAAAAATCTTTTTTGTATTTTGAGCGATTCGTGAAAAATCTGTCTTTAATTCCTTATCACTCAAGGTTATGTCTTTGAAGTATTTATTTAAAAGCGCCACCTTCCCTTTTGTGTCATCTTTTTTTAACTTAGCTGCTTCATTCATAATAAGTTGAGATTTGACAAAGGCTTCTTTTTCGTGGATTGGAGCAAAAATCATTTTAATATTAGCTTTCTTTAGCTCTTGATTAATGCTTTTTAAATGCTCTCTACAATAAGGGCAATCTGGATCTGAGACCACAATCTTAGTAGGGAGATTCTTACCTTCTCCTTGTAAATACAAGAAATCACTCTCTTTAAAACTGCTAAAAAGCTCCTTTAAAACCTTAGAATCTCTAGCTTCTTTCTCTTTTTGTGCTTGATTTAAAGCTTCTTGCATCATTTGAGTATCTACATTGCTAAGCTTTAAAACATTGCTTAATCCAATAAAATATTCACCCTCTTTACTCACAATCACAGGAAAAATATCACCACCTTTTGTTTTACCAATTACAAAATACATTGAAGGAAAGCTAACAAGCTCTTTTTTAAACTCCACTTCCACCTCAACATCTGCCATAGCTTTAATGCTTTTTTTGAAATTCTCTTCTAAAGCAGCACTTGCAAAAGTCAAACCACAAGCCAAAATTGCAATAATCTTTTTCATTAACATTCCTTATGTTTTTTTGTTAATCATTATACAAAGAAAACTCAAAAAAGCCACTAAAAAAGTAATTTAATTACCCCTTAATTTGCATTGGCAACTCCCAAAGTGGCAAAAAGATACCAAGCGCTAACCACAACACAAGAATCCCAAGCACAAAAACCATCAAAGGCTCCATCATTGCCAACAAACTCTCACTTTTATTCTGCAGCTCTTCTTGATGCAGCGCCAAAATTACCTCCAAAGCTTCTAAAAATCCCGCTTGATCCTTAGCGCTATGCAATAATTGCACACTTAACAAATCCCAAACTCCACTGCCCTCAAAGCTATCTGCAATCAAAGCTCCACGCATAAGGCTAGGATAAATCTCTTGCAATCTTTCTTTAAGATAAGTATTACTTAATGATTTTGTTGCAATCTCCAAAACTATTTTCAACTCTAAATTGCTTTTATAGAGCCAATAAAAACACAATAAAAACTGCGAAGTTTGATAAAAATATAACACTCTCCCCAAAAAAGGTATCTTTAAAAGCCATTTTGATATTTTTGCTTGAAATTTGTTGTTTATGTAATAAAGTTTTCTCAAAAGCCATAATCCTAAAATCATCACTCCTAGAATCAAAACCCCATAATTTAAAACCAAAACTCTCATAAAAAGTAAGCTTTGACTAGCCAAAGGCAGAGATGAATCAAGACTAGCAAATAAACTTTCAAATTGTGGCAGCACAAAAAGTGTGATACCTAAAAAAACTAAAACCATAACACAAACCACAAAAAGCGGATAAAACAGAATCTTTCTTAAAAGCTTATGGTTTTTTTGTCTATTTTGCAAATCCAGCAAAATAAACTCTACTGATTCTGCTAATCTCCCACTTTTTTGCCCTATCCCAATCATCGCGCAAATAAAATCTGAAAAACCAGCTTCCCTAAAACAAGCAGCCAACTCCCTACCTTGATGAAGCGAATTAGAAACCTTTAAAAACTGCATTTTCAGATAATTATTTCTAGTATATTTTTGGATATTTTCTAATATTTCTTTAAGTGGCAAATTAGCCTTTAACCCAAATTTTAGCTGATGAAATGCGCTAGAAATTTCTTTTGTCTTTGGCTTTTGCAAGAAAAAATAATCCAGCCAACTCTCTTTATAATCTATCGCCAAAACTAAAACTTTCTTCTTTTGCAGGGTTTCTTCAAGTGCTTTTTTATTAGGGGTGCTAAATTTTTGCTCATAAATCTTGCCATTCTTTTTGTATTTAACCACAAAAGAAGGCATTATTTAATCACCTTATACACTTCTTTAAGATCTGTAATACCATTTTTGGCTTTATTAAGCGCTCTTTTTTCTAGGGTAAAGCTTTCATCATTGGCAAGGATTTTTTCTAAAATTTCTGTTTTGGTGATTTTTTGGGCGATAAAATCTTCTAAATCTTTATCCATACACAAAATCTCTGCAACCACTTCACGCCCACTATAGCCCGTGTAATTACACATTTCACAACCTTTTGAAATAAAAACTCCATCTTGAGATTCTCGACAATGCCTACAAAGCTTCCTTAACAATCTTTGGGCAATGATTCCGCTTAAAGCTTGGGAAATAAAATAAGATTCTAATCCCATATCCAATAAGCGCACAATCGTATCTAGCGAATCATTAGTGTGTAGTGTCGCAAAAACTAAATGTCCTGTAAATGCCGCTTGAATCGCAATTTGCAATGTCTCTTTGTCTCGCACTTCACCCAAAATAATAACATCAGGATCCTGCCTTAGAACATTTCTTAAAATCGATGCAAAATTAATCTTAGCTCCTATTGCCACTTGAGAAATATGCTTTAGCCGATACTCCACTGGATCTTCAAGTGTGATGATTTTAAGATTCCTCTCTTTTAAGATATTTAAGATTCCATACATTGTTGTGCTTTTTCCACTTCCTGTTGGTCCTGTAATAAAAACTAAACCATAGGGTAAATTAAAAAGATTAGTGATTTTTTCTAGCTCATCAGATGAAAACCCCAAAGTCTCTAAAGGCATAAGTGTTTTTTGCTTATCTAAAATTCGAAGCACTATGGATTCTCCTTCAATCAAAGGAAGTGTGGAAACACGAAAATCAAAGTCTTTTATGATTTGGTTTCTTAGCTCTATGCTTAGAGAAAATCTACCATCTTGTGGGATTCTAGTCTCTGTGATATTAAGATGAGAAAGTAACTTAATGCACGAACTTAACGGATTTAAAAGCCAAGATTCCAAGCTCAAATATTCCACCAAAACTCCATCAATTCTAAGGCGAATCCTCATAGTCTCAAAGTCTCTCTCAAAATGCACATCACTTGCGCCTTTACAAACAGCTTCTTGCAAAATAAGCTTTAAAAACTCCAAAATACTAGAATTTTCCTCTTTAGAATCTTTAGTAATTTCATTTGGAATCCTCTCTAAAAGTTTCTGTAATAATTCCTCTCGTTCAAGCCAAGAAATTGCCACTTTAAAATCCCTATTTTTAATTAAACCAAACGCGATAGAAAAGTTAGAAAAAATCATTTTCAAAGTTTCTTGATAAGACTTCTCAAAAGGATTTTTTAAGGCAATTAGCAGAGTTTTTTCTTCTTTTTTTATAATAATGGCTTCAAAATATCTCATTTGATCTAAGCTTAAGAGAAATGCCACCTCTTTTTTAATGGCACCAAGCTTAAATAGCTCCAAGCCAAGCTCTTTTGCCAACTTTTCAAAAAGTAAATCCTCTTCTTCTAAAGAAAGGGAATCCAAATCACTTTCAAAAATTTTTTTCAAATCTTATTACCTTGCATTTGTGTCAATAATAAAACTAATTTTTCATCATAATAAGTTTGCAAAACATACTCTAAAACTTCTATGGCTTCTGTTTTTTTGCCCTCCAAATACAATCCCTTTGCAAAAACTTCCCAACTTCCTAGATTCTGCGGATTCTCTTGATTTGCTTTTAGTGCAAGAGTTTTTGCTGCCTGATAATTTTCTTTAGCTAAAAGTGCTTCTGCTTGATCTAACCAATCCTCTTTTGAATCCTTGGGGCGACTTGCAAGGATAATTTTTTTGCTTTTTTCTTGTGGTAATTTGGCTTGGGGCAATGTTTCTTGAGATATTTTTACTATAGTTTCTTTTTGTGGTGGCAAAATAGACTTTTTAGGAACTGCAGGATTCAAAGACAAATATTCTGCAAACACCCAACCACCAGAAACTCTCAAAAATCCATTTTCTATCTTAGAGTATTCACAAATCTTTGCATTATATTCCAACCTCCCTTGAATATCTGCTTCAATCGTTGGCTTCTCTCTTAGGTTTAGCTCACTAGCTTGGACATAAAAACAAGGCTTTGAGATAGATTTTGATTCTAAATAAGGATTAATATCTTTAGCAAAAAAGATCAAAACTCCTCCCACCACCATACAAAGCAAGGCAAATTTCAACATTTATTCCTCCTTAATAAGCCTATATCCAAGTGTTTCTAGACTAACATTTTCTTGTGCTTGGATAATTTTTGGCTCAATGATAAAAATAATTTCCTCTGTATTTTCTATCTCTTGAGAATAAGAAAAAAGTGGCTTAATCAATGGAATACTCCCCAAAATAGGTATTTTATTTTCCTTAGTGGCAAAATTTTTAGAAATCAATCCGCCCAAAATCACTTTTTGATTGTTTTTCACACTCACAATTGATGAGAGTTGATTAGTCATCAAATTTGGTGGGGTTTCAAAGGCAGTATTAGGAATCTCAGTGCGATTCTCTTTAGTTTTGGTAATGGAAGGATTGATTTTTAACATAATTTCCTCCCCAAAAATGAGTGGAGTAATATCCAATAAAACCCCAGCAAAAAGACTTGGATATTCATTGTCTGTATTAGTAAGCGTTGTTTGGGCATTCGTATTTTGATAAATGGTATTTTTTTGATAGCGCAAAATATCTCCTACGCTAATCATAGCGGGTTGATTATTAAGCGTTAAAACTTTTGGATTAGAAATTGATTCCACCTTACCATAAGATTCTAAAAATTCAATAATCCGCGTAAGGCTTAAACCTTGTGAAAAAATATTGATTCCATAATGCAAATTATTCACGCCCTTTTGTCCCACAATATTTATCCCACTCGCATTCCCAACTTCTCCATTCCCACCAAAACTCGCCCCCTCTCCAAATGGTGGAATTATTAAATTTTGTAGATTATAAAGATCATCCCAATTAATGCCTGTGGTATTAGTGTTATTGTGAGTGATACTCAAAATATGCACATCAATTAAGACTTGTTTTTGCAATCTTTGGTGCAAACTCTGAATATAAGCCCCCACTCTCTCTAATTCCTTTTTGCTTCCTCGCACACTAATAAGCCCTGCTCCCTTATTAAGCACAACCCTAGAATCATTTTCTTTTTGTCCCAAAATCCCTAATATCTCTCCCTCAATAGTTTCCCAAAAGTTAAATCCATCTTCACTAGTAATATTAATCCCTGATTTACTTGTCGCTTGTGAATCATCAGTAGCACTGCCATAGCTAGAATACCTAGAACTATCCTCGTGATTAATAGATACTGAAGTGTTGCTAATGCCTACTCGATTAGTGCTAACATAATTGATTTTATAAATTTTAGTCTCTATGCTTTTAAGTAGCAAAACATCATTCTTATAAATATAATGCAAATCTGCCTGATCAAAAAGCAAATCAAATACAAAATTCAAATCTTTACCCTTAAAATTAACCATTGTTAATTCTCTATCTAAATGGCTCTTTGCTGCTTCATCATCTAATACCACACTAAAAGAACATTCATTTGCAAACTCTCCTAAAACTTCATAAATCTTAACTCCGAAATCTTGCAATTCCAAATCAAACACTCGATTCTCACAAGCCTGCAAAAACCCAAAACTCATCCCCCAAAAACAAAAAATAAGCTTCAACAAATTCACAAAAACTTCCTCTCTTTGGCTAGACAAACTTCTCTCAAATCCTTTCTTATTTTGCTTTTTAACACCACACATTTTTTGCCAATTTCACTTACCACAAACCCTTCAAATTCCTCTCCAAGCCCCAGCCATTTGCCATTTAAATTAACCTTGCTAGGCATAATTCCAAAAATCCTTAAATCCAATTCTTCATAAAAAAATGGATCATAACACCAAGCAAACATACCCAAACAAAATACCACTAAAACTTGCTTCATCATTTTTCATCTTGAAGGGTTTTTAATGTCATAAAAAAATCCAATCTCTGTTGATTAGGATAAACCAAAAAACTCTCTGTTAAAAAAGTCTGTAATGCTTCAGCCTCTCTTAAAAATAAAAAAATGCTCTCAAAGTCTCCACTTCCGCTAACTAAAAATTTATCCACTTCTCTTGCAATAAAAAAAGATTCTAACTCACTTCCTAATTTCTTTAAAACAAAGAAGTTTTGAAATTTTCCTTGCAGTCTTTCTTTTTTTTGATTCTGCTCTTTAATCAATGACTCTAGCTCTTTAATCTCTTGTTTTAGCTTCACATTATCCAAAATAGGAATCCCCTGCTTTTCTTGTAATTTTGCTAATTCTTCCTCCATTGCAAAAGTTTTAGCTTTTGCTTGATTAAAGGATTCTTGAATCTTTGCAAAACTCATCGCAAACACCACCCCAAAGCAGCTTATGAACAAAAAAATTACCACCAAGATTCTCTCGCGTAAAGTTCTTTTTGACAAAAATTCCTCTATCTTTTGGAGAATTGCTCTCACACCTTAATCCTTACAAAATAAAATCCCTCAATTTCCTCTAAACTCTCCAAATGTGCAAGATGATTCTGTTCTAATAACTCCAAAAACTCTATAACATTAGCACCTACAAATAAAATTTCAAAAACATCTTGCTTGGAATTAAAATAAGCGATTTTGATTTTTTGTAACTCTAAGAGCGGATTAATTTTGTCAAAAAATTGTGTGATTCTAGGATTAGTGTGTAAAAATTTTTGCAAAAACTGCTCATTATCTTTAAAAGATTGCTTTAAGGTTTCATATTTTTCTTGCAAAGCCACACTCTCTTTTTGCAACATTGTGTAATTTTGCATTTGGGTTTGTAGTGCTTTATTTTGATTTTCAATTTGTGCTTTTAAATTCTCATGATTCTTATTTTCAAGAAATATCAAAAGACTTAAAAACAAAGGATATAAGAGCCCACAAATCACTCCAGTAGCACCACTAAGCAAAGTTATTCCCATCTTTTGCTTCCAAAATGGAATGGGTTTTTCTAAGGGGTTAAAATTCCACGATTCTTCTAAAGTTAAATCTTCAAGTTTTGGATTTAAAACCTCCCACTTTATCAAATTCCCCAAAGATTCTTCTTGAGTTTGCCCCTGCGTGTCCCAAAAATAAAAATTTGCGTTTGGATAATTATGAAAAATTTCTTGAGATTTTTCCAAAGAATCTTGCAATTCATTAAAGCTTTGTAAAAAAGTAATTTGCCCCTTAAAATATCCCACTAGAGTGATTTCTAATTTCTCGCAAAAATGGAGCATTAAAATAAATTGTTGCTCTTGATTAACTAATCTATAAGCCAAAAAAGCAGGATGAGTTAAAAACTCTCTAAAATCTTTGATTCCTTGTAATAAAATTTCCTTATTAATAAGCAAACAATAAAAGCAGTCTTTATCATAAAAATAGTGTAAAAAATATTCACAATCTCTTCTTAGATTTAAGATTTTGCAAATCTTGTCTTCTAAAAAGTCGTGAATATTTTCTTTGTCATATTCCTTAAGAAAAAGGGGATAAAAAACCATTGCCTGATTTGAAAAAAACCGCATTGCTTTTTCGCTTTTTATTGATTTTTTTATTTATTTTATCAATAATACTTAAAGACAATTAAAAAATTTTTTAACTTTTTATTTTTCAAGGATACAGATGTCAAAAAAAGCCTTTAGCTTATTAGAGATTATTCTTTTTATTTCTGTTATAAGCGTTCTTATAATCGCCTTACTCCAGAGCACTTCATTAAAAAATATCCAAATCCAAAAGCAGACTCTAGAACTTCAAAAAGTAACTTTTTGTAACAATGATAGTATTTTGTGTCTTTTTCAATCCAATATCCCCGAATCGCTTTATTTTTATGAAGTTAATGCCACAAAATGAAAAAAGCCTTTAGTTTAATTGAAATCACTATCGCTCTTGGAATCTTAGGAATCATCGCAATGCTAAGCGCTCCTTCTATCCTAAAAATCTATGAACTCCATACCCTCTCCCAATATAAATTAGAAACCAAACTCCAAAGCCTTAATGCTCTTTTGCAAATCAAAAAAATCCTACAAGATTCAATCCAACCAAGCCTCAAAATAATCCCTAACGAATCAATAACTCAAAATCCCCTTAATCTCAAAAATAAAAGCTTAATTTTCTACCCCAAAATACAAGAATCATTTTTGATTGGGGATTATAGTTTGCCTTGTTTGCACGGAATCTTTAACCCCAAAACCTTGCAAATTCATTCTACTTTAAATTTAGAACTCCTAGCTATCAAGGCTGATTTTATCCATCTTTTAAATCAAAACTGCAAAATTTATCACAACAAGCTACACGCCCTTTTTGTGACAGAAAATTTTGTTTTCCCAGAGGATTTTTATTCGCAAAAATACACCGCAGAAATTCTAAACCTAAACGCCAATTTTCTGCAAACCACTATCCCAAAATTCTTAGAATCTACTACACCCAATCTCACTTTATTGCCCAAAGTTTATTTTTTACAGACACCCTATATTTTAGAGTTTGAAGACAAAATTTCCCTACAAACCAAAGACAAAACCCATATTATCTTTGAAAATCTTGATTCCTTTTTCATCTCCACAAATAATTTTGGAATCCTTTTAAAACTCTGCACCAAAGACGCAGACAACCAAAAACTCTGCTTAGAAGACTTTATTATAAAAGAGACATTATGAGAGCTTTTGTATTGCTTCCACTTATTATTTTTATTATTTTAGGTGCGATGATTCTGTGGCTTTCACTCAAGCAAGAAACCTTACAAGAAGACCTACAAACCCAACACACACAAACAAAGCATCTAGCACTACACTTCATTTCTTTTAAAGAAATTATTAAAAGTAAGATTCAAGATAAAAGCCTTATAATTTCAGATTTCACAGAATTTTCAATGACGATTCATGAAAAATTTCATTATCAAGCTATTATCAAAAAGTTTGACTCTAAACTAGAAAAAAACTCCATTTATTTTGTAGATGTTTTTGGTCAGTGTCTCTTTTCTATACAGCCTTGCTCATTACGGAAAGATTTTATTTTATATTTAGATACTTTTTAATAAAGTTGGCTTGATTGAAAAATTAAATTAAAATCTTAAGGAATTCCTTGTGAAATGGACAGAATTTGATACAAGGTGGATGCTCTCTCTTTTTGGGACAGCTGTTGGAGCAGGAATCTTATTTTTACCTATACGCGCAGGAATGGGTGGGTTTTGGCCTGTTGTAGTAATGACATTGCTTATTTTTCCTATGGTATGGCTTTCACACCGCGCTTTAAGTCGCTTTGTCAATGAAACAAGTAGCGTTGATCACGACATTACTCACGCTGCTGAAGAATATTGGGGAAGAAATACAAGCTTTTTGATTACAATTTTGTATTTCTTTGCCATTTACCCTATTTGTCTTGCTTATGGTGTTGGGATTACCAATACTTTTGCTAGTTTCTTTGTCAATCAATTACAACTCACAAATCTTTATGATTCTCAGACTATGCAACTTTACCCCTCTGTAAGGTTGATTTTGGCTATTATTTTAGCAAGTGCTATGATGGTAATTATGCTACTTAAAGAAAAGACCATAACCAAAGCTTGTAATTTCTTAGTTTATCCACTTTGTCTCGTGCTTTTTGCCTTTTCTTTTTATTTAATTCCGCATTGGAAATTAGAGATTATTCAAACTACTCCAAGCCTAAAAGATTTTATTGAGATTGTTTGGCTAACACTTCCTGTGCTTGTTTTCTCTTTTAATCATTCCCCAGCCATCTCCACTTTCACCCTAAGTGTGCGTAGAGAATATGGAGAAAATTCCGAACAAAAAGCCAATCAAATTCTTTTTAGAACTTCTGCAATGCTCTTGATTTTTGTAATGTTTTTTGTTTTTTCTTGTATTTTATGTTTAGATGCGACTGATTTTCAAGCCGCAAGAGATGCTAACATTCCCATTCTTTCCTATTTTGCCAATAAACTTGATGTGCCTTTTATTGCTTATGGTGCGCCAGTTGTAGCTTTTTTAGCCATTGTAACTTCATTTTTTGGTCATTATTTTGGTGCTTATGAAGGCTTAAATGGTATTTTACGCAAAGCCATCAAAATGTCTGGCAATGAGAATCCAAACCTTAAAGCAATCAAAATCTTTAGCACACTCTTTATGTATGTTACTATCATCGCTGTTGCTTATCTTAATCCTAGTATTCTAAATTTTATTGAGAGCTTAGGCGGTCCTATTATTGCGATGATTTTATTTATGATGCCAATGATTGCTATTTGGAGTGTAAGCAAACTCAAAAAATACAAGAATCCTGCCTTGGATCTTTTTGTAACTATTACAGGTATTTTGACAATCTCTAGTGTTGTTTATACCCTTTTTTAAAATAAATGAGTAATTTAAGTATTTTTAAAATCGGCATAGGTCCTTCATCTTCACACACACTTGGACCTATCTTAGCCGCCAATGCTTTTTGCAAAACCCTAAAGGAAAAAAAACTTTTTCAAGAAACTACTCAAGTTAATGCCACACTTTTTGGCTCTCTAAGCTTAACAGGCAGGGGACATTTAAGCGATAAAGCTCTGATTTGGGGGTTAAGCGGACTTAATCCAAAAGCCATAAATCCTTCTTTGCAAGAAGAGATTCTCAAAGAAGTTATGGAAAACAAAACACTCAAATTAGGCGGAGAGAGAAAAATTTCTTTTGTCTATGAAAAAAATATTCACTTTTGCAATGAGTTTCTACCTTTGCATGAAAATGCAATGGAGTTTTCTGCCCTTGATGAAAAAGGAAAGATTCTCTTTAAAGAAAGGTATTATTCCATAGGCGGAGGCTTCATTAAAACCCAAGAACAAATACAAAATCGCAACACAACTAAAACAACACAACTAAAACTTCAAATCAATAATGCCAAAGAACTCATTCAAGAAGCCAATAAGCGCAGAAAAAATCTTGCTGAAATTTCTATGCTTTATGAAAAACAATTCCACACCAAAGAAGAAATTAGAGAATATTGCATGGAAATATGGGAAGTAATGCAAGAATCATTTTATCAAGGTTGCCACCCAAAAAGCTTGATTTTACCAGGTCCTTTACATTTACACAGACGCGCAAAGGGGCTTTATGAGCGAATTTGTCCCACCACAGATCCTTTTGGGATTTTAGACTACATTAGCCTTTATGCCATTGCTATTGCTGAAGAAAATGCAGGGGGAGGCAGAGTAGTAACTGCTCCAACAAATGGGGCTTGTGCGGTTATCCCCAGTGTGATGCTCTATCTTAAAAATCATAGCGTTGGCTTTAGTGATACCTTGGCTGTGGATTTTTTACTCTCTGCGATGATGATTGGCTCACTTTATAAGAAAAATGCAAGTATTAGCGGTGCTGAAGCGGGTTGTCAAGCAGAAATTGGTTCAGCTAGCTCTATGGCAGCTGCTGCAATGACTACGATTCTAGGTGGCAACATACAACAAGCTTGTAATGCTGCTGAAATTGCTATGGAACATCATTTAGGGCTAACTTGCGATCCTGCTTTTGGGCTTGTGCAAATTCCTTGCATTGAGCGCAATGCCTTTGGTGCGATTAAAGCTATTAGTGCTGCACGAATGGCAATGACACGCAAAAGCCATCCTGTAGTTAGCTTAGATAATGTGATTGCAACCATGTATCAAACTGGCAAAGATATGAATGCAAAATACAAAGAAACCGCTCTTGGCGGACTTGCCAAAACACTTAGTAAAAGCGTGTGCTAATGCAACTTTTTATTTGTGGTAGCCACACTGATGTAGGTAAAACTTCTGTAAGTGCAGCGCTGTGCTATGCTTTTGGGTTTGAATATTTTAAATTAGTCCAAGCTGGAATCCCAACAGATAGCCAAAAGATTCAAGCTCTAAGCCCTCACACCAAAATCCACCCACAAGGCATTCTCCTTCAAACCCCTGCAAGCCCACATATTGCAATGCAAAAAGAAAACATACAATACAATGGGTTAGAAATCCCCTTACCTCTTTCTAATCACCTTTTGATTGAAAGTGCTGGTGGGCTTTTTACACCTTTGGATTCTTGTGTGTGTATGATTGATTTTCTCCAAAAATATCGTTTTTCAACACTTTTAGTAGGAAGCTATTATCTAGGCGGAATCAATCACATTTTACTTAGCATTGACGCCTTAAGGCAAAGAAATATTGAAATTCTAGGACTTATTATCTCTGGAGAACAAAATCCCCAAATGGACAGCTTTATTCAAAATTATAGCTCAATTAAAATCGCTCATTTTCCCACCTACACCAATGATTTCCAAACCAAAGCCCAAAACCTCAAAGATTCGCTCAAAAAAAATGGAATCCTAAACTTAAAGTAATATTTTAAGAGATAAAACGCTAAAATTATAGAAAAATTATTTAAGGTTATATAATGAAGCTTAGACTCCCACACGCACCTTATATTGGAAATAAAATAGCACTTGATTTATCAACCTGCGGATTTGTTAGTCTTTTGCATGGAATAGAAGGTATTAGCAAAATAGCACAAAACTTCATTGAAGCAGACATTAAAGAAGAAATAAAAATCGAAGAAAAAGCAAGAGAAATCTTGGAAGAAAATCTTGATGAAATTGAATTTATGCAAGCAGATGAACACCAGCTTTTTTGGAAAATCAAACATAAGCTTGCTGAAAATGAAGGCTTTATTTTAAATTGGGAAGATCGTTATAATCACCTTGCACACAAAATACTTGATGAACTTTACGAAGAAGATTTGATTGAATATTCTACCTCTGAAACACGCGTAAAAAATGTCATTTTCAAAGCCATTGATGGTTATGTTAAAATCTACAATGAAATAGAAAATATTGTTAATGAAAAAATTAGCAACTATAAACGCAAAATTGTTTTTGGCTCTGAAGAATATGATTTGATTTTTGATAGACTCTATCAAGAAGAGCTTAAAAAGAAAGGATTCCTATAATGCAAACTTTAAAAAATGCTTGGGTTTATTTAGAAAATGGAATGTTTTTTGAAGCAAAAAGCTTTGGAGCAAACAAAACTGCAACAGGCGAACTTGTTTTTAATACTTCAATGACTGGTTATCAAGAGATTACAACTGATCCAAGTTATGCAGGGCAGTTTATTTGCTTTACAATGCCAGAAATTGGGATTGTTGGGGCAAATCCAAAAGACACAGAAAGTCATAGTATCTTTGCCAAGGGTATTTTGTGTCGCAATTACAATGCCTTTTATTCCAACTTTCGTGCCACAGAGAGCTTGAGTGAATTTTTACAACAACACGATTGTATGGGGATTTGTGGATTAGATACAAGAATGCTCACACAAACTATAAGAAAACAGGGAGCTATGATGATGGTGGCTTCCACAGAAATTTCAGACAAAAATGAACTCAAAAAAATCCTTGAATCTTCCCCAAGAATCGAAGCTATTAACTATATCAAAGAAGTAAGCACCAAAGAAAACTATACACACGATGAGGGTCGATTTGACTTTGGGCTTATGGATTTTGCAAGACCAAAAACTAATAAAAAGATTCTTGCTATTGACTTTGGAATCAAAAAAAGCATTTTAAGAGAACTTGTAAATGCAGGTTTTAGCGTAGAAGTGATTCCACACTGCTTTGATGCAGAATCTCTTATCAAACGCCACAGCAATAAAGAGTTTGATGGGATATTTTTATCTAATGGACCAGGGGATCCACAAGTTCTAAATCAAGAAGTTACTCAAATCAAAAAACTTATTGAAGCAAAAATCCCAATTTTTGCCATTTGCCTAGGGCATCAACTGCTCTCTTTAGCCCAAGGCTATCCTACACACAAGCTAAAGTTTGGACATCACGGCGGCAATCACCCTGTTAAAAATCTGCTTACTAATCAAGTAGAAATTACAGCTCAAAACCACAATTATTCTGTTCCAGAATCCATTCAAGAAATCGCAGAAGTTACTCATCGCAATCTCTTTGATGGGACAATTGAAGGCTTAAGATACAAAACTGCGCTTATTTGCTCTCTTCAACACCACCCAGAAGCAGGACCTGGACCTTCTGAATCTACAGCACTTTTTAGCGAATTTGCAAAACTAATAGAAGAATCTAAAGCCTAAGAGGGCTTTAAATTGACAAATGCCATTCAAACAATCCTTAATCAACTAAAACAATCCTCAAATCTCCGAACCCTTTTCCCGCAAAAGCACAAGGATTTGGAAATCCAAAAAAATGGTAAATGGCTTTTAAATCTTGCAAGCAACGACTATCTAAACCTTGCAAGCAATCAAGATTTCATCGCAGAATTTTTAGATTCAAAGCTTTTTAGAGAAAATTGCTTTTTTAGCGCCTCTTCTTCTCGTAGTTTAAGCGGAAACTTTGAAATTTATGAAGCTTTTGAGACTTATTTGGAATCACTTTTTAACAAAAAAGCTCTGCTTTTTAATAGTGGTTATCACGCAAATATAGGTGCTCTTAGCGCACTTAGCAGACTTAAAAATATCCTTTTTATAGCTGATAGAAGTATTCATGCAAGCCACATTGATGGTTTAAAATCCTTTGAAAAAGTCGCTTTTAGACGCTTTTTGCACAATGATATGCAAGATTTAAAAAAACTGCTAGAGCAAAATGCCAATAATTTTGAAGCTATTTTTATTTTAACTGAGGGGCTTTTTAGTATGGAGGGTGATTTTGCAAAAATACAATCTCTTATTGCACTAAAAAAGCAATTTAAAAATGTCTATTTATATATTGATGAGGCTCATAGTATAGGGAGTTTTGGGCAAAATGGTTTAGGGCTTTGCTATCCTGTTTTAAAAGAAATTGATTTTCTTGTTTTGACTTTTGGCAAGGCTATGGCTTCTATGGGTGCGTGCGTGCTATGCCAAAGTGATTTCAGAAATTATTTTATCAACTTCTCAAGAAGCCTAATTTACTCAACAGCACTACCACCTATTAATATTGCAATGAGTTATTTTTCCTTTTTGCATTTACCTAATTTAGAAAAACAAAGAGAAAGGCTTTCTAACATTAGTCAAGATTTTAAAATACTTTTGCAAAATAATCTTGATTATGAAATTTTAGGAGAATATAATATTTTAAGTCTTGTTTTAAAAGACAATCAAAAAGCAATATTTTTTCAAAAAGAACTAGAAAAAAAAGGATTTTTTGCACCTGCCATTAGACCTCCAACCATTCCGCAGAATCGATCTTGTTTGCGTTTTTCTCTAACCCAAAAGATTCCATTTCACCAGCTTGAATCCTTATGTGATTCTCTAAAAGAAATTGATTATGAATATTTATCATAATATTAATAATAATAAAGATATTCTATTGTTATTTGGTGGTTTTGCATCACATTTCAGTCATTTTCAAAGCTTTATCCCTAGCAATTATGATTGGATTTTACTCTCACATTACCAACATTTAAATTTTTCTGCACTAGAAAATTTGTTACTTCCTTTACGAAGTAAAAATCTCCATTTGCTTGGATTTTCTATGGGAGTTTGGGTGGCTCATTTGTTTTTAAATCGAGACTCTATTGCTTTTGATTTCAAATCCAAAACAGCAGTAAATGGCACAGAATATGGTATCCATGAAACTTATGGAATCCACCCCAAACTCTTTGTGCTCACGCAAAAAAAATTTAACCTAGAATCATTTAAACAAAATCTTTTTGGCATTCACTATCCGCCCCCCAAAGATTTTTTATTTTTAGAAGAATCCCTACTCAAAGATGAATTAAAATTTTTTTTAGATTATCAACATCATATAGAAAATTCCTCTAAATGGGACAGAATCATTATTTCGTCTAATGACCTTATTTTTCCCACACAAGCACAAAAAAATTTTTGGAGCCATCAAGCTTACAAACAGCAAATTTTAGAAATCAATGCCCCTCATTTTGCTTTTTTTGATTGGAAAATTCTATGCTAAAAGCCACTTTACAAAAGACTTTTTTAAAAGCGCAAAACACTTACAGCAAAGCAGCAACAATCCAAAATAAAATGCAGGATATTTTACTAGAGATTCTTACACATCATCAAAAAAACTCTCATTTCCAAAATATCCTAGAATTAGGCTGTGGAAGAGGTGGTTTTTCAGAAAAAATAAGCAATAAATTAATATATGATAATTTTATAGCATTGGATTTGATAGACTTCTCTCAAAGCTTTTTAGACAAAAATATAGAATTCTTAAAATTTGATATTGAAAATTTAGAAATGATAAAAAATATTTATCAAAATATTACTTTTGATTTGATTGCTTCTAATGCTGCCTTACAATGGACTAATCAATTTAAACTTCTACCTAAATTTAACCAACTTTCAAACAAAAACTCTCTTTTGCTTCTAGGAATCTTTGGCAAAAATAATCTATGGGAAATGCGAGAGTTTTTAGGCTCTGGACTAGAATACCTTGATACTTTCAAATACAAAGAAATCTTAGAAAAAGACTGGGAGATTTTAGAATGTTTTAGCATATTGCAGACTTTGCACTTTAGTAATCCTTTGGAAGTTTTTAAACATCTTAAAAACACTGGCGTGAATGTCTATACTAGCTCCCTTACACTCACAAAAACTCATCTAAAATCCTATGAAGAACGCTTTAAAAATAATCTCACTTATGAGCCACTCTATATTTTGGCGCAAAAAAAGTAGAATCTTAGAAAAACAATGATATAACTCCACAAAACATTTCTAGGATCAAAAATGGGAAAATCAATCACCCAAACCCCCTATTATTTACAAAAAGCTATTAAGGATTTTTTTAAGCCTTTTATTCTCAAACTCGCACTTCTTCCATTTATTATTTCTTTAGTTTTTTGGATTACTATTTTTTATTTTTTTAGCAAGAATGTGATGGCAAACTTATTTGAGTTAATTCAGCCATACATAACCATTGAAACTTCTTGGCTTTCTTGGATTCAAGCTCCACTAGAAATACTTACTCACACCTTTTTGTTTGTCATCATAGTGATAGTTTTTTGGTTATCACAATTTTTAACACTTATGTTAATTAATGCTTTTTTAACTCCTTTTGTTGTTAAATTCATTCACAAGCAACATTATTCTTCTATTTTGATTCAGCCTGATACAAACTTTTTTGTTTCTCTTTTACTTTTAATTATCCCCTATGTGATTTATGCAATGCTTTTTTTATGTTTGCTTCCTTTTTATTTTATTCCCCCCATTTGGATTATTGGAATCACACTTTTAAATTATTGGCTATTTTCCAAAAGACAAGTCCAAGATGTTGGTGAAAATATTTTTAGCCAACAAGAATTTGCTCCTACTAAACAAACTCATAAAAATGCCATAAGAAGCTTAATAATACCTCTGTTCCTTTTAAGCCTTATTCCTTTTGTTGGCTTTTTTGTGCCTCTTTTTTCTTCTGTGGCTCTTACACATTTATTTTTTCATATCAAGGGGGATTTAAAAAATGGAAATTCAAATTGAACGCGCTGTTTTAAGCTCTATTTTCTTTGATCCAGAACAGCTAGATTTTGTCTCTGAGACACTTGCACCCGAAGATTTTTCATACGCACCTAATCAAAATATTTTTGCTGCCATGCTAGAACTTAGGCGACTTGATATGCCTCTTGATGAAGAGTTTATTCTCAAAAAATCCACAAAATCACGCCCCATAGACCAAGAAGAAATCCTAAATATTCTAAGCACAAGCCCTATTAGTGATATTCATGCCTATACACAAGAAATTAAAGAAGATTCTACAAGAAGAAAGCTACACTCTTTGGCTATGAAAATCAATGAGGCTAGTAATGATTCGGATAATCCCGCAAAAGATATTATAGATTACCTTCAAAGCGAACTTTATAAAATCACCAATATTCACGAAAATAAGGAATTTCGCGATTCTAGAGAAGTAACAACCGCTACTTTGCATTACATTGAAGAAATAAAAAAACGCGGAAATTCTGTGCTTATTGGTGTAGATACAGGCTTTCATTCGCTTAATGAAAAAACCACTGGTTTTGGAAAAGGAGATTTGATTATTGTCGCAGCACGTCCTGCAATGGGTAAAACCACACTTGTTTTGAATATGGCACAAAAAGCTCTCGATACAGGCAGAGGAGTTGCGTTTTTTAGTCTTGAAATGCCCGCTGAACAACTAATGCTAAGAATGCTTTCGGCTAAAACTTCTATTGCCTTACAACATTTGCGCGTAGGAAATTTACAAGATGAAGAATGGGAACAACTCTCTCATGCAGCCGATATTATGGCAAATGCGCCACTTTTTATTGATGATAATAGTATCCTAACTATCCATCAATTCCGCACTAAAATGCGAAAAATAAAATCAAAGCACCCCGAAATTGGACTAGCTGTAATTGACTATTTGCAACTAATGAGTAGTGCTGATGGCAAAAAAGATCGCCACCAAGAAGTAAGCGAGATAAGCAGGGGATTAAAAATGATTGCAAGAGAATTAGAAATTCCAATCATCGCACTCTCTCAACTTAATAGAAGTTTAGAATCCCGAAGTGATAGGCGCCCTATGCTTTCGGATTTGCGTGAATCTGGATCTATTGAACAAGATGCGGATATTATTTTGTTTGTTTATCGTGATGCTGTATATAAACAAAAAGATGAAAAAGAAAAAGAAGAAGCAGCTAGAAAAGAAGGTAAGGATTATAAATCTACATTTGTGCCTAAAAACGAAGAGGAAGCAGAGATTATTATCGGAAAACAAAGAAATGGACCAACAGGTGTTGTTAAGCTTACTTTTCACAAACATTGCACACGATTTGTTGATTCTGCTGATTCAAGCAATGCCTTAGAAATCATCTATGAATCCACCGCACAAACTACACAAACGCATTTCACACCACCAGAAAATAATCAAATAGAAGCCCCTATCATTTAGGATTTGCCCTTGTAAATTCTTTATAAAAAGTCTTTTGTAGAGATTTTAGAGACAAAAAGTATCACAGAATTTCACGCCTATAAAAAAGTAAAAAGATTCTTACCTAAAATTATTTTAATATGTGCAATTCTTTGCTATACTCTAATAAATTATTTCTAGCAAAGGACATTTATGAAAATTACCTACACTCTTACAGATGAATCCCCAGCATTAGCGACTTATTCTTTTTTACCAATCGTTAAAGCCTTTTTAAAAAAGGCAGGAATTGAAGTTGAAACTTCTGATATTTCACTGGCTGCTAGAATTCTAGCTCAATTTCCAGAAAATGGCTATAAAGATGAACTAGCTTTACTTGGCAATCTTGTAGAAAAACCTGATGCAAATCTCATCAAAACGCCTAATATTTCTGCTTCCATTCCACAGCTAAAAGCTGCTATTGCCGAATTGCAACAAAAAGGATTTAAGATTCCAAACTTCCCTGATGATCCAAAAAATGATGCAGAAAAAACTATCAAAGAAAAATATCAAAAGGTATTAGGAAGTGCTGTAAATCCAGTTTTACGCCAAGGAAACTCTGATAGAAGAAGCACCAAGGCTGTTAAAGAATATGCCAAAAAAAATCCTTACAAAGTGGTGCCTTTTAATAAAGATTCTAAAAGTTGCGTTTCTTATATGCAAAAAGGAGACTTTTTTGATAATGAAAAAGCCATTCTAATCCAAGCCCCTACTACTGCAAAAATTGAATTCACAGGAAGCAAAGGAACTGAAATCTTAAAAGATAATTTAAAACTAGAAAAAAATGAGATTCTAGATGCAACCTTTATGAGTGTAGCAGATTTGAGTAAATTTTATGAAGAACAAATAGAAGTCTGCAAAAACAAAAATTTATTGCTTTCTTTGCACTTAAAAGCCACTATGATGAAAGTAAGCGATCCTATTATCTTTGGCTATGCTCTCAAAGCATATTTTAAAGAATTGTTTGAAAGTTTTAAAGAGGAATTTGAAGCACTTGGAATCAACCCAAATAATGGTATTTCAGAACTTCTAAGCAAAATAGAAAATTCTAGTAAAAAGGCAGAAATACTTGCTAAATACAATGAGATTCTTGCCAAAAATGCTCCACTTTCTATGGTTAATTCTGACAAAGGGATAACAAATCTACATGTTCCTAGCGATGTGATTGTAGATGCTTCTATGCCTGCAATGCTAAAAAATGGCGCAAAACTTTGGGATAAAGAAGGCAAAGAACGCGATACTAATGCGCTAATTCCTGATAAAACTTATGCAACTATTTATGAAGCTGTAATTGAAGATCTGCACCAAAATGGCACACTTGACCCAAAAACTCTAGGAAGTGTTTCTAATGTAGGTTTAATGGCAAAAAAAGCTCAAGAATATGGTTCTCACGACAAAACTTTCGTTGCAAAAGAAGATGGTGTCTTTAGAATTGCCGATGAAAATGGCAACACACTCCTAGAACACAAAGTGCAAAAAGGTGATATTTATAGAGCTAATCAAGCTAAATACGATGCCGTTTCAAATTGGATTGATTTAGGAATCCAAAGAGCAGATATCACTGGAAATACTGCAATCTTTTGGCTTGATGAAAAACGCCCTAGCAACAAAATTATGATTGACTTAGTCAAACAAAGATTGCAAGAAAAAGGTAAAGAAATCGCGATTTTAGCTCCTAAAGAAGCTTGTTTAGAATCACTTAAACTCATTCGCGCAGGAAAAGACTGCATTTCAATTACAGGTAATGTATTGCGAGATTATTTGACAGATTTATTCCCTATTTTAGAGCTTGGAACAAGTGCGAAAATGCTCTCTGTAGTGCCAATGCTAAATGGTGGAGCTATGTTTGAGACAGGAGCAGGAGGAAGTGCTCCAAAACAAGTAGAACAACTTATTGAAGAGAATCACTTGCGTTGGGATAGCTTGGGAGAATTCTTAGCCTTGCAAGCAAGCCTAGAATTTTTTGCTCAAAAAACTAACAATGCTAAAGCTCAAATTCTAGCAAACTGCCTTGATGAAGCAATCGCCAAATGGCTTGATAACAACAAAGCTCCATCGAGAAAAGTCAAAGAAGATGACAACCGCACTAGTCATTTTTATTTGGCAATGTATTTTGCAAATGCACTAGCCAATCAAAATAAAGATACAAATCTACAAGACTTCTTTAAAGGAATAGCCGAAGAATTCAATGCTAATGAAAGTAAGATTCACCAAGAATATCTAGAAGCTCAAGGTGTAAAAGTAGATTTAGGTGGTTATTATAAATTTGATGATGCAAAATGCAATGCGATTATGCGCCCAAGTGCAACTTTCAACGCTACTTTGGAAAAAATCTCTAAATAAGCCTCTAGGACTTTTGGGGGGCTTTTGCCCCTTAACTGCTTCCTTTAGTCTTCAAAATATAATCCATTAAACCTTTTGTTAAAGCAAACACATTTCATCAATTTTTGTTAGTAAATTACATTAATTTTTTAGAGTTTTTTGAAAGTCTTAGCACACAAATTGTGCGTGATGAGATCTGTAAAATATATTTGACATACAATACAGGATTTTTTATAATTCATCAAACAAAGAATTACAAATTTTCCTGTTGCTAATTAAAATTTCATTACCCTTTGGTGCATATTTTTGTTTATAATTGTTCATTCCATATTGTATCTGTAACTCTTGTATATAAAAATCTTGATAAAGCTCTCGTATAAATTCATTATCGTCATATGTAAGTAAAAAAGTGTGTGAAGTACTTTTTAAGGTTTCACACAATCTCTTGTGATCAAAACTTGTATGCAAATTACCTTTTTTACCATAAAGCTTTGATTTTGTGGCGCTAAAATAAGGCGGATCTAAAAATATAAACACATCTTTACCATTTTTTAAAATTAGATCTGCATAATCGCTATTTGAAAATTGAAAACCTTGAATCACTCGAGCAGCTTCTTTTAATCTCTCTATAGAACTTTGTGTAAAGCGTGATTGAAATGCTTTTTGTGAATATCCTCCACTATCTACAACTCCAGAGAATGTAATGCGATTAAGTATGAAAAAATCAATTGCTCTTTGGAAGTCATCTATGCTATCTCTGCGCTTTATTAGTGTTTCATAAAGATTCCTGCCACATTCATAACTATTCTTGATATTCTGAATTTCTTGTATTAACTCTGCACTTCTAGTTTTTAAAGTCTGCCAAAAACAATATAGATCATAATTCAAATCATTGGCATAGTACATAGCATCTTTGTAACTTGTATTTTGCAATAAATACAAACCTACACTACCACCACCAAAAAATGGTTCTCTATATTCCTTAAAATGTTTAAAAAAATAATCTCTTAAAAGCTTGATTGCTCTTGATTTTCCACCAGGATACCTTAATGGAGATTTACTATAGGTCATAATTAATCCATACACTAAAATGATTTTTGTTAGATTCTAGATTAAGATAAAGAAGCATTTGCTTTTCTTTGGGTGAAAATGGATTGCTGTTTAGAAATAATTCTAGATTATTGTTTGGCAGAGCAATACTATCTTGTAAAATATTAGAAGTTAAGCGCAAAACAACTTTAAAATTCTTGTAACCTTGTATAGAATCTATATTGTTATAAAGCATAAGCTTAAGTAAGCCATCTTTGATATCATCTTCACTTGGTAAAATTGTATTTTTACTATGTTTGCTTTCACAAAGATATAAACATTTGTCCTTAAATAATACATCATCAATGGCAAAAAAGTATTACCCACCCAAATAATTTTGTATCATAATTTTTGTCTTTTTCCCTATACCAATAAATTCTTTGGGTTGTGTGGTATGTATTTCTCTATTTTGTGCCATTTTTGCTTTGCTTCGTGAAAATTCCATAAAGGAATCTTTACTTTGTGTTATTTTGGTTACAAATTTATCAATATTTTGTGGATTATGTAAAGTGCAACCTAGACTTCTAGAAATATTTGTATAAGATTGTTTTGCAGATTCTATGAGCAATGATAGATTTTCTTGTTTGAGTTAATTAAGATTCCAATGTAAAGCAGATTGATGATAATTACAAAGTTTTTCTAATTCTTGTTTGATATATCCATTATGAAATTTTTGATTAGTAATCTTATTTTGTTTTATGCGATGTATTTCTGCTTTATCATAAAAAGCCAAAATAACATAAACATTCAGTAAGCTCATCAAAGAGAGTGTATCCCACTGCAAGTAATCCATATTGCCACTACTTCCCTCATCTTTAATGATGGGAATTATAGTAACAACTTTAGAAACATCACAATCAAAAGTATCATACACTCTTGCATAAGGATAGGATCACGTGCGTTTTGGGCTAACCCATTTACTCAAAGCAAACTCTTTACCACTAAATGAAACAATGCTCGAACTAGGTAAATCATTAATATCTATAAAGATATGATTTTCTAATTCCTTTCGTAAGCACTTTTGATAAGAAAAATTCTTTATCTTTGCATTAAGTAATTCCGTGCTCATTAAAATTTTACTTCCTTGCTTTCCCTGCGATGATAAATCTTAATGCATTGAGCTTAATAAACCCTGCGGCATCTTTTTGGTTATATACAGAATCTTCTTCAAAGGTACTATAAGCCGCATTAAAGAGAGAGTTTTTGGATTCTCTACCCAACACGGTTACATTGCCTTTATATAGCTCTAGCCTCACGACACCCTCGACTTTTTCTTGTGTCTTATCAATCAATGCTTGCAACGCCTCACGCTCTGGGCTAAACCAATAGCCATTATAAATAAGCTCGGCATATTTTGGCATTATCGAATCTTTTAGGTGCGCTGCTTCTCTATCAAGACATAGAGATTCTATAGCACGATGTGCTTTTAGATAGATTGTTCCACCCGGAGTTTCATAGCACCCACGCGATTTCATACCCACATAGCGATTTTCTACCAAATCAAGTCGCCCAATGCCATTCTCTCCGCCAAGCTTGTTAAGTTTTGCCCAAAACTCTGCAGGGCTTAGCTTCTCGCCATTGATTGCTACGCCATCGCCTTTTTCAAAACTAATGGTAATGATAGTTGGGTTATCAGGGGCATTTTTGGGGCTTACACTCCATCGCCACATATCCTCTTCAGGTGCAACATTTGGATCTTCTAGAATCTGTCCTTCATAGCTTATATGTAAGAGATTTGCGTCCATTGAATAAGGCGATTTATTTTGCTTTTTTTCAATCTCAATGCCTGCAGATTCTGCGTAAGCAAGTAATTTTTCGCGACTATTTAAATCCCACTCTCTCCAAGGCGCGATGACTTTTATATCAGGATTTAGCGCATAAGCTCCAAGCTCAAATCGCACTTGGTCATTGCCCTTGCCAGTTGCGCCGTGTGCTATGGCATCAGCGCCCACTTCTCTAGCGATCTCTACAAGTCGCTTAGCAATAAGTGGTCTTGCGATGCTCGTGCCAAGGAGATATTCTCCTTCATAGATTGTATTTGCCCTAAACATAGGAAATACAAAATCGCGTATAAATTCTTCACGCAAATCATCAATAAAAATATTTTGCGGTTTTATGCCTAATTTCAAGGCTTTTGCTCGTGCAGGTTCTACTTCTTCGCCTTGCCCAATGTCTGCTGTAAAGGTTACCACTTCACAATTATAAGTATCCCCAAGCCATTTGAGAATCACGCTTGTATCAAGCCCACCGCTATAGGCTAATACTACTTTTTTAATGTCTTTTGTTTTTTCCATAATTTACTCCTTTTAATTTTTACAATTATATAGTATGATAAATTAATATAGTTTTAGATACAATACTCACAAAAATTTTTAGGCTTAAACTAATGAGAATCGATAAATTCCTAAATGCTGTTAATATTACAAAAAGACGCACTATTGCTCAAGATATGATTGAAAATGGAGTTGTCAAAATCGCTGGAATTAGCGTCAAAGCAAGTCGAGATGTGAAAGTGGGAGATATTATTGAGATTGCCTTTTTAGAAAAATCAAGATTCTTTGAAGTCCTGCAGATTCCCACTCAAAAAACAATCAAAAAAGATGAATCTCATTTGTATTATAAAGAAATTATTAAATAAGGCTTTATGATGATTTGCTGTGCTGGAAAAATTGAAAGTTTTTCTTTTGCTAAAAGTATTGGGGTTGGTCTCATAGAAAGTGCAATGAATCTCACACAACTTATTTTTTATGAAAAACCAAATGAAATAGTTTTTGTAGGAACTTGTGGATGTTATGATGATTCCAAACCCTTATTAGAAATCTTTGAATCACAAAGTGCGACTAATATTGAGCTTTCTTTTTTGCAGCAAGATTCTTATACTCCCTTAGATAATTGTATTTCTTTAGAAAATGTTTCACATGAAACATTAAAAAATATTGTTAATTCTAGTAATTATATTACGACTAATTCTAGTCTTGCGCAAAAACTAACAAAACTTGGAATCTTATACGAAAATATGGAATTTTTTAGTGTATTGCAAGTTGCAAAACATTATGAAATACCCGCTTTAGGAATCTTTTGTAGCACAAATCATATTCACAAAGAAAGTCAAAAAGAATTTTTTTCTAACCATAAAAAAGCGATGCAAAATTTAGAAGATTATATTAGGACAAGAAAAAATGGATAAACAAAATATCTTTGGATTCACGCTAGATTCTTTAAGTGATTCTCTAAAAGATTTTCCAAAATTCCGAGCCAAACAAATCTACCATTGGCTTTATGTTCATTATGAAAATGATTTTAATCAAATGGAAAATCTCCCAAAAAATTTGCGTGAATTTTTAAAAGAAAATTTTACAAGCAATGCAGTAGAAATCGCAAGAAAAGAACAAAGTAGCGATGGTAGTGTGAAATATCTTTTTAAAACCGCTGATAATCTCACTTATGAAGCTGTTTTTTTAAAAATGAAAGAAGATAAATTTACACTTTGTCTTTCATCTCAAGTGGGTTGCAAAGTGGGTTGTAGTTTCTGTCTTACGGCTAAAGGTGGATTTGTAAGGAACCTTAGTGCAGGAGAAATGGTGTATCAAGTTTTTGCTATCAAAAAAGATCAAAATATCCCAAATAATAAGGCTGTAAATATAGTGTATATGGGAATGGGCGAACCACTTGATAATTTAGAAAATGTTACAAAATGTATTCAAATCTTATCAGAACTTGATGGATTAAGCATTTCTCGCAGAAGGCAAACTATCTCTACAAGTGGAATTGCACCTAAAATCAAAAAACTTGGAGCATTAGATTTAGGAGTGCAGCTAGCCATATCACTCCATGCAGTTGATGATGAACTCCGCACGAAATTAATGCCTATTAACAAAGCCTATAATATTCAAAATATTATTGATGAAGTGGCAGCTTTTCCTATTGATTCACGCAAAAGAGTAATGTTTGAATATCTAATGATTGATGGAATCAATGATAGTTTAGAATGTGCTAAAAAACTTGTAGCGCTTCTTAATAAAATCAAAGCTAAAGTCAATCTCATTTATTTTAATCCTCACGAAGGAAGTCCTTACAAACGACCAAGTAAAGAAAAAGTTGAAGCTTTTAGAGAATTTTTACTCAAAAAAGGACTTTTATGCACGATTCGTGAATCTAAAGGCTTAGATATTAGCGCTGCTTGTGGACAATTAAGAGAAAAGGAAATTGCAAATGCCTAGTTTGGATATTATTTTACTTATTTTTTTGATTATTGTTTTTATCATTGGTATGGGTACTTTTTTGTATTATGCCTACAAAAAATAATCAAAGATTCAAAGGTTTATAATGTCTCAAATTCCCCACAATTTTTCAAATCAAAAAACTACTTTAGTGCATATTTGTTGCAGCGTGGATAGTCATCATTTTCTAACCCAACTTCAAAAACTCTACCCACAAAAACAATTTTGTGGCTTTTTTTATAATCCTAATATTCATCCCTATGAAGAATATCTTATGCGTCTTAATGATGTCAAAAGAAGCTGTGAAATGTTAAAAATTCCATTAATTGAAGGGGAATATGATTTAGATTCGTGGCTTTGTGGCACAAGAGGATTAGAAGATGAGCCAGAAAAAGGTGAACGATGTTCATATTGCTTTGATTATCGTTTAGAGAGAACAGCACAAATTGCGAAAGAAACACATTGTGTGGAATTCACTACTACTCTACTTGCAAGTCCTATGAAATCTCAAAATGAACTCTTTTCACAAGGTGAAATGATGGCGAAAAAACATTCACTTGATTTTCTACCCATAGATGTGAGAGGAAATGGCGGAACTAAAATTCAAAATGAACTTGCCAAAGAAGCTAATCTTTACCGCCAAAATTATTGTGGTTGCCTCTTTGCACTCACTAAGCAACGAGAAAAAGCTCAAAAGATTCCATTAGAGCTTGTTTCTGCACTCAATCTCCCAAAAGATTCTAGAAATCTTCCCCTTTTGCGCCTAAGAAATTTTCAAATACGAGAATCTTTAGAAAATAACAATAAACCCTATAACATTATCAAAAGAAAAGTTCAAAAATATTGTCTTCTTAAAGGAATCTTAACCCAAGATTCAAAAACTATTCCTAGCTTTATTTGTAATCACTCTATAATTAATAAACCCACAAAAGCAAAAATTGAATTTTGGAAAGATGGAATTGGCTATGCTTCAAAAGAAGGAATTTTATTTTTAGAATTTGAAAAATTTAAAGAATTTATTCAACAAGACAATTTTGAATCGCTCCTAAAAAATGGTTTAGATGAATCCTATCAATTATCCCTACGACAAAAAATATATCCACAAGGATTTTTAACTTCCCCTATTCTTATTATCAAAGAAAAAATTACTGGGGAATTTAATTTAGAAATTCAATTTGTTTTACAAGAAGAAATTATAGAAGATTTTATAGATTAGATTCCAAGAATTTTTAAAATAACTAAATTTTTAAATTTAGTTATTTTGTAAGTAAATAATCAACTTTATAAATAAAATCTTCCACGCCCTTTATCCCACTAGATAAAATCATATATTTTCCATTGATAATAAAACTTGGAACTCCTTGAATCTCTGTGTATTCTAACATACTTTGCCATTGCTTTAAAGCTTCTCTAGAATTTTTTGCCTTCAAAACTTCTTTATATTCTGCTTCAGAAATTCCTAGTATTTCTAAACCCTCTTTTAAAAATTCTTGTCTATTTGACCAATTTTTCCTTTCTTTGTGAATGGCGTTGAAATAATGATTTAATATTTTTTTATACAAAGAATCATTATCTTTTAATTCCAAACTTTTTTCCTTATCTTTAGCTAATGCCACAACTAAAATATTAGAAGTTTCTTCATGAATTGGAATCGCAGCTGCCACATGATAAGGTAAAAATTCTACATCTTTTGGTAAAAATTCTAAAAGATTAGGGACAAAATTTGTATTATAGTATGCACAATGCGGACAACCGATATTAAAAATTTCAATCACCTTATTTTGCATATTAGAAATGGGTTTTTTTAAAACAATATAATCCACATTTTCTTTTAAATCATTTGCCAAAGCTTGCAAACTAAACAAACAAATTCCAATCAACCAAAGTTTAAAAATTTTCATAATTCTCCTTTGTTTTTATAAATTGATTCAAAAATAAACTTGTGTTCTTCAGGAATATGATTATAAACTTCCAAAGCAAGATTCCTAATCTCCCATAATGCACTTTTAGAACTTCTTAAATGCAAGAAATTTTGCAAACTTCTAGCATTAATACTCCAAGTTAATTCAGTTTTGTAAGATTCAGGCATTGCAAATTTTGCCAAATCATTACTGATATTATCTTTTAAAAGAATCCTAAGATTTTCTAATGCTTTGATAGAAGATTCATTTACTTGAAAATTTTCTGTAAAAACTAAAAATTTCTCTGCTCTTTGTAAATTTGTTTCATCTATAGGAAGAAAGCTTTCCTCTACTTTTAATTCCTTTAATGTATATCGACTACTCTTAACACTTAAAGAAGCCATTCTATGTCTAGCTAACTCTTGCAAACAAGCTCTTGAAATACCTTGAATATAAAAAGTATAGCTAAGGTGTTCTAAAGTGCTAGAATGTTTATATTTATTCCCTACCCTATCAATGAGTTCTCTATCTTTTTCACCACCATTATCACTTTTATCAAAACTTTGCCAACAAGTTCGAATCGCTTGAGAGCAAATGTTTAAATTAGTATAGTTTAATAAAGTAATATTCATTTTATTCCTTATGTTGTAACTTTAGCCTTTGGGCGTGAGTTATGGCAATAGCAATGGCATCAGTAATATCTAAAGGTTTAATTTCGCCCTTGATTCCTAAAATTCGCTTCACCATAAAAGCAACCTGTTCTTTTTGTGCTTTTCCATTTCCTGTTAATGCCTTTTTAACTTGCAAAGGTGTGTATTCTGTAAAATTACCTAACTCTTGTAAAATTTTCAAACTCAAAGCCCCACGAAATTGAGCCAACTTTATCACCGTTTTGGGATTATAAGCATAAAAAATATCTTCAATAGCCACAGAATCAATCTGATGATTTTTTAAAACCAAATCAATTCCCTCTACAAATTCTAAAATTTGGTGCTGTAAAATTCTTTCTTTAATTTTTATTAACCCTGCTTCTAATAAAATTAATGATTGTTTATTTATTTGAATAATGGCATATCCGCAATTTCGACTTCCTGGATCAATCCCTAAAATATTCAAAATTTTCCTTCTAATGAATTAAGAAAATGTAATCATATAAAAATTTTAGTAATTCTTGGATAAAATTAATCAAAATTTATTATTCACATACTATTCACATAATGTGAATAATTAAAAAATAAAAAGTGAGGTTAGTTTGCATCCTGTTTTATTACAACTAAAAAAAGAAATTACGCCTTTTGAATTTGATAATTATATTACTCAACTTAATTTCAATGAAAAATATTCTCGCGATGATAGAATCATCTTTAATGCTCCAAATAATATCATTGCAAGCTGGATTAAAACAAAATATTCTAGTAAAATTGCCCAACTTTTTGAAAAACAAAGTGGTTATAAGCCCGAAATTATTATTGAAGTTTTTAATCCTAATAAAAGAAAAGAAAGTAAAAATAATATAAAAAAAATCCAAAATGCCACTAATCTCAATCCTTCCTTAACTTTTAATTCTTTTATTGTTGGAAATTCTAATAGTTTTGCTTTTAATGTCGCAAAAGCTGTGGCACAAAATCAAAGCACAATTTATAATCCCTTAGTGATCTATGGTAACACTGGACTAGGTAAAACGCATTTACTCAATGCCATTGGAAATGCAAATGCTAATGTTGGAAAATCTGTAATTTATACTACTAGTGAACAATTTTTAAATGATTATTTACTTCACATACGCAACAATACTATGGATAGATTCCGAGAAAAATATCGCGCTTGTGATTATTTACTTATTGATGATATACAATTTTTAAGTGGTAAAAACCAAATCCAAGAAGAATTTTTTCACACCTTTAATGAACTCAAAAAAAATGACAAACAAATTGTGCTAACTTCTGATAGACCACCAAAAGATATGAATGGATTAGAAGAAAGATTAAAAACGCGATTCACTTCAGGGCTTTTAGCAGACATTCAACCTCCAGAGTTAGAAACAAAAATCAATATTATTAATGCCAAATGTGAATTAGATGGGATTCACCTAAGCCCAAAAATCATTGACTTTATTGCTGCAAATATTAATGATAATATCCGTGAAATTGAAGGGGTTTTGGTTAAACTTAACTTTTCAATTAATGTAACAAATATTCAAGAAATAACCATTGATTTTGTAAGAGATATTCTCAAAGAATATATTAAAGAATCAAAAGAAAATATTAATATGGATAGAATCATAGAAAATGTCGCAAAATACTACAATATCAAACCTTCAGAAATTCGCAGTAAAAGTCGCTCCAAAAATATCGTAACAGCTAGAAAAATCGTTATTTATTTAGCACGCACACTTACTCCAAATTCTATGCTTTCTTTAGCAGATTATTTTGATATGAAAGATCACAGCACTGTTAGTAAAGCAATGAAAAGTATCCAAGAAGAAATCAACAAGAATCCAAACTTCAAAACTATCATTGAAGAGCTAAAAAACAAAATCAAATAATCTATTTTAAAACAAAGTTTTGATAAAATTGTGAAATTATGTGAAAATAAATGCACTCAATATTCACATCAAAAACAACGATAATTTAGGAATTTTTAGTAGTTATTCAACTTTTCAATCTCTCTACTAATACTTCTAAATTTTATTTATATTAAAAGGAGATTTTATGAACATCATCATTCAAAATAGTGTCTTAGATAATATCTTTACTGCTCTACAACCTTTCTTAGATAAAAAAGATTCTAGTCAAATCACTTCTCATATCTATTTAGAAACAAAAGAAAATCAATTAATCTGCAAAGCAACTGATTTTGAAATGGGATTATGTTCAACTACAAATTCTCTAACAATTAATGAACAAGGAATCGCCACAGTCAATGGAAAACAAATTTTAGACATTATTAAAAGATTAAAAGAAGGTGAGATTAATCTTTACACAAATAATGAAAATCTCCATATTAAACAAAATAAGAGCTCTTTTAAACTTCCAATGTTTAATGCACAAGAATTTCCTAGTTTTCCAGAATATGAAACTCTGCCTAAACTAGAAATTAATTCCTTAGAACTCATTAATTCAATGAAAAAAATATTTCCTGTTATTGATACAAATAATCAAAAACGAGAGCTTAATGGTGCATTATTAGATATTAAAGAATATTCTTATAACTTTGTTGCAACAGATACTAAACGCCTTGCAATGGTTAAATTTGAGAATCCATCAGGAAATAATCTTGCCCTAATTTTTCCCAAAAAAGCAATTACGGAAATTCAAAGATTGTTTTTTGATCATATTGAACTTTTCTATAATGAAAAAAATGTTGTCATTAAATCTCAAAATTATGTCTTTTTCTCTCATCTTATTAATGGAAAATTTCCAGATTATGAGAAAATTTTACCAAAAGAGATTCAAACTAAACTAACTATTCCAAAAACAAAAATCATTGAGGGAATCAAAGTTATCAATTCTGTTACTAATGATGTTAAAATTACTTTTAGACCTAGTGAGATTCTATTTGAATCTTTAAGTCAAGATAATTCTGAAGCACAAACACAAATTGAAATAGACTTACCTATCACAGAGGAAATTGAAATAGGAATCAATTCACGACATGTTTTAGACTTTTTAAGTCAAATTGAAACAACAGATTTTATCTGGGGATTAAATGGAAAAAATGCACCTTTTATTTTAAAAAGTGAAAATTTCTCCACAGTCGTGATGCCAATTATTCTTTAAATTTTTATAAATATCAAGGAAAAGAATGGAAAACAAACAATATTCAGGTAGCAGTATTAAAGTTTTAAAAGGCTTAGAAGCCGTTAGAAAACGCCCAGGAATGTATATTGGCGACACTAATACAAATGGTTTGCATCATTTAATTTATGAAGTAGTTGATAACTCTATTGATGAGGCTATGGCTGGGTATTGTAATGAAATTTCTATTATTTTAACAAAACAAGGCAGTGCGATTATTAAAGATAATGGTCGTGGAATCCCAGTAGATATTCACCCTACAGAAAATATTCCTGCTGCAACTGTTGTTTTAACTGTGCTTCACGCTGGTGGAAAGTTTGATCAAGATTCTTATAAAGTTTCAGGTGGTTTGCATGGAGTTGGTATTTCTGTTGTTAATGCTCTCTCTAAATCCCTTCAAATGACAATTCATAAAAATGGAAAAATTTATCGCCAAAACTTCGCTCAAGGAATTCCTCAAGATGAATTAAATGTCATTGGAGAATGCAAAGACAATGGAACAATTATTGAATTTATTCCAGATGATAGCATTTTTGAAATCACAGAATTTCAAAGAGAAATCTTATCAAAACGCTTTAAAGAACTTGCCTATTTGAATAAACAAGTTACGATTCACTTTAAAGATGAACGCGATGGGTTTAATGAAATTTATCATTTTGAAGGTGGTTTAAATCAATTTGTGAGTGATTTAAATAAAAAACCATTAATCTCAACAATTATTAATTTTGAAGGCACTGAAAACGATGTAGAAATACAAATTGCCCTAGCCTATAATGAAGGTTTTGAAGAAAAGGTTTTAAGCTTTGTTAATAATATTCGGACTATTGATGGGGGAACTCACGAATCAGGCTTTAGAATGGGATTAACTAGGGTAATTACTAATTATATTGAAGCTAATGCTAATGCAAGAGAAAAAGATTCTAAAATCACAGGAGAAGATATTAGAGAAGGCTTAGTAGCCATTGTTTCTGTTAAAGTTATTGATCCACAATTTGAAGGACAAACAAAAGGTAAATTAGGAAGTGCTTTTGTTCGTCCAGTTGTCCAAAAACTCACTTATGAAAAACTTGCTAAATTTTTTGAAGAAAATCCTAATGAAGCTAAAGCAATTATGCAAAAAGCTCTATTAGCAGCAAGAGGAAGAGAAGCAGCTAAAAAGGCACGAGAATTAACACGCAAGAAAGAAACTTTTAGTGTTGGAACATTACCTGGTAAGCTTGCTGATTGTCAAAGCAAAGATCCAAGCATTTCAGAAATTTACCTTGTGGAGGGTGATTCAGCTGGAGGTAGTGCTAAACAAGGGCGTGATAGGGTTTATCAAGCGATTTTACCTTTAAGGGGTAAAATTTTAAATGTTGAAAAAAGCCGTTTGGATAAGATTTTAAAAAGTGAAGAAATTAAGAATCTTATCACTGCTCTTGGCTGTGGAATCGGAGAAGATTTTGATATTACTAAAATTCGTTATAACAAAATTATTATTATGACAGATGCGGATGTAGATGGTAGTCATATTCAAACTCTCTTAATGACTTTTTTCTTTCGTTATTTGCGTGGCATTATTGAATCAGGTTATTTATATATTGCACAACCTCCACTTTATCGCTTTAAAAAAGGAAAAAAAGAAATTTATCTTAAAGATGAAAAGGCTTTAAGTGAATATTTAATTGAAAATGGAATTGAAAATTTTGAGTTTCAAGGCATTGGAACAAAAGATTTAATGGAATTTTTTAAAATTGTGGCTCATTATCGTTCTACTTTAAATGAATTAGAAAAGCGATTCCAACTTATTGAAATTGTGCGTTATTTGATTGAAAATCCTGATTTAATTGGTATGCAAAATCAAGATTTATATGCAAAAATTAAGGAGAAAATTCAAAGCTTAAATTTTAATATTTTAAATGAAGTGATTGAAGAGCAAAGGATTCACCTTTATGTGCAAACAGATTCTGGATTAGTGGATATTAAGATTGATGAAGATTTATTTACTCATCCACTCTTTGAAGAAGCTCATTTTGTATTCAGTAAATTAAAAGAAAGAGATTTAGGATTTTTAAATGGTAGCGATCCTTTAGAAATGCTAGAAAAAATAGAAGAAAGTAGCAAAAAAGGTGCGGATATCCAAAGGTATAAAGGTTTAGGAGAAATGAATCCAGAACAACTTTGGGAAACAACAATGACACCAGAAAATCGTCGTTTGATTCGTGTAGAAATTAAAGATATTGAAGAAGCAAGTGAAGTCTTTTCTCTTTTTATGGGTGATGAGGTAGAGCCAAGGCGTGAATATATCCAAGCACACGCAAAAGATGTTAAGCATTTAGATGTTTAAGGTTTAAAATGGTGATAATAGCAGGAATAATTGATTTTTTTACAAGTCTTAATGGATTTTTTTATTTGTTAGCTTATTTAGTCGGTGGAATCCCCTTTGGATTAATTTATGGTAAAATTTTTGGTGGTGTTAATATCCGAGAAACTGGAAGTGGCAGTATTGGTGCAACAAATGTTTTGAGAACTTTAAAAGAAATAAATCCAAAAATTGCAAAAAAAGTAGCGATTTTAACAATGATAAGTGATGCTCTAAAAGGAGCTTTAGTTATTTTAATAGCAAAGTTTTTTAACCTTACTTATGAAGCTCAATGGATGATAGCTTTTTTGGCAGTAGTTGGGCATTGTTTTAGTCCTTTTTTAAAGTTTGAAGGAGGTAAGGGAGTAGCTACAGGAGTGGGCGTTGTTGCAGTATTTTTACCCATTGAAGCGATTTTAGGTTTAGTTGTTTGGGGATTAGTTGGAAAGATTCTAAAAATCTCTTCTTTAGCTTCTTTAATTGGTGTTTTATTTGTTGGATTAATGTCTTTTGTTTTGCATCCAGAAATTCCACATATTCACACACATGCACCTCTTCTTTTAATTATGTTTATAATTTTTTATAAGCATATACCCAATATTATTCGCTTATTTCAAAGAAAAGAGCAAAAAATTCTTTAATTTTTTGTTTTTCTTTGATAATTAGATTTATTTTTTAATTTTAACTCTTCATATAAATTTGGCAATATCTTCACATTTTCTTGATAAATGAATTTTATAATTTCACTTACAGATGAAAGGAAACTTGAATCTAAAATTTAAAACTCATTTTTAAAAGGAGCAAAAATGAAAACTTTAAAATTATTTGGAACTTTAGCTTTAGCAGCGTTATTTTCAACTTCAGCAATGGCAGATTTTGACTTTGATGTGCAAGGACAAATTTCAGCTGTAGATGATAAAAATAAAACTATTACTTTAGCAGGACCAGGTGGACAATTAGTGATTAAAGTTTTACCTTACACAGAAATTAAGGGTGATGATTGCGGTCCATTTGGACAAGATATCTATGGAAGTTTTAAGGATTTAACTCCAGGTAAATATGTTAAAGTAGAAGCAGTGCCTTATGGTGGATATAATGCTTATAGTGCTAATAATGCTCAAGCAATCAATCCTGCAACAGGGTTACCAAAAGATGGGCAACTCATTGCAAAAGAGATTGAATGGAATTGTATGCCTAGGGCGTATTAATTTTTAATAACTTCAAATTTTTTTATACCTTTAAAATTTGCGGTAAAATACCAAAAATTTCTAAAGGTATTTTATGGATTCTCAAACACTCATACAACAAGATTTAAAACACATTTGGCATCCTTGCACACAAATGCAAGATCATGAAAAAAACATTCCCCTAATCCCTATTCAATCTGCAAAAGGTGTGTATTTGTATGATTTTGATGGCAATCAATATTTAGATTGTATTTCAAGTTGGTGGGTTAATCTTTTTGGACATTGTAATCCTTACATTAATCAAAAATTAAAAGAACAATTAGAAAATTTAGAACATATTATTTTTTCTGGATTCACACATAAACCTATTATAGATTTATCAAATCGCTTGGTTAAACTTTTAGATTCTAAATTAAATAAATGTTTTTATGCAGATAATGGTTCTAGTGCGATTGAAGTAGCCTTAAAAATGGCATTTCACGCTCAAGCGATTAAAGGTAAAACAAAAAATAAATTTTTATGTTTGCAAAATGCCTATCACGGCGAAACTATTGGTGCTTTAAGCATAGGAGATGTTGGGATTTATACAGAAGTTTATCAGCCAATTTTACTTCAAACTCTAAAGATTAAAGCTCCTGTTGGAGAAGATTATAAAGAATCTTTAAAAGAATTAAAAGAAGTTTTAACAGATAAAAAAGATGAAATTGTAGCTTTTGTGTTAGAACCTTTGATTCAATGTGCAGGGAATATGAATATGTATTCTAGTAAATTTATCAAAGAGGCGATTACATTATGTCAAGAAAATGGTATTTATGTGATTTTTGATGAGATTGCAGTTGGTTTTGGACGAAGTGGAAGTATGTTTGCTTATGAACAATGTGATGTGGTGCCAGATTTTTTATGTTTAAGTAAAGGCATTACTGGAGGATATTTACCATTGTCAGTGGTAGTAACAACAAATGAAATTTATGAGCTTTTTTATGCTCCTTATGAAGAAAATAAGTCTTTTTTGCATTCCCATTCTTATACGGGTAATCCCCTTGCTTGTGCTTGTGCAAATGCTGTATTGGATCTTTTTGAAAAAGAAAATGTCATTGCAAAAAATAAGATTCTCTCACAATTTATTTGGGAAAAAATGCAAATTTTAGAATCCTTTACTTTTGTAAAAAATTTAAGGCATTGTGGTATGGTTTTTGCCTTTGATTTAGTAGGCTTTGAGGGACAAAGAAAGGGTTTGGAAATTTTTAATTTGGCATTAAAAAAAGGCTTATTATTACGACCTTTAGGGAATACAATTTATTTTATGCCTCCTTATATTATTACAAAAGAACAAGTTTGTTATGTTATAGATTGTTTAGAAAATATTTTTAAAAATCTAAAAAATTAATTTTAAAAATATTATTTTTTAAATTTATAAAAGCATAATATTATTTTAATTAAAATGTTTAACTAATTTTATACAAATAAGGTTTATCATGGAAATTTCATTGAATTTTTATGCGACTTTGGTGGCATTAGTAGCAGTATTGTTACTTGGAAGATGGATTATTTCGCGGAGTAAATTTTTGCAAGATTATAATATTCCTGAACCTGTTGTAGGGGGAATTATCGTTGCAATTGCTATTTTCTTTCTTTTAAAATATGGTGGAATTAAATTTCAATTTGATAATTCTCTAAAAGATCCTTTAATGTTAGCTTTTTATGCAAGTATTGGATTAAGTGCAGATTTTGCTTCTTTTAAAAAGGGTGGAAAGATTCTTTTTGGATTTTTATTTATCGTAGCAGGACTTTTGATTTTACAAAACATTGCTGGAATTGTAGTGGCTAAAATTATGGGTGTTAATCCACTTATAGGACTTTTAGGCGGTTCTATTACAATGAGTGGTGGGCATGGGACAGGTGCTGCTTGGGCAGAGGTATTTAAAAATTCACCTTATAATTTCACAGCTGCTTTAGAAGTAGCGATGGCTTGTGCGACTTTTGGATTAATTGCAGGTGGAATTATCGGTGGTCCTGTGGCACATTATTTGGTAAAAAGATACAATTTAAAACTTCCTAATGAACATTCACAAGATGAAATAGAAATTGCTTTTGAAAAGCCTGGAAAAGAACGCTTAATCACAGCGACTTCCTTTGTTGAATCACTAGCATTGATTGCAATTTCATTGCTTATAGGAACAATGGTGGCAAAATTCTTTCAAGGAAGTTCTTTTACTTTACCAACTTTTGTTTGGTGTTTGCTTGTAGGGGCAGTTTTGCGAAATGTTTTACAAGCTACTAAGATTCATCAAGTTTTTGATAGAGAAGTAGCAGTGCTTGGAAATGTTTCACTTTCTTTATTCCTTGCATTTGCTTTAATGACAATTAATCTTATGGAACTTGTTTCTTTGGCATTGCCAATGTTAGTAATTTTACTTATTCAAGTAGTCATTATGGTATTTTATGCGGTTTTTATTACTTTTAGATATTGTGGTAAAGATTATGATGCAGCTGTTTTAGCAGCTGGACATTGTGGCTTTGGATTAGGTGCAACTCCAACAGCAATGGTAAATATGCAAACAGTTACTCAACACTATGGACCAAGCCATATGGCATTTATCATCGTTCCTTTAGTAGGAGCATTTTTTATTGATTTGATTAATGCATTTGTAATTAGTGGAACACTAAAATTTCCATTTTTTTAATTTTTAGAAGTTATCCATTTTTTGGGTAGTTTTGTAAAGTTAAATTAAAATGTATGAAATAAATAAAGATTCTGTAAAATTTAAAAGGTTGCATATGGAATTAAAGCAATTAGGAAAACAAACAAATTATGTTTTTCAATGTAATAAGGTATGATTATGTATGAATTACCAATACTCATCTATAAAAATTTATCAGGACATATTTTAGAAGGAACGATAATTATCATCTTTTTCTTCTTGCTATTTTTATTTCTTTTGTATAAAAGAAAAAGTCTTCATAAATCCTCCACAAGTCTGCTTATTACCATAGGTATATGTTTCACTTTTTATGGTATTTCCAAAGGACTTGCTAATTTTGATGCCAATAATATTGAAGAAAATTTACCGCAGCTTATAGAAGGTATTAAAACAGCTTTTTTAGTTTCTGTGGAAGCTGTTTTTTTTGCTATTTTACTTAAAGTTATTGCACTTTTTATGGAAAAACCTTTTTCTAATCAAGAGGAAATTAAGGAAGATATTGGAATAGAGGATATCATTGTTTTACAAAAAGAAAATATTAAAATAAATCAAGAAGCTTTAGAAACTCTTAACCAATCTTTAAGAGCCACAAAAGAAACCAATGATAGTATAAAATTATTAAGAGCAGACAATGAACAAGGTTTTATAAATATAAAAAATAGCTTTGAGGAATTTGCTAAAACTATGGCAGAAAATAATTCTAAAGCATTTATACAAGCTTTAGAGGAGGTTATAAAGGATTTTAATAATAAAATAACAGAACAATTTGGTGATAATTTCAAACAATTAAATTTAGCAGTTGGTGCCTTATTAACTTGGCAAGAAAATTATAAAAATTATATAGAAAAAAGTGAATCCTTTATAGAAAATTTACTTTCATCTTTAAAAAAAACAGTGGAAGATTATTCGGTTGTAGTAGATAATTCTGAAAAATTTACTAGCTATGCAAAATCTTTTGAAAATATTTTAAAAGAAATATCCGAGCAAAGAATTCAAATACAAAGTAGTATAGAAAATTTAGATATTTTTTTAAAAAATACACAACTTTCTATTTCTTCTTTAATACAGGAAATTAATAATTTTAAAGAACAAAGTTTAAATACTATAGAAAATATTTCTAAGTTAAGTGTAAATCTAGAAGAAAGTTATACAAAAGCTAGTGAGAAACTAATAAATGATATAAGCGAATATGTAGGCAAATTTAATACAGAATTATCAGCACACAATGAAAAAATTAACACTCAACTTATTGAGGGATTAAATAGTGCTTCAGCATCTATTAATTCACAAATCAAAACACTAGATCAAGAATTAGAAAATGTATTAAAAAATCTTGGATCTAATCTAGCTTCAATCTCTACCAAATTTGTAGATGATTACAATACCATTCTTTCAAACCTTTCTTCTTTAAATCAAAAAATGAGTAATTTAAGATGATATTTTTAAAAAAACAGAAAAAAACAAGCGATAGTGATGATTTTTTTATAGCATTAAGCGACATAATGACTGCATTAATGTTACTTTTTTTGCTTATCAGCATTGTATATATGATTAAAGTAGAAGATAGCGTTAGAGTGCCTAAAATTTTTAAAGAAACAACTCAAGGTTTAAGTGAGCGCTTAAATAAGGAATTTGATAAAGATTTAAAAGGTTGGGGTGCAGTGCTTGATAAGGATTTAACCATACGTTTTTATCAACCTGATATTTTGTTTAAAACAGGTTCTTGGGTTTTAAGTCCAAAATTTAAAGAAATACTCAATGAATTTTTTCCAAGATATTTAAAAATTATGATGGATAAACAATTTGTTAATAATATAGAAGAAATTAGGATAGAAGGACATACAAGCTCATTTTGGGGAAATATCAAAGGCGATACTGCTTATTTAAATAATATGGAGCTCTCTCAAGCTAGAACAAGAGAAGTAATAAAATACTTACTAAGTTTGAAATTAGATAAAAAAGAGAAAGAATGGCTAAAAAAACATTTCAGAGCGATAGGTTTTTCTTCAGCAAAACCGCTAAATGATAAAAGCCAAACCTTGCAAAAAGGAGAAAAAGAAAATTTCATAAACTCTCAAAGAGTAGAATTTAGAGTAAGAACTAATATAGAGAATAAGATAGCAGAGGTTGTTAATAAGTGAATATAGAAAGTATATTAAAACCTATAATAGACTTAAGAATAAAAATTGGTGCAACATTAGAACATATAGATCTTTCATATATTAAAAATTCTATTAGTGCAGAAGAAGTTAAACTACTAGAAACACAAGGTATAGATGTTGATATAGATGATATTCAAGTTCTTAATGATGGCACTTTTTCTTATAAAAATCGTAGAGTGTTAATATACATAAGAGATGTTTCGCCTTTATATAAAGAAAATGATATAAACAGCGCTTTACCAAGATATCACTTGTGCTATTGCAATGCTTATCAAACTATGCTATCCAATAATAGAAAACATAGATATGTAGTAAGTAGTAGAGATGATGGTATTTTTTGGCTTAATTTTTTTGGCTTTCAAGGAGATACTATGGTAAAAACCAAAAGCCAAGAGAGGAAGCTAGATGTTTGTATGTATTGCTTAAGAAAATTAAATTGGCATAATATTAATCAGTATTCAGGCAAAGATCGTTCAATAATAAGAAACAATTTTGATTTAAAAGATTTTTTTAAAAAATATCCAAAAAATATTATCGATTCTAAGAATCATTTTAGCGATAAAATAGCACCTTTAAATATTTATTCTAACGATTGGAAGGAAATTTCATATAATACAAGAAAAGAAGCTCAATGGAAATGTCAAAAATGCCATAAGGATTTTTCACAAAATAAAGCACAATTGGATGTTCATCATATTAATGGACAAAAAAATCATAATAATCCAAAGAATTTAATGGTGTTGTGTAAAGAGTGTCATTCCAAAGAACCTATGCACGAACATTACGCTAAAATTAATAGAAAAAATACAGCTTTTTAAATGATGAAGGCAAAAATATTGTTAAACCTTATTGTAATATGGTATATGATTTTATAAATTAGGCGGAAGTGTTTAAAACTTCACCAAAAATTTTCATTTTTAAAAATAGAACAAAAAATTTAAAAGGTTGCATATGGAATTAAAACAATTAGGAAAACAAACAGATTATGTTTTTCAATACAATAAAGAAGTGTTAGAGACTTTTGAAAATAAACATTCTAAACGCGATTATTTTGTAAAATTTAATTGCCCTGAATTTACAAGTCTTTGCCCTATTACAGGACAGCCAGATTTTGCTACGATTTATATTTCTTATATTCCTAATCTTAAAATGGTGGAATCAAAATCATTAAAACTTTATCTTTTTAGTTTTAGGAATCACGGAGGTTTTCACGAAGATTGTGTGAATGTGATTTTAGATGATTTAGTAGAGCTTATGGAGCCAAAATATATTGAGGTTTGGGGAAAATTTACACCAAGAGGGGGGATTAGCATAGATCCTTATGTGAATTATGGAATCCCTAATACAAAATATGCAGAAATGGCAGAATTTAGGCTTTTAAATCACGATTTATATCCAGAAAAAATTGATAATCGTTAGAGAAAAAGTGTTAAATTTTCAATCCATTGGATTTTAAAAGCAGAATCTTTTGAAGTCTCTTTAGAGAGAATAATTGCACTAAGGCAGTAAGAATCTTTATTTTTTTCTGCTTTTAAATACACTTCAATACTTTTAATTAAACGCGTTAGTTTAGTTTTGGTGATATTAAATACAGGTTCAAAACCAATTCCACTTTTAACTTCAATAAAGTATAAAACCCCCTCTTTTTTAGCAATAATGTCAATTTCCCCAAAGGATGTGAAAAAGTTTTGTTTTAAGATTTCAAAGTTTTGATTTTTGAGATACTCACAGGCAAAAGATTCGGCTTCTTTTCCCTTTTGAGTGGTATTCATTAGTTTTTCTCAATCCGTATCATTACAGGTTTTTCCTGTGTGATTTCTAGGTTATTGATTTTTTCTATGGCAATTTGAATCTTTGATTCAAGACAAGTGTGAGTAGAAAGCAATAAGGTAGAATGATTCTTATTTTTAGCCTTGCGTTGTAAGAAAGTATCAATAGAGATTTCTTGTTGCCCTAGAATCGTTGTAATTTGAGCTAAAACTCCAGGTTTATCAAGGACAATAATTCGCAAATAATAGGCACTTTGAATCTCTGCTATGGGCTTGAGTGTGAGATTTTTTTCAATGGAGGTTTTAAAGCCAAGCATTGGAGAGCTTTTGGTGCGAGCAATTTCAATAATATCTGAAATAACAGCGCTTGCAGTTGCATTTCCCCCTGCACCTGCGCCATAAAAGAGTGTTTCGCCTACATTATCACCTACCACACTAATAGCATTCATCACTCCATCAACTTTACCAATCATCGCATTTTGTGGCAATAAAGTAGGGTGGATTCTAAGTTCCACACTTTCTTTATCTTTTTTAGCGATTCCTAAAAGCTTAAGGTTGTATCCAAATTCTTTTGCAAAATCTATGTCTTCTTGTGTGATTTGTGTGATTCCTTCAATTAAAATATCTTCAGGCTTAGCATCAATTCCATAAGCAATACTTGCTAGAATCAAAAGTTTGTGTGCGGCATCATAACCACCAATATCAAAACTAGGATCACTCTCTGCATAGCCAAGCTCTTGAGCTTCTTTTAAAGCTTCTTCAAAACTAAGATTCTGTTCTTTCATCTGTGTTAAAATATAATTACAAGTCCCATTGATGATTCCACAAATACTTAAGATATGATTAGCGCCAAGTCCATCGCGCAAGGCTTTGATAATAGGAATCCCACCTGCTACACTTGCTTCAAAACCAATTGGTAAGTCTCCGGCAATTTTTTGTAAATCATAGCGGTGATAGGCAAGCATTGCTTTATTGGCAGTGATAAAGGCTTTGGAGTGATAAAGCGCTTTTTTAGCAATTTCAAAAGGCTCTTGAACACCTCCTGCTAACTCCACAATAATATCAATTTCAGGATCTTCTAAAATGCTTTCTACTTCATTTGTGATAGGAAAATCAAAGATTTCTCGACTTTTTGAGAGATTTTTCACCACACCCTTTTTAATGATAATTTGGCAACCTGCTCTTGCTGCAATGAGATCTTGATTTTCTTTTAAAATTTTTGCAACACTGCTTCCAACGACGCCTAGCCCAATGATTCCGATATTTAATTGTTTTTTCATAAAAGTGCCTTTTTTAGATAAAGTTGAATTATAGCATTTTAAAAATAAGATTTTTTTAAGTTTTAAGGAAATTTTGTAGAGTTTGGTGTGTTATTTTAGAGTTTTTGAAATTTCCACAAAAAATCAGAAATATAGTCTTGCTCTTGGCTTTCTTTTAGTAAATCTTTGATTGTTTCATCGGTGATTCCAAATTCTTTTTGTAGCCAATCTTTTTGGGAGAGAAAAAGTGAGCTAAAAGCACTATTAGAGCTTTGTGGAAGAGTAGAATCTAAATTTCCAAGAGGTTTTTTAATAGGATTAGAATTTTGTGTTGAGGTTTGTTGATTCTCCTGTGGTTTTTGGGGCTTTGTGGTTTGTGGTTTGTGTGGTTCTTTTGGAGTTAGAGAAACTAAAGTATTGATTTTAAAAGCCATTTTTCACCTCCATTTATGGTAATGTGAATTTTATCATAAGTGTTTGGTTTTTGCCCTTTAATCAAATAAATATAAAAAACTATGTTATAATGCAACTTTTAGAGAGAATTTTTAAGGATAATGTTTGATTTTAAGCCACGAAATACCGCAGGATTCGAAGCTTTATTTTGGCAAAAGTGCAAAAGTTAAAAGGGATTTTGAAAATCTTGTCAGCGAGATACTTTATCAAAATGATTATGAAGAGATTCTAACCCCGACTTTTTCTTATTTACAATATCAAAGAGATATGCAAAGCAGGGAGTTTGTAAGAATCAGCAATCCCTTTAACCATCAAATCACACTAAGAAGCGATTCTACTATTGATACTATTAGACTTTTAGCGCCCCATTTAAAAGAAAATAACACAAAAAAGAAGTGGTTTTATATCCAGCCTATTTTTACTTACCCTACAAAAGAAATCCACCAAATTGGTGTAGAAAATTTAGAAGAATGCGATATTTTACCCTTTATACAAATGTCACTTAAGATTCTAAAAAATATAAATATTAAGCCTTTTTTACAATTATCAAATGTGAAGATTCCAGAGATTTGTGCAAAGGAATTTGGGCTATCTTTAGAAGTTTTTGAAAAAAATGATGTGGGCGCTATCCAAGGCACTAATGAATTTTTAGCAGAACTTTTGGAAGTGCAGGATAAAGATTCACTTAAAACTCTTTTGATAAAAGCTCCAGAATCTTTAAAAAAAGAATTAGAAAGTTTATTAAATTTAGCACAAAACATTGATTATGAAAATATGATTCTTGCGCCACTTTTTTATTCACCCATGTCTTATTATAAAGGAATGCTTTTTCGTTTTTTCTTGGAGAATCAAACAATGATTTTAGGCGGAGATTATGAGATTTTAGAACAAAGGGCTTGTGGTTTTGGTATTTATACAGATTGTGTAATTTTGCATTTAATTAAGGAGAAGAAATGAGGACAAAGGCAGATTTGATTGTAGGGATTCAATGGGGTGATGAGGGTAAAGGTAAAATGGTGGATTTACTTGCCCAAAATTATGATTATGTTGTGCGCTATCAAGGAGGACATAATGCGGGGCATACCATTGTTGTAAATGGTAAAAAATACGCCTTACACCTAATTCCATCAGGAATTCTCTATTCTCAATGTAAAAATATTATTGGTAATGGAGTTGTGATTAGCCCAAGTGCATTACTAGAAGAGATGCAACAATTCCAAAATTTAGAGGGTAGATTATTTATTAGCAACAAAGCTCATTTGATTCTATCTTATCACGAGTTTTTAGATAAATTAAATGAAAAAAAAGCCAAAAAGGCTATCGGCACTACAGGCAAGGGAATAGGACCTGCTTATACCGATAAAGTCGCGCGTAAAGGCTTTAGAATCGGAGAGTTAAGAGACACACAAACTTTGTGCGAAAAAGTCTTAGAATTAATGGAAGAAAAGGATATTATTAATTTAGGTGGAGAGATTCCTAACAAAGAATTTCTTAAAGCAAAACTTGATTCTTATGCAGAAGCGCTACTCCCTTTTGTAGTAGATACAACTAGTTTATTATGGTCGGCTATGGATAGGGGAGAAAAAATTCTCTGTGAGGGTGCGCAAGGAAGTATGCTTGATATTGATCATGGAACTTATCCTTTTGTTACAAGCTCTACAACAACAGCTTCAGGTGCGTGTAGTGGGAGTGGAATCTCTCCTAGAGAATTAGGCAATGTCATTGGAATCACTAAGGCTTATTGCACAAGAGTGGGAAATGGACCTTTTGTAACAGAAGAAAAAGGAGAGATTGGAGAGCTTTTACGCCAAAAAGGAGGAGAATTTGGCGTTACCACAGGACGCGCTAGAAGATGCGGTTGGCTTGATGCAGTGGCTGTAAAATATGCTTGTCGTTTAAATGGTGTAAGCGAGTTAGCTATGATGAAGCTTGATGTATTAGATGGTTTTGATGAAGTGAAAGTCTGCACTCAATACCAAGATAAAAATGGCACGATTCTAGAAACTTTTCCTTTTGATTTTGAAGGTATAAAACCTATTTATAAAAGTTTCAAAGGTTGGGATAAAACTGCTGGAATTAGGGAGTTTGATAAGTTACCACAAGCAGCGCAGGAATATATTTTGGAATTAGAGAAATTAATTGGAGTGAAATTTAGTATGATTTCTACTAGCCCTGATAGGAATGATACAATTTTTAGATGAAAACAAAATTCACTCAGCTTGTGATTTTGCGCAAAAAAAAAGTAGATGAAGCTGAATTAATGCTACAAAAAAATACGCAACAAATCCAAGCCAAACAAGCTGAAATTGATGCTTTAGTGAGAGAATTTGCGACATTAGAAGAACCAAAAAGTGGGGTTTATCAAGCTTTTTTAACTTTTGTGCATCACAAAAATGAATATCGCCAAACTATTGATTTTAAAATGGGAGAATTAGCCTTACTTAAAAGGCAAAAGCAAGAATTGCAAGATTATTTTAAAGTCCAAAATATAGAATACGAAAAAGCAAAATATTTAGATGGATTAGAAATTAAGAAAAATTTAGAAAGATTAAAAAAGCAAGAAAGCAAGGATTTAGATGAAATTTCTGTAATGCTTTATGCTAATCATAAGGAGCAAAAATGAAAAAAGCAGTGTTTTTTGGCTTTTATCTGACAAGTTTTTTGTGGAGTGTGGAAGGGAGTGGGATTGTTGATTGCAATATTATTTTTGAACAGAGAAAAGCAGAAATTTTGCGAGAGATTGAAAAGATTGATGAACAACAACAAGCCTTGCAAGCTTTGCAAAGTGCCACTCAAAATGTTTTAGACCAAAAAGATGCGGATTTAAAAAAACGAGAAGCGGCTTTGGCGGCTGAAAAAAAGGAATTAGAACAAAGAGAAGAGGCAATTAAAAGGCTTTTAGAAAAAAATGAAAAGATTCTAGCAGAAATAAAAAATACCACACAGAGCAAAATTGGCACAACTTATGCAGGTATGAAAGATTCTAAATCTGCTGCAATTTTGGAAAATCTCCCAGAATCTGAAGCAGCGATGATATTGTTTGCACTAGATACAAAAGTGGTGAGCAAGATTCTAGCTAAAATGGACCCACAAAAAGCAGCGAATCTAACGCAAATAATCCAAAAAGGACCCCCTTTTGAAACCCAAGAAACAAAAGTAAATTCACAAAATAATTAAAATTTTATGAAAAAGCCTTAAGTCCAACGCTACAAACCACAATACTAGTAACAAAGAAAAGCTTGGAGAAGCTTTTTGATTCGTTATATAAAAAAATCCCCACAAGCACTCCACCAGCTGTCCCAATGCCTGTCCAAATAGCATAAGCAATACTCATTGGTATCTCTCTTAACCCCAAAGACAAAAGACTTAAGCTAAGGACAAACAAAAGAAAAATGCCTAATAGATAGATTTTCTTGTTATCAAGCGCAAATTTTTTTATGCAAATCACTCCAAAAATCTCTGTAATCCCAGCTAAAATCAAAAATACCCAACTCATCTTAAATCCTTTGAATTAAGCGTTTCAAGCTGATTATCTAATTCATTAATCCCTAAATCTTTAGAAATTTCTTCAATGGCTTTTATATCTTGTTTATCACTCTCTTTGCTTACAAGCTTTAAGCCTATAATACTTAAAATCAAAAGGACAATTAAAGTAAGTTGCAAAGGATTGGTTGGAGCATTAAAAACAAGAATCTCACTAAGCGCTACTCCAGCAGCACCAATTCCCACAAACACAGCATAAGCAATACTTACCTCAACTTTTTTTGTTGCTAGAATCATTAGCACAAATGAACAGCAAATTCCAAAAGCAGTAAAAAAATATTCTAAAAAACTTGTTGAATACTTTAATCCACTCACCCAAAAAATTTCGATGATTCCACCAAGAATAACACAAAACCAGCCCAATTTCATAAGCTTCCCCCAAATAATAATTATAAATATTTTTAAGATTGTAAAAATAAAACAAAAAGATGAAGTTGATTAATAAAGAGTTTGTAGTGCCATAATATTAAAAATAGTTTTTAAGGCTTTTAGTGTTGGTTTGACAGAAAACTTACAATACATTTTCCCTCCTTTTATAAACAAGCCTTGGTGTGAAATTCTAGCAAAAAATTTTGATACAAAACTTAATTAAAACTCTTGTAATTAGTAAGGATTAAATCATGATGATGATTAAAATTTTTAGATTCAAGAGAGATTTTTTGTTTAATTTCTGTTTTTACTCATACCTTGTTGATATAAAACCTTAATGTAGCCTTTTATGCTAAGAATAAATATATTTTTTAAATTGACATTTTTATCATTTTTTTCAAAGATTATTTTCATAGCAATTCCTTTAAAATGTTTTATGGAATTCTTACAAAAAAGTATGAAGAAATTTTACTAAAAAATGTTAAGTTTTAATGAATTTTTTTAAGCTTGTAAGGCAGAACCTTACTTAGCGAATGGCTCTAATGGCATTTAGTAAAGCTAAAAGCGCAACTCCCACATCGCCAAAAAGGGCTATCCATAGGTTTGTTGCTCCAAAGGCACCAAGAATCATAATTCCTATTTTAACACCCAAAGCCAAGAAAATATTTTGCCACAAGATTTGCCTTGTTTTTTTGGCAATTTGCAAGACTTTTGGAATTTTTCTTAAGTCATCATTCATAATAACAATATCTGCTCCCTCTAGCGCGACATCACTTCCTGTTTTTCCCATTGCAATACCAATATCACAAAGTGCAAGAGAAGGTGCATCGTTGATTCCATCTCCTACAAAAATCACTTTTTTATTTTTTTGATTTTGGGTTTGGAGGATCGTTTTTAGATGATTGACTTTGTCATTTGGCAAAAGTGAGGCAAAAAAGTGCTTGATTCCTAGACTTTGAGCGACTTCTTGAACGACACTTTCCTTATCACCACTTAGGATATAAATTTCTTCTAAATGCTCTCTTTTTAGCTTCTCTATAGCTTCTTTAGCTTCATTTTTTATGGCATCTTCTAAGATAATATCTCCAATGGTTTCTCCATCATAGGCAATGAAAATTTGGCATTTTAAACTAGAATCTTTTGGGAGATTTTGTTTTGTTAGGGATTGAATAAAACGAGCATTCCCCAAAGCAATGGCTTTATTTTCAAACATCGCACTCACTCCGCCTCCAGAGCTTTCTTTGAGGTTACTAAGTTTTTTTAAATCTTCTTGTAAGTTTATTTCATTGTTGCAGTTCATAATGGCTTTTGCAATGGGGTGGTTAGAGTGAGATTCGAGCAATTGAGCAATTTTTAATATAAATTTTTCATCATAATTTTTATAAGAATTAATTTTTTTAATGATTAATTTGCCCTTTGTTAGAGTTCCTGTTTTGTCAAAAATAATGGCATTAGCATCTTTTAGGGCTTCAATATAGCTAGAGCCTTTGATTAAAATTCCTTCTTTTGAAGCTTTTCCAAGTGAAGCAAAAAAGGTTAGTGGAATAGAGATTACCAAAGCGCAAGGACAAGAGACGACTAAAAAGATAATTCCACGATAAAGCCAAATTTTAAGTGCTTCTATTAATTCCATTTGACCAAAAGCCCAAAAATAAAGCGTAGGGAAAAGAATAATGCCAAAGGCTAAAAGCGTTACAATGGGGGTGTAGTAACGCGCAAATTTTGTGATAAACTCTTCACTTCTGCTTTTTTGCGCACTACCTTCCTCGATAAGCTTGATAATTTTGCTAAAGGTTGAATTTTCATAGCTTTTAGTGGCTTTTAAATGTAAAATAGAATCAAGATTAATGCTACCAGAAAAAAGAGAATCTCCCACTTTTACATTTTGTGGCAGGGATTCTCCATTAAGTGCAGAGTTATCAATACTACCCTCGCCTTTTATAATGATTCCATCAGCAGGGATTCTTTCCCCAGCAAAAATTATTAAAATATCGCCTTCTTGAATATTTTTTGGATCAATATTTTCAATTTTTTCATTTTTAAATAAATGGGCTTGTTCTATTTTTATAGAGGCGAGGGTGCGAATAGATTTTTTAGATTTTTCAATAACCAAATCCTCTAAAGCTTCTCCAATGCGATAAAAAAGTAAGATTGCTACGGCTTCAGCTCCCTGAGAGATAGCCCAAGCACCAATGCTTGCAAGTGCCATAAGGCTATTTTCGTTAAAAAATTCGCGTTTATAAAACCCAATCAATGCCTTTTTTAAAATTTCATAGCCTAAAGCAAAATAGCAGAAAAGATAAAAACTATAAAGTATGGGGGCATTAAGATGAAAATTAAAGATTCCAAAATCTCCACTAAGTGCAATAAGATAAAGGATAATGCTAAAATAAAAAAGACTTTGGGCTAGTTTATTTTGAAAATCACTCTTTGTATGAATTGTATTTTGGGTATTTGTGCAAGTGTTGCAGCAATTTGCCATTGTTTTCTCCTTATATTACATTTCTTGAATATGCTCTAAACCTTGTTCAAAGATTTTTTCAATATGGTCATCATCAAGTTCATAAAACACTTCTTTGCCAATTTTTTTATACCGCACAAGTCTTGCTTGGCGTAGGATTCTAAGTTGGTGAGAAACAGCGGAGGGAGAGAGGTTTAAAAGTTCTGAAATTTCTCCCACACAAAGTTTTTCTTGCTGAAGTAAAGAAAGGATGCGAATGCGCGAAGAATCACCAAAAATTTTAAAAAATTCTGCTAACTCATAAAGCAATTCTTCTTTGGGGAGTTTTTTTAAAATATTTAAAAGTCGTTCTGAATCAAGCTCTTGCATCTATTTCCCTTAATATTGTTTAAAATATAAAATTAATAAAAGTATGAATATATGAATATTTATTCATATATAGAAATATAACTTTTTATTCTTTATAAAAAAATTAAAACATAAAGATATTAAGCTTAAAACGATACAATTTTGTGCGTAAATTTTAGGCAACAAAGATGATTCGATAAAATTGGGTTTTTTAGAGAAAAGGATTATTATGTTATTTACTCAAGAAGAATTAGAAAGATACAATCGTAATATTTTATTAAGTGGAGTTGGGGAAGAAGGGCAACAAAAGCTAAAAAACGCTAAAGTGCTTGTAGTAGGTGCTGGTGGGCTTGGTTCTCCAGTTTTATTTTATTTAGCTGCTGCTGGGATTGGCGAGATTGGAATCTGCGATGGCGATAATGTGGATTTGAGCAATCTTCAAAGACAAATTTTGCACACAACAAAGGATTTAGAAAAAAACAAAGCACTCTCAGCTAAAGAAAAGCTAGAATCACTCAATCCCAAAATTAAAATTAACATTTACAAAGAGCGGTTAAATGTGAGTAATATTTTAGGGATTATTAAGGATTATGATCTTGTCATAGAGGCTACAGATGCCTTTGCTTCAAAGTTTTTGCTTAATGATGCTTGTGTGCTTGGGGGCAAGATTCTAGTTAGAGCGAGTGCCTTGCATTTTTGCGGACAGGCAATGAGTATAAAGCCAAAGGAAAGTGCTTGTTATGCGTGTTTATTTGATTCTCCACCACAAGGAGAAGTTCCAATAGGCGCAAGTGTAGGAATCTTGGGTGCAGTTGCTGGGCTTTTTGGCTGTATTGAAGCCAATGAAGCGATAAAAATCATTACAGGAGTTGGTAAGCCACTTTTTGATCAATTTTTAACTTGTGATGTGCGGGATATGGAATTTCGTAAAATTAACATTAAGCGCAACTTAAAATGTCGCGTATGTGGTGAAAATGGTATAAAAAGTTTAGATTTAGATAGGTATCAATGAAGTCTATTTTTCAAAGAAAAGTTGTAAATTGCCTTGATAGGAGCGATGAAGTAGATTGTGGCAGTGTGGGCAGAGATTAAGAGGCTTTTGATTAAAGATTTTAGTTTGAATTTTGTGAGAGTAAATACCTAAAAAAAACTGCATATCAGTGCGGATAATAGCTAGAAAATCAGCATTTTTGTAGTTTTTTAGGCTTTCACCACAGGCGCTTAGATGCACGAGTGGTTCTCCTTGAGTGCGAAAAAGTGATTCTTGAATCTTGGCTTGGTAGAGCATCACTTTTGTGGTGGTTTGATTGGGAAGTGGTAAATAGATTCCATTTTCATCTAATGTCAAATCAGCAAGATTTGCAGCAATCCCACTTGTTTGGAGAATTTTTAGTATTTCACTAGTAAGATTAATCTGCTTTGTATGGCAGGATTCTATGGTTTTTTGAAAAAACAAAACCTAAGCCTTCATTGTCGCTTTTTCAATCAAATCACAAATAATATGAGCCATTAAAAGATGCATTTCTTGAATCCTTGGTGTATCATCACTAGGAGAAAGAAGCAAGAGATCGCACCATTTTTTCATTTCTCCGCCATCTTTGCCACTAAATCCTAGAATCTTACATTCCATTTCTTTGGCGCATCGCATAGCGTTTAAAACATTGGTGCTATTACCACTTGTAGAGATTCCCCATAGCAAGTCACCTTTTTTAGCAAGTGCTTCAAATTGCCTAGAAAAAACAAAATCATAACCATAGTCATTTCCAATAGCAGTTAAAGCACTTGTGTCTGTTGTTAGGGCTATGGCACTTAAGCCTTTTCGCTCTCTTTTGTAGCGTCCTGTAAGTTCAGCTGCAATATGTTGAGAATCAGCTGCACTTCCACCATTACCACAAATGAGAATCTTGCCTCCATTTTGAAGTGTTGTAATAGCAAGGTTAGCAGCTTCTTGAATAGAATCAACAAGACTTGACATTTTTTGAGTGGTTTGCAAGTGAGATTGGATTTCATTTAAAATATGTGCTTGCATTTTTATTCCTTTTTGATTTTTTTTATTGTTGCACTAGTGCTTTTGCCTTCTATAAATTCAATTAAACGCACTTCTTTAACAAGGTCGCTTCCAACTATTTTTTTATTGGCATAATCTGCGCCTTTAACTAAAATATCAGGTTTAATTTGGCTAATGAGATTAAGCGGTGTATCTTCATCAAAGATAATAACAAAATCTACACATTCTAATGCACACAGCAGTGCGGCTCTATCCTCTTGAGAGTTGATTGGGCGCTCATCACCTTTAAGCCGCTTGATAGAAGAATCGCTATTTAATCCAATAATAAGCAAATCTCCTAATTCACGAGCTTTATTGAGATAGCTAATGTGTCCAAAATGCAAAATATCAAAACAGCCATTGGTAAAAATAGTTTTAAAATCTTGCGACTTTAAGGTTTGTAAAAAGTCCAAAAATAAGGCAAAATCATTAGATTTTATAAATTTAGAGTCAAGAGCCATTGGCTTTTGTTTTTGTGAGATTCTCTGCAAATGTGGCAAAAATTTGGAATCAGCAAGATTAGTATTAAGAATCTTTGGAATTTCTTTGGAGAGAGAATCTAAGAGATGATTGTCTCTAAGGTAATTTAAAATTTCTTGCTTATTAGCCGTTGCTGATCCGACTTTGCCTACCACCACAGCTGCTGCGGCATTAGCAAAGTGAAGACTAGAGAGAATATCTTCTTCTTTTGCAAGCATAAAAGCTAAAGCTGCAATAACGGTGTCTCCAGCGCCCGTTACATCAAAAACTTCTTTGGCAATAGTTGGGATTTTGTGTAATCCGTCTTTTAAGATACCAATTCCATCTTCACTTAAGGTGATGAGTGAATATTCAAGATGGCAAATCTCTTTGAGCTTTTGGAGAGCTAGGAGCAGTGAAGAATCATCTTTTATTTGGATTCCTGTAGCCTCAGTGGCTTCTTTTTTGTTTGGGGTTAGCAGAGTAGCACCTTGATATTTGGAGTAATCTTTACCCTTTGGATCAATGAGAATCTTAAGTTTAGAATCACAAGCAAGTTGAATGAGACTTTGAGTGAGATTTTGACTTAAAACACCTTTTTGATAATCAGATAAAACGATACAATGAATTCTGGAATGCTTGATTAATTTTTTGGCAGATTCTAAAATAAATTGTTCTGCTTCTTTGTCAATTAGGCTTTTATCTTCTCTATCTACACGCACAACTTGTTGATGTGAAGCGATGATGCGGGATTTTTGCGTGGTGGGTCGATTCTTGCTAAAGTGGATTCCTTGAGTGTTGATATGAAGTGATTCTAGCTTGTTTTTGAGATCCTCACCTGCCTTATCAACACCTGCCATTCCACAGATAAACACATTGCAATCTAGGGCGATGAGGTTGTTTGCGACATTACAAGCGCCTCCTAGGTTGAGTGTTTCTTTGGCAACTTCAATCACCTGCACGGGAGCTTCTGGGGAGATTCTTTCGCATTTGCCCCAAATATAATGATCTAAAATCAAATCCCCAATGACTAAAATATTGGGTTTCAATTAATAGCCTTTAGCGTGAATAGCTTTGATTTGATCAAGATAGTTTTTGATACCAATTTCTAAAGAGAATCTAGGCTCATAACCTAAAAATTCTTTTGTTAGCACGATATTAGCCTCAGTGTGTGTTTGAAAAAAAGAATAAGGATTGTCAAAATATTCTACTTCAAATTCCCCTAGCTCTTTTTTCAAACAAGCCACAATATCATTATAGCTTCTTGATTTTCCACTGCCTACATTATAAACGCCACTTTTTTTAGCATTGATAGCTTTTACATTGGCTTGAATAACATCTTGAATATAAACAAAATCACGTTTTTGCTCTCCCATCTTGAAGAGTCTTACTTTTTTGTTTTGGAGTGCTTGTAAGCCAAGTTGCAGAATCATTGAAGCTGTTTTGCCTTTGTAAAATTCATTTTCGCCATAGACATTAAAATATCGTAATCCAACGATATGCAAACTAGGATTTTCTTGTAAATATTTGGAAGCTAGATGATCCATCATTAATTTAGAAAATCCATAAGCATTCTCTGGAATCTCGCCACTACCAATGCTATTTGGTGCAGGAGTGTTGCCATAAACTCCTGCGCTTGAAGCATAAATCATTTTTGCTCCGCTTCTTATGCTCAAATCTAGTAAATCTTTAAAGGCATTAAGGTTGCTGCGCAAAATAAGCTCTTGATTAAGCACGGTAGTATCTGAAATGGCTGCTTGATGAAAGATATAATCAAAATTCATATTTTCTAATCTTTGCAAATCGGCTTTGTTGTTTATATCTCCTGCGATGACCTCACCCTTAAATTCTAAAAGATTCTTAAAATGTCCTAGCGATTTTGGATTTCCATTTTCAAAAGCTTCCCCATTTCTAAAACAATCAAAAACTACCACTTGAGACTTGGGGTGATATTTTTGAAAATAAAGCGCGAGATTAGATCCAATAAATCCAGCGCCACCTGTGATTAAAATGCGTTTTCCTGCAAGGGTGTCATCAATGTATTGCATTTAGATTCCTTGTGATAATTTATAAATGCTACATTATAACAAAATACCTTTAAAAGATTTGTTTGGTTTAGGGAGTTTATGCTATTATTTTGCAAAGATTATTTTAATGCAAGATAACGATAATGAAAGACTTGATAATTTCTGAAATTGATTCTTTGCCACCCTTGCCTCAGACAATATCGGAGTTACAAAAAGCTTGTTTGCGAGAAGATGTTAGCATAAGAGAGATAGCAAGTATTATTGAAAGCGATCCTCTTTTGACTGCTAATATTATTAAAACTGCAAATTCTCCGTTATTTGGTTATTCAAGAACCATTAATTCAGTCTCACAAGCGGTGATGCTTTTTGGTGTTTATACGGCTAAGGGACTAGCAATTGCAAGCGCAATAAAGTCACAATTAGAGATGGATTTAAGTCCTTATGGATTGAGTGTAGCTGATTTTATAAAAGCTTCTAACTTAAAGGGAATATTTTTGGCAAAATGGCATCAATCTAAAAATCCCATATTGCATTCCTTAATTTCTTGTGCGCTGATTATCCATGTTGGAATGGTTATTTTAGCTAATGTTTTAAGAAGCACAAATAAAGAAAAAGACTTTGAAAAAAAGCTTAAGAGTATGTCCCTTATTGAAGCAGAAAGATCGGTTTTGCAGATGGATCAAATTGAAATTTTAGAAATGCTTTTTGAGCATTGGCATTTTGAAGAAACAATGGTGCAAATTGTGCATTATTTGGGCAAACCAGAGTTGCCAAAAGAATTAGAATGTTATATTTATCCCTTGCGTGTGGTAAATTTTTTAATTAATCCTTATAGCATTGCAAGCAAGGAACAGATTCAAGAGGCACTTAAGTATGTTTCTCTTTATGGTTTAGATGAAGAGGGTTTTAAAAGGGCTTTGTTGGAAATGGGGTTTGTAGAAAATTTGAGTGAGATTGAATGACTGAATTTGTCCGACTTATAGAAGTAGGAATCCCACTAAATTTGGAGATAGCACCTGAATTTAAAAAAATAATAAGCCTATTGCAACAATATGGGGCAATAGAGAAAAAACAAGCGCGTTATTTTTTGGGTAAAAAATTCCAAATTGGTAGATTTGAACCCACTAAAAAAGGATATGGCTTTGTGTGTAGCCTTTTTAATTCTCACCAAAAAGATTGGCTTATAGAGAAGAATCACACACAAAGAGCACAAAAAGGCGATATTGTCCTTGCAAAAAATATTACTAAGGCTAGATTGGGCAAGACTAAAGCCAAAATTTTACAAGTTTTGCAACATAGAACACAAAATATAGTGTGCTATTTGGAAAAATACAAACTTGATTGTATTGCGATTTCTATCCCTAATGAAGTAGCATATAAAATCAAAGCTTCTCAAAAATCCCTAAAGGCACTCCCCAGTCAAACTATTTTGAAATTAAATCCACAAAATGGAGAGGTTTTGGAGATTTTAGGCACTTTGGATGATCCCAAAATTGATGAGATTATTGCCCTTAATCTCTACAACAAACGAGAAGCCTTTAGTCTCCAAGCCGAACTCCAAGCGCAAAGCTTTAAAGAAGTGCAAATTAGCCACTTTAAAGAGCGTGAGAATCTTACACATTTGCCTTTTTGTGCGATCGATCCAGTTGGCGCTAAGGATCACGACGATGCAATTTTTTATGATCAAGATAATGCGATGCTTTATGTCGGGATTGCGGATGTTAGCCATTATGTAACGCCTAATTCCCCTTTAGATGGGGAAGCAAAAAGTCGTGGATTTAGTATTTATTTTCCACATAAATCTATCCCAATGTTACCGCGCACTTTGAGTGAAAATCTTTGTTCCCTAAAAGAGGGCAAAAATCGCTTAGCAATGGTATGGAAGATTCGGCTTCATAAACGCACTAAGGTGGTATTAAATAGTGAGCTTTTTGCAGCAATTATCAAAGTCAAGCAAAAATTAAATTATGAAGAAGTGGATGCCTTTTTTGAAACTCAAAAAAGCGCTACTATTAAAAAGCCTTTGCAAACAATGCTTTTATCCTTGAAAGAATTAACTCAAAAATTGCGCAAGAATCGTTTGAAATATGGGTTTGATTTCACAGGAGATGGGGTGGAGCTAGAGCTAGATAAAAATTTAGAACTTAGGGCGCTGTCTTTTGAATCTCAAACACTTTCTCATCAATTAATTGAAGAGTGTATGTTGCTTGCTAATGTGGAGAGCGCTAAGCTATTAGAGCAAAAAAATGCTCAAAATGACAATCATTTAAAGCTAGGAATCTATCGAATCCATCCTCAACCTAAAATGGAAAAATTAAATGAGTTATTTGGAGAATTGCGGCTTTTAGGAATTTGGAGAGACAAGGCAATCCCTAAAACAAAAATGGCTTTGCATAAGGCGATTTTGGAGATTCAAAGCATTGCTAAAAGAGCAAAAATACAAAGGGAAGTGGATAAGCTTATTGTTAAATCTATGCAACAAGCTAGTTATGCTAGTCATAATGTAGGGCATTTTGGGTTAGGATTTGAGGCTTATAGCCATTTTACTTCTCCGATTCGAAGATATAGCGATTTGATTTTGCACCGAATCTTAAAAGACAAAGTTGCACTCAATGAAAATAAGCAATACAAAGATTCTTTGCCTATTTTATGCGATCAATTAAGTTTGCAAGAGCGTGAAGTGGCACAAATAGAGCTGGATTTTCAAGATAGAAAATTTGCGCGTTATCTCTCCAAGTATTTGGGACAAATCTATGATGGTATCATTGTGAGTGAAAAATCACCTTTGATTGTAGCTTTGAGCGATTTTCCTTTAATGGGTGCTAGGGTGATAACTCTAAATGGTCAAGGCGTGAAATACCAAAAAGCACGGATTCAGATTTTGGAAGTGAATCTTGCCACGGCAAAGGTTTATGGTAGAATGGTAAAGGTTTTCTCCGAGGGATTTGGGGGTGAAAATTTAAGGATTTCAGAATACATTTCCCAAAAGCGACAAAAACAAGCCATGAAAAATAAAGAATTAGCTAGAAGAGAAGCTTTGAGAATTGCCAAGAAAAATAAGCAAAGAAAACAAAATAAAATCCCAAGAAAAAGAAAGAAAAACAGATAATGTATAAAAGAGAACTTGATTCTAAACTTGCAAGTAATACCGAGATTCGTGCGATTTTACTCTATGGTGAAGATTCATTTTTGGTTGGGTATTATGGAGAGAAAATAGCCCAAGAGATTCTCAAAAAAGATTGTGAAAAAAATAGCTTTTATTTTAGTGAATTTGATTTTAATAGTGCTATGGCTTGTTTTTCTCAAGGCTCTCTTTTTGGAGGGGAATCGCTTGTTTGGATTAAAGCAGACAAAAAGATTCCCAAAAAACAGCTTGATTTGCTTATTGCAGCTTTGGAAAAAAATGGCAGTGGCTATTTAATTTTAGAGTTTTATCAAGCAGAAAATAAAAGTGCTGCGGAGTATTCACTAGATTGCAAGGCATTAGCAGGAAGTTTTAAGGGCAAGAATATTTATGAAGTGCGATTTTTTAACCTTAGTGCAGGTGAAGCCTTTGGGATTTTGCGCGAATATGCCAATGGCTTTGAGTTGAAAATTTCGGATTTTTCTTTGAGAAAGATTTTGGAGCAGCAAAATTATGATTTGGGGCTTAGTGTTGCAGAATTGAGAAAATACACCATTTTTGATTCAGAGATTAATGCAGAAAATATTGAGAATCTAGGTTATAGCTTGGGCAGTGTTGATTATGAAGAAATTTTGGAATTGATTTTTGATAGGAAACCTTATAATAATCTATTAGAAAAGTTTTTGGAGCAGGGATTTGAAGAGATTCCGCTCATTGCAGAAATACAGAAATATTTCTTTCAACTTTTTTTATTTTCAAGTCATATTAAGCTTTATGGAAATGCAACTTCTGAAGAGGTTTTGGGCTATAAACTTCCTGTAAATCTACTAGAAAAGAAAAAAAGAAGAGCCATACAAATAGGACAAGAAAAATTTTTGAAGATATTTTGCGTATTGAATAGGTGGCATGAGGATTCAATAAGGGGAATTACAAAAGGGAATGGATTTTTACGCGCTTTAATTAAAATTCAAGCTATTTTAGAATAAAATTTTAGGCTTTACATTTTACTTGTAAAAAATCCTTGCTCTTTTTAGCAAAAAGGGCAGAATCCATAAGGAGAAAAAATGCGTTTTTATGAAACTATGTTTGTGGTAAAACCCACTTTGACACAAGAAGAAATCACACAAAAAATCGATTTTTATAAAGCAGCGATTCTTAACAATGGCGGAGAAATTAGCGCGACATTGGATATGGGAATGCGAAATCTTGCTTATGAAATCAAGAAAAATAAACGAGGATATTACTTTGTAATTTATTTCAAAGCTGAGCCAAAACTCGTTTTAGAATTAGAGCGTTTGTATCGCATTAATGAAGACATTTTGCGTTTTATCGTGATTAAATACGATAGCAAAAAAGAACAAAAAGCATGGGAAGTCTTGGTAGATAGAGCTATTCACAATAAAAAAGCGACACCATTAAAAGAAGCGCGTGAAGCTAAGGAAACAGCTCCAAAAGAAGAAGCAAAGAGTGAGGAAGCTTCTCAAGAATCTTAAGGAATTGCAATGTTTAATAAAGTCATTTTAGTAGGAAATCTTACGCGTGATGTAGAGTTGCGTTATCTGCCAAGTGGTGCAGCATTAGCAAGGTTGGGTTTGGCAACAAACCGCCGATACAAAAAGCAAGATGGCACTCAAGCAGAGGAGGTTTGTTATATTGATGCAAATCTCTTTGGTAGGACAGCTGAAGTGGCTAATCAATACCTTAAGAAAGGATCTCAAGTTCTCATTGAAGGTCGTTTGGTGCTTGAGAGTTGGACTGATAATACAGGCACAAAGCGCAGTAAGCATTCTATTGCCGCAGAAAATATGCAAATGCTAGGGCAAAGACAAAATGCTAATGAGAATGTTGGCTATGGAGAGAGTGGGTATGCTAGTGGTTATGAGCAACAAGAAGTTTATCAAAAACCATCGCCACAAGTTCAAAGACCACAAAAAGAGCCCGATCTCCCAGTGATTGATATTAATGACGATGAAATACCATTTTAAAAGGATAAATTATGGCAGAGAAAAAGAGATACTCTAAAAGATACTGCAGATATACTGAATCAAAAATTGAATTTATTGACTACAAAGATATTGATATGCTTAAGCATTCTTTATCAGAGCGCTACAAAATTATGCCACGCCGTTTAACTGGAAACTCTAAAAAATGGCAAGAGCGCGTAGAAGTTGCTATCAAAAGAGCAAGACAAATGGCGCTTATTCCTTACATTGTAGATAGAAAAAGAGTGGTTGAAAACCCTTTTAAAATTTGAAGCAATCTTTTGGATTCCACCTTGGAATCCTTGCTTAATCTTAGCAAATTTTATAGGTTTTTGGGTGTTTGCGAGTGTTTGTCTAAATGCTTTGAATACTGATTAATTGCGTTGCAAAAATAGATTTTTAAGAATTATTTTTAGGATTGTTATTTTAATTTAGCTAGAATCTTGATTCTTAAAAATATGAGTTTGCAATAAAATGATGTAAGTCTTTTACTATCAATTTGATAATATTAAATGCCTAGACTTTGTGTGTTTGAGAAATTAAGTTTGGAGTTTGGCAGATGTTTAAAAAAACAATGTCTTTTTCAGTTATATTGGTATCAGTGGTGATTTTTACTGCATTGATTGTGGCTTCAAATTATCTCGTGCAATTCCCTGTCAATAACTTTTTTACTTATGGCGCTATAACTTATCCTTTTACTTTTTTGTTGGCAGATATTTTAGCAGAAAGATACCATAGAGATGAGGTTTTAAAGGTGGTTAGAATCGGTATTTTTTGTGCCTTTATCCCTTCAATGTTTTTGGCCGAATTCCGGATTGCCCTTGCAAGTGTGAGTGCTTTTTTCTTTTCGCAACAAGCAGATGTTTATATCTTTTATTGGTTAAAATCAAAGTTTCCTCGTTTGTGGTGGCTAAGGAGTGTCGGAAGCACTGCATTCTCGCAGTTTGTTGATACGATGATTTTTTTTCACATTGCCTTTTTATTTGTTATGCCTTGGCAAAATGTCCTTATGCTAGTCTTTGGAGATTATTTGATTAAATTCTGCCTTGGGCTTTTAAATACACCATTTTTCTATCTCTTTGCCATTAGATTGCAAAAGTTCCTAGGGGTATTTAGATGAAACAAAAGGTCGTGTTTTTTGATCGAGATGATGTCGTGAATCTTGAAGATGCTCCTTATGGCTATGAGATTGAAAAGTTTTATTTCGCTCCCTTTTTTATGGAGCTTTTTTTGGAGTTAAAAAAACAAGATTCCTTGTGTTTTTTGGTAACTAATCAATCAGGTATTCATCGTGGAATATTCACGCAAAAAGACTTTGAAACTTTAAGTGCTTTTATGCAAAACTGCATTGTTTCTTGCCTTATGATTCCACTGCGTCAAAGCGGTTTTGTGCCTAAAAATATTGGTTTTGATGGCATTTATTTTTGTCCGCATACCAAGGAAGAAAATTGTTTTTGTCGCAAGCCTAAGCCTCAAATGTTGCTTCAAGCTTGTGCGGATTTTGGATTGGATTTATCGCAATATGATAGCTATATTTTGGGTGACAAAGATACGGATATGATAGCAGGGCTTGAAGCTGGAGTGCAAACGCGAATTTTGGTTGGGGAAAACCAAGCTTTACACGCGACACATAGGGTTTCAAATCTTAAAGAAGCTTTGAAACTATTTCAAGCAATCAATAAACATAATTAAATAACTATGCTCTACAATTTAAGCATTTTTAAAACAAAAATTGCCAAGAAGAGTTGATTAAAGATTCCTTTTAGTAGCTTTTTTATATACTTTAAAGTTTAATTTTAAACATTAAAGGAGATAATATGGCTGTTAAGATTACTGATATTTGTATCGCCTGTGGTGCTTGTATTGATGAATGTCCAGTAGAAGCAATTGTAGATGATGATGATAGCCCAAATAACGATGGTTGCTATTTTGTTTATAATGATAAATGTGTAGAGTGTGTAGGACACAATGATGAGCCTGCTTGTGCTTCTGCCTGTCCAACAGAAGGCTGTATCGTTTGGGATGCAGTGGTAGATTCTCAACCACACAGAGATGATATTGGTGAGGATAAAAGAACTGCCCATATCCCAGTAGTGGAATAACTAGCCCTTGGCTAGTGCCACTCTCTTTTTATTTGATTCTTTTTAGTTTTTGAACTCTTTTTTGATGAGTGTTTTTTAAGCTTATTTTTATTCTTTGGTTTTGATAGTGCGTATTTTATCAAGCCATTCTTTTAGTGTTTTCTCAAAGCCTTTGGGTTGCCATTTAACAAACTCTAAATTTTTAAGTAGGTATTTTTGTTTCACCCAGCCCCCAAAATTATGCGGATACAAATAATTTTTGTGTAATTGTTGTATATGTTCTGGAATAGGCTCATTGGGGTTTTTGCGGACATATTCTAAGGCAGCATTAATGGCTTCATAAGAAGTGTTGGATTTGGGTGAAGCACAGAGATAAATTACGCATTGACTTAAAATGATTCTTGCTTCTGGATAACCAATCTTGGCAACGCTTTGCAAGGTTGAATTGGCAAGATTTAAGGCATTTGGGTTAGCATTGCCAATATCTTCACTGGCTAAAATTACAAGTCGTCTTGCGATAAATTCAGGATTTTCACCCCCTTCAATTAGTCTTGCTAGGTAATAAATAGCAGCATTTTCATCACTTCCGCGAATGCTTTTTATCATAGCTGAAATAAGATTGTAATGTGTATCAGAATCGCTAGTGCTACTATTTAGTGAATGAGGACGAATGGATTTTAAAAGCTCAAGAGTGAGTGGCATTTTAGTGCATAAGGCACAATCAAGTAGATTTAGCATTGCCCTTGCATCGCCACCACTAGTGCCAATTAAAAAGTCTTTAATAGAATCTTCTAGGAAGTATTCTTCTAGAATCTGCGCTAATTCTTCTTTACTTAGGCGATAAAATTCAAACACAAAAGATCGTGATCGAATCGCATTAATCAGCGAAAAAAAGGGATTTTCCATAGAAGCCCCTAAGATTAAAGCTTGGTGATTTTCCATAATGGGCAAAAGCAGTTCTTGTTGGGCTTTGTTTAATCTATGGACTTCGTCAATAAAAATAAGAGGTTTTTGCAGAGTATTTTGGTGCTGTTTTAGAATATTACGCAAATCTTCACTTTTAAAACTTGTGGCATTAAGACTATAAAAGGGATAATCAAGTTCATTGGCAATCAGTCTTGCAGCAGTTGTTTTGCCACTTCCTGGGGGACCAAAAAAGAAGCTGTGTGGAATCTCGCCACTTTTTAATAATCGCATAAAAGGAGAGTTTTCTCCAAAAATATGCTTTTGTCCAATAAATTGTTGGAAGTTTTTAGGTCTTTTATTGTATGCTAACTCTTTCATTATCTTCTCTTTAAGGCTTTATGATGGCAAGATTTGCACCTATTATTTTAGCATTATTTGCAGCTTTTATGGTTTTGTTTATGATGTATGGAGTAGGAAATCCAGTTTTTTGAGTTTTTGGCACCTTTATAAGGTGTTGAATGAATTAAAAAGAATCATATAAGCCCTTGAGATTGTGATTGGTGGTGATTTTGTGGGTAAGATTAATGGGCTTGATTGTGAGCACATTTTCAAGTTTTAAGGGTGGAGTGGATTCTAGTTTGGTAAAGATTATGGAATCCCGTGTGTGTTTTTGGGTAAGTTTGAAAGGTTTGAATCCTGCTAAAAAGGCACTATAAAGCATAGCCGAGTTTTGACTATAAGTTGTTAGAATACAATCTTTTTGGGTGAGCAAAAAAAGAGTTTTAAAATATTCATAAGTCCATAAAAGAGGATTTTTAACGGGACTAAAAGCATCTTGGAAGACTATATCAAAAAAAGATTTTTGAAAGCTTTTTAAAATCTCTCTTGCATCGCCTAAATGCAAAAAAACTTCCAAATTTTTACTTTTATAAAAATGGTTTTGTGTGAGGCTATTAAGAATCTCTAAGTCAAGCTCTTGTGGATAAGTAAGGCTTGAGAGTGATTTTAATAGGCAAGAATCCATTTCAGGGGAGTGGATTTCTAGGGATTGGATACCATAGCTACTAGCATATTTTATTGCACAAAGCGTGTTGTAACCAAGTCCAAAGCAAATATCAAGGATTCTTAGTTTTTGTTTGTTTTTAAAATAGGCAAAACTAGGAAAAATATGCTTGTGTAAGGTTTCTTTTAAAGCACCATCTTTGGTAGAATGATAGTGTTCTTGGAAGGTTTGATTAAAAAGCGTAAAGCTTTTGTCACTAGTTTGAATATTCATTTTGAAATCTTTAGTATAAATTAACACAGAATTTTATACAATTTTGTTATTTTTTGAAACTTTTCAAGCTTAAGGAATAAATGGTGGGATTTGTAGATTTTTTTAAAACTTTTAAAAAGGAAAATCAAGAAAGAGCAACACCTAAAGAAGCTCCAAGTCATTGGATAAAATGTCCTAGTTGTAATGCTTTGATGTATTATAAAGAAGTAATCGCACAATATTATACTTGCCCTAAATGCAATTTTCATATGCGTATTGGATTACAAGATAGAATTGCTTTGATGTGCGATGATGGAAGTTTTGTTGAATATGATAAAGATTTAGCCCCTACAGATCCTTTAGATTTTGTTGATAAAAAAAGCTATAAAAAGCGCATAGAAGAATACCAAAAAAAATGTGGTCGCCCTAGTTCAATTATCAGCGGTGAATGTAGAATTGAAGGGATACCTGCCCAGCTTGTTTTGTTTGATTTTAACTTTATGGGTGGTTCTTTGGCTTCTGTGGAGGGAGAAAAGATTGTTAGGGCTATTAATCGTAGCGTGGAAAAAAAGCAGGGGTTGATTATTGTTAGTGCAAGTGGTGGTGCAAGAATGCAAGAATCAACTTATTCTTTAATGCAAATGGCAAAGACTTCAGCGGCTTTAAATGTTTTAAGTGAGGCAAAATTGCCTTTTATCTCAATTTTGACAGATCCTACAATGGGTGGAGTTAGTGCGTCTTTTGCCTTTTTGGGCGATATTATTATGGCTGAACCAGGTGCGATGATCGGATTTGCAGGAGCTAGAGTGATTAAACAGACAATTGGTGCGGATTTGCCACAAGGATTCCAAACGGCAGAATTTTTGCTAGAGCATGGACTAATTGATATGATTGTTCAAAGAAGAGAAATGAAACAAAGTATTGCGCGAGTTTTGAGGTATCTTAACGCAAATGATTAAAGTTTTTGTGTATTATATAGCCAAAACTAAAGATTTAAGCGATAGTTTATGTGAAGAATTTATTGCTTTAAGCGCAGGGGTTGGCGTAAAAATGGAATTTATTAATTTGTTTTCAAAGTCTATCAAAGAAGGACAAAAGCAAGACGCAAAAGAAGCGCAAAAGTCTTACACTAAAGAGTTTCTCAAAGTTTCAAAGAATCAAGCCTACAAAATTGCACTTTCGCCTAATGGGAAAAGCGTTGATTCCATAGAGTTTGCCAAAAATCTTGAAAATAAAGGGGAGATTGCATTTTTTATCGGTGGCGCTTATGGATTAGAAGAGGCATTTTTAAATCAGTGCCAATGTGTGCTTTCGCTCTCGCCATTGACTTTTAGCCATAAGGTTGCAAAGGTTGTTTTAAGTGAGCAGGTTTTTAGAGCTTTTTGTTTAATAAATAATCACCCATATCACAAGTAAAATTGAAGTAAATTTGGAGGATTTAGTGCAGAAAATGGAGTTAGATGCTTTTAGAAAAATTTTAGAAGAAAAAAAGCAGGCGATTTTAGATAACAATTTTGTTCATCAAAAGAGTATGGAAAATTTACGCGGAGTTTCTTTGGATGAGGCAGATGAAGCAGCAATGAGTATGAAAAATACCCTAGATGGCTTGATATTTGAGCGCCACAACGAAGAGCTAGAATATATAGAGAGGGCATTAGAAAAGATAGAAGAAGGTGTATATGGGATTTGTGAAATGTGTGATGAACCCATTGGGATTCAAAGACTTAGGGCAAAGCCACATGCAAGGTATTGTATCGTGTGTCGTGAAATTATAGAAAAAGACTTAAAGGGTAAAAAATGAAATTTAAATATTATATTGGCGCTTTGTTTGTTTTTATTGTTTTGCTTGGATTGTATGTCTATACGCTAACTGGGGAAAGTTACACCTATCAAATACCTTTTAGTATTCATAGCATAGCACTTCCTGTTGCAGTTTGGATTATTATTCCCGTGGTGATATTTTTCATTGTGGTAGCATTTTTAGAAGTTGGCGGTGCTTATCGCATGTGGAGAAAAAGAACAAAGTATAAAAATGATTACAAGATTCTTTTGGCACAAATTGAAAATCAGCTTTTAAGCAGAGAGGTTCCTTTCAAACAGCCCACAATGAATCGTTATAAAAAACTTGCTATTTTGTTGAATAATCTAACTTTTGATATTAAAGAGGGTGCTCCTATTAAAAGCGGAGAGGTAAAGTTGGATGAAATTATTGAGACTTTGGGAGATTTAAAAAGGGGCGAATATGTTAATCTTAAGAAATTCTCTCCTGGGGAGAAATGCCCCTTTTTGAAGCAAAATATTCTTAATGAGATACGCAGTGATGAGAAATTTGCTATGGAAGTTTTAAGGAGACAAAGCTACAGCAATGAGTTTAAGCAAGAGGCTTTGAGAAAGCTTTTAGAGACAGGTGAATTTAAAGATGTTCGGAGATTTGTAGGGGAGGTAAAATTCAATAAAGATTTGGCAGGTGTTGTGCTTGGAATGTGTTATGCGCAAAAAATGAATTTCAGCGATGAGGAAGTTTCAAAGCTTTGTATAGATGTGGGTTATTCTAAAGAGGATTATTTGCATTTAGCACAAAAAATGAAAGAATGCTATGAACCTGCTAAATGGTTAGAACTATTTGAGTTTTTGGCTAACAAAGATGAAAATGCAGAATTGGCTTATTTTTATGTTTTATTAGAACTTGAAATGATTGATGAAGCCAAGGAGCGATTAAATTCTCATCCGCAAAATGAGCTTTTGAAGATTCGTGCTTATTTGGATTTGAAAGATTTGGGTAAAAAATATCCACTAGAGCTATTTTTGTTAGATAAGTAATGATTATAATGGGGAGTGATTAAGGGAGTGGTACGCCCAGAGGGAGTCGAACCCCCAACCCTCAGATCCGAAGTCTGATGCTCTATCCAATTGAGCTATGGACGCTAAAGAGAATTAAAATCTTACCTTATCTATTTTTAATAAAAACTAAAAAGGATTGAAAATGAAAAAAGTTTTAGTATTTTTATGTTTTATTGCTAGTAGTTTGATGGCAAAGCCAATTATAGCAGTGAGCATTCCGATGCAAGCAGAATTTATAGAAAAGATTGCTGGGGAGGAGTATGATATTAGTGTGCTAGTAGAAAAAGGCACAAATCCACATGATTTTGAACCTAAATTCTCTAGCATTAAAGAGGTGAATGAAGCCATAGCGTATTTTCCTATTGGTGTTGAATTTGAAGATGCTTGGTTAAAGCGATTTTTAGATCAAAATCCAGATATGAAAATTTTCCCTTCCAACGCAGGAATTAAAACGATTAATTTTGCTCACCACTCTAAAGATGAGCACGAACACCACGATTATCACAACCATGGAGAAGATGGTGATACACATATTTGGCTTTCACTCTCTAATGCCAAACAAATTGCTTCAAATATCTATCAAGCCCTAGTGAAGCTTAATCCTAGGGGAGATTATTCTAAAGCTTATGAGGCATTACTAGCACAGATTCAAGGAGCTGATATAAAAATAAAAGCAGCATTGCAAGATGTTCCTAAGCGCCAAAAATTTGTTGTTTTTCACCCTATGCTTGGGTATTTTGCAAGAGAATATGATTTAGAGGAAATTTCTATTGAAGTGGAAGGAAAAAGCCCAAAAATGAAAGAGATGGTGCAAGTTATTGATACCATTAAAAAAGAAAAATTACAAATCATCTTTGCTCAACCAGAGTTCTCTACCAAAGCAGCAGAGTTTATTGCTGAAGAATCGGGGGCAAAACTAGGTTACTTCTCGCCCTTAGAAACTCCTTGGGCGGAGAATCTTATCAGATTTGCAGAAACATTAAAAGAGGCTAATAAAAATTAGCCTTAGCTTTGAAATTATAAATCTAAAACATTAAAAATAGGGATAATCTTCTCTAGCTCTTTGGATCCATTTAGGCTTTCTAGATTGATGATAAAGCAGGCTTCTACGCAAGTAGCACCCCCCTTTTGAATGAGATTAGCAGCCGCATAAGCTGTCCCTCCTGTTGCAATGAGATCATCAATGAGTAAAACTTTTGGTGTACGTTCTAAATTTTCATTTTTGAAAGCATCAATGTGAATTTCTATTTCACTAAAACCATATTCTAGTGAATGTTTTTCAGAAATCGTGGTGTAGGGCAGTTTGCCTTTTTTGCGAATAGGCACAAAGCCAATACCTAGAGAATGTGCCAGTGCCGCCCCAAAGATAAATCCGCGACTTTCAATTCCTGCAATGTAGTTTAAATTGTATTTTTGATAGCGTTTTGTTAAAAAGTCTATTAATAGATTAAAGGCTTCTTTGCTGTTTAATAATGTAGTGATGTCGCGAAAGATGATTCCACGTTGTGGAAAGTTCTTTATTTCGCGAATAGAATCTAAAAGTATATTTTTTTCTTGTTGGGTGAGTTCCACTTTTTCTCCTTATTTATTAGAGTAGAGCTTCAATTTTTTGTTCTAAGTCTTTAATTTTACTTTTGTATTTTTCAGTTTCAACGCGGTATTGAGAGTTGCGCTGCTTGAGCGTTTTAACTTCATTTCTTAAGGCAGTGATTTCATCTGTTAGAATATCAATATTGCCTAAAGCTCTTTGAAGTTGCAATTGGTGTTTGCGTATAAGAATCTCTGCTTCTTGCAAGGTAAGTTTCATTACTGCGCTATTTTTTTCTTCTTTTTGTGCAACACTTTTGTAAAAAAAGGTCTTAACAACCATAAACAAAATAAAAAGAATAAAAGCAGTTAAAAAAAGCCATTGCGCAAATTGTGCCATTATTTTCCTTATTGTAATTTCTCTACTCTTTGGGTGTGTCTGCCACCTTCAAATTCTCCTTTGATGAAGCTTTGCAAGATGCACTCTGCCATACCTAATCCAACCACTCTAGCTCCTAAACAAAGGACATTAGCGTCATTATGTGCTCTAGCCATTGTTGCTCCATAGGGTTCATTGCAAAGTGCGGCACGAATCCCTCTGTGTCTATTAGCAGCAATACTCATTCCAATTCCACTGCCACATATTAAAATCCCAAGACTTTGGGGAGTGGCTAAAACTTCTTGACAAAGTAAATTAGCAAAATCAGGATAATCCACGCGATTATTGTTAGCAGGTCCAAGATTGATAATCTCATGCCCCATTTTTTCTAAGAATGGAATGAGTGATTCTTTGAGTTCAAATCCTGCATGATCACTAGCGATAAAAAACTTCATTTTCTCTCCTTATAAAAGCCATTGTAAGATAAGATTAACGGGTGCTGAAATTACTGCAGAAAGCGGAGTGCTTAGAATAAGAATCAAAACAATCATACCCGCTATGGGGTGGATTTTATTAAAGATTCTTGAAAAAAAATCACTTTTAAAAATTAAGCCGAGATATGCTAGAGCATTAGAGCCATCTAGGGGTGGAATGGGCAAGAGATTAAAGATAGCCAGAATGATATTATAAATAATGAGCTGCAAAAAGAAAAAGAGAATTAAAGCATAAGGCAATTGAGGATTTGAAAAGTATTCAAAAAATCCACTTAAGATTCCGCCATTAAAAGCATAAAAGAGAAAAGTAGCTAAAAGCGCAAGAGCTAAATTGTATAAGATTCCTGCTAATGAAACTAATAAAGCCGCAAAATATCCGCCTTGATAAATTACCCTATCCATTCTAACAGGCACAGGTTTTGCCCAGCCAAACAAAAAGGGCGCATTAGACAAAAATAGCACGGCAGGAATCAAAATAGAGCCTACCAAATCAATATGCACGATAGGATTTAAGCTTAGTCTCCCAGCTATTTTTGCGGTATTATCGCCGTATTTATAAGCCACATATCCGTGCATAATCTCATGTCCGATGATAGCTAATAAAAGTGCTGCTATCATCAAAGGGATAGTGTAAAGAGAGGGTAGATTAAGCATAATTATTGATTTTCCCGCATTTTCTTTTCTAGCGATTCAATGCTTTTGCCAATTCTATCCCAACGGACATTAAAATTATCATCCCAACTAAAATAAATAAACCAAGGTTTGCCAATCACATAGCTATAAGCCACACTTCCCCAGAATCTAGAATCGCTTGAGTTATTGCGATTATCTCCCATCATAAAAAACTCATCTTCGGCAATTTTGGCATAAAAGCCTAATTCATCACTTTCTAAAAATATAGGTTCCATAGCAATTCCTTGCGTATTTTGCAATAGCACAAAAGAATCAACTCCACTTTTGTCATAATGCACTCCGGGGTGCTTTTGGAGATAGGGATCATAAATGAAAGTTTTGCCATTATATTGTAGAGTTTTTGTTGGATTTTGGCTATAAGGATTCTCTTCTTTAAAATGCACCCATAAGCCATCTTTGGTGTAAATTACCTCATCGCCACCTATTGCAACATTTCGTTTTACAAAGTGAATCTTTGGGTCTAAAGGATAGCGGAATATCACAATATCTCCCCTTTTGGGGCGTTCTCCTTCAAATAAATGCCCATTGTTATTAAAATCAGGTAAAATCTTAAATTCAATCCAAGGAATGGTTGGAGTTGGAATACCATAAGCGTATTTTTTGACAAATAAATTATCTCCAATTAGCATTGTATTTAGCATACTTCCACTGGGGATAACAAAAGCTTGTGCAACAAAGAAAATAACAGATAAAACAATAATAATTGTCCCTGTCCAACTATTTACAAAACGATAAATTTTATCAAAAAACTTCATTTTGTCTCTTTTTTCGCTCTAAGTTTGGCTGCTTTGATGGTATTTTGCAAGAGTGAAGCGATTGTCATAGGTCCCACGCCACCTGGGACAGGCGTAATGTAGCTACATTTTGGAGCGACATTGTCATAATCCACATCCCCTACAATTTTGCCATTTTCAAGTCTTGTGATTCCTATATCCACTACAATAGCACCTTCTTTTACCATATCTTGTGTGATGAGATTTGGCTTTCCGACACCTACACATATAATGTCGGCATTTTTGGTATGATTTGCAAGATTTTGTGTGTAAATATGACAAAGAGTGATAGTGGCATTTTTGTTTAAAAAGAGTGCGCCAAGGGGTTTTCCTACGATATTGCTCGCCCCAACAATAACGACATTTTTGCCTTCTATGGGAATCTTGTAATGTTCAAGCAGAGTAATCACTCCCATAGGCGTTGCAGGAATAAAGCCATCAAGATTAGTAAAAACTCTTCCCATATTAAAAGGGTGGAATCCATCAACATCTTTTTTGGGAGAAATGGCTTCTAAAATCGCGGTAGTATTGATATGTTTTGGAAGTGGGAGTTGAACTAAGATTCCATCAATATTTGGATTTTCATTCATCATTGAGATAGTTTGTAGTAGTGCTTCTTCAGTAATGCTCTCTGGCATTTTGTGAGTAGTAGAGTAGATTCCTGTTTGGCTACAAGCTTTGGCTTTCATATTGACATAGCTTTGTGATGCAGGATCATCTCCAACTAAAATCACGGCTAATCCTGGTGTGATTTGTTGTTTGCTAAGCTCTTGAACTTCTTGCTTGATAGTTTGTTGAATCTCTAAGGCAAGTGCCTTCCCATCTAAAATTTGCATTAATGCCCTTTAAAAAGTTATTTTGATATTATAACAAAAAAGTTTTGATACAAAAGAGTTTTTGTGTTTTTGAGCGAGGTTTGTCAAATTTGAGGTGGTTTGAATTAGGATTGATAATTTGTATTGGTTTAGGTAAAGCGTGTTTATTGGCTGAAGATAGCTTTATTACACAAATTGAATATGGCAAAATGCTTTATGAAAATCCGCGCGGGATTGGCTGTGTGAATTGTCATGGAGAAAGAGGTGAGGGGAGATTGATTGCGTATTATTCCCATAAAAATAAAGACAAAGAACTTAAGGGAGTTAGGATTAATCACCTTGGATTCCAAGAGTTTTTAAGAAGTTTGCAAGAATCAAAAAAGGTAATGCCAAAGTATTATCTAACAAAAAGCGAGATTCAAGCTATTTATAAGTATTTGCAATCAAAAAAAGGAAACAAGGGAAGCTAATGGAAGAAATTTTGGAAAACTATCAAGAGATTTCAAAAAGCTTTGAAGTCTTAAAAAAGCATGACAATGTCGTAACGATTTTTGGGAGCGCTAGAATCAATTCAAGCCATAAAGATTATAAAAAAGTCCAAAAACTTGCTTGCAAGCTTGGAGAAATGGGATATTCAATTATGACAGGGGGTGGTCCTGGTATAATGGAAGCGGCAAATCGCGGATTATTACAAGCTAAGGAGAAAAATCCGCAAGTGGTTTCTATTGGGCTAAATATTCAGCTTCCCCACGAGCAGCATATGAATCCCTATGTGGAAGTGCCTTTGATTTTTGAAAATTTCTTTAGTCGAAAGCTTGTTTTTAATCATAATTCCACAGCTTTTATTGTCGCAATGGGTGGCTTTGGAACATTAGATGAGTTGAGTGAGGTTTTGGTTCAAATTTCAACGGGAAAGCACAAAAAAATCCCCATCATTTTATATGGTAGAGATTATTGGAAGGGTTTGATTAAGTGGTTTAAGAATCGGCTTTTAAAAGAGGGAATGATTTCTAAAGAAGAGTTCGCGCTTTTGAGTTTTGCTGATTCTCCCAAAGAAGTTTTAAGGATTTTCAAAAAACAAAAAAATGAGCGTAAAGATTCAAGATTGGTATGATTTTGTAAATTACGTATTTAAATTCCATAAAGGAGAAAATAAGAGAAATGGCAAAAATGCAACTTAAAAAGTCCGAAGTTAAGATTCTAGGGTTAAGCTCACTTGGAGGAATGTTAGAGTTTTATGATTTTATTATTTTTGTTTTTTTCACCAATGTGATTTCTAGTCTCTTTTTTCCTAGCACTCTTAGCCCTTTTTGGGCGGCGATGAATACTTATGGTGCTTTTGCAGCAGGGTATTTTGCAAGACCATTGGGTGGGATTATTATGGCACATTTTGGAGATAAAAGTGGGCGTAAAAAGATGTTTATGCTCTCCATTTTGCTTATGGTGATTCCAACTTTTGTGCTTGGGCTTATGCCAACTTTTGAGAGTATTGGCTATGTGGCTCCTATTGTTTTGTTGATTGTGAGAATTTTACAGGGAATTGCTATTGGTGGCGAACTCCCTGGTGCATGGGTTTTTGTCTATGAGCATAGCAATCAGCATTCTTTGGGATTTCATTTGGGTATTTTTACTAGTGCGGTTGTTTCTGGAATCTTGCTTGGTAGTATTGTTACTTTGGCAGTTAATATGAGTTTTACTCAAGAAGAGATTAAGGAATATGCGTGGCGGATACCTTTTGTTCTTGGAGGGATTTTTGGGATTATTTCGTTATTTTTACGCAAATTTTTGAATGAAACTCCGGTATTTCAAGAAATTTTGGCTTTAAAGCAAACACAAAATTTTCCCATTAAAGAAGTTTTTAAAACTTCGCAATTGGGAGCTGTAAAATCTTTTTTTAGCACTTGGATTTTAACAGGATGTGTTGTTATATCCGTGCTTTTAACGCCAAATCTTTTAAGTAAGGTGTTTGAGCTCTCTCCTATTTCAAAGGTAGTGTATCAAGTTATTGCCATATTTTTTCTAGCTTCAGGCAATGTTTTTGCAGGAGTGTTAAGTGATAGGATTGGAATTAAAAATGCAAGTGCGATATTTGGTGTGGCGCTAGTGGGATTTGCTTTGTGTTTTTATTATATGCTTGGCTATGGAAAGGGGTTGGCGCAATATTTTGATGTGATATTGCTTGTGTATTATCTTATGGCTTTTAGTGCTGGATTAATGGTTTTTACGCCTATTGTTATGGTGCAGAGCTTTCCTGCGATGATTCGGTATAGTGGCATTTCTTTTGCCTATAATCTCTCTTACGCGCTTTTTGGTGGCTTAACGCCTATCTTTTTTGCTTGGGCTATGGAAAGCGATTGGATTATAATGCTTGGTGTTTATATGTCGATTTTGGGAATTTTGGCAATTGTAATTGGAAGAGTCCATAGAGGATAGAATTCTAATTGACTCTTTTGGTAAAAAGATTGTATCAAAGAGAAAAAGGTGTGGTTTGCGTGGCTTTTTATCAAAGTCCTGTGGGCAAAATTAAACTTATAAGCAAAGAAGATAAGCTTATTAAATTGGAATTTTTAAATCAAGATCCAAATTTGTTATTCGCAAAGGAAATTTGTGAAAAATGCGATGAGGTTGTTTTGAAGCAAACAAGGGAGTGGCTTGATGAGTATTTTAATGGCAAAAATCCGAGTTTTAAAGCAATTCCACTAAATCCAAATGGAAGTGAGTTTGCTAAAGTGGTGTGGGAGTTGCTTTTAAAGATTCCTTATGGAAAGGTTTGCACTTATGGTGAGTTAGCAAAGGAGGTTGCAAGAATTACGCATAAGAATAAAATGTCAGCTCAAGCAATAGGCGGTGCGCTTAAACGGAATCCCATTCCTATTATTATTCCTTGTCATAGAGTGATTGGGGCTAATGGAAAGCTCACAGGTTATGCTGGAGGAATCAAGAAAAAGATTGCATTATTGGAGTGTGAAAAAGCAGATTTAGTGAATTTATATCATTTTTGAGAAAGATTGAAGAGTTGTTGTATTTATTTTATTGGTGCTATAGAATGGATTTACTAGAATCAGTGTAAGTCAATAAAGATTGCACTTTATATAAAAATTTGTATAGAAAGATAAAATATTTTTATTATTTTTTTATATTTATTTATTTATAGGTGTATGGCTGTATAGTATCTTCGTAAGTTTATAAAAAGGAGATGATTTGAGCATACATCGTAGAGACTTTTAAGGGGTGTTGGAATAAGCTCTGTTGCATTAAGCATACCCAGAACTCTTGGGGCTTTTAGCGGCAAGATTGAGGGGGAATCAGAATTTGTGCCAAGTATTTGTGAAATGTGTAGCACACGCTGTCCTATTGAAGCAAGGGTAGATGATGGGAGTAAAGTCTTTATCTAGGGGAATCCTTATTCCATCGCAACAGGTGGTGCAGTTTGTGCTAGGGGCGGTTCTGGTGTAAGTCAGCTTTATGATCCAAATCGCCTTGTTAATCCTATTATGCGTGTAGGAGAGCGTGGAGAGGGTAATGTGTATGATAATGGTGGAGTAAGCAGGGATTTTGCAAATTGTAAGTTTATGCTAAACTTTGGGCATAATGTTTATGAGGGTATGGTGATTAGCTATGCTAGGGGCATTACAGAAGCTTTAGAAAATGGCTGTAAGTTAGTTTCATTAGATCCTAGATTTTCTATTTTATCTTCCAAAGCAAGTGAGTAGATTCCAATTCGCCTTGGTGGAGATGCAGCCTTCATGATGGCATTTTTGCATACTTTGATTTTTGAGGGGCTCTATGATAAGAAATTTGTAGAAAAATACACTACGGGCTTTGATAAACTAAAAGAAAGCATTAAAGACTACACTCCCAAAAAAATGGCAAAAGAATGTGATATTCCAGCTGATAAAATTATTGCTCTTGCTAGAGAATGCGCTAGTTATGCGCCTCATTGTATGGTGGATTTTGGTCATAGAGCAACTTTCACGCCTGAAGAGATTGAGTTTAGGCGATCTATTGCTATTGCAAATGCTTTGCTTGGTAATATGGAAGTTAAGGGTGGATTGTATTTTCCTAAAGGAGCGGCTTTGTATAATAAGGTCGCAGGAGAAAAAGTAGCACCTATTATCAAAGGCTCGATTCTGCCCAAAATTCCAGAACCAAATCATCCACGAATCGATTTTGTTGATGTTAAAGAGGGAGAATTTAGTAAGATTCCTAAAAATCGTGGTGTTTATAGCAAGATTTATGAATGTATTTTAAGCGAGAATCCTTATGCGCTAAAAGGGGCTTTCATTACGTGTTCTAATCCTGTAATGACGGTTGTAGGGGCAGATTCTGTGGTGGAGGCTATTAAGAAGCTTGATTTGTTTGTGTGTGTGGATGTATATCTTTCAGATACAGCACAATATGCAGATATTATTCTGCCTGAATCAACTTACTTGGAGAGAGATGAGCAATTCTTGGCAAATAATGGAAAGAATCCAGGCTATCAAGTGCGACAAAAAGTTGTCAAAACTATAGGCAATACAAAGCCATCTTGGCAGATTTATTTAGAATTAGCACAAAAAATGGGCTATGGTGAGGCATTCCCTTATAAAGATATTGAAGATTTTAGAATGAAGCAAGGCTATGAGCATCCAGAAGCTATGTTTGAGTTAAAGCAAAAAGGGCTTGTAAGCTATGGGATTCCATTATTAGCAAGAGATCAAGAGAGTATTAAGAAGTTTGTAGAGAAATATCCTAATTCTAAAGAATTTTTAGATTCTGATAATGAGTTTGCAGAGTTTTTGAAATGCAAAACTAAAAGCGGAAAAATTGAGCTTTTTGATGAAACACTAGAGAAAGCTTGTAATCGTGGTGGTTTGACTTATAGGAATCCAAATTTAAAAGGCGAAGGTGATTTTTATTTTATACAAGGAAAGACTGCGGTGCATACCAATGAACATACTGCAAATGTCCCTTGGCTTAATACACTAATGAATGACAATGCTGTGTGGATTAACCAAAAAGTGGCTAAAAAATGAATCTCAAAAAAGGTGATAAGATTAGAATTACTAGCTCATATGGTTCACAAATTGGAAGTGTATTGCCCACCATTGGAATAAGAGAAGACACTATTTTTGCGTATTTTGGATTTGGGCATACAAGTAAGCATAATGAGATCTCTTATGGCAAGGGTTTGAGTGCTGGGCATTTGTTAAAAAATACTATTTCGCCAGTAGCTAGAAATAATGTGCATACTGTTGGCGTAAAAATTGAAAAAGTTTAGGGGGGGGGGTAAAAATGGCTAAATATGCAATGATTCACGATTCGGTTAAGTGCATTGGTTGTCAGGGTTGCACCATTGCATATAGGAGTGAAAATGCAGTTTCTGATGGGTTTTTTAGGCTTAAAGTAAAGATGGATGGACCTCATGGGGTTTTCCCCAAATCTTTCTTTTAATTATGTGCGATATTCTTGTGAAATGTGTGAGCATACGCCTTGTGTTACGGTATGTCCAACACATGCTTCATTTATGGATGAAGATGGGATTGTGGATATTGATGCTAATAAATGCGTGGGCTGCTTGTATTGCGTAGTAGCCTGTCCATATAATGCACGTTATGTTAATCCTAAAACCAATGTGCCTGATAAATGTAATTTTTGCAAACATACGCATTTAAAGCAATATGGAGAGCCTGCTTGTGTGGCGGTTTGTCCGACTGATGCGTTGATTTTTGGAGATTTAGATGATCCAAGTAGTCCAATTTTTAATATTTTATCCACTAAGCCTTTTGTTACAAGCAAACCGCATTTAGGGACAAAGCCAAAATTATTTGTGATTACTAATAACAAAGGAGGCATTGAGCTATGAATGAGATTTGGGGACCGGAAAATCCGGCTATTGTATGGCATTGGTTGATTGCAGTTTATTTGTTTTTGGTGGGGTTATCAAGTGGAGCAATGATCACAGCTTTAAGTGTTGAGTGGATGAATCCACAAAAAAAGCTCCTTGGGATGCGTTTGAGAGAGCAGGAGTTCTTATTGCACCTTTGAGTATTATTTTGGGCTTAGGGCTTTTAATTTTTGATTTAACTAAGCCTTTAAATTTTTATCAATTACTGATAACTTATAATTTAAGCTCGGTTATGTCTTTGGGTGTTTTATTGCTTTTATTTTACACTCCATTTTCTGCCATTTATGCTATTATGCGATATAGAGGAACTTTGGAGAGAAGTTTTGTAGGTGGATTAATAAGGACGTTTAGTGGAATCTTAGATTGGTTTGAATCACATTCGCTTTGGTTTGGGCGCTTGGTGTTTGCTCTAGCTGGTGGAGTGGGTGTTTATACTGGATTCTTGTTTTCTGCAGTGCAAACATTTCCACTTTATAATAGCCCAATTTTGTTTCTTGCAAGTGGTTTGTCAAGTGGGATTGCTACTTGCATTTGCGTGGGATTATTGTTTTTTGAAAAAGAAGTTTCGCAAAGCACAACAAAATATCTGCTCACAATGGATTTGCGTGTAATTCCTATTGAATCTTTATTGATTTTTGCACTTTTTGTGGGATTGTATTTTCAAGGTGGAGAAAAAGCAATAGTAGCGGTTACTGCATTAAGCCTAGGGACTTGGGCGTGGGCATTTTGGGTTGGAGTGATTGGATTTAGTGTTATTATTCCTAGTGTGATTGCCCTAACGGCGCTTAAAAATCACGCTTATAAAGTGAATTTTATTTTGCTTAATGCTTTTTTAATTATGATTGGTGTTTTTGCTTTGAGAATGTATATTTTATATGCAGGGCAATTGTATTTGGGGGTATTCTAATTCCCCGCGTTTAGCTTAGGCTTTAAGGGTGCTTTGGATTGCTTTGGCGCAATTCCAAGCACTTGCCCAAGCAAAAGCAAGATTGTAGCCACCTCTATTTCCTACAATATCTAGCATTTCTCCGATGATATAAAGATTCTTAAATTTTTGGCATTCAAAGCTTGTCGTATTAATTTCTCTAGCACTAACCCCACCGCCACTAACTTCAGCACTATCAAATCCATATAAGCTAGGAGAATCTAAGGTTAAATTTTTTAGTTCATAGAGCGTTTGTTTGATAGTTTTGGTGTTAGTGAGTTGAAGTTTGAGATTTTTAACTAAATGCAAGGCAAGTTTAGGGTGGAGCAAACCGCTTAGTATTTCAGTTGCGTTTTTATTGGGATAAGATTTAATGAGATTTAAAAAAATGTTTTCTAATGATTTTGCGGAAAATGTAGGAAGTAAATCAAGTAAGATTTTTGGATTCTTAGCTTGGTAGAGATAAGATGAAGCATCTAAAATCCCAAAGCCGGAAATACCATAGCTTGTAAATAATAAATCATCATAGGTTTGATAAATGCTCTTGTTGGCTTCCATTAAAGTAATATTAGCTTTTAGTTTTATTCCGCTTAGGTTTTGGAGTTTGGGTGAATTAATTTTGAGCGGGACTAAGGAGGGATAGGTTGGTAGAATCTCTAAATTAAGGGATTTAACTAACTTCAAACCTTTATCGCTCCCACCAAGTTTAGGCATAGCCTCACTGCCACAAGCTAGAATCACATGTGTAAAAGTATAAGTGTCTTTAGGGCTTTGAAGGCAGTAAGCATCAGCAGTCTGACTGATACTTAGAATCTCTTCTTCTAGTTTTAGAGTAACAGATTCTAAGAGGGGCATAAAAATTTCTAAAACCGATTTAGCGCTACTTGAAATGGGATAAGCTTTACCATTTTCTTTGATTTCTAGAAATAAACCTATTTTCTCGCAAAAGCGCTTAAAGGCATTAAAGTCAAAGTTTTTAAGAATAGTATGGATTTCTTTTGGAGAGAAGCTGGAGCTTTGGTAGCAAGATGGACTTAAAGATTGATTGTGAATGTTGCAGTGACCATTTCCTGTTGCTAGGAGTTTTTTGCCAATTATTTTATTTTTATCAAAAAGATAAATGGGGATTTTAAGCGGGGCAAGTTGAATTGCACTAAAGATTCCGCTTGCGCCTGCCCCAATGATAGCGATTTTTGGGGTTATTGGAAGCTCCCATAAGACATTAATTTTTGATAGCGAGTTTGAATATAGTCTGTGTCATTTTTGATTTCTTTAAGAGTATTTAAAAAATATTCTTTTATGGCATTAGCAGCACCTTCTTTGTCTCTGTGTGCGCCAATTAGGGGCTCTTTAATAACAGAATCAATAAGCCCTGCACTTTTTAAATCTTCGGGGGTGATTTTAAGCGCTTGTGTGGCATTTTCTATTTTGTTTGGATCATTCCATAAAATTGCCGCACAGCCCTCTGGAGAGATTACGCTAAAGACAGAGTATTCCATCATTGCCAACCTATCGGCTACTCCTATGGCTAAAGCGCCACCACTCCCTCCTTCTCCAATAACAATGGCGATGGTTGGGGTTTTGAGTTGGCTAAATTCTTGTAAATTTTTTGCAATTGCCTCGCTTTGCCCTCTCTCTTCTGCGCCGATTCCAGGGTAGGCTCCAGGAGTGTCAATAAACATTAAAAGAGGAATTTGGAATTTTTCTGCCATTTTTGCTGCACGTAATGCCTTTCTGTATCCTTCTGGATTTGGCATTCCAAAGTTTCTTTGGATTTTATTTTTAGTTCCTCTCCCCTTTTCTTCGCCAATGATCATAACTTTTTGTTCTTCGATTTTTCCCAGAAAACAAACAATGGCATTATCATCGCTAAAATGTCTATCACCATGAATCTCCATGTAATCTTTCAGAATCAAATGGATATAATCCATCGCATAGGGTCTATCAGGATGCCTTGCAAGTTGGAGTTTTTGGTAATCTGAAAGATGAGAATAGACTTTATCGACTTCTTTTTCCAAGTCTTTTTTGAGAATCTCTATGGCGTGCATATCATTTTTCAGTTGAGCAGTTGCAATGTTTTCTTGTAAAGTTTTGATTTTTACTTCAAAGTCTAAATAGGTAGCCACTTGCTTTTACACTCTCTTAAAAATAACAACACCATTAGTTCCGCCAAAACCAAAGGAATTGCTCATAATGACATCTATTTTTACTTCTCTTGCTGTGTTTGGTATATAATCTAGGTCGCAATCAGGATCCTTTGTGGTTTGGTTAATCGTTGGTGGTAAGATACCCTTTTGCATTGCCATAATTGAAATGACTGCTTCTAATCCGCCAGCTGCACCTAAGCAATGCCCAATTTGTCCTTTTGTAGAGCTAACAGGTGGAACAGAGCCATTAAAGACTTTTTTGAGTGCTAGGGTTTCATAATAATCATTGTATTTGGTGCTAGTTCCATGAGCGTTGATATAACCAATTTCTGTATTTGCCATTTTGAGTGCTGCTTTCATAGCGCGATAGGCTCCCTCTCCTTCAGGAGCGGGTGTAGTGATGTGATTTGCATCTCCACTTTCACCAAAGCCAACTAATTCGGCATAGATTTTTGCCCCTCTAGCTTTGGCGCTTTCGTAGTCTTCTAGCACAAGCGCAGCCGCTCCCTCTCCCATTACAAAACCACTTCTTTCTGCATCAAAAGGGCGTGAAGCCAATTGAGGCTCATCGTTTCTATCACATAGGGCTTTCATTGCTGCAAACCCTCCAATTCCAACTCCGCAAATAGCAGATTCAGCGGCAACTACAAGCATTCTATCAGCTTCATTGAGCATAATAGTCTTTCCTGCCTCTATGATTCCGTGCGTTCCAGCAGCACAAGCCGTTACACTTGCTAAGTTTGGACCTTTGAGAGAAAAATCAATTGAAATAAAACCGCCTAGCATATTTACAAGGGCTGAGGGAATAAAGAAAGGGGAGATTCTTTTAGGTCCGCGTTCAAAATTAATTACAGAGTTTTTTTCAATATTACCCAATCCCCCAATTCCAGATGCAGAACTAATTCCAAATCTCTCTCCATCTACTAATAGATTGTTTTGAGAATCAACTAAGCCACTATCTTCCATTGCTTCTTTAGAAGCTTTGATTCCAAGTTGGATAAATCTATCAGCCTTTTTAACTTCTTTTGCATCCATTACGCTATTTGGATCAAAATCTGTGATTTCTGCAGCAATCTTTACAGGAAATTCAGATACATCAAAAGAGGAGATTGTTTTAATTCCACATTTTCCTTCAACAATAGCTCTAAAAGAATCCTCTCTGTTTAAACCCAAAGAATTAATCATTCCTATACCTGTAACCACTACTCTTCGCATTTTTGATCCTTAACAATAAAATTTTGTATGCCAAAAGGCATACTTTAGATTATGCTTTTGCTTTTTCGATATAAGCGACAATATCACCCACAGTTGAGATTTTTTCTGCATCTTCATCAGGCACATTAATATCAAATTTTTCTTCTAATGCCATAACAAGCTCAACAACATCCAAAGAATCAGCACCTAAATCATCTACGAATTTTGATTCTGGCTTTACTTCTCCCTCATTTACATTAAGTTGCTCTACTACAACTGCCTTTACTTCATCGAATAATGCCATCGTATTCTCCTTAAAAAAATCATAAATCGCTATTCTAGCTAAGTTTTTCTTAAAAAAAGCAATTTTTACATATATAATCCGCCATTTACCTTTAAAACTTCGCCTGTAACATAGCTAGAATATTCAGAAAGCAAGAAAGCAACAGCACCAGCAACTTCTTTTCCGCTTCCAAATCTGCCAAGTGGAATATTAGCAGCATAAGCTTGTTTGATTTCTTCTTTTAATCCCTCTGTCATATCACTTTGGATAAATCCTGGAGTAATGCAGTTAAAGCGAATAGCCTTGCTTCCACCTTCTTTGGCAAAAGATTTTGTCATTGCAATCATTCCACCTTTGCTTGCAGCGTAGTTGCATTGCCCGATGTTACCGATTTCTCCGATGATTGAAGAGATATTGACCACACTTCCATAGCCCTGCTTTCGCATAATCTTTAGGGCTTCCCTGCAACCAATGAAGCTTGAAGTAAGATTGGCTTCTAAAACTCCATTAAATTCTTCTGTTTTCATTCGCATAGAGAGCTTATCATTGGTGATACCAGCATTATTCACAAGGTAGCTTAATTCACCATCACTGCTTAAAATAGCTTCAATGCCTGCGATAAATTCTTCCTCTTTGGTTGCATCAAATCTAATCACAGCAGCCTTGCCACCACTTGATTCAATTTGACTTTTAAGCAAATCAGCAAGTTCAGGTTTGGAGCGATAATTAATCCATACCTTTAAGCCCATTTGAGCTAAAAGCTTTGCAATTTCTGCGCCAATGCCTTTACTTGCACCTGTAATTAAAACATTTTTTCCACGAAATTCCATTTATATTCCTTGGTTGATTGATAATTTGTTAATTCTAGAATTATACATAAAATCAAGCATTTTTTACTTCATAGGTTAAAAAGATTTTTTGACTTTTTTTGTAAGGTTTTGTTTGAATCTCTAGCAATTTTAGTCCTTGAATCTCCATATTTTCCAAATCTTCAAGAGAAGCAAGGGTGTTTTTAGCACACTCTCTTAGCAAGATTCCGCGATAATGTTTAGCATAGTGGCTAATTACTTTACCATTTTTAATAAAAAGTGGCTCATAAATTAAGAAATCTTTGGGCAATTCTAAGCATTTTTGATAAAATCCGGCGCGTAAATCTAACACTTCTTTGTCTTTTTTGAGAAAATGTAAGAAAATTTCTTGATTATCGTGATAGAATTTTTTAGTTTCAAATCTCAAAAATCCTTCGCCCTGTTTTAAATCATAGTATGGAATCTTATCATTAGCCCTTAAAATCCCAAAAAGATTAGAAAAAATTAAAACTTTCTCATTGAGATAATTTTGGGATTTTTTATTCAAAGTTTTGAAATCTAAGGCATTGTAGGCAACGCCATTATAGCGCAGGATAGAATCAACAAGTGGTGATGTAAAAAGATTCTGTGCTAGAGCAAGTTCATCTAGGTTAATTTGTTTGGTGCCAAAAAGCTTTTGCAGTGAGGATTCATTACTAGTCTTAAGATAATGGGTATATTGCTGTAAAATTTCTTGGAGATTCTGTGCCAAAAAATTTTTATAAAATCCCTCTATGCTTGGGATTTCAGTGGTATGATGAAGGTGTTTTTTTTCACTAGGAGAAAATAAAAACCACATTCTATAACTTTTTAGAAGCTAAGAAATTGGAGTTTCTTAGCAACTATAAGTTGTTAGAAATTCAAATGGGTGCGGTCGTCCTTCCCATGGCCAAATTTCTGTTTCAAATTTGTATTTTTTATAGGTTTGGATAAACTCTTCACTAAAGACTCCGCCCTCTTTTAGATAATTTCTATCTAGCAACATTTCTTCAACAGCGTGGCGTAAAGTGTGTGGAAGTTGTTTGATACCTTTTTCGCGGATTTCATCAAGTGTGAGTTCAAAAAGATTTACTTCCATAGGTTTTCCTGGATCACTTTGCTTTTGGATTCCATCGATTCCTGCCATAAGTAGGGAAGCAAAAGCAAGGTAAGGATTGCTAGAGCTATCAGGGAATCTAAATTCCATTCGCTTTGCTTTTTCTCCACTATTGTAAGGGATTCTTATGCTTGCACTGCGGTTTTGTGCAGAATAAGTAAGAATTGATGGTGCTTCAAAACCGGGTATTAAGCGTTTATAAGAGTTAGTGCTTGCGTTGGTAAAAGCAGCTAATCCGCGTGCGTGGTTTAATACTCCACCTAAGAAATGTAGTGCCATTTCGCTCAAACCTTCATAAGCATTCCCCGCAAAGAGATTTCTGCCTTCTTTCCAAATGCTAATGTGTGTGTGCATTCCGCTACCATTGTCATTATAAAGTGGTTTTGGCATAAAGGTTGCTGTTTTGCCATTTAGGTGAGCGACCATTTTGACAACATATTTAAGCTTTTGAACATTATCAGCAGCTTCAAGCATATCACCAAATTTAACTCCAATTTCACCTTGTCCTTGGGCAACTTCGTGATGCACTACAAAAGTTTCTAAGCCCACTTGATTGAGCACTTTTACCATTTCAGCGCGAATATCTACCATAGTATCTACAGGTGCTACAGGGAAGTATCCTCCTTTAGTCCCAGGGCGATGTCCCATATTAACACCCTCGAATTCCTTATCTCGATTCCACTCGCCCTCTTCTGTGTCAATTTCATAATATTGACAATTGACAGAATCTTTTATCTTAATGGAATCAAAAACAAAAAACTCATTTTCTGGTCCATAATAAGCCACATCACCAATTCCGGTTTCTTTGAGGTATTGCATCGCTCGTTTTACAATGCTTCTGGGGCATTTTTCATAGGGTTGATTTTTGTAAATGTCCCATACATCACAAAACACTACCATCGTAGTATCAGCGGTAAATGGATCGATAAAATATCGCACAGGATCAGGGATAAGAATCATATCGGATTTATCTACAGGTTGCCATGCTGGGATAGAACTGCCATCAAAAGGAATACCCTCAAAGCTACTCTCATCAATTGTGCTCGCACTAAATGAGAGATGGTGCCAAATTCCCTTAATATCGGTAAAACGGAAATCAATAAATTCAACTTCATTTTCTTTGCATTCTTTAAAGAACTGCGCTATGGCTTGCTTGTCGATTTGTGGTCGTTGCATAGTATTCCCTTCTTAAAATTTTTGTGTAATCTTAGCATTTTGAAGTTAAAGATTTTGTAAAATTTCACACTTTATTCACTTTTATTTGATAAGATTTTGCTAAAACTTCTAAGGAAAATTTTTGTCTAGGATTGTTACTATCATTTTTAGTTTTATTGTTTTTTGTGGATGTGCAGCCCAAGTGCCAAATCATCAAGAACTCACGCAAAAGATTCCTCAAAATTTTGCTAATCAAAAAATTATCGAGCAAATTGCATTTGCTATGCCAAGTAGCACGATTCTATCACCCAAAGAACAAATGCAAATTTTATTTGCAGATGAAGTTTTATGGGGGTTAATAGAAATTGCAATTAAGCAAAATATGGATTTACAGATCGCGCAAACAAGAATACTACAAGCCAGAAGTCAGCTAAAGAGTGCGTGGGGCGAAATGTTTCCACAAGTGAATGCAAATTTGAAAGTGAATGATAGCCATACGCGAGGAAGTTCTGTGAAAAATGGTGCAGTGGTAGAGACTTCAAATCAAAACACACAGATTCAAGCTACACTTTCTTGGGAAGTGGATTTGTTTGGACGTTTGAGTGCCGCTAAAAATGCCAAAGAATCATTGTATTATAAGAGTTTGGAGGATTTGTCTAATGCACAAATTATCTTGTTAGGCGATGTGGCGAATCTTTATTTTACGCTAAGGGAAATGTCTTTGAATATTCTGCTAACGCAAGAAAATATTTTGTATTATCAAGATATATTGGAACTCACACGCCTTAAAGTTGAAAATGGTTTGCTTGACACCACAGAGCTATTTGATGCGCAAGATATGCTTACAAATGAACAAAATATCCTTGAGCAACTCAAAAGCAAACAAGAGGAAACCAAAAATGCACTTTTGGTGTTATTAGATGTCAAGAATCTTGGTTTTAATTTGCTTGGAGATTATGTTTTTGTTTTGCCCAGCACTTTTGCTCTAAATACGATTCCGGCGGATGTTTTACTCTTTCGTCCTGATATTAAAGCTGCTATTCAAAGCCTTTATGCGCAAGTTTATAATAAAGAAAATGCTAAGGCAAGTTTATTTCCCATTTTATCTTTGAGCGCAAATTTGAGCGATGTTTTAGGATCTTCACAGGGTGAAGCAGGGAATTTGGCTTGGAGCTTGGCAGCAGGGCTTACAGCTCCGATTCTAAACCGCACACAATTAACGCAAAATTATTTTTTGCAAGATGCAATACTTCAAGAATCTTACCTAACCTTGCAGAAAACTCTCAATACCGCACTTGCCGAAGTTGAAAATGCGATTTTTAACACCCAAAGTTCTCAATTACAAGTTCAAAATAACACCCAAAGACTCCAAAATGCAAAAAGCTATTATGAGTTTTCTGCTAATAGGCGTTCTATAGGCTTGATTGATGAGCTAGAATATTTGACTAACAAGACTTCTTTAAATAATTCTCAAAAAAATCTTAATACTTCTAAAAATACGCACTTACAGGCTTTGGTTACTCTCTTTAAAGCATTTGGCGGGAATCTCTATTTAACAAAGGAAGCGCAATGACAAGCACACAAAGCATTTTAAACACCATTAACCCTAAAAAAAATTATAAAAAAATCTTTTTAGTTTGGGGGATTATTAGCGTCGTAGTGGCAATTTTAATAGCACTAATTTATTGGTGGAATACAAGGGAGCCAAGTATAAGCTATCAAACGCAAAAGGCTTTTATAGGCGATATTTCAAGCACTATTAGTGCTAATGGCACACTCTCGCCAACTAATGAAATCTCTATTGGTTCGGTTATTTCAGGAATTGTGCTTGAAGTGTTGGTTGATGTGAATGATAAAGTAAAAAAGGGTCAGATTCTAGCTAAGATTGATTCAGAGAGCATTGAGCAAGATCTTTATCGCTATCAAGCGCAGCTAGAGAGCGCTAAAGCTCAACTAAAAAGTGCGCAAGTAACGCTACAAGAGAAACAATGGCAATATAAGCAGTATCGAAATTTATACCAAAAAACCAAAGGCAAAACCCCTTCAATTTTGGAGTTAGAAACAGCAAAAACTGCTTACAATGAAGCTTTAAGCAATGTAGAGATTAGGAAAGCAAGTATTAAGGAGATTGAGACTTCTATTCGTTCTACCCAAGTGGATTTGCGAAATTCAAAAATTACAAGCCCCATAGATGGAGTAGTTTTGCAGCGTTCCATTGAGGTAGGACAGAGTGTGGCAGCTAGTTTTCAAGCACCAGAGTTTTTTATCATTGCAGAGAGTTTGGAAGAAATGGAGCTTAATGCAAGTATTTCTGAAGCAGATATTGGCAAAGTGAAAGTGGGGCAAAGTGTTGAGTTTAGTGTGGATTCCTACCCTGCTAAAACTTTTAAGGCAAAAGTAGATAGAGTGAATTATGGGGCTTCAAATACTTCAAGCTCCACTGCTTCGAGTTCAACTACTACGACAAGTAGTGGGATTGTAAGCTATGAAGCAAGAATCTATGTAAGTAATAAGGATTTGCTTTTGCGCCCAGGAATGAGTGCTACAGCTGATATTGAAGTAGCAAGTGCGAAAAATGCGCTTTTAGTTCCCTCTAGCGCATTGTATTTTACTCCCAAAATACAAGAAGTTACTCCTAAAAAATCCCCCTTTAATCCATTTGTTCAAATGCGTCCTAAGCACCAAAGACAAGTTGCAGCTAATAATGAAAGAAAAACAATAGGTTCTGTATGGATTTTAGAAAATGGAACACCTAAAAAAATAGAAGTAGAAACAGGGATTAGTGATGGACAAAGCACACAGATTTTAGGCGATTCTATTAAGCCAGATATGTTGGTGATTGTCGGACAAAAGCAGGGTAAATAAAGGCGGATAAATGAGTTTTATTACCCTAAGAGATATTCATAAAAGCTATGGCAAGCCACCTAATGTTTTTGAAGCTTTGCGCGGTGTGAATCTAGAAATTTCTCAAGGTGAATTTGTGGCTTTGATGGGTCCTAGTGGTAGTGGAAAATCCACTATGGCAAATATTTTGGGTTGTCTTGATAGTCCAAGTAGTGGAATCTATGATTTTTGTGGAGTTAATGTATGTGGATTAACACTCAAGCAAAAAGCAATTTTAAGGAGACATTATATTGGTTTTATTTTTCAGGGCTTTAATCTATTACCACGCACTACAGCTTTGGAAAATGTAGAATTACCCTTACTTTATCGTCAAGTTCCCAAAAAAGAGCGCATAAGATTATCTATGGAGGCTTTAGAGATGGTGGGTTTGGAGAAATGGTGCCACCATAGTAGCAATGAATTAAGTGGTGGTCAGCAACAGCGCGTTGCAATTGCAAGAGCAATTGCTTCCAAACCACTTTTTTTGTTAGCTGATGAGCCAACAGGTAATTTAGATACCAAAAGAAGTGTGGAAATTATGGAGATTCTATCGTGCTTAAATACTATGGCTCAAATTACAATTTTAATGGTAACTCACGAGCCAGATATGGCAAAATATGCTACGCGTGAAATTGTATTTTTAGATGGGCAAGTGCAATCTGATTCTAAAGAAAATTCTAAAAATAGTGATTTAAACAAATTGCATTCAAAGGAAGCTTGATGATTCTTAATGCATTTTTTTTAGCTTTTAGGCAGATTAAAAGGAATTTTTTGCGCGCAATTCTAACAATGCTTGGGGTGATTATTGGAGTGGGAGCAGTGATTATTATGATTACGCTTGGAAATGGCACAACTCAAGTTATTACAGAGAGAATGAGTAGTCTTGGAAGCAATATATTGCTTATTTTTCCAGCGCGAGATCAAACACCCGGTAAAGGTGGGCGAAAGCAGTTTATGCTTCAAGATGTTGAAGAATTAAAATTGCAAGTTGGGTATTTGACTCGCGCTATAGCTCCGCTATCTTCGGCAGGTGTTTTGGCGCAATTTCGCCAAAGCAACACGCAAACCCAAGCACAAGGAATCAATGCAGAATATTTTATAGCCACAGATTGGGGAATTGCAGAAGGCAGGAAGTTTAGCAAAGAAGAATATCGCGCAGGTAGCAATGTTTGTATGATTGGTGAGAGCGTTAGAAAAAATCTCTTTGGTGAAAGCAAGACTAATCCGCTTGGATCGCGTATTAGGCTTGGAAATATTGTGTGTGATTGCATTGGGGTTTTAAAAAGTAAAGGGCAGGGTGCTATGGGCAATGATCAAGATGATGTGATTTTGCTTCCTCTTAAGACTTACCAGCGCAGTATTTTAAAATCCGATTCGCTTTATAATATTAGTCGCCTTATGATTTCGCTAAAAGACGATGTGGATTCTACTGCTGCAGTTGGATTGATTACAGAAGCATTAAGGGGAATTAGAAACATTAGAGAAGGGCAGAAAAATGATTTTGAGATTATGGATACTAAGCAGATTATTGAAATGATGAAAAGCACAACAGCTAATCTTACATTATTCTTGGGTGCTATTGCAGGTGTTAGTTTGATTGTTGGGGGGATTGGTATTATGAATATTATGTTAGTCTCTGTAACAGAACGCACCAAAGAGATTGGGACAAGATTAGCCATTGGAGCCTTAGAGAGCGAGGTGTTGTTGCAGTTTTTAATTGAATCAGTAACGCTAAGTTCGTTAGGTGGATTTATTGGAATTATTCTAGCCTTTTTTGGTTCGCTTGGAATTTGTCATTTAATGAATATTCCATTTCATTTTGATTATGGTGTGGCTATGATTGCCTTTTTATTTTCGGCATTTATTGGTATTTTGTTTGGTTATCTCCCTGCTAGAAGAGCTTCAAGGCTTAATCCTATTGATGCGTTGAGACACGAGTAAAAAGCGTTATATTTTAGTAAGGGTTGGATTCCACGCTTTAGAGCTAATAATCACAAAATCTCCTACTTTGAATTCTTTGGATTCTTGGTTGGAGATGATAATTTTGGTAACTTCATTCCCAGCTAGAATACTTATGATGCACACAAGTCCGCTTGGCTTGATCTCTAAAATGGTTCCGCTATGGCGGAATTTTCCGCTTGGAATTTGGTTTAAAAATACTTTGCTTGGGCTACCTTGTTTGCTAATGATTCCATTTTCTAAATACACGACATATTGAGAGAGAAAAAACACTTCTCCAAAATTGTGGCTAACAAGAAAGGTTGTTAGGTTTAATTGTCGGTGAATTCCTAAAAGCTCTTCTTGAAGTTTTTGAGCCATTGCTGAATCAAGTGCAGAAAATGGTTCATCTAAAAGAAGTATTTTTGGATCCCTTACCAAAGCCCTTGCAAGAGCGACACGCTGTTGTTGTCCGCCACTTAACATAGAGGGTTTAAAGTTTTTTAGGTTTTGTAATTCGGTGATTTCTAGCAAAAAGTCAATGCGTTTTTTATCTCCACCCTTTGGCAAGGCAAAAAGGAGATTTTCAGAGACGCTCATATTGGGGAAAAGGGCGTAATCTTGAAAAACAAAGCCAACTTTTCGCTTTTGTGGAGGGAGATTGATTTTGTCTTTAGAACTAAACCAAATCTCATCTTGCACTTTAATTATTCCGCTATCTGGAGTAGTAAGACCGCATAAGATTCGTAATATAGTGGTTTTACCCGCTCCGCTTTTCCCAAAAAGTGTGATTAAATCTTGCATTTTAAATTCGCATTGCACTTTTAAGAGTAGCTCACCTTGAGTGCTGTGTAGTTTTTTGCAAAAATCTAAGTAGATCATCGTGTGTGCTTTTTGTTAAGATAAAATGTAAAAAGCAAGATGCAAAAAGTAATGACAAAAAGGCTTAATGCGTATTGATGCGCTAAGGCATAGTTAAGCGCCTCAACTTCATCATAGATGGCGATACTTGCTAGGCGCGTTTCTCCTGCAATATTTCCCCCTATCATCATTACAACACCAAATTCTCCAATGGTATGCGCAAAGGAGACCACAGTTCCAATTATAATAGAATTTTTCATATTTGGTAGTAAAACGCGATAGAGGATTTCAAGGCGATTCTTACCAAGGCTTAGCGCGGCTTCATAGAGTGATTTTGGAACACTAGAAAAGCCTGTTTGGATTGGATTTACCATAAAAGGCAAAGTAAAGAGAATTGAAGCAACAATTAAGCCCTCAAAGCTAAAAACAAGCTTGAGATTAAAGGTTTCTAATAAAAACTTTCCAAAGGTATTTTGTGGGCTAAAAAAAACAAGTAAATAAAATCCAAGCACACTTGGAGGAAGCACTAAGGGCATAGAAACAATGGCTTCCAAGAAAGGTATGATTTTGCTTTTACTAAAGGCAAGAAAATAGGCAATGGGAATTGAGATTAATAAAAGCAAAAAAGTTGTGATTAGCGAAACCTTAAAGGTTAGAATCATAGTTTGTGCGAAATCCATTAGGATATTCCTAGCAACATAATTTCATTTTCTGGGATATGCCAATAAACTTCACTGCCGATGTTTAAGCGATTTTTTGAGACAAATTCTAAATCTGTAAGCACCTGAATAATCCCATATTTTGCCGATGAAAACTCCAGAGAAATCCGTGCAAAAAGAGCATCGCTTTGGATTTCTAAAATTTTAGAGCAAAAGGTATTTTTTGCTCCCTCTAGTTTGAATGCTAGAATGACATTGGTTTCTTTGAAATTAATCTCTAGCTTTTTACCCAAAAGATCTTGTGATAATTCTTCTAACAACAAAAGCGATAATTCTTTGTCTTGACTTTGTAAAACTAATCTTGATATGCCATTGCTAGAATAAATTGCTTTTAGAGTGCCATTGAGATTATTCAATGGCATATCCAAATTGTATAAATTTATCTTTAGCAGGTTGGCTTAAGATATATTCTTTAAAAGCTTGGGCGAGCTTAGAATCTTTTCCATAATTTGGGATAACCAGGGCTTGACTAATGGGCTTATAAAGCTTTTCATTAATTGTAATAAAGCTCATTGTTGGAGTGTGGATTCCATTTTCCCCAAGCATAGATAGGGCGGTGAATCCCACTTCAGCATTTTGTGATTCTACATAGGTAGTGGCAGTTCCAATACTCTCTCCCATTACAAGCTTGTCTTGTATCTTCTGTAATATTCCTGTAGCCTCTAGTGCTTCCATACTTGCTCTACCATAAGGGGCTACTTTGGGATTTGGGATAGCAATGTGTAGGATTTTTGGATTTAGAATATCTGTGAATTTTGTAATTTTGAAATTTGAATTATTACTCCATAAGACAAGTTTTCCTTTGGCATAAATTTCTTCTTTTTGTGGAGCAAGTTTCTCAGCATAGAGTTTGGCGGGATAGCTCACATCAGCTGCCACAAAGAGATGAATGGGCGCACCATTTTTGATTTGCGCATAAGCCTTTCCACTAGAAGTATAGGAAATTTCTATTTTGTCATTTGGGCGATTTTTTAAAAATTCATTCTTAATATCCTCTAACACATATTTAAGTGAAGCAGCCCCTAAAACTCTAATTTGTTCTGCGTTGGCAAATTGTGCGCCAAACAACAATAAAGCCCCCATAAATACTATTTTTTTAAATCCTTTTAACATTTTCTCTCCTTTTTGTTTTTGAATTTTTGTTTAATTAAATTCCCAAAATAACATGATTTGCTTTGAAACCAAACCATACCTCTTTGCCTAAAGTTAGTTCTAACTCATCGCAAGATTCTTTTGTGATGATTGCACTTAAATAAGTGTCGCCGTGTTTGATTTGTATTTGCGTATTAACTTCTCCTTTGATTAGATTAGCTATTTCCCCTTTAATGCAATTTCTCATAGAACCTTTAGGTTGCTCATTAAAAACCACAATCCAATTAGCTTTAATAAGTGCATAGCAAGAATCGCCCACCTTTAAATTCATTTCTCTCAAAGATTCTAAAGTGATTATGCTAATAATACTTAATTCCCCTGCTTGAAGCGTTACTTCTGCATTAACGCTACCTAGTTTTATATGACTGATTTTTCCAAAAAATTGATTCCTTGCGCTTGTTTTAATCATAGGTCTCCTTGTTGTTTGTAGTTGTTTTTGTAAGCTAAAAGCTTCTTTAATTTTTAAGCTATTCCAAGCTTGCAAATCTTGTTCAAACATTTTTAGAAGTTCTTCATAAATATTTTCCATTTGCCTAAAGGCTTTAATGATTTCTAAGCCCTTTGGGGTAACGCTTGTGCCACCCCCATTTTTTCCACCAAGTGCAGAAATCACAATGGGTTCTTGGGAGAGTTTATTCATTGCATCAATGCAATCCCAAGCGGCTTTATAGCTCATTCTCATTTCTTTAGCCGCCTTTGAGATTGAACCACTTTTGTGGATTCTTTCTAAAAGTTCTACTTTTCCGTGCCCTATGAAATTTTTCCCATTTTCCTTGACCCAGATTCTACCTTCAACTTCCATCAGTTTTTGCCTTTATGATTTTATTTTGTGCATTATATTTTAAAATATATATATTGTCAATTAAGCGTATATCTTTGTAAAATTTGGTATTTTTTGTGATTTTTTTATAAAGTGCATTGTGATGGAGTTTTTATAATTTAAAGTAAAATGGAGGGCAAGATGGTAACACAACCATAATAAAACCACTAAATAAAAAAATAACAAATAAATGAAATTCATATTAAGGAGATTAAATTTAAGAGAATCTATTAATTCTAAGAGATTCTCCTTATTTTTTTAAATGATTTATTTTTGCTTATGGTACTTTGGTTTTTCTCTTGTTTTTTAAACCTCCAAACTAGCTAGAAATTAAAGATAATTTATTTCTAGCTAGTAACTTTTAAAACTTATACTTTATCCCCATATTTCCACTTAAGTAAGTTTCATTTTTA
>NZ_NHYL01000004.1 GCF_003288905.1 Helicobacter sp. 11-8110 | reverse complement strand
TTTAAGATTAGGATTCTTTTTAATAGCTTCTTGGTATTGTTGTTGTTCTTGTTTGTGTTTATCTTTGATATAAGATAAAACATAAGGCATTCTAATATATCCTAGTAAAGATTTAGAATTCTCTATCATAGCTTGTCCTAATTTATATGATAGATGATTGTGGATTCTATCTTTGGCAGTTCCATAACGGAGAGTGAAGTTTAACTCTTTAGTTTTAGAATTAAGTTGTTGGTTCTTAAGGCTTAGTTCTTGATTCTTTAGGTCTAATTCTTTTTGAACAGAATCTAATTGATTCTTGGTTTGGGTGAGTTTTTGGGTTTTTGAAACTAATTCTTGTTTAAGAGAATCAAGAGAGATTTTAGTAGCTTGGGGTTCTTGGGTATTAGCCTTAATTTCTGGTTGTTGTATGATAGGTTTGGGTGTGATTGTTTCAAAAGTGAGATATTGAAATTTTTTTTCATAAGATGGTAAGGGAATGTCGTATTCACAATCTTTAAAATAAGCAAAACGATTTTTATTATTGTTGCAGTAGAGAGCATCATAGAGAAATTCCAGTCTTTCATTTGCAGTTTTTAGAGAGTCAAGCTTTTCTTCTATGGCTTTTGGAGAGAGGAATTGGGATTTGTCGTAGGTGTATTTGAAATCATCTTTAATCATTAAATTATACTGATGCGTGGTGTTTGAATCCCAATTATGCACACATTCTCTGCTCCAAAAAATATTGGTTTTGATTTCTTTAGCGGGATTTCCAGCATTAGCAGTATTTGAAAAGAATATTTTAGCGACAACACTTTTTGCACCTACAATAGCACCTGATGCAATAAATGTTTTTTTTAAAAAAGCAACTTCTTGTCCTATCCAAGTATGATCTCCAATATAAATGCTCTGAGTGGGATTGATTCTTGTATTTGTATTGATATCGTAAATTAGATGGGGATCAGCATTTCTAAACCAAATAGAATGAGAAAGTAGGTTGCTATTTCCTATGATAATATGTTTTCTCTCGGATAAAAGCAATGATCTCTGTCCAGATGGATTAAAATAATTGTTATTGCCCACATAACAGATAGAATCTGTATGTATTGTAATGTTTAGCATTACAGCCCCATTGTCTCCTAAAAATACCACTGAATTATTACCAGCAAAAGTAATGTTGGTTTTTTTTAGAAAACATCGTGATGCGAGGAAAAGGATATTATTTGTGCCATTGAAAGTTATTTTTGAGGATTCTTGCTTACTTATATCCCCATAAATTATATTACCATTTTCTCTTAGGTGTTTTTGCATTTTTACTCCTAGCTTATTTGTCCTGTTTTTAAGATTCCTTTTGTTTGTTCTAAGATAAATCTTGCAAAATCCTCACTATCATTGAGACATTTGGAGACTCGGTAGTCTAAAATGCCTATTTTCTCTGCTTCTTGTTTGTATTGAATAGAGAGTTCAAAATCTGTCTCTGAATTATCAAGGCTAAAAGCAATAGGATAGATGATGAGTTTTTTCCCTTTGTAATTTTTCAAGCAATCTCCCAAGCTTGGCTCTAGCCATTTAACAGGTCCCAATTTAGATTGATAGGCAACTTGGATACTTGCAAACTCTAATCCTACTTTAGGTAGCATTTCTTTTAGTGTATCCACATTAGCTAGAATCTCTTTTTGATAAGGGTCGCCATTATCAATATTTTTTTGCGGAAGTGAGTGAGCAGAAAAAATAAGATGAAATGCTTTGGAATCTTCATCACCTAGAGTCTCTTTAATGCGATTTAAAATAGCTTTGTTATAGCTTTGATTATCAAAATAGTGTTTAATAAAATGCACTTTGGGCTGGTAATTAAGAGCTTTAAGAGCTTTTAGAAAATCATCATAAGAGCTTTGTGTGGTAGTATAACTAAAATGTGGATAAAGGCTAAAAAGCACCACTTCTTGTATATTTTTGCTTTGTAATTCTTTGGCAACAAGATTGGCAAAGGGTGGTGTGTAGCGCATTGCATAAGTGTAAAAGTAGCTATTATCTAGGTTTTCTAGCTTTTGACAGAGCTTGAAAGTGTGCTCGACTAAAGGAGATTTATTGCCAATTTTTCTGTAGTTGTTTTTGGATTCTTCAAGGCGCCTATAGGTAATAAAACTCGCTACCATAGAGCGAAAAAAATTGCTTTTAATAGGTAAAATATAAGGATCATTAAACATATTTTTTAGAAAAACTTCAACTTCACCTAAAGAATTAGGACCGCCCATATTAAGAAGCACAACGGCTATATTTTTTGCATTTTGCATTAATTTACCTTTTTTGCATTAATCATTCCGCAGAAATTTTTACCTTCATAAAACTCGATTCTATAGACTTTACCTTTTTTATCTAGTGAGAAGTTTTGATTTATATCTGTGGAGGTTAAAAATATTTCTTCTTCGCTTACCACACCATTTTTGGAATAACCAATCACATTAACTCTAGCTTTTGGGTTTTTTTTGATTAAAAATCCTTCTTGGAATTCTAGAGTTTTTCCAAAATTGACTTTTTTGGTAATACTTTTATCAATCTCTATTTCCATACTTTCAATGCTACATTGCATAGAAAAATACTCAGGCTTTAAAAAAGAGATTTTTTGGTGTCCGATATAGACTTCATAGCCATTTTTGACTTTTTTAATTCTCCCTAGTGGATGAGTAAAAGTGAATTGATTATCTTTTTTAAGTAAGGGGATAAAATTAAGTGTGTTTTTGATTTCGCTTAATTCAAGGGTGATATTGTTATTAATATTAAGAGTCTTGTAGTCTTTTACTTTATTTTCCACACCCTTTAGATCTAGAGTAAAATTGCGTGTATATTCTATGCCTAAGATTTGCATTAAAGCTTCAATGGAGTTTAATTGATAAAGGGTTTTGAGTGGAAGTTCTTTGATATTTTTGCTAGTTTCTATGGCAAGAGCAGGTTTTAAGTGAGTAATGGCATAATAAGTTAGAGAGTTTTGCTGTTCTTCATCTTTGAAGCGCGTTTCAGTGTTTCTTACTCCAAAAGTGTGAAAATCATAATGTAATTCTTTGTTGAGTTTGGTTTCAATTTCTTTGGCTATTTCATCAAGATTTCCAAAAGGAATATTATTAAGCATCTTTTGATCGATAACATAAGTTTGTCCCCACGCCTTTGGATTAAAGATTGAATTTTCCCATTTTTCTCGGTAAAATCCGTGTCCATCGTGAAGGTTAATTACAAAATTTACTTTAGGACTAGTGATAATTTCTTTAATTTTAGCAACATTGTCAAAATCAGGATCATTAGGTGCAATATGGGCAAATTTACGATTCATATCCTTGTAGATTCCGCGCTTAAAGGCTAAAATACTATCAGGATTGAGATTGGGCACAACCAAAACATTGCCTTTTAGAATATGATAAGAATCTGCCAAAATACTAGGCGCAAAATATCCGCCAGGCTCATCCCCATGAATACCGCCAATGACAAGCAAAGTTGATCCATCGTTATCGCCTTTGAGTTTATAGAGATTAAAAGGAGTATTTTTGGCGTTTATAAAATTTAAGCCAAAAAGAAAAAGGATAAAGATTTTAAAGAAAAATAATTTCACAAAATTCCCTTCAGTGTCATCTTAATATAAAGTAAGCCATTTCTAAAATACGATGAGAATATCCCCACTCATTATCATACCAAACCATAACCTTTGCCATATCCTCTAGAACAAAAGTTAAATCCAAAGCCACAACTCCACTTAAGGGGCAATTGACAAAATCTTGAGAAACACCATAAGATTCATCAACACCCAAGATTCCCCTTAAATGACCAAGTGCAGCTTGTTTAAAAAGGGTGTTAATGGATTCTTGAGTGGCATTTTTTAGGAGATTAACATTGAGATCAACCATAGAAACATCAGCTACAGGGACACGCACACTATGTCCGTGGAGCTTATTTTTCATCTGGGGTAAGACTAAATGCAAGGCTTTTGCTGCTCCAGTTGTCGTGGGTATGATGTTAATTCCAGCAGCTCTTGATCGCCTAAAATCACCCTTTCTATGCACAGAATCAATGAGATTTTGATCATTTGTGTAGCTGTGAATGGTGGTTAAAATTCCATTTTTAACGCCAAAGTTTTCATCTAATAGTTTGATAACAGGGGCTAATGCGTTAGTTGTGCAGCTTGCATTAGAGATAATTTTTTCTCCCTTATAATCTTGATGATTGACACCAAGAACAAAAGTTTTTGTAGAATCTTTTGCAGGAGCTGATAAAATCACGCGTTTAGCTCCCTTTTGCAAATGGCATTCAACAAGGTCGCTTTCTAAAAATAATCCACTTGCTTCAATAACAATATCAGCTCCGCAAATATCAATTTCTTGCGGAGTTTTTGCATTGCTAAAGGGGATTTCTATACCATTAAAAATAAAACGATTAGTTTGTGAATTATAAGAATCTAAAGTGATGGTGTGAGTTTGATGGACAGAATCATGCACAAAAAGATAAGCAAGCATTTGAGAATCAGCAAGATCATTAATGCCAACAATTTCAATTTTATCCTGCATTTCGCATAGCGCAACGCGTGCAATGCAGCGTCCGATTCTGCCAAATCCGTTTAAAAAAACTTTAACTTTTTCCATTAATTCCACCAACAAGCGCTTTTAAAAGCGTAATTGTAACATAAAAAAATAAAGAATTAAGATTTATTTTTCGCTAAATTAGGGTATAATGTGATTTCTAAAATATTTAAAAAAATAAAGGAAATGAAATGTCATTGTATGATAGAAAGCCAATGAATAACTATGGGCAGTATACAGAAAGTAGCTTTGCGCAAAGTGATATGGCATTGGTTAGCTTTGTAAAACAGACTTATCAGCTTTTTGCAGGTTCGCTTTTAGCAGCAACTATTGGTGCTTATATTGGTATTAGCACTTTAGGTGGTGTGGTAGCGCAGTATTACATTGGATTTGTAATTTTAGAGCTTGCATTGCTTGTTGGATTGTTTTTTACCAAAGCAAAACCGGGCATTAATCTTTTGATGCTTTTTGCTTTTACTTTCGTGAGTGGTTTGACATTAACTCCAATTCTTAGCAGAGTGCTTGGAATGCCTGGTGGAGCTTCTATTGTAGCACAGGCGTTTTTATTGACAACAGCGATTTTTGGCGTGATGAGTATTTTTGCACTTCGCACTAAAAAAGATTTAGCGAGTATGGGCAAGATTCTGTTTATTGCTTTGATTGTTGTTGTGATTGGCTCACTTATCAATCTTTTTTTGGGAAGTCCGATTTTGCAAGTTGCAATTGCAGGGGTAAGCGCAATTTTATTTAGTATTTTCATTGCCTATGATACACAAAATATCGTAAGAGGACTTTATGATAGCCCCGTTACGGCAGCAGTAAGCCTTTATTTAGATTTTTTGAATCTCTTTGTGTCCTTGTTGCAATTGCTTGGAATCTTTGGATCTAGAGAGGAATAAGAGCTTTGAATCAACTCTCTGATTCAGAGTTAAGAATACTTGATGCCAATCTTAATCGTTTAAGAGAAGGTATTAGAGTAGTTGAAGACATTTTGCGCTATAGCTTTAATGAAAAAGCTTTGGCGCTCAAATTAAAAGATCTTCGCCATTCTTGCAGATTAAAAAATTTTCATTCTTTGTTGAATTCAAGAGATTCTCAAAATGATGTTTTAAAAACTTCTATACCACAAGAACAAATACGAAAAGGTTTGAAAGATATTGTGATTGCTAATTTTAAGCGCACTCAAGAATCAGCGCGAGTTTTAGAAGAGATTCTTAAGCTTCAAAAAATTGAAGAGAGTGAGCAGTTTAAAAATATTCGCTATTCTCTTTATATCTTAGAAAAAGAAATCTTTAATGCTTTGTTTATGAATTAGATTTCTTTCTTTTATTGCTTAAAGCAGCCAAGATTCCACCACAAGCAATTAATGCCATTCCTGAAATAACAAGGGCATTAGGAATCTGATCGCCCAAAATGATCCCCGCTAAAGTCGCCATAAAAATCGTAACATAGCTAATTGCTCCAATAATGGGTGGATTTCCTAGCATATAGGCTTTTGTAAGGTAGATTTGCGCATAAGTTGAGACAACTCCAAGTCCAAGGACTAAAATCCATTCATAAAAAGTAGGCATAACAAAAGGCATAAATAAAGAGATAGGGTAGTTTTCATAAGGAACAAGCTGTGTTAAAAGGGGAAGAAGTGAGCCAAAAAATCCTAATGAACCAATAATGATTCTAGGATCATAATTTTTGGCTAACTCTGCCACTGAGAGATAGGCTAAAGCAGCGGCTACTCCACTATAGATTCCTATGCTTAATCCCCAAAAGCTTAAATGGAGATTTTGAGGATTGGAGATGAGTAAGATTCCGCTAAAGCCAAGAAAAATAGCAATCCAGACTTTAAAAGAGACTTTTTGGCGGATAAAAAATACACTAAAAAGAGCCAAAAAGATAGGCGAGGTGTAAGAAAAGGCAAAGGCGATTCCAAGGGGCATCACAGACATATTATAAAAATATGCTATCATCGCACTTCCACCAGCAAAACCACGAAAAATCAAAATAAATGGTCTGCCACCTTGTGGTGTTTTTGGGGGTTTGAGTGCTAGAGCAATGAGAACCCAAACAAGCCCAAAGAAATTTCTAGCAAAAGCAACTTCAATGGCAGGTAGATTTGGCGTTAAGACTTTAACAAACATTCCCATAAAAGTAAAAAGCAAGGCAGCAATAAGCATAGCTATAATAGCTTGTTTGTTTTGATACATTTTTATTCTTTTTTTTGAAGTTTTGCTGAATCATACTCTTTTTAGTCTTATGGTTTAATTTGACAAAAGAGGCGCTTAATAGGTAAAATTTGCTTTTTAAAAGGGCTTTTATGGATAAAATTTATGGAACTATTGCGATTATGGGGCGACCTAATGCGGGGAAAAGCTCACTTTTTAATCGTTTTTGCAAATCAAGAATTGCTATTACCTCTGAGATTGCTGGAACAACAAGAGATGTAAAAAAGGCTAATGTTACTTTAAAGGACACTCCCTTTTTGCTACTAGATACAGGTGGGCTTGATGAGAGTGATTCTTTGTTTTTGCAGGTTACAAAACATTCGCATAGTGCTGGAGAGAGTGCGGATTTGATTTTGTATGTTGTTGATGGCAAAATGCCCCCAAATCCTTTGGATAAAAAAATCTTTTATGCCTTGCAAAAGAAAAATTCCAATATTTTTTTGGTGGTCAATAAAATCGACAATGACAAGGAGCAAAGTAACGCTTGGGAATTTAGTGAATTTGGTGCTTGTCATACATTTTTTGTGTCAGTATCCCACAATCGTGGAATTGGAAAATTAGAAGATAGTATTGTTAGGTTGCTGAAAAAAGATTCGCTCACACAGCTTTTTAATGTAGATGAAGAAGAATCATTGGAAGAGTTTTTGGAAGCTTCTGTGGCACAGGAAACAGAAGAAGTTATTAATATAGGGATTATAGGCAGAGTAAATGTGGGCAAAAGCTCACTTTTGAATGCACTTTTGGGGCAAGAGCGATCGGTGGTTTCTAGTAAGGCAGGGACAACGATTGATCCTGTTGATGAAATGGGTGAGATTGAAGGCAGAAAAGTAAATTTTGTGGATACAGCGGGTATTAGACGCCGAGGGAAAATTGAAGGATTGGAGAAATTTGCGCTTAATCGCACTAGAGAAATTTTAAAAAGATCAGATATTGCAGTTTTAGTTTTAGATGCTTCAAGTCCTTTTGTGGAGTTAGATGAAAAAATTGCTGGTTTGATTGATGAATTTAAGCTTGGTGTTATTGTGGTATTAAATAAATGGGACATTGCTCACAAAGACTACAAGGGGATTATGGAAGATTTTAGATTGCGCTTTAAGTTTTTGGATTATGCGCCTATTTTAACCATTTCAGCAAAAAATGGACGCCATATTCAAAAGTTAGAGCAAGAGATTTTGAAAGTTTATGAGCATTTTTCTTATCGTATCCCGACGGCTAAGCTTAATGAAATAATTAAGGAAGCCACGATGCGACATCCTATTCCAAGTGATAGGGGTAAGATTGTCAAGGTTTATTATGCGACACAATTTGAGACAAAGCCACCTCAAATTGCCTTGATTATGAATCGCCCTAATAGTTTGCATTTTAGCTACAAGCGTTATTTGGTTAATTTTTTGCAAGAAAGGTTTGATTTTAGCGGAACACGCATTATTTTTATTGCGAGAGGAAAAAATGCTTTTGAGGAAACAAAACAAAAGAATTTTGAGGAATAATTTATAGGTTTAGAATCTAAAAATGGAACGACTGAGTTTTAATTAATATCTATAAACACTTATTTTAAGTATTTATAGATTTTTTAAAGAAACTTAAAAGAATCCTATTTATAAAAAACAAAATTTCATCAATGCTAATCAAGGCTATAAAAAATTCTTTTTATATTTGTTTGTATAAATCAAAATTAATTGCTTTGCGATTTATTCCCAAATTCCTTCTCCTTCAGCTTTACTTGCAGAAATCAAATCGCTATTTCCTTCTTTTTCGCTAATCCAAATCCATTCTTTTGCATTTTTTGTAAACCATTCAGAATCAATTAAATATTTATATATAAATAAAGTCATACAACCCAAATCATACTTATCTCCCTTGCAATGATAAGTTTCTTTGTCGATTTTTATCATTCCTGATTCTTTGGCATATTCATCTATCCTTTTATACATATCTTCTAAATTATATTTGCCTTCTTTTAAAATCTTTTCTTCATCTAAAACTATTCTTGTGCCTAAAAGTGGGTATGCCATTTTTATCCTTTCATGCAATATTAATTTCAATTATAGAAAACAAAACCTATTTTTCTAATATAATTTAAGTGATAGGTAGGATTGAATTTGCAAAAATTAAAAATTTGGTATTTAGCTTTTTATATTTTTCTTTCTTTTTTAAAATTATTTTATAGTATAATATTTTTGTTGTGATGATAAGAAATTAAGTTTTATATATTGCTTACGGAATTAGTTAGAGAATTTAGTAAAAAATTCGGTATTAATTCTTATGAAAATAATGCGGTTAATAAAAGGTAAGTATTATTTTGAAATCTGATTTTAGCCTAGGAATACAAAGGGTTTAAAATGGACAAGGGAATGAAGATTCTTGAACTTTATGGTGAGTTAGCAAAACTCTTACAAGATGAAGAATTAGTGAAAAATTTGATAATTTCAAAAAGGTTTCTGATTTTATAAAAGTTTTTGACACGCAAAATAAAAGGTAAAATTTTTTTGAGATTATAAATGCAAAGTTAAGATTTCACAAGGAGAAGAAAATGAGCAACAGAATAGAGAATTATCCAAATATACAGAAGTTACAGACAATATTAAACGAACTAGCATTTCATCAAATACATCAAGCGTGGATAGACAAGAAAATTCCACAATACAGCTTGATAATACTAGAGAGATGGGCAGAGTTTTATCCAAACACAATCAAGAATCTAGGAATGTCAGATCTAATGACACTAGCATTACCACAAGCACAAATGGAGCTAGAAATCTTGGAAAGCGTGGAGGCAGACAAGAAGAGAGAACAGGGGCTAACAGATATGGAGATACTAGCAGAAGAGCAAATCAATCTCAATCAATACATAGCAATAGAACCCCAAATTTATTCTCCTTTGTTTCAAGAAATGATGATGAAAGACAAGGAACAGACACAAGAAGAAACAATCAACGATCAGTATTGGAAACTGAAACAAGAATTAATGGATATGAGAGAAAAAATCTTAAATCTGGACGAAAATTAGATTTTATAAGCGATGATGAAGTCTATCTTGGCTCTTTAAAAGATAGATTTCAAAAAAATCTTCAAGCTATTAAGCTTTCAAAAATTATTGAACAAGAAAATCGCTATGCCACTAAACAAGAACAAGAGATTCTAAATAAATTTTCAGGATAGAGTGAATATTTTTTCTATCTCAATACCGAGATTATATAGCAAATTTAAATTTTAGAAAGACATAAATTGATGACTACTCAGGCAAAGCAGAAATTAATGAAAGACAAGCGGAAGTGGGTGGGCGTAGTCATCCCCACCATCCCATATTTAATGACTTCAATTTTCGTAAATCCGCAAAGGATTTTAAAGCAAAATTAGAAGAATTTAGCAACAAAAATAAGAACCATACTCAAACCAAAGAAAAGGAGTTAAAATGATGAGTAAGCTCATAGTTATTAATAATCAACAAGTGCAATTTAACTTCAAAGATAATCAAATATTTTGCACTAGCCTAGATGTAGCTAAGGTTTTTGGGAAACAACATAAAAATGTTTTAAGAGATATCGAAAACATTTTAAATGATTTGCGAGAAATAGGGACTTCTAATGATCTACTCAATTTTGAGCTTTCATTCAAAGTCCATAAAATACAAGGCTTTAAAGGTAGAGAAAGAAAATACCCATATTATAATCTAACTCGCGATGGTTTCTCTCTTTTAGCAATGGGCTTTACAGGCAAAAAAGCTTTACAATTCAAAATCGCTTTCATCAATGCTTTTAATGAAATGGAAAAACTTTTACAAAAAGAAATTAAAAGCCCCAATAAATACTTAACAGATTTAATGGAACTCATTTATCCAAATTTACCACAAAGTGATTACAAAGTTAGTGTGGTTATCACAGATAACCCTTATTCCAAAGAAGCTAAAAATGTATTTTCTTTAAATTATCTTGTCGATAATCGCACACCAAAAGATCCAAAGAAGTTGCAATGAGTGATAAAGAATTACAAAAAGAAATATTAGCCTTAGAAAACGATGTTAAGCAACTAGAAGCAACTATTAATGCAATCAAGAAAAGAATTACTCATCTTAAAGACATTGCTTGGGATAGACAAAGCAAAAAAGAAAGCTCTCAAATGTATAAAGTATTAAAAGATACTAAAGAGCATACAAGAGTTAAAAGCAATGTAGGAGATATAAAAGTAGATAAAGACTTTATGGAAAAATAAATTAAAAAGTATTTAGATAATCCAAATTTAAGAGGAATGGTTACTACACAAGAAATGCTTTCATTCCCTAAGGTGGCTAAAGGTGTGGAAGCAGAGTATGATGAAAGATATCAGGGGTATAGTTGGAAAACCAAAGCAAATGATGGAAGTATTTTAAACTATGGTGAAAGAGATTTTGGAAAAGGACATAGATTATTAACTGCTCACAGCAAAACAGAGAGGGACGAACGGGGTCAGCTTCGCCAAGAGTTTAACGACCTCGATTTTCACAACTCTGTTGAAAATATTATACCACAACAAAACCAATCTGTGAATGATTTTAAACAAAGTGGTTGATTTTATAAGGGAGTACAAAAGTATTTAACGAGCTATATCAAAGATAGTAATAATACTAGAATTTGCGACTAAGAAAGCAATAGTGGCATTTTTAGAATAGCAACAGATAAAATCAAAGGGGAGGGTCTCATCCCGCCACTATCCCCCTCTGATGAGATGAGTATAACATTTTATTCTGATAGAAATCTTAATAAACAAATGGAATTTAAAATATAAATGTTACGGATGCAAGGGTTAAAATCAATAAAATACAATATGGTGGCCACGACTGGACTTGAACCAGCGACCACTACCATGTCAAGGTAGTGCTCTACCAACTGAGCTACGCGACCTTTTAAAACAAGAAGCATTGATAAAAGAGAGTGAAATTCTATCAAACCGCTCTTTTATTTTTTCTTAAAAAAGGTTTGAAGAATGATGAGAAATACTCCAAGATTAATCATCATATCTGCAAAATTGAAAATTGCAAATTCAAATTTATAATGCCAATAAATATAATCTACAACGCCAATATGCAAGAATCGATCAAGAATATTTGAAATGCCACCACCAAAGATAATGCCAATAGGGAAAGAATGGGCTTGAAAAATTTCTTTATGTTTCCAAAGATAAGCAAAGATTCCAATAAGCAAAAGAATTTGAAGATATTTTAACCATTCTTTTAAGAAATCAAAGAGAGAAAATGCAACCCCTTGATTATAAGCAAGCACCAAAGAAATAATATTTCCTTGATATTCAAAGTTATTCTGCACAAACCACCACTTGATGGCTTGATCAATTAATAAAACAAAAAATAAGGCTAGAGAAAAACTAACTAAGGATTTTTTTGTCATCAATAAAGCTTTCCTTTAAAGAATGTTTCGCACTCGCACAAAACTTTTTCAAGCATTTTTGTGTCCTTGCCTTCAAGCAAGATGCGTAGTTTGTTTTCTGTTCCGCTGTAGCGAATTAAATGGCGAATCTTTTTGCTTTCAATTTCTTTAAGAAGCGTTTGGTAGTTTTCTAATGTATCTAAGTTGGGTTTGCTTTGGACATTGATATTTCTTAGGATTTGTGGATAGAGCTTGAAGCAATCAAGCGCTTTTGAAGCTGTTTTTTTGGATTGCAAAATATAAGCCATTGTCTGCAAAGCGCTTACTAATCCATCACCTGTTTTGGCAAAATCACTAAAAATAATATGCCCACTTTGCTCCCCACCAAAATTAAGACCATTAGCTAACATACTCTCTAATACATATTTATCACCAACATTAGAACGGATAGTTTTAATTCCGTGTTCGCTTAGAAATTCTTCTAGGGCATAATTGCTCATAATAGTTGCCACTACGGTATTGTTTTTTAGCGTGTTGTTTTGTTTGGCAGCAAGTGCTAAAACCCCAATGAGTTTATCTCCATGCACCACTTCACCCTTTTCATCAACAACTACTAATCTATCAGCATCTCCATCAAGAGCAAAGCCAATGTCAGCTCTTACTTTGCGCACTTCTTCTTGAAGCATTAAAGGTTGTGTAGCACCACAATTTTCATTAATATTAAAGCCATTTGGAGAATCATTAATCACAAAAACTTCTGCTCCAAGTTCGCTAAAAATCGTAGGAGCAACCTTGTAAGCCGCTCCATTAGCACAATCAAGCACCACGCGGATTCCATGTAAGCTTAAATCTTTTGGAAAAGAGTTTTTAATATGCACAATATAGCGCCCTACAACATCATCAATTCGCTTACTGGAACCAATTTCTTTGCCACTTTTTTGTGCAGATTCTAGCAATGATTCATCATAATAGATTTTTTCAATGTTTTCTTCATCTTTTTCATCAATTTTATAACCACTTTTGCCAAAAAATTTGATTCCATTGTCCATAAAGGGATTGTGACTAGCGCTAACCATAATTCCACCATCACATCGCATATCTTCTGTAAGATAGGCAATGGCAGGAGTTGGCATAGGTCCAATTTGAATCACTTCATAGCCCACCGCAGTTAGTCCGCTTACAAGTGCATTTTCTAGCATATAGCCACTACGCCTTGTGTCTTTGCCTACCAAAATTCGGTTAGTTTTAGAATGTTCTTGGTAGTAGATTCCTGCTGCAATCCCTAATTTTAAGGCACAAAATGCATTGAGCTTTACTCCTGCTTCCCCTCTTACTCCATCAGTTCCAAAAAGTTTCATAATGACTACCTTTGAAATTTAGTTTTTCTTAAGCACTTTTATTTGCTTTTAATAAAAATTAAAATAAAATTTTAGCTTAAATTTTTTTATAAAAGGATTAACGCTCTATGGCAAATCATAAATCAGCAGAAAAACGTATCAGACAAACAAAAAAGCGCACAGAGAGAAATCGTTACTATAAAACAAGAATCAAAAATATGACAAGAAGCTTAAAAGAGGCGATTGAGGCAAAAGATCTTAGCAAATCGCAAGAAGTTATGAAGCAGATTAATCAAGCATTTCACAGCTATGTAAGCAAGGGAATCTTGACAAAAAATACTGCTGCAAGAAAAGTTAGTCGTTTAAATTCTTCTGTTAAAAAACTTGCTTTAGCTAACGCTTAAAGTTAGCTAAATTCCTAATTCATAAATGTTAGCTTCAAAATTAAAACCTTTCATTGATCGCTATGATGAGATTAGCAATTTGCTTATACAGCCGGAGATTCTAAGTGATATAAAAAGAATGACTGAACTAAGCAAAGAGCAGAGTGATTTAGAAAAGCTTGTCCAAAAATCTAAACAATATTTGAAAAATCTTGAAAGCATAGAAGAAAATAAAGGGCTTTTAGATGATAAGGAATTAGGGGATTTAGCCAAAGAAGAGATTAAAGAAGCGGAATTAGAAAATGAGAATCTAGAATCAGAAATTAAGATTCTATTGCTACCCAAAGACCCTAACGATGAAAAAAATATTTATTTGGAATTGCGCGCAGGAACGGGAGGAGATGAGGCAGGAATCTTTGTTGGAGATTTGTTTAAAGCTTATGTTCGCTATGCTGAATCAAAGGGCTGGAAAGTTGAGATTATTAGTTCTAGCGAAAATAATGTGGGCGGATATAAAGAAGTCATTGCTCTTATTAAGGGTAAGGGCGCATATTCTCGTTTGAAGTTTGAAGGTGGGACACATCGGGTGCAACGAGTGCCAGAGACAGAATCGCAAGGTAGAATCCACACTTCAGCAATCACCGTGGCTATTATGCCAGAAGTTGATGATGTGGAAGTGGTGATTAATCCTAATGATTTAAGGATTGAAGTTTTTCGTGCGGGCGGACATGGTGGGCAGTGTGTTAATACCACTGATTCTGCTGTGCGTATCACGCATATCCCAACAGGCATTAGTGTTTCAATGCAAGATGAAAAATCCCAACATAAAAACAAAGATAAAGCTTTAAAGATTCTAAAGGCTAGAATCTATGAAGCTGAGCTTGAAGCTCAAATGGAGCAAAATGCAGAAGCAAGAAAATCCCAAGTGGGAAGTGGAGATAGAAGCGAGAGAATCCGCACTTATAACTATCCGCAAAATCGCCTAAGTGATCATAGAATTAGCTTAACCTTGTATAGTTTAGAGGAGATTATGCTAAATGGTGATTTAGATCAGGTGATTGAGCCTATTATTGCTTATTTCCAAGCAGAAGCATTGCAAAATAGTGGAATTGCTTAGGAAATTGCATTTTTTAAGGATTTTTTTACATTTTTTTATTATAATTACAATTTTCTTACGGACAGATGGGTGAGTTGGCTGAAACCACATCCCTGCTAAGGATGCGTAGTCGCAAGATTACCGAGAGTTCGAATCTCTCTCTGTCCGCCACTTATTTCTTACCTTAACAAAATCCAATTTTTGAAAGTTTTGATTATTTTTTTGTATTTTAGTATTTTTTAAAAGTCATAAAAAATGCTTGATTGTTATAAAAAAGATTCTAGAAAATTAATTAGAATATACTTATTTGAGAATTTATAAAAGAGTTTATTTATCTTTTGGATAAACTTTTATAAAATTTTCAAAAAACTTGGTTAAAATTCATAGTAAAAAAGTGGTGTGGTATGCTAGAACAAGATTTACAAATCAAACAAATTTTACAAGAAGCAAAGACTATTGCTATTTTGGGACTTTCACCAGATGAGAGTAAGCCTAGTAATAAGGTAGCAAAATACCTTTTAGAACAGGGTTATAGGGTGATTCCTATTTATCCTAAAGGTGGTGAGATTCTTGGGATCACTGCTTATTGCACTTTACAAGAAGCATTTAGTGGTGAGGCTAAAAAAGGTGGAATTGATATTTTAAATATCTTTCGTAAAAGTGAAGCGATTCTTGGAATAGCAAAAGAAGTGCTAAGTTTGGAAGCTAAACCAAAGTGCGTGTGGGTGCAGCTTGGTCTTTTTAGTCCCAAATCCAAAGAGATTTTAGAAAATCAAGGTATTTCATATTTTGAAAATTTATGCATTAAATTAGAACATCAAAGGTTGTTTGCATGATTCCATTGGCAAAAATTATGGATGCAAGCCGCAGATTAAAAGGGATAGCGGAGCATACAAAGTTGGCTTTTGCGCCAAAACTTAGTCAATTAAGTGGTGCAAAAATTTATGTCAAGCAGGAAAATTTACAAAATACGGGCTCTTTTAAATTGCGAGGAGCATTTAATAAAATTGCTTCATTGACTACAGAGGAGCGAGAAAAGGGCGTGGTTGCTTCAAGTGCTGGGAATCACGCTCAAGGTGTTGCCTATAGCGCAAAGCATTATGGAATCAAGGCAGTTATTGTGATGCCCGAATCAACCCCTTTATTAAAGGTAATGGGGGTAAGAGAGCTTGGTGCAGAGGCAATTTTATATGGTAATAATTATGATGAAGCTTATGCATACGCCTTGGAATATGCGCAAAAAAATAATTTGCATTTCATCCACCCTTTTGCAGATGATGAGGTTATCGCAGGGCAGGGGACAATCGCTTTAGAAATGATAGAAGATCAAAATAATCTCACAACTATTGTTGTGCCTATTGGTGGTGGTGGATTGATTTCAGGGGTGGCAGCTGCTTATAAGCAAATGTTGCCTAGCGTTAGAGTGATAGGTGTTGTGGCTCAAGGTGCTCCTGGAATGTATCACTCATTTTACAAAAAGTCTATCCAAACCACGAAATCCGTGCGAACAATCGCTGATGGAATTGCGGTGCGCGATGTGAATGAAAAGAATTTTAATTATATCTTAGAATGCGTAGATGAGATTGTAGTGGTGGATGATGAAGAAATTGCTAATGCAATTTTGTATCTACTAGAAAAACAAAAATTAGTTGTGGAGGGTGCTGGGGCAAGTGTTGTAGCAGCGCTTTTGCATCAAAAATTTAAAATCAACCCAAATGAGTTAATTGGCTTAGTCTTAAGTGGTGGCAATATTGATGTTACCATGCTTGGCGTGATTATTGAAAAAGGTTTGGTGCGCTCTCATCGTAAAATGCGCTTTAGCGTGGTGTTGGTTGATAAACCCGGAAGTCTGCAATCTTTAAGTAATTTACTCTCAAAGCTTGGAGCAAATATTGTTAAAATTGATTTTGATAGGACTTCTACTTCTTTGGGTTATGGTGATGCAAATGTGATTGTAATGTTGGAGACAAAAGGCAAAGATCACCAAGAAGAAATTCGCGAAGAATTGCATAAAAATGGTTATGAATTTATAGAAATGTAGGTTTCTTTTGAACGAGAACAAAAAGGCTTATCTTTTTTTATTTTTTATTTTATTGATTGATTTTTTCTTACTTTTGTGGGTGGGCAAAAATTTAAGCATTAGTTTTTATGAAGCACAATCTTTTTTTAATCCGCGCGATTTTGCTGGATATTATGCCAAATTAAGTGTTTCTTTATTTGGTAGAAGTGATATTGGGCTTAGAATCGGATTCTTGCTTTTACATTTGTGCAATGGTGTTTTAATGTTTTTATTAGCAAAAACATTCTTAAAGCGCCCTAGTGATGCGGTGTTTTGCGCATTACTATTTTTGCTTTTGCCTGGTGTAAATGCAGGGGCGATTCTAATTTCTAATAGCGGAATCGTGATTTTTTTTAGCTTGCTTTTATGTTTGTGGCATCAAAAAACGCAAAAATTTCCTTATTGGCTTTTGTTGATGATGGCTTTTGTAGATAAGAGTTTTTCGTTGGTGTTTTTGGCTTTGATTTTTTATGGAATTGCTCATAAAAATACCTTTTTGGTTTTTGCCTCTTTAGTGTGTTTTGCGGTTAATATGTATTTGTTTGATTTAGGGATTGGAGGACATCCTGAAAGTCATTTTGTGGATATGATTGGACATTTGCTCCTTATTTTTTCTCCTTTGGTTTTTTTATATTTTTTATACATGATTTATCGATTTGCAAACTCTAAAGCTAAGCCTTTAATGTGGTATATTGTTGTGGTGGCTTTGAGTTTTATTTTTATTTTTTCATTGCGTCAAAGGGTGGATATTGAATCTTTTGCGGCTTTATTGATAGTTGGTATTCCTTTGATGGTGAATTTATATTATTCGGGGCTTAGAGTTAGGTTGCCTAAGTTTAAAGGGCGTTACAAAATTCCATTTAAAATTACATTGGCTATTTTGTTGTGTATGACGGGGTTGTTAATCTTTTCGAAGCCTTTGTTTGTAGTGCTTTCTAATGAGGAAAATCATTTTGCTTATCGGCATTATATTGCTCAAGAATTAGCAAAAGAGCTTAAAGAGCAAAAAATCAAGGCAGTTAGAACTGAAGCAAGAATGCAAGAGAGATTGTTGTTTTATGGGATTCAAAAAGGGGGGAGAAAATTAAGCCAAATTTATAAAAAAGATTCTATTAAAATTCCTATTATTTATTATGACAAAGAAGTTACCACATTTTATGTTCAATAAAGCCTTTAGTTTATTTGAAGTTTTACTAGTTTTAGGAATTTTGGGTATTTTAAGTGGGGTTGGTTATTTATTTTATCCAAAAACTGCGATAAACTTAGCTCAAGAGCAGATTATCAATCATTTAAATTACACGCGATTCTTGGCTTTGAATACCTCTAAGGATATTACACAAAGCTTATTTTGCCAAAGTGATTTTTGTCAAGATGAGAGAAGTAGATTTGAAGAGAGTTACTGGAGATTACAATTTTCTAATCTAAAAAACATTGAGTGGGCGTATTCTATCTTTAGTGATAGTGCAAGGAGTTCAAAGACGAAAAATTTTGATGATAGACCTATGGATTCTTTTGAAGTGGCAAGGGATCCTATGAGTGGAAAATATTTAAGCGTTTATACTTATAATAATACAAAATTTGCTAATACGCTAAGAGAGGGTGATTTGTCAATCTCCAAAAGATATGGGGTGAGCAAAGTGCAAATGTATGGGGGCTGTGGGAATCAAAGTGGCGGTAGGGGGATTTTTTATAATAGGGGGGTTTTTAGGGGCAAAAAAAATGGGGAAAAGGGGAGTTTTCCAACTAAGGAGGTGGTTTTGGAATTAAGCGATCATTTTGGGAATTCACTTAGGGTTTGCATTTTTGAAAATGGACTTGTTAAAAAATGTTAAAAATTATACAAAATTGTGCTACAATAAAAAAATATTTTTAAGGCTTAAAAGATTAAAACAACAGAAAAAAATAAAATTGCTAAAAAGCATTTTGGACAGAATTTTTTACAAGATGAGAAAGTTTTATCACAGATTGTCCAATCCATTCCCAAGGAATTTAGAAATTTAAAATTCATTGAAATTGGGGCTGGCTTAGGTGATCTAACAAATAAGCTATTAAGCTTAGGAAATATCACTGCTTATGAGGTTGATAAGGAATTAATCCCTTATTTAAAAGAGCGTTTTAAAGTAGCCCTTGAAAATGGACAATTAGAGCTCAAAATTGGCGATATAATAGAAATTTGGAGTGGTGAGAGTTTAGAGGATAAGCCTTACTTTCTTATTTCTAATTTACCTTATTATATTGCCACTTTATTGGTAGTTAAAGCAATCAAAGATCCATTGTGTAAGGGTTGTGTCGTGATGACGCAAAAGGAAGTTGCCTTAAAATTTTGTGCAATTCAAAATCAAAGTGATTTTAGTGCTTTAAGTGTTTTAGCCCAAAGCGTGGGGGAAGCCAAGATGCTTTTTGAAGTTCCACCAAGTGCTTTTGTGCCTCAACCCAAGGTAACTTCAGCCGTATTTTTGATAGAAAAAAATCAGATTCCATCAAGTGATTTTTTGGTAAAGCTAGAAGAATTGCTAAAGATTGCCTTTAGTGCTCCAAGAAAAACGCTTTTTAACAATCTCTCCAAGGTTTATTCTAAAGAAAAAATTATGGAAACTTTGGAAAAATTAGGGATTGCTTCTAATAAAAGACCTCACGAGATTGATACGACCGATTATCACCGACTTTTGAAATTACTATAAAAGGCGGATTATCATGGAAGAAAAAGCAACACAAAATACACAAAATATTCCTTCACAAGAAACAATAGAAACACAAAGGGAGCCAAATAAAAGGCGTTTTAGACCAAGAAACAATCAACAAGGAGAGGAAAAACAAGCTCAAAATGGACAGCATCGACACAATCAACGCTTTTCTAAAAAATCTCAAAATTCTACACAAGGCGATCAGAAATTTCGTAATAAAAATATGGGAGGCAAAGAATCAAGCCATATTGATTTAAAAAAAGCGGTGGAAGTGAATGCAAGAGTGCATCAAAATTCACTCACTACCTATTCTCAAGCACACTTTAATCCTAATGCAAAAGTTAGAATTACTCCTATTGGAGGACTTGGAGAGATTGGCGGAAATATGACAATCATTGAAACGCAAAATTCTGCCATTATTATTGATGCGGGGATGAGTTTTCCTGATAGTGATATGCATGGTGTTGATATTTTGGTGCCAGATTTTAGTTATTTAGAAGCAATTAAAGATAAAATTGCAGGGATTGTAATTACACACGCACATGAAGATCATATTGGCGCTATGCCTTATTTATTTAAAAAATATCAATTTCCTATTTATGGGACTCCACTTCCTTTGGGTTTGATTGGATCAAAGTTTGATGAGCATGGGCTTAAAAAATTCCGCTCTCTTTTCCGCCCAGTAGAAAAGAGAAAACCCATAAGAATTGGTGAATTTGAGATTGAATGGATTCATATCACGCATTCCATTGTAGATTCAAGTGCTTTAGCTATTAAGACAGAAGCAGGAGTGATTTTTCATACAGGAGATTTTAAAATAGATCACACCCCAATAGATGGATACCCAACAGATTTAAATCGAATTGCACATTATGGCGAACAGGGAGTTTTGCTTTTGTTAAGCGATTCAACAAATTCGCACAAATCGGGTTATACGCCAAGTGAAGCAAGTGTTGGACCTGCTTTTGATACGCTTTTTTCTCGTGCTAAGGGGCGTGTGATTATGAGCACTTTTAGCTCTAATATTCATCGCGTTTATCAGGCTATTCAACATGGATTGAAATATGGGCGTAAAGTCTCAGTGATAGGGCGTTCCATGGAAAAAAACCTAGAAATTGCAAGAGCTTTAGGATATATTGATTTGCCACAAAATATTTTTATTGAAGCACATGAAGTCGCAAAATATGCAGATGAAGAAGTTTTGATTGTAACAACTGGTAGTCAAGGTGAGACAATGAGTGCGCTTTATCGTATGGCAACAGATGAGCATAGGCATATTAAAATTAAGCCAAGTGATATTGTGATTCTTTCAGCTAAGGCGATTCCTGGAAATGAAGGATCGGTGTCTAATATTTTGAATTTTATTAACAAAGCAGGAGCAAAGGTTTATTATCAAGACTTTAGTGAGATTCATACAAGCGGACACGCTGCACAAGAAGAGCAGAAGCTTATGTTGCGACTTGTAAAGCCCAAATTTTTCTTGCCAGTGCATGGAGAATATAATCATATTTTAAAGCACAAAGAAACAGCTATTTCTTGCGGAATTGATGAAAAGAATATTTATCTTATGGAAGATGGCGATCAAGTGGAAGTAGCACATAATTATTTGCGTAAAGTCCGAAGCGTAAAAACCGGCAAAACATATATTGATAATCAAGTTAATGCAACTATTGCTAATGATATTGTTTTGGATAGACAAAATTTGGCTGAAAATGGGATTGTTAGCGTGATGGTGCAAATTGATAAGGCTAAAAATGCCCTTATTGGTAAGCCTAGAGTGCAAACTATGGGAATTATTGCGAATAAAGATATTATGAGTTTTAATAAAGAGATTGAAGAGTTTTTTAGTCTTTTTGTTAAAAATTGCAAAAAAGAACTCTATAATAGCCAAAAAGCAATGGAGAATGAGGTGCGTAATGCCCTAAGAAAGCTAATGTTTAAGAAAACTAAGCGTTATCCTATTATTTTTCCAAATATTATTTTTAACTAGAATCCTTGTGATTCTTGCCTAGATTTTATTGAAGGATTGAAATGTTTGAGTGGATTTTGAGTGCAGAAATGTGGGTTGCTTTGCTGACGCTCATTGGCTTAGAGATTGTTTTGGGGATTGATAATATTATTTTTATTGCTATTTTGGTAGGTAGGTTACCAAAAGAGCAAAGACAGAGGGCAAGAATCTTTGGTCTTGGTTTAGCAATGCTAACGCGTTTGATGCTATTACTCTCACTTTTTTGGATTATGAAGCTTACAACTCCGCTCTTTAGCGTGTTTTCGCAAGATATTTCTGGGAGAGATATTATTTTGATTCTTGGGGGTTTGTTTTTGATTGCAAAATCTACCTTAGAAATCCACCATGATATTGATAATGCCGGTGAAAAGAGTGATGAAAATCTATTAAAAGAAGGAGCTAAGCGAGGATTTTTTAGTGTGCTTATTCAAATTGCAATTTTAGATATAGTGTTTTCGCTTGATTCGGTTATTACAGCAGTGGGAATGGTTAATAATATAGAAATTATGATGATTGCTGTTATTGTAGCGGTTTTGGTAATGATGCTTGCAAGCAAGAGTATTTCAGAGTTTGTTGATGAAAATCCAACCATTAAGATTCTTGCCTTAGCTTTTTTGATTTTGGTGGGCGTAACTTTGGTAGCAGAAGGTTTGGAATTTCATATTTCTAAAGGTTATATTTATTTTGCTATGGCATTTTCTTTGGGGGTGGAATCAATTAATATTTATATCAAAAAGAAACACGCTTCACAAAGGAAATCTTAAAAAATGGCTACCAAAACCCTAACTATTATTGATACTTTTGGTTTTTTATTTCGGAGTTACTTTGCACTTCCGCCACTTAAGAATCACAATGGATTTCCAACAGGACTTTTGACAGGCTTTGCAAATTTAATTATGCAGTTACATAAGGATTATCCTAAAGATTATCTAGTGTTTGCCCTTGATTCTAAAGGAGAAAATTTTCGCAAACAAATCGATCCGCTTTATAAAGCAAATCGCCCAGAAGTGCCACAGGATTTGAAATTGCAACTTGAGGTTGCCATAAGATGGGTAGAAGATATGGGCTTTAAAAATATTAGCATTGAAGGCTTTGAAGCAGATGATGTGATTGCTTCTATTAATAAGCAAGTCAATAAGCTTGATGTTAATGTGCGAATTATTAGCCACGATAAGGATCTTTATCAGCTAATTGATAAAGATACTTTTTTGTTTAATCCTAGTAAAAAAGAAGAAATTAGAGAAGAAGAATGTAAAGAAAAATATGGCGTTTATCCTAGTCAATTTATAGATTATCAAAGTATTGTGGGTGATGGTGTGGATAATGTCCCTGGGGTGAAAGGCATTGGGGCAAAGGGTGCGGCTAATTTGCTAAATAATTTTGGTAGCTTAGACGCAATTTATGAGCATTTAGATGAGATTCCGCAAAAGCGAACTAGGGAGCTTCTAAGTGTGGCTAAAGACGATGCATATCGCAGTAGAGAGCTTGTAAGGCTTAGAGATGATTTGTTAGAAGAGTTTGATTTAAGTGAATGTAAAATGCCTCAAGACTCGCCCTTGCTTAAAATCTTGGATTCTTTAAGAGAATATGATTTAAATAGTATTTTAAAAAAAATAAACAAAAATGCTACACCTCAAATAAAAGATACACCAATCAAATCACAAGAAAACAAGCAAAAAAAGCAGTTTGTTTATAAGCCACATTTGATTGGGAGTGATTTAGAGCTTAGGGAATTTTTTATGGCATTGCCCAAAGAGAGTATTTTTTCTTTTGATACTGAAACAACTTCTTTAGATGTAAGAAAGGCAAAGATTGTTGGCTTCTCTTTTAGTATAAATGGTATAGATTGTTATTATGTCCCTATTGCACATAATTATTTGGGTGTTGAATCGCAAGTGAGTTTGGAATGTGCTAGAGAGTGTATTAAGCAGATTTTTCAATCTCAATGCGTGATTGGTCATAATCTCAAATACGATCTTGAAATTCTAAAAACAAATTTTGATTTTGTTGCAGAGGATTTTTCAAAAGTACGCGATAGTATGCTTTTGGCTTGGCTTTTACAGAGTGATTCTCTTTGCAATTTAGATTTTTTGATGAAAAAATATTTTAATCACGAAATGATTCATTACAAAGACATTGTGGGTAAAAATGAAAATTTTTCAAATATCTCAATTCAGCGTGCATGTGAGTATGCTAGTGAAGATGCAGCAGCTTGCTATCAGCTTTATTTTAAACTTCAAAGCTTAGCGGATAAATCGCTTTTGGAGATCGCACAAAAAGTGGAATATCCCTTTATTCAAAGCTTGATGAGTATGGAGTTATTAGGTATTAAAATTGATTTGGAATATTTTTTAAGATTAAATGCGCAATCAAGAGAGAAGTTGCATCAAATCTCTGAAGAAATTTTTATTTTAGCCAATAAGCGCTTTAATCTTAATTCTCCCCAGCAATTAGCGAGTGTTTTATTTGATGATTTAAAGCTACAAACAGGCAAAAAGACTAAAATAGGTTATAGCACTTCTGAATTGGTGTTAAATTCACTTTATGATTCGCATCCCATTATTCCTAAAATTTTGGAATATCGAGAATCTTTTAAACTTTATAGCACTTATATTGAGCCTTTGATTGAACACGCAAAAAATAACTTAGAGCATCGAATCCACACTTCTTTCATGCAAACAGGCACTAGCACAGGACGCCTTAGTTCCAAAAATCCTAATTTGCAAAATATTCCTGTAAAAACTTTAGAGGGAAGACGCATACGCGAGGGCTTTATTGCAAAAGAAAAGTGTTTGTTAGTGAGTTTGGATTATTCACAAATTGAATTGCGCCTTTTAGCGCATTTTTCACAAGATAAGGCAATGATTGATGCATTTTTACAAGATGCAGATATTCACCTAGAAACAGCCAAAAAGATTTTTGGGGAGGAAATGGCGCAAGAAAAACGAGCAGTTGCCAAAAGTATTAATTTTGGTTTAATTTATGGAATGGGTCCTAAAAAGCTTTCTGAAACACTCAAAATCAGTTTTCAAGAAGCCAAAACTTATATCCAAAATTATTTCACTTCTTTTCCGATGATTAAGGATTTTTTAAAAAAACAAGAGGAATTTATTTTGGAGAATGGTTATTCTAAAACGCTTTTGGGTAGAATGAGAAAATTTGATTTTGATGGGATTCAAGAATATCAAAAGGCGGCTTTTTTAAGGGAGGGAATTAATGCAATTTTTCAAGGTAGTGCAGCTGATATTATCAAAATGGCAATGAATAAAATTATACATTCCTCTTTAGAATCAAAGTTATTATTGCAAGTGCATGATGAATTGATTTTTGAAACTCCAAAAGAAATAGCTAGTGAAGAAGCCAAAAAGATTGCTTTAATTATGGAGAATATTGCCACACTAAGAGTGCCGCTTAAATGCAGCATAAGTATTGGAGAGAATTGGGGGAAATTAAAATAGGTAAAAAATCACTTCTGTTTCTCTTTGGCAATTTCTCTTAGAGTGCTTTTGATGCATTCCATCTCTTTTGCCCATTCTTTCCATAGCCCTTTTCTTTTGTTTCTTGCAACACTCTCTAATGTTTCTAATTTTGTAATAACTTCTTCTTGAGTGAGATCAAAATATTGAACCACTCCATAACCATCTTTGATAATTTGCTCATTAAATAAATTTCCACCATTTTGCAAAAAACACCAGCCATTTTGATAGCTTAGAAAATATATTTGTTCAGAAAAAATTTTGTTTTGTGTGTAATTCATTGCAAAATGGCGCATTGCTTTTAGAGTTTTTGGGTTAATTTCACAAATATCTGATTGGAAGTTTTTGCTAGGGGTAGCCACGCCATAAAGCTGACAATAAAGCCTTCCAAAATCCTTAGAATAAACTCCAAATAGTGCAGGGGCGTAAATGGACTTTAGAATTCCTTGTAAAGGAATGGGAGTAAAAACAAGCGAAAAGAGTGGCATACAAAATAAGGCTAAAACTAAAAAGGTAATCCTAAAAAATTTCATTGAATCCCACTTGCTTTAAGAAGGCTTTGCACATAAGGATTTTTTGGATTTTTAAAAACTTCTTGGGTTTTGCCACGCTCAAGTGCCTCGCCATTTTTTAAGACAATGACATTTTGACAAAGAGTGGCAATGACGCTTAAATCGTGGCTAATGCAGAGATAGCTTAAGCGGTATTGTTTGGATAGTTTTAGAAGTAAATTAAGAATCTGTTTTTGTGTATTTTTATCTAAAGCACTTGTTGGCTCATCAAGTAGTAAGACTTTTGGTTTTAAAATCAAGCTTCTTGCAATACTCACTCTCTGCCTTTGTCCGCCACTTAGCTCATTAGGATAGCGCTCCAAAAAGCTTTCATCTAAACTTGTATCCAAAAGGACTTGTTTGATTCTAGCTTGGCGATCTTGGATATTGTGGGCAATTAGCCCTTCTGCTAGGATTTGGGCGATGGTCATTTTGGGATTAAGTGAGCTAAAGGGATCTTGAAAAATCATTTGGATATTTTTTCTAAAATCCCTTAATTTTTCTCCTTGAAGTAAAAAGAAATCTTGATTAAGTAAATCCACTTTTCCTTTGGATTCTACTAAGCGACAAATAGCGTTTGCAAGAGATGTTTTACCACTGCCTGATTCTCCAATAATACCCAAACTCTCCCCCTCTCTTAACTCAAAACTAAGAGGTTTAAGAGCTTCAAAACTATTCAAAGTTTTCCCCCAAAAGCTTTTTTTAGTAGGATATGAAACTTGCAAGTTTTCAACTTCTAAGAGTGGTTTGCCAAAATCCAAGTGAGTATTGTAAGAGAAATGAAGGGATTGCACCAAAAGTTTAGTGTAAGGATTTTGTGGATTTTTAAAAATATTTTGTGTAAAACCTCTCTCGATAATTTCACCTTGTTTTAATACAAGAATGGTTTTGCAGAGTTTGGAGATCACTAAGAGATCATGGCTAATAAACAAAACACTAAGATGAAGTTTTTTTTGTAAAGATTGCAAAAGCAAAAGAATTTGTTCTTGCGTGGTGGAATCTAAAGCGGTTGTGGGTTCATCAGCGATGAGAAGTTTGGGTGAGTTTGCAAGGGCGATGGCAATGCAGATTCTCTGCCTTTGTCCTCCGCTTAATTCATAAGGATATGATTCTAGCACTTTTTGTGGTAAATGGACATTTTCTAAAAGCTCTATTAATTTACTTTGAAGATCTGCTTTAGGGAGGTTTGGATTGTGGATTAAAAGTGCTTCGGCAAGTTGCTTTTTAATTTTATGAAGTGGGTTTAGGGCGCTAAGTGGCTCTTGAAAAATATAGCTAATTTCTTTGCCACGAATCTTTTGCATTTTAGCTGATGAGTATTGAAGTAGATTCTGTCCCAAAAAGTTAATTTCACCTTTTTGGTATTGGAGATTAGGAAGGAGTTGTAAAATGGCATTGCCTAGCATAGATTTTCCACTGCCTGATTCTCCAACAATCCCTAAAATACTCCCTTCTTCAAGTGTAAAAGAAATGTTTTTTAGACTAAAATTGCCAAGCTTTAAACAAAGATTTTTAATTTCTAAAAGTTTCATTATTTCCCTTTAAGCAATCTCGCAATCCCTCTCCAATGAAAACCAAAAGACAAAGTAAGATACTAAGAGTAAAAAATCCGCTTAAACCTAGCCATGGGGCGTTAAGATTGTTTTTGCCTTGGGCTAAAATTTCCCCTAAACTTGCATTGGGTGGCGGTAATCCAAGCCCTAAGAAATCCAAAGAAGCTAGAGTGGTGATACTTCCGCATAAAATAAAAGGCAAATAAGTTAGCAAAGCCACAAGGGCATTGGGTAAAATATGATAGAAAATAATCCGATAGTGGCTTACTCCAAGCATTTTTGCAGCTTTGATATAATCAAGATTCCGCACTTTTAAAAATTCCGCTCTCACAAAAGGAACAAGCGCAATCCAAGAAAATAAAAGCACAGCAAAAAGGATAGTCCAAAAGGTCGGTTGCAATAAACTAGCTAAAATAATTAAGATAAATAAAATAGGCATTCCACTCCAAATCTCAATAAGTCTTTGTCCAAATAAATCAATTTTTCCTCCAAAATATCCACAAATAGCACCGGTTAAAAGCCCAATAATGGAGCTAAAAAAGGTGAGAATAAAAGCAAAGAGTATGGAAGTCTTAAGCCCATAAAGCAAACGCGCCACAACATCTCTACCCAAATCATCAGTGCCTAGAGGATTTAAAAGACTTGGTGGAGTAGGAGCGGGAGAGGGTAGTGTATAGATAATTGTATCATAAGAATAAGGGATAGGTGGCATAATTAAAAAACCCTTTTGTTTGATTAGATCTTGCAAATAAGGATCATTGTAGTTGGCTTCACTCTCAAAATCTCCCCCAAAGGTAGTTTCAGGATAGCTTTGAAAAATAGGAAAATAGCTTTGATTGTCATAGCGGATATAAAGAGGCTTGTCATTAGCGATAAATTCCGCATTAAGGCTAATAATGAAAATCCCCAAAAAAATCCATAGGGAATAAAAGGCTTTTTTGTTGGCTTTAAAAGTGTGGTAATGTCGCTGTGTGAAAAATCCCATTTTATACCTTCTGGAAGTTGATTCTAGGATCAATTAAAACATAGAGCAAATCGCTAATTAGCGTGATGATTAATCCAAAAAGCGTAAAGAGATACAATGTCCCAAAAATCACAGGATAATCGCGCGTAATAATGGATTCATAACCAAGTAATCCCAGACCATCTAAAGAAAAGATAATTTCTACCAAAAGCGATCCGGTGAGCAAGATTCCAAGTAGAGCTTGGGGAATTGATGAGAGAATTAAAAGCATTGCATTGCGAAAAATATGTCCATAGAGCACTTGATTTTGGTTTAATCCTTTGGCAAAGGCAAGCTTGACATATTGTTTGTGAATCTCCTCTAAAAAAGAATTTTTTGAAAGCAAGGTCAAGGTCGCAAATCCGCCAACGCTAAGGGAGATGACTGGTAGTGTAATATGCCAAAAATAATCTTTTATTTTTTCTAATAAAGAAAGCGATTCGAAGTTGTCGCCTATGATTCCACGCAAAGGAAACCAACTAAAATAAGTCCCTCCTGCAAAGAAAATAATTAGTATCAAGGCAAAAAGAAAAGTGGGAATTGCATTGCCAATAATAATGAGTGTGCTTGTGAAGTGATCAAAAGGAGTGCCATTATGGATAGCTTTTTTAATGCCTAAGGGAATGGAGATAAGATAAATAAGCAAAGTGCTCCAAAGCCCAAGAGAAATAGAAACAGGAAGTTTTTCTACAAGGAGATCTAACACGGAAGCGTTTTTATAAAAACTCTCTCCAAAGTCCAAGAAAATATAGTTTTTTAGCATTAAAAAATATCTTTCCAGTAGTGGTTTGTCAAATCCATAAAGGGCATTAATTTTTTGGATTGTTTCTGAATCTAGCCCTTGATTTTTATAGATTCCACCACTAGAGACTTCACCTTGTAGATTCTGTGATTCTAATTTAGCAATCATTTGCTCAACAGGACCACCTGGGGTGGCTTGAATGATAAAGAAATTAAGCGTGATAATCCCAAAAAGAGTAGGAATGATAAGCAAAAGTCTTTTTAGGATATAAGTTCCCATACAAATTCCCTTAACGCCTAAAAGATGGATATTTTTCTTGTATTTTTAAAAGTTTATTTTCATTGACCCACCAAGTATCAAATCCGACATCATAAATGGGTGTAATTTGGGGATGTTCTAAAAAATTCCAAAAGGCAATTCGGAAAGTTTTTGTATGAAAATGTGGAATTACATAATAATTCCACAAGAGCACTCTATCAAGTGCTCTTGTTGCAGTAAGCAAGTCTTGATAGTCTTTGGCATTAATGATTTTTTGTATTAGAGAATCAATTACAGGATTTTTAATCCCCGCATAATTATAGCTACCCTTTGCATCAGCAGCACTAGATCCCCAAAAAAAACTTTGCTCATTGCCTGGAGAGAGGCTTTGGGGGAAAACTCCTACAATCATATCATAATCAAAGGCGCGAAGCTGATTAATGTATTGGCTAACATCAACTAATCTAATTTTCATTTCAATGCCTAAAATTTGCAAGTTTCTAGCAAAGGGTATGGCAACGCGCTCCATCGCAGGAGAAACAAGTAAGAGCTCAAAAACAAAGGGTTGATTATTTTTATCATAAAGCTTACCATTTTTTGTTGCAAAACCGGCTTCTTTAAGTAGTTTTTGTGCTTTTTTAAGATTGTCTCTATTGTTTCCATTGCCTTGTGTTATAGGGAGCTTGAAACTTTGGGTAAAAAGCTCTTGTGGGAGTTTATCTCTAAAAGATTCTAAGAGTTTTAATTCCTCTCCAAGTGGAATCCCAACACTTGCAAATTCTGAATTATCAAAAAAGCTTGTTGTCCTTGCGTATTGATTAAAAAAGAGATTTTTATTGCTCCATTCAAAGTCAAATGCTAACCCTAAAGCTTCTCTTACTCTAATGTCTTGAAAAATGCTTTTGCGTAAATTAAAAACAAAACCTTGCATTCCACTAGAGAGGGAGTGCAAGGTTTCTTGTTTGATAATCTCGCCATTATTAAGCGCCTTGCCATTATAACCTAAAGCCCAATTTTTAGCACTCATTTCTTGTCTGTAGTCATACCTCCCTGCTTTAAAAGCTTCAAGTGCTACAGAATCATCTTTGTAATAATCAAAAGTGATTCTATTAAAATTAAAATATCCAATGCGCGTTGGGTGATCTTTTGCCCAATAGTTTTCTACTCTTTTGTAAGTGATGCTACGCCCAGCTTCAAAAGATTCAATTTTATAAGGACCACTTCCAAGTGGGATTCTAAGTGGGTTTGCTTTGGGGGTTGTGGTTTCATAATAGTGTTTAGGGAGAATGGGTAAATCCCCTAAAATTAAAGCTAATTCTCGATTTTTAGAATCTTTAAAATTAAAGCGAATAGTGTGTTTATCTACCACGATAGCTTCTTTAATGTCAGCATAGTAGCGATTCATTGAAGGATTTTCTCCATGCGCAATGAGATTAAAGCTAAATTCAACATCAAATGCGGTAATTTCTTTGCCATCATTGAATCTTGCATTGGGATCAAGATGAAAAATCACAAAGGTATTGTCTTTTGCTCTTTGGATTTGTTTGGCAATAAGCCCATATTGACTGCTTGGTTCATCTAAAGAACGCACCATTAGTGTATCATAAATAAGGTGTAGTCCTTGAGCACTTGTGCCTTTAAGCAAAAAATCATAAAAACTATCAAAAGTCCCAATGGCATATTCTTTGATATGTCCCATCTTAGGGGCATTGGGATTGACATAGTCAAAATGTTTGAAGTTTTTGTATTTCACTTCACCATTAATAGCAAAGGCATTGTCGCTGTAAGTGTCTGCGCTAAAAAGATTCAAAATAAAGAAAAAAAGAAAAAATAAATAACGCATTGCATTCCTTGGATTTTTTCAAAAAACTTTTTTGATTCTAGCAAATAAAAGATTATTTTTGCTTAACATTTTATTAACATTTCTTCACTATACTTTCGCGTTTAGTTTTACTTCAAAAGGATTAACAATGACAAAACAATTTCGTAATATTCACATTTATCTTAGCTTGTTTTTTCTGCCGGTTGCATTAATGTATGCGCTAACAGGGGTTTTGTATATTAGTGGGTTTAACCAAGATAGCGGAGCAACTAAGAACACTTACATTCTTAATGCCGAGATTGCTAAGGGGGGAGAAGTAGAGGCGATGTTGAATTATTTGCAAAGTAATAATATTCCTTTACCCTCTAAAACAGAGCCTACACTTAATAAACGCGGTGCTTTGAGCGTGGGTGGAGCGCATTATTCAGCAAGTATTGCTAAAAGCGGTGAAAATCAATGGACTATCACAACGCTAGAGCGCTCTTTTATTGGCGATCTTATTATGCTTCATAAAGCAAAAGCCAAATGGTATTTTGATGTTTTAGCTATTGGTTTTGGTATTACGATGGTTTTGCTTTACCTCTCTGGATTGATGATTACTCTTTTTAACTCTAAGAAAAATAGAAATATTCAATATGGGACAATTTTGGCAGGCTGTCTTGTAAGCATTGTTTTGGGCATTTTAAGTGTAATGTAGTCAAGAATGGATTTTTCCATTCTCGAATCTGCATTGCTTTTATTCTCTCAAATAATGCGTAAAAAGTTTCTTAAAGCTCACCAAACCAAAGAAGCAAATATCGTAATTAAAACAATCGAAAATAAATTAACCCATACGCCATATTTCATCATTTCTATTTGTTTGACATAGCCTGTTCCATATACAATTGCATTAGGTGGAGTTGCCACAGGTAGCATAAAGGCACAACTTGCACCAAATCCAATTACAAGCGGCAAGATATGTTCTGGCATTCCAATAGCTTCGCCAACTACTCCAAAAATCGGCACAAGTAGAGCAGCACTTGCTGTGTTGCTTGTAAATTCGGTTAGGGCAATGATGAAAAAGGCCACTACGATAATAATAATTAGCCAATGGCTATTGCCAAAGATTTGTGCTACACCATTTGCCAAAACTGCACTAGCTCCAGAATCTTTTAAAATCGCACTCAAAGCTAATCCCCCACCAAAAAGCCACAAAACACCCCAATCTGTATTGTTTTGAATATCTTTCCAAGTGGCTACTTTGGTAACCCCAATAGCAATTGCACAAGCAAGGGCAATAATGGTGTCTAAATCATCAATACCCCCCAAAAGAGAACTGATTTTTGCACTAAATATCCATGCAAGTGCAGTGAGGGCAAAAATGATTAGGGTAATGGTTTTTTTGTGATTCCATTGTGTGTTTTCTAATTCTATGCTAAATTGAGTGTTTAAATTAGGCTTCAAAAGTAAATACAAAATAATAATGCAGCTAGGTAACATAATTAGCATAAATGGTATTCCAAGCTTCATCCAATCAAAAAAGTTCATTTGCAAATATGCAGCTGCAATTGCATTTGGTGGGCTTCCAACCAAAGTTCCAAAGCCTCCGATACTTGCACTATATGCCACACCCAAAAGCACAAACACAAAAGTATTGCGGTCTTTGTCTATTTTGAGATTAGATAGAATACCAAGTGCCAAAGGTAGCATAATAGCAGCAGTGGCAGTGTTGCTAATCCACATTGAAAGAAGGGCAGCAACACAAAAAAGCAGGATAATAGCTAAGCTCATTTTGCCTTTTGCTAAGTAAATGAGATAATTTGCAATGAAACGATCTAGTGCTTGAATATGCAATGCACTAGCAATCGCAAAACCTCCAAAAAACAGGAATATTACCGGATCAGCAAAAGTTTTTAATGCGCTAGAGGTATTTTCTAAGCCAAAGATTACTGCCAAAAAGGGCACGCACAATGCAGTAATGGCAGTATGGGTAGCCTCTGTAATCCACAAAATCCCCACAAAAATCAAAATGCAAATCCCGATGTTTGCATTTCTCTCAAAGGGTAAAAAAGTATATAAAAGTGCAAAGATAAGAATATCAATTGCAATAATAATTAGAGATTTTTTTATTGATTCCAAATCAATTTTCCCCTATTTTTGGATTATTTGAACCAATTTTTGATTTTATCCACAAGCCCTTCTAGGCAGTTGATAGGCTTTGCTTCTTCATAGCCAAAAGATTGATGTAATTCATTGAGTAGTGATTTTTGTTTTTCTTCAAGCTTAGTAGGATAAGTAATATTAACAACAGCAATAAAATTTCCTTTTTTATTACCATTGACACTTTTCACACCTTCACCATGAAAAACAAATTGTTGTTTATCTTTGACGCCAATGGGGATTTTAAGCTCTAATTCTTTGGTTAGTGCAGGAATCTTAATGGTTCCTCCAAGCATTACAAGAGTAAAAAACACAGGGACTTCTAAATAAATATCATTATGATGGCGGATAAAATGTTCATCTTCTAGAGCTTGGATTTCAATGTATAAATCTCCCCTTGTGCCATCTGGCATAAGATTTCCGCGTTGGGTTACTCGGATTTGATTGTGACTATCAACACCTTCTGGGATATTGACTTCAAATTTCTCTTTTTCTTCTTTGTAGCCTCTGCCATGACATTTTTCGCATTTTTCACTAATCATTTGTCCGCTTCCATGGCATTTAGAGCAGGTTTGAGCAAAAGTCATAAAACCTTGTGAAAAAGTTTCTCTACCGCTACCTTTACAAACTTTGCAAGTTTCTACCTTTCCATCTTTTGCACCGCTTCCTTGGCAAGAATCGCAAGATTTTTTATAAAGGATTTCTATTTCTTTTTTGCAGCCAAAAACCGCTTCTTGAAAGGTTAATTCAAGGGCTATTCCCAAATCACGCGGATATTTTTCATTTTTCTTACTTCTTTGGCTAAATCCGCCAAAACCTCCAAAATTGCCACCAAATACCGAATTAAAAATATCAAAAATACTCTCTCCCATATCGCTAAAGCCAAATCCGCTACTCTCCAATCCCTTTTTACCATAAGTATCATAAATTTGTCTTTTTTCGCTGTCGCTTAAGATTTGATAGGCTTCATTGACTTTTTTAAACATTTCTTCGGCTTCTTTATTATCGGGGTTTCTATCTGGGTGGTATTTTAAAGCCATTTTGCGATAAGCTTTTTTGATTTCATCTCCACTTGCATTGCGCTGCACTTCTAATATTTCATAATAATCAAATTCTTCCAAATTAATAACTCCTAATTATTTTAAAAAATTAATGGCAGATTCTAGCTAATTTTAACTAGATTTATTATTAACTTTACTCTTGGATTTGGGGTAGATTTATTGATTATTCATTTAGTTGCAGTTATAATTTACTTTAGATTTAATAGGCATTTTTTTAATATAAAAAGGCTAGGGTAATATTTTATGAAATCACTTCCAGAAAGTTTTGCAAAATTAGTAGAATCTTTAGAAAAACTTCCAAGCATAGGTAAAAAATCAGCAATGCGTCTTGCTTATTTTTTGGCTTTTGAAGATAAATTTAGTGCCTTGCAGATTGCCCATAATATTGAGCATTGTATGCAAGAGTTACGAATTTGTGAAGAATGTTTTGGGATTAGCAAAGAGTCAGTTTGCGAGATTTGTTCAAATGCGATGCGAAACAATGGCGAACTTTGTATTCTAACAAATCCTAAAGAGATTTTTTTATTAGAAGAGAGTGGCGAGTTTCATGGGAAGTATTTTGTGATCACTTCTTTAGAATCGTTAAATATAAAGTTTTTGGAAAACAAAATTATAAGAAACAAAGTAAGGGAAATTATTTTTGCGCTTAGCCCATCTTTAAATAGCGATAGTTTAATGCTGTATTTAGAAGACAAGCTTAGTCATTTAGACTTGCAATTTACCAAAATTGCACAGGGAGTGCCAACGGGTGTGAGCTTGGAAAATATTGATCAGCTCTCTATTATACGAGCTTTGCAGTCTCGCGTGAAAATTTAAAAAAAAAGGGGGGGGAATAATGGTAGAGATTATAGAGAATTTAAATCTTTATATTGTTATTATTGGTGTGATTTTGTTTATCAGTGTTTATGCAAGTAAAATTTCAGAGAAAATTGGAATCCCATTGTTGCTTATGTTTTTAGGGATTGGAATGTTGCTTGGAAGTGAGGGGATTGGTGGAATTGAATTTGATAATGCACTGCTAACTCAAGCTATAGGGACAATTGCATTGATTTTTATTTTATATAGTGGAGGGCTTGACACTTTTTGGGAAGAAGTGAAGCCAGTTGCGATTAATGGAATCTTGCTTGCAACATTTGGTGTTTTAATTACAGCTTTGGTGATGGCTTGTTTTATTTATTTGATTTTAGACTTTACATTTTTAGAATCAATGCTTTTGGGTTCGATTGTTTCTTCTACAGATGCCGCAGCAGTTTTTATGATTTTGCGTTCTCAAAAGATTAGGCTTAAAAATAATATCCGTCCGCTTTTGGAATTAGAATCAGGAAGCAATGATCCTATGGCAATTTTTTTAACAATTATTGTTTTGCAAATTCTTACGATGCCTCAAGCTAATGCGGTGAGTGAATGGTTTTTTTATTTTGTTATACAATTTGCGATTGGAGGGGTGCTTGGGCTAGTGTGTGGCTATCTATTCCCTAAGATTTGCCAGTTTATTAATATTTCTCAAGCAGGGCTTTATCCTCTTATTAGTGTAGCGTGGTTATTTATGATTTTTGGACTTTCTTCACTTTTAGGCGGAAATGGTTTTTTAAGCATTTATATTGCAGGAATTATGACAAATAAATTTGCTTTTCCTAATAAAGCACATATTATTGCCTTTCACGATGTGATTGCTTGGATGATGCAAATTGTAGTGTTTTTGGTTTTAGGTTTGTTGGTGTTCCCATCAGAACTCCCAGAAATAGCTATTCAAGCCTTAATTCTTTCTTTGGTATTGATTTTTATTGCGCGTCCAATGAGTGTGTTTATTTCTCTAATGAAGAGTAAATATAGTACTAAAGAAAAAGCTTATATTTCGTGGGTGGGATTGAGAGGAGCAGTACCTATTATTTTAGCCACTTATCCTTATGCTTATAAGCTTGAAAATTCACATATGATTTTTAATGTGGTGTTTTTTATGGTGCTTGTTTCGGTGCTTTTGCAGGGAGTTACGATTGGTTTTATGGCAAAACGACTTGGAATCATTGAAGAGTAGCTTGGAATTATTTTTGCTTTTTGTTTGCTAAAGAGATTCAATGTGAGGAGTTTTTGTGCGTTTTTTTGTTTTTTTGTTTTTAATGGTAGAAATTTTAGTGAGTTATGAAATTTATCAAGGAATAGCTCCTCAAAGCACTTATCATTCGCTATATGAAACAAGAAAGAATCGTTTGCTTGGTGTTTATGGGACTTATAATAAAGTAGAATCAGATGCTAATCTTGGAATTGTGGGTTTTGATTCTCAAAATCACGATTTAGATGAAAAACCTTTTGGATTTGGAATAAAGGCGGGATATTTATTAAGCCCAAATCATAGAATCTTGCTTGGTTTTGAAAATACTTTAAAGAAAAATGGATTTTCTTATCGCACTTTAACTCTTGGTTATTCCTTCACTCCACGGATTCCAAATACACAAAGTTGGCGACTTTTGCTTGGAGTGGAAGCAGGATTGGCATTTGGAAAATTTGATTCTGGAAGTTTTGTGATTAATAATAGTGCTATGGGGAAACTTGATTATACTGGGCTAACTTATGGTGTTAGAGCTGGGGCAATTTATGAAATGCAATTTGGGGAGTTAGAGTTTGGCATTCAATCAAAACGATTAGATTTTGGGGAGGAGAGTAGTAGTGTGCTTATTAATGATGCTCCAACAGGGACGAGTTTGGATTTAAGCGACACTTCTAGCACGGGAATCTATTTTGGTTACAATTTCTTATTTTAAAGAGAATCTTTGATAAAGATTCCCAAAAATCCTTCTAAGAAATTCGTATATCATCTCTTAGAAGAGCAATATGAAGCGTTTAATCATTATCATTCCATTACAACAGATTTACCCGATCCATTAGGCGTTGCAAGACAATTTATAAGTGATAAAGTGGCGCTTTTTTGTGCTTTGTTTGCCTATGGAAATGCAAGGGCAATTGTGCGATTTTTAGAATCTTGCAATTTATATTTTTTGGAGCAAACAAGTATTCAAAGCAATGCGTGTTTAAGCGAGATTCCCTATTGCACAAATAAGCCTTATCGCTTTCAAAATCAAGATGAAATACAAGATTTTTTTGAATCTCTTTTAATGAGTGGGAATTTATATGAAATTTTTTATCGAGCTTATAAAAAGGATTCTTTGCTAAAGGGAATTGAAGCTTTGCAGAATCATCTCTATAACAATCTTCAAAACACAACAAAAGGCTTAGAATTTCTCATTGGCAAACCTCAATCTAATTCTCCTTTGAAGCGTTGGAATATGTTTTTGCGTTGGATGGTGCGTAAAGATTGCATTGATCTTGGATTTTGGGAGGGGATTAGGCGGAGTGATTTGATTTTGCCTTTAGATACGCATACCTTTAGAGTGTCTCAAAAGCTTGGTATTTTAAAAAGAAAAAGCTATGATTTAAAGGCAGCTTTAGAAGTGAGTGAGTTTCTAAAAAAGCTAGATTCAAAAGATCCAATCAAATATGACTTTGCTCTTTATAGAATTGGTCAGTTAGGACTTATTTAGCTCTTTAGACCAAGTAGAGTATTGAGCATTTCATCGATGGTTGAAACCATTTTGGCATTGGCGCTATAACCGCTTTGGTATTTGATTAGATTAATGAGTTCATCATCTACAGAAACTTCAGAAATCGCTTTGTATTCTTGTTTGACAGAAATATAAACAGCTTCTTTGGTTTCTAGTGTGATTTGTGTGCTTTCAGTTTGAGAAGAAACTCTTCCAGCAATATAGCGAAAATATCCACTAATAGTCTCACTTTGTTGTGTTCCATCTTGACTTGTAAAAGTGATTTTGTCATATTGGAGCTGTTGCATGAGGTTAGCAATTTCAAAGTTTCCATCAACAGGTTCTCGATAGGCGCGAATTAGTGTTGCATCGCTTTTGTAAGGTTCGGCAAGTTCAATATTATCTGCGCTATTTCCGGCAAAAAATCGGTTGATTCCAAGCGCTCCTGCAAAATTTGTCCCATCATCTTGAATAGAAATATAAATTTCCTCAGCAGGATTTTTTGAAGTAATGGTAAATGTCTTTGTCTCGTTATTGTAAGTAGCTACAAAGCGATCATCAAAGTCATCACTAGCATTTCCATTTTTATTGTCATCAATGTTTGCATTGAGTTGATCTAAAACATCTTGCATGCTTGTAAGATTGTCAATTTCAACACTTCTTGAGCCAAGTTCTTCGCCTTTTTTGTTATACATTACTACTTTAAAACTTCCAGAGTTAATGTTATAATCACTAGTAACTAGCGCATCTTGGGAATTGATATTTAAGGTGTCACTTTTTGCACTTAGCTGCGAACTTTGTGCATAAATGTTGTTGGTTGCTTCAATGAGCCCATTTGCAAAGGTGTCTAAATCATTGATATAAACTTGTAATTTGCCTAAAGTTCCATTGCAATCTAACACATCTTCAGTGCGGATTAAATCTAATATAGCACCCACTTTTCCTTCATTGATAGCATTGGTAAGATTGTATTCTTTATGATCGCTTCTTAGATATTTAATTGTATAGATTCCGCTTGGATTTTGAGAATTATCAAGAGTAAGTGGATGAAATGAAGTGCCATCAACAATAGCTTTTCCGCCAACAGTGAGAGTGTAGCCATCATCAAAATCAGCAATATTTTCATTCACACAAGCACTGCCCATAACACCTTGTTTAAAAACATCACACCCAATGAGATTATTGATTTCAAATTCATATTGATCTCTTAAATCCCTTAAATCATTGGCTTTTTGATTGAGCTCTTTATATTCATATTCAGCGATTTTCTTATTAAGCTGCGCAATTTGCTCCCCTAGGCGATTAACTTCATCAACTGCCACCTTAAGTTCATTGTTTAAGCTTTTTTGAAGATTTACAAGCCTATCTCTTGTGTTAGAGATATTGTTAGCAAGTGTGGATGCTTGTTCAGCAAGGGCAATTTTTTGTGCAGAATCTCCGGATTTGGTCGATAAATCTTTCCAAGCATTAAAATAGTTTTGCAAGTCATTATAGATGCCCACTTCATCAACTTCGGGATAGTAAGATGAGGCTTCTTTTAAGCCTTCAAAGCTTTTTTCATAAAAGGTTTTTTCCGCACTTGCTTTTTTGTAGCGAGAAAAAGTGTATTCATCATGGATACGCTCAACGCTTAGGATATTTAATCCTTGTCCGATGACATAATTTGATGAAGTTTGAAGTGGTGTTTGTGCTGAACTTCTAACCACTTGGCGGGAGTAAAATTCATTATTAGCATTTGCAATATTGTGACTCACCGTATCTACCATAACTTGATGTCCGGTTAGTCCAGTATAAGGAGTGTTTAAAGAAGAAAGTAATCCACCCATAGTTTCTCCCCTAAACTTCAGTTTTTAAGAAAGAAGAATTGCTTAGAGTGCTTTTGCTATAGCCTTGTTGCTCTACAGGAACAATGTTGCGCAATAGTGAAGTGTAGAATTCAGAAACTGCTAATGACATTTTTCCAAAGCGATAATTAAGTTTTTTTAATTCTTCAAGTTTATCGTGAAGTTGTGCGGTGAATTCGCTTGCGCCTTCTCCCAAAAGCTTTTGTTTTTCCTCATAGCTTAGATCGGCAAGTGTAGCGTTTGGATAGTCTTTTTTTAGTTTTGTTTCAATGCTTTTGGCGTAAGCTTCTTTTTTGCGGATAAAGGAACTTGTTAGCTCTTCTTTTTGTGCGATTCTGGCAAAAATAGGTTCGTTTTTTGCTTCTTTGATATCTGAAATATCTTGTTCTGTAATTGCAATGAGTGCTTTAATGTCCTCTAATGCATCTTTTAAAAATTGCAAAGACATAGATAACTCCTAAAAGTGAATTATCTACTATCTAAGCAATTCTTGTGCCAATTTCTCTGCACTCTCCTTTAGATTGATTTGATAATTACCATTTTTAATGGCATTTTTGATTTCTTCTACTCTAGAAGAAGAAGCCTTTTGTGAAGAGGTTTTTTGTCTATCTTCTATCTGCTCATTTTTAGCTTGATTAACCGATGATGTATTTTTATTGTTTATTTGATTAATCGTGCTTGAAAAAGCAGAATTACTCATTAAGTGACTAATCATTACTTTTTCCTTCTTTTGGTGTAAGTTTTATATCTCAATAAATCGACCATTTTTTTTAAAACTAAAGTTTTTTTCTGATATTTTTAGAAATGTCTTGCAAAAACTTCTCTGTTTCGGTCTTTGGCGGTGCTACATAGTCTTTCATATCATAAAGCGGAATATTTGCTCCCCCAATTTTTATGGTATAAAGTATGACAAAAAGCATAAAATAAATAAACAACCCAAAGCCAATGGAAGGTATAAACCAATCTTTCATTTTATTCCTTTTAGCTTTAAAAGTATAGCAAATTTTCTTATTTTTTAGATTAAGTTTGGTCTTAATATCTTTAAAAGATTCTTTTATTGTGGTATAATCTAGGACTTTAATATTTTTCTAAAGATTCCACAATAAAAGAGGTCATATGCAGCAAGTTAGGATTTTTGTGTTTAGAGTTTTTTTTGTTTTTGGGTGTTTTTTGTCAAGTTTAGTGGCGGCAAATATTCAAGAATCTCAATGGGAAAATGGGCAGACTCTGCTAACATTTTTTGAAAAAAATTCAATTCCTCTTAAGGTTTATTATGACTTGCCGCGCGAAGATAAAGAATTAGCCGATGAAATTGTTAGTGGAAATACTTTTTACACCCTTTATGATGAAGAGGGAAAATTACTGCAAGCCTTGATACCTATTAATGAAAACTCTCAACTGCATATTTACAAAGAAGATGCGACTTATGGAATGCGTGCCATCCCAATTGTTTATTTTGAAAAAGAGCATAATATAGCCCTTTCTGTGGAAAGTTCGCTTTATAATGATATTGTAAAATACACTGGCGATACCTTTCTTGCTTCAGATTTTATTCAAGCTTACAAAGGAAGTGTGAATTTTAAAAGACAAATCAAAAAAGGTGATAAATTAGCTATCATTTATGAGCGAAAATATAGATTAGGAAAGGTTTTTGGTAGTCCTAATATCAAGGCTTCTATTTTAAAAACAAGCAATGAGAAAAAGTATGTTGTTCGCTTTGATGATGGAAATTTTTATGATTTGGAGGGAAATAATTTAAATAAATATCTTTTTATGATTCCATTGAAATACAAGAGAATCTCCTCTCATTTTTCAATGGGGAGAAAGCACCCAATTCTTGGCTATAAACGACCGCATTTAGGCACAGATTATGCCGCACCAAGACACACTCCAATCAAAGCAGCCTCTCAAGGCAAAGTGATTTTTGCAGGAACTAAAGGCGGGTATGGTAAAACTGTGATTATTCAACATGAAAATGGCTATCGCACTCTTTATGGACATATGCATAAAATAAACAAAGGGATTAGGGCGGGGGTTTATGTTTCTCAAGGCAAACAAATAGGAACCGTTGGGAGCACAGGGCTTAGCACAGGTCCTCATTTGCATTTTGGACTTTATAAAAATGGCAGCGCTATTAACCCGCAAAAACATTTAAGAATTGCAACTATTAAGCTTAAGGATAAAGAGAAAGAGAAATTTTCTATTCTTGCAAAATCATTCCAGAATCAGTTAGAAACTATTTTGGCTAATAATCTTGAAAATGAGCCTTTTAAAAAAATGCAAAATTCCTATATAGTGTATCTTAGCGAGGAAATAGGAAATGATGAAGACTCCAAAAGAAATAACTAATATTCGTTTTTGCGCTTGTGAATCATCGCTTTATATTAAGCCCAAAAGAATGCTCTTTTGTGAAAATGGTAGAGAGAGAAGTTGGGATATTATTGAAGCACACGATAGCGTTGCAGTTCTGCTTTATCATAAACAAAAAGATTCTTTTGTGGTGGTTAAGCAATTTCGCCCCGCAGTTTTTTTGAAAGAACAAGTAAGAGAAAATAGGAATCTAAAGTGTGAGATTGGCTATACCTATGAGTTGTGCGCAGGGATTACAGATAAGCCAAATAAGACTCTAAAAGAAATTGTGCAAGAAGAAATTTTGGAAGAATGTGGTTATAGTGTTCCATTGGAAAAAATAGAGAAAATTACAGAATTTTATAGTTCTGTTGGGTTTGCAGGTAGCAAACAAACCTTGTTTTTTGCACAAATAGATGAGGAATTTAGAGTTCATAAGGGAGGGGGGATTGATGATGAGAATATTGAAGTTATTTTTGTTCCGCGCACAGAGGCTTATTCCTTTGTATTAGATGAGACTTATCCTAAAACTTCTGGAGTTATGTTTGCCTTTTTGTGGTATTTTAAGGAAAAAAATAATGAAAGGTGATTTTGCACTTCAAGAAATCACAAGAAAACTTGATGAAATTAAAGAAGTTTGGCAAATTTATGAGATTTTTGAAAAAGCAAAAAAAGAATTTAATAAGGAATATGAAACTCTATCAAAAGATAGAGAATCGCTTATTGATAGTTTTAATGAAATTTCTGCAAAAAACGCCCTTTTGCTTTCTCAAAACCAAGAATTAGAAACTAAAAATAAGCTTTTAGAACAAGCTTTAACGCAAAAACAAAAAGAACTAGATGAATTAGATTCTAAGAGCGTTTTAGAGGGGATTTGCTATGATTTTTCAAATCTTGAAGGTTTGTGTGAAGATTTGAAAGAGCATTTAGGAAAAATAGACACTACATTGCCCACAAAGCCAAATGCCTTACAAAAGCTAGAAGTCTCTTATCAACAGCATAAAAAGTTGGTTGCCAAACCTGCTAATTCCTATGTAACCTTAGCTGAAGCACAGAGGCTTTATGAGCGCATAGAAGTGTTTTTGGAGCACTTAAAATCACTAGATTTGGAGATTGCAAAAATGCTTTTGGAAGTGCGAGATTTGAAGAATCAATGTCAGAAGAAATACGAAGATTCTTATAACGAAATCCTCTAGAAGACTTAGAGTAAAATTCAAAATGAAAAAAATCAAAATCTTTGTCTCAGCCTTGGAATATTCAGCTAATATTCATCTTTATTATTTATTAAACGCTTTACAAAAAAGAGAAGTAGATTTTGAAATTTGTGGGATTTTTGATACGAAAGTTTTAAAGATAGAGAGCACTTTTAGTCCTAATGAATTTAGAGTAATGGGATTTGTTGGAGTTTTGGGGTTGATACCTAAGTTTTTTAGGATTAAAAAATCTCTAGTCGCATTAGCAAAAGAATGTGATTTCGCGCTTTTTATGGATTCTTCATCGTTTAATATACCCTTGCTTAAGTCACTTCATCAAGCTAAAAATAAACCGCATTTGGTCTATTATATCTTGCCACAAGTGTGGGCGTGGAAGCCTTATAGGGCAAAGATTCTTTCTGTTTTTTGCGATTCATTGTGGGGGATTTTACCATTTGAGGGTCATTATTATCCAAAAACTTCAAATTTTTCGTATGTAGGGCATCCTTTATTAGATGAGATACCTTTTTCTTATACAAAGGTTAATTCTAGTAATCTTATAGCTTTTATGCCTGGGTCAAGAATTTCTGAGATTAAAGCCCTTTTTCCTATTTTTAAAAAGCTTATTAAGCATTTAAAAAAGATTAACAAAAAGGGATTATTGATTGTTCCAAAGCATTTTAAAAATCGTAATTTATTAGAAATTTATGGGGATTTGGAGGATTTTGAGATTTCTTTTGAGACCTATGAAGGATTAGGGCGCTGTGAGTTTGCTTTTGTTTGCAGTGGAACAGCAACACTAGAATCCACACTTCTTGGAATTCCTACAATTTTAGTTTATAAGGCAAGGTGGCTTGATTATTGGATTGCAAAAAGATTGGTAAAGCTTAATTATATTGGATTGGCTAATATTTTTTTAGAATTCCTTGCGTATGGATTACCCAAAAACAATAATAATCCACAAAATTTTCCTATTCATCCAGAATTTTTACAAGATCAAGTAAAAGTAGAAGCTCTCTTAAAAGCCTTTTATGAATTTGATAATGAGAAATTTTTTGCACAGAAAGAAAAATTAATGGAATATTTAAAAAATGGAAGTGCAGAAAATTGTGCAAGAAAAATTGAAAATTTTGTGAAAAATTTACAAAACTAAAGGGCTTTTTAACTCTCTTTAGCATAGTATTATAAATTATTTTCAGTATTTTGGAGATTTTTGTGCAACCAATGACAGAATATGGCTATAATAAGCTAATTAATGAGTTAAAAAATCTTAAGGAAGTCGAGCGACCAAACAATATTAAAGAAATTGACACCGCAAGAGAACATGGGGATTTAAAGGAAAATGCCGAATACCACGCCGCAAGAGAAAGGCAACTCTTTTTAGATGCGCGGATTAATGAATTGACACAGCTTGTCGCAGAGGCTCGTGTGATTGATCCAAGCACTATTGCTCACGATAAAGTAAGTTTTGGATCAACTATTACGCTAGAAGATTTGGATAGTGAAGAGCAGTTTTGTTATACAATTGTTGGAGCAACTGAGAGTAATCCAGATAAAGGTTTAATTTCCTATCATTCGCCTTTGGCAAAGCAGCTTTTAGGAAAGGTTATTGGCGATGAGGTAACAATTCAACTTCCCAAAGGCAAAGTGGATTATGAAATTTTAGATATTTGCTATAAAGAAATTCAATTTTAGGTAGAAAAATGGCAATTTTGAAAATAAGAAAATTAGTCCCAGAGGCGATTTTGCCAAAATATCAAACACAAGGTTCTGCAGGATTTGATTTGTGTGCAGTGCAGTCTGCTACTATTCCTGCTGGCAAATGGGCTTTGATTCCAACAGGCTTAGCTTTTAGCTTTAAAGAGGGTTATGAGATACAAGTGCGCCCAAGAAGTGGTTTAGCCTTGCAGTATGGGATTACTCTGCTTAATACCCCAGGAACAATTGATAGCGATTACCGCGGAGAAATTAAAGTGATTATGATGAATCTTAGCAATGAAGACTTTGTGATTAACAAAGGCGATAGAATCGCCCAAGCAGTCTTGTGTAAAGTCAAACAAGCTAAAATCAAAGAAGTGGAAGTGCTTGATGAGACTAAGCGCGGTGAGGGCGGATTTGGTAGCACGGGTAAATCATAGGCAAAAGGAGAAGTTTTGAGCTTAAAGCAAAATGTAGATTATATTAAAGAAGAAATCAATAATGATGAAAAAATGCTGGAGAGTTTAATACGATTTGAGGGGTGGTTTAAGCGATATAAGATTCCTTTGGTGATAGTTACAGCATTTTTGGTGATATTAGGTGTTGGTTATAGTGTTAATAGATATTATCAGGAGCAACAAAAAGAAAAAAATTCATCACTTTATCAAAAAGCGCTTTTGGGTGATGAGGTAGCTATTGCTAGTCTTAAAGATTCAAAAAGTTTGCTTTATGATTTGTATCTTTATCAAAAAGCTCTAAAAGAAGAGAATGCAGCAATGCTCAAAGAACTTGAATCTTCAAAAGATCCTATGATTGCAAGGCTTTCAAAACAGCAAAATATAAGTTTAAAGGAAGATTTAAAAGAGCTTAACTCTCAAGATTCTAATGAATTAGGCTATCTTGAAGCTGCCTTTTTGGAAATTAAAAAGGGAAACACCAAGGAAGCAAAGGCAATTTTGGCAAAGATTCCTAATGATTCGGCTATTAGAGAAATTGCAAACTCTTTAGAACATTTAACCATTAAAGGAATTAATCATGCCAAATAACACATTAAAGATACTAGTAGGGATTGTTTTATTAGCTTTTTTAAGTGGATGTGGCTCTAAATATTACTTTGAGCCCAAAGAGGAAGAAATTGCTAATGATATTTCTTATGGTGGTTCTTTATCAAGTGATATTATAGGAATCACTCGCGATGGAGCAACTTTAGCAAGTGGGCAATTTATTACTAAATATTCTCAGATTCCAGAAGTGAAGTTGCCCAAAAATGCACGCTATCTTAATGAATCAGAGAAGTTTTATATCGCAACAACTAATAATAAAGAAATGTTATTAATCAATAAAGAAACGCTTAGTGAAAGTGTTATTGCTTTGGAAGGGAATCCAATTAGCGCTTCTATAGAGGAAAATTTGGCGGCTATTATTTTTGATAATAACTCTTTTGTGCTTTTTGATCTTGACCTTGGACGCACATTATATAAGCAAGAAAACGCATCAGCACCCACTAATAACACTTTGATTGCCTCACCTTATTTTTTGAGTGATATCGCTGTTATTCCAACCTTGGATGGTAAGCTTGTTATAGTAGATAAAAACACTCATCAAATGATTCGTAGCATTGTTGTTAATGGAGGTGAAAAATACTTTAATAATGTTATTTTTCTAGAAGCCATTAATGATAGAATGGTGGCAGCAACCCCTAAGCGCGTTATTTCTGTTAGCCCAAGCATTATTAATACCTTTGATGCTAATTTGCAGGACATTTTATTTTTTGGTGATCAAATTGTGCTTTTTACAACTGATGGAGAGGTGATTTTAACAGATAAAGATTTAAATGAAATTAGGCGCCAAAAGTTCCCCTTTGCACATTTTAGCGCAGCAAATCACGGAGATAAAATTGTGGTTTTAGAAACACAGGGTTATCTGATAAGTTTAAGTGAAGATTTACAAGAGTGGCAGATTTTTGCTTTGCCAAATAAAATCAAAAAACCGACATTTTCAGCAACAGGTAAGATTTTTGTGGGTGATGAAATATTAGAAGTGAATTGAAATGATTCTTTGTGATATTGGAAATACCTTTTTACATTTCTACTATCGCGGTAGAGTTTGGAAAGAAAACAGAAACAATCTTAGCCAAAAAGATTTAAATGAAGTGGTAATTTACATTAGTGTTAATCAAGAATCAACAAGATCGCTTCTTTTGTCACATCCTTATTGTTTTGATCTTACGCCTTATATGAGTTTGGATACCAATTATAAGGGTTTGGGAATTGATAGGATTGCAGCTTGCAATGCCATTAGCGATGGCGTTATTATTGATGCAGGGAGTGCAATTACATTAGATGTTATGCATGGTGGTTTGCATTTGGGGGGTTGTATTTTGCCAGGGATTGCGCAGATGCAAAAAAGTTTCAAATCTATTCCAATTCTAGATTGCGGGATTAATCTCTCTGTCCCCTTGGATACTTTTCCACAAAACACTAAAGATGCTGTTAGTTATGGGGTTTTAAAGCCTATAATGCTTTTAATAGAAAATTTTTCTAAAAACAAAAAAATTTATTTTACAGGTGGCGATGGAAAATTTCTCTCGCGTTTTTTTGAAAATGCAATTTATGATGATTTACTTATTTTTAAAGGAATGCAAAATATTATTACAACAAAAATTACTTCCAAAGGAATCTATTTATGATAAAAATCGCATTGCCAAAGGGAAGAATTGCACAAGAAGCATTGAAGATTTTTGAAGGATATTTGCAAAGTCCGTTAGATTTTGAAGATAGAAAATTGATTCTCAAAAAACAAAATTTTGAATTTATGCTTGTAAGAAGTCAAGATGTGCCTGTCTATGTGGAGAGAGGCGCGGCTGATATTGGGATTGTGGGATTAGATGTTTTAGAAGAGAAGCAAAGCCATTTAGTGAGATTGCTAGATTTAGAATTTGGGAAGTGCAGGGTTGCTATTGGTTCGCCCAAAGATGTAGTCTTGGATTTTTCAAAGCCAAACTTAAAAATTGCAACTAAAATGGAAAATATCACAAAGGCTTATTTTTCTAAAAAAGCCATTAGTGTAGATATTATCAAGCTCTATGGCTCTATTGAGTTAGCACCACTTGTAGGAATGGCAGATGCTATTGTGGATTTGGTTGAAACTGGAAATACACTAGAGCAAAATAATCTTAAAATAGATGCGGTGATTATGGAAGTTAGTGCGTATTTAGTGGCAAATCCAAATAGCTTTTATATGCAAAAGAGAGAAATTTTGGAAATTCAAAAGTATTTTAAAAACTATATCAAAAAGGATTGAAAATGGGTCAGACAATTACAGAGAAAATTTTTTCAGAACATGTAGGCAAAGAGGTTTATGCAGGTGAAATAGTGGATTGTCCTATTGATATGGTGATTGGAAATGACATTACCACTCCTTTATCAATCAAAGCGTTTGAGCAAAGTGGCGCAGAAAGTCTTGCCAATCCAGATGGATTCTGTATAGTGATGGATCATTTTATTCCTGCTAAAGATATTGCTAGTGCTAATCAAGCAAAAATCAGTCGCGATTTTGCTAAAAAGCATAATTTAAAGCATTTCTTTGATGAAAAGGATATGGGAATAGAACACGCTCTCTTACCCGAAAAAGGCTTGGTTGTGAGTGGAGATGTGATTATTGGGGCTGATTCACACACCTGCACTCACGGAGCTTTGGGCGCATTTAGCACAGGTATGGGAAGCACGGATTTGGCTTATGCGATGATTACAGGTAAAAATTGGTTTAAGATTCCAAATACCATTAAGGTAGAATTTATAGGTAAGCCCGCAAAGCACATTTATGGTAAGGATTTGATTTTAGAAGTGATAAGACAAATTGGCGTGGATGGCGCTTTGTATCAAACTTTGGAATTTTGCGGAGATGGCATACAATATCTAAGTATGGATGATCGATTTTCGCTCTGTAATATGGCGATTGAAGCAGGTGCGAAAAATGGAATTATTGCTTCAGATGAAATTACGCGTGAGTTTTTGGCTTCACGCAAGGAATTGCGCGCAAAGCCTAAAGAGTTTTATTCTGATGAAGATGCTAATTACACAAGGGTTTTGAAAATTGATATTAGCACATTAGAACCAGTAATCGCCTATCCCTTTTTGCCTAGTAATGGTAAGAGTATCTCTCAAGCGGTCAAAGATGAATTAAAAATTGATCAGGTTTTTATTGGAAGTTGCACAAATGGTAGATTAGCAGATTTGAAAATTGCAAGTGAGATTTTAAAAGGTAAGAAAGTGCATAAGGATGTTCGCCTTATTATTACTCCTGGAACTCAACAAATCTACAAAGAAGCACACCAGCTTGGATATATTGATATTTTATTAGAATCAGGTGCGTTGATTTCTAATCCGACTTGTGGAGCTTGTTTGGGTGGATATATGGGGATTTTAGGCGATAATGAACGCTGTGTCTCAACAACTAATCGTAATTTTGTTGGAAGAATGGGAGCAAGAAGTTCAGAAGTATATTTAGCAAATTCTGCAGTGGCAGCTATAAGTGCGATAAGGGGTAAAATTGCCGATCCAAGAGATTAAAGACAAAGATTGCTAATTGAATAAATATTGCTTTTTGCGTTATAGAGAAGAAGTGCTAAATTCACTAAAAGGTAAAATCGTATAGGGGGTGCCGAGATTCTCACCTTGTGCTTTTTGGTTTAGTGTGATAATAATAAATTTCTCACAAAATTCTCTTTCTTTAATTATCTTATTAAGTTTTTGTTCTAAAGTTTGGAATTGAATAAAAGGCAGACAAAGAATCCCAAGCATAGAATTAGGGAGATAAAAATCAAGCTTATCAGTAAAAAATACCGCTTCTTTGAAATTATAGAGTAGCTCCAAAAAAACCATATTTTCAAAAAGTGTAGAAAAATTTCGCTCATAACTAACAGCATTTTTGAGTGTGAAATCATAAAAATAAAGCTTCTTGGGAGCAAGATCGTGTTCAAATTTTTCTACCCAAAAGAGTGTTTTGCTCTCTTTTAAAATATTGGCGTATTCATAGAATCGATCTTTAGAGATTTTTCCTTCTTTTTTGAGTTTGGTGTAGATTTGATGGAGAGAGACTTTTAATCCAAGATTTTGAATGAAATTTCTTAGAATCCAAAAGTTTGTTTTATCGTTGGCAAATGATTTTAGTAATTCACCTTTTCTATATTCATTAAGGGTTTCTGCTTCAAAAAGATTGCCGTATTTAAGATAGTGATTAAAAGAATCATGGGGAGTTTGTTTGTGGATTTGGAGATATTCTTTGAAAGTTATGGGTGGCATTTCTTGGGTTTGAAAATGTGGAAGCTCATAGGGAAATTGGCTAATTAGCGTGATATAGGGGAGATTTGGGAGTGGAAATTCTGGAGTGTAAGAATCAAGAATCAAAACTTCAATGTTTTTTTTGTAGCAAAAGGATTCAAGATTATTGAGATCTTGATAGGAATTGATTTTAGAATCAGAGAGATTAATGTAGAGTTTTTTGAGATTTTTAAAAGATTCTTGTTGGTAGTATTGCAAAATAAAATCAGTTTTTCCAATATTTTTGCTACCATAAATTAAGTGGTGAGGTTTGAGACTTAAAGTGTGTTTGCGATGAACTTTTGAAAAATTTTTGGGATAACTTTCAAAAAGAATTTCTAAAAGCATAAAACAATCCTTAGAATATTTGTGGAGTGATATTTTATTTATTTCCTTTTTAAAAGGAAATAAATTACAAAAATTCTCTAAAAAAACTTCACAAAAGTGCGAGTTTTAAGTATAATTTCGGCTTCCAAAACATGGCATTGATTCAATCAATGAGTTCTTTATAAGGAAAAAAAATGGAAAAAATTAGACTTAAGTTGAAAGCGTATGATCATCGCGTTCTTGATAGATCGGTTGTTTCAATCGTGGAAGCCGTCAAGAGAACAGGTGCAGAGATTCGTGGTCCTATTCCACTCCCAACTAAAAAAAGACGATACACAGTCTTAAAATCTCCTCATATCAATAAAGATTCAAGGGAACAATTTGAAATTCGTGTTCATTGCAGAGTGATTGATATTGTTTCAGCAACTCCGGAGACGGTGGATAGTCTTACGAAATTAGATATGGCTCCTGAAGTGGATGTAGAAGTCCGTTCAATGGATAAATAAGGGTTATAAATGGAATTTTTAGTAGAAAAAATTGGAATGAGTAGAACCGTTGCTAAACCAAGTATTCCTGTAACATTGTTAAAAGTTAAAACTGCAAAGGTTTGCGAAGTTTTAGAAGGTGGTAAGGCACTTGTTGCTTATCATCAAGGAAAAACACTTAACAAAGCGATTGCAGGGCAACAAAAAAAATACAATTTGGATAAAGAATTTAATAAGTTTGCAACCATTGAAGTAAGCAATGCAGAAGTGGGTGATTTGGATTTAGCGATTTTAGAAAGCGCAAAAAGAGCAAAAGTTTCCTTTAATACAAAAGGTAGAGGCTTTAGCGGTGTTATGAAACGCTGGAATTTCCAAGGTGGTCCAGGTGCTCATGGTAGTCGATTCCACAGAGCTCCAGGTTCAATTGGAAATCGTGAGTGGCCAGGTCGTGTTCAGCCGGGTAAAAAAATGGCAGGACATTATGGAAATGAAAAAGTTACCGTTCAAAATGAAATCATTTCATTTGATAAAGAAAATAATGTGCTTGTTTTAAAGGGTTCTGTTCCTGGATTTAATGGCGCATTTGGTAAGTTAAAGGTTGTAAAATGAGTAAGGCAATTATTTTAGATAATGGATTGAATAAAAGTGGCGAATTGCAATTGCCAGAAAGTTATAAGGCGATCAATTCTCACAATCTTTATCTCTATATTAAATCTTTTTTAGCTTCAATGCGCGCTAATAATGCGATGGCGAAAACACGCGGCAAAGTTAGCGGTGGTGGTAAAAAACCATGGAGTCAAAAAGGTGGTGGTAGAGCAAGAGCAGGGAGTATCACTTCGCCAGTGTTTGTTGGTGGTGGTGTTTCTCATGGTCCTAGCAACAACAGAAACTACAATCTAAAAGTTAATAAAAAACAAAAAAAGCTTGCTTTACAATACGCATTGCAAGAAAAAGCAGATAATAGCAGCTTGTTTGTTGTAGATAAGATTCAAATTTCAAGCGGTAAAACAAAAGATGCTAATGCAATGTTTAAAGCTTTGAATCAAAGAAATGTTTTATTGGTTTCTGAAATGTTTGATGAGAAAACATATTTAGCTTTTAGAAATCTTAAAAATTGTTACTTGATTGATGGTGCTGAACTTAATGCATATTTAGCAGCAACATTTAGATCTGTGGTGATTGAAAAAGCGCTTTTTGAAGCTATCACAAAAGAGGGTTAAAAATGGCAAGTATTACAGATATTAAAGCAATTATGTATACAGAGAAATCTTTAAAGCTTCAAGAGCAAAATGTCCTTGTGGTTCAGACTTCTCCAAAACTAAGTAAGACACAACTAAAAGAAGTGTTTAAAGAATATTTTGGTGTGACTCCACTTGCAATCAATTCTTTAAGACAAGAAGGAAAAGTAAAAAGATTCCGTGGTGTTATTGGCAAAAGAAGCGACTTCAAAAAGTTTTTTGTAAAACTTCCAGAAGGTGCAAAAATTGAATCATTGGCAGTTTAAGGAGTAAAACATGGCAATTAAAACTTACAAACCATACACTCCAAGTAGAAGATTTATGAGCAATTTAAGCTCAGAGAATATCACAGCAAAAGCTAGTGTAAGAAAATTATTAGTTAAACTTCCTGTCCATGCGGGACGCAATAACAATGGTAGAATCACTAGCCGACACAAAGAGGGTGGTGCTAAAAAGCTTTATCGTATCATTGATTTTAAACGCAATAAATTTAACATTGAAGGTAAGGTAAGCACCATTGAATACGATCCATACAGAAATTGTAGAATCGCACTTGTAACTTATAAAGATGGTGATAAGAGATATATCATTCAACCAAGTGGTTTAAAAGTAGGAGATACTATTATTTCTGCAGAAGGTGGTTTGGATATTCGTTTGGGTTATGCAATGAAACTTAAAAATATTCCTATTGGAACAGTTGTGCATAACATAGAAATGTATCCGGGTCGTGGTGGTCAGCTTGCAAGAAGTGCAGGTGCTAGTGCACAACTTATGGGAAGAGAAGGTAAATATTCTATTATTAGAATGCCAAGCGGTGAAATGCGATATATTTTAGGTGAATGTATGGCAACTATTGGAGTAGTTGGTAATGAAGATTTTGCAAATATTAATATTGGTAAAGCAGGTCGAAGCAGACATCTAGGTATTCGCCCACAAACAAGAGGTAGTGCGATGAACCCAGTAGATCACCCACATGGTGGTGGTGAAGGTAAGACAGGCTCAAGTGGACATCCTGTATCTCCATGGGGTATGCCAGCAAAAGGTTATAAAACAAGAAGAAAAAAAGCAAGCGATAAGCTTATTATTTCAAGAAGAAAAAAATAAGGAAAATAAATGGCTAGATCGATAAAAAAAGGTCCTTTTGTTGATGAGCATTTGATGAAAAAAGTGCTTAAAGCAAAAGAAGCAAAAGACAACAAACCTATTAAAACATGGTCTCGCAGAAGCACCATCATTCCAGAAATGATTGGATTTACTTTTAATGTTCATAATGGTAGAGCTTTCGTTCCTGTTTATGTAACAGAAAACCATGTTGGTTATAAGTTGGGTGAATTTGCACCTACAAGAACCTTTAAAGGGCACAAAGGTAGTGTCCAAAAGAAAATCGGTAAGTAAGGGAGAGAGAGATGAGTAAAGCATTATTACGATATATCCGCCTTTCACCTACAAAAGCAAGATTAATTGCACGAGAGGTTCAAGGAATGAATGCTGAATTAGCAATCGCTTCTTTAGAGTTTATGCCAAACAAAGCGGCAAAAATTATTTCTAAAGTGATTGCATCAGCGGTTGCAAATGGGGGCTATGAAGCAGAGAATGTTATTGTTTCATCTTGTAGAGTTGATGCGGGTCCTGTGCTTAGACGTTTTACACCTAGAGCAAGAGGTCGAGCAACTCCAGTAAGAAAACCTACTTCACATATTTTCGTAGAAGTAGCACAAAAAAGTAAGGATAAGTAATGGGTCAAAAAGTTAATCCGATTGGTCTAAGACTTGGTATAAATAGAAATTGGGAATCAAGATGGTTTCCTTCATTTGCGACAGCACCACAAAATGTTGCAGAGGATTATAAAATTAGAAAGTTTCTTAAAAAAGAGCTTTATTATGCAGGTGTGAGTGATATTTTGATTGAGAGAACTGCAAGAAAAGTGCGTGTAACTGTGGTAGCAGCAAGACCGGGAATTATCATTGGTAAAAAAGGCGCTGATGTTGAAAAATTAAAAGAATCACTTAATAAAATTGTTAATAAAGATATTTTCTTAAACATTAAAGAAGTGAAGAAACCACAAAGCAATGCACAATTAGCTGCTGAAAGTGTTGCAACACAGCTTGAAAGACGCGTAGCATTCCGCCGTGCGATGAAAAAAGTGATGCAGGGTGCGATGAAATCTGGAGCTAAAGGAATCAAAGTTAAAGTTTCTGGTCGTTTAGCAGGTGCTGAAATGGCAAGAACAGAGTGGTATATGGAAGGAAGAATCCCACTTCATACACTAAGAGCCAAAATTGATTATGGTTTTGCAGAGGCTTTAACAACTTATGGAAATATTGGCGTTAAGGTTTGGATTTTTAAAGGGGAAGTTCTTCAAAAAGGAATTCAAGCTGAGAAGCCACAAGAAGAGGGCGAAGCAAAAGCAACTCGTCCAACTAGAAAGAGAAGGGGGCAATAACTATGCTAATGCCAAAGAAAACAAAATACAGAAAGCAAATGAAAGGGCGCAACAGAGGAAAAGCATTCCGTGGCACTTCTTTAGCTTTTGGTGAATTTGGAATTAAGGCTATTGAACATGGTAGAATTGATTCAAGACAAATTGAAGCAGCGCGTATTGCAATGACTCGTGCAACAAAGAGAACAGGTATGGTATGGATTAGGGTATTCCCTGATAAACCATTAACTGCAAAGCCTCTTGAAACTCGTATGGGTAAAGGTAAGGGTGCTGTTGATAAGTGGGTTATGAATATTAAGCCTGGTAGAATTATTTATGAAATGGGCAGTGTTGATGAGACTTTAGCAAGAAGTGCCTTGGCATTAGCACAAAGCAAACTCCCTTTTAAAACAAAAATTGTAACAAGAGAGGGCGAGAATGAAATATACTGAGATTAATGAGAAAAGTATTCAAGAATTGCAAGAGCTTCTAAAAGAAAAAGAAACTTCTTTGTTTGAGCTTAATTTGAAACTTAGAACTATGCAACAAACAAATACAAGTGAGCTTAAAGCAACAAGAAAAGATATTGCAAGAATCAAAACTGCAATGAATGCAAAAAGGAGGGCTGAATAATGAGCAGTGTTCAACCGCATAAAAGAATTATCTCTGGAAAAGTTGTAACAAAAGCTGGAGATAAAAGTGCAACAATTTTAGTTGAAAGACGTGTTATCCACCCAAAATATAGAAAAATTGTAAAGAGATTTAAACGCTATATTGTGCATGATGAAAACAATAGCGTAAAAGTAGGAGATGTAATCGAGGCGATTGAATGTAAGCCAATTTCTAAAAGAAAAGCTTTTACACTCCACAAAGTAGTATCTGTGGGAGTTGAATTATGATTCAAAGTTTTACAAGATTGAATGTCGCTGATAATAGTGGTGCAAAAGAAATAATGTGCATTAAGGTATTAGGTGGCAGCAAAAGACGTTATGCCACAGTTGGCGATGTGATTGTTGCTTCAGTTAAAAAAGCTCTTCCTAGTGGAAAAGTAAAAAAAGGACAAGTTGTCAAAGCAGTAGTGGTAAGAACTAAAAAAGAGATTCACCGCGAAGATGGTGCACTAATTCGTTTTGATGACAATGCAGCTGTTATTTTAGACAGCAAAAGAGAGCCTATTGGAACGCGTATTTTTGGACCTGTTGGCAGAGAAATTCGTTATGCTAATTTTATGAAAATTGTTTCATTGGCGCCGGAGGTATTATAATGGCTAAGTTTAAGATCAAAAAAGGCGATATGGTAGAAATCATCACAGGTGATGACAAAGGCAAAAAAGCAAAAATTTTGCGTGTAATTCCTAAGTCTTCACAAGTTGTGGTAGAAGGTTGCAAATTGGCTAAAAAAGCCGTAAAGCCAACAGATAAGAATCCAAAAGGTGGCTTTATTGAAAAAGAAATGCCGATTCATATTTCAAATGTAAAAAAAGCGGAGGATTAATCTATGTATCAATTAAAAACCGCCTATAAAAATGAAATTAAGTCAAAATTAGCAGAAGAATTAGGAATTAAAAACCCTATGCTTTTGCCAAAGCTTGAGAAGATTGTTATTAGCGTGGGTGCTGGTATGTACGCAAAAGATACTAAAATTATGCAAAATATTGCAGATACAATTTCTTTGATTGCTGGACAAAAAGCAGTGATTACAAGCGCTAAAAAATCTGTTGCTGGATTTAAAATGCGTGAGGGAATGCCAATGGGAGTTAAGGTAACTTTAAGAGGGAATCAAATGTATAACTTCCTAGAAAAGCTTATCGTAATCGCACTTCCTAGAGTAAAGGACTTCAGAGGGATTCCGCGCAATGGGTTTGATGGAAGAGGAAATTATAGCTTTGGTGTAAATGAGCAATTAATTTTCCCTGAGGTTGTATATGATGATATTATGGTAAGCCATGGTATGAATATCACTTTTGTTACTTCGGCAAAAAACGATAAAGATGCCTTGAAACTTCTAGAGCTTTTTGGCTTACCTTTTGCAAAAGGAAAAATAAATGGCTAAGAAATCTATGATTGCAAAGGCTAATAGAAAGCCTAAATTTAAAGTAAGAGCTTATACAAGATGTTCAATTTGCGGAAGACCACATTCTGTTTATAGAGATTTTGGTATTTGCCGTGTTTGCCTTCGCAAGATGGGAAATGAAGGCTTGATTCCAGGACTTAGAAAAGCAAGTTGGTAAGGGGATAAAATGGTAAATGATATTATTGCAGATTCGTTAACAAGAATCAGAAATGCAAGTATGAGAAGATTAGATACAACAACTTTGTATTATGCAAAAATTGTTGTTTCTATTTTGGAAGTGTTTCAAGCAAAAGGATTTATTGAAGGTTATAAAGTCATCGAGAAAGATAAAAAACAATCTATTAATGTTGTTTTAAAGTATGATGAAAAAGGACATTCAGTTATCAATGAAATCACTCGAATCTCTAAACCTGGGAGACGCGTTTATAAGGCAAGAAATGAATTAAAGCGCTTTAAAAACGGCTATGGAACCATTGTTGTAAGCACAAGTAAAGGCGTGATTGCTAATGAGGATGCTTATAAATCAAATGTGGGCGGAGAAGCCCTCTGCAGTATTTGGTAGGAGTATGTAATGTCAAGAGTTGGTAAAAAACCTATTAGCATTCCAAGTAGTGTTCAAGTTAGCATTGAAGGAAGCAAAATAGTTTTTAAGGGTGGTAAGATCACAAAAGAATTAGAAACTTATGGTCGTGTTGGAATTGAATTTAAAGACAATGAGTTAAGTTTCTCTCTTGCTGGAAGTGATGCACAATCAAGAGCTTATTGGGGAACCTATAGAGCCTTAGCAAATAACATTGTTGTAGGCTTAACAGATGGTTTTACAAAGCAATTAGAAATCAATGGTGTAGGTTATAAGGCAGCAGTTAAAGGTAAAGTTTTAGAGCTTGCACTTGGATTTTCTCATCCTATTAACTATGACATTCCAGAAGGCATTGAAATAGCGGTGGATAAAAATCTTGTTGTTATTAAAGGTGCTGATAAACAACAAGTAGGACAAATTGCTGCAGAAATTAGAGAGTTTAGACCGCCAGAACCTTACAAGGGCAAAGGTGTGAAATATGTTGATGAGCGTATTATCCGCAAAGCTGGTAAAACTTCTAAAAAATAAGGATTAAGCAATGACAGACAAAATTATTAGAAAAAAGAGAAGTTTAAGAATCAAAAGAAAGCTGAGAATTCGTGCGAGAATCTTTGGAGATTCAGCAACTCCAAGATTAAGCATTTTTCGCTCTAATAGATATTTCTATGCACAAGTGATTGATGATGTAAAAGGTGTTACATTAGCAAGCGTTGATGGTAAGAAAATGGGGCTAAAAAACAACAAGGAAGATGTGAAAAAGATCGCTTCTAATTTGGCAGAATCTCTTAAAAAAGCTAATATCTCTCAAGTAATCTTTGATAGAAATGGATATTTATATCATGGCGTTGTTGCAAGTTTTGCTGATTCTCTACGCGAGAATGGAATTAGTTTATAGGGGATAATATGGAAATCAATAGAGAAGATTTTAAAGAGGTTGTTGTAAATATTGGTCGTGTAACAAAAGTTGTTAAAGGTGGGCGTAGATTCCGTTTTAATGCTTTGGTTGTTGTTGGCAACAAAGAAGGTTTGGTTGGATTTGGATTGGGGAAAGCAAAAGAAGTCCCTGATGCTGTTAAAAAAGCCATTGATGATGCATTTAAAAATATTGTAAAAGTTAATATTAAAGGCACAACAATTGCTCATGATGTTCAACAAAAATATAATTCAAGCATTATCTTACTAAAACCTGCTAGCGAGGGAACTGGAGTAATTGCCGGTGGTTCTGTGCGCCCTGTATTAGAGATGGCAGGTATTAAGGATATATTAACTAAATCACTTGGTTCTAATAATCCTTACAATGTAGTAAGAGCTACAATTGATGCGCTTTCTAAAGTAAAGGCATAAGGAGATTTTATGGCATTAGAAAATTTAGCACCTGCAAAAGGCAGTGTAAAAAAAATCAAAAGAGTAGGACGCGGTCAAGGTAGTGGTATGGGTAAAACCTCTACAAGAGGCGGTAAAGGACAGACTGCTAGAACGGGCTCTAAACAAAAAAGAGGTTTTGAAGGTGGGCAACAACCATTACAAAGAAGATTGCCTAAAGTAGGTTTTACAAGCAGGGTGATTAAACCTTATGTAATCAATGTGGAATTAATTAGAGCAATCGCTACATTAGAAGAGATTACTTTTGAAAGCATCAAAAGCATACATAAATTCCCTGCTTATACGACTAAAATTAAGTTAATTGGCGCAAGTGCAAGAAATCTTGCAGTAAAAATTAAAGATGAAAGAATTACGACAAGCGGACAAAAATAATGAATAAAACAATTGTCAATAAGATTCTAATTACACTAGGCTTTCTTTTAGCCTATCGTGTATTGGCTTATATCCCAGTTCCTGGGGTAGATACAGGTGTCATTAAGACTTTTTTTGATAATAACGCTTCCAATGCTTTGGGCTTGTTTAATATGTTTAGCGGAAATGCAGTTGAACGACTTAGTATTATTTCTCTAGGTATTATGCCCTACATTACAGCTTCTATTATTATGGAACTTTTAGCAGCTACTTTCCCCAATCTAGGCAAGATGAAAAAAGAGCGTGATGGTATGCAAAAATATATGCAAATTATCCGTTATACCACGGTGGTAATCACTCTAATTCAAGCAATTGGTGTTTCTATTGGGTTAAAAAGTTTGGGCACAGGTGCTAATGGTGCAATTATGATAGATATGAATGTCTTTATTGCAATTTCTGCATTTTCTATGCTTTGTGGAACAATGCTGCTAATGTGGATTGGTGAGCAAATTACGCAAAGAGGTATTGGAAATGGTATTAGTTTGATTATCTTTAGTGGGATTGTGTCTGGGATTCCAAGTGCGATTGCTGGGACATTTAACTTGGTTAATACCAATCAAATTAGTTGGTTAGTCTTGCTATTTATTATGGCAATTATTATTATTACAGTGGGTTGTATTATCTTTGTAGAGCTTGGAGAGAGAAGAATCCCTATTTCATATTCTCGCAAAGTGGTCATGCAAAATCAAGACAAGAGAATCATGAATTACATTCCTATTAAAATGAATCTAAGCGGGGTGATTCCACCTATTTTTGCTTCGGCTATTTTAATGTTCCCAAGTACGATTTTGCAGTCATCTTCTAATGCAATTATAATGCAGATTGCGGATTATTTGAATCCCAATGGTTATTTGTATAATGTTTTAATGTTTTTGTTTGTTGTCTTTTTTGCCTATTTTTATGCTTCAATCGTGTTTAATCCAAAAGAGATTTCTGAAAACTTAAAACGACAAGGTGGATTTATACCTGGTATTCGCCCTGGAGAAGGAACGGCGAATTTCTTAACAGAAGTAGCAAATAGACTAACGCTTTGGGGTGCTTTATATCTTGCATTAATTGCAACATTGCCTTGGATTTTGGTAAAGGCTTCAGGAGTTCCTTTTTATTTTGGGGGGACAGCAGTTTTGATCGTTGTGCAAGTTGCGGTTGATACAATGCGAAAAATTGAAGCACAAATTTATATGAATAAATATAAAACACTAAGTGCAGTGGGTTTATAAATGTCAATTACAATTCGAAAACCATCGGAGATAGAATCTCTCCGAAAGGCTAATAAAATCGTTGCTAAAACGCTTAATTATCTAAAGGCAAATGTTAAGCCAGGGATTACACTAAAGGAATTAGATGCAATGGGTGAGGATTTTATTCGCTCAAGTGGTGGGATTCCAGCCTTTAAAGGTCTTTATGGTTTTAGTGGTTCAGTGTGTATATCAGTTAATGAAGTGATTATCCATGGGATTCCAACAGATTATGCCCTAAAGGAAGGTGATATTGTTGGGCTTGATTTGGGAGTTAATCTTAATGGTTGGTATGGAGATAGTGCAATCACTTGTGGGGTAGGTAATATTTCACAAGAAAATCAAAGGTTGATTGCTTGTGCTAAAGATACACTTTATTTTGCTATTGATCAAATTAAGGTGGGTATGCACTTTAAAGAATTAAGCCACTTAATAGAACAATTTATTTTGGATTATGGTTATGTGCCTTTGAGAGGTTTTTGTGGGCATGGGATTGGTAAAAAGCCTCATGAAGAGCCTGAGATTCCAAACTATTTGGAAGGAAGTAACTCCAAGCAAGGCTATAAAATCAAAGATGGAATGGTTTTTTGTATTGAGCCAATGATTTGTCAAAAAAGCGGAGAACCCAAAATACTTAAAGATGATTGGAGTGTGGTATCAACTGATGGATTAAATGGAAGTCATTATGAACACACCATAGCAATTATTAAAGGCAAAGCAGAAATTTTATCAAAGGAATAAGGAAACAGAATGGCAAAAGATGATGTGATTGAGATTGATGGAATAGTCAAAGAAGCACTACCTAATGCTACTTTTCGTGTGGAATTAGAAAATGGACATGTAATTTTGTGTCATATTGCAGGTAGAATGCGTATGAATTATATTAAGATCTTGCAAGGTGATAAAGTAAAAATCGAACTTACTCCCTATAGTTTGGATAAGGGAAGAATTACTTTTAGGTATAAGTAGTTTTTAATAAGTATTAGAATATAATACGCCCTTTATTGTAAAAACTTCATAGTCGTTTGGGTGATGAATGAGCCTTTGGAGGACTATAAACTCAATGTCTGATAATTTATTTTATTAGAAAGTGGTGGAATTTTTTCTTATTCACAATTCAAAGTGATAATTTTTGAGATTTTATATCTTAAAAGTGTTAAAAATATTTGGTGCTTGATAGAAGCATCAAAGTAAAGTTAGGAGTAAGCTATGAAAGTCAGACCTTCTGTGAAGAAAATGTGTGACAAATGCAAGGTTATTAAAAGAAAAGGCGTGATTCGAGTGATTTGCGAGAATCCAAAACATAAACAAAGACAAGGATAAAAAGGAAAGATAATGGCGAGAATTGCTGGTGTTGATTTACCCAAAAAAAAGAGAATTGAATATGCTTTAACTTATATTTATGGTATTGGTTTAAAAGCATCAAGAGATATTTTAAATGCAGTGAATATCTCTTATGACAAGAGGGTTCAAGACCTTGGTGAGGATGAAGTTTCTGCAATAGCAAAAGAGATTCAAGCTCATCATATCGTAGAGGGTGATTTGCGCAAGAAAGTTACAATGGACATTAAAGCACTTATGGATTTAGGTAACTATCGTGGATTACGACATAGAAAAGGCTTGCCTGTTCGCGGTCAAACAACAAAAAATAATGCAAGAACGCGAAAAGGTAAAAGAAAAACAGTTGGTAGTGCATCAAAATAAGGGGTAAATAATGGCTAAAAGAAATGTAACAAAAAAAAGAGTTGTCAAAAAGAATATCGCAAGAGGTATTATTCATATTTCTGCTGCTTTTAACAATACAAGCGTAACTATCACTGATGAAATGGGTAATGTAATTTGCTGGAGTACGGCGGGTGCATTAGGTTTTAAAGGAAGTAAGAAATCAACTCCTTATGCGGCACAACAAGCGGTTGAAGATGCTGTTTCAAAAGCAAAAGAACACGGTATTAAAGAGCTTGGTGTTAAGATTCAAGGTCCTGGAAGCGGTAGAGAGACTGCTGTTAAGAGTCTTGGAAGCATTGAAGGGATAAAAGTATTGTGGTTTAAAGATGTTACTCCATTGCCACACAATGGTTGCCGACCACCAAAAAGAAGAAGAGTGTAAGGAGAGAGAATGGCAAGATATAGAGGTCCAGTAGAAAAAATTGAAAGAAGATTTGGGGTTAGCCTTGCATTAAAAGGTGAAAGAAGATTAGCTGGAAAAAGCGCATTAGATAAGCGCCCTTATGGTCCTGGACAACATGGACAAAGAAGGGGTAAAATCTCAGAATATGGAATCCAACTTCGTGAAAAACAAAAAGCAAGATTGATGTATGGAGTTTCTGAAAAGCAATTTCGCTCTATTTTTGTAGAAGCAAATAGGCTTGAAGGAAACACAGGGGAGAATCTTATTAAATTAATTGAGAGAAGACTGGACAATGTAGTTTATAGAATGGGATTTGCCACAACAAGAAGATTTGCAAGACAATTGGTAGTGCATGGACATGTTCTTGTAGATGGAAAGCGATTAAATATCCCTTCTGCATTTGTTAGTGCTGGGCAAAAAATTGAAATTTGCGAAAAAACAAAGAAAAATCCACAAATTCAGAGAGCTATTGAGCTTACTAAACAAACTGGAATTGTTCCTTGGGTAGATGTGGATCAAGAGAAAGTATTTGGAATTTTCACAAGATTGCCTGAAAGAGAAGAGGTTATTATACCTATTGAAGAAAGGCTCATTGTTGAGTTGTATTCTAAATAGTAGATAGAGGTGTTAGTATGAAAAGCATTAAAACTTCTCCTCATATTCCAACAAAAATTGAAGTTAAAGAAATTGGCGTTAATAGAGTTCAAATTACTGCATATCCATTTGAAAATGGATATGCTATTACTTTGGCACATCCATTAAGACGCTTATTGCTTGGCAGTTCTGTTGGGTTTGCGCCGGTTGCTTTGCGTATCGCAGGGGTTGCTCATGAGTTTGATTCAGTGCGCGGTGTAACAGAAGATGTTTCTCAATTTATTGTTAATTTAAAAACAATTCGCTTTAAAATTAAAGATGACAGTGATAGCATTAGTGTTGATTACGCTTTTAATGGACCAAAAGTAATTACAGGCGCAGATTTATCTAATGATCTTGTAGAAGTTGTAACTCCAGATGTGCATCTGGCTACTATCAATAAAGATGCAACCTTATCTTTTTCTATTGTAATTTATAAGGGCATTGGCTATGTTCCAAGTGAAGAGATTCGCTCTAATGTTCCAGAAGGCTTCATGCCACTTGATGCGTATTTTACTCCTGTAACGAGTGCGACTTATGCAACAGAAAATATGCTTTTAGAAGATGATCCAAACTATGAAAAAGTTATTTTTGAGATTGAAACTGATGGACAAGTAGATCCTTTGACTGCTTTTAAAAATGCTTTGAGTGTAATGCACAAGCAAATGTCTATCTTTAATTCAGAGTTAAATATAGAGATTCCAGAGGTGGCTATTTCTGAAGAGGAGCATCCTGAGCTAAAAGTATTATCACAAACTATTGATAGTTTGAATTTCAGTGCAAGATGTTTTAATTGCTTGGATCGATCTGGCATTAAATATTTGGGTGAATTGGTTTTATTAAATGAAGAACAAATTAAAAACATTAAGAATCTGGGTAAAAAATCTTTAGATGAAATTACAGCAAAACTTGATGAGTTAGGATACCCTGTTGGTCGAGAAATTTCAGAAGATTTAATGCAAATTCTTAAGAAAAAATTTTCTAATTAAGAAAAAAGGAAAAAGAAATGAGACATAAACACGGATATAGAAAGCTTGGTAGAACTTCTTCTCATCGTAAAGCTTTATTAAAAAATCTCTCAATTGCTTTGATTACAAGTGGTAAAATTGAAACAACACTTCCAAAAGCAAAAGAATTACAAAGTTATTTTGAAAAGCTTTTAACAAAAGCCAGAACAAATGATTCTATGGCGCATCGCTTAGTCTTTTCTCATTTGCAACATAAAGAATCTGTTAAAAAACTTGTAAAAGAAATTGCTCCAAAGTATGTTGGTAAAAATGGTGGTTATACAAGAATCATCAAAACAAGAGTGCGAACAGGTGATGCTGCTCCTATGGCATTTATAGAATTAGTGTAAGCATTAGCAATAAGTTTTCTTATTGCTAACTCCCCCCTTTTTTTTAAATGATTGTGTAAATTATAATTATTTTTTACTTTATTTTAAAAAATCTTCCAATCTTACAAAAAATTAAAGTTTTCCTATGATAAAATACAAGGTTTTGTAAAACGCTTAAAATGATTTTATATAATTAGGAGGAAATAGATGGCAGAAAATGTCAATCGTAGGGATTTCCTTGGTATGACTCTTGGGGCAATTGCGGCTGTGGGTGCTGGTGCATCATTAGTTGCAATGAAGTCTTCTTGGGATCCTTTACCAAGCGTAGTTTCAGCTGGCTTCACAACTATTGATTTGAGCACAATGCAAGAGGGCGAGTATCGACAGGTAGAATACCGAGGAACTCCAGTGTATGTGATTAAAAAAACTGCAGAAATGAAAAAATGTGAAGAAAGAGATGTTGTTGTTGGGAATGCGGATTATAGCTTGGGGATTCAAATTTGTACGCACCTTGGTTGTATTCCTTCTTATGATACTAATACAACAGAATTTCATTGTGCTTGTCATGGTGGAAAATTTGATGCCTGTGGTAGAAATGTCTTTGGACCACCTCCAACTCCTATGGCGATTCCGCCTTTTAAAATTGATGGGCAGAAGCTTGTATTAGGCGAAGAAGGACCAGAGTATTTAAAATTAGTAGGTAAGGCATAAGGAGTTTTGATGGCACAGATTGAAAAAGCAAATGGCATTGTGGATTGGTTGGATAAAAGACTTGCTATAAAGCCTTTAATGAAAGTTTTAATGACAGAATATTGGATTCCTAAAAATATTAATTTTTTATGGGCAATGGGTGTTGTTTTAGTTGTTTTATTTACACTTTTAGTGATTTCGGGTTTATTTTTGTTAATGTATTACAAGCCAGATACAAAATTAGCTTTTGATAGTGTAAATTACACAATTATGCAAGAAGTGAAATATGGTTGGTTGTGGAGACATTTGCATGCAGTGAGCGCTTCAGTTTGTTTCTTAATTATTTATATCCATATGTTTGTAGCGATTTATTATGGATCTTATAAACGCGGTAGAGAAATGATTTGGATTACAGGTATGATTCTTTTTGGATTATTTTCTGCTGAGGCATTTAGTGGTTATATGTTGCCATGGGGACAAATGAGCTATTGGGCAGCAGCGGTTATTACCAACCTTTTTGGTGGAATTCCAGTGATTGGTGCTGATTTAGTTATTTGGATTAGGGGTAATTTTATTGTTGCAGATGCGACTTTGACAAGATTCTTTATGCTGCATGTTGTGCTATTGCCTGTGGTTATTATGATAGTGATTGCTATCCATTTCTATTCTTTAAGAATCCCACATGTTAATAATGCTTATGGTGAAGAAATTGACTTTGAAAAAGAAGCAGAGAAGTTTAAGGCTGGAAATAAAAAAGAATCAAAAGTTATTCCTTTTTGGCCAATGTTCTTATCTAAAGATTTCTTTGTGGCAAGTTTCTTTTTGGCTATTTTATTCTATTTAACTTGCTATCATTATAGTTTTGCGCTTGATCCTATTAATTTTGATCCAGCTGATCATCTAAAAACTCCCCCACATATTTACCCAGAGTGGTATTTTTTATGGAGTTATGAAATCTTAAGAGGATTCTTCTTTAGTGCGGATTTAGGATTGATTGCATTTGGTATTGCAAATGTGATTTTTATGCTCTTGCCTTGGTTGGATAGAAGCAATGTTGTTGCTCCTGCTCACAAGCGCCCAGCATTTATGGTGTGGTTTTGGTTATTGGTAATTGATATGATTATTTTGACAATCTATGGTAAATTGCCTCCAACAGGGATTAATGCCTATATTGGTTTTGCAGTTACTATTGCATTCTTTGCATTATTGTTTGTAGTGTTGCCTATCATTACAAAACTAGAAAATAAAAAGAATAGTTAAGGAGTTGGAATGAAAGAATTCTTAGCATTAATTGTAGTAGTTGTTGTTACAGGTATTATTTATTGGGGTGTAGAGCCTTTTGCGCATGGGCAAATGTATCCCAAAGTAGCTCCTGCAGACTATACTTTTTCAGATTTAAAGCCTCTTGAGATTCAAGAGGGAAATGCTGCAAATGGGAAGGAAATTGTTTTGGCTAATTGCGTTGCATGCCATTCTATTAAAACTGAAGGTATGGAAATGCCATTTTCTCCAGCAGACGCATTGGCTGCTTATGGGGTAGTTCCGCCAGATCTTTCTAGTGCTGCATTAATTTATGATAAAAATTTCTTAGCTAATGCTATTAAAAATGTCGCAGTAGCAACTAAGCAAACTCATAAATTTAGCGGCAATCATCCTATGCCCGCATATGATTGGATGAGCGATCAAGAAATAGCAGATATTGTAGCGTATTTACAAAGTATTACTCCAAAAGAAATGACAGATAAAGAAGTGTTTGTTGATGCATGTGGAAGATGCCATGATATGAAATATGATAAATGGTATGCAGATGGTGGATTAAAGACTTATTTGGGAACAAAAGTGCCTGATTTATCAATGATGATTCGAAGTCGCAATTTGGAATATTTACACACCTTCATCAACGATCCACAAAAAAGATTGTCAGGAACTGCAATGCCTAGAGTTGGTTTGACAGAACAAGCTGAAAAGCAAGTGATTACTTATATGGAAAGTGTAGGAGATAGCAAAAAAGCTGAAAGAGAATCGCTTGGTTGGAAGTTAGTTGCCTTTATGGTGCTTATGGGAGTTGTAGCTTATTTGTGGAAACGCAAAATTTGGCATGATGCCCATTAAAAATCTTAAAAGCTAGTGGAAACTTAGGGTTTCTGCTTAGTTTTTAGTCTCATATAATAAGCTTGACCAAAGCTAATTCCACCATCATTGCAAGGTATCTCTCCATTTAAAAATATTTTTTTTCCTTTGAGTGCTTTAAGAGTGAGTTTGGTAAGAATCGCATTTTGAAAACAGCCACCACTTAAGAGAATTGTTGGATATTTTTGAGCAATAAAGCTAATGATATTTGCAAAAGTTTGATGGAAGTTTAGAGCAATATTTTCTAAAGAAATGTAATTTTTCAAGTCATGATAGATTTCTTGTATGATAGATTCCCAAAGAATTGTGTCTTTTGAAATTTTAAAGGGATAGCTTTTAGCTTGTTTTTTGTGTTTTAAAGCCTTATAGGCAAGTGTTTCAAGAATCATTCCACCTTCGCCCTCATAGTTTGTTTTTTCCACAAGATTGCATATTGAAGCCACCATATCAAAGATTCTACCAGCTGAATTGCAGGTATAACTTTGCGTATTTTGATGCTGTTTGTAGAAAAAATCAATAATATTTTCTCCATAATCTTTTTTTAGGCTATCAATAAGTGGTAAATTCAAGTTTTTATAATCATCTCCAAAAGCAATAAATAGTGCTTCTATTCCTAATCTTCGCGTATCATTGATAGCTGCTTCTCCGCCTAAGAGCTTAAAAGGGGCAAAAAAAGCTTTTCGCTTAAAACTAAGTGGTTTTTTAGGATCATAAAATAAAAATTCACCACCCCAAATATTGCCATCTGCTCCATAGCCTGTGCCATCAAAAATAACTCCTAAAACTTCTTGTCTAATTTTGTTTTCTGCGACATTGGAGAGAAGATGTGCAAAATGGTGTTGGATAAAACAAGAATCACTACCATCTAAAAATTCCCTTTGCGCATAATTTGGATGTAAATCTCCGCAAAATGTGTGGATTTTAGCTTGATATTGTTGGCTAAAGAGTGTTAGATTTTGTTTGAAATTATTAATTGATTCAAGATTGTCTAAATCCCCCAAATGCGGACTTAAAAAAAGTTTGCTGTGGAGATTAAGACAAAAAGTAGATTTTTGTTGGGCACCAAGAGTGATGAAGTTTTTAGTGCTGTGTGGTGGTGTTGGCAGTGGAATATCAGATAAATATCCCCTAGCACGCCTTAAAACTTGTGTCTTTTTCCCCAAAATTCTCACAAGACTATCATCAATGGGGTTTAAAATATCGCGATTGTAAAATAAAATACCATCACAAACGCCTTGAAGTTTTTGAGTGATACCATAAAAATCCTTAATGATCGGTTCTCCGCTTATATTAGCACTTGTAAAAACTAAAGGAAAATCAATATAAAAAAACAGCAAATGGTGCAAGGCAGAATAGGGAAGTATGATTCCAAGAGTTGCGAGATTTGGTGCAATAAGGGAGAGAGGGAGATTGGTTTTAGCTTTAGAATAACTTAGCACAATGGGAGAGATGCTTGAGTTAAGCATAGTGATTGCTTGAGAATTTAAATGAGCATATTTTTGAGCCATTTGGATATTTTTGCACATTAGTGCAAATGGTTTTTTGGGGCGTCTTTTTCTTTCTCTTAGGTTTATTAGTGAATTAGCGTTGGTCGCATCACAGACCAAGGCATAACCACCAATACCCTTAATGGCTAAAATTTTACCTTCTTTGAGAGCCTTAAGCGCATTTTTGATAGGAGAATCTTTTTTGGTTAAGTGAGAGTGAATTTGAGAATCTGGTAAAAAATCGCCTTGATAATTGAATTCATCAGTAAAAAAAAGTTGCGGACCACAAGCGGGACAGCAGTTAATTTCTGAGTGGAATCGTCTTGAAGTCTTATTATTATATTCTTTTTGGCAGTTTTCACACATAACAAAGGAATGCATAGCGGTATTTTTTCTATCATAGGGAAGCGTAGAAATAAGGCTGTATCTCCCTCCGCAATCTGTGCAACTAATAAAAGGATAAAGAAAGCGATGATTCTTAGGATCAAGAAATTCTTGTTTGCAAGATTCGCATAAGGCAATATCAGCAGGAATAGTGGCAGTTTTTATGGAGTTAGCTTGACTTTCTTGGATTAAAAAAGTGGAAAAGGTTTTTTTTATTTGGATTGGTTTTTTGGAGATTGAGATGATTTTGGCAGCTTTAGGGGGATTTTTTAAGTCTTTAAAAAATTGTTCCAGTTTTTCTTTTTTGCCTTGAACAAGTATTTCTACGCCTTGATTATTGTTTAGCACATAGCCTTTTAAGTGATTTTGTGTTGCGATTTTATACACAAAAGGGCGGAATCCAACACCTTGAACAATGCCGGTTAAATTAAGAATATAGGTTTTTTCCATTATCTTTTGAAGCATAAGCAAAAATGGATTAAAACAAGGTTAAAATTTTATCTTAGAGTTTTTAAGTAATGTTTGGAGGTTTGTGATGTTGCAGGGAATTTATGCAATTAGTGATGAAATTCTTACGCCTTATCAAGAGATTTTTACAATGTTAAGCAAGGCGATTAAAGGTGGGGTTAGTATTTTTCAGTTTCGCGATAAAACTCATCAAGATAATCAAATCGAATCTTTGGTAACAGAATTAATGGATTATTGCAAACAAGAGGGGGTTTTGTTTGTATTAAATGACAGAATTGAGTTGGCAATGAAGCTTCAAACAAAGGGTTTACATATAGGGAAAAAGCAGGAAGTAAATCCTTATAGTCTAGATGAATTGCTTATGATTCGCAAAAGTTATGGGGGGATTTTGGGTGTTTCTTGCTATGGAGATTTGCAGTTAGCGCAAAATGCTAAAGAGATTGGGGCAGATTATATTGCCTTTGGATCTTGCTTTACTTCTTCTACAAAAACACAGGCTAAGGTGATTTCTCTAGATTTATTTCAAAAGATTCAAGGAATCAAAAAATGTGCCATTGGTGGAATCAATCAGCAAAATATTCATCAATTACAAAATGCAGATATGGCAGCGTGTATTAGTAGTATTTGGAAGGGAGATATAACTCAAAATATTTTAAATCTTAAAAGAAATTGGAAAAAGATTTGAAATAGTGTTATAATCAAAGAAAGAGAAAAAGGAAAACAATGAAAAATTTATTTATTATTTTTGTAACTTACACAAAAGAGTTAGTAGAGATTGAAAAGATTCTTACTTCTCATAGAGAATATTTAAAAACAGGTTATGTAAGTGGGAATCTTTTAGCAAGTGGTCCTCAAAATCCTCGCAAAGGTGGAATCATTGTTGGGCAATTTGACAATAAGGAAGCAGCGGTTAATTTTACAAAACAAGATCCTTTTTATCTGCAAAATGCCGCCAAATATGAAGTGGTGGAGTTTGAACCTGTCTTGCACCAAGATTTCTTAAAGGACTTTTTGGCTTAGTTTGCTAGGGATTGTTTTTGATTAAGCAGGGTTTGTTCATACAAATCTCTATCAAAATAATACCACTCTAGCTCGGAGGGTATTGAAGTATCAGTGATATTTTGCTTTGGTGAATTTTGGAGTGAATTAGAGAGAGAATCTTTACTAATCCCATCAATTTTCCCTCCATTTAAAAAATAGTAAGTTACTCCCGCTCCAAGTCCAGCACCGACTAAAAAAGCATCTGTTTTGGGAGAAATGCAACCATTTAGCAAAAATCCTATTCCAAGCATTATAAGAAATTTGTTCATTGTTAATCCTCTATGTAAATTAACTTTAATAATTTTAAAACTCTAAGCACACTTTATTCCAAAATTAGATAAAATCCGATCTTACACAAGATAAAAGCAAAAAAGGCAGAAAATTATCAATGTTTGGAATGGGATTTTTTGAAATTTTAGTAATTGCAGCAGTGGCAATTATTTTTTTGGGTCCTGAGAAATTACCTAAAGCTTTGGTTGATGTTGCAAAATTTATTAAAGCAGTTAAAAGAACAATGGATGATGCCAAAGAAAGCTTGGATAGGGAAGTCAATCTTAATAAAATCAAAGAGGATGCTTTGGCATACAAAAATAGTCTCACACAAGGAGTGGAGAACTTCACAAAAGAAATGGATTTAAAAGAGCTTTCTTCTTTGGATTTTGAGGAAGATTTAAAACCGCAAATCTCAGAAACAAAAGAAGCACCACTCACTCCAAATAACACTAATCCCCAAACTTCTAATGTAAAAGAGGGGGTTAAGCCTTTGCAAACAAAGCAAACTTTGAGTTTTAAAGAAGATGCAAAGAGTGAAGAAAAATCCATTAAGAATCAATAAAAAGAAAGTGAGATAATAATGTTTGAAGATTTGAAACCTCATATTCAAGACTTGCGCAAATGTTTAGTTGCAATTACTATAACGCTTTTAATAACCTTTTTAATCTCTTTTTATTTTTGGGAAATAATTTTAGATTGGATGGTGGCTCCTTTGAGTGCAGCTTTACCAAAAGGGCGTGAAAGTGTTATTTTTACGCAAGTTGGAGAGGCATTTTTTACGGCTATTAAAGTAGCTTTTTTTAGTGGATTTATTTTTGCCTTACCTATTATATTTTGGCAGATTTGGTCGTTTGTAGCTCCAGGTCTTTATGATAATGAAAAAAAGCTTGTTATCCCTTTTGTGATTTTTGGAACTTTTTTCTTTTTATGTGGTTGTGCGTTTGCGTATTATATTGCTTTTCCGGTGGGTTTTCATTATTTGATTAATTTTGGTAGTCAGCTTTTTACTGCGCTTCCAAGTATTGGGGATTATGTTGGATTCTTTGCAAAGTTAATGGTGGGATTTGGAATTTCTTTTGAGCTTCCTGTAATTACATTTTTTTTGGCAAAAATTGGACTAGTTACAGATAAAACTTTAAAAGATTATTTTAAATACGCTATCGTTCTTATTTTTATTTTGGCGGCTATTCTTACCCCTCCTGATATTCTTTCTCAATTTTTAATGGCGATTCCTTTAGCGTTTCTTTATGGTTTGTCTATTGTTATTGCTAAAATAGTTAATCCTTATAAAAATGAGACAGATGAGAATGAATGAATTATTGCTAGAGAGTTATGACTATAAGCTCCCTAAAGAGCTAATCGCTCTTAGCCCAATAATGCCACAAGAAAATGCTAAACTTTTGGTCTATGACAGAAAAGATTGCTCTATTGCACATACGACTTTTAGAGATTTTGCCAGTTTTTTACCCAAAAAGACTTTGTTAGTTTTTAATGATACTAAGGTAATTCCTGCTAGAATCTATGGTAAAAAACCACAAAAAGAAGCCTTGGGTGGTGGAAAAATAGAAGCTTTATTTCATAAAGAAATAGTGGAAAATTTATATTTAATGCAGTTAAAAGGACGATTAAAAATAGGAAATATTGTTGAGTTTGGAGAAGTTTTTGCAAAAATCCTTAAAGATTGTGGAATGGGGTTTAAGGAAGTTTCATTTTTTAAAGATGAAAAATGTTTGCATCCTCTAAGTCACCAAGAGTTTTTTGATTTTTTGCAGCAGTCTGGGCATATCCCTTTGCCACCTTATATTAAGCGTGAGGATAATCAAGAAGATAGAGTAAATTATAATTCTGTTTTTGCTAAAAATATGGGCGCGATTGCTGCTCCAACAGCTTCTTTGCATTTTAGCCAAGAGTCTTTTAGGGCTTTGCAAATGGACTTTGAGAATGCTTTTGTAACCTTGCATGTTGGTGCAGGGACTTTTATTGGAGTAAGCACAGAGAATATTTTGGAGCACAAAATGCACCAAGAAACTTTTGTAATACCTAAAGAAAGTGTGGAAAAAATCAAAAAAGCTTCACATATCACTGCCATTGGAACGACTGCCGCAAGAGTTTTGGAGTATTTTGCTCGCACCAAAGAAATGCAAGGAGAGTGTGATTTGTTTTTGCACCCCCAAAATAAGCCGATAATAACAAATGCCTTGTTAACAAATTTTCATTTACCTAAAACAACTTTATTAATGCTTGTGGCGTCATTTGTGGGATTAGATGAGACAAAGAGAATTTATCAACAAGCCATTGAAAAGAAATATCGCTTTTATTCTTATGGCGATGGAATGTTGGTGCTATGAATTTTGACTTAACAACACAAGCTAATCAAGCTTTAGAATCTTATGCAAAATTGCTTTTAGAGTGGAATGAGATTCATAGTTTAAGCGGGGCTAGAGATTTGGAGAGTATTTATAAAAATATTCAGGATTCTTTATATCCTTTGGAATTCTTAGGTGAAACTTTAAGAAGCAAGACAAAGCTTTTTGATGTAGGAAGTGGGAATGGATTTCCGGCTGTTGCTTTAGGGATTGCGCTTGGAACTGAAGTTGTGTTATGTGAGCCTAATGCCAAAAAGGCTGCTTTTTTGCAGAATCTTAAATCACAATTGGGATTAAAAAAATTTATGATTTTACGCAAAAAGGTGGAAGAAGTTAAGTTAGATAAAAAGCCAGATTTGATAACTTCAAGAGCGACTTTTAGCCTAGGGGGGTTTTTGCAAAAAACCCAGTCAATTATTGATAAAAATAGCTTGATTTTGCTTTATAAGGGTTCTTTGGTGCAAAATGAGATTCCTCAAGGATTGGAGTGTGAGTGCTTTCAGAGGGATTTTAGAAATTATTTAGTAATCAAAGGAGAGAAGATATGATAAAGATTTTATTGATTATTTTATTGGTGGTTGGAATTTATTTTTTTGTCCGAAAGATCGGCTCTAAAAACACACAAGAAACTCACTCAAAAAAGCCTAATTGCGAAGAAATTATGCTAGAGTGTAAAAAATGTGGTATTTATATCTCTTCTAAAGAAGCAATTATTAGCAATGGTGAGTATTACTGCTCTAAAGAATGCTTGGAGAGATCCTAAATGCTAATTTTAAATCATAAGCTTATTAATCCTTTAAAAATTGTTTATGTAGATTCAGCTAAAGCCATTGAAAAAACTTTACCTAATGAATTTTTAGTGATTAATGGGGATTTGGAATTGGCAAAATTTTGTTATGAAAATGCAGTAGAATATGCCAGTGTGGTCAGGAATCTTACAGAGGCATTGTTGCTTGTGAATCTTGGAGTAAAATTTTTAATTTGTGAAGATTTGCAAAAAGCAAAGGAAATACAAAAATTAGCTGAAAATTATTTATTTGATTCAAAAGTTTTATTGTGTATTTCATTGGACTACGAAATTGAACACGCTGCTAAGGCAGGGATTGATGGGGTAATTTTTTGGAAAATTTAGGGGAGTTTGAGCCATTTTGTGAATTAGATTTAGAATCGCAAAAAGCTTTGGCTAGGATTGCTACTTTAAAAAAATATAAAAAGAAAGAAATTATTTTTTATGAAGAAGATGAAGTTAGAGAAATTTATTTTTTAATTAAGGGTGGCGTGAAAATTTATAAAGTGGATAGATTTGATAGTGAAGTATTTTTTGGCATCTCTACAAAAGGTTTATTAAATGATTGTGATGATACAAAAAAATTAGTATCTTTTATGAATGTGGAGTGTGTAGAAGATTCTTTGGTGGCTTGTTTTGGAGTAGAGGGATTGCAAGCTGTTTTTGATTCTTATCCACAGATTTTAAAAATGTTTTTCAAAGAGGCGTTTAAAAGGATTAAGGTTTTTGAAAATGTAGTTTTGAGAGAATTGATTTTTGATAGCACAGCTAAAGTTGCTTATTCTTTGTATTCTGATTTAGATGAGTTTAATACCCATAAAAAACAAGAAAATGCAGCTTTTTTGAATATTCAACCAGAAACACTTTCAAGGATTCTAAAAAAACTGCATCGCGATAATATAATAAAAACCAATCAAGCAGGAAAAATAGAGATTTTAGATTTGCATAAACTTCAAATGATTTTTAAACAGGATGCAAAATGACAAAAATCGTTACACGCCTTATCGTTATTGGCATTATCACAACAATTTGTGTAGGGATTATGATGGTTTCTGTTATTTTGATTAATCAAAGAAGCTTGCAAGATGGGTATTTGATTAATATTGCAGGCAAACAAAGAATGCTTACTCAAAAAATTGCTAAAGAAATTTTTATGATTAACTCTCAAAATAAGCGAGGATTTGATGAACTAAATCAGTCTATTAAGGATTTTGAAAGCAATCTTGATATTTTGCAATATGGCAGTCAGGATGAAAACATTAATGCATCTACTAATTTGACAATTATTAAGCAGCTTAATTCAATTAAGAAGCAATGGTTAGTCTTTAAAAAAGAGGTGCAAGATTTTCAAAAAAAGGCATACAATATCTATATAGATAGAAATTTTTTAGAGGATAATAATTTGGTAATTTTAAGGCTTTCAGATCGTATTGTTCAAACGATGGTGGAAGCAAAAATACCACAACACATGATTGATGAGGCGGGTAAGCAAAGAATGCTTATTCAAAGAATGGCGTATTTACTAATCCATTATACTAATCAATGGGATGGTGTTTCTTATCGTGAATTAAAAGAAGTTTGTGATTTGTATGATTCTATGATTTTAAGTTTTTATCGCAATAAAAATTATCAAAAATACCCTAATGTTTATAAGGCTATTAAGGAAAATTATGAGTTTTGGAGAGTTTATTATCGGCATCTTCAAAGTGCTATGGTTATGCAAGAGGCAATAGTAGGGAACTTAAAAAATATTGCTGTGCAGAATACGGATTTGTTAAATCAGATTAACTGGATGGTGAATTATTATTCAGATGTTTCTACTCATTCGCGCTCTTATTTGGAAAAATTTCAATATGTAGCGGCTTTTATTATGGTGCTTTTGGCATTGCATTCAATGAGAAATTTATTTAATATTCACACGCATCTTAAAAAGTTTGTTAAAAAAACCCAAATGTTAGCACAAGGCGATTTTAAGGGGAATCTAGCAGAGGCTATCAAGCTAGAGGGGGAAAGTGAATTGTCTCTTGCTTCAAAGAATCTTTCTAGTTTTTTAAATAAATTCCATATGGCAAAAGAAACTTCAAATCGCGCTAAAGAATTGAGTGATGATATTAGTCGAGAGATTTTAGAATTAAGTGAGGAAATTAGAGAAAAGCTTGAAATGACACAAATTAGTCAAAATAAAAGAAAAAGCATAGAAAACGCGATTAATTTGGGTGAAGATATAGCGATTCAATCCAGTGAGCAATTAATTGTTGTTGCAAGATTACTAGAAAAGCTCCATGCAATTTTGCAGGATATTGAAAAATCCTGCGAAGAAAAGGAAAATAAAAAGTAGATTCTAAATTTAAGTAAGCAAAAAGATTGATTACATTCCCTTTTTGGCTTCTTCAAGTCTTTGCTGTTCAGAAATGTTTTGTGCAAGATTATCCCAGCGCAATTTAGCACCTCCTAGAAGATGAAAGTGCAGGTAAGGAATCTCTTGTCCTCCATCAATTCCAACATTGCTAATGATGCGGTAACCATTTTTGTCTAAACCTAGGGTTTTGGCGCATTCTTGGATAAATTCTGTCATTCCCGCCATTTCTTTGGGGCTTAATTGCTGGAAGTCTTTAGTGAATTTTTTGGGAATGATTAAGACATGAATGGGGGCTTTTGGGGCAATATCGTGGAAAGCAAGAAAATCTTCATTTTCTAAAACTTTATTACAAGGTGCTTCACCTTTGATAATTTTTTCAAAAATAGTCATTTGCAATCCTTTATTAAGAAGTTTTTTTGGAATTCTACCTTAATTTTGTGCAGTATTTTTTAAAAAATTAAGAAAAGTAAATCATTTTTTTATTACAATTTCTAAAAATAATTGACTTAGAAAACAGGAAGGAACTATTGGAAGAGGTATTTTCTAGAATTAATCAAGCTAAAAACACTGCAGAATTAGAAGAGATTCGTATTTCGGTGATGGGAAAAAAAGGAAGTTTGACTGCAAAATTTGCAGCATTAAAAAATTGCGATGAAGCCCAGAAAAAGACTTTGGCAAAAGAATTGAATTTATTAAAAATTGAATTTGAAAAAGCTTTGGCTAATAAAAAAGAAGAGTTAAGTTTTAAAGAATTGCAAGAGAAATTACAAGCACAAAAAATTGATGTTTCTTTGTTTAGTCCTTGTAGTTTTAAAGGCTCAAATCATCCAATTATGCTAATGTTAGATAGAATTGTAGAGTATTTTTTAAGTATGAATTTTATGATTAAAACAGGACCTTTAGTAGAAGATGATTTTCATAATTTTGAAGCCTTAAATCTTCCAAAATATCATCCAGCAAGAGATATGCAAGATACTTTTTATTTTAAAGATGGAAAGCTCTTAAGGACACATACTTCTCCTGTGCAGATTCGAACAATGGAATCTCAAAAGCCTCCTATTCGTATGATTTGTCCGGGGAATGTTTTTCGTTGCGATTATGATTTGACACATACGCCAATGTTTCATCAAGTGGAGGGTTTGGTTGTTGAGAATGGTAAAGATTCTGTGAGTTTTGCGAATTTGAAGTTTATTTTGGAAGATTTTTTAAAATATATGTTTGGGGATGTAAAGGTTCGATTTAGATCAAGCTATTTCCCTTTTACAGAGCCTAGCGCGGAAGTAGATATGAGTTGTATTTTTTGCAAAGGAGAGGGTTGTCGCGTTTGTTCTCACACGGGTTGGTTGGAAGTGCTTGGTTGTGGATGTGTGAGTGAAAATGTCTTTAGGGCAGTTGGATATGAGGATGTTAGTGGTTATGCCTTTGGATTGGGAGTTGAGAGATTTGCAATGTTGGCTTATAGTGTGCCAGATTTACGCGCATTTTTTGAAAGTGATTTGAGAATTTTGGAGCAGTTTCAATGAAATTTACAAGAAGTATTTTAAAGCATTTTTTACCTTTAGAGAATGTCAGTAGCGAGGTAATTTATAAAACATTAAATAAAATTGGTTTGGAAGTGGAATCGTTCCAAAAAATTTGTGCTCCAAAAAAGGTTGTGGTGGGCAAAATTTTGGAGTGTCAAAAGCATCCCGATGCTACTAAATTAAATGTTTGTCAAGTTGCAGTGAGTGGAAGTGAGGGCAATTATGAGATGCGACAAATTGTTTGTGGTGCTCCCAATGCTAGAGTGGGAATCTTTGTTGCTGTTGCGTTAGAGGGGGCTATTTTACCGCAAGTTACAATCAAAAAGGCGGTATTAAGAGGAGTAGAGAGTTGTGGTATGCTATGTTCTACGACCGAGCTTGGATTTCCTGCTATTAATGATGGAATTGTGGAGCTTGATGGAAGTATTGGTGTATTAGAGATTGGTAAAGAACTCTTGGAATATCCACATTTTAATGATGAGGTTTATGAAGTTTCAATTACTCCAAATCGCGGTGATTGTATGAGTTTAATTGGAATTGCTAGGGATTTAAGTGTGGCGCTTAATTTGGAGAGAAAACCACTAGAATCGCTAAAAAGCACAGAAAATGCACCAGGTATTGGTCGTGTGTTGCAAATTACAGCAGAAAAAGGGCATGATTCTTCTTTGTTGTATTGTGCAATGGAGACAGAACCCATTGTGATTCCACTTTGCGTGAGTTTATTTTTAGCTTACAATGATTCTTTGGCAAAGCATTGGCTTTTAAATACTTTGAATTTTTCTACGCTAGTGAGTGGGGTGATTTTAAATGCTTATCCACAGACATTTTGTCAATTAGGCAAAGCTTCTGGGGAAAATAAAGTGGTGTTAAATATTCAAGTTGATGAGTTAGGTTTTGAGAGCGTTTATCATAATGGTAAAAAACTTTCTGTGATTGGCATTAAATCTTGCTTAAATGAAGAAAGCTTAAGAGATCTAGGAGAAGGAAGAGAGTTTATTATCTTAGAGGCAAGTTATATTCCTCCCAAAGTCATTGCACAGAAGGTTTTAGAAACTAAAAGTAAATCCAAAGTGGATCCTAAAGTTTTTCAGCGCACAGCCAGAGGCAGTAATCCTAATTTGCAAATGGGTTTTGATGTATTAGGTAAGCTTTTGTGTTGTGAAGATGTTATTTTATATAGCGATTCTCAAGAGCTAATCGCAACACAAAATTGCAATCCTATCACTATTAGCATTCCTTTAATAGCTAAGACAATTGGGACTGGGTTGGATCGCACAAAAGTTGTGCAGATTTTACAGGCATTGGAATTTAAAATCGAGATTCCTGTGGATGAAAATTTGCTTGTGGTAACGCCACCACCTTTTAGACACGATATTTCAAGCTATCAAGATGTAGCAGAAGAAGTGATTAGATTTATTGGGATTGATGAGATTCCAAGTCAGCCTTTGGTACTCATTCAAGGTAATCAAAACAATGCTGAATCAAACTTTTATCGCTTTAAACGGCAACTAGCTAAAAAAGCAATTGGAGTAAATTTTAATGAGAGTGTGCATTTTGTTTTTCAAGATAAACAAAAACTTCAACGATATGGCTTTGAAGTCTTGAAGGATGAGCTAGAATTGCTTAATCCTATCACTAATGAGTTAAATACTTTGCGAAGCACCTTGCTTTTAGGTTTGTTAGAGGCAGCACGATTGAATAAAAACAATGGTTTTAATGGGATTTCTCTAATGGAAGTAGGAGAAGTTTATGATTCTAATCGCAATCAAAGCACAAAAATTGCATTCTTGCAAAGTGGATTAGTAGCACAAGAGCGCTATCCTAATGCAAAAGGAATTAAAGGAGATTATTTTGCTTTTGCTAATAGAATCTCCCGTGTAATTGGAGAATTTTCATTGCAAGAAACGCAAAGCAAGGTAGGAATTTTTCACCCAGGACAATGTGCAAAAATGATTTATAACAATCAAGAACTCGGTATTCTCTCAGCACTTCATCCGCAAATTGCAGAAGAGTTTGGGCTAGAAGATACTTACTTGTGTGAAGTGGATTTAGAAAAACTCTCTAGCAAAAATCCACAAGTTGAAATGTATTCGAAATTCCAAAAAATCACTCGAGATTTAAGTGTGGTTGTAAATAAATCAATCCCTTATTATCGCCTAAAAGAGACAATTTCTAGTTTGAATATTCCTGTTATTGTTGGCTTTTATCCACTAGATATTTATAAAGATGATAATCTCAAAGAATCAATTAGCTTAACTATCCGCTTTGAACTTCAATCACACCAAAAAACTTTAGAAGAAAAAGACATTGGGAGTGTGATGGATCAAGTTTTAGAAGCATTAGCGCAGAATCATAAGGTAGTATTGCGATGATTTTGAGAGTTTTGGGCGCATCAAGCTTTGATCTTGAGATACAAGAGATTGCTGCAGACAAATCTATTTCGCATCGTTGTGCTATTTTTTCGCTTTTGAGCGATAAGCCTTCTTTGATTCGCAATTACCTTAAAGGCGAAGATACGCTAGATAGTTTGAATATTGCTAAAAGGCTTGGTTTGGAAGTGAGAGAAGAAGGCAGTGAAATGGTGCTAACTCCACCGCCAAACATTCAAGAGCCAAGAAGCATTTTAGAATGTGGTAATGCAGGAACAGCTATTAGGCTTTATTTGGGGTTGCTTAGTGCGCAAAAAGGCTTGTTTGTCTTAAGTGGAGATTGTTATTTAAATAGGCGTCCTATGAAACGCGTTGTGTTGCCATTAAGAAGTATTGGGGCTACGATTTTGGGTCGAGAAGATGGGAATCTAGCGCCACTTGTTGTGGTAGGAAATGGAAATTTACAAGCTTTTGATTATACCAGTCAAATTCCAAGCGCACAAGTAAAATCAGCTTTGTTGCTAAGTGGGCTTTTTGCAAAGGGCGATTCGCGCTACAAAGAGCCCGAGCTTAGTCGCGACCATACTGAACGAATGCTAAGTGGAATGGGTGCTGAGATTGAAAGTAAAATCAATAAAGCAGGTGAAGTGGAGATACACCTTTTGCCTTTAAAACAAAAGCTTAAACCGCTTGTGATGGAGATTCCAGCCGATCCTTCAAGTGCCTTTTTCTTTGCTTTAGCAGCTGCTATTATGCCAAATTCTCATCTTGTGTTAAAAAATATTTTATTAAATCCAACACGAATCGAAGCTTTTAGAATCTTGGAAAAAATGGGTGCAAAAATCATCTATAAAGAAGTTTTAAATACCTATGAAAGTATCGGTGATATTGAGATTCTTTCACCGCAAAGTTTGCAGAGTGTTGAAGTGAGTGAGAAAATTTCGTGGTTGATTGATGAGATTCCTGCATTAGCTATTGCAATGGCATGCGCTAAGGGAGTAAGTAAGGTAAAAAATGCCAAGGAATTAAGGGTTAAAGAAACCGATAGAATCAAGGCAGTAGTTGAAAATTTGAAACTTTGTGGGATTGAAGCAAGAGAGCTAGAAGATGGTTTTGAGATTAAAGGAGGAGAGATTAAAAGGGCGGAAGTTCCTAGTTATGGAGATCATAGAATAGCGATGAGTTTTGCAATTGCGGGATTGAAAAATGGAATGGAGATTACCCAAGCAGAATATATCAACATTTCATTTCCTAACTTTTTAGAAATTTTGAGCAAAATCACGCAGGTGGAGAAAAGAGAATGCAAGTAAAATTAGCTAAAAGCTATGGGTTTTGTTTTGGTGTGAGACGCGCCATAAAGTTAGCTGAAAGTAAGCCTAATGGAATCACGCTAGGACCTTTAATTCATAATGCTAAAGAAATCAATCGCCTAAAAGATAAATTTAATGTGGTTGTGAATGAAAATATTCAAGAGATTCCCAAAGATGCTGAAGTAATCATTCGCACTCACGGAATCACAAAAGAGGATTTGCAAAAGTTAAGGGAAAAGACAAAGAATATTACTGATGCAACATGTCCTTTTGTAACCAAACCGCAAGAAATTTGTGAAAAAATGAGCAATGAGGGTTATGGGATTATTATTTTTGGCGATGAGAAACACCCTGAGGTAAAGGGAGTAATGAGTTATTGTAAAACAACTCCTTTGGTGGTAGAGAGCCTAGAAGCACTCAAACAAGCTAAAGTTCCCGATAAAGTTGTGCTGATTTCTCAAACAACTAAAAACATTGAAATTTTTTTAGAAATAGCAGACTTTTTGATTCGACAATGTTCGGAGTGTCGCGTGTTTAATACAATTTGCAATGCAACTTTTGATAATCAAGAATCAGCTAGGAATCTTGCTAAAGAAGTGGATATTATGGTGATTGTTGGTGGAAAAAATTCTTCTAACACAAAACAGCTTTATAATATTTCTAAGGAATATTGCGAAGATTGTTACTTAATAGAGGATTTTAGGGAGTTAAATCAAGAATGGTTTAATGGCAAAAAGCTCTGCGGAGTGAGTGCTGGAGCATCAACTCCAAATTGGATTATTAATGAAGTTGTTAAAACAATCCAAAAATATTAGTGCTTTTAATACTTTTAAAAGGCTAGTTGAGTTACAATAGAAATATTTTATTTTTTAAAAAGGGCGCAGATGGCTGTGGTAGGAATTAATATACAAGAATTGGATGAAATTATAGTTGATGAAGATTTTGCTTTAATGTTAGAGCAATACGAGAAAAGAGAGAGTGAAAAAATTTCACAAGGTGAGATAGTCTCTATTGAAAATGGGCAGGTTATTATTGCAGTTTCAGGAGAAAAAAAAGAGGGTGTTATTGCTGTGAGTGAAATTCAAGACTCTCAAGGGAATTTGCTTTTCAAAGTTGGAGATTTGTTGCCTATAGTGATTATGGGAAAAAGAAATGAGCAACCTTTGGTTTCTTATAAAAAAGCAGTTCGCAGAGAAAAGATTCGCAAATACATTAAGAATCTTGGTGAAGATTATAAAGATAAAATTGTTGAGGGCATAGTTGTCAAGAAAAATAAAGGTGGTTATATCGTAGAGGGTGAGGGTGTAGAATTCTTTATGCCTAAATTTGTGGCAGCTTTCAAAGAGGGAAGTAAAAATGAAGGTAAGCGCATCAAAGCATGTATTATTAATGTTAAACCTGAAGAAGATAGCATTGTGATTTCAAGAAAGCGTTTGTTTGAGATTGAAAATAGCGTCAAAAAGGATGTGATTGAGAATTTGCTTAAACAAGAGGGTGCATTAGAAGGAACTATCAAGAAAATCACAAGTTTTGGTATGTTTGTGGATGTAGAAGGTGTAGAAGGCTTGGTGCATTACACTGAGATTAGCCACAAAGGACCAGTTAATCCTTCGAAAATCTATAAAGAGGGCGATAAAGTATCAGTTAAAATCCTTTCATACGATAAAGACAAAAGACGCTTAGCACTTTCTATTAAAAATACCATTGAAGATCCTTGGAAAGAAGTTGAGAATGAGCTAGAAGTAGGGGATGCGATTAAGGTTATTGTGAGCAATATTGAGCCTTATGGTGTATTTGTGGATTTAGGAAATGATATTGAAGGATTTTTGCATATCTCAGAAATTTCTTGGAACAAAAATATTCAAAACCCAGAAGAGTTTTTGAAAACAGGGCAAGAAATTGATGTAGAAGTCATTGAAATTGATACAAAAGAGAGACGCTTAAGGGTGTCTTTAAAGAAATTGCTCGATAAGCCTTTTGCGCAGTTTGTCAAAAAACATAAAGAAGGTGATATTTTAAAAGGCTCTGTTGCAACACTCACAGATTTCGGTGCCTTTATTAAATTAGATGGAATTGATGGTTTGTTGCATAATGAAGATGCATATTGGAATAAGAATGAAAAATGTAAAGATTTAATGAAAATTGGTGATGAAATTGAAGTGAAAATTGCTAAAATTGATAAAGAAAAGGAAAGAATCTCATTAACACGCAAAGGAATCATTGCTTCACCGGTAGAAGAATTTGCTAAAAAACATTCTGAAGATGAAGAGGTTCAAGGTGTAGTTAGAGACATTAAAGACTTTGGAGTATTTATTAAGCTAGATGAAGATATGGATGCTCTAATCCGCAATGAAGATTTATTCCCAATCAAAAAAGAAGAAATCAAAATCGGAGATTCCATTAAAGGCGTTATTTCTTTAATTGATAAACAAAACAATAAAATTCGAGTTTCTATTAGACGCTTAGAGAAGCAAAAAGAAAAAGCTAATCTAAAAAATTTTAATAGTAATGCCGATGATAAAATGACATTGGGAGATATTCTTAAAAATCAAATCTCTTAAAAGAATTTGCAATGCAAACAAGAGTTTTGATAGGTGTTTTTAGTTTTCTAACTTTTGCGATTCTGTATGTTTTAATACGGGATTATGCACAGGCAATACATTCTTATTCGATTCCGAATGTAGAACCTTATCAATTAGAAAAAGTAGAAGATAATGCAACAATAAAAATACCTAAGGAGCTAAGTTGGCTAAATCAGCTCTCAGCTAAGGGCGGGGTTAGCTACTTTTATCCTGCCTCTGAGTTGCGTGTGAAATTATTATTTGGAAAGAATCTCAAAAAAGATGACACAGAAACATTTAGAGTTTCTGTAGGAATCATTGATGATTATCAGTTTTTTTGCATTAATCAAGTTTTAAGTGCTAATAATATCGATTATTCCTATTATAAGGTAGGAGAAAGTATTTGGTTGGTTGTCGCTACAGATGATGAGAAATATTTGCGTAGTGTTTTAGAAGAGTTAAAACATTATGAAATTCATTATTCTTTGTCTAAATCTTAAAAAGGAGTTAAGATGTCTAAATTTACAATCATAGTTTGTGATCATATTCATCAAAGCGGTTTGGATTTGCTAGAGAAGGCAACGGATGTTGAAGTGTTAAATCTTGCAAGCTTACCAAAAGATGAATTAAAAAAAGAGCTTCATAAAGCGGATGTGGCTATTACAAGGAGTTCTACAGATGTTGATGAATCATTTTTATCAATGGCTACCAAACTTAGAGCAGTTGTTCGTGCTGGAGTAGGTGTAGATAATGTGGATATTGAAGCTTCTAGTAAGCGTGGTGTGGTAGTGATGAATGTTCCAACGGCAAATACTATTGCTGCAGTGGAATTAACTTGTGCGCACATTTTGAGCGCTATTAGAAATTTTCCAGGAGCTAATGCGCAACTTAAAGCTGATCGAGTATGGAAGCGTGAAGATTGGTATGGCACGGAGTTAAAAGGTAAAAAGCTTGGGATTATTGGTTTTGGTAATATTGGGAGTCGTGTTGGAAAGCGCATGAAAGCTTTTGAAATGGAAGTGATTGCATACGATCCTTATATTAATCCAGCAAAGGCTACAGATTTAGGAATCGCTTATACAAAAGATTTTAATGAAATTTTAGCTTGTGATATTATTACGATTCATACTCCAAAAAATAAAGAAACCATCAATATTATCAATAAAGAACAAATCGCTAAAATGAAAGATGGCGTTATTTTGATTAATTGCGCTAGAGGTGGCTTGTATAATGAAGATGCTCTTTTTGAAGCTTTAGAGAGTGGTAAAGTAAGATGGGCAGGAATTGATGTTTTTACAAAAGAACCTGCCACTTCTAATAAATTACTAGATTTATCAAATATCTATGTAACTCCACATATTGGAGCTAATACGCTTGAATCCCAAGAAAAAATTGCTATTGAGGCTGCAGAAGCAGCACTTGAATCAGCAAGAGGCTCTAGTTTTCCTAATGCTTTGAATCTGCCTATTAAGGAAACTGAATTACCAGATTTTATGAAGGCTTATTTGGAATTAGTTCAAAAAATGGCATTTTTTGCAATTCAGGTTAATAAAAACGAGATTCGATCCATTAAACTTGAAGCACAAGGAGAGATTAGTGAATATTTATCTTCGCTTTCTACTTTCGCGTTAGTTGGTATTTTAAATGCAACCATTGGAGATAAAGTTAATTATGTTAATGCTCCTTATGTGGCAAAAGAGCGAGGGGTAGAGATTGCACTTGAAGTTAAAACACTGCAAAATGTTTATAGAAATCAAATTAGGCTAACCCTGCTAACTCAAGAGGGAGAATTTAGTGTTTCTGGAACTGTGTTTAATGAAAATACGCCAAAAATTGTAGAAATCAATCATTTTGAGCTTGATATTGCACCAAGGGGGCGTATGATTCTCTTTAGAAACAATGATACTCCAGGGGTCATTGGTTTTGTTGGGACAACTTTGGCGAAATATAATATTAATATTGCAGACTTTAGACTTGGGCGATATGGTAAAGAAGCTTTGGCTGTGATTCTTGTCGATGATGAAGTTTCTAATGAAGTTATAAAAGAACTTTCTGCTATTGAAGCTTGTTTATCTATTAGATATGTTGTTCTATAATTTTCCTCCTTTTTTGGAGGAATTAAGTAAAATTTGAGCTAATTTTGGTAATAATTCCAGTTCCAACAAGAGCCGGGGTGGTGAAATTGGTAGACGCGCCAGACTCAAAATCTGGTGGGGGCAACCCCGTGTCGGTTCGATTCCGACCCTCGGCACCACATACTTACATTTTTTTTAATCTCTTTATTTTTTATGGTCTATTTGTAGAATCTTTCTAGTCCCACTTCTTTATGTTGCTTATTTTTTTAATTGAGTATTTTAAAAGTTAATTTTTGGCAAAAGGCAACGAATTTAAGATAATTGTTTGGCGATAGACTTATGAACTTAGAGTATATGAGTAAAAATTAAACATTTTTTTTAAAAAAAGCCTAAAATAATAATTCTTTTTTATTTCTTTGTGTAATTTTGTAGAGAAATATAGAATAATATGCACGTCATTATTTTTTTAAAGGATGATTAATGAATAAGCTTTTAGGTTTATTACTTTGGGCTATCGTTGCATTTATTGGTGCATGGGGCTTTGGAGTTTTGGCATTACATAGAGGTGAGCAAATCTCAGCTGTATGGATTGTTGTAGCGGCTGTTTGTATTTATGCTATTGGATATCGGTTTTATTCCAAGTATATTGCCACAAAGGTGCTTGGACTTGATGATAATCGTGCAACACCTGCTTTAAGTATGAATGATGGTAGAGATTTTGTTCCAACAAATAAAATCGTTCTTTTTGGTCATCATTTTGCCGCAATTGCTGGGGCAGGTCCACTTGTAGGTCCAATTCTTGCTGCACAAATGGGTTATTTACCTGGTATGATTTGGATTGTTGTTGGAGTTGTTTTAGCAGGGGCTGTGCATGACTTTACCGTGCTATTTATCTCTACACGCAGAAATGGTAAAAGTTTAGGAGAGATGATTAAACTAGAGCTTGGTAAGGGCGTAGGAAGTATTGCGATGATAGGGATTTTAGGTATTATGATGCTAATTATTGCAATTTTGGCTCTTGTTGTAGTTAATGCGTTAGCAGAATCTCCTTGGGGGCTTTTTACAATTGCAATGACAATTCCTATTGCCATTTATATGGGGCTACATATGCGATTTTTGCGTCCTGGTAAGATTGGTGAAGCAAGTATTATAGGGTTTATTTTATTGATTTTGGCATTGTATTATGGAAGTGTAGTGGCAGAAAATGAATTCTTAGCTTCTGTTTTTACTTTAAGTCCTGTTACATTAACTTATATAATGATTGCGTATGGTTTTGTTGCTGCAATTTTGCCTGTTTGGTTTTTGCTTGCACCTAGAGATTATTTGAGCACATTTTTAAAAATTGGTGTTATTGTGCTTATGGGACTTGGAATCTTAATTGTAAGACCAGATGTGCAATTTCCTAGTATTACAAAATTTATTGATGGAAGTGGTCCTGTTTTTAGTGGTCAGTTTTTCCCTTTCTTGTTTATCACCATCGCTTGTGGAGCCATTAGTGGATTCCATGCATTGATTTCAAGTGGGACTACACCAAAAATGCTTGAAAAAGAATCTCATGCTAGAATGGTTGGATATGGTTCTATGATTATGGAATCAGCAGTTGCTATCATGGCTTTGATTGCAGCTTGTATTTTAACTCCAGGTTTATATTTTGCCATCAATGTTGCTCCTGCAGGACTTGGAACAACTGGGATTTCAGATGTGGCGCAAGCTGCAAGTGTAGCGGCACAAACAATTAGTAATTTTGGATTTGTTATCACGCCTCAAGAAATCTTGGGAATGGCTGAGAGTATTGGAGAAAATAGTGTGTTGAGCCGCACAGGTGGGGCACCTACTTTTGCAATTGGATTAGCAATGATTGTTTCTAAAATACCTTTGTTTAATCAGGGTTCTATTGCATTTTGGTATCATTTTGCTATTTTGTTTGAAGCACTTTTTATTCTTACTGCTGTTGATGCAGGGACTAGAGCAGGAAGATTTATGGTGCAAGATATTTTAGGAAATGTTTATAAGCCAATAGGAAATATTCATTCGATATTTTGGGGGGTTGTTGCAACTTTAATTTGTGTTGTAGCTTGGGGTTATATTCTTTATCAAGGCGTAACAGATCCGCAAGGTGGAATCAAATCGCTTTGGACGCTTTTTGGAGTCTCCAATCAAATGTTAGCAGGTATGGCGCTTTTGCTTGTAATTGCGGTTTTATTCAAAATGGGTCGAGGCAAACAAGCTTGGGTTGCTATTATTCCTGCGGTTTGGGTTTTGGTTTCAACTCTTTATGCAGGTATCTTAAAGTTGCTTCCTGCTAATGGTGAGAAGATTCATGATTCAGTTAGCCACATTGCGCTTTGGCAAATCAATAGTGCAAAAGCCGCAATTGAAACTAATGTAGAATTGGCAGAAAAATTTGCCACCATTGCTACTAATAATCTAATTAATGCAGGGTTATGTGCATTCTTTATGATAGTAACTTGTTTGGTGCTATTGCAAACAATTCGCATTTGTTGGAAATGTAGTAGGGGAGAAAATGATATTCCACTTGCCGAATCACCTTACCTTAATGCTAGCGATTATGAAGGTAAAGTGGTAGCACACTAAATAAAATAGGCTTTTTGAGCCTATTTTAAAATTTTCTACTTTTGGACTCTTAGATAAATTCTTAGAATTTAAATTATTATTTTTTCGTGTTTAATTAAAATCTTGATTATATTATGGATTTGGGTTTATTTTTTCGAGATTTTGGTTGCATTTACTCGAAGTAATGAATGATAGAAGCTAAAATAAAGCTTGATTTAAATTGGCAGCATATAAAACTATGTGTATTTAAAAAAGCTGCAAATGTCTACATCTAATGCTTTTGATATTTTGTATAGATGCTCTAAATTAAAATGTTTTCCGTAACGACAACTTTCGCAATTTGAATAGAAAGCGATAGATTTAATGCCTATTTCAAGTGCTAAATCTAGCTGTGAAATTCCTTTTTTCTGTCGCACATTTCTCACAATCTTAGAGATGTTTTGATAAAAATTTAGAATTTCTTCTTCTGTTGTATTACCAAAATGATTATTCATTGTGATTTATCCCATAGGATTAATTTATACTTAAAATTTACAATGTTATAATCCTAAATTCTATATCCTATAGGATAAATTATGAAAAGGTTGAAAAAATGAAAAAATATTTATCGTAGCACTATTTGCTCTGTTTGCTAATTTTTGCTTTGCGGCTGATGATGAACTTACTAATGATATTACAAAGAAGGCAATAGATATAGGTTTTGGAGCGATTAGTGGGTTTTTATCGGGAAAAAGTGGAGATGAAATCGCAGAAGAGGCTAAAGAAAAAACAATTAAAGCTACCAAAGAAACAGCTAATAAAAAGCTTGATGAGGCAACAAAGTAGTAATCACTCCCATTAGATTGGGAGTGATTATTTGTGGTTATTGATTGTATTTAGCAGGGAGTTTCATCCATTGTTTCGTTGCTCGTTTAGCGACTTCTAAGGTTGCATCCATTCCTCCTGCTAATGAAAAAAGCCAAAATTTATGTGCATAAAGCCAATCAATCTGTTTGACTTGTTTTTCAATGAGTGTTTTTACAGGACGCACAGCTATTTTTGCAAATTCTAATTCTTGATGCACGATATAAGATTGCACAGCATCAGAAAAAACTTTAATAAAAATATCTTCCTGAAAGAAAAGCTTAATATCGTCAATTTCTTCAAGAATCTTATCCATTTTTTTGAAATTGATTTTTTCTAATTTGTTTTCTTTGTTTAAGTGCTCTAGCTCTTCTGTCATTTTGACAACTTTTAGAAAAGTTTTTTCTACCATCTTTTTCTTTTTATAACCATAATCCAAAAAATCTTTTACTTTAGATTGAATATGTTTTTGGTTTGCTTTAATTTGCTCTTTGCTAGGAGGGGTGAGTTTGATTGCCTTCTTTTTTGTTTTAGAAAGTGATTGTAGGGCTTCTAGGAATGGAATCTCTTTTGTCCCAGCAATTCTTGCACCCCCTTCTGTTGAATTGATTACTTCCATTTCATAGGGCGTTTCAGCAATGTCTTTTTCAAAGAAATTTAAAAACATTTTCCACACTGAAGTGGTTTCTACAACTCCATCTCCACCATAAGCAGGCACCATAAGCTTCTCTGTTATATTTTCTTTTTGCTTGTATTGAGATTCTGTTTCTCCAAAAATCGCATCTTTGGAGTGGGTTTTTCCATCTTTAGAAAATGCAAGATCTTGACCAATAAAAATACATCGCTTAAAGCGTGAATGCGCAATAATTTCATATGCCATATTAGCAGCACTCATTCCAATCCCAGCATAACCATAATCTTGTAAATCAAAGAAACGAGTATAACCAAATGGGCGCATACTAAAAGACTTGATGCCTTGTGTAATCGCGTTAGTTGTGGCTTTATGCACAATGCTTGTAAGGGCAAAAATAACGCCTTTTTGCGCTTCTTTTGGTGTTTTGATGAAAAAATCTGCAGTGGGTTCTACGCGCTCTAGTGTTGCAACAATATCGGGTTTTATTCCATGTTTGGTAAGAATTGGGAAAGATGCATCAACAGAGATAATTGTAATATAGGGTGCATATTCTTTTAATAGTGGAATTTGCTTGTGTAAAGAAGGTCCCGTGGAGACAATCACGGCTGTGTCTGTTGTTTTTGCATTAGAAATTAATTCTTTAAAACTTGGAGTGGTGATAAGCTCTGGAAGGTTTAAAAGATGATGTTCTAGACCGATTAAAGCATCTGTTGAATCATTGCCAACTGCAATAACATGATGCTCCAAACTTCTTGTTAGAATTGCATTTAAATCAAGGCATTCCTCTGTGTATTTACCATAATAATTGTTATAAATATGAAGATTGTAGATTCTAGAATAAATCCATTGACCTTCTTTAACAAGGTATTGATCAAGTTGTCCAAAACTAATTGTTTTAGTCCAAAAAATTAAAATTTTTTCTTCTAGAATTTCTTGTTCGAAATCTACAAAATTTAGCGCAATATAAATGAGTTCTAATTCAGGTTCAAAAATAAAGAGTTTTTTTAGATCGGGATTGCTAGAAAGGTATTTATAAAAAATTCCATTTCCCATTCCAAAAAAATAAAAAAAAGGATAAAGCCTATAAGGTTCAAATTCTTTAATTTTTTGAGTGATTTCTGCTAAGGGTTCTTTGGAGAAAAGTGCCACTTTGTTTTCTTTGTCGTAAATATTAATATTTAGCGGATCGTTTCCGATATACACTTCATATTTTTTATTTGGTTCTAGAATTTTAAGTTGTGCAGCTAAAAGTGGATTTTTTTGATAGAGCGCCTTGAGATTTTTCTCAAGTCTTGGGTTAAGAGCATCTGACATAGGATTCCTTGAAGTGTGGATTTAAAAAGTCTAAAGCCAAAAAGGCTAAAGAACTTATTGTAAAAGTTTAAGAATATTTTGCTGAACTTGGTTGGCTTGTGCCATTGCAAAACTTCCTGATTGTGCAAGAATGTTGGTTTTAGAGAAGTTTGCAGATTCTTCAGCAAAGTCTGTATCGCGGATTTGTGATTCAGCGGATTTTACATTCACTTGCGTTACAGTAATGTTATTGATAGTTGAGACAAGTTGTTGTTGCACAGAACCAAGGTCAGCACGGATTTTGTCCAAATGTTCTTGTGCGGATTGTGCCATATCCATAACCGCCATAGCACCTTCTAAACTTGTTACTCCAGCCCCAATTCCATTAGCATTAACAACAGCAACAGCTGCATTGGCATTAGCCCCGATAGCAGAAGCAACATTGGCATCAAATTCACCATTAACACTTCTTAGATTCACGGTGTATTGTGCGATTCCTGATCCATTTTGTATGTTGGTCGCACCAGAGTGTAAGCCAACTTGAGAGAAATTTGTTCCAGATACCAAAATATCTCTTGCATTAAGGCGAATAAGAGTCAAGCGTCCTACAATAGCGTGTGTTGCGCCTGAAACTCCAGCAAAAGAACCACCTTGGAGTGGCGTTGTCCCATCAGTTCCAGCTCCATTAAGAACAGCAGCACCGCTTGTTACTTGGACAGAAATCGCTCGTCCATCTGTGCTTGTAAGTTGTAATGCTCCTGAAATACTTAAAGAAGCTTGCACTCCTGTTCTTTCTTTTTGGGCATTAATAGCATTAATAAGTCTTCCATCATAATCATTTTTTTGGACATCATTCACATCTCCAATGGCAATACCATTAATGACTAATCCCCTAATGGTTCCTGAAGCAATCGCTCCAGCCCCTTGCCCCATTACATTATAAGTTGCCCTCACTCCTAAAGTATCGGAGTTTTTGTTGATGGCTTCTGCTAACGCACCAATTCCTGTTCCTGCTGAAGTGGAGATTTTTACTGATTCAATAGCGTAGTTATTGGTTCCATCTGTATTTAAAAATTTTAAAGTTACTTCATTAAGATTGCTTGATCCTGCACTTACGGACATCTCAGCCCCTGTTTCGTAGCGAACATGTCCTATTTTATGAGAGTTAGTTGGTTGGATAGAAGCCTTAACGGTGGTATTGGAATAAGCACCAATTTGGAATTCTTTATTAGTAAAGGACCCTGAAAGCATTTGCTGACCATTAAAGCTTGTTGTATTAGCGATATTATCAAGCTCTTCCATAAGTCTTAAAATATCACTTTGTAACGCGTTTCTTGTTGTGGTAGTTTGACCATCTTGTGCGGCTTGAGTAGCTTTTGTTTTGATTGTGTCTAAGATTTTGATTTGTTCATCCATTGCTTTATCGGCTGTTTGAATAATACCAATAGCATCATTAGCGTTTCTTGTAGCTTGACCCAATGCGGCAGCTTGAGAGCGGAGACTATCGGCAATCGCCATTCCTGAAGCATCATCGGCGGCTTTATTGATTCTTAAACCAGAGCTTAATTTTTCTAGTGATTCTGACATGTTTCTGTTATTTACAAGACCAGAAGTGTGTGCGTTTAGCGCATTAACATTTGTGTATATCCTATAACTCATTATGCATCCTTTGCGAAAAATAAATTCGCAAAATCTAAAGCAATATATGTTCCACTTTTTAATATGGCAAAAAATAATCAGCTAAGTAAAGTTTTGATACAATCTTGCCGATTATAAGGGAAATTAATTTTGCAATGAAAGAAATTTATGGAAATTCAAACACAAGAGATTCTAAATAGGCTTAAAGAAGCAAAAACAAAAGAAAATATTAATGAATGTATGTTGCTAATCCGTGCTTTTGGGCAGGAGTGGCAGAAGCAATTAGAAGATTCTTATAGAGAAGAGATTATTGCTTTATTAAAAGAAAAGATTCTAGAAATTATTGTTTCTAAGGGGGATATTTTAGATAAGTCTATTTTATGGGCTTATGGGCTTTTTGAAGGTAGAAAATCATCTAAAAAAGATGAGAGATTTATGAAGTATTTTGATTTTTGCTCCCCTTATGTGGAAGATAGCAATGCTTCTTATTATGAAAGACTATTGTTTATTGAGTTTGCAAGTGCCGCTTTGCTGCTTAGTGGGGACAAAGAAGGAGCGGTGAAGTTTTTTTTCTCCAAAGTGATTTATTTGAGTTTGAGAGAAAACTATATGGTAGAGTTAGACCCTTTTACAAGGGAGTTTTTGTGTTATTATGAGATTCCAGTGGAATGGATTTTGGAGATTCAAAGAGAGGCTTTGAAATGGGATAATTTCTCTAAGCTTGATGATTTTACTAAAAAGACAATATTTTTGTGGAATATGCATTGTTTTTGGAATGTGAGGCATTATTTTAATCATCTAAAATGGAGGGAGAATTTTCCTGTTTGGCTTGATTGCTTAAAAGGATTGTTAGAACAAGGCAATCTTGATATGGCAATGTATGTGAGTTTTTATATTTATCATAAGTTTGGAAATTCTGCGCAAACTCAAGAGGATTGGCAAGAATATAATGATAAGGTAGTAAAACTTGTAGAGCCTTATTATGTGGAATATGGCAAGAATCTCTCTAAGTGCAAGGCAAGTATAGGTGGCAAATCGGGAGAAAAGATTAAGATTGCTCTTATTAAAGATAGGATTGTTGAAAATTCACCTTATAAGGTAGAATATTCGCTTTGCAAGGCTTTAATGCAAAATGAAGAGTTTGCTAAGCAGTATGAATTGGTTGTATATAGTATGAACTATATCCAAAAAAGTGAGGATGGAATCGAGGCTATGCAGAGCTTTGTGCAGGCTGGAGTGCCTGTGGTATGTCCAGCTTATCAGCTAATAAGGCAATATAGTTATTATTACTCACATTTGCAAAAGGCATTATCAATAAGACAATCTCTTCTAAGTGAAGGGGTAGATATTATTATCATTACAGGCACCATTGATTGTGCAGATTTTTTGTTTGCGACAAGAAGTGCTCCTAAGCAGATTTATTGGAGTCATGGGAATGGTCGGTATGATATTGTGGGGATTGATGAGAGAATAAGTCATGCTATACCGCCAACAACGCCTTATGATTTTAAAAGTTTTTTAGTGCCGATGGATATTGAAAGATTTTATAATCCACCAAGAGATCCAAAGCTCATAGAAGCAGAGAAGGCAAAATATCCTATCACAAAAGACACGGTGGTTTTGGGTGTGATAGGCAGACTTGTCAAAGTGGATAGCGATGAGTATTTAGAGTGCATTGCAGAGGTTATGAAAAAACACTCCAATACGATTTTTATCGCTGCTGGAAGTGGAAATATGCCGGTAATTAGAGATAAAGTTGAAAAGCTTGGAATTTCGGATCGATTTTTTATGCCTGGATTTGTGGATCCACATATTTATGGGCATATTATTGATATTTTTTGTGATACTTTTCCTATGGGACAAGGGGAGAGTTTAAGTGAATTTATGGCAAAAGGGAAAGTTGCCGTAAGCTATCGTAATGATAAAATAAAGATTGATAATATTGAATTAAAAGAATTGAAATATAGTGAGTTGTTTTTGGTTTATTTTGAGAATATTGAAGAGTTTCATGAAGATGTTTTGGGATATAAGGATTTTATTGAAGCGGATAATATGCTTTTTATTATCAATAAATACTCTGCTAAAATTGATAGGGATATATTGAAAAAGTCAAAATATTTTGACTTGCAAGATGATGAGATGAGAAGAATTGCAGATTATTCTTGTAAGGTTATCGAAAATGAAAATGACAGAGTTATTTTGCGGACAAATGTTAATTGGGTTAGGACAAAAATAGGATATTGGTTTATATATAATGCTGATAATTTAAGGGAATATCAAGAGGAGTATGTGCCTAAAATGAAGAGATTTATAAGCAGTAGTGGGGAATTTCCTGGTCAATATATGGCAGGATATGGCATTAAAGAATATGGTGAACATTTAGAGAGAATTATTGCGGATTCTAAACTACGATTTGAAATGATGGAATTATTGATAGTTTCTGGCAAGATTATTAAGAAAATAGAGGATAAGCGTAGTTTTAATTCTTTTATAAAAATACTAAAGGATTTATAAAATGCAGTTGGATTTTATTAATATTCCGCCCCATTATAATTATATAGCACTATTTTTAACACTTAGTTGTAATCTATCATGTTCTTATTGCATTAATCTCAATGAAAGAGGATCTTCTCGGAATTCTGTGAGTAAAAAGCAAATTAAACCAAGTGAATGGGTAGATTTTATTAATCGGATTTGTCTTTTAGATGAAAGGGGAAATCCTAGAGAGGATATCCCATTGACTTTGCAAGGTGGAGAACCCACCATGTATAAAGGTTTTTATGAGGTTGTTAATGGAGTTGATTCGAGATTTAAATTAGATTTGCTGACTAATTTTATGTTTGATGTTGATGAATTTATTCAAAGAGTTCCTGTTGAAAAATTTACTAGGGATGCTAAGTATGCTGCGATTCGTGTGAGTTATCATCCCGGTCAAAATAAGATTGATGATTTGATAATCAAGCATCATAAGATGCGGGATGCGGGATTTTATGTAGGAATTTATTCGGTTGTAACACCGCAAAACATGGAACATATCAATGAAATAAAGGAAAAATGCAAAAAAGAAGGCATTGATTTTAGAGTTAAAGAGTATTTGGGATTTGATGGTAAAAGATGGCATGGAACTTATAAATATCAAGATGCTATTTCGCAAAAAATAGAAAAATATTGTGAATGTAAGACAACAGAATTAATAGTAGGACCAAATGGAAAAATATATCGATGTCATTCGGATCTATACGAAAATAGAACTCCTATTGGAAATATTTTAGATTCAGATTTTAAAATCAAGGATATTTATCGACCTTGCTATGTTTATGGACATTGTAATCCCTGTGATATAAAGGTTAAAACCAATCGATTTCAAGAGTTTGGTCATACATCTGTGGATATGAAGAATATTAGAGATTTGACATCCGATGAGAGAGCGGCATTAAATGGAGGTTATTTTGGAATATGAGTGATATTTTTAGAATCGATTCTCATAAGTTAATTTTTCATCCTACAAGGGTATCGCAATGGCTTGAATCTTATGGTAATTGGGAAAAAGAAAAAGAGATTTATCCTATTTATGTTGAAATTTCTCCTTATGGTGCATGCAATCATCGTTGCACATTTTGTGGAGTTGATTATATGGGATATAAAAATATTAAAATTGATTTGGAAATTTATAAGCAAATAATTCGTGAGATGGCTGAGCTTGGGGTTAAAAGTGTAATGTTTGCAGGAGAAGGGGAGCCAATGTTACATAGAGATCTTGATTTAATGATAGAGGCAACAAAAAAAGCTGGAATTGATGTAGCTATTACTACTAATTTTGTTCCTATTAAACTAGATAAAATGCCTAAGATTCTAAAGAATACAACTTGGATTAAAGCTAGCATTAATGCAGGAAATGCAAAAGTTTATTCTCAAATTCATAGAACAAGGGAAAATGATTTTTACAGGGTTCTTAAAAATTTAGAAGAATCAATAAAAATACGGCAAAAGATAGAAAGCTCTTGTACTATTGGAGTGCAAATGTTGCTTTTGCCTCAAAATTACCAAACCGCTATAGAGTTTGCAATTACATTAAGGGATATTGGAGTTGATTATTTAGTAATTAAGCCGTATTCTCAGCATCTTTTTAGTCGAACTAGAGAATATGAAGGTTTAGATTATAGTCAATATTTGTTTTTAGAAAAAAGCCTAAATGAATTAAGCAGTGAAGAGTTTTCTATTATTTTTAGGTCAGACACAATGAAAAAGTTAACTGGAAATAGAAATTTTTATGAAAAATGTTATTCTACTCCATATTTTTGGGGATATATAAGTGCTAATGGAGAGGTTTATGGTTGCAGTTGTTATTTGGGCGATGATCGTTTTTCATATGGAAATATTAATCAGAAGAGTTTTAAGCAAATTTGGCAAAGCATAAAGAGGCAGGAAAATATTCGATTTATACAAAATGATTTAGATATCAAAAAGTGTAGAGTAAATTGCAGAATGGATTCCATTAATCGATATTTATGGGAATTAAAACATTCAAATTCCCATGTAAATTTTATCTAGGATTTATCTAATGAAAAAATTTCTTTTAGATTCCCATAAGTTACATTACCATTTTGAGAGGGTGGCAGAATTTCAGAAAAATGGAGATTGTTATCCTATATATATGGAAGTTTCTCCTGTTGGATTATGCAATCATCGATGTATTTTTTGTGCCTATGATTATATTGATTATCCTAATAGACATTTGGATAAAGACAGATTTTTGAGTTTTTTGGATGAAGTTGCTTCGCTTGGTCTGAAAAGTATTTTGTATGCTGGGGAAGGAGAGCCATTAATTCATAAAAATATTGCAGATTTTGTTAAAAAGACAAAAGAAGTGGGAATTGATTGTGGTATGTTTAGCAATGGAGAACTTTTGAGTGAAAGATTAGCTGAACAATTATTGCCCTACCTTACATTTTTGCGATTTAGTTTTAATGGTGGGGATGCACAAACTTATGCTAAAGTTCATAAACCCTCTAGGAATGTAGGATCTAATATAGGTTCGGGGGGGGGGGGCATATCAATTAATGAGTAAGGTATTGCACAATATAGAATATGCTGTTAATTTTAAAAATAAAAACCAATTAAATGTGGATTTGGGTTCGCAATTTGTGCTTTTGCCCGAAAATAAAGATACATTATTATCGGCTATTTCCCATTTAAAAAATGCTGGAGTAGATTTTATTTCCGTTAAACCTTTTGTTTTTCAAAATGAGCAACAAAAATATAGTGAGAGGCAGGGTTTTATTTCTTTTGATGAAATTAAAGATTTGGCTAAAGAAGCTAAAAGCTATGAAGATGATAATTTTAAGGTTATTTTTAGAGAAAATGCTTTTTTAAATAAACAAAATGGGAGAAGCTATTCTCATTGCTATGGATGTAATTTTATAACAACTTTAAATTCTGCTGGAGATTTAGCTACTTGCCTTCCGTATTGGAATAAAGAAGAATTTGTGTATGGTAATATTTACCAAGATTCCTTTTATGAAATTTGGAATGGAGAGAAACGAAAAAAAATTAAATCTTTTTTAGAGCGAGACTTGAATTGTCAAAAGTGTCCAACAAATTGCCGTCCAAATGCAATTAATGAATTTTTAAATGATATTTTGCATAGACAAGTAAGCCATGTAAATTTTATTTAATTAAAAGGAGAAAATATGAAGGAAACTAAAGGGAAATTTTTTAATAATTGTGTTAAGGAATATGATGAAGGTAGAGTCGCAAAAATGGGTTATATGAGCTCTTATGCTTACTTTCATCAACCTATACGCTTAGCTTTAACATCAGCTCGTTATAAATTTGTTTCAAAGATGTTTGCTGGAATGGGTAAGGTTTTAGAATTGGGTTGTGCTGATGCATTTTATTCAGCTATTGTAGCAGAAAACGTCAAGACATTGGTGGCAACAGATTATGACCCTGTTTTTATTGATCAGGCTAAAGAGCTTGGAAGACCAGAAAACATAGAATTAAAAGTTTTGGATTTGGCTAAAGAACCTTGTAAAAATGAATTTGATGGTATCTATGCGCTTGATGTATTTGAACATATTGATCCAAAAGATGAAGATGTTTTTATGCGCAATATTATTCGCGCATTGAAAGATCCTTCTGAGGGTGGGGGTGTGTTAATTTTGGGAATACCTAGTTTGGAGAGTCAAGTGTATGCAAGTGAGGGGAGCAAGGCGGAACATGTAAATTGCAAAAGTGGGGAGGATTTTAAGCAATTTTGTAAAAAATATTTTCATCAAGTGTTTGTTTTTAGTATGAATGATGAGGTTGTGCATACTGGATTTTATCCTATGGCTCATTATTTGTTTGCCGTATGTGTTGGACAAAAATATTGAAAGGTTGAATAGATGACACAAACAGCAAAAGAGATTCGTAAAACAATTTTGCAAATTGCTAATCGTGCAAAAAGCCCACACATTGGTTCGGCTTTAGGATGTGTAGATATTTTAAGTGCCTTATATTTTAAAGTTTTGAACTTGCAAAATTATGAAACTAGAGATATTTTTATACTTTCAAAGGCACATGCCGCAATGGCATTGTATGCGACTTTATACCATAGAGGCTTAATGAATAAACAAATGCTTTTGGGATATTACCAAAATGGAGGAACATTGCCAGCACACACAGATAGGAATTCTCATGCTTATATTGAGATTTCTGCAGGAAGTTTAGGGCATGGGTTACCCATTGGCATTGGCATGGCAATGGCTTTTAAAAAGAGTAAGGAAGACAGGAAGCGTAATGTTTATATTTTAATGGGTGATGGTGAGATTCAAGAAGGAAGTATTTGGGAAGCAGCAATGCTTGGAGCAAAGTTGAAGTTAGATAATATTGTGGTATTTATAGATAGAAATGATCTGCAAGGCTATGGCAGGGCTAGTGAGCTTGTAGAGTTTGAACCATTAGAGGATAAATGGAAAGCATTTGGTTGGGATTGCATACGGGTGGATGGACATTGTGAGGAAAAGATTGTTGAGGTAGTTACAAATAAAAGAAATCGACCGCTTTGTGTGATTTGTGATACCATAAAGGGTAAGGGAGTGGAATTTATGGAGGATAAGTTAGAATGGCATTATTATTTGGTAACAGATGAGATTTATTCTAAAGCATTAGAGGTTTTAAAATGAGAAATGCAGTAGCAAATTGTATCATTGAAGTAGCCAAAAAAGATTCGAATGTATTTTTGATTAGCGGAGATGCTGGGCTTGGTGTTTGGGATACATTTAAAGAGGAGTATAAAGAGCAATATATCAATCCTGGAATTAATGAAGCATTATGTGTTAGTATGGCAGCTGGTTTGGCTTTGTGCGGAAGAAAGGTTGTGTATTATAATATTGCTCCATTTGTAATGATGCGTCCTTATGAGCAAGTAAGAAATGACATCTGCTATCAAGAGTTGCCTGTTATTTTGGTGGGAACTGGAAGTGGCTTTACCTATATGCCAAGTGGTATGACTCATTATGCATTAGAAGATATAGGTTTAGCCTTGAGTTTGCCAAATTTAAATATTTTTTCACCTTGTGATCCTTTAGAGGTAAAGGCTTGTTTTCAGTATGCTTATCACTCCAAGAAGCCAAGTTACATTAGAATCCCTAAAGCAGGCGAACCTAATTTGCATAAAAGGGAGATTCAAGATGTTTCACAATTGCAATTTTTATTGAAAAACAAGAGTGAGATTTTGCTTTTATCTCATAGTTCAATCGTTCAAGAAGTGCTTAAAGCAGGTGAAATTCTTGGATGTGATGTTGCAAGTAAGCCTTTTATTAATTCAATGGACTTTAATTTGGAATCTTATAAAACTATTTTTGTTATTGAAGAGCATTTTAGTTATGGTGGCTTAGGGACATTTTTAAGATCTCATACAAATGCAAATATAGAAATTTTAGGTGTGCCAAATCAATATGTGCATTTAATAGGGAATTGTGATTATGGACGCACTTTTTTTGGAATTGATTGTAAGGGAATCGTTGAATCTGTGCGAAAGAAAATGGAGTTATAATGGGTGTTTTACGAAATATTTTTACAAAATTGCATCAAAAGACCAAAAGGGATTATTTTACAAGGATGGCAGATTCTAAAGTAGAGTGTATGGATATTGCTAAGAAATATGAAAAGGATTTTTGGGATGGAGATAGGCGATATGGGTATGGTGGATATAAATATGATGGAAGATGGGAAGCGGTTGCTAGAGATTTGATAGAAATTTATCAATTAAATAATAAAAGCAAAATTTTAGATGTAGGTTGCGGAAAAGCATTTTTATTGTATGAGATTAAAAAGATTTTACCCAATATACAGGTAGTTGGCTTTGATATTTCAGAGTATGCAATAAAAAACGCTAAGGAGGAAGTTGCAGAAAATTTATTTGTTTATGATGCACGAAGTCCTTTTCCATTTGGGGATGAAGAATTTGACTTAGTAATCTCACTTGGAACATTGCATAATTTAGCATTGTTTGATTTGAAAACAGCTTTTAGTGAGATTGAGCGTGTAGGAAAGCAAAAATATATTATGGTGGAATCTTATAGAAATAATCAAGAACTTTTCAATCTTCAATGCTGGGCACTTACTTGTGAGAGTTTTCTAAACCCTAGTGAGTGGATATGGATAGCAAGGGAGTTTGGATATAAAGGTGATTATGAATTTATTTATTTTGAATAGGAATGGTTATGGGATTGTTATATACGAAATATAAAATGTTTCATTATAAAGACAAGCTTGATTCTTTGCCTAGAGATAAAGCGATAATGCCGCCAATACATATAAGGATTAAACCTACAAATGTGTGTAATCATGATTGTTGGTATTGTGCCTATAAAGTTTCGCATTTGCAACTTGGAAAAGATATGGTAGAGCGGGATTTTATACCAGAACAAAAAATGCTTGAAATTATTGATGATTGCGAGTTGATGGGTGTTAAAGCTATTACATTTAGTGGGGGTGGAGAACCATTGATTTATAAATATATGCCACAAACTTTGAGGCATTTAATTGAAACAAATATTGCTTTTGCAACATTGACAAATGGAGCTAAATTAGATGGAGAGGTGGCAGAACTTTTTGCGAAATATGGCACTTGGGTGCGCGTGAGTATGGATGGCTATGATAATGAAAGTTATCAAAAATTTCGTGGTGTAGGGAAAAAGGAATTTGATAAAATTATTTCTAATATGGAGAAATTTAAAAAAATTGGCGGACAATGTTATCTTGGAGTGAGTTATATTGTGGGGCAGGATAATTGGCACAAGATTTATGAAATTTCAAAGATACTTAGTGAGATAGGGGTAGATAGCCTTAAAATATCTCCAGCAATTGTTAGTAATGAAGGGGAAAAAACTAATATCTATCATCAAGCTTTTTATAAACAGGCAAAAGAAGAGATAAAAAAAGCACAAAATGATTTTGGAAAAATATTAGAGATTTATGATTCTTATCATTATCAGCTTAATAGTTTTGAAAAAGATTACTCTTGGTGCCCTTACTCTCAAATGCTTATGGTTATTGGTGCAGATTTAAATGTGTATCCTTGTCAAGATAAGGCTTATAATCTTGATGAAGCATTGCTTGGAAGTATTAAAGATATATCTTTTAGAGAGTGGTGGTATCAAAATAAAGAGTCTTTTTTCAAGGTTAATCCATCTTGCGTTTGTAATCATCATTGTGTAGCACACGAAAAAAATAAAATGATTTTAGAATACTTGAATGCCGATGAGAAGCATTTGGGGTTTGTGTAGGGAGGTAAATAATGAATCTGCTTTTAGAATTTTATAATAAAATTGGTGGTGTTTTGGATCCTAAAATGAAAAATGATGTTGATTCGCATCTATTTCGTAGGGCTAGATTATATGATATGCTTGGGATACCAAGTAGATTTTTTAATGGGGCTAATGTGCTAGATATTGGCAGTGGTAGTGGTTATAATGCATTGGCATTTTTGTTATTTGGAGCAAAAGTCCATATGGTAGAGCCAAATCAGCAAGCACAAAAGAAAGCCGTAGAATTGTTTGCTAGTTTTAATATCCAACAAGATCAATTTGCTATTTATTCGGATGTTGAAGACATAAAAAATGAGAACAAATATGATTTGATTTGTGCAGAGGCTGTATTGCATGTTCTAGAGATTCCATTGAGAAATTTAATTATGGATAAAATTAAAGCTTTATCTAAAAAAGACACATTGGTGGTGATTGGAACAATGTGCGAGTTTTCCTATTTTTATGAAGATATTCGGAGATATCTGGGAAAAATTTTAATTGCCAATGAAGATGATTTTAACCAGCAGGTGATTATATTGTCAGATGCTTTTGGGGCGCATTTGAAAGAATTAAGGTATGCTGTACGTCCGATTGAGGATTGGGTAACTGATAATATTTTGAATCCCGCAAATAATCTAGAGCGTTTGGATATTTTAGATATAATCAAAAGATTTGATGGGTACGAAATGAGGCATATTTCTCCTCAGTTAGTACCAAATTTAAGCTGGTATAAAGATATAGATTATTGTCATACGAATGCTATAAAAGAAGAATTTTACTTGACTAGACACTTATTATTGGATAATAGATTTAAATATAGTATTCGCAGTAAAAGCAAGAATCAAAAATTAGCAAAGCAGTTGTTAGAGTTTCAAGATTTGATGAAGCAAGATTGTAGAGTTAAAGAAGTCAGTGGGGGGGGGCATTATAGAGTGTTAAAAGAGATTTTAAATGATCATAAAGATTTGGGGAATGATTTTGTGAATGCATTGTCTGAAGTGATTAATATATTGCAAAAAAATATCATTAATCCGCGGAGTGTTAGCACTATGAAAGATTTTAGAAAGGCTTGGGGTAGAGGCTTGTATTATGCTTGTTTAAGGAAAATGAGAGATGAATGAGTTTGTGAAATTTTATAAAGAGTATGGGGGTGTGTTAGATCCAAAAGATATTGGAGATATTAGAGAACATATGTATAGGCGTAAGAGACTTTATGAAATGTTGGGAATCCCAAGCTTTGCATTTCATGGAATTGATTTGTTAGATATAGGTGGAGGGAGTGGCTATAATACTTTAGCTTTTTTGCTTTTGGGGGCAAAAGTAGATTTAGTGGAACCAAATGAGGTAGCTGTACATAGTGCTTTGAAATTGTTTGAAAAATACCAAATACCCAAGTCACAATATACTATATATAATGAAATTTTAGAAAGTTTTAAAGGCGAAAACACTTATAAGGTAATTATAGCTGAAGGGTTTTTGCATAGTTTGTATGCAGAAAATCGTCAAGAGGTTATTGAATGTATTAAGAAATATGCAAATATTGGGACTTATATTGTTGTTACGACAATGTGCGAGTTTTCTTATTTTTATGAAGATTTGCGAAGAATTTTGGGTTTAATTTTGATTTCCAAGATAGAGGATAGAAAACAGAAAATAGAAATACTTTCTCGTGCATTTGGGAGTCATTTAAATAATCTGAAATATGCTGTGCGTCCAGTTGAAGATTGGGTAGTGGATACTATTTTGAATCCAGGTGGAGATGTGAAGCTATTTAGCATTGAAGAGTGTGTAAAGTATTTTGGAGAGGGATATGAAGTGGTGGGAATGTCTCCCAATTTAATTCCTAATCAAAGTTGGTATAAGGACATGCAATATTCTTATTCTAAGGAAATATTGAGAGAATTTTCATTTAAAAAACATTTGCTTATTGATAGAAATTTTAAAGATTTCGAAAGAAAACATGTAAAAAATCAAGAATTATATAAAGAATTGATTTGTTTTAGGGAATATATTGGTAAATTTAGAAGAGAGCCTAATGAGCTTTTTATTATAAGAATTATAGAGATACTTCAGAGGATTTTAGATAAGAATAAAGATTTAGGGGAAGTATTTATGGGCTGTGTGCAAGAAAGTATTGTATTATTGCGGAATTTTCAAAGTATAAAATGGCAGAATGTGGCTAGTGCAAAAAAAATAAGCAAAGCTTGGGGAAGGGGCTTACAATATATTAGTTTTGTAAAAAATAAGGAGTGAGTATTGGAGAATTTTAAGTCTTTTCCTAATGCGAAGACACCTAGCTATTTTGCATTAAAAGATTTTTTTGAAATCACTCAGAAGCATAAAGAATTTTTAAAAAATGAGGGTGATGCAAATGGTGAAACTGTTCGTTTTTGTTTTCATAAAAGTCCAAATGATTCTTTGCATGTCATGTTAATTTATCATCCTTATAAAAAGTTAATTCCAGAACAAATTTTTAAAAATACAGATTCTTATTATTTGATACTAGAAGGCAAAATTAGCCTCACGAATCTAGAAACAAAGGAAAGGATTATTTTGGATAAAAAAAATTTTTTAGGGAAAGTTGGAAGTAATATCCCTTATCAAATGGAAATAATAAGCGAAAATGTTCTGTTTATAGAGATAAGAGAAAGAAATACAAAAGAGAAATTATGAAAGATAAAATATATAAGATTAATCAATGTAGATTATGCGGAAGAGAGAATTTAAAAAAAGTTATTACATTATCTAAAAATCCAATTGGGGATAGGTTTTTTAAGAATAAAGAGTTGGCGTTATCTTGCGAATTGCACGATGTTGTAGTGATGATGTGCAATGTATGCGGTCAAATGCAATTAAGCGAAGTTGTGGAGCCAAAAGAAATTTATGAGCAGGATTATTTATATACTTCTGGCACTTCAGTTGGTTTGGTGGAACATTTCAAACAGGGAGCTAAGGATTTAATTAAAAGGTTTAAGGTGCCAAAAGATTCTTTGGTGATCGAGATTGGAAGCAATGAAGGGGCAATGCTAGAAGTTTTTAAAAATGAAGGTATGCGAGTTTTAGGGATTGATCCTGCTTCTATTGCAGTAGAAATTGCAAAAAAGCGTGGAGTTGAGACGATTTGTGGTTTTTTTACGAGAGATCTAGCTAAAGAAATTAGGCTTCAAAAAGGTAAAGCCAACATTATGATTGCCAACAATGTGATTGCCAACATTCCTTTATTGGCAGATGTGGTGAAAGGTATTGAGTTATTGCTTGATGATAATGGTGTATTTGTATTTGAGACAAGTTATGCGCAAAGTGTTTTAAAGAAGCATTTGATTGACACGATTTACCATGAGCATATTAGTTATTTTAGCGCAAAACCTTTGGCAAAATTTTTCAATCATTGTGGATTGGAATTGTTTGATGCAGAAGAAATCTGGACTAAAGGTGGGAGTTTGAGGGGATATGTCTCTAAGCCTCTGCGTTTTAATAAAACGCAGAGGCTAATGGAGATAATTCAAAATGAAGATGCCTTTGTTTTTGCTAGTCATATTGTTGCAAATAGTGTGAATTTAGAAAGATTGTTTGATGAAATAAAAGAAACACTTAAAGAGGGTGGAGAGTTTATTTTTGAAAGTTTCTATGCTAAAGCAGTTTTGGAGAAAAATTTGGTGGATATGGTATTTTTAGAACATATCAATTACCTATATCTTTTGCCATTATGTGAGTTTTTAAAAAAGAAAAATTTGAATCTGTATGATGCTAAGATTATTGAGAGTAAAGGTGGAAGCATACAAATTAAAATTACTCAAGATATGAGTAAGTCAAAGACTAAAGAATTGCTTTCTTTGATAGAAGCTGAAAAAGATTTTTTCAAACAGAGTGATATTTTTATAAATTTTACTAAAGGTTTGGAAGATTTTAGAGAGAAGGTTAGAAAGCTTGCATTGGAGATTAAGGAGCGTCAAGGAAGTGTCGGTGTGTATGGTGCTTCAGTGGGTGGAGTGATGATGGTGTATCATTTGGGGCTATCTGATGTGATTGATTATTTTTTAGATGATAATATTGCTAAAATTGGTAAATATGCATCAAATTTAGGTGTTTTGGTAAATGATTCTAAAATTTTAGAAGAGGATACTAATATAAAAGAGGTTATCAATGTAGCTTGGAGGTTTATAGATCCTATTACACAAAAGCATAAGGAATTTCTAAAGAGGGGAGGAATATTCTATAATTTGGAATTGCCGCAGCTTGAAATTAAGGAGTATTTAAATGGAACGAATTAAATGGTGGAATATCGAGCTTGGTGCAGAGGAGCAAGAGGCAGTTTCAAATGCGATTGCAAATAGAAATATAGGTCAAGGAGAAATTACGGAGAAATTTGAGAAAGCGATTGCAAATTTTTTAAATGTCCCTTATGCCGTAGCTGTGCCAAATGGCACGCAAGCACTAAGTTTAGCCTATATGGCATTAGGTCTAAAGAAAGGTGATGAAGTAATTATCTCTAATCGGACATTTGTTGCTACCGCACATGCTGCTATGATATTGGGTGCAAAGGTAAGAGTAGTTGATGTTAAAGAGAATCAAACTATTGATGAAGAATTAATAGAAGATAAAATTACAAACAAGACTAAACTTGTTGTGCCTGTTCATATGAATGGGGTTGCCTCAAATATGGATAGAATTTTAGAAATAGCAAGGAAATATAATTTGCAGGTGATTGAAGATGCTTGTCAGGCTTTTGGATCTAAAGATTCTAAGGGGAGGTATTTGGGGACAATTGGCAGGTTTGGCTGTTTTTCTCTTGGGGTAGCAAAACTTTTAACTACAGGCCAAGGGGGAATTGTAACTGCACACAATCAAGAAGATTATAATCTTTTAAGAAGGCTTAGAAATCAAGGAGTTTTTGATGTAAGGCAAGAAAGAAATTATGGAATAAGAGCATATAATTTCAAATTTAATGATATTCAAGCTGCAATTGGTTTGGTGCAATTAAAGAAGATTAACCAGAAAATTACTCATTCTAGAGAGTTGTATTGTGGTTATCGCGATATGTTGCAAGATAAAATTAATTTTTTAAATGTGGATATAGAAAATGGTGAAGTGCCTATAAGATTTATTGTGATAACTAAAAATAATAAAGATTTAAAGAAATATTTGGAAGCAATGGGTATAGAAAGTTCTTTTGAGTCTCCTTCATTAAATTGTTGTAGTCATTTGGGAATTGTTGGGAAATATCCTAAAAGTGATATTTTTGATCAGCAAATGCTTATTTTGCCAAGCGGTCCTAATCAAAATCTAAATAATATAGAAAGAGTTGGTAATGTTTTGCATCAATGGTTGGAGGAGAAAAAATAAATGCATTATTATTTATATCCAAAAGGAGGAAATTCTCAGTATTGTGCTTGGATTTTAGAGTTTGTTAAAAAAGCTGTGTATTGTGAAGATGTTATCGCAATAGATAGAATGGGAAGGGAGGGGGATTCTTATTCTTTTTTGGATGATTGCAAACAAGAAAAATCATTGGAATTTAATAGCATTAAGATACGGCAAGAAATTAGTGAGGGTAAGGCATGTTTATATCTAACTTCTAAGAAGTTAGAAGATGACTTGTTAGAAAATATTATTAGAAATGGTATAGATAAATGCTTTGATGGAGTGATGGTGTTGAGTGCTCTTTTAAACCAATATTGCAGTGAAAGATTTAAAAATCAAAAAATCATTGCTATTGTTCTGAAGAATCATAACATTGAGCAAAAATCATTGGGATTTATGATTGATTTATTGCAACAAAAAGGATTTAAGATTGTTTATATAATAACTTATCAAAATTTTATACATAAAGAAATTGAAACTTTTTTAAGGGAAAAACAGCAAGATTATATTTATGCTAATTTTGAAATCTTGGAGCAATTATCTTTTTTTCCATTTGTTATTGATCAAAGTCCAGGTATGAAATTTCATCAGAATGTTGCTAGTTTGAAGATGATACCTAGTATGGATATGTATCCTAGTTCGGTTACTCATGCAGATGTTCAAAAAAGTTATGATCTGTTTTTGCATTATTCATCTTATATTAATATACATTCTAAAACATTGTATGATCTTACTAGCGAAAAGCAGAGATTTGGAGGGGCTTTTGGGGATATTAGCCATCGATTGGTTAAAGGGGGATATCCATCTTTGGATAAACAAATTAAATCTTTAGAGACACAAGCAATAACACATAGCATTCAAAAAATGGATAGCATTATAGTTATTGGCGATACTTTATGTGTCAAATTTTATGATATTTTATTGAGAATTATTCAAAATTTTCTATCATGTGGCATTAGGGTTTTATATAAGCCTACCAATAGATATCATGAAATTAGTCTGTTGAATTTGAAAAAAACTTTTGAAAAGGAGAACGGATTTGTATGGTATGATAAGCAATATTTGGAGCAAGGGGAGTTAGATAGGAGTTTTATGGCTATTGAATCTGGGATATCTTCTATGGCATATTCTTATCCTATTCTTGCAAAGAAGCCTTGCATTTTGCTTTATTTGGGAATTAATTCTTGTGACCTTTTTTCTGTAGAGGATACTTTTTACCATCCATCCTTGCATATTAGATTATGTAATGATGAGTTGAGGTTATTAGATGGTATTGCAAGACAACTTAAAGCAGATGAAAATTATCAAAAGTATTGGAGAGATAAAATAGAGCATTATTGCAAAGAGGATATGTATCATTATGGTAATGCTAGTGAATATTTGGTAGAATGGATTAATCAATGGTATAGAAAAAGAGAAATATTAAAGAGGCAGAATTAAATGAAAATTTTAATTATTAAACTTGGTTATTCTGAAACATTAGATCCTGAAATGGGTAAAGTAGTTAGTCTTGGAGATGTCGTGCGATGCACGGTTGTATTAGAGGCTTTAAAACAAAAATATCCCAATTCTTGTATTACTTGGTTGGTTGCCCCTGAAGCGTTTCCTTTGATAGTGGATAATCCTTATTTAGAGAGAGTGCTTGTGTGGGATGAATTTATCCCTTTTGCCTTGATGCGAGAGCAGTTTGATATGGTGGTGAATTTAGAAAAGATTCACGGAGTTTGCGGATTAGCAGATATGATTCAAGCTTGGGAGAAGGTTGGATTTCGATTTGATGTGGTGAGTGGTAATTATAGCGCTTATGAGCGTAGTCTAGGTGCTACAAATTATATACAAGATAAGGTTAGTGGGAAAAAGAGTCACGAAATTTGGCAAAAGGTGATTGTTGAAATGGTGGGTTGTGAATGGAGAGAGCAGGAATATTCTCTCGGATATAAACCAAAGCCAAAAGAAAAATTTCAGGTTGGATTAAATTATCAAGTGGGTAGCAAATGGCCCACAAAAGCGATGAAGAAAGAAAAATGGGAGGAGTTAGCAGTCTTACTTGAAAAAGATCAGATTAGTTTTTCTTGGCAGCAAGGAATGAATAATTTATATGATTATATGGATTGGATTGCAGGGTGTGATGTGTTAGTAACACACGATAGTTTGGGGGTGCATCTAGCATTAGCAATGAAAAAAAGTGTGATTGTGTTATTTGGAGCTACAAGTGGTGAAGAGATCTATTATTATGGGCGTGGAGTTTCAGTGTATCCAAAAAGTCTGGATTTAAGCGGGTATGAATGCATCCCTTGTTATAATCCAACTTGTAATAAAGACATTCATTGCATGGATTTTATTGGGTTGGAGGAAGTTTTGGATGATATTGTGAAACTCATGAATACTTAAATGAATTATCCTGCTTATTCTGCAAAAATAACTAAATATAAAAGTTAAAAGGAAAGTATTTTTATAAAGGCTAGAGAGTTATTTATGATAATATTAAGCTATTTGAATATTAATAATTGGCGAAATTAAAGGAGATTTAATGTTTTTTACAATCACAGTGGCAACCTATAATCGATCTAATTTGTTAAAACGCTGTTTAAATTCCATTAAAAAGCAAACATTTAATGATTATGAAGTGATTATTCTAGATGATTGCTCCAGTGATGATACCCCTATTGTAGTGCAAGAATATACAAATGATAAGAGATTTCGTTATATCAGATTTGAAAAAAATTTAGGATTTGCAAATAAAACTTTCTATGAAGCACAAAAGAAGGGTTGTTTTAATGGAAAATATATTTTTGAATGTGCTGATGATGATTTTTTGAATGAAGAATATTTTTTAGAAAATGTTTATACAGCTATTAAAGATGAAGAGGTGGATGTTGTCTTGTTTGATGTGGGTTGGTGCTATTTTGATGATATTGTAATGAAATGTAATATTGATACTTTGCCTAAATTATTTCATTACAATGATTTAAATGAAGCTCAAAAAAGTATCGTCACAAATAAAATGATGAATATTTTAAAAAAAGAATGGATAGAGCAATATGATTTTTTTAATGAAGAGACACAAGAATGTAAAGATGTGTATTTTGAGTATTCCAATGAGTTAATCTTTAAATATGCTAGATTAGGTTATGTCCCCCATATCACGTATATTGGAGGCATTTCTCCTAATGCTAGGGCTAAATATATAGACTTGTATCAGTGGATTGTTACTATGGGGATGTATTTTGATGGTGCCAAACAAGAAGAGTTGGTTCGGCAGAAGTTATATGATATTTTTATGTCACCTGCTGTATGTCAGAATGTGCTTGTTAATTGGCATGGAAAAGAAGTGGCAGATATCTTGTATTCTTTAGTAGGCAAGAAAAAATATAGTAAGTATTTGAGAGATATTGCTAAAATTTATAGTGAATGTTTTCAAGATGAGCTAAATAGGGAGTATGATAATTTTAATAGGCTATTGCTTAATGAAAAAGAGACATTAGAAATTATAGATAATTCTAATAATTTTGTTGTGTATAGTGATGGCTTTATGAGCCATTATGTTCAAGAATATCTCATTCGAAAAAATAAGAAAATTTTATTTGTTGCTGATGATTACAAGGAAGGTTTTTTAGGTTTTCAAGAAATTATTAAGAAAAAACAAGAAATAGATGTTGTTTTTATAGCAACAAGTAATATCATTTATATACGGGACATGCTTCTTAAACTATCACCTATTTGTAATGAGGTGAATATTTTAACTTTAATATTAAGAGATGATACTTGGAGAATGCCATGAAATATTATATCTATGGAGGAGGAGGAAATGGAAGGGTTATTGCATGGATTATTGAATTTTTAAATGCTCATAAGAATTTGCAGGATTGTTATGAGATTATTGATGACTCTTGCAAAGAAAGAAGTCTAAAAACCTTTTGTTGTGCAATAAAAAAAGAACAAGAATCGTTAATTTTAATAGCTTCTAAGACATATCAAGAAGTAATGATAAAGAAATTAAAAGATTTGGGCTTGCATAATTTTGTGAATGGTATAGCTTTTATGGGTAATGGGTTAAATCGATATTTTAAAGAATGTTTTCCGGTTTATAGAAATGTTGCTTTTTTGTTGGATGATGTAGGGTTGAAGCATTTTGGGAATATTGATAATTTATTACATAGTAGAGGTTACAACATCTTTTATTTCTTTTTTGAACATAAAACAGAATTGCAAAATAATTTTTTACATTTTAGGGAGAATAGCTTTATGGTAACAGAAGATTTTTTAGAGTATTTTGATTTTTGCTATTTAATGGTAGGAACTTCTATGTATTATCGTTTTGCTAGTCGCGTTAAATATTTTAGATTATTAGCGAGCTATGATATTCCTTTTTATCACTCGCGTTATCATACTATAGAGCAAATTACTAGACATTTATGTGAATATAGTGCTGGTGCTCATTTGGATTTTTATATGGCGGTACACAATAAAAAAAGTCTAGATCAATTTTTATTGTTACCCGGAGTTAGAAAAGAGTGTTTATTGAAAGTAGGCTATCCTAGTTTGGATAATCTAGTAAAAACCTATGAAGAATATGAAGAGCTAAATTCATCCGTAAAGCCTGATACAATTATTTGTTTATCTCGCTTTAATACAAAAGGTTTTAGAATTTTTTTATTAGAGAGAATGATAGAGGTTATAGATTATTTATTGGGAAGAGGATATCGAATTTGTTATAAGGTAAATCCACATTATGATTATCTCTCTCAACAGAGGATTGCAATGAGATGGCAGAAATTTGATAATTTTATTTTTTACAATAAAGCAGATTTGAGTTTAGATGAGCTAGTGCGCAGTATTACGATTATTGATTTTTCTGCTTCTATGTTATATACTTATCCTCTAATTACAAAAAAACCAGCTATCATGCTTGCTCCCAACAAAGAATGGTTTAAGAAAGAGGAAGGCATTTTTTTTGATGAAGATAATTTTTATGATGAGCGGTTGCATATTTGGGCAAATAATAATGAAGAAATTGAAGCAAATGTGTTAGCTTTGCAAAATAATAAAGAATTCTTAAAGTTAAGAAAAGAAATGATTGAGGATTATATTTCTAATGAAACTTTTGCTTGGGGGGGGGGTTCTAGTGAAAAGGTTGTTGAAGTTATTGATGCCTATATCCAAAATTTTAGTCATATGGAGAATTTGTAAATCTCAAAAAGAAAGTAGAGTAAAATGTGTGGCATTTTAGGTTGTATCACTAAAAATGAGATTCATGAAGTAAAAGGGGAATTTGATAGTGCCTTGAAGTTATTGTCTCATCGTGGTCCTGATTTCTGCAAGTCTATACAATACAACAATGTGCTTTTGGGACATACGCGCTTAGCGATTTTAGATTTAGATTCAAGATCAAATCAGCCTATAGACTTTAGGGATAAATATACTCTAGTTTTTAATGGTGAGATTTATAATTATAAAGAATTAAAAGAGGAGTTGCATTTACAAGGATATAGATTTCATACAGAGGGTGATGCTGAAGTTTTACTCTGTGCATATGATTTTTGGGGTGAGAAGTGTGTAGAGTATTTTAATGGGATGTGGGCATTTGCACTATTAGATAAAACGAAAAACCGCTTGTTTTGTAGTCGTGATAGATTTGGTGAAAAGCCCTTTTTTTATTTTCAAGATGAAGAGCAATTTATTTTTGCTTCTGAAATTAAAGCTATTTTGCCATTTGTCAAAAATATAAAAGCAAATATTTTAGCAATGATTCCTTTTATTGCAAGAGGCAATATGGATTGCTATAAAAACCAAACTTTTTTTAAAGATATTTTTCGTTTGAATCCAGCAGAAAATATGGTGATTAATCTTGAAAGTTTGCAAATTAAAAAGACAGAATATTATCATCTTAGTTCTAATACAAAAAGAGTGGAGAATATAGAAAATCCATATAAAAGCGTTCGCAGAATATTAGAGAATTCTGTGCAACTTAGATTAAGAAGTGATGTTAGAGTAGGGGGTTGCTTAAGTGGTGGGCTTGATAGCTCATGTTTAAATGCTTTGATTGCTAGATTTCATCCTAACAAAAAAGATTATATTGCAATTCATGCTAAATCTTCTTTGGAAGAGAGTGATGAGAGCAGGTATGCAAGAGAAGTTTCCAAATATCTTGGAATTGAGCTATGTGTGATAGAGCCGACAGAGAATGAATTTTTAGAATCTTTAGAAAAGGTTATGTATGTCCAAGATGAGCCTTTTGGTAGCACTTCTATTTATATGCAATATTTTGTAATGCAAAAAGCAAGAGAATTAGGTATCAAAGTAATGTTTGATGGGCAGGGTGCTGATGAGGTTTTCTTGGGATATGAGGGTTATTTGAAAAATCTTTATAAATATTTTCTTGAAAAAGGCAAGGAGAAAAACTTTTTTGAAAATTTGAAGATGTTTCGGTATTCTAAAGATAGCGTTATATATGAATTTTGCAGAATGGAAAATTTTGAAACATTATATTCTAGGATACAAAAAGGAAATATAAAAGTTGAATATCTTGGTGAGGAATTTTTGAGAGAGATTTTTTGCTATAAAACATTTATAGAATTCAATACTAAGGAAATTAAAAATAATGGAATGCAGGCTTTGTTGCGCTATGAAGATCGAGATTCTATGGCTTTTGGTATAGAATCAAGATTACCTTATTTGGACTATCGTTTGGTGGATTTTGTATTATCTCTGCCCATAGAAGTTAAATTTCAACAAGGCTATTTGAAGTATTTATTGCGTAAATCTTGCGAGGATTTACTGCCTCAATCTATTATATGGCGTTATAATAAAATGGGCTTTGAATCTCCACAAAAATTATGGCTAACAAAGTTAAAAAATGAAATGATAGAAGCGATTAATCATTCTAAAATACTCAATGAAATTTTTAAGAAAATAGAGATTAGGGAAGATGGTTTTATGTGGAGATTGTATAATATTGCAAAATGGGAAGCAATGTATAAGGTGGAAATATGAAGAAAATTTGCATAGTTTGTGAAGCAAATCCAGCTAAAAATCCTAGACCTAGGCGATTAATTGAAATATTAATGTATAAATATCAACTAACAGCGATTGGATTAGAGGCTAGTGAGATTAGTGGTGTGGAGGTCTTGTCCTATCCTCATGCCAAAAAGAGAAATGCCAAAGAAGAGCAAGAGCTAGAAGCTAATGTGGCAAAAAAGGACTATATGAAGCTTGTTAAGATTTCAAATCGCCTTATTATTGAGAAATATTTACAAGATCGAGAATTTGATGTTATTTTTTGCCATGATTTGTTACTTCTTCCCTTTGTGGTAGAGAATAAAAAGCGGGCAAAAGTTATTTTTGATGCTAGGGAGTATTATCCTAGGCAAGTGGAAAATAATGAAAGGTGGAGAAGGCTTTTTGCTGGGTTTAATGATTACCTCTGCCAAACCTACCTTAAAGAAGTCGATTATATGTATAGTGTGTGTGAAGGAATTGCTAAAGAATATGAAAAGAATTATGGTGTAAAATGTGATGTAATCACTTCAGCTGCAAAATATCATACTCCCCCACATTCACTTGTTTGCCATGAACCCATTAAACTCATTCATCATGGAATGGCAAGTCCTGATAGATGTATCCATGGAATGATAGAAATGATGGATTATGTTGATGAAAGATTTACTTTGGATTTGATGCTAGTGCCTACTTATTATAAAGAATATTATCAAACCCTTAAAGATATGGCAAAAAAAAGAAAAAATGTAAGAATCATCCCCATTGTTCCTTTTGAAGAAATTATTCCCTTTACTTCTTTGTATGATATAGGACTTTATATTTTGCAACCTACAAATTTCAACGGATATAAGGCGCTTCCTAATAAATTCTTTGAATTCATTCAAGCAAGATTAGCAATAGCTATAGGACCAAGTCCTGAAATGTCAAAATTAGTCCAACAATATAATCTAGGAATCATTGCAAAAGACTTCACACCAAAATCTATGGCAGAAGAGCTAAATAAACTTACTAAACAAGATATTTTAAAATATAAAGAAAACTCTAATAAAACTGCAAAGATACTCAATGCAGAAAAAGAAGGAGAAAAGATATTAAAGATTTTAGAGGAAGTTTTAGGGTGAGTAGGGTATAATTTGGGTAATTAAAAGGTTAAAGGGTTAATATGAGACCTCTTACTATCAGAATAACTTCTAAATGCAATTATACTTGTAGAATGTGTCCATATCATGGGGAAGACTATAGTGTGGATTATTTCCGAGAAAGGATAGAATGGAAAAGAGAGATGTCTTTAGAAGAAATAGAAGCTATTCTTATTAAGGCAAAAGAATCAGGAATCACAAAAATAGACTTTACCCCTAATGGTGAGTTTTTTGTTTATAAAAAATGGAGAGAAGTTTTAGCATTAGTTCAAAAATATGGGATGCAATCCACTTTGACAACCAATGGTGGATTATTAAGTGAGCAGGATATCAAAGATGCTGTGGATTTAGGACTATCTCAGGTTGCCATTAGTGTTGATTCAGTTCATTATGATACTTATAAGATTGTGCGGAAACCGGCTACCAAAAAGGCTTTTGAAAATGCTATTAATGCTCCTATTCTATTCAAACAATACTCTAACAGTATAAAGGATGGGGGTATTTATGTCCAAGTTCAATTTACAGAACAACCAGAAAATAAACATGAAGTAAAAGATATGCTAGATTTTTATCAACCTTATAAGCTTGATCAGATCAGTGTAATTAAAATGAGTCAATATTATCAAGGAGGGAGTGTTATTAATGGAGTAGAAAAGCCGGAATTTAAGATTGGATCTTGTGAAAATTATGGAAGTTATATTATTGCTCCCAATGGCGATTTTGTCGGATGTTGTGAAGAAGTTTTTGTTTATCCAAAAATCAAGGATAAAATTCCTAATATCTTTAAACAAAGTCTAGAAGAGTGCCAAAAACAATCGGATTATCTTTATAGGAATGATGCAGATTTTATCAATTATTGTAAAAATTGCTCTGTGTATGCAGTAAATAATTCTGAAGTTTTAGAGAAAAAGTTTATCGAATCGGGTTATTTTGCCATGCAATATGCAACTCAAACAAGATACTATGTAATCCCTGAATATTTAAGAAGTATCCCTGAAGATATTTTATTATTTATGTATAAAAAGGGAATGGTTGGTGAGATTAAAAAGTTTGTTAAAGATAGAAAAAGCTAATTTATTTAAGGAGTGTTTATGGAAATAAAAAAAGAATATCAGGTGTGTGCGCGATGTGTGATGGATACTAGTGATCCTGAAATCACTTTTGATGAAAATGGTGTTTGTAGTCATTGTCAGAGATTTGATAATGAGATTTTGCCGCGTTGGAATTCTTTTAGTAAGGAATGGTTGGATAAAAAAATTCAAGCCATTAAGCAAGAACGTTCTAATGATGCCTATGATGCAATCATTGGAATTAGTGGTGGGATTGATAGTTCATATCTTTTGCATTATATGGCAACAGAATATAGTTTGCGCATTTTAGCGGTGCATGTCGATGCGGGTTGGAATACAAAAGTAGCTGAAAATAATATTGAAAAACTTGTAAAAAAATTAGGCATTGAGTTACATACCATTAAAATAGATTGGGGGGAAATGAGGGATTTATCAGTGGCATTTTTGAAATCTGGAGTTGCTAATTGTGATGTTCCGCAAGATATGGCATTTTTTGCCTCATTATATGAATATGCCATAAAGCATAATGTAAGACATGTTTTAACAGGGAGTAATTTGGCAACTGAATCAATTTTACCTAGTTCTTGGGAGCACAATGCTATGGATTCATTGCAGCTTAGGGATATTCATAAAAAATTTGGCAAAAAACCTTTGGTAACATTTCCTATAATGAGCTTTTTTGATCGCTGTATAAAATATCCACATGTTAATAAAATGGAAGTTTTGATTCCATTAAATAATATATCTTATAGCAAACAAATCGCACTAGATTTATTACAAAAAGAATATAATTGGGAAGATTATGGGAGTAAGCATTGTGAATCGGTTTGGACAAAGTTTTTTCAAGAGTATTTTTTGCCTACAAGGTTTGGTTATGATAAGAGAAGACCGCATTATTCTTCCATGATTTTAGCTGGAGATATGACTAGAAAAGAGGCAATGGAATTATTAAAGAAACCAGCTTATAATCTTGATAATTTAGAAAAAGATTTGGAAATTATTCTAGATAAATTACAGCTTACAAGACAAGAGTGGGATGATATTATGAATGCTCCTTTAAAAAGTTATAAAGATTATGAAAATAATGAAAAGCTTTATGAATTTAAAAAGCAGCATTTAGATATATTTTTTAAGTAAATGAAAAAACTTCTTATTATCCATTTTTATAATCATGCTACTGAGCCTAGGGTAAGGCGAGAGTATGATTTACTAGAAGGGAAATATAAACTTTTTGGAATGGGTTATGTGGATTGTCAAAGAGAGGGGGTTGAATTTATTTCTATAAAAAAGCCAAAATGGAATTGGAAAATGAAAATTATTCAGAGATTTTGGCTATTTTTTAGGCAATATGAAAAAGTGTATTGGAATCTTCCCCAAATAAAAGAAGCAGAAGAAAAATTAAAAAAATATAAATTTGACATTATTCTAGCTCACAATGAGGAGACGATCCCGCTTGTATTAAAATATAAAAAAAATGCAAAGATTGTTTTAAATATGCATGAATATGCCCCTAGAGAATTTGAAAATTTCTTTTGGTGGAAAATTTATTTTTCTCCTTATAAACATTACCTCTGCCAAACCTACCTTAAAGAAGTCGATTATATGTATAGTGTGTGTGAAGGAATTGCTAAAGAATATGAAAAGAATTATGGTGTAAAATGTGATGTAATCACTTCAGCTGCAAAATATCATACTCCCCCACATTCACTTGTTTGCCATGAACCCATTAAACTCATTCATCATGGAATGGCAAGTCCTGATAGATGTATCCATGGAATGATAGAAATGATGGATTATGTTGATGAAAGATTTACTTTGGATTTGATGCTAGTGCCTACTTATTATCAAGAATATTATCAAACACTTCAAGATATGGCAAACAAAAGAAAAAATGTAAGAATCATCCCCATTGTTCCTTTTGAAGAAATTATTCCCTTTACTTCTTTGTATGATATAGGACTTTATATTTTGCAACCTACAAATTTCAACGGATATAAGGCGCTTCCTAATAAATTCTTTGAATTCATTCAAGCAAGATTAGCAATAGCTATAGGACCAAGTCCTGAAATGTCAAAATTAGTCCAACAATATAATCTAGGAATCATTGCAAAAGACTTCACACCAAAATCTATGGCAGAAGAGCTAAATAAACTTACTAAACAAGATATTTTAAAATATAAAGAAAACTCTAATAAAACTGCAAAGATACTCAATGCAGAAAAAGAAGGAGAAAAGATATTAAAGATTTTAGAGGAAGTTTTAGGGTGA
>NZ_NHYL01000003.1 GCF_003288905.1 Helicobacter sp. 11-8110 | reverse complement strand
AAAGGGACTAAAATAAGTGGTTTTCGGTAAGCCACGCAGGATTAAAATTCCTTTTAAAACCGAATCTTTATTTTATGCTTTCTTTAGAATATTTATAATAAGGTAGCACCAAAGGGCTGTGATTGATAAATTTTTAGCTTTAAACAAAAGTATAAAAAGCCTAGAGTGGAAGTGTGTAGCTTGAGATTCTCAAGCAGAGACTGCAGAGAATCTAGCTTTGATTTATTTTGTGAGGTCTTTGATAAATCTATCAGCAAGATAGAGACCATCACCATTTGATCCAATAAGTTTGATTTTATCAACAATTCCACGGAACAAAGCCTCTTCCTCGTGTTGTTCGCTTACATACCATTGCAAGAAATTAAAAGTTGGGTAGTCTTTGCTTTGCAAGGTGCAATCTACAAGGTTATTGATAGATTGTGTGATTTTTTGCTCGTGCGCATATGTTTTTTCAAACACATCAAGCAATCCATTAAAGTTGGATTCTGGAGTGGCGACTTCTGTAATGATCACCTTAGAATCTGTTTCATTAAGGTATGTAATAAGACGCTTAGCATGTCCACTTTCTTCATCGGCATGTTGAAACAAAAACAAACCCGCACCATCAAAGCTATTTTCATAGCACCAAGAACTCATACTCAAATACAAATTAGCCGCAAACATTTCTTTTGCAATTTGCTCATTGAGTAGTTTTACAATGTCTTGTGTAATCATTTTATATCCTTAATGAAAATTTAGAGTTTGAATTCTAAGTTATATTGCCTAATATTTCTCTTAAGATTCTGTATTAGTATCAATAAGCAAAGATGCTAGATTCTTAAGGATTCTTGTTGTGCGGGTTGTTGATATAAATTTATTGACTTGCAAAAATCATATTTTAAAAATAGGGAATGTTAATGTCTGCTTTTTGTGGTTAATATTATATGAATCAAAAAAACAAAGGATTTAGAATGTTTGATACTATAAAGCACACTTTAACTCATGTGGATAAAAGTTTTCTTGCAGAGAAATTTACCCAAACAAAGTCTTTGTTTTTGGAGTGTTCAAGTATGAAGGAGTGGTTTTTAAAGGGGCATTATGATATGGTGAATTCCTCTTTGGAGTTTATACGAAAGCTTGATTTTGTTTTGGATAAAGACATTTTGGATTTGTTTTTGCAAGAGAGCATTTGGCTAAAAGACAAATACACAAAGCTACAAGAAGCTAGAATTGACATAAAAACAAATTTCAAACGCACAAGTGAGCCTATACACGCGCTTGCTGGTTTGTCTCATTTGCGAACATTGAAGTTTCCTATCACAGAGGATTTGCTTTATCTTAACAAAATGCAAATTATGCAAAAACTTCAAGGGTTTGCTATGAAACATTATAAAGTTTCTAAGGGTAAGTTAGAATTTTAGGGAGAGATTTTATAATATAAAATCTCTTATGATGGAGAATCATTGACTTTAAAGATTTAAGGGTGGTTTGTGATAGCTATTTCTAATCTTTTAAAAAAACAGCATCAAAGTATTTATCAAGATCTCATTAAGCATTTTGAGCGATTTAATATTGCTTATAGGGAGGTTGAGAGCAAAGATATATGGGTAAGGGATTTTATGCCCTTGGTGTATGAAAATACCGCGACAAGTTATATTTATAATCCAAATTATCTCAAAAAAAGACCTGAAATAAGGACTTTCATAGAGCCTTTGGATAATCACTTAAATTTAGTTCTTGATGGTGGTAATTTTGTAAGAATGCAAGATATTGCCTTTATGTGCGAGAAAATCTTTAGTGAAAATCCGCTGCTAAAAGAAGAAGAAATTATAAAAACTCTCAAGCAAACTCTCAAATTAAATCGCATAATATTTTTGCCAAAACAAGCCTATGATAGCTATGGGCATAGCGATAGTATGGCAAGATTTGTAACCAAAAATCACATATTGATTAATGATTTCTCGCTAGAAAATGATAAATTTTTTAAAAAGCTAAATGTAGCTTTAGAGGGTTTTCAAGTTACTAAGATGAGCTATTCTAAAGAATTTATGGAAAAGTATAAATGGGGCGGATATTTAAATTTCATAGAATTTGATCAAGTGATTTTTGTGCCAACCTATGGTATAAGTGAAGATGAAAAGGTTTTAAACTTCTTGCAAAATATCTACAAGGACAAACAAATGGTGGGTATTTATTTAAAACCTATCATCAAAAAGGGAGGGGCGTTGCACTGTATTAGTGCTAATGTTTTAGAATAATTAAAAGGAGAAAAAATGGCAGATAGAGTTGATTTTATCGAGAATCTAGGAGATGATGTAAAGAAAAGTTTCTTAAGATTATATCTTAAAGGTGCTATTGGAAGTAGAGATATCGCAGAGAAGTTGCTTGATAAAGCATCGAGCAAATTTACTATTTTTGAAATGATAAGGAATCAGCTAAATTTAAAAGATACTAGCGAAGTGGAATGCTTAAAAGAGCACTATGAAATAATAATGCGAAAATATGAAATCGTGAATAAAGAGGAAGATAAAAAATTTGAAGAAGTAGATAAATTAGTTGATGAAAAATTTGAAGAAATGAAAAAATTTGCCCTATGGTATGAGAAAGCGCGTATAAATCCCAAAGAAAGAAAATGTCATTATTGCGGAATCACAGAAGAAAACTTAAAAAAATATTTGACAATAAGGTTATACAATCTAAAAAACCATCTTTTAATAGCACATTGCAGATTGAAAGACTAAAACCAAACAAAGGCTATGTTGAAGATAACTGCGTTTTGGCTTGTTGTATTTGCAATAATGCAAAGAGTGATATGATAAATGCTGAAAATTTTAAAGAATATTTTGCAAAAAGGATTGAATGCTTTTATAATAGTTTGTTGAGTGGAGAAATTTCAAATAGCTTTTCATAACTAGACAATCAAAATCTAGTGATTCTAACATAAAAAGCTTGTGTTTCTTGGCATTTTGCCTTGAAATGTTAGTGGTTTATGATTCTAGGATTTGTATGAAAGATTGCAACTCTTGTTTTATATCTTTTGCTAGCTAAAGTGGTTCTAAAAGTCTAATATGGGGGATGTGTTCATAGATTATGGGTTTTATCTGCATTTTGTCATTAATATAAATCTCAATAATCAATGATGCATCTTCTAGCGTTTCTATGATTCGTTGTGTTTTAAGTGGTTTTTTGATGAAATATTTAGCCACTTCTGCGCTAATTAGCATTCTTGCAATAAAATATGGCTTGTTGTTAAACCACAGAATTTGCATTTTTTAAGATTCTGCTTATATCTAGTGAAGCTTCAAAATTTTCTTTTAGCAGTTTTATGTCTTTGATGCTTTTTAAATAAAGCGTTTTTAGAATCTCATTTTCTAGGCACACCAAATACTAAAAACTAGAAAAAAGAGCAACTTTTAAAGGTTTAATAGTCCTATTTTGATTCTTATAATTGAATTAAATCTGAATCTTTTTGATGATTGAAGAGTAAAATATAATCAATGTGTTGGCTCTCTAGCTTTTTGCTGCCAATATCAACAAAAAGGGAAAGGTCTGCTAAATGCATATGCTAATTCCATAATGCACATATTTACACGCCTTTTGGTAGAAATCCTCTCCAAGATAAAAGGAGAGTTTATCTAGCATATTTGATACAAAGGCGCTTTTGCTATCTTCTTTTATGCTCCATTTTTGACTTATTTTTTGTAATTGATTAGAAATAAGTGGATTTTTGATGTCGCGCTCTATAGTTTTTGTGCTTACATTTAAGATACGCGCAAGTTCTGTGATGTTTTTGGGATTTTGTCATAAATCTTGGCAATTTGCTCATCTTGATTTGTCATTTTTGCCCCCATAAGTATCAATTCACAACAAAATAAAAAGCGTAGATTGATTTTGGATTAATTCTAGCCAAAGCATCCTTAGAATCCGCATTAAAACTAATAGCCTAAGCTCTTTTGTCTGGTTAGTTTGTATGCAAAATTTATTCATTTGTCTTTAATGGGCTGTTTAGTGAATTGTAAGGCAAATTTTGACAAAATACAAAATTTTAGAGTCTCTAAAGGGAAAATTTGCAACAAACAATATTAGAATTAATGGAAAAATGGGAAGTCTCTAAGGAAGATAGGGAGATTTATTGCAAGAGAGTTTATTCTAAGAGCTTTGCAAAAGGACAGAGAATTGCTAGTGGAGAAGATGAGTGTCGCGGGTTAGTTTTGATTGAATATGGCGCACTTAGGGCTTATATCATTTCTTCTTATGCAAAAGAAATTAATCTTTTTGTGCTCCATAAAGATGATTATTGTATTCTTTCGGCTTCTTGTATGTTTAAAAATATCACTTTTGAAGTGAATTTGGAGTTTATAGAGACTTCTAGCGTGTGGATTCTGCCTAGTAAAGTATTTGATCAGTTAAGTTTAAAATACCCTAAGGCAAAGCAATTTCACTTAGATTTGGTGTCGCAGAGATTAAGCAAGGTAGTTGATTCGCTTAGTTCTTTGGCTTTTGAATCTTTAAACCAAAGAGTCTGTAACTTTTTGCTTGAAGCGCTTAAAGCTAATGGGAATGATAAAAAAAGGCTCTATATCACACATGGAGAAATTGCCAATGCACTAGGGAGCGCTAGAGAGGCTGTTTCTAGAGTTTTGAAAGATTTAGAAAAGCAAAATAAAATTATTTTAAAGCGCGGAATTATAGAGTTTTTGGATTAGTCTTATTTGGCTTTAAGCGCCTTTTTTATCTCTTCTGAATCATCAAAGTGTAAGGTGCGATCACCAATAATTTGATAAGTTTCATCGCCTTTTCCAAGCACAAGCAGCACTTCATCTTCTTTGAGTTGGGCAATGGCTTTTTGAATAGCCAAAGCGCGATTGACTTCTAAGGTAACTCTTGAGAGTTTATTGTGTGGGATTCCACTTAGAATCTCTTGCATAATAATTTTAGGGTCTTCATTGCGTGGATTGTCGCTTGTGAGATAAATTTTTTGTGCGTATTTGCTTGCACAAAATCCCATTTTTGGTCGTTTTGTCTTGTCTCTATCGCCACCTGCGCCAAAAAGCACTGCGATTTTTTGATGTAGAAAAGATTGAAAAATTTGCTCCATTCCATCTTCAGTGTGTGCAAAATCAACGATAATAAGAGGCTTTTGGTTGATAATTTGCATACGCCCCATAACTCCCCCAAAATTTTCTAATTGATTAGCAATTTCTTGCAGGGGTTTTTGGGTTAGCATTTGCACTGCACCAATGGCGGCTAGTGCATTATAGAGATTATGTTTGCCAAGGAGCAAAGAATCCAAAGTAGCTACTTGGCTACCATAGGTTATTTGCGCGGTGATTCCACCTTTTAGGCTATAAGCTTTGATACTAAAAGTGGAGGCTGATTCAATTCCATAAGTTAGGGTGTTTTGCAGTGAGTATTGAGCGTTTTTTTCATCTTTGTTGATAAGCTTTTTGTCATTTGGATTAGCAAAAAAAGAGTTTTTAGTTGCAATATAATTTTCTAGGGTTTTGTGATAGTCTAAATGATCACTTGTGATGTTAGTTAGGATTTTTAGCGCGAACTCTAAGCCCTCGATTCTATTTTGAATAATAGCGTGTGAGCTTACTTCCATAACAAAAAATTCACAACCTTCTTGTTTGGCTTCATTGATAGCAGTGTAAATTTCTAGTGTGGAGGGAGTTGTAAGCCCTTTTGGGCGTTTTTGGATTCCATTAATAAAAAATCCTCGCGTTCCAAGCAAACCAACTTTATAGCCCATATCCAAAAGGATAGAATAAATCATTGCAGCAGTCGTAGTTTTTCCGTTTGTCCCTGTAATACCAATGCATTGTAAATCTAATTTTAAATAGCTTGATAATTCTTTGGGGGTAACAAAAAACTCACAGCCTTTTTTTTGAACTTCTTTAAGATATTTTTGGGAGCTTTGCGTAACAAAAAAGGCACAATCTTTGGAGACTTCTCTTGAATCATCACTTAAAAATTTAAAATCCCTAGAAATGTCTAGTGCAATTTTCATTTATAATCTCCTGCTTTAAGAATCTGCTTATAGATTCTTAGAAAATCTTTATCCAAAAAAAGAATATTGCCAACATTTTCAAAATAATTCATCGCAACATCTTTGAATCCATAATCAACGAGATTTTGCATAAAAAATAAAAAATCTCCCTTGTGTGTGAATATGATTTTGGTGCTAAACATTAAATCCTCAAAAGCTTCCTTAAAGCCAATATCATCGGCTATTTTTTGAAAATCTTTGTATAAGATTCCATCGCTTCTATCAATGTCGGCTTCTTGAATACTTTGAAGTGCAAGATTAAGTGCAAAAAGATTTTTATCAAAATTTTCTATCATCGCGATAATTTCTTGTTGCGCATCAGAAGTCTTAGAATCTTTAATGATTTGATAATAATCAAACAAACTTGTTGCCTCATCCTTGTGATCTAGCGCCATATCAGCCAACATTGTTAGCATTTGCAAAAAAGGTTTATTTTTGGCGACGAAATTAGGATTATCTTGAATTTCAGAGAGAATTCCACTTGCTAAAGAACAAAATTCAAGGCATTCTGAATATTCGCCCTTTTTAAAAGATTCTTGAGCCTTTTTTAAATACTTTGAGCTTTGCTGGATTAAGCGCATATTAACCTACATTTACAAGTTCAATATCAGGGTGAATTTCATTTTTTAGCGCACTTTCAATCCCAAATTTAAGTGTTTTTGAGCTACTTGGACAGCCTTTACAGGCACCTTCTAAGCGCACATAAACTTTGCCATTTTCAATTTTAAGCAAGGTTACATTTCCACCATCATTAATAAGCATTGGACGCACTTTGTCAATCACAATCTCCACTGGCTTTAATAATTCTTGATCGCTAAAGGGAAGCATTTTTTCTCCTAAATAATTTTAATCTCTTTATATTCTATAAAAACTTAATCTTTTATTAGTTTTAAGCAAGAGCGATACTTTTTACCTAATTTAATATTAAAGCATTTTTTATTAATCAAAGAAAGTTGAAATATTTATGGAATTTTTTCATTTTTTATTTTATAATTAGCCAGGTTTATGAAAATAAAGGGCGGTTGTGCTACATTAGCACTTGGCATACTTACTACTTTTAGGAGGATTTTATGCAAAATGATGAAGTCGTTATTCAAAGTTATCTTAAAATAACTTCAGAAAGAAAAAAAAGAAAGAATCCAGCGCGTTGGGATAAATGGCAAAGTATCACAGGTCTAGTTTTGGCTGTGTTTATTTTGTTGCATATGTGTTTTACTTCGTCGATTCTTTTTGGAGTTGAAGCATTTAATGCGGTAGTTGCTTTTAGCGAAGGATCTTTAATTTTTGGAAAAGGCATTCCTATAATCACTACTTTGGTTGTAATTGTAATTAGTGCATTTTTTGTAACACATGCTTTTTTGGCAATGAGAAAATTCCCAGCAAATTTTCAACAACTTATGGTTTTTAAAACACATAAAAGCTTAATGAAGCATTGCGACACAACACTTTGGTGGATTCAATTCCTCACAGGCTTTATTTTGTTTTTCTTGGGTGGTGCTCATTTAGTAACTATTTTATTTAACTCTACAGAAATTAATGCGATTACTTCAGCAGCAAGATTTGTTCAAGGTAATTTAGCGGAGTTTTATCTTGTTTTACTTGTAGTGATGGTTTTGCATGCAAGTATTGGACTATATCGTGTGATTATTAAATGGGTTCCTCTTGAAGCGCCAACAACGGCACAAAGCAATATTAAAAGACGCAATATCAAAATTGCTATATTCTCAATTTTTATCATTCTTGGAGTTATTGCTTTTATAGCGGATTTCACTTGGATTGCGCTTGGAAAAAGTTTATAGGAGTTTTTAGATGAAAATAATATATTGTGATTCATTGGTAATTGGTGGAGGATTAGCAGGGCTTAGATCCGCAGTAGCCTGTCAAGAGAGGGGTTTAAGCACTATTGTTTTAAGTCTTGTTCCTGTTAAGCGAAGCCATTCTGCAGCAGCACAAGGGGGTATGCAAGCTAGTCTTGGTAATTCAAAAATGAGTGATGGTGATAATGAAGACTTGCACTTTGCAGATACGGTAAAGGGAAGCGATTGGGGTTGCGATCAAAAGGTAGCAAGAATGTTTGTAACCACTGCACCAAAAGCCATTAGACAATTAGCTGCTTGGGGGGTACCTTGGACAAGAATCAAAAAAGGCGATAGAACAGCAGTTATTAACGCACAAAAAACAACTATTACAGAAGAAGAATTCCGCCATGGATTAATCCATTCAAGAGATTTTGGTGGAACTAAGAAATGGAGAACTTGTTATACAGCTGATGCCACAGGACATTCAATGCTTTTTGCTGTGGCTAATGAAGCTTTGAAGTATAATGTTGATATTCACGATAGAAAAGAGGCAATTGCAATTATCCATAAAGATGGTAGATGCTATGGGGCAGTTGTTAGGGATCTTATCACAGGAGAACTCATCGCCTATGTTTCAAGAGGAACACTGATTGCAACAGGTGGATATGGTAGAATCTATAAAGACACAACTAACGCAGTAATTTGCGAAGGAACAGGAAGTGCCATAGCACTTGAAACTGGGATTGCAAAACTTGGCAACATGGAAGCGGTGCAATTCCACCCAACAGGACTTTTCCCAAGTGGAATTTTATTGACAGAAGGTTGTCGTGGAGATGGTGGGGTATTGCGTGATGTTGATGGATACCGCTTTATGCCAGATTATGAGCCCGAGAAAAAAGAACTTGCAAGTCGTGATGTGGTTGCTCGGAGAATGCTCCAAAGAATACGCGAAGGCAAGGGAGTGAAATCTCCTTATGGCGAACATCTGTGGTTAGATATTTCTATTTTAGGTAGAAAGCATATCGAAACTAACTTAAGAGATGTCCAAGAAATTTGTGAATGTTTTGCGGGCATTGATCCAGCTGAAAAGTGGGCTCCAGTTAAACCAATGCAACATTATTGTATGGGTGGAATCCGCACTAATCATAAGGGAGAGAGTGCCCTAAAAGGACTTTTTTCAGCAGGTGAAGCAGCTTGTTGGGATTTACACGGATTTAACCGATTGGGTGGGAACTCAGTGAGTGAAGCTGTGGTAAGTGGTATGATTATTGGAGATTATTTTGCAGAGAGTTGTCAGCAAACTTATGTGGATATTCAAACAGAATTTGTTGAAGAATTTTTAAAAAAACAGCAAGCCTATCTTGAATCAATTTTGGCAAGAGAAAATGGAGAAAATGTTTTTGAAATCAAAGACAAAATGAAACAAATTATGGGTGATAAAGTTGGTATTTTCCGAGATGGATCGCATTTGCAAGAAGCTGTTAATGAATTAGAAAAACTTTATATTCGCTCTAAAAACATTAGCATTAAAACTAAGAGAATGCACGCTAATCCAGAATTAGAAGAAGCTTATCGTGTGCCAAAAATGTTAAAAATCGCACTTTGTGTTGCAAAAGGTGCTTTAGATAGGACAGAATCTAGGGGAGCACATAGCCGAGAAGATTTTCCAAAACGCGATGATTTAAATTGGCTTAAGAGAACTTTGACTTCTTGGGAAGATCCTAATCAAACCTTGCCAACTGTTACTTATGAACCATTGGATATTGCCACAATGGAAATTGCTCCAGGATTCCGTGGATATGGAGCTAAGGGAATGATTATTGAAAATCCAGAGAGCTTGAGACGACAAGAAGAGATTGACAATATTCGCACAAAAATGGAAGCAGAGGGCAAAGATCGCTATGAGATTCAAGAGGCATTAATGCCATTTGAATTGCAACCATATTACAAAGCACGCAATCAAAGAATAGGAGATAAACAATGAGTGGAGCAGTAGAAAGTAGTAACAGAACTTTAACTATTCGGGTTTTAAAATTTAATCCAAATAGCGCAATTTCAAAGCCGCATTTTGCAGAATACAAATTGCAAGAAGCACATTCGATGACGATTTTTATTGTTTTAAATATGATTAGAGAGCAATATGATCCTGATTTGAGTTTTGATTTTGTTTGTCGTGCAGGTATTTGTGGAAGTTGTGGAATGATGATAAATGGTCGCCCTAGACTTGCTTGTAGAACTTTAACAAAAGATTTTCCAGATGGTGTAATCACACTTATGCCACTTCCTGCCTTCAAACTTATCAAAGATTTGTCTGTGGATACAGGAAATTGGTTTAATGGTATGAGCAAACGCGTTGAGAGTTGGATTCACGCACAAGAAAAAAGTGAAGAGCATATGAGTCAAATTGAAGATCGTGTTGAGCCAGAAGTAGCACAAGAGGTTTTCGAGCTTGATCGATGCATTGAGTGTGGTTGTTGTATTGCTGCGTGTGGAACAAAACTAATGCGTGAAGATTTTGTGGGAGCAGCAGGATTAAATCGAGTGGTGCGCTTTATGCTTGATCCACACGATCAACGCACCGATGAGGATTACTATGAGCTAGTGGGAGATGATAATGGTGTGTTTGGTTGTATGAGTTTGCTTGCATGCCACGATGTTTGCCCTAAAAATCTACCCTTACAAAGTAAGATTGCTTATTTGCGTAGAAAAATGGCGACAACTAAATAACTTTTAGAATCCCTTTGTGGGATTCAATGCTTTCTTATTTTTTATAGTGTAAAATTTTGCTTTCATTTTTAGAGAGGTGTCCGAGTGGTTGAAGGAGCACGCCTGGAACGCGTGTAAGGTGCAAGCCTTCGAGGGTTCGAATCCCTTCCTCTCTGCCATTACTGCAACCCTATCATTTTTAATACACTTTTATTTTTAGCATTTTGTTTTAAGAAATAATCAAGTAATATGTGGGCAAATCTGTAATGATAAATTTTTTACAATAATATTTTAGGAATGCATTTGGAAGTTGCAGTTTATTTGCACATTCCCTTTTGTGATAGTAAATGTGGATATTGTGCGTTTAATTCAAAAACAAATAAGAATCATCTCAAAGAAGAATATATGCAAGCACTCTCTAAGGATTTGCAAAATAAATTGCTTGATTTTAGTATTTCTAAAGTTACTTCTCTTTATATTGGTGGTGGCACTCCAAGTGTGGTAAAATCGCAACAATATCATAATATTTTTAATATTTTAGAACCTTATTTTATCCAAGATATAGAGATTAACATTGAAGCTAATCCTAATTCACTAAGTTTGGAGTGGATTGGGGATTTAAAGCAAATGGGAGTTAATCGCCTAAGTCTAGGGGTGCAGAGTTTTTTTACTGATAAATTGCGATTTTTAGAGCGAAATCATAGGGTGGATTCTGTATTTGAATCTATTGATAATGCAACTAAAGTGGGCTTGGAGAATCTTAGTATTGATTTGATTTATGGGACGCCTTTTTGCAATCAAAATCTTTTGAATCAAGAGATACAAATAGCTTCTAAGCTACCCATTAATCACATTTCTGCCTATCAATTAAGCATTGATGAGGGAAGTCGATTTTCTATCCAAAAAAAGCAAGAATTTAGCGGTGAGTTTGCAGGATTTGCAAGTATGGGACATTTTGTAAGAGAAGAGTTAAGACAAGCAGGATTCTTGCAATATGAAGTAAGCAATTATTCGCGTGGTTATCAATCTAGGCATAACTTGGCTTATTGGGAGCAAAAGGATTATTTGGGCGTTGGAGCAGGGGGTGTGGGCTGTATAGCTGGTGTGAGAAGCTATGGGGTTTGTGAAATTGAGGAGTATTTAAAAGAAACAGAATATACACAAGAAATTTTAAGCCAAAGGGATTTAGATTTGGAGCATTTGTTTCTTGGGTTTAGATCTTGTGTTGGGGTGCTAGAAGATAAAATTACTAAAAAAAAGGAATTGGAGATTTTATTAAAGGAAAAAAAGGTCGAAAAAAAGGCGGAGAGAATCTACGCTAAGGATTATTTTTTGGGAGATGAATTAGCTCTCTTCCTTTGGTAAGAGCCATAGGGCTAGATCATTTCCGATTGGCTGACTATGAAGGAGTTTAAAACTTGCATTGAAATGAGGCGCTAGATCATAAGTGGATAGAGTAGGGCTTAAAAAGATGAGCAACATATCAATTTGAGGTAGGAGATTTTGAAGTAGGTTTGTCCCTCCCTCACACATTATAAAGCCTGAAAAATCTGAGAGAGAATGCAGGATTCTAACTTGGCGGTTTGGAATAGAAAAAAGGGGTGCAGTTTGGGGAAAGTCTTTTTGGTGCGTGAGAATGGCTATATTTGGGTTTTTTTGGCTTTGCAGAGAATTAGATCGCGAATCAAGTATTGGGTTATCAATTAACACGCTTTTGCCTGAAATAACGAGTTCATCAAGTTTGCAACGCAGATTATGCATAAAAATTTGTGTTTCTTTGGAGCTAATTTGCCCTCCATCGATACTGCCATTTAATCTACAAGCGTATTTAAAAAGCACAAAATTTCCCTTTTTTTGCAAGAAGTTAAAGGGCAATAATAAATCATTGGCTTTTATCGAGCTTTTTTGAAGTTCTTTATTCTCCCAAGCTTTGATAATTTTACATCCCCTTTGTTGTAAATATTCAGCACCACCTTGGGCTTTGGGATTTGGATCTTTTGCGCCAATAATAAGCTTTTTTATCCCTAGTGATTCTATAAGCGCTGCACACGATGGTGTTTTGCCTTTATGCATACAAGGCTCTAAAGTAACATAAAGGGTGGTATTAAGAAATAGAGTATGAGCTTTTTGCTTTAAGTATTCGTGTATTTGAGTGGATTGTTCTAGGGAGAGTATAGTGGAATCTTGCGTGAGATTAAAGTAAGCCTCTTTTAGTGCTAGGACTTCAGCGTGGGGTTTTCCTGCTTCTTGGTGTGCTTGTAGAGCTAGAATCTTGCCATTATAATCTAAGATTAAAGCGCCAACAGCAGGATTGGGTAGAGTTTGGCATTGGGTTTTCCAAGCTTCCTTGATAGCGAGTTCTAAATAAAAATTATCATCTACCATATAAAATAAGTTTGCGCTTTTTTAATCGTATCAAGGGGAATGGTGATTTCATTTTCAAGTTCAAGATTGTCGCCATTAACAGCTAAAAGCTTACCTTTAAATTCTTCTTTGGCAAAAGTTTTTATCTTTAAGAGTTCTCCAATAGCATCGCAGAAGTGCTCTTTGGTTTTTAATGTGCGTTCAATGCCTGGAGAACTTACTTCTAAAAAATAGCTTTTTGATTCAGGGATTTCAACATCCAAAAGCGGTGAAAGTGCAAGGCTGATTTCTTGGCAATCATCAAGGCTAATTGAGGGCTTTTTGGTTACAAAAATTCGTAAAATTTGATTATCATTTTCTTTGAGTGTTGCAATATCATAGAGTTTGCAATCAAAACTTTCAATAAGTTTTTGAATTTTTATTTGTAAATCTTGGTTAATTAACATTATTGTTCCTTTTTTCTTTTTCTAGGGCAATGGTGTGAAAGATTTTATCAAGGCGATTTTCTCTCTCCAAAGAATCATCAAAAAAGAATTGAAAATCAGGACATCTAAACCAGCCTGTCTCTTCTAAACAATATTCTTTGATAAGATTTCTGGCTTTTTTGAGTTGATTGAGTATTTCTGCTTGTTCGTGTGTGGTCAAAAAAGAGGATTCTAAGAAAACTTGCGCAGAATATTTACCCTTAGAACATTTTACTTCAACCACATTAAGTGAATTAAGCCGTGTGTCATTAAGATTGGCTAGTGCCATTGGAATCAATTCTTTTAAAAGTGATTGTGTGCGCTCTAGTTTAATATTTTTCATAGATTAAAAAGTCCTTTGCTTTGCGACCTCTTTATAAGTTTCAAACACATCACCCACTTGAATATCATTATAATTTTCCAACATAATTCCGCATTCAAACCCTTTTTGCACTTCTCTTGCATCATCTTTGAATCTTTTAAGCGAGGCAATATTGCCTGTGTGGATTACTACGCCATTGCGGATTAAGCGGACTTTGATACCTCTTTGTATTACCCCATCGCTAACAAAACAACCCGCAATAGTTCCAACTTTTGCAATATTAAATGTTTCCCTTACTTCAGCTTGTCCGGTATTTTCTTCTTCAAAGACTGGAGAGAGTAAGCCACCAAGTAAGGCTTTAATGTCATCAATAAGCGCATAAATAATCGAGTAAGTTTTAATCTCAATTCCAAGCTCCTTGGCTTTATTTTTTACGCTACCTGTAGGGCGCACATTGAAGCCTAAAATCACACAATTGCTACTTGCAGCAGCTAGTGTAATATCACTTTCGGTGATTCCACCCACACCTTTGTGGATAATATTGACTTTTACTTCTTCGTTTTGGAGTTTTTCTAGGCTACCTTTAATGGCTTCTAAACTTCCTTGTGTGTCTGTTTTGATGATAACAGGTAGATTTTTTAGTTGTCCTTGTGCTACCATAGAGCTAAGCTCATCAAAAGAAACTTTTGTTGAATGTGAAAGTTCTTTTTGTCGCAAGTGTGTAGCTCGTTTTTGTGCATAATCGCGCGCGATATTATCATTTTCTACTGCTAAGAGAACAGAACCAGCAGGTGGAACTTCATTTAATCCAGTGATTACACCCACTCCAGAAGGAGCAATGGTGGTGATATTTTTGCCTAAATCATCGCTGATTGCTCTAACTCTTCCATAGGCTGTATCAGCAATAATGCTATCGCCTATTTTGAGTGTTCCATTTTGCACGATGAGAGTAGCAACAGGTCCTTTACCTTTTTCTAAGCTACTTTCAATGACAACAGCGCGAGCAGGTTTGTTTGGATTGGCTTTTAGTTCTAAGATTTCAGCTTGGAGTAAAATAGTCTCTAATAAATCATCAATCCCTTCACCTGTTCTGGCAGAAATATGTACAAATTCATATTCACCTCCCCACTCTAGCGGAGTAAATCCAAGCTCGGCTGCTTCAGCTTTGACCTTATCAGTGTTAGCTTCAGGTTTATCAATTTTATTTACTGCAATGATAATAGGCGCATTTGCTGCTTTTGCGTGGTTTAGTGCTTCAATAGTTTGAGGCTTGATTCCATCATCAGCTGCAATAACAATAATGGCAATATCGGTTACTGAAGCACCCCTTGCACGCATTTCACTAAAAGCTTCGTGTCCTGGAGTGTCAATAAAAGTAATTTGCTTATTATTTTTAGTAATTGTGTAAGCTCCGATGTGTTGCGTGATTCCACCTGCTTCTCCTGAAGCAATTTTGGTATTTCTAATGTAATCAAGCAATGAAGTTTTACCATGGTCGACATGCCCCATAATAGTAACTACTGGAGCGCGCTCTATAAGGTCTTTAGAATCATCTTCATCTTCATGAAGTTGTGTGTAGTCAAGCTCTTGAGCTGTATTTTGTAGCTCAATTTGGATTCCAAATTCTTCAGCCAGAATCTCAATAGCATCTTTTTCTAAAAAGTCATTTTTTGTTACCATCATTCCAAGACTAAAGAGAACTTTAATCACATCGCCTGTGCTACGACCAATTTTTTCTGCAAACTCATAAGCTCTAATTTCTTCTGGAATAGTAACAACGCCTTGCACAACTTCTTGTGTTTTTTGTGGTTTTGGTGCTTTTTTACGACTTGATCGGCGTGTGCTACCTTGCTCCATAAAAGGATTGTGGCGTTGAATCTTGATTCGCTCTGTGGTGGCTTTTTTCTCATTTTCTTCTTCATCCATATCCACTTCATCTTGAACACTTAGATCAAATAAAATAATCCCTTCTTCTTCATCTTCATCAGAATTTTGGAATTCACGATTATCTAATAAATCCATTTTATGCTGATTTTGCTTTTTAGAAACAAGTGAAGCCTTTTCTTTTTTCTTTCTTTTTTCCCTTTTTTCAGAATGTTCATTATCTAGATTACCTAATAAATCTTGTAAAGTTTTGGCAGGTTCTTTCTTGTCTTCTTGGGATTTAACTAGTTCTTCTTGGGTTTCGTTTTTTGGATTATTTTTTTTGACAATACGCAAACCCGTGCGCTTGATTGTTGAGTTATCTTGTGTGTTTATTGTTGTGGATTGAGCTTCATTTGTAGGTGTAGTTTCTTTTGGAGATTCTAGAGTTTTTGTGATTTCTATATTTTCTTTTGGAGTAACTTCTTTGGTTTTTTTCTCTTTTGAGGTTGAGGTTTCTTTGGCGGTTTTGGTAGTGGTTTTAGCTGTTGCTTTAGTAGTGGTTTTTTTGGTGCTTGATTCTCTGGTGGTTTTTTTAGTCTTTGTTTCTTCTTTTGTTGTTTTAGCTTCGGTTTTTACTGCTTTGGTTTCTATACTTTTGCCCGATAAAACATAATTGTATAATTCTTCTGCTTGTTCGGTTGTTACGGCACTAGAAGCGGTTTTTGCTTCAAATCCTAACTCTTGTGCTTTTTGTAGAATCTCTTTGCTGGGTTTCCCAATTTCTTTAGCGATTTGACTAATGCGGATTTTCTCCATTATATAAAAATCTCCTTTAATGATTCTTGTAAAATTTCTTTGTGTTTTTTGTCGATTTTGCAAACTCTAGCGATAGAATTGAAAAGTTTTGGGTTATTTTGGCAATTTTTGCAAATATAAAAACTTCTCCCTTGCCCATTAAAAAGACTAAGCTTTAAATCTCTATACTGCAAACGGATAAGTTGCTTTTGCTCAAATCTTTCCCTGCAAACCACACACATTCTAATTGGATTAGACATAAAAACTCTTATTATAACAAACTAGAACTTAAATTCATCATCAAAAACTACCCCAAAGTTATCAAATTTTAAGGACAAAACCTTTAACCTTGAGAATTTATCACTAAGAACTTTTTTGAGAGTTTGCGTGTCTTCTTTAAAGCAGAGATTAAAAAATGTTGAACCACTTCCTGATAGGGTGCTCATTAAAGCTCCATTATTTAGTGCGGTTTTTTGCACTTCAAAAAGAATGGGAATCTGCTTCATTCTAAAAAATTGATGGAATCTATCCATACTTGCCTCCCTTAATAAGTCCCATTTTTCTTCAAAAAATGCACTAGCTAAAAGTGTGGAGTGCGAAAGATTAAAAATAGCATCTTTTTGGGAGTATTTTTGGGGGAGAGTTTTGCGCGATAAATGCGTGGATATGGATTGATTGGGTATTACAATAACTGCTTCAATGCTACTTGGTAGATTTTTTTTGATAAAACGCACTTGATTGCGAGAAAGCATACAAGCATTAAACCCTCCCATGCAAGCAGGAGTGATATTGTCTGGATGGGATTCATAACGCAGTGCAATATCAAGAATCTTTTGCTTATCTAGTGGAATTTGTGCAACTTTAAAAGCAGCACTAATAGCACCAATAATAACAGCTGAACTACTTCCTAAACCCCTTGAAATAGGGATTGAATTTTCAAAAGTGAATTTAAAAGGAATGGTCTGTCCAATAAGTTTTTTAAGTTGCTCATTAAAAATCTTAACAAAAACATTATCAATTCGTAATTTTGGATTTTTAGAACCTTCTCCATGGATTTGGATAGAAGCAAACTTGGAGGGCTTTAAGCTAAAATAGTTATAAAGCTCTAAAGCAAGTCCTAAGCTATCAAATCCTGGTCCTAAATTAGCACTTGTGGCAGGAACGCGTAATAGCATTAAAATCCTTTTTAATCTAAATTAGCAAATTTTAAAGTGAATTCCACTTCACCCTTGCCAACTCGTAATTCTTTAGCAATTGAATCAACACTCCAACCATCTTTATACATTGAAATAATCCTTCCCTCATCAATGTTGGTTGGATTGCTTGGAGTGTAGGCAAACTCTTTAATTCTTTCTTCTAAAATAATTGTTTTATTGTCTATTTTTTCTTGGTAATCCCTCCATTCTTCTTGAAGTGTTTGTAAGGTGGATTTGAGTGGAGAGATTTGTGCAAAAAGATTGGAATCAAGGACATTTTTCATCTCTAAGCGCGTTTCTTGATAGATTTGCTGTTTGAGCGATTGTTGAAATTTTTCTAAGTGATTCTCATAATCTTTTAACTTTTTTTGTAGGCGATAGACTTCTTTGTTTAGTTCTTCAATAGAATGTCCATAGCGATTAAAACGCTTAGTATTTTCTCTTTCTTTAAAGTAAAGATAAAGCGCAAAAAGGATAAAAACTGCTGCAATTCCAATCACAATCCAAAGCATAATATTTTCATCATTAAGCATTATTAACCCCTTTGCTGGATCTAATAGAGCGAATAAGTGCCCTTTCTTTTGAAGCAACATAACTATCCCATTCATTTTCATCGCGTGCGTGAATTTTTTCTACCAATGCTAAATTTGTGTTAAAAATAAAATAAATAGGAATAATGCGAGTGGGGAAAGTGGGTAATTCTACTCTACCATAATAAAGTGTATTTTCTTGTAAAGTAGAATCCTTTATTCTAAAGCAACTATGTCCAATGGTGGTAATTAGCCCTTCATTACTTAAAGGAACATAAGTTTTAGTCTCGCCTTGAATCTTGTGTTCTAATAATTCAATCTTGCGATAAATTTCAACCAAAAGCTCTAAAACAATCGTGTTTTCATTGTCAAAGTTTCCCTTTTTGGCGCGCATTAAACGCAACCATTCTCCTATTGGATCTTCATCACTTTGAGTGAGTTTATTAAATTCAATGGCAAACTCTTCTGCATTGCTGTGTGCAGTGTCATAATGAATTTTAAGAGCGGTATTAATTAAGCGACTTTTTTCCATTTTAATTCCTAAAAATCAAATCTAAAATACAAAAACCAAAAAATACGATTCCTAAATAACCATTGACAACAAAAAAAGCCTTGGGGATATTTTGAAAATTCCTTGAAACTAGGAATTGTTCATAACCAAGTGCTATTGTTGAAACCAAAAGTCCAATCCACATAAAAACACCAGAATCTGAACTAATAATATATAATGCCCAAAAAAATAGTGTTAAAAGATGAAAAAACCTCGAAATCCAAAGTGTATTTTGCACCCCAAAAGCACTTGGGATAGAATATAAGCCTTCTTTTTTATCGTGTTCAATATCTTGCAGGGCATAAAGCAAATCAAATCCTGCCACCCAAAATAAAACACCACAGCAAAGCCAAACACTCCATAGTGGAATCTCTCCACTAACAGCAGCTACCCCAGCAATAGGTGCTAATCCAAGTGAAAGTCCTAAAACCAAATGTGCTGCTGAGGTTAATCGCTTCATCAAAGAATAGCTTGCTAAAATAAGCAGAATCGGAAAAGAAAGATAAAAACACAAAGGATTAATAAGCCAACCCATAAAAATAAAAATTAACGCGTTCATTAAAATAAAAATAAGCATCGCAAAAGGCGAGATTCTGCCATCTACACTTGGGCGGTTCTTGGTGCGTGGATTTGTGCTATCAAACTTTCTATCTGCATAGCGATTAAATGCCATTGCAAAATTCCTTGCACTAATGCTTGCAATTACACCAAATGCAAGCAGTTTCCAGCCAAACCAGCCCTGTGCAGCAGTTAGCATTGCAATGAAAATAAAGGGCATAGAAAAAATGCTATGCTGAAACATGACAAGTTCGCTAAAGTCTTTTATTTTTTGCAACACTACTTAACTCCCAAAGAAATAATCTTTTTAAAACCATCGCTGACTGATAAATCTGACATTCTTATATTATTTTTGTGGATTCTTAGGATAAAGCCTGAAGTGGGATTGGGAGTAGTGGGGATAAAAACCCAGTAATGCTCCCCATCTTCTTTGGTGATAAATCCCATAAGCTCCATATTTCCTACATCAACATAGGCTACACCCAAATAACCCTCTTTATTTTTTCCAGAAAAAATATTTAAAACTTCTTTGATTCCAGAATAAATGCTTTTGACCACAGGAATTTTGCCAATGATGATTTCTGTTATCCTAATGAGTAAAAATTCCTTATTTTTATCCACCAAATGCCCAATATAATAGAGCAAAGCAAGACTAATTGCGAAGATAAAAAGCGTAACGGCTAAATTTGCATTAGTGATTCCAAAAATAGAATAAAAAATCGCAGCGCAAAAGTCATAAACAAAAGAAAAAATCCAAAATAGCAATAAAAAGGGCAAAATAGCAAAAATCCCTTTGCTAATTTTTGAAATTAATTCATTCACAATCTTCCTTTGTATGGTTAAAATAATCTAGGAATTTTAACCGATTTTAGAAAAAAAACCAAATAGAATTTTTTAATGTGTAAAAATTGAATTTTATAATATTTTAAAATACAAAATAATGCCATATAAATAATAAATAAAATTAAGCAAAAAAAGTGCAAAAAAGGCATAGCGGTAGAAAATAGCTAGAATCGTTAGGAAATTGCAAAATAAACAAAAGAGAGTTTATACTCTCTTTTTATATTCCTCCCTCATTTAATTCCCTATATGCATCACAACCAAGTTGCAATCCAGAGTCGCAAGAAAGACCAAAATATTCTTTTGCCTTTTTTAAATCTTGTCTTACGCCATGTCCTTCGATATACATAAGCCCCAAATAAGCCTGAGCCTCAGCATCTCCCTGATTAGCTGCCTTACTATACCATTCAACTGCCTTTTTATAATCCTGTCTTGCACCTTGTCCTTCTGCATACATAACACCTAGATAAAATTGAGCTTTAGCATTTCCCTGCTTGGCTGCCTTACTATACCATTCAAATGCTTTTTTATAATCTTGTCTTACACCTTGTCCGTCTACATACATAAGACCTAGATAAAATTGCGCCTCAGCAAGTCCCTGCTCAGCTGCCTTGCTAAACCATTCAGCTGCCTTTTTATAATCTTGTTTTACGCCTTGTCCTTGGTAATACATAATACCTAGAAGAAATTGAGCCTCAGCATCTCCCTGTTTGGCTTTTGCTAGCACTTCATCAAATGAGCTATCAGAAGCGAAAGCTAAACTAACTAACATATAAAATAAAACAAATACCTTTTTCATTTTTACCCCCTGTGTTTGCAAAACATGATTAATTTAAAAAACTCAATGCTTTTACATCTGTGAATTTTAAATAAAAACACTAAAGTATTGTGTGCTATGCTATCAAAAATTCACTTGCTTGAAGCTTTATTGATTTTTGTTTTGGTAGTCAATATTTTTTGTCTCCAAAAATTGAATCTTATAATATTTGAAAATACGAAATAATGCCATATAAATAATAAATAAAATTAAGCAAAAAAAGCGCGAAAAAAGCATAGCGGTAGAAAATAGCTAGAATCGTTAGGAAATTGCAAAATATAAAAAGATAAAAGTTAGGTTGTAAAATAATCGTGTGTGTTTTTAGGCTAACCCACCACAAAAGCACAGAATCAAGCAATCCTCCAAAACCAATAAAATGTGCAATAAAAACAAAAGGATAATACAAGCTAAAAAGTGGAGTAAGCAGGATTGAGCTAAGGGAGAGTGGAGAAAAAGGCGGAAAGAAATAATAAACTACAATGCCCATAAGAAAAAAAGTGGAAATGTTAATGCTAAGACCATAAAGAAATTTTTGCAAAAAAGAATGCGGGATTTTAAAGTATTTAAAAAATAAAAAAATATATAAAACTCCAAGACAGGAAAAATAAAATCCGATTGAAAAAATCAAAGAAGGAAAAAAGGCAAGAAGGATTGCAATGCTCCAAAAAAATGATTCTAATCGCAAAATATCCAAGCCCCTAAAAAGCAAAAAAAATGCAATGCAAGACATAGCTAAAGCCCTAAGATAAGAGGGAGATTGTGTGAGCAGAAAATAATACCCAATTAGCAAAGACAAAACAATAACGCCTAAATCAAAATAGCGATTCCGATAGGGGAAATAGCGTTTGTGCAAGGGAGTGTAAATCCAGCCTAAGATTAAAAATCCCAAAGCACTTAGGATTCCAGTATGATAGCCAGAAATGGCAAAAATATGTGCGATTCCATAGCTTTGAGCTAGTTCTCTCCAAGGTAGCGGCAAGGGATCAGATAAAAAAAGCGAGAGATAGTATTCTCCCATTAAAAGCGTTTGGTGCTGTTGTAAAATAAAATCTCTAAGAGGCTTTCTAAAGTCTTCTTCTTGCAGCAAGGCAAGTTGAAAACTTGGTGCATAAAAGCCTTTGATAAAATCCCAAAAATTAACTTTTTCTAAGATAATCTTTAAAGAGACTTTTTTATTTTTTAGGTTTTTTAAATCCTCCCAAGAAGTTGTGTAAAATGTCCCAAAGTCGCTTTTTAACTTCAAAACAAAGTAGCGTTTTTGTCCTTTTGTTTTTTGGTATTGCAAAATAACACTAGCTTGAATTTGGGGAAATTTTTGGGATTTTAGGGTGTGGAATTGATAATATTTATAGCCTAATGTGCAAATTAACACACCAAGTAAAAAAAGAAAAAAAGCAAGGCGTTCTTTGTGATTAAGAAAGAGTGGAGGGCAGAGATTTTTCATCTACCCATAAAACTTAAAGTTTCCAAATAAAAACATCAATCTTGGAGTTTTCCAAAACATCTAATGCGAAAAAACTTACTTTTCCGCTAGTAGGAAGAGCAATGAGTGAAGCATTTTTGTTTTCAGCGACACTTAGAAGTCTAGTATAAGAAAGAATACCGCTATCAAGCACGACTTCATTTTTGTGTTCAGAGAAATTTTTGAGAAATTTCTTGGCTAATTCTTTGGTTTTATTTTCTGTATTTTGGTTGAAGTTTGAGATCTGCTCATCATTTGCGCCATAATGCCCAAGGCGGATTTCAAAAGGGCGACTAATCATGTGGTAGAAAATGAGATGTGCTGTAGGGAAGAATTTTTTAGCAACTTTGGCAAGCTTGCTAGAAGATTCGCTAAAGTCTGTGGGCGAAAAAATATTGGTGTAATCAGGTAGTGTTTCATTTTTGGCTACCAAAACCGGAATGGGTGATTTTTTGATAATTTGCTTTGTAACAGAACCTAGTAAAATATCGGTTAAATGTTGGGTTTCTCCTGTTGCACCTACGCATAATAAACGACATTCTCGATCTTTAATATGCCGATTGATTTCTTTGTAGATTGTGCCTACATAACAGAATTGTTGCATTTCAACTTCTGGATTTGGGAAATGGCTTGTAAGAAATTTTGCTAAGGCTTCTTTTCCTGCCTTTTTGTCTTTTTTGGGATTGTGAAATATAGAATACTCGACGACATGTATAATATCTAAAGTGTATTGAAGTTTTTTGGCTAAATAGATAGCTTTGGTGAGTGCCATTAGGCTTTTTTGTGAGAAGTCTGTTGCAACTGCGATTCTGTTTTTCATTTTGTTCCTTCTTATATTGATATCTGCAAATTATACCCCTATAACTTTAAAACAAAGAAAAAGATTGTAATTATAATTCTATTTCTTAGATAATTTGGCTATTTTTAGATAAGATAGTGTGAAAAGTTGAAACAAATATACAAAAGGATTTATTGGGTTAAAATTCCTCAATAAATCCACCACCTAAAACTTCATTGCCATCATATAAAACCAAGGCTTGACCATTGGCTATGCCATAGGCAGATTCTTTGAGATTGGCTGTGATAATATCTTGATTGCCATTATTTGTTAGTATAATTTGAGCAGGAATCTTATGGCTTTTGTAGCGGATTTTTACTTCGCAATCAAAAACCTTATTGTCTTGAAACCATTCTTTGGGCAGTGAGAGATTAAGAGCTTGGACCTTGTTGGTTGCTAGTTCTTCTTTACTGCCTGCGATAATGGTATTGTCTTGTGGATTAATTTTTAGCACATAATGAGGAGTGAGCGCGCCCTTAATGGTGAAGCCTTTGCGTTTGCCAATGGTGTATTGCATATAGCCTTTGTGAGTGCCAATTTTATTGCCTTTAGAATCAAGGACATCCCCTTTTTGCTCGGTTTTGTGATGTTTTTTTAAAATATCAATGTAAGAATTTTCAACAAAGCAAATTTCTTGAGAATCTTTGTAAGTCTCTAAGGTCCCAAGCCAAGGTAGTTCTTTTAAAGCAATAGGCTTGATTTCCTCTTTCTTTTTATCGCCCAGGGGAAAGATGATTTTTGAAATCCATTCTGGTTTTAAGCCAAAGAGAAAATAACTTTGATCTTTGTGAGTATCGACAGCTTGAGCGATTCTGCCGTTTTTAATTTGGGCATAATGTCCTGTTGCTACAAAATCACAACCCAAATCTTCTGCAAGCTTAAAAGCGATATTAAACTTTACATTTGGGTTGCACATTGCGCAAGGATTGGGAGTTAAGCCCTTTTTATAAGAATCAACAAAATAATCATAAACGCTTTTTTTGAAAAGTTCTCTTTCATCAATGATTTGATAAGGAATATTGAGGGATTGTGTGCATTTTTCAATATTTTTAGTATAGTAATCGTGCTTTTCTTCTTTGTTGTGGAGTTTAAGATAAATTCCATAAACGCTATAACCTTGTTTTTGTAATAAATAGGCACAATAGCTTGAATCAATTCCTCCACTCATTAATAATAAAACTTTTTTCATAATTTTTTCCTTAGTAATATTTATTTAAAAAGACTCTTTATTTGGAGGGATGGAATTATAGCCAAAAAGGCTTAAAAATAAGTTTTAAGCTAGATTTTTTGGAGTTTTTAAGATGATGAAACGATTATTTTCTAAAATGATAGGAAATTGCTCTTTAGTCTTTAGATTGATTAAAAAACATTCTTCGCCATTTTCAAGTTCATAGCGCTCTTTGGGGTAGAGAGAAAGTCGCCTTTGGACTTCCTCTAAATCTTCACATAAAGCGCTAAATCCAAACATTACAAGTTTGTATTCAAATTCTTCCATTACAAAGCCTTGATTCTTGCAACGCCACTATCAATAGCAGCTTGTGCTACAGCATTAGAGACAAATTCTTTGAGTCTCCAATCAAAAGGGGAGGGGATAATGTATTCTTTGCCAAATTCAAATTTTCTTTGGTGAATCTTTTCAAGTTCTATTTTTAGAGCTGGTGGTATCTCTTCTTGTGCAAGTTGTGCTAGGGCATTAGCAGCAGCAAGTTTCATTGATTCATTAATGCTTTTTGCGTGTGCTTTGAGCGCACCTTTAAAAATATAGGGGAAACCTAAAACATTGTTGATTTGATTGGGATAATCGCTTCTTCCTGTGGCAATAATCGCATCAGGGCGCACCTCTTTTATAAGTTTGGGTTCGATTTCTGGGGTTGGATTGCTCATAACAAAGATCATCGGATCTTTGTTCATTCCCTCTATGTCTTTTGCGCTTAAAATATCACCTCTTGATAAGCCAAGCACAACATCAGCGCCATCTAAAGCTTCTTTGTAAGTATCGATTTTTTTATCAACGATAAAATCTTTTTTGAAGCCATTAAGAGAATCTTTGCGGTGAGTGGTGATAGCACCTTTGCTATCAAACATAATAATTTCTTTTACACCAAGCTTTTGTGCGATTTTTGCACAAGCAATCGCCGCACCTCCTGCTCCTAAAACAACCACTTTTAAATCTGCAATATTCTTGTTGGCAATTTTTGCGCCATTGATAATCCCTGCTGCTGAAATAATTGCAGTTCCGTGTTGATCATCGTGCATAATAGGAATATCAAGAATCTCTTTGAGGCGATTTTCAATATAAAAACATTCAGGCGCTTTAATGTCTTCTAAATTAATTCCACCAAAAGTAGGGGCAATGGCTCTAACAATTTCAATGAATCTATCAGGATTAGTTTCATCAATTTCTATATCAAAGGCATTAATGTCGGCAAATTTTTTGAACAAAACCGCTTTTCCTTCCATAACTGGCTTTCCTGCGATAGCGCCAATATTACCTAATCCCAAAACAGCAGTGCCATTTGAAATAACAGCAACAAGATTACCTTTTGAAGTATAGTCATAAGCTAAATGAGGATCTTTTTGTATCTCTTTGCAAGGCACTGCCACGCCTGGGGAATAAGCAAGAGATAAATCGTGCTCATTTTCCACTTTAGTTCTTGGAATAACTTCGAGTTTTCCGCCTTGGTGATAGGGGAGCGAATCAGGATAGGTTTGTTTTAGATCTTCCATAGTATTTGCCTTAGTAGGTAAAATAAATACGGAATTTAAACAAAAAAGAGATAAAAGTGAATTTAAATGAAAGTAATTTTAAGCGTTTTGTTTAATTTATTGATTTAATTTTTGGATGAGAAGTTTTGCCATAGATTGTGTATTTTGATTCTTTGGTTTTGGTTTGAATGGTGAAATCTCCTTGGATTTCTTTTGTGTTAAGATTAGTGGTGATTTTTTGAGATTGGATTTTAAAATGCTTAGACTGCAAAGAGGTTCGGCTTTGGAGAATCTCATCTTGCAAAATAGTGTTATAAATATAACCATTAAAATTTTCTTTTGCGAAGTTTTGTTTGCTTTTTCTTTGGAGTTCTTGGAGTAGCGGCGTTGTTTGGAATGAAAGGCTGTGAATATCAAAATTAATATTATTAATTTGATCAACAAGATTGTTATTAAGGCTAAAATTACCTATTCCACTAAAATAGCGTGGAGCTTGATCAAAAAGAGTATAAATTTGACTAGAGGGGATTTGCTGGATTCTAAGTGTAAAGTTTTGTGGAGTTAGCATAAGTGAAAAAGGATTTTGGTTTTGATTATAATGAAGGGTGCCTTGGAGTTCAAAAGAATCTTTTGTGTGAATGCCTTGAGTGATTAAAGAGCCTTGAAGGGCAGTTTTATTGCGATATGAAAGATTTTGAAGTTTGGCAACTTCTAGTGTGGTTGGGAATTCAAATTTTAAAGGCTTTAAAGTTAAATTACCTTTTTGTGCTTGAAGTTTTAAGAAATTAGATTCTAAGAGATAATTAACAATGCCACTTCCATTAGCAAGTTCAATTTGTGAATGAAAAGTAAATTTAGTTGATGGGAATCCAATTTGTGTTTTTTCTTCTAAAAGAGGGCTATTGATAAAGAGATTTTGGCTGTTAAGTGAAATAATGCCTGAAATTCCTTGTGAGAAATCTCGCAAATCCACTTCCAAATCAACATTGCCCTCAAAATAGGGATTTTTGTTAAAAAGTAACAAAAGAGATTGAGCTTTTAGATTCTTTGAAGAGATTTTGAGAGTTTTTGGCTTAAGATCTCTTAGGTTGAGATTATAATTAAGAGGAGAGCTAGAAAGCTGTATTTCTCCATCTAAAAGCATATTTTTAAAATCTCCCTTAGCAATTCCCTTGGCATCAAAAGATCCATTGAGTGGAATTTTAAAAAAAGGTGAAAGGGGGGAGAGACTAGTGAGATTAATATTAAAATTTGTGTTAGTTGCAAGAGAGTGGATATTAGTAGCTCCCTTAATAAAGGCATCGCCGATAGTAGAATAGATTTTTAAATAATGTGTTAGAGTATTTTGTTGTAGAGTTGATTCAAGTTTTCCCATAAAGCTTGTGTTTGGAATTTCTAGGTTAAATTCAGATAAAAAAAGATTCTTATCTAATTTACCCCCTTCAATTTCCAAATCCAAAGTGCCATCAAAGGATTTTTGCAGATGAGTAAAATTAGCATTTAAAGAAATGATTCCATCACCATAGGGCTTTTCATTTAAAATTTCTAAAAGGGAAGCTAATGATCCATTGGTAAGATTAAGACTAATAGTTTGTGGTGATAAATAGTGAAGTGTGGCTGTTAAATTGCTGTGAGAAAGAAAGAGATTGCTTGAGGCATAAAGTGTGTAGTGGTTAAAATTTCCTTCAAAATTTCCTTCAATCCATTGATTATCTCCAAAAGATAGGGTTTTGTTATTAAAAAGGGTTTGAAAGCCTTTAGAGTTAATATAAAAATCCCCTTTTAGTGTTCGCAAAAAAAGTGAATAATCGCCTTTTACAAAAAGTTCGAGTTTGTCATCTTGGGAGCTAAATTCTAGCGCGATAGTGCTTGGTGTGAGTTTGAAGCTACGGCTTTTCCACTGCATTTGAGTGTGTGTTTCAAGCTTTGCTAAAATGGCATTTTTGATAAAATAATTCCCTATGGGAGAGAATATCAAGATTGCCAATATTAAAGCAACAAGAATCAAAGCAAAAAAGCTAAGAGAGATTTTTGAAGATAGGACTTTTTTCATAACCTGAAGTTTAGTAAAAAAATGGTTAAAAAGACTTTAACAAGGTAATTAGTTTATAGAATAATCCTTGTTTAATGCAATTTGGAGTAAAATCCCAAGAATTTTTATTTTTAAGGGAATGCAATGGATTATAAGGATACTTTAGAGCTACCTAACACGACTTTTCCAATGAGAGGAAATCTGCCTCAAAATGAGCCTAAAATTTATCAAGAATGGGGCAAGAGTGAGTATTATGAGAGAATTTTGAAAAATAGAGAAAATGCTAAAGAAAGCTTTAATCTACACGATGGACCACCTTATGCTAATGGACATTTGCATATTGGACACGCATTAAATAAAATCTTAAAAGATATTATCAATAAGTATCATTATTTTCAGGGTAAAAAGATTTTTTATACACCAGGTTGGGATTGCCATGGGTTGCCTATTGAGCAACAAGTAGAAAAGAAGCTAGGTAAAGAAAAAAAAGATTCTCTATCTAAAGGCAAGATTAGAGAGCTTTGTCGCAAACATGCACAAGAGTTTGTGGAGATACAAAAAAAAGAGTTTTTAGAACTTGGAACCTTGGGTGATTTTGAAAATCCTTATAAGACAATGGATTTTGCTTTTGAATCAGAGATTTATAAAGCTCTTTGCGAAGTGGCTAAAAAGGGATTATTAAAGGAGCGCAGTAAGCCTGTTTATTGGAGCTGGGCTTGTCAGACGGCTTTAGCGGAAGCAGAAGTGGAGTATGAAGAAAAAGAAAGTGATTCGGTTTTTGTTGCCTTTGCATTAAAGGAAGATGCATTAACTGCAATTGGTGCAAAAGAGATTGGATTAGATCAAGCTTATTGTGTGATTTGGACTACAACTCCTTGGACGCTTCCTGCTAATAGTGGTATTGCATTAAATCCAAATGAAACCTATGCTTTAACTAGTGATGGAAAAATTGTGTTGCATTCAGAAGTTGAGAAGCTATCAGCACTTAATGTGGTAGAAAACAAAGTTTTAAAAACTTTTGAAGCGCATATTTTAGAAAATACTCACGCTATCAATCCTTTAAATGGTAGAGATTCTAAAATTGTTTTAGGAGAACATGTCGCAAGTGGTGAGGGAAGTGGTTGTGTCCATACTGCCCCTGGACACGGAGAAGATGACTATTTTATTGGATTAAAATATGATTTGCCTATGTTAATGCCTGTTGATGATAAAGGCTGCTATGATGAAACCTTAATTAGAGAAAAATTATTTTTCAATCCTGATGAATTTGTGGGAAAATTTGTCTTTGATACACACCCAAGAATCTTTGAACTATTGGGAAAAAATTTGCTAAGACATACTAAGATTAGACATTCTTATCCCCATTGTTGGCGTTCTCATCAGCCTATTATTTTTAGGGCAACTCAGCAGTGGTTTATTGTGATGGATGAGCCTTTTAGTAAGGAAGGAAAAACTTTGCGAGAAGTAGCATTGGCTGAAATTGATAAAACAAAATTTTTCCCCGATCATGGTAGAAACAGAATTAGAACAATGATTGAGAATCGTCCTGATTGGTGCATTTCAAGGCAAAGAGATTGGGGTGTGCCTATTGCCTTTTTTAAAGATAAGCGTAGCGGAGAGGTGCTATTAGAGAGTGAAGTTTTAGATTTTGTTGCAGAAATTTTTGAAAAAGAGGGCTGTGATGCGTGGTGGAATAAGGAAGTTAAGGATTTATTGCCACAAAAATATCAAAAAGATTCTGAGTATTTTGAAAAAATCTATCATATTTTAGATGTTTGGTTTGATAGTGGAAGCACTTGGAAAGCAGTCTTACAAAGTAATCTATATAAAAGTGGCGGCTATCCTGCAAGTTTGTATTTGGAAGGAAGTGATCAGCATAGGGGTTGGTTCCATAGTTCCTTATTGGTTAGTTGTGCGGTTAATGAAAGAGCGCCTTATAAAGCGATTGTAACCCATGGTTTTACAATGGATGAGAAGGGCGAGAAAATGAGTAAATCTAAGGGTAATGTCATTGTTCCCAAAGAAGTTTTAAAAGAGTTTGGCAGTGAGATTTTGCGACTTTGGGTTGCAATGAGTGATTATCAAAATGATCAAAGAATCTCTAACAATATCTTAAAACAAGTGGGAGAGAATTACAGAAAGATTCGCAATACTATCCGATTTTTACTGGCTAATACTAATGGCTTAGAGAGTTTGGAAGTTACAAGTTTTAACCCCATTGATTTGTGGATTTTAAAAAGTGCTAGAGAGTGTTTTGAGAGAGTAAATATACTTTTTGGCGAGTATGAATTTTCAAAAGCGATTCAAGAATTAACTTATTTCCTTAACACTGAGCTTAGTGGAATTTATTTGGATATTTGTAAGGATAATTTATATTGTAATGCCCTTTCCTCCAAAGAACGCAGAGCTTCTCAAAGTGTAATGGCATTGATTTGTGGTAGGCTCTTTGGGCTTTTAGCGCCAATTTTTACCTATACAATTAATGAAGCTCTAAGCCACACACAAAGTAAGGCAGTTTTAGAATCTTGTGGAATTACAAAGGGTGGAGATGTTTTTGAGATTCTTTATACACCATTGCCAAGTTTTGAGGGTTTGCATTTAAATTTTGATGAATTGCTTGAATTGCGTGGAGTGTTTTTAGAGCAGATTGATATACTTAAAAAAGATGCGAAAATCAAATCTACTTTGGAAGTGGATTTGTCTGTTCCACAAAAAAAGATTGAATTTGCAGAGTTAAATCTATGGCTTATGGTAAGCAATGTGAGGAATGAAATAAAGGGTGAGGTGTTAGCAGAATTTACCTTTGGAGGAGAAAATTATAAGATTCTAAGAGCGCAAGGACATAAATGCCCTAGATGTTGGCAGTTTATCTCACAAAAAGCTAATGAGCCTTGTGGGCGATGCCAAAAGGTTTTGGAAGGACGATAATGTTTGAAGGCTTTTTTGACTTTAGTAAGCCTGTTGGGCTAGATGAAACTTGGGTTAGCATCTTTGTTGTTGTTTTTTTGATGTGGCTTGGATACAGGATTTTAAAACAAAAATCAAAGCGCTAAAGAAACGCAAAAATTTTTTACCATGAATACATTAAGCACTAATGCTTAATGTATTTTATAATGTTTTGGATTTTTTAAAGACATTAGGCTTGTTTTTAAGAAAAAATTAAATAAAAAATTATATAATTCCCTTTCTTAAAAGGCTTGATAGCTCAGTCGGTAGAGCAGGAGACTGAAAATCTCCGTGTCGGTGGTTCGATTCCGCCTCAAGCCACCACTTCATTTTTTATATTACTATAATTTTTTATTCTGACTTTTATCTCGTATATGGATTTCAAATTTTATTTAAACAATTCAGCATTATCGTAAAAAAGAAATAATTAATTTGCAAATTTTATGTTCATTTTATAAAAAAAAGATATGATTGCAAAGTAATTTTTGATAGAGGAGTAAATTTATGAAAAAGATTTTACTAAGTCTTGTATTAGCAACAGGTTATTTGATGGCAGCTGATGGTGCAACACTTTATAAAAAATGTATTGCCTGTCATGGTGTGAATGGGGAAAGAGTAGCGCCTGGCAGCAAAGGTGATGTTAAAATTGGTGGCATGGATAAGGCTGAACTTATTACACAATTAAAAGGCTATGCTGCTGGGACTGCTGATAATGGTGGTGCTAAGCAAATTATGTATGCAAATATGAAAAACTTTAAATTTACAGATGCGGATATCGAAGCGGTATCAGATTACATTTCAAAACTTCCAAAACCATAGTTTTATCCCCTTGCTTTTGGGGATAAGATATGGCATATCTACAGATTGATTCTCAACGTTTTTTTTCTAATTATCATCAAATCGCTCAGTTTATAGGGCAAGAAAATATCCATAAAATCGCAATTGTTCTAAAAGACAATGCCTATGGACATGGGCTAAAGGAAATAGCAAAACTTGCAAAAGAAGCTGAAATCACTACTTGTTTTGTAAAAAATGCTAAAGAAGCCTTAAAGATTGCTACAATGTTTTGGCATATCACAATACTTTATCCACAAAGTTTAGAGGATAAAGAAGCTTTGCAGGAATGTTTAAAAAGGGATAATATCTATTTTTGTGTGGCGAGTTTAGAAGCTTTGGAGCATTATCCTAAGCATACCAAGATTGAATTAGAGATTAATTCAGGAATGAATCGCAATGGCATTTGTCCGCAACAGCTAAACAAAGCATTTGAAATTATTATACAAAAAGATTTGGAGCTAATAGGTGTTTTTAGCCACAATGGCTTTGGAGATGACTTTGGTAGTGAATTTTATACACAAAATGATGAATTTTTGATGGTTAAAAAAAAGATTTTGGAATTATGCAATCAATATTCACTTAAAAAGCCGCGTTTTCATTTTTTTTCCTCTTCTGGGGCTTTGAGGGCGGTTAGATATAATGAAAGTCTGCCTTTAGAATTGCAAGATGACTTGTTTCGAATTGGAATTGCCTTTTATGGTTATTTGTGTCAAGATGCTAGATTTTGTGGATTAAATGTAAAACCCATTGCCTCTTTATGGGCTAAAAAAATCAGCACTTATTTTTTAAAAAAAGGGAGTAGAATCGGCTATGGTGGTGCCTCAGAAACAAAAGAAGATACTTTTGTCTCTAGTTATGATGTGGGTTATGGAGATGGTCTTTTTAGGTTAAAGGAAGGAATGGAATTAAAAACAAAAGAGGGATTTAAAATTTATCCAAGGTCTTCTATGGATTGCTTGAGTATTCAGGGGGATAGTGATGAATTGTGTATTTTTGAAGATGTAAGTCCTTGGGCGGAGGCTTTTGGGACGATTCCTTATGAGATTTTGGTGCATTTACAACCAACAATTCCTAAAAAGATAGTGTGAGATTAGTAGGAGTATTAAAATTTTGGTATGATTTTATAAAAATTTAGCGGTATAGAGGATAGGATTTTGAATTTTTGTTTTTTATTTGGTGGAAGCTCTTATGAGCACGAAATTAGTATTGTAAGCGCCATTGCTTTAAAAAAGCTTTTAGGCAATGTGGAACATTTTATTTTTTTAGATGATACGCATACTTTTTATTTGATACCAAAAGATAAGATGCAATCTAAATTTTTTAGTTCCAAAGAGTATTTAAAAGCGCCAAGAATCTACCCCAAAAACGGAGGATTTTACCAAAAAACATTATGGGGCGAAAAAAAGCTCCCTTTGCCTGTTGTGGTGAATTTGATTCATGGTGGTGATGGTGAAGATGGTGGAGTGGCTTCTTTGCTTGATTTTTATAGAATCAATTACATTGGTCCTAGAAATCCAGCGTGTGTTTTAAGTTTTGATAAAGAGCTTACTAAAATGTTGGCTGAAGAATGCGGAGTTTTAAGTCTGGATTATCAAATTACACATAAAGATTCTATTCCTAAAATCACCTTGCCTTTTCCGCTTATTATCAAGCCTGCAAGACTTGGAAGCTCCATAGGCATTTCTGTTGTTTATGAAGAAAAAGAATTGGAATATGCAATACAAGAGGCTTTTGAATATGATGATAAGGTTATCATAGAGCCTTTTATTGGTGGCATTAAAGAATATAATATTGCCGGCTATAAAAGCAAAGAGGGAATGCACTTTTCTTTTGTCGAAGAGCCACAAAAAAAAGAATTTTTAGATTTTGAGAAAAAATATTTGGATTTTTCACGCACAGAGAGTGCCAAAGAAGCAGAGATACCAGAATCATTAAAACAAACCTTGCAAGAAAATTTTACCAAGATTTATGGAAATTTGTTTGATGGCGCATTAATACGATGTGATTTCTTTGTTAAAGATAATCAATGCTTCCTCAATGAGATTAATCCGATACCTGGAAGTTTGGCTAATTATCTTTTTGTAGATTTTAGAAGTGCCCTAGAAGAGTTAAGTAGAAATTTACCCAAACCAAGAGAAATTAAAGTGGGCTATGAATTTTTACATAAAATTCAATTTGCAAAGGGCAAATAGTGGCGCAAAAAAGTATTCTTTACAAGAATCAAAACTTTGATATTTCTTTTGAGATTGCGAATTTTCATCTGCCAAAAACTTTGATTTTTTTGCATGGTTGGGGATCTAATAAGGCTTTGATGAAGCAAGTTTTTTTTGAGAGTTTTAAGGAATTTCGGCATTTATATATTGATATGCCTGGATTTGGGAAATCAAAAAATCCTCCATTTAGTTTGGATACAAAAGATTATGCGGCAATTTTAAGCATTTTATTAAATGAAATGAAAATAGATGAATTTAGTATAGTTGGACATAGTTTTGGGGGAAAAGTTGGGGTTTTATTAAATCCAAAAGAATTGATTTTGTTAAGTAGCGCGGGAATCTTAAAGAAAAAAAGCCTAAAAGTGCGAATGAAAATTGCACTAAGTAAAAAGCTAAACCGGATTTCTCCAGCTTTGGGTCAAATATTTAGCCAGATTCTGCGGTCGCGTGATGTATCTGGAATGAGCCAAGTAATGTATGAGACTTTTAAAAAGGTCGTGGATGAGGACTTTAGTGGAATTTTTGAAAATTTCAAGAATCAAGCCTTTATTTTTTGGGGTAAAGAAGATAATATTACTCCTTTGGATTGTGGAGAGAAGATTCACAGCTTAATAAAAAAATCATATTTTTTTTCTTTAGCAGGAGATCACTATTTTTTCTTAAAACAAGCCCAAAAAATTGAAGAACTCTATCTTAAAGCAAAATCAATTTGAGATCATATTTATTTTTATTTTGTTAAAATTGTGTAATTTTATAAAGTAAGGATTGTTTTTGCAGAATATTGATGTTTTTATGATGATGAGTCGATGGGTTTTTCTCATTGCGCTTGGATATTATGTGATTATTAACCTTCAATGGTATCATTATAGGCTTTCACGCGTTTTGTTTAAGCATCATAAGCAGCGATGGCACTTTTTTTATTTTTTAGTGCCGGTGCTTTATTTTGTTTTTATCCCAGAAAATGTTTATTTTTATTTTGGTTTTTATTTATATATTTTTGTATTGATTATTTGGGCATTACGCCTAAGTAAAGGATTGGTGCTAACTGGGAGAGTTTTGCGATTTTTTGGACTTTATTTGATTTTTGTTCTTTTTAATGAGCTTTTGCTTTTTGGAAGCGAATCTTCTCCTTTGATGCGTGTTGTGTATCTTTTGCCTTTGATTATTTCTGTATTTTTGTCTTCTTTGGTAGAGGGGATTTTACTTAGTCGTTATAAAAAGATTGCCATAGAAACTTTAAAAAGTATGCCAAATCTTACTATTATCGCTGTTACAGGAAGTTATGGCAAAACAAGCTTAAAGAATTTTTTGGTGCAGGTTTTGCAAGATGAGTTTAAAGTCTATGCCACTCCAAGAAGTGTCAATACTTTAACGGGAATTATAGCAGACATTAATCAAAACCTTTCCTCTTTAACAGATATTTATATTGTAGAGGCAGGAGCAAGGAGAATTGGAGATATTAAGGAAATTGTGGATTTAATCAATCCACAAATTGCAGTGATAGGCAAAATTGGTCCAGCTCATATTGAGTATTTTAAAAGTTTGGATAATATTTATAAAGCAAAATATGAAATTCTTCAAAGCCCAAATTTACAAAAAGTTTATAATTATAAAGACAATACACCGCCACAAAATTTTTATGGTGATATAACTTGGTATCCTCAAAATATTTCCAATGTTGATGCAACTTTGGAGGGGACTAGTTTTTCTTTGGCTTATAATGGTGAAAAAATGGATTTTGAAACTAAGATTCTAGGTGCTTTTAATGTTGCAAATATTAGCGCGGCGATTCAAGTTGCAAGGGATTTTGGAATCTCAAGTGAAAAAATCATTAGACAAGTTTGTCGAATGGAAGGGGTTAGCCATCGCCTAAGTAAAGTTATGGTTAATGATAAAGTGATTTTAGATGATAGCTATAACGGAAATTTAGATGGAATGTTAGAAGCCATTAGACTTTCTTCTTTGTATGATGGTAGAAGGGTTATTGTTACTCCTGGGTTAGTGGAGAGTTCTAAGGAGAACAATATTGCTTTGGCAGAGGCTATTGATAGAGTGTTTGATATAGTAATTATTACAGGAGAACTTAATTCTAAGGTATTAAAAGAGCATATTCATAGACCACAAAAAATTATTTTAAAAGATAAGATAAATATGGAAAATATTTTAAAATCCGCAACAATGGCTGGAGATTTAATTCTTTTTGCCAATGATGCACCAAGTTATATTTAGGGGAAATAATGGAGCATTTATACGCGCCTTGGAGGAGTGGATATTTTAGGGAAAAGCAAAAGGAAGGTTGCATCTTTTGTAACATTTCTCAAACTCCTCATTTGGATTTGCAGAATCGTGTTTTTTATCGCGATGAGAGTTTGTTTTGCGTGATGAATAAATTCCCCTATACTCCAGGACATTTTTTGATCGTTCCACATTTTCATACGCATTCTCCAGAATTTTTAGAAGAATATTTGTGGTTAAATTTGCAAAAATGTGCAAGAAAAGGGATTGGTCTGCTTAAAGAATTTGGTGCTCAAGGGATTAATTTGGGTATGAATTTAGAGCAAGCAGGTGGAGCAGGGATTCCAGAGCATATTCATTTACATTTGTTACCGCGTTATGTTGGGGATACAAACTTTTTTACAACTATTGGTGATTGTAGGGCTTATGGTGTGGATTTTGACGAAATTTTTCAAAAAATTAGAGAGTTATCATTGAAGCATTTTAAGAATCAACAAGGCAATCAATGAGCATTATTTTGCTTTGATGATTGCTTTGAAATCTTGCTTTATTTCTCTTAAAGTTTCTATTTCATTTTCTCCCAAGTTAGATTGTAAAATCTTGCCAAGATAGACTAAACCATTAAAGGGTGGTTGTTTGCCATAAAAAATCCCGATGTTTCCCCATGGAGAAAAGTAGAAAAAATCTCCAATTTGTGGATTATAATTTGGCGTATTTTTAACACTTAGGTTGCATGGTAAATGAGCTACCTTTTCTTTGTTTGCGTAATCACTAAATTCTAACTCCAAAGGAAGTTGTTTAATGAGTTCCTTTGAAGCGATATTTTCTTCTAATTCAATGTATAAAGTTTTCTCTTTTTGTTTAGTCTCATTGATAATTTCCATTGTAATGATCATTTTGTTTCCTTGAATATAGGTAGAATCAGCATAGACAAAACAAAGACATAATATTCCAAAAAGATACCCAAATCTCACTAATCTCACCGCAAATTCTCTTTAAAAAATTCTGTGATTTTAGCAAAAGGGATTTTGTCTAGATTGTCATATAAATCAACATGATTGGCATCTTTAATAATCATTAGTTCCTTATTGTCTCCTTTGAGTTTTTTGAATGCATCTTCAGTGAAATATCTGCTATGTGCTCTATCGCCGTGAATCATTAATACAGGGGTATTAATCTCATCGCTATATGCTAAAATGGGCATATTAATAAGGGAAAGTGAGGAAGTGAGATTCCAATTGCCATTTGAATTAATGGAACGAGGGTGGAAACCTCTCTCTTTATTTTTATAATAGTTATAATAATCTTGAATGAATTGCGGTTCATCTCCATTTAATTTTTCAGGCAAACCTATTGCTTTTGCATAAGTGTTGTTTTTGAAATCTTTTGTGCGTTGTTCATTAAGCGTTCTTTTGAGTTCTAGTCTTGCTTTTGAATCTATTGAGTCATTATAGCCTTTTGCATTGATTCTTGTCATATCATACATTGTAGAAGTTACTGTTGCTTTGATTCGTGTATCTATAGCTGCGGCATTAAGGGCAAATCCACCAAAGCCACAGATTCCTAAAATACCTATTTTGTTAGAATCCACTTTTAAATAGTTAGATAGAAAATCCACAGCAGCACTAAAATCTTCTGTATTAATATCAGGTGAAGCGACATTTTGAGGTAAGTTTTTGTTTTCTAGAGCACTTTCACCTGTAAAAGATGGATCAAATGCCAAAGTAATAAAGCCTTGTTCGCTTAAGGTTTGTGCATATAATCCAGAAGCTTGTTCTTTGACTGCTCCAAATGGACCACTAATTGCAATGGCAGGAAGTTTTGCATCTTTTGATATATTTTTGGGTATATAGAGATCTCCAACTAAAGTAATACCATAGCGATTTTTGAAAGTAACCTTTTGTATTTCTACATTATTGCTTTTGGGAAAGGTTTTATCCCATTGTGTTTGTGTGTTTGCTTGTGCCATAGCTGCATCTCCTAAGATTGAAAGTATTCCTAAAAGAAATATTTTAAAGAATAGGTGATTCATATAAACCTCCAAAATAAACTTGCAAAATAAAATGACAGAATCTATACAACAAAGTTTGTGCTAAAAAATGCATTTTCAATATTTTTTGATTCTAAAAAAGTATTATAAAAGATGAGAGTTACTCTAAGTCAAGAGAAAAGCACTAAAATTTTAAAAATATTATAAAATTACTTTTTGGCTTTATTAATATCCCCAGCTAAATTGTGTCGCGTTTTTATTGAATGTTTTGATAGTTTTTATTTCCTCTTTAGTTAAATTAAAATTGAAAATATCTATATTTTCTTGCATATGTTCCTTTTTGGATGCCTTTGGAATAGTCACAATGCCTTGTTGTGTAAAAAAACGCAAGACAATTTGTGCTATGCTCTTGTTGTATTTGTGGGCGATTTTTTCTAAGGCAGAATCATTAAAAAAAACATTTTTATTTTTTGAGACTTTACCTGCTATAAAAGGACTCCAAGATTCTAAAATTGTTCCATAGGGTTTCATTGTTTGAAGCAATGCTGCTTGTTGATAATAGATATGTGTCTCACATTGATTGATTGCAGGAGGTATCTCGCAGGTTTTGATAAACTCTTTAAAAGCGTGGAGTGTAAAGTTGGAGATTCCAATAGCTTTGAGTTTTCCTTCTTTATAATAAGTTTCCATGGCTTTATACATTTCTTTGGCTTTTGGATAGGGCTCATGGATTAAGATTAAATCAATATAGCTAGAATTTAGAGATTTAAGGCTAGTCTCTATCCCCTTTTTTGCTTCTTGAAAATTCATATTGTTAGATAGCTTAGTTGTAATAAAGAAATCTTCTCGTTTGATTCCCATTTTATCAATAGCTTCTCTTATTGCTGTGCCGACTTTGTGCTCATTTCCATACATTTGTGCCGTATCAAAGAGGCGATATCCATAGCTAATGGCTTCCAAAATTGTATGGCTGTCATTGATAGAGTATGTGCCAAATCCTAAAATTGGCATTTTTATTCCGTTGTTTAGGGTTACATATTGCATTATTGTTGATTGCATAGTTATTTTCCTTGTCTATTAATTAATGTGAATCAATTTAAATCTCAAAGAGATTATTGCTTTGGTTGAATTAGCTTTTTGTCGTGTTAATTGATTTTGATAATTGTATTATAAAAGATGAGAGTTACTCTAAGTCAAGATACTTGGTTCTATTAATATTAGAATAATTATAATTTGCAAGATAGGGTAGTTTTTGTAGGGATAAATGCTATAATTTTAAGTTTAATGAATATTATCGTAAGGAGAATTTTATGATGTTGAATCCTGATTTAGCAAAATTGCTTTTAAGACTTTGTGTGGGTGGGCTTATGCTGTTTCATGGTGTGTTTAAAATATTTAGTGGTGCAGATATTTATGTGGGTATGCTGGAATCAAAAGGATTACCTGGGATTATGGCATATGGAGTTTATGTTGGAGAAGTTTTGGCGCCCCTTTTGATACTTGTAGGCTACCAAGTGCGAATTGCAGCTTTGCTTGTTGCTTTTACGATGGTTATGGCTATTTATTTGGTCTATGGATTTGAGATTTTTGCGCTTGATTCTTATGGTGGTTGGGTTATTGAACATCAACTCTTGTATATTTTGCCTTGCCTTGCCTTGTTTTTTATGGGTGGAGGAAAATATGCGTTTTTTAAAAAAGAAGAAAAAATTAAGGCTTAAATTTTAATATTTAAGCTTATTTTGTAGTGAGATTTGTCCCTATAAAATTTCTCCCTAATTCCTTGCAGCACTCTAACACACTAAAGCTTCCTGCTGCTGGATCGCACACTAAATCCCCTATATTGGTGCAAGATTCTATAAGGGTTTTTTGCAAGGTTTTTGGTTTGCTATGAGGGTGTGTTTTTAGCTCGTTTTGTGGAATTTTTTCACTACACACATCGCGGATATTATGGAGTTTCCAAGTCCCCCTTGCTTTAATAGGCTTTTTTTGCACGATAAGTAGATATTCGCTTTGTTTTCTTGTGCGGTAGCCCATACCCATTTTCATTTTATCCCAAGTGATAAGATCCACAATCTCTAAAGATGTAGAATCTAGCCAAGGTCTCACGCCCTCACACAGATGAAATTTATCAATCCATAGCATAAGATAGCGACTAGGCTTTAAAACTCGGCTAATTTCTTGGATAAAATGTATAATCGTTGATTCAGACATTTGCACCAAGACACTACGCCCCTTTTGTCGCTCACCCTCATTGCCATAGCACATTTTATCTAGCACACCACGATATTGTGGATCAAAAAAACATAAATCAATACTACAATCCTCCAAACTTTGGAGTAATTCTAAGCCATCAATGGTGAGTTTGGTGTTTATCAGATCCAACATTATCAAATACTTAAAGCAAAGTTTTTTTGTAGAATGCCAAATCCTTGATTTTAGATTCTATGCTTTCTGTATAATGTTCTAGTTCTTTTTTTCTTTTAACAGAAATTTCTATAAACTCGCTTTCTTGTTCTATGCCAACAAATTTTCTATTTAAAAGATTTGCTGCAATTCCTGTAGTGCTAGATCCTGAAAAAGGATCGCAAATAAGAGAATTTTCATTGCTTGACATAAGCAGTAATCGAACCAACAACGCTAAGGGTTTTTGAGTAGGATGTTTTCCACAACTTTTTTCCCAAGGAGCAATGGCTGGAAAGCTCCATACATCACGCATTTGCTTACCACCATTTAAGTCTTTTAAAAACTCATAATTAAAGGTATGCTTATGTTTATGGCTTTTTCTTGCCCATATAATTTGCTCAGTAGAATGCGTTAGATAACGACAGCTAAAGTTTGGTGGAGGATTAGTTTTTTGCCAAGTGATAATATTTAAAATCTTGAAATCAAGCTTTTGTAGTGCTCTCCCAAGTGAAAAAATATTATGATAGGTTCCACTTATCATAATACTGCCCGTAGATTTTAAGGCAGTTTTTGCATTAGCAATCCATTTCATATTAAAATTATCAATGTCTTCAATTTCATTACCTCTATCCCATTCCCCCTTATTCACGCTTGCAATTTTACCATTTTGGATACTCAAACCATCATTTGACAAGAAGTATGGAGGATCGGCAAAGATTAAATCAAATTTTTCTCTCATCTGGGGTAAAAGCTCGTTGCAATCACCTTGATAAAGACTAAAGCTAGAATCTATGCTTGCAAAAATTGGTTTTGATGTGCGAAATTCAGCGGTCATTTTATGCCCTTAAGAATCCATAGGAATTGGCAAGCCAAAAACTTGTAAGGGAATATATTCAAAGTAATACCTACAATTCACACTAATAATATAATCCAACACATCTCTATATTCTGGTTTTTGGAACCAATTACTTAATAAATATATATATTCCACTTCCATATTAAGGCTAGATAAAAGTTTTTGATACTGCTTTTTCTTAAAATCGCAAGTTTGTAATTTTTCATCAACAGAACCTGCGACCTGCTGAAATTTACATTCAATAACAAAAAATGTGTTATTGATAATAACATAGATGCTATCATCTGGCAAAAGCCTTTTAGAAATAATCTTTTTCCAATCTACTTGACGTTTTTCTAAAAACTTATAAAATTCATTTTTTTTAAAAATTTGTGCTACTAATTCATCGCAATAATATACTTGTCTATCAGAATCAATCCTGTATCCATTCTGCCTGGATAAAAAGGTAGCCAAATCTACCTTTCCTTCAAAAATTAATCCCGTTTTTGTATTTGAACCACCAATGCCATTTGCTATCATAAAATCCTCCTGCGATGATTTACCCAAACACCCTTTTAAAGATAGAATCCACATTTTTTGTATAGTAGGCAAACTCAAAGCAATCGCGGATAATCTGCTCTCCATTGCCACCATTCTTGCTAAGAAGTCCCACAAGTTCAGAATCTGCCAAAAGATATTGCAAATAAAGCGATTCGCCCTTTGCATTAAGCGCAGGTTGTCCCTCTTGCAAACTCTGCCATACTTTCATCGCATTTCTTTGCACAATCTTATAAGCATCTTCGCGACTTACACCGCATTTTGGAAGCTCTAGCAAGATTCTTTGAGAAAAAACCAAGCCACCTGTAAGATTAAGATTTTTTAGCATATTTTTAGGATACACGACAAGCTTATCAATCAAGCTTGTAAGGCGTGCAAGCATAAAATCCGTCGTAATAAAACCATCAGGTAAAATAAATCGCTCCACACTTGAGTGGCTAATATCTCGCTCGTGCCACAATGCGACATTTTCCATAGCCGGTAGTGCAAAACTGCGTATCACGCGACAAAGCCCTGTGATATTTTCAGACAAAACAGGATTGCGTTTGTGTGGCATTGCACTACTTCCTTTTTGTCCTTGGCTAAAATACTCCTCTGCCTCATACACTTCGGTGCGTTGCAAATGTCTAATTTCAACAGCAATTTTTTCACAACTACTTGCTAAAAGCGCCAAATCAGTCATAAGCCGTGCGTATCGATCTCTTTGGATAACTTGATTACTTGCTGGAGCAGCCTTTAGTCCTAGATTGGCACATACAAGCTCTTCGAGCTCTATAGGAGTGTGGGCGAGATTCCCCATTGCACCGCTTATCTTGCCTACGCTAATCACCTCCAAGGTAGATTCTAAACTCTGCAAGTGTCGCCCTATCTCATCATACCATATCGCACACACTAAGCCAAAAGTGATAGGTTCGCCGTGAATTCCGTGACTTCGCCCCACCATAAGCGTATCTTTGTGTTCATAAGCGCGTTTTTTTATCACTTCACGCAATGCCTTCACATCTTCAATGATGATCTTTAGCGAATCGCGCATTTGCAAAGCCACAGCGGTATCAATCGTATCACTAGAGGTGATTCCATAATGAAACCATCGCGATTCTTCGCCTAGAGATTCTGCAACGCTTGTAGTAAAAGCAATAAGATCGTGCTTAGTAACCGCTTCTATCTCATCAATTCTTGCAATATCAAACTTCGCATTCTCACAAATTTTTTTACAATCGCAATCAGGAATAAGTCCTAATGTATTCCACCCCTTAACCAATGCCTTTTCTACCTCTAGCCACGCGGAATACTTCGCATTCATATCCCAAAGCTTTTTCATCTCTTCTCTTGCGTATCGCTCTACCATTATAAATCCTTTAAAAATGTGCTACAATATCCTAACATAAGACCACTTAAAAGTTGCAAAATGCCCTTTATAAAGCAAAAATTTTATTTTCAAACTCCCATTAAAGCTTATTTGTTTTTAATGCAACAATTTAATTTAAATATGGCACAAGCTCAAAGCTATATTAATAAGGGCAGAGTTGTTTATGAAGGCAAGATTCTGGGTAATAATGAGAAAAATAAAATCTTAGAAAGGGAAGTAGAAGTTTGGATTTTTAAGCCTAATTCTATTGGGCTTAAACCTATTTATGAAAATGAAGATTTTGCTCTTTTTAACAAACCTGCTCAAATGTTAATTCACCCAAAAGGAAGGTTTTTTCATCATAGCTTGATTGATGAGGTGCGTGAATATTTTGGGGTTGAAGCTTCTTTGATACACCGAATCGACAAAGAAACAAGTGGTTTAGTTTTGGTAGGAAAGCATAAAAAGAGTATTGTTGAGCTAGGGGAATTGTTTGCCAATAATCGCATAAAAAAGAAATATCTAGCGCTTATTAAAGGGAAAATGCGTAAAACTAGCAAGATTTTTGGAGATTTTTGCCTTTTGATGCCACTTAGTTTGCAAGAAAAGGGCGGAGATTTAAGTGTGCGCTCTGTGTTTTTAGGGCAGAATCTAAGAAAAGATTCTAGGCTTTTGGGGTTTAGAGATGCAAAAAGTGAGTTTGAAATTTTGGGGGAGTTTGGGGAGAATACTTTGCTAAAAGTTTATCCTATAACAGGCAGAACGCATCAGATTAGAGTTCATCTTTTTTCTATTGGTTTTCCGATTTTGGGCGATCCGCTTTATGGTTGTGAGGATTGGCAGAGTAGAGAATATTTGGATAGTGAATTTATAGAAGAAAATCAAGATTTTGGACTTTGTGCACAGAAAAGAAAAGAATATTTTGGGGCAGAGCGATTGATGTTGCATGCTTATAGTTTGGAATTTTCTTATAAGGGGAGGGAATATTATTTTAGGAGTTGTGAGAGATTTTATTTGTAGAATCTAAATTGTATAAAAGAGATTTCTTTTTAGGGTTGAATAGGGGATTGCAAGGGTAAAGGGCGCTAAAGCCCTAGTTTTGTTTAGATTAGATTAGCAATTTCTTTGGCGTGATAGGTGATGATAATATCTGCTCCAGCGCGTTTAAAGCCAATCATTGTTTCTAGTAAAACGCGCTCATAATCTATAATTCCTGCTTTCTGTGCAAACTTTAACATAGCGTATTCGCCACTTACATTATAAACAGCTAGTGGTAACAAGGTTTGCTCTCGGATATCTCTTACAATATCCAAATAGGCTAGGGCAGGTTTAACCATTAAAATATCTGCGCCTTGCGCCTCATCTTCTAGGCTTTCTAGAATCGCTTCGCGACGATTTGCAGGGTTTTGTTGATAGCTTTTTCGATCGCCAAAACTTGGAGTGCTTTGTGCCACATCTCTAAAAGGTCCATAATAGCCACTTGCAAATTTCGTAGAATAACTCATTAAAGGAATGTGATTAAAACCATTAGTATCAAGTATAGTTCGCAAACTTACTATCATTCCATCCATCATAGCACTAGGCGCGATTAGATCAGCACCACTTTGGGCTAGAATCAAGGCTTGTTGATTAAGGATTTCTAGGGTTAAATCATTATCAACAGAATTAAGTTTTGGGTTTAAGATTCCACAATGTCCGTGATCGGTGTATTCACAAAAACATAAATCAACACAAATTAGCATATTGGGAAATTTTTCTTTAATGGCTCTTGTGGCTTGTGCGATAATTCCTTCTGGGCTTAGGGCTTCGCTACCGATGCTATCTTTGATTTTTGGAATCCCAAAAAGAATGATTGAAAAAATCCCAAGATTTTGTAGAGCCTCACACTCTTTTAGGGCTTCATCAATGCTAAGCTGAAAAACATCTGGCATAGATTCTATTGGATTTCTGATATTTTTACCATGCGTGATAAAAAGCGGATAGATAAAATCTTTTTTATGCAAGGTTGTTTGTGTTAGCATTTCTCGAATGTTTGGGTTTAGTCGCATACGTCTTAATCGCTTGAACATAATTATCCTTTTAAAGTTTTATGGGATATTACCCCTTTTACTATAAAATTATTCTGATTTTCTTTGTAAAAATATTCTAATTCTAATCCTTGTGATTCTAGGGTGCTTTTGATGATATAAATCCCAAGCCCTAAGCCACTTGTATTGGATTTAGAATCTTTAAAAAAAGGCTTAGAGTGATCTTGCAAACTATAAGGTAGTGGCATTCCATAGTTTTTGATTCCTAAATTTTTGTCTTGAATATAGATTTCAATTTGTCCTTGTGTTTTATATTTAATAGCATTATCAATGAGATTTTTAATTACTAGGGCAATCATTTCAAAATCGGCATATAAAAAACATTCTTCTTTAGGGAAGATAAAAAGTGTGGAAATTTGTTCTTTGTCTAAAAGTAGCATTTCAAAAACTTTATCCAAAACTTCCTTAAGTGAGATATTGCATTTATTGAGGCAGTAATTGCGAGAGCTTAATTCTTCAATTTTTGCAAACTCATTAATTAGCGAATTAAGTCGCTCAAACACTGAACACAAACGCTCTTTATAAAGTGTGTTATCAATCATTTCAGCAGTAATTCTTCCTTTGGTGATAGGGGTTTTTAGCTCGTGCATAATGGAGCGCAAAAAGAGATGTCTAGATTGGTTTAGGGCATTGATTTTTTTAACGGCATTATCAAATTCTTGCGCTAATTCTCCAATTTCATCATTTTGATTGATTTTGCAATGAATGTCTGTTTGTCCATTGGCAAATTTTCTTATTTCCTTTTGGAGTGTTTTGAGAGGTAAGAGACTGCGAATAACAAGCACAAAAAGAAAAACAACGATAATAAAAGCAATAAAAGTAATGATATAGTAGTTAAAAAGCCTATTAAAATGAATATCTCCATAAACTCGCCAACCATTTGGGGTTTGTAAAAACAAATAAATCCCTTTTTTTTCTTTGATAATTTTTACAATCACTCCTTGGTTAAAATTTGGTGAAATATGATTCTCAAAGCGCTTGAGAAATTCTGTGTTGTCAATTTGGACTAAAGCCAATTCATCAAGGTATTTTTCAATCAAGGCAATGTTGCCCCCAAAGCGCACAAGCTGATTGATGGTAGCTAGGAATTGAGTGTATTTGAGTTGATTTTCATAGGTTTTTTTGTCGATTTCTTCACGAATAAAATAATAAGAAAAAGCACTTAAGCCAATAATGGCAATTAAAAAAAGAATAGTAATCTTTACGATAATTGAGTTTTTATTCATTGTCTTTAGTTTGGAATTTGTAACCGATTCCGCGAATAGAAAAAATATACTTTTTGCCTTCCTTTTCAATCTTAGCGCGTAATCTGCCCATAATCACATCAATGCTTTTGTTGGTGCTATCTGGACTAATTGAATCAGAATGTGCTGCAATAGAATCGCGCGTTAATGCTTGATTTTTGTTTTCTATCATAAAGCTTAAAATCTCGTATTCTGCTTTGGTTAAATCTAGTGGAGTATTGTTAAGAAAAATTTCTCGACTACTTTTGTTAAGCAAGAAAGGAGGGCAAATGATTTCGGTAGAATTAGGTTCTTTAGTTGTTTTATATCGGCGTAAAACACTATGGATTCGCGCTACAAGTTCTTTTGGATCATAGGGTTTTGGTATGTAGTCATCCGCACCATATTCTAATCCTAAGACTCGATCATCTATATCGTGTCTAGCAGAAGAGATGATAATGGGGATGTGCTTTTCTTTAGCAACTTTCTTACAAACCTCAAGCCCATCTAGGTTAGGGAGTGTTAAATCTAAAAGAAGGAGGTCAAAATGTCGAGTGTTAATTGCACTCATACCCGTATAGGGTTCATCATAGTTTGTTACATTAATATCATGGGCTTTGAGGTATTCGCTAAGAATAGTTGCTAATTCCAAGTCATCCTCAATCATTAAAATTTCTAGCATGGTGTTTTCCTTACAAAAAGGAGGATTGGGTATTTTAGGGGGTTGAATAAAAATTCAGGAAAACACCCACTAGAATAAATATCTCTAATTAAAAATAAATTCTCTTCACAAAGGAGAAACGGATGAAAAACTCTAACTAATGTTGTGCGGAACATTTGTATCTCAAGCCATCCTGCTTGAGACAATGAAATTATAAAATAATAGAGTAAATCAAAAGTAAATGAAAAAATTTTTTTCATTTTTGATTCTTTTTTTCATCGATGATGGCTAAAGTAAATTCTAAAAAGTTAAGAATCATATCAACTTTTTCTTCAATATTTCGATTATTGGGTGATTGCAACCCTTCAAATAAGACAAGAATCCTATCTTGTAGATTATTTAAAAATTTTTCTTCTTCAGAATAATACTTAATAAGAAGTTCCTTAAGTTCTTTGTGGTTTTTTAAATCAAGCTTTTGGATTTTTCTTTCATAAGAAGCAGGAGTTGTGGGTGATTCTTTTTTTGCTTCTTCGGCTGCTATAATATCTAAAAGAGCATCTCTTTCTGGCTTTTCTTCAAGTGAAATTGTAGATTCTGCATCTAAGTCAATCTCTGCTAGAGTTTTTAAAATTGCCTCTTTTAATTCCATAATTGCAATAACCACCTTTCAAATTCATTAAATTCAATTTTAGAATCCATTTGGATAAAAAGATTAAGCATATTCTCATCAGCTTTGCCATAGCTTTTGCGATTACTTGTTAGGCGCTTTAGCGCCACTTTTGCTTCAGTGTTATTGGGGTTTTCTTGCAAGATAGTTTTATAAATTTGAGCGGCTTCATAACGATGACCTTGGGTTTCATAGATGCTTGCAAGCGTGAGTGTTTTCATTATATAGCCTCAAAAATTGAATTCCAAACTATCATTTTAACATAAATTTTATAAGTTTAAAATCTTAAAATAAAATCAAGATTGTTTTTTATAGCACAAAGGCTTTTAAGAATTCAGAGATTTTTTGCTGATCCTTTTTACCTGTAGTTGATTCTAGACTAGAATTAACATCAAACATTTTAACTCCGATTTTTCTTAAATCTTGAATATTTGAGATTCCCACTCCACCAGCTACACAGAGATAGCAACTAGTTTTTTCTTGGAGTGATTTTAATGTGTTAAGCGCAATATTTTTGCCACTTCCACCCCCTAGAGTGCTTTTGGAATCTAGCAATACAAAAGGGCTTATAAAATCGCCCAAATCCTCTGCTTTCTCCACATTCCAAGCTTCATAAAATGCAAAATTTGCTTCTTTTAAATTTATGCTACCAAAGCTTTTTTGGCTTACTCCATGGAGTTGCAAAGCATCAATAATGCCCTCTTTGTAGAGATTAATAGCTATTTGCATCATTTCTTGGTCATCTTTAACCACAGCAATTTTAAGAATTTTTGGATGAGCTTGCAAACTTTTGGCGATTTCTTTGATAGTTTCTGGGTTGGTAAATCGGGGAGAATCTTTAACTAAAATAAATCCTAGTGCTGCAATTTTTTCTAGGGGTGAGTTTAGGTTTGATTCTAAAGCTTTAGCGCACATTAGCGCATCTTTGCTAGAAGTGATTCCACAGATTTTCAAAAAGCCTTGCTTGGAATCAAGGAGTTTAAAAACATTGCGATAAAAACCATTGGGTGATTGTTTTCCGCTAATAATTGCACTCTTTAGGTGTTTTAGGGTCTGTGCGGGTGTAGAATCGCGCACAAGATAACTGCCACACAAGATTCCATCAAAGCCAATATTTCCTACTACAAAGCCATCAAAACTACATTCAATGGAAGATTCAAAGATGATTTTACTTTGTGGATTTGTTTTTTGAATGTAGTTTAAGAGATTGTAAGCTTGGATTTTATTAATGGTAAAAGTGTGTAAATCGCGTGAATTGATGCCAATAAGAGTTGCTTGAAGTGGAGTGATAAAATCAACTTCTTTGGCATTATGAACTTCTATTAATGGGGTTAAGCCAAGCCTTAAAGATTCTTCATAAAGTTGCTTAAGTCTTGCAAAACCCCCATTTTCATTATTGTTGCCGATAAAAATAGCGGCAATTAAAAGCACCATATCCGCACCAAAATCATAAGATTCTTGAATTTGCTCAAGCTTAGTAATGAAGTCTTTGCGCAGTATGGTAGCATTTTCGTGGCTTAGTTTTGTCTCTTTTAAATCCTCTAAATCGCCTTTAAAGAAATCTTTTTCGCATAAGACAGAAATCGCACCAGCCCCACCATCAAGATAGCTTTGAGCTAGATCTTTTGGGCTGTTTATCGCTCCAATATCCCCTGCTGAAGGACTAGCTCTTTTAATCTCGGCAATCAAAAAAGGAAAGTTAAACTTTGGGGAAGTGAGTTTAGCTGCTCTTGTAGTTTTTAAAATGGGATATTTGGCTTTTGTTTGGAGAATTTTTTTAAGAATGGTTGGAACCATCATTAATCCTTTGTGGGGCATTGATTGCTTAGGGTTTTAAAAGATTCTAAAAGAGAGAAAACTTCCTTGCTTTGAATGATTTCTTTGGCTTTAAAAAAACCTTCTTTGATATTTTGGGCTTGATTGCAAAGGTATAATGCAGCGCCCATATTTAAAGCAACTAAATCAAGCTTGGGAGAGGGTTTGGCATTAAAAATATCCAGTGTGATTTGTAAATTTTCTTGACTATCTCCGCCTTGCAAGAGTGAATGATTGACAAAGTCTAATCCCACTTCAATGGGATTAAAAATATAGGTTTTAATGCTTCCGTTTTGTAACTCTGTAATTTGTGTTGGCGCACAAAGTGAGATTTCATCATAACCATCAAGTCCGCTCACAACCATTGCTCGTTTTACACCTAAAATTGCTAAGGCTTTTGCCATAATTTCAGTGTAAGATTTATCAAAAACTCCGATAAGTTGGTGGGTTATTGGACTTGGATTGCTTAGGGGACCTATGAGATTAAAAGCGGTTTTAAATCCAAGTGAGGAGCGAGCATTGGCTGCAAAACGCATTGCAGAATGGAATTTTTGGGCAAATAAAAAGGTAATGTGGAGATTTTCATAAATGGTTTTAACATTGCTAAAATCCATATTGACATTAATGCCAAGTGCATTTAATAAATCAGCCGAACCACTTTTAGAAGTAACCGCTCTATTGCCGTGTTTAATGATTCCAAAGTTTGATTTTTGGGCTTGTGTGGCAAGAAGCAAAGCAGCTGTTGTGGAGACATTAAAAGTTTTTGCCTCACTTCCCCCTGTGCCGACCATATCAAAACGAATGTCAAAATTATCTTTTAAGTTGAGTTTAACAGCTTTCTTTTTAAGCACAGATGCAAAACCTGCTAATTCATACTCATCAATGCCTTTAATTTCTAGGCTAGTTAAAATACTTCCAATTTGCGCATCACTTAAGTTGCCTTCAGTGAGTTCATCCATTAGATTATAGCTTTCTTGAAAATTGAGAGATTTTTGGTGAAGGACTTTTTTGAGATAGTCTTTTGTGGGGATTGGCTCTCTTGTGTAATGCAAAAAGTTAAGTAGCATTTTAATGCCTTCTTTTGTGCCAATGGATTCAGGGTGGAATTGCAATCCTACAAGATGATATTGTTTATGCTCAACTGCCATAACTTCGCCATCTTCACTCATTCCGCTAATCAAAAAACAATCTGGAATCTCTTCTTTTTTGCCCACAAGAGAATGATAACGCGCAATGGGAGTTTTTTGACTAATATGGCGGAAGATCCCTTTGGCATTGTGAATGAGTGGTTCAACTTTCCCATGCACAATATTTTTGGCATTTTTGATTTCAACTCCAAAAGCGCTTAAGATAGCTTGGTGCCCAAGGCAGATTCCTAAAATTGGATAGATTCCTTTAAAGTGTTGCACAATTTGGATACTAATTCCCGCATCTTTGGGGGATTTTGGACCAGGTCCTATAATGATGTAGCTTGGGTTAAGTGATTGGATTTCTTCTAGGCTAGTTTGATCATTTCTTAAAACTTTAATGGGATAGTTAAAGCGACTAAAAGCTTGATAAATATTATAAGTAAAAGAATCATAATTATCAATGAGTAAAATCATAGCACTTCCTCTGTGTCTTTAGGGGCAAGTAAGTCTTTTTGTGTTGGATTAGTTTGCATTATTTTCTTCCATAATGGCTTCCACTAAAGATAGCATTTTATTTTTGGTTTCTAAATATTCTTCTTTGGGGATAGAATCATAAACAATCCCTGCACCAGCTTGGAGATAATAAATGCCTTTTTGATAGACTGCAGTTCGGATAGCGATTGCAAAATTCATATCGCCATCTTGTGTAAAATATCCAATGGCTCCAGAATAAATGGCTCTTTTGTGTTCTTCTAAAGATTCGATGGTTTTAATAGCTTGAATCTTGGGCGCCCCACTCACAGTTCCAGCAGGAAATGTTGCTAAAATAGCATCATTTTTATTATGGATTTGTAAATCCATTATGCCCTCTACTTCAGAGACAAGGTGCATCACCCTAGCGTATTTTTCGATCACTTTTTCTTGAGTAACTTCTATGCTACCACCTATTGCAACCTTTCCAATATCATTACGCCCTAAGTCTAAGAGCATCAAATGTTCAGCATTTTCTTTTGGATTATTTTTTAATTCTTCTTCTAATTGCAAATCTTGAATCTGATTGTTTCCTCTTTTGCGAGTTCCAGCTATAGGGCGAAGAGTGATTTTGGCTTTTTTATCATCAATTTTTTCAACTTTAACTAACACTTCAGGGGAGCTACCAATAATTTGAAAATGCCCAAAATTGTAATAATACATATAAGGGCTTGGATTATTAGTGCGTAGATTCTGATAAGCTTTTAGTGGTGGTAAGTTGCTTTCTATTTGCATACTTTGGCTTGGGACACATTGCAAGAGATTGCCTTTGTAGATTTCATCTTTAAGGAAGGTAACCATATGAGTGTAATAGGATTGCTTATCGCTAGAAATAACTTTTGAATGATAATTTTGCGGAGATTCTTGTTTTTGTTGAATATTTTCTAGCTTGCAGATAAGTTTATCAAGACGATTTTTTAGGTTATGGGATTGTGTCTCTTGATCATAGGCGACACTAATGAGATAAAGCGATTCATAAAAGTGATCAAAAATAGCAAAATCACGCCCAAAAATAAAGGCATTGTCATAGCAATCATAAAGGGGGGGATTATTAAAGCTAAGGGATTCAATCTCGCTAAAAAATTCATATCCCAAATATCCTACTCCTCCAAGCGGTAAAGGTAAATCGCTAGGTAGTGCAGAATCAAAGCTAGAATCTTTGGGGTTTGGAGCAAGGTTTCTTAGGGATTCTAAGGTTTTCAAAAAAGGTTGCTTGGGGAGAATGTGCTTAGAATCCAAAAAAAGCAAGGAGGTTTCTTGATTATCTTTTGTAACTCTAAAGGCTTCTTCTAAAATAAGAATAGAGAAGCGTCCTTTTCCACTTTTTAAAAATGCCGATTCAAGCAATACAGGAGCACTGAAAGTTTCACAAAGCATTAAAGGTGTAAGCTTGGAAGCCGGAATCTTGCAGAATTCCAAAGCCGAATCATAGCCTTTTTGATTGAGATTTAAAAACTTAAACATAACATTTCTTTAAAAATTAGTTTTAAAAATTAAATTTTTAATTATACTATTATTTTTTTAAAAAGAAATTTGAGTTTGGATTAGATATAATGGCACAAAAAATTATAAAGAAAACAAATGGCAGAAAAAATATTTTTAAAATCAAAAAAAGGTTTTTTTGGAGAGGATAAGGGTGATTTCCACGCTTTTGGTGGGCAGTATGTGCCAGAAATTTTGTATCCAGCGCTAAAGGAGCTAGAAAAGGCTTACAAAAAGATTCTGTTCTCTAAGGAATTTCAAAGGGAATTTAAGGAACTTTTAGCAGAATTTGTAGGTCGTCCAACACCCCTAATTTATGCAAAAAATGCTAGTAAGATTCTGCAAAATCAGATTTATTTAAAGTTTGAAGGTTTGGCAAATACAGGTGCGCATAAGATTAATAACGCCATAGGGCAAGTGCTTTTGGCTAAAAAAATGGGTAAAACAAGAATCATCGCAGAAACAGGTGCAGGTCAGCACGGACTTGCAGTGAGTGCAGCGTGTGCAAAGCTTGGCTTAGAATGTGTAGTTTTTATGGGAAGTAGGGATGTGAAACGACAATTTCCTAATGTGTTTAATATGCAACTTTTGGGCGCTAAAGTGATTGGTGTAGAGAGTGGATCACAAACACTTAAAGATGCTGTTAATGAAGCATTAAGAGAATGGAGTAAAGATAGTAAAAATACCTTTTATGTGCTTGGAAGTGCATTAGGACCTTATCCTTATCCAGATATTGTTAGAGAGTTTCAAAGCGTGATTAGCAAGGAGCTAAAAACTCAAACGAAGCAGTTTTTTAAAGGTAATCCCGATATTATGGTGGCTTGTGTCGGAGGTGGAAGTAATGCAATGGGATTTTTTAGGCATTATTTAGAGGATCGAGAAGTTACTTTGGTAGGAATTGAAGCAGGGGGAATGAGTAAGGAAAAAGGGAAAAACGCCATAAGAATGGGGAATGCAAATGCGCATCTTGGAATCATTCAAGGCTATAAAAGCTATTTTTTAAGTGATAATTATGGTAATCTTTTAGAGACTTATTCAATTTCAGCAGGGCTTGATTACGCAGGAATTGGTCCTCAACTTGCACATTTAAAAGAAATAGGGCGTGTTAAATTTAGTTCTAGTAGTGATAAGGAAGCTTTAGAAGCCTTGGAGTTTTTTGCTAGAAATGAAGGGATTATAGCGGCTTTAGAATCAAGTCACGCTTTAGCAGGAGCTTTGAGCATTGCTAAAAAAGTTAAGAATAAAAAGATTTTAGTAAATGTTTCAGGGAGAGGGGATAAGGATATTTTTATTACCGCAAAAGCCTTGCAAAAAGATCGTTGGAGTGAGTTTTTGGCAAATGAGATTGCAGAGATGAGAGGGCAATAATATGAAAGAAGAAAACATTAAACTAATGGGGCATATTGTTGCTTCATTCCCTAGTTTTGGTGAGAGTTTAGAAGCAGCACTTGGAATCGCACGAGGTGGAGCGGAGTATTTAGAAGTGCAGTTTCCCTTTTCTGATCCTAATGCTGATGGTGTTGTGATTGCGAGTGCTTGTGAAGAATCGTTAAAAAATGGATTTAATACAGATTTGGGATTTGAGTTTTTGCAAAGGCTTAATGAAGCCTTTAAGCAAAGGGATATTAAAACAAAAATTTTGATTATGACTTATGGCAATATTTTGTTTGCCTATGGTATTGAAAAATTTCTTAAAAAAGCCAAAGAATGCGGAGTTTTTGGGCTTATTGTGCCGGATTTATCTTTACAAAATGATGAGAGACTTTTTGAATTAAGCAAAAAACACGGGTTAGAGAATATTGCACTTATTGCGCCTTATACCGATACAAAGCGAATGGAGAAGCTCGATAGGGCAACAGGGAGTTTAATTTATGTTGTTGCGAGAAATGGTATTACAGGTGATGGGACATCAATTGATTCTACTCTTTTAGAATATATAAAGAGAGTGAAAAAACATACAACAAAGCCTATTGCATTGGGATTTGGAATTCATAGTAGAGAGCAAATTGATGCTTTGCATGGGATTGTGCCAATCGTGGTTGTGGGGAGTGCGTTTGTGAGAATGATTGCTCAAAGTGCTGAACAAAAAGTGAATTTACAAGATAGACTTTATCAATTTACAAGGGAATTGCTAGGAATTACATTTTAGAGTGTGATTTTATAGTTTGAACTATTATCTAAGTAGTTTGAAAATTAATGTTAAATATTACGAAGTTTTAATTAAAAAAGAGAGTAATAAAATTTCTTAAACCCAAAAAGGGTTTGAGATTGATTAAGAGACTATTGAAGTAGTCTTAAGATATTTTGTTGTGTAGCATTAGCTTGGCTCATTGCATAGCTTCCAGCTTGTGCAAGGATATTTAGGTTAGAGTAGTTTGCAGATTCGCTAGCGAAATCAACTTCTCTAATTCCTGATTCAGCAGATTTAACATTCACTTGTGTGATAGTGATGTTATTAACTGTAGATTGCATTTGTTGTTGCACAGAACCAAGGTCAGATCGGATAGAGTCAAGTTGTTTGATTGCTGATTCTGCAATATCCATTACTAGCATCGCACCTTTAAGGGTGATAACTCCTGCTTCTAATCCTTGTCCAGTTGCACCACTCCAAACTCCCGCGTTTCCACCGATAGCAGATCTAACATCCGCACTTAAGTTTCCTTTGATTTCTCTAAGGGTGGTTGTAGTTTGAGCTGCTCCGCTTGTCTTTGCAACATTTGTTAATCCTGTACCGCTAATTTTAATGTCATTGGCACCCACTCTTGTGAGGCTTAAAGAACCAACAAAGGTGCTAGTTGCATTAGCAGCAGTTATAATGGCTGCACCACCTGCACTCATACCGCCACCTGCAACTTGGATTGCACGACCATCATTGGAAGTGAGCACTAGTCTTCCTGCTTCATCGGTTGAAGCTTGAACACCGGTTTGCTCTTTGTAAGCATTGATAGCTTGGACAAGCCTTCCATCAGAATCATTAGCTTTAATATTTTCAATACCACCAATTTTTACTCCATTGATAGTTAAGCTTGTAACATTACCTGCTGCGACACTTTGAGAACCTGTTTTAATAACCGTTGCTTCTGCGCGAACTCCCCCTAGTGCATTAGAGTTTTTGTTGATTACTTCTGCTAAAGCACCCAAACCTGTCCCTGCTGAAGTTGAGATTACAACACTCTCTAGTTGAACATCATTGTTTCCTTGTGCTTGAACGAATTTCATCGATGTGGTGCCTAATGCACTAAATTTTAAAGTCTCGCTTCTAACATGCCCGATTTTATCGGAGCTTGTCGCACCAATGCTAGTTCTAATAGTTTGGTTAGAGAATGCTCCTACTTGGAATTCTTTGTTAGTAAAGCTACCAGAAAGTAATGACAAACCATTATAAGAAGTAGTTTGTGCAATATTATCAAGCGATTCGATAAGGCGATTAATGTCAGCTTGAATAGCGGTTCTTGTTGTTGTGGTTTGACCATCTTGCGCTGCTTGAGTTGCTTTTGTTTTGATAGTGTCAAGGATTTTTACTTGCTCATCCATCGCCTTATCAGCAATTTGGATAATTCCCATACCATCATTTGCGTTACGGATTGCTTGACCTAAAGTGTTTGCTTGAGAGCGCAAACTATCTGCAATTGCCATACCTGAAGCATCATCTTTAGCAGAGTTGATTCTTAAACCTGAACTTAACTTTTGCAAAGAACTAGAAAGACTATTTTGTGTAAAAGTGCTTTGTGCAGTTGCATTTAATGCATTAACATTTGTATTGACTTGAAATGCCATTTGAAACTCCTTTTATGTCTTGCTTTGCCTTCCTTGGCTTAGCATTGATTTAATTTTAACCCTTAAACAAAAAAGCAATTTAAAAGCAAAGAGCTAATTTAGCTTTTTGCGAGCGCTTTCTTGTTTGGTTATGTGATTATATCGGATTTTTTTTTAAAAGCTTTAGTGTTTTTGTGAAAAATTACAAATTTTTAAGGCAATAAAGTTATTGCTTTTTTAAAATGCTTGTTTTGTGGAATTTATCTAGTTGTTTTTTGGAGAGTGCTTGGGAATATTTTTTTGATTATTTGTTGATTTACAATTTTTTGTAATAATTTCTTTATACATTTTATTTTAACAAAGGAGAACAAATGAAAATTAAAACACTTCTTTTTGGGGCATTGTTAGCTGGAAATGTTTTTGCTTTTGAAGTTAGCACGCTGCCTAATATTGCTTCTAGAGAAACTCCTGATATTTCAGAAAACAAAGTTTATTCTTTTTATGATTCAATTAAAGAAGCAAAAAAAGGTGTTGTTAATATCTCTACGCAAAAAAAGGTCAAAGCAACCAATATTCAAGGACATCCACTTTTAAACGATCCATTCTTTCGGCAGTTTTTTGGCGATGCTTTTGGGGCGATTGTGCCTAAAGATAGAATTGAACGAAGTCTTGGAAGTGGTGTGATTATCTCAAGTGATGGTTATATTGTTACTAATAATCATGTGGTTGAGGGTGCTGATAAAATTATCGTTTCTTTGCCAGATTCTAATAAAGAATATGAAGCAAAGATCATTGGTAGAGATGAAAAAAGTGATTTGGCAATTGTAAAGATTAATGCAAAAAATCTTCCTTTTTTAAAATTTGCTTCAAGTGATGATTTGCAAGTGGGTGATGTTGTTTTTGCTATTGGGAATCCTTTTGGCGTGGGTGAGAGTGTAACGCAAGGGATTATCTCTGCACTAAATAAAAGTGGTATTGGAATTAATGATTATGAGAATTTTATCCAAACAGATGCTTCTATTAATCCGGGAAATAGTGGTGGAGCATTGGTTGATAGCCGTGGTGGATTGATTGGAATTAACACTGCTATTCTTTCGCGCACAGGTGGAAATCATGGTATTGGATTTGCGATTCCATCAGAAATGGTAAAGAAAATTTCTAAAGCTTTAATAGAAGATGGCGTGATTGAGCGTGGTTATCTTGGTGTGAGTATTCAAGATATTAGTGGAGATTTAAAAGAAGTTTATAAGAATCAAAATGGCGCGGTTGTAATTTCTATTGAAAATGATTCTCCAGCACAAAAGAGTGGTTTAAAAGTTTGGGATTTGATTACTAAAGTAAATGGAAAACCTATTAGATCTGCTGCTGAGCTTAAAAATTATATTGGCACTTTTAGTCCTAAAGACAAAATTAATCTTACTATTATAAGAGATAAAAAGGAGCAAAATTTAACACTCACTTTAGCTAAACTTTCTACTGCGCAATCTGTTGCTAAAGAAGTAGGTAGCATACAAGGGCTTGAGGTTTCAGAACTAACGCCAACAATAAAAGAAAATTATGGAATCCCAAGCAATATTCAAGGGATTTTTATTTCTCAAGTGGCACCAAATAGCAAGGCAGAAGAGCTAGGATTTAGAGAGGGGGATATTATTGTTCAAATTGAAAGCTTTAGTATTTCAGATCTAAAATCCTTTAACGATGCACTTAAACGCTATAAAGGGCAACCAAAGAGAATGCTAATCAATCGAGGTGGCAGAATCTTTAGCATTGTTGCTAAATAAAGGATAGGGGAAGCCTATCCTTGCCTTTATAATCATCTAAGTATTTAGTTTTTCTTTCTTGTTTTCTTAGCTTCTTTTAATTTTTTGGAATTATAATTGCACATTTTTTTTGGGATATTGCAATGTTTGTTTTCACTCCGTTATTTACGATTTTTGTGTTATTGCTTGGTGGATATTTAGCAAAAAGAGTTGGGGTATTGAAACAAAAACAATCGCGTATGTTTTTGGATTTTGCGATTCTTTTTGCCTTGCCTTGCTTGATTTTTGATAAGACTTATCATCTTAATTTTGATTTAAATCTTGTTGTTTTAATTCTTGGTGGATTGTTCTCTTGTATGCTTGCAGCGATTTTTTCGGTGATTCTTGGAATAGTATTTAAATTTTCAAAAAGCACTTTGGTGAGTATGTTTTTGTTAGCTTGTTTTGGCAATACGCTTTTTGTTGGCATTCCTATTGTTTCTGGAGTGTATGGGGAAGTATTTTTAAGTGAAGTTATTTTTTATGATGCTTTGGCAACAGCAATTCCCATTTCAATTATTGGTCCCATTGTGCTTTCCTATGCGAGCAATCAAAAGATTAATGTGATGGAGAATATTAGAAGGATTTTATTTTTTCCTCCTTTTATTGCTTTGATGTTGGGCTTTGTTTGCAAGATTTTTGTGTTGCCAGAATTTATTTTTAAACCCATTGTGGTTTTTGGGAATTCTGCAACAGCAGTTGCACTTTTTGCTATCGGTCTTGGTCTTGGATTTAGTGCTATTAAAACAGCTTATAAACCTACCATTATTGTTGTTTTGTGTAAGACATTACTAGCGCCTTTAATTTTTATTTTGCTTTTGAAGTTTTTGGCAGTAGAGTTAGAGCCTAGAGTTGTTGTGGCTATTTTAGAATCCGCGATGCCTACTATGACGCTAGCAGGTGCAATGATTATGAAAGCAAAACTGGATAGTAATTTGGCAGTAAGTTCTATTGCATTTGGAATTTTGTTTTCTTTTGTTTCTATTCCGCTTTTGAGTTATTTTTTGAGCTAAGCAAAAACAGCGTAATGTCTAAAAAATAAAGAGATTTTAAAAGAGTGGGGGATAAAGAGATTATTTTCTAATCTCTTTAATTCTTGCAGATTTTCCACTTCTTGTGCGGAGATAGTAAAGTTTTGCTCTTCTAACGCGACCGATTTTAAGCACTTTAATGCTATCAATACTTTCTGAGTAAAGGGGAAAAATTCTCTCAACTCCAACCCCATTAGCTCCAATTTTACGAATTGTAAAAGTTTTTCCTGTGCCAACTCCACGCAATGAAATACAGATTCCTTCAAAGTTTTGAATCCTTGTCTTATCACCTTCTGAAATACGAATTCCTACTCTTAAGGTATCACCCGCTTTAAATTGTGGAATCTCTTTTCCTGCTATTTGCGCATCTTCGAAATGCTGAATGTATTTATTTCTCATTTTTCAACCTTTGTTTGTATTGCCAATAGAGGTCAATTCTATGGAATCTTGTCTTTGCCTCTGATGCCTTTAATTTTAAATCGTGAATTTTAGCATGATTTCCCTTTGAATACTCTGAAGGGACACTTAAATTTTTAAAAATATATGGTTTTACAAAATTGGGTGCTTCTAATAAAAACTCTTCATAGCTCTCACCTTGGAGTGATTGGCTATTTCCAAGCACTCCATCAATTTGTCTTGAAATGCTATCACAAAGACATAAAGCGGCTAATTCTCCGCCAGTTAGAATAAAATCCCCAACGCTTAAAACTTCATCGGCATAAAGCTCAATTAGTCTTTCATCAAATCCCTCATAGCGTCCGCAAACTAAAACAACATGTTCTTTTTTTGCAAGTCGTTTAGAATCTCTTTGGTTGAAAGTTTTACCACAAGGTGTAAGAAAGATAATGTGAGCTTTAGAATCACACTTTTTTAGCTTTTCTAAAGCTTCGCTTATCGCAAAAGGCTCTAACACTAATCCCGCTCCACCTCCTATTTGATAATCATCAACTTTCAAAAAACGATTTTTACTAAAATCCCTGGGGTTAATAAAATCTATAGAAATTTTTTTGGTTTCTATGGCGCGATGTAGAATAGAATCGCTAAAATAGGATTTTATAAGATGAGGGAATAGGGTAACAAAAGAAAAATACATTAGCTATTTTCTAAAATGACTTTGCAAAGTTGAGTGTGAATGATTTTGGGATTAAGATTTGTTTCTACTTCTAAGATATAGCGCGATTCATAGGGTATTAGAAAGCTTTTTGGCAAACCATTTTTACAGAGTTCTTCTGCGGTTTTTATGATTAAAAAATCTTTTTCTCCTAAGCGCTCTATCTCGCTTACTTCGCCTAGAATCTCATTATCTTCTATGATTTTACTCCCTATAATATCAAACCAAAAAAACTCATCTTTTTTTAAAGTGCAATGTTCTTTTGTGGAATCTTGCGTTGTGTAAAGAATTAAATTTGTAATTTGTTTGGCTTTTTGAGGTGAATCAATCTGTGAGAACTTCACGCGAGAGTTTTCTTTATTGTAGTTTTGAATAGTTAAAGCACCATTTTGTGTAAAATAAGTGTTCCCGCTTTTTAATGATTCAGGAAAGTCCGTTAATAAGTGTAAAAGGACTTCACCTTTTACACCGACAGCTCGACCTATTTTTGCGACACTTACCCAATCTTTTTGTATTTTATTTTTTTGAAGCATTATTCTGTTTTTACAATCACGCGATAAGAATTGCCATCTTTTGCTTTTGAGCCAGAAATGATAGTTTTAATAGCACCAATCATTTTACCATCTTTACCAATTAATCTTCCAATGTCTTGCTCTGAAGATATAATTTCTATTTCATAAAAATTAGTATCCAATTCTTTTTTGGTGACTTGGATTTTTTCAGGTTTGCTAACAACCTTTTTGACATAAAGTGCTATAAAATCTTCAATCATTATTTTGTGATTGCCTGCACTCTCTCGCTCATTTTAGCTCCAACGCTAACCCAGTATTTTAAGCGTTCTGCATCAAATTTAACCGTGGAAGGTTCTGTTAGCGGATTATAATATCCAATTGATTCAATCCAACCCCCATCTCTTTTTTTTCTACTATCTGTTACTACAATTCGATAGAATGGTTTTTTCTTGCGTCCCATTTTAGTTAGGCGAATAACTGTTGCCATAAGCAAACTCCTTAAATAAAATAAATCTTATTTTACAGATATAAATCTGTCTAAAAGGGAGAAACTCCCTTTTAGACAGATTTATTAGACAAGCTTAGTCATCGTCTAAGATTGCCCATCCTTGCATCTTTCATCAATGCCATAAGGTCATTCATTCCACCTTTTCCGGAGAATTTCTTTGCCATTTTGGCTGCATTTTCAAACTGCTTTAAAAATCGATTGAGATCGCTTACATCCACTCCAGCTCCTAATGCAATTCGTTTTTTTCTGCTACCATTGAGCAAATCAGGATTTTCTCTTTCTTTGGGTGTCATAGAATTAACCATTGCCCTTATTTGCTTGATTTCTTTGGAATTATCTAAATCAATGTCCTTAAGTGAGCTTGCCATATTTGAAAGTCCAGGAATCATTGAAAGTATGGACTGCATAGAGCCGATTTTTTTGATGTTGTCCATTTGAGCTAAAAAGTCATTAAAGGTAAATTTCCCCTTTTTGATTTTTTTGGAAATATCTTTTGCTTCTTTTTCGCTAATGATAGCTGCGGTTTTTTCTGCAAGAGAGTGAATATCCCCAGCTCCCATAAGTCTGCTAACAATGCGTTCAGGGATAAAGACTTCTAAATCAGGTATTTTCTCGCCCACACCAATAAAGCGAAGCGGGATTCCAAGCTGTTGGGCTATTGAGAGCGCAATTCCTCCTTTGCTATCCCCATCAAATTTGCTTAAAATTACACCGCTTAAACCCATTTTTTCGTGGAATGTTGCAGCGCTTTTTACCCCATCTTGCCCACTTAAGCTATCAACTACATAGAAAATTTCATTAGGATTAATCGTTTCTTTAATAGCTTGTAATTCTTGCATTAAAGCTTCATCAATAGCTAGTCTTCCCGCGCTATCAACCAATAAAACATCATAAAGACCCGCTATGGCTCTTTCTTTGGCAGCTTTAGCGATTTCAATGGGAGTTTTATTTTCTTCATAGAAAAAATCAACTTCCACTTGATTGCTTAATTGTCTTAATTGCTCCACCGCAGCTAGTCTTTGTAAATCGCAAGCGGCTAATAAAACCTTTTTTTGCTTGGTTTTGAGATAATTAGCTAATTTTGCTGTTGTTGTTGTTTTACCACTTCCTTGTAATCCTGCCATCAAAACAATGGTAGGTGGCTTTGAAGCAAAGATAAAACCATAGTTTCCTGGCGCAGTTAGGATATGATTGAGTGATTCTTTGAGTGCATTCAGAAAGCTTTCTTTTCCGATTCCTGCTAATTTTGTTTTTTGCTCAACTTCTTCTAGTAAGTGTTTTAAGACTTTGTAATGGACATCGGATTTTAAAAGTGTTTTTTTCAATTCATCAATTGCTCGTTTTAAGGCTTTTTCATCATCTTGAAAACGAATTTTATTGATTGCATTTTGAAAACTTTCTGTAATAGCACCAAACAATTTTTGTCCTTATCGTATCCTAAATTTTTAGAAAAAATTGCCGTTATCCTATAAAAAATTAACTTTAAAGCAAATAAAACCATTTAAGATTTTAGGAATTTCAAATTTAAATGGGCAAAAAAGTTAAAAATTTATGATATAAAATTGAAAAATTAAGAATAATTATTGTAAGATAAAGTTTTATAAATGATAATAATTCTATTCAACAATGATTTTGTTAGATTAAAGAGAGGCTTTAGTGATGTTAGAACAACTTTTAAAACAAAATAATCTTAAAATTACCCCTCAAAGAATCACGATTCTTAAAGAGATAGAAAAAAGAGGGCATATTAGCATTGAAGAAATTTATGAAAATATTCGGGAGATTCACCCTTCTATTTCTCTTGCCACTATTTACAAGAATCTCACTTCTATGCAGGAGGCAAAAATTATTGATGAGGTTAAATTGCCTAATCAAAAGCAACGCTATGAGTTGATTAAAAAACCTCATATTCATTTGGTATGTGAGAAGTGTGGGGATATTACGGATATACATTTTGATAGCTCCATACAGCAACTTAAAAAAGATTGTGAAACCCAAATGCATTATAAAATCAAAGATACTTCTATCGTATTGCTTGGGATTTGTGAGCACTGCCAAAACAGCTAAGTGAGTTGTTTTGGAGTTTGTTTTAGGTTAGCCTAAACCCTAAAATTGTATCTATAAACTTATAGCTTTGGGGTTATCAGCACTTATTGCGCCCTGCGCCATATTTGGCTTCCATGGCTTCTTTAAAAAACTCTCTTTGGGTTTTAGGTATTTTATCAGGATGATTTTTTTGCATATGCTCTAAGTATTTGGTGTAGCTTGGCATTCCCACCAATAAATGAAAAAACTTATCTGATTTTTGATAAAACTTTTTAAAATAAAAATAAATCTTTCCCATTTCACTAATTATCCTAAATTGTAAGTATATTCAAAAATTCTAACTTATTTTTTACCAAAAATCAATCTATGATTTATTGAAATTTTTGGCGTAAGTCAATTTTGTCTATTCCTAAAATAGCAGCTCCCTCACGCACCCCTTCATCGATGATTAAGCATTCTTCAAAGCCTAGAATCTCCATAAAAAATAAAAAGAGCATAATGCCAAAAGGTACTACATCAGCCTTTAAGATGCCTACCAAATTTTCTTTTTCTTCATTGCTTAGAGTTTCAAACTTTCGCAATTCTTCTTTGAAATCTTCTACCTTAAGCACTTTTCCAAAAACCTTTTTAGAATCATAGGATTTTAAACCCATTTTGAGAGCGCAAACCATCGTGGGTGTTCCGCTATTAGCTACTAAAAATTTGGGTTTATTGTGCTGCTTATTAATAAACTCTATAATAGGCGCTGTGATTTTGTCTTTATGGGAGATAAAATTTTCTAAAGTTTTATATTTGTCTTTAGATTGCACAATTCCTATTTCAAAGCTTTTTGCTGTGATTCCATTTTGCGCACAAAAAATAAACTCGCTACTTGCCCCACCCATATCCACAATAACAAAGCAGTCTTTTTGATATTTTGGATTCATTTGTGCGAGTTTTTTGATTGATCTTTGTGGCGCTAGAGAAGTAATATAGGCTTCTTCTTCTCCTTTGATGATTTGAAAGGTGATTTGTGTTTTTTGCGCGATAATTTCTAGGACTTCTTGGGAGTTTGTTGCTTGGCGCATAGCCTGTGTTGTGAGAGCAATGATTTTATCTTGTGGTTTAATTTTTAAAGCTTTTTTGAGATTTTGCAATCCAAGAATAATTCGCTCTAATGCCGCATTGCAAATTTTTCCACTCTCACTTAAACCCTCTGCACTTCTTACGACTGCCTCATATTCGCCAAGCACTTCATAATGAGTATTCATTCTAATTCCACGCAAAGAATTGCTTCCTAAGTCAATTCCGATAAATTCTTGCATTATATTCCTTTAAATAAAATCATAAAATAATGACGATTGTTTTTGTATTGATATTTTAATTCCAGATGATGCAATTCTAAAATTCCTTTAATGATTCCAAGTCCCAAACCATGTCCTTGGATAAGTTCGTGTTTTTTATCACGATAAAAAGGTTCAAAATATTCCCAAATTTCTCTTTGCAATTTCTCTCCCTCATTACTTACTCCAAGACAGAAGCAATTATCTTGCTTTTGGGTAAAAATCTCTATTTTTCCACCACTTTTGTATTTTTTGGCATTTTCGATAAGATTTTTTAGGGCAATGGAGAGAAAATTTAAGTCTCCATGAATTTTAAAATTTTCGCTGATTTTGACTGCCACTTCATCTTCGCTTATAAACATATGGCTTAGCGTCTCTAAGACTAGCGATTCAACAAAAAATTCTTTAAACTCCAACAAATCCCTGCCTTCTTGCACTTTTTCAAAAGTTAGAATTTGGCTTGTTAGAGTATCTAGATTTTGGATTGCTTTGTTTAAAATTTCTTTATTAGGGCTTGGCGGGATAAATTCTAGCGCTAGTTTTGCTTTAGAGATTGGTGTTTTTAGCTCGTGCCCGATATTGCGTAAGATAAATTCTCTTATCTCCATGAGTTTAGAAATTTTTGTTGCCATTTCATTGAAACTGCGTGCAAGCAGTGCTTGTTCGGGTTCTTTTGGTATTTTAATACGGACTTTGTAATTACCTTTGGTGAATTCCTCTAAAGAATTTCTCAAAACTTTCATAGGGTGCAAAATAGCTAAGATAATTGCAAAAGTAAGAAGCAGGACTAGAAAATCTAAAAGAATCCAAAGAATGGGATTATTATTAATAGAAAGCTGTTCTTTGAAATCTTTTTGTGCTATGTAAGATTCTCCTAGATATTCTAATCCAAAGCCGTAATTTTGATGAAATTTAAAAACTTGCATTTTAGCTAGAGTGTCGCTACTTTTGTAGATAATAGTTGATTCTTGGGGGATTTTGTCTATGCGCACAAAATCATAGCTTTTAATAAGAGTATGGATTCTGCGAATATTTCCATTAATGAGTTCTAACATAGATTGTTGCGCTAAAAAGGTTGTTTGGGAGATGATTTTTTCTTCATTTTGGCGTAAATTAGCAATGTTTAGAGAATAAGTGATAATAACACTAATAACAATAGAAATAAAAAAAAGCAGATAAATTTGGACAAATAAGGATGGATAAAGCCATTTTTTAATCACAGAATTTATATCCTATTCCCCAAACAGATTGTATGTATTTGGGTTCTTTTGCATCATCTCCGAGTTTTGCGCGTAGATTTCTAATGTGTGTGTCAATGCTTCTTAGTGAGGAATCAGGGGCGATACTTGAGATGGCTTGAGAGAGTGATTCTCGTGAATAAGGTTTGCCTTTGTTGGAAATTAGGAGATTTAAAATTTCAAATTCTGCTGGAGTAAGATCAATAGAATATCCATCTAAAGTAACTTTGTGCTTATTATTATCAATCTCTAGGTCTTCATAATGTATCACTTGATTAGCAGAGTATCGTTTTAATAAGGCATTGATTCTTGCGACTAGTTCTATGGGCTCATAAGATTTTGCAAGATAATCATCAGCACCTCTCTCAAAGCCTAAAATTTTGCTGCCAATATCTCCTCTTGCAGAAGACATAATAATAGGCAAATCGCTAATTTCTCTTATCTTCTTGCAGAGCTCCAATCCATCCATTTCAGGCAACATAATATCAAGCACTGCTAAATCAAAATTCCTTTTTGATTTTAGCATTTCTAGAGCTTCATTTGGGCTATGCGTTGCCACTGCTTCCATACCGCTTTTTTTTAGGTAATCAACTAGTAATTTTTGCATATCCAAATCATCTTCAACGATTAAAATTTGATACATCGCTATTCCCTTATAAATTCCATTAAGGAAGTGATTTCTTCTTTGCCTAGAATCTGTCCAATAGTTCTATAAAAATTAATTTTTGCTTCTGCGTAATTTTGGTTATTTTTTTCTAGCATTTGTTTATATTCTATAAAATTAACTTCGCCATAGCCCTTATTTGCGATTTCTTTTAGAATTTTATATTCTAAAATCACATCATTGCTGTGGTAATTTTGCCTTTGTTTATAGAGCTCTCGTATAGCTTCTTTTAAAATTTGTCTTTTAGAGTTTGGAATCTCTAAATATTTTAAGCCTTCTTCTATATTTTTTCCTAAAAGATTCACGCCAAAAAAACAAATAAAAACCAATAAAAAACGCATTTTAAATTCCCTTTTTATGTTTGCGAGAAGATTCTACACTAAAAATGTTAAGCTATTCTTGAGAATTTTGTTGAATTATAATGTTCTTGATAAAGCGATTTTCTTTGAAATTCAAGGGATATAATTATCTTGTAATGCCTTGCTTAAATCAATATGGCAATAGCCATTAGGATTTTTTGCAAGATATTTTTGATGGTATGATTCAGCAGGATAGAAATTTTTTAATTCCATAACTTCTGTTACAATCTCTTGTGAAAAGTTTTTTTGTAGATTTTGGATAAATGATCGCACTTTTTCTAATATTTTAGAATCTTTAGCATAGATTCCACTGCGGTATTGTGTTCCAAAATCATTGCCTTGATAATTTAGGGCAAAAGGATTGATAATGTCAAAAAATCTCTGCAAAATCTCATTAAGTGATAAAACTTCATCTTCATAAGTTATTTTCACTACTTCTACTGCGCCTGTGATTCCACTGCATACAAGCTCATAGCTAGGATTTTCTATCTTGGAGTTTGCATAGCCTACTTGAGAGCTAACCACACCTTTTAGTAAATCAAAATATCCTTGAATCCCCCAAAAACAGCCTCCTGCTAGATAAATAACAATGCGCATAAAAAACCTTTGAAAATGAATTTTTTAAGGAATTATAGCGGATAAAATTTAAGGATTGCGCAATCAATACTTTCTTTGTAATATTTTAACTTTTAGTATTTTATTATTATAAAACTTGACAATAATTGACTAAAGTTATATAATGCCAACAAAATAAATTTTAGGAGATTTCAATGAATATTTTAGAGAAACTCACCAATACTATGCAAGAAACATTAGAGCAAGGTGCTTCTTTGGCTTTGCATAATCAAAACCAAGAAATTGAGCCCATTCATCTTTTTTGGGCGATGCTAACTAATACTAATTCGCTTTTAAATCAAGCTTTAAACCGATTAAACATCGATAAAGCAGCCATTGAGTTAGAGGCAAAAAGTTTAGCAAATAATCTTCCTAAAAGCTCATCAGTAAATAAGGAGAATCTAAAAATCTCACGAAATTTAAGTGATGCGCTTAATCAAGCTGATGGCTTGGCGGCAAAAAATGGGGATTCTTATATTGCTATTGATACTTTTATTTTGGCAAATCTCAATACAGAGATAGCTAAAAATTTGTTTGCTAAATATTTAGATTTGAATGAATTAAAAAAAACCTTTGAAGTAATAAGAGGCGGGACAAAAATTAATTCACAAAGTGGCGATGAGAATCTTGAAGCGTTAGAAAAATTCGGAATAGATTTAACTCAAAAAGCAATAGAAGGAAAATTAGATCCTGTAATTGGTAGAGATGAAGAAATCAATCATATGATGCAAATTTTGATTAGAAAAACAAAAAATAATCCCATTTTACTAGGTGAGCCAGGAGTTGGAAAAACTGCAGTTGTGGAGGGTTTAGCACAAAGAATTATTAAAAAAGAAGTGCCTATTTCTTTGCAAAATAAAAAAGTAATTGCACTTGATATGAGTGCGCTCATTGCGGGTGCAAAGTATCGCGGAGAGTTTGAGGATAGGCTAAAAAAAGTTATTGATGAAGTTACTAAGGCAAAAAATATCATTCTTTTTATTGATGAGATTCATACCATTGTTGGTGCGGGTGCAAGTGAGGGGAGTATGGATGCAGCTAATATCCTAAAACCCGCTCTTGCAAGAGGTGAATTGCATACCATTGGCGCAACAACACTTAAGGAATATCGTAAATATTTTGAAAAAGATGCGGCATTACAGAGAAGATTCCAGCCTGTTCCAGTTAATGAGCCTAGTGTGAATGAAGCATTGCAAATTTTACGCGGTATTAAAGAAAGGCTTGAAGCACATCACAATGTAACCATTACTGATAGTGCTTTAGTAGCTGCCGCTAAGCTTTCTAATCGTTATATTACAGATAGATTCTTGCCAGATAAGGCGATTGATTTAATTGATGAAGCTGCAGCAGAGCTTAAAATGCAAATAGAATCTGAACCTAGCGAGCTTGCAAAAATTAAGCGAGAAATTGAATCATTGCAAGTGGAGAAAGAAGCGCTTTTAATGGAAAAGAGTGAGAAAAATAATGCAAGGATTCAAGAAATTGAAAAAGAATTAAGCGATAAAAATGAAAAGAAAAAAGCCCTAGAAGTGCAATTTGAAAACGAAAAACAAGTGTTTAATAAAATTGCAAATATTAAGGTGCAAATTGATTCTTTGCGAACTGAAAGTGCTTTGGCAAAGCGTAATAGCGATTTTAATAAAGCTGCTGAGATTGATTATGGTAAGATTCCTGAACTTCAAAGGGCATTAGAAGAACAAAATCAAAAATGGGAAAAGATGCAAGAAGCAGGAACACTACTTAGAAATGCTGTTTTGCCTGAATCAATTGCAGCTGTTGTTAGCCGATGGACACAAATCCCTATTAAGAAAATGTTGCAAGATGAGAAAGATAAGATTTTAGGAATCGAAGAAGAACTTAAAAAAGATGTGGTAGGACAAGATAAAGCACTTCACGCTATTGCAAGAGCTATTAAACGCAATAAAGCAGGGCTTAGTGAGCTTAATCGTCCTATTGGAAGCTTTTTATTCCTTGGTCCAACAGGGGTTGGAAAGACTGAAGCGGCTAAGACTTTAGCGAGATTCCTTTTTGATAGTGAGAAGAATCTTATTCGCATTGATATGAGTGAATATATGGAAAAACACGCGGCAAGTCGCTTAGTAGGTGCGCCTCCAGGATATGTTGGCTATGAAGAAGGCGGACAACTCACAGAAGCGGTGCGTAGGAAGCCTTATAGTGTTGTGCTTTTTGATGAGATTGAAAAAGCTCATCCTGATGTGTTTAATATGCTTTTGCAGGTGCTTGATGATGGTCGTTTGACAGATAATAAGGGTGTAACTATTGATTTTAGAAATACCATTATTATTCTCACAAGCAATATTGCAAGTAACCAAATTATGGAATTAAAAGATGAAGATTCTAAAGAAAAAGCAGTTAAAGAAGCACTTAAGGCTTATTTTAAGCCAGAGTTTCTCAATAGACTTGATGATATTGTGATTTTTAATCCTTTGGGAATTGAGCAAATTACACATATTGTAGATATTCTCTTTAAAAATATTCAAAAGAAAGTAGCTGAGAGAGACATTAAAATAGAATTAGAACAAAGCGCTAAGGAATTTATTGCTAAAGTTGGCTTTGATCCAACCTTTGGTGCAAGACCGCTTAAGAGAGCTTTGTATGAGGAAGTAGAAGATAGATTAGCAGATTTGATTTTACAAGGGGAGATTAAAGAAGGCAGTAAAGTAACTTTTTATGCAGAAAATGAAGAGATTAGGACAAAAGTTTATTGATTTAATGTTTTAAATTTATAACTAAATAATATTTTTAAGTATTTATACTATAGGATGCCGAATGTTTTTTAGCTTTTTAAAGGATGGTTATATTTAATAAATTTTCTTTAAAGTTTAAATTATCTATTTTGGCATTCGGTTTTTTATTAGCTTTGGAGTGTTGATTGGTATTATTTTTTTCAATCAAAATAAGATGACTAATGAAGCTTCTATGAGTTTAAATTCTGTCATTGAGCAAGAAGTTGCTCAAAAGATAAAGTTAGCTACAGATAGTGTGGCATATTTTCTTGGTGAGCTTGTGGGGGGATTGGATGAAAAATCGCAAATAGCTATTATCGCAAAAGCCATTGAAAAATTTAGATTTGAAAATGATAAATCAGGGTATTTCTTTGTTTATAAAGATCATGTTCCAGTAGCGCATCCGACAAGAAAAGATTTGATTGGAAAGTCGCTTTATGATGCAAAGGATCCAAATGGCGTTTATTATGTAAGAGAATTATTTGAGAGTACAAAAAAACAAGATGAGAATGGGGGGGGGGGAATTCATTAGTTTTGAATTTTCAAAGCCATTGCCTAATGGAGAGTTGATTCAAGCTCAAAAGATTGGGTATGCACAGATGATACCTAATACTAACAATATGTGGATTTCAACAGGTGTGTATATCGATACTTATTGTAGCAATACTAATATTCTTGCCATTATGATTGATGTTTTATAAGAATCTAATAAATAGTGTTAATACTCTTCAAAGGAGTATTTTATTGTTTTTTCCTATATTAATCACGAAAAGACTGATATACAATTAGTTCAGGTTAATTCAAATGATGAGTTTGGCTCAATGGCTAAAGTCATTAACACTAATATAGAAAAAACTAAAGCGGGATTGATACAAGATGAAAAAGCAATTGCTCAAAGTGCGCAAACCGCTAAAGCAATAGAGAGTGGCGATCGAACAGCAAGAATTATTGAAAATCCTGCTAATCCCCAATTAATTGAATTAAAAAATGTTTTAAATAAAATGCTTGATGTTTTGCAAGGCAAAATTGGTTCTAATATGAATGAAATCACACGAGTGTTTGATAGCTATAAAAATTTAGATTTTACTACTGAAGTTAAAAACACTCAAGGCGATGTTGAAGTTGTTACAAATATATTAGGCGAAGAAATCAAAGCAATACTTAAGGCATCAGCTAATTTTGCATCAGATTTGGCTAAACAATCTCAAGAGTTAAGAGAATCGATGCAAAAACTAACAGATAGCTCTCAATCGCAGGCTAATTCTTTGCAACAATCTGTGGTTGCTATAGAAGAAATAAGCTCATCTATGCAAAATGTTTCAGATAAAACTTTGGAAGTTACAAGACAGGCAGAAGATATTAAAAATATCGTAGGAGTAATCAAAGATATAGTTGATCAAACTAACCTTTTAGCACTAAATGCAGCCATTGAAGCAGCAAGAGCAGGAGAGCATGGAAGAGGATTTGCAGTTGTTGCTGATGAAGTAAGAAAGTTAGCCGAGAGGACAAGTAAATCGCTCAATGAAATAGAAGCTAATGTGAATGTTCTAGTTCAAGGTGTGAATGATATGGGCGAATCTATTCGTGAGCAAACTACAGGTGTAGGACAGATTAACGAAGCTGTGGCTCAACTAGAGACAATAACCCATAATAATGTTGTGGTTGCTAATGATACTAATGTAATTACTCAAGATGTTAATAAAATAGCCAATGATATTTTAGAAGATGTTAATAAGAAGAAGTTCTAACTTCTTCTTAGAATCTTAGAAATAGAGGTAATGTTTTAGTATTTTTAAATCTTTTAAGTTTTTTGTTGAGAATTTAAAAGATTTAATTTATGGGATTTGCTTGAAATAAGCTGCCAAAAAAGTTTAAAAAATTATTTAAATAAAAATGCTACAATTCTAAAATTATTTTATTTTACAAGAGATAATAATGTTTAGTTACCATTCTATTCGCCCCTATATTTTTAAAAGCGATCCAGAAAAGGCGCATTCTTTTGTGGAAAAAATGGCTAAATTAGCACCTAAAATTCCGGGAGTTTTACCTTTATTTTCCCAAAAAACTTGCCTTCAAAATCCTATTTTGGCACAAAAAATTGATGGCATTTCCTTTTATAATCCTGTGGGCTTGGCTGCAGGTTTTGATAAAAATGCTACTATGATTCCAGCACTCTGTGCGCTTGGATTTTCTCACTTGGAGCTTGGCGCAGTTACTCCAAATCCTCAAGAGGGTAATGAAAAGCCTCGCCTTTGGCGACATATTCAAGAAGAATCGATTCAAAATGCAATGGGCTTTAATAATGAAGGAGCAGAGATGGTTGCTACTCGTTTGGACAAACTCTATCCCTTTGCAATTCCGCTTGGAATGAATATTGGCAAAAACAAAATTACTCCACAAGAAAAAGCACTGGATGATTATCTTTTGTTGGCTAAGAGATTTGTAAATTGCACAGATTATTTAAGTGTGAATATTAGTTCGCCCAATACGCCAAATTTGCGAGATTTGCAAAATGAAACTTTTATTAAAGAGCTTTTTTTGAAGCTTTGTGAAATCTACTCTAAGCCTATTTACCTAAAAATTGCGCCTGATTTAGAGATTGATTCTATTTTGAAGCTAACAGAAGTGGCTATCCAAAATGGTGCTAAAGGAATCATTGCAACCAATACAACTTTGGATTATTCATTGGTTTCAAATCCCAAAGAAAAAGGTGGTTTAAGCGGTAGAGTTCTTACTCAAAAAAGCAAAGAGATTCTAAAGCAAATTGCTAAAGTTTATGCTAAAAAAATAACGCTTATTAGTGTAGGGGGGATTTCAAGTGCGCAAGAAGCTTTTGAACGGATTGCTTTTGGGGCAAACCTTGTGCAAATTTATTCTGCCTTGATTTTTGAGGGACCTATGCTTGTTAAAAAAATCAATGAAGAATTGACACAAATCCTTGAATCAAAAGGCTTTTTAAATATTCAAGATGCAGTAGGTATTAATCTATGAAAATATTTAGAGTTTTAATTTTATTTGTTTGTTTTATAGGAGTTTTAATGGCGCAAAATTCAGTTCTTCCAAAATATCATAAATCAGTGCTTGAAAATGGTTTAGAAGTGTATATTATCCCACTTAATAATCAAAGCAATGTTATTACAACTGATATTTTTTATAAAGTAGGTAGTCGCAATGAAACAATGGGAAAAAGTGGAATTGCTCATATGTTAGAGCATTTGAATTTTAAATCAACTAAGAATCTAAAAGCAGGTGAATTTGATAAAATCATTAAAAGCTTTGGTGGTAGTACAAATGCTTCTACAGGCTTTGATTATACGCATTACTATATTAAATCGAGCACTCAAAATTTAGATAAAAGCTTAGAGCTTTTTGCAGAATTGATGCAGAATCTCAATTTAAGCGATGAGGAATTTCAGCCAGAGCGTAATGTGGTAGCTGAAGAGAGATTGTGGCGCACAGATAATAATCCTATGGGTTATTTGTATTTTAGGCTTTTTAATACTGCTTATGTTTATCACCCTTATCATTGGACTCCAATTGGCTTTATGGATGATATTAGAAATTGGAGTATTGAAGACATTAGGGCATTTCACAAGACTTATTATCAGCCCAAAAATGCAAGCATTGTAATTGCAGGGGATATTGAGGTAAATGAGGCTCTAAAAGCAGTAAAAAAACATTTTGAAAAAATTCCAAACACAGGATTTGAAATACCCAAAGTCCATACCATAGAACCAAAACAAGATGGTTTGCGTCAAGCTAGCGTGCATAAGCAAACTGAGGTTGAAATTCTTTCTATTGCTTATAAGATTCCGCCTTTTAATCACAAAGATCAAATCGCCCTTAGTGCTTTAAGTGAGATTTTAAGTGGTGGTAAAAGCAGTGTTTTGTCGAGTGTTATTGTAGATAAAAAGAGACTTGCAGCTGAAATTTATACTTATAATATGGATTTGGTAGATGAAGGAGTTTTTATTATAATGGCTTTAGCAAACTCTGAAGTAAGTTTGGATAAAATCCAAAAGGAAGTCTTGGCTCAAATTGAACTTATTAAGCAGGGCAAACTTAAGCAAAGTGAGCTAGATAAAGTTAAAATCAATATGCGTGCAAATTTTCTTTATGAGTTAGAATCAAGTAGTGGTGTTGCTAATCTCTTTGGTTCTTACATAGCTAGGGGGGATTTGCAGACTTTGCTTGATTTTGAGAAAAACTTTGAAGCTTTGAGTTTGGAAGATATTATTAGGGTGGTAAATGAATATTTTATCCTCAATAACGCCACCATTATGACTTTACAAAAGTGAGAGAAATATGCAAGTAGAAGAAACAATCATAGGTGCGATGACCGCGCTTGTTACACCTTTTAAAAATGGAAAGCTTGATTTAGAGACTTATGAGAATCTTATTCAAAGGCAAATTAATTATGGTATTGATGTGATTGTGCCTGTTGGAACAACAGGAGAATCAGCAACATTAAGCCATCAAGAACACAGAGAGTGTATTGAGGTTGCACTTAGTGTTGCCAAAAAAAATCGATTAAATGGCAAAAATATTAAGGTATTAGCAGGAGCAGGGAGTAATTCTACACAAGAGGCTATTGAATTGGCAAAATTTGCACAAGCTAGTGGTGCTGATGGAATCTTATGTGTTACACCTTATTACAATAAACCAACTCAAGAAGGGCTTTATCAGCACTATAAGAGTGTAGCTGGAGCAATTTCTATCCCATTAATGCTTTATAATGTTCCAAGTCGCACGGGTGTAAGTCTTGAAAACACTACAATATTGCAACTTTTTAAGGATGTTAAAAATATTTATGGTGTCAAAGAAGCCGGTGGGAATCTTGAAAAAGTGATAGATTTAAATGTGAATCAAAAAGATTTGATTGTGGTTAGTGGTGATGATGTGATTAATTATCCTATTCTTTGTTGTGGAGCTAAAGGAGTTATTTCGGTAACTTCTAATCTCTTACCTGATAAAATTGCTACCCTAACACATAGCATCTTAAGTGATTTAGATTATCAAAAAGCCTATGTTTTAAGCAATGAGCTTTATAGGATTAATAAAGCACTTTTTGTGGAGAGCAATCCTATTCCTATTAAAGCTGCAATGTATTTAAGCGGATTGTTAAAAACCTTAGAATATCGTTTGCCTCTTGTCTCTCCAAGTGCAGAAAATCTTAAGTATTTAGAGCAAATTTTAATGCAATATGAGGTGGTAAAATGAGTGAAAATATGAAAAATAAGACTTTAGTGATTAGTGGAGCAACGCGTGGCATTGGCAAAGCGATTTTATATCGTTTTGCGCAAAATGGTGTCAATATTGCCTTTACTTATAATAAAAATGAAGAAGAAGCACAGAGAATTATTGCTGATGTGGAATCTAAATATCAAGTTAAAATCAAGGCTTATCCATTGAATGTTTTAGAGCCAGAGACTTATAAGGATTTGTTTGTAAGGATTGATGAAGATTTTGAGAGAGTGGATTTTTTTATCAGTAATGCAATTATTTATGGTAAAAGTGTGGTGGGTGGTTTTGCTCCTTTTATGCGTCTTAAACCAAAGGGACTAAATAATATTTATACTGCAACGGTTCTTGCTTTTGTTGTAGGTGCGCAAGAAGCTGCAAAGCGAATGCAAAAAGTGGGTGGTGGAAGCATTATTTCTCTTAGTTCCACAGGAAATCTTGTGTATATGCCAAATTATGCAGGGCATGGAAATTCTAAAAATGCCGTGGAGACTATGGTGAAATATGCAGCAATGGAGCTTGGTGAATATAATATTCGCGTAAATGCAGTAAGTGGTGGTCCTATTGATACAGATGCCCTCAAAGCCTTTCCAGATTATGCAGAAATTAAGGCAGCTGTAGAATCGCAAAGTCCGCTTGGGCGTATGGGAAAACCTGAAGATATTGCAGGGGCTTGTTTGTTTTTATGTGATGATTCTTCTAGTGCTTGGCTCACAGGACAAACAATTGTAATTGATGGGGGAACAAGTTTTAAATAATGAATCTTAAAAGTCTTCCAAATCTTTTAACAGCCCTTAGAATTTGTTTTGCTGTTTTGCTTTTAGCTGTTTTGCTCTATGGTTGGGAGTTGCTACCGCCTTCAATTCATCCTACTTGGGTGAATTATCTTGCTTGTTTGCTTTTTTGTGTCGCAAGTATTACAGATTTTTTTGATGGTTTTATTGCTAGAAACTTTGAAGTTACAAGTCTTTTTGGGGAGATTTTTGATCCCCTAGCTGATAAGCTTTTAATGCTTGCAGCTTTTATTGGGCTTTTGGTGATTGATAGGGTTAATGTTTGGGCTGTTTTTTTGATTTTAGGGAGAGAATTTTTTATCACAGGGCTTAGAGTTGTTGCTGCTGCAAAGGGTTTGAAAGTGGCTGCATCTAATCTTGGAAAATATAAAACAGGGCTACAGATTACTGCGATTGCTTTTTTGCTGATGGATTATTCTTTTGCAAACGCTACTTTATGGCTTGCTGTGATTATCACGCTTTATTCGGGTTATGACTACGCTAGATCTTATACAAAAACAAGGTAAAATATGGGTTTTATTGGTTCGATTCTTGTCCTAGCTTTTTTGGTGTTTTTTCATGAATTAGGACATTTTTTAGCTGCAAAGCTTTTTGGAGTAAAGGTTGAGGCTTTTAGTATTGGTTTTGGAAGTCAAAAACTATGGAAAAAGCAAATTGGGGAAACTGAATACTCTTTGCGACCTATTCCGCTTGGTGGCTTTGTTCAGCTCAAAGGGCAAAGCGACATTGATCCCAAGAATCGTAATTATGACAAAGATAGTCTTTATGGGATTGCTGCGTATAAGAGATTAATTATTTTGGCAGCAGGATCGTTTTTTAATCTTTTTTTGGCTTTTTTGCTTTATATAACTATTGCGTTAATAGGGCAAAATGAGTTAGCTCCTATTATCGGAAAAGTGCAAGAAGACATGCCTGCAAGTAAGGCTGGTTTGCAAGCAGGTGATGAGATTATTGCCATTAATGGAGAAAGTATTAAGACTTGGGATAAGCTAAATAGGGTGGTAGAATCTTCTGCGGGTGTATTGGAGATTACTTTTGTGCGTGATTTACAAACACAAAATACAACTTTAATTCCTAAGCTTGGGCAGAGTAAAAATATTTTTGGCGAGGAAATTTCACGCCCCCTAATTGGCATCATTGCAGCTAATGAAATACGCAAAATTTCATATTCTCCACTTGAGAGTATTTCTTATGCCTTCTCTCAAACTCTCCAAGCTAGCACCCTTATTTTGCAAGGTTTAGAGAAAATTATTTTTGGAGTTGTGCCTTTTAGTGAAGTAGGAGGGGTTGTTTCAATTGTCTCTATTACTAAAAAGGCAACGGAGTTAGGAATTGTTACCCTTTTAACTTTCACAGCTTTAATATCTGTGAATTTGGGAATCTTAAATCTTTTGCCTATTCCGGCATTAGATGGGGGGCATATTGTTTTTACTCTTTATGAGATGATAACCAAAAAGATTCCAAGTCTTAATGCTATCTATCGTTTAACACTAGCAGGTTGGGTTATTTTATTTGGGCTTATGGGGCTTGGATTATACAATGATGTTGTTCGTATTATAAATGGAACCATGCCTTTTTAAAGGAAAGTGATGCAAGATTTTAAAGAAAATTTAATTAACGCTATTGAAAAAATAGAAAAAGCTAGAATTGCAGTTGATAGACATAGGATTGTGAGGCTTGTTGCGGTGAGCAAATATTCTACCACTCAGGAAATACAAGCTTTGTATGAATGTGGACAAAGGGCTTTTGGGGAAAATAAAGTGCAAGATTTAACTCAAAAATCTAGCACTTTAGAATTACTACCGCTAGAGTGGCATTTTATTGGCAATCTCCAAAGCAATAAAATTAATGCACTTTTAAAGTTAAAACCTTTTATGTTCCATAGTTTGCATTCTTTGGATTTAGCCAAACAACTTCAAAAGAAATTAGAGCAAGAAGATATCCATTTAAAGACACTCTTGCAAATCAATAGCGCTAAAGAATCTACCAAAAGTGGTGTTATGCCCGAAGAAGCAATAGAAATTTATCATCAAATTTTAGAAGAATGTCCTAATATTAAACTTTGTGGGCTAATGAGTATTGGAGCGCATTCAGAAGACCATCGGTTAATCCAAAAAAGCTTTGAGATAACACAGGCTTTATTTGAAAAACTTCAAAGTTTTGGTGCTAATACTTTAAGTATGGGAATGAGTGGAGATTTTGAATTAGCAATTCAATGTGGAAGCAATTGCGTGAGACTTGGAAGCACTCTTTTTAAATAAAGAGTAAGAAAATATATTTAAACGCCCCAGAAAGTCTCTTTTAAATTATCGTAGTTAAAATTTATAATAACACTCCATTATTTTTTGTTGCGATTCTACAATTGTTTTTTGCCAATTTATTTTGTGATTTGCAAGATATTGGTTGATTTTGCAAAAAGATTCCAAAATTTTGATATTTAATTGGGTAGATTTATGGGAAAATTCTAATCAAGGGTATTATTTATTGGGAAATTGATAAAATTTTTTAAGTGGCTAGGGTATAATTATAATAAAGAATAAAGGGGCTTATAATGTCTATTCAATTAAAAGAATCAAGCAATTTTATTAATCGTGAATTATCTTGGTTGCGGTTTAATACACGTGTTTTGAGTGAAGCGCAAAACCCAAATAATCCGCTTTTGGAGCGTTTAAAATTTATCGCAATTTATGGGACAAATTTAGATGAATTTTATATGGTGAGAGTGGCTGGATTAAAGCGACTTTATGCTGCTAGAATCACAGAAAGTGGGGCAGATAGGCTTACGCCAAAAGAGCAATTAGAGGAGATTCGAGGCTATCTCAAAAAAGAAAAAAAACTTTTAGAAACATGTTATTTTGAAATCAAAGAATCCTTAAATAAGCTTGGGCTTTGCATTAAAACTTATAAAGAAACAAACAAAGAGCAACAAAAACAATTGCAAGATTATTTTATGAATCATCTTTATCCTATTGTTGTTCCTATCGCGGTTGATGCAACACACCCTTTTCCACATTTGAATAATCTTAGTTATGTGTTAGCACTCAAACTCCAAAGCCTTGATAATCCCAATGAAATTAAATTTGGAATGACGCGCATTTCAAGAATGCTTCCTGGATTTATTAAGCTAGGAGACACTTATGTGCTAACAGATAGTGTTGTGGCTGAATTTACTAGTGAGTTATTTCCTGGATTTTCGGTGCTTAGTTGGACAGCTTTTAGAGTTACAAGAAATGCTGATATGGAAATTGAGGAAGAAGAGGGTGATGACTTCATGGCGCTAATGACAGAGGGATTGAAATCAAGGCGTAAAGGAGAAATTATTCGATTAGAAATTGCTAAAACCAAAGATGAAGAATTAAAGCGTTTTATTACTAATTATATTCCTGTTTCTAGTGAAGATATTTATGAATGTGAGTTACCGATGAATTCTAATATTCTGTGGGAAATTGTAGGAAACAAGAATTTTGCACAACTCACCTTTCCAAATTATACACCAAAGATTCTGCCTCCACTTGATCCTAATGCCAATATTTTTTCGATTTTAGATACTCAAGATGTGTTATCTTTTCAGCCTTATGAGAGTTTTGATCCTGTGGTGAATTTTATCCAAAGTGCCGCAAAAGATCCTGATGTATTTTCGATTCGCATGACACTTTATCGTGTGGGCAAAAATTCACCCATAGTTAAAGCGCTAATTGAAGCGGCTGAAAATGGCAAACAAGTAACAGCATTAGTGGAGCTAAAGGCGCGTTTTGATGAGGAAAATAATTTGCATTGGGCTAAGGCATTAGAAGGGGCAGGTGCGCATGTGATTTATGGAGTCCCTGGGCTAAAAGTGCATGCTAAGATTGCTTTAGTGATAAAAAGCATAGGTAAAGAATTGCGTGAATATGTGCATTTAAGCACAGGAAATTACAATACAAGCAGTGCAAAAATTTACACAGATATTAGTTATATGACTTCTAAAAAAGAATTTACGCAAGATGCGACGAAATTTTTTCATAATCTTTCTGGTTTTTCTCATAAATCAAGGCTTAATACGCTACTTGCAGCACCTTTGCAAATTAAGCCCAAAATTATAGAACTCATTGAAAATGAAGCCAAAAAAGGAAGTGAAGGGAGAATTATCTTAAAAGCAAACTCTATTGTGGATACCGATGTGATTGTGGCGCTTTATAAGGCTTCTAATGCAGGTGTAAAGATTGATTTGATTGTGAGAGGGATTTGTTGTTTGAAGCCAAAGGTAAAAGGAGTGAGTGAAAATATCCGTGTTATCTCTATTGTGGGCAAATATTTAGAACACGCTAGAATCTATTATTTCAAACACGCAAAACCGCAAATTTATTTTGCAAGTGCAGACTTAATGCCAAGGAATTTGGAGCGGAGAGTAGAGCTGATGACGCCTGTTTTTGAAGAAGCTTTGGCAGAGAAACTCTTTGGAATCATTCGCTTACAAAGCGAAGATAACACAAATGCTCACGAATTACAAGAAGATGGAGAATATAAAAAACTAGTTTCTAATGGCAAAAACATTAATAGTCAAAAGATTTTAGAGGATTATACAAACACCACCTATACTTCCTTAAAGCGCGAAGAAGAAGAGATTAAGGCAAAGCGACTAGCAAGGCGTATGTTTAGGGAAAGCTAAGGGGGTCTTATGGAGTTTTTTGAGACTTTAAGAAAAGCAAGAGAAGCAAAAATTTATATGGGGCAGATTCCTCACTCCATAAGGCAGGAATTTTTAAGGGAGTGTGCTAAGGAGCTAGAATCACAATGCAAAATGATTTTGGAGGCTAACCAAAAGGATTTGTCTAAGGCAAAAGAGTTTGGGCTTTCTGCATCTATGTTGGAGCGATTGACGCTAAACCAAGATCGGATTTTAGCAATGGCAAAATCTCTCAAAGAAATTGCAGATTTCCCTGATCCACTTAATAAGATTCTAGGTGGTTTTAGCAATTCAAAGGGTTTGGAGATAGAAAAAGTGAGCGTTCCAATTGGTGTGATTGGGATTATTTATGAATCGCGACCAAATGTTACAAGTGATACAGCAGCGCTTTGTTTTAAAAGTGGAAATGTATGTGTGCTAAGGGGGGGGAAGGAAGCGCAAAATTCAAACAAAGCTATTGTTGAGATTTTTCATAGGGTTTTGGAGAAATTTAAGATTCCTAAAGAAGTGATTATTTTTCTTTCTTGTGAGAGGGAGGAATTAAAAGAGTTATTAGGTGCTAGGGAATATATAGATTTGGTGATTCCGCGTGGTGGGGAAGGATTGATAAAATTTGTAAGTGAGCATTCTAAGATTCCTGTGATTAAGCAAGATAAAGGAGTTTGTCATATTTTTGCTCATTTAAGTTGCAGGGTAGAGCAATCTATTGCTGTGATAGTTAATGCTAAAACTTCGCGCCCTAGTGTGTGCAATGCGTGTGAGACTTTACTTGTGGATTCTGGTTTTGCTAAAAAGTTTTTGCCAAAAGTAGCTAAGGCTTTGAAGCAAGAGGAGACAATCCTTAAGGGTTGCAAAGAATCTTGTGAAATCTTAGCTGAAAATGGAATAGAGTGCGAAGAGATTCCCCTAGAATCTTACCATATTGAATACAATGAAAATATTTTAAACTTAAGAATAGTGCAGGGCTTACAAGGTGCGCTGGAGCATATTAGAGAATTTAGCAGTGGGCATAGCGAGGCAATTTTGTGTGAGGATTATAGTGTAGCAGAGGATTTTTTAAATCAAGTGGATAGTGCTTGTGTGTATGTGAATGCTTCAACAAGATTTAGTGATGGAGGTGAGTTTGGCTACGGGGCGGAGGTAGGGATTTCTACTTCTAAACTCCATGCTAGAGGTCCTATGGGTGTAGAATGTCTTACAAGCTACAAATACAAAATTAGGGGCAATGGGCAAATAAGATAAAGGATTACAAGCCTTGATTTTGTATTATCTCTTGCTCGGTTTGTAAGACTTCTTTAATGAAAACATCAATAAGCTCTGATTCTTTATATTTTCCTACAATTTGACCTTTTTTGATGATTAATCCATCTCCATTGCCAAAAGCAATGGCGACATCTGCGTGTTTGGCTTCTCCTAGCGCATTGACAGCGCAACCCATAACTGAGAGTTGCATAGGAGTTTTGATTTTTGGCATTCTTATTTTAAGTTCTTTTAAGATAGGCACTAAATCAGCTTGTAATCTGCCACAAGTAGGACAAGAAATATAAGTGATTCCCTCTTTTTGTCTTCCGCTATAGCGTAAAATAGAGCGCGCAACTTCTATTTCTTTTTCTAGCTCACCAGTGATAGATACGCGCATTGTATCCCCAATGCCCTCCATTAAAAGTCCTCCTAATGCCATTGAGCTTTTTATCATTGATGACTCTAGATCTCCTGCTTCTGTTACGCCAAGATGAAAGGGATAAGAAACTAAAGGACGCAACATTCGATAGGCTGCCATTGTGCGTTCAACATCACTTGCCTTAAGTGAAACCTTGAGATTGCTAAAGCCAAAATCCTCCAAAAGTTTAATATTATAGAGTGCTGATTCCACCATTCCTTTTGGGGTAGCTCCATATTTATCTTCAAATTGTTTCTCTAAGCTACCAGCATTCACACCAATTCTAATAGGAATATTCCTATCTTTACAAGCCTCAACGACTGCTTTGATTTTTTCTTTTGAACCGATATTTCCAGGGTTTATGCGGATGCAATCCACAGATTGAGCAGCAATGAGTGCAAGTTTATAGCGAAAGTGGATATCGGCAACTAGGGGCAAAGAAATCATGCTTTTAAGCATTTTGAGTGCTTTTGCGTCTTCTTCATCGCTTACAGCTACGCGCACAATATCACAACCAGCAAGTTGCAATTGATCGATTTGATTTTTGGTGGCTTGTAAGTCTGCTGTTTTTGAGAAAGTCATACTTTGCACAGAGATGGGTGCGTCACCACCTATTTTAACTTCTCCAATTTGAATTTGTTTAGTAGGATAGCGTTGTATTTGCATTTTTAGCCTTTATTGTTTTTAGTTTAAGGATTGTTCGTTGATGCAAAGGAGAGATTCTGCTAGGCTTACACTGAGATAGCCTTGTGGATTGCCTTCTTGTGGAATGCTCTTTAGAATATTTTCTAAGCCCATTTCAGTAGCTATTTTTTTAAGCTCTTCATCTTTTCCATAGCACTCAATATAGTATTCAAAACTTTCTTTCCAATTGATATTTTGGGAGCCTTGATAGGCGTTTTGAATAAATTCGTTGAGATAGGCAATTTTTAAAATAGAAGCAATTTTATCTTGCCAACATTTAATATTAAGGTATTCTTTTAAGGTGTCTATTACGCCTTTACCATCTCCATTGGATGCAAAACCAAAGGCAATTTTGCTTTTGGCTTTAAAATCATCATAGAGTATTTTGTATTCCAACATAGAGTGTAACTCAAAATGTTCCTCTGCCATTTCAAAGGCTTTTGAAAGTTGTTTGGAAGTGCAATATTGAGAAAATTCTTGTTTGAGCTGGATGAGTTTGGATTTTTCATTAGCAATATTCCTAAATGGAAACATTGCATTAAGTAGTTTGCAAACTTCAAGTGCTTTATGAAGTTCATTTTGATTTTCTAAAGCACTAATTCGTTGCATGATTTGATTGCCTACAAGTAAGGCGCTTTTGTAGCTTCTGGTCGCTTGTAAAAATGGGAATTTTTCACAAATTTTGAAATATTCTATAAAATTTTTAGCTTTAAACTCCTTATCGGCTTGAAGGAATTTATCAACATTTTTTAAAAGAGTGGAAATAACTTCTTTTTTAGCCTGAACATTAGCAAAAGGCTTGAGTAATTCTTTGACTTTCTGAATATTGAGTTGTGCATCTTGTGCTAATAGTTTTTTGGCTAGTTCAAAGCTTTTTTCCCATAACTTTTCAAGCTGAGCATAAGCCATTGTGTCTTTCAAGTGTGGATATTGTTTGGCGAGATGATAAGCTTCAGTATAGTTTTTTTCTTCAATTAAATCCATAAATTGTGCAACACTAGCCTTTTGGCGTAAATAATAATCAAATTCTTCTTTTTTGCTGTTATCATGCATAAAGGGCTCTATTAGACTTTGTGCTTCTTGTAATCTATCTTTAGCGAGTAGATCGATAGCTTCAAGTAATTTATCTTGCCAGAGTGAATCAAGCTTTTCTTTGTATTGGGGCAAAGTTTGGAGAAAAATATTTTTTTCTTTGATGAGTTTAAGGCAGGAACGCAAATCATCATTGGCAAGATATTCCAACATTTCTTCTTTTGCAAGATCAATTTGAGCAATCTCAATTGTGCCATTAGAGTAACCTATATATAACAGATTTTTATCTAAAAAAAGCGAGGTTGCACCAGTGTATTCCGATGGGATAGTGTCAATGATTGCGTTATCGCTAATACGAGCCAATCTTAATGGATTATATTTTCCTCCAATAACAGCAAACTCTTCCCCAGGTAGTTTTTGGCAGGTTGTAAGCCAAGAATCTTGTAAAATATTTTGGCAAAGATATTCTTGCTTGTAGATATCATAAGTAAAAATTCCACCCCTAGTGACGCAAAATAATTTAGTATTGTCATCATAAAAAAAGGCATCTTCCACAACAAAATCGGTTTTAAAATCTATAATTTTTGTGTTTTTTAAGATGTTAAAAACCATAGCGGTTTTGCCAAAACAAGTACTAAAAATAAGTGTTTCACATTCACTAAATGCAATAGATGAAATATAATCGGGGAAGGGTGGCAAACTGAGAAGTAAATGATAATTTTCTCCTGTATAAATAAGCACTCTACCATCTTCGCCACCGGTGGCAAGATAGTTATCATCATAGGAAAAGGTAATTTTAGAAATTTCAAGCTTTTGCCAAGTAAGTGCTGTAATAGGTGTAATTTTTGGCTTAGTCTTTAAAACAATGCCTTTGGAGGTTGAAGTAAAACCAGTTACAACTCTTCCGTTTTTGTGGGAAATAGCAACGGATTTACTAAAAGGATGTAAAGGTTCCCTATCTTTTGAGAGTTGCAGGGTTTGGTTAATGACTTTATCTTGAATAGAAAAAGTAACGATATTATAGAAGTTATCTGCACAAATAATACAATCCTCATCAGTAGCGATTCCTAAAACACTACCAATAAGTCTTAATTTACTTTGTAATGGAAACATAAAGCCTCCTTTAAGAATCCAAATAATCTTTGGAAATTTGAATTATTATACTTTTTTATCCCTAAATGATAGCTTTTAGAGTCTAGATTTATTTTTCTATAACTAAAATATGTTAAAATTCCGCCGACCCTTTCATCTAGTGGCCAAGGATAATGCCCTTTCACGGCAGTAACGGAAGTTCAAATCTTCCAAGGGTCGCCAATTACTCATTCCCCTTGAATTTTTCCATTGTTATATTGGTGCTTGAATTAATATCTTTTCGTTTTAATACCTTAAAAAAGGTAAGATAAAGAATCTTTAAATCCAATCCAAAGCTAATGTTTTTAACATAATACACATCAAGTCTAAATTTTTCTTCCCAGGAGATAGCATTGCGACCATTGACTTGAGCCCAACCTGTGATACCGGGTTTGACTTCGTGGCGTCTAGCTTGTTCTTTGTTATAAAGCTTTAAGTATTCAACAAGGAGTGGGCGTGGTCCTACAAAACTCATTTCTCCCTTTAAAACATTAAAAAGTTGTGGGAGTTCATCAAGGCTGCTTTTGCGAATAAATTTACCAAATCCTTTTAATCTTAATTCATCACTAAGCAATTGTCCCTTGGAATCTCTTTGATTGCTCATTGTGCGAAACTTATAGATTTTAAAGATTTTTCCATTTAGCCCTGGTCGCTCTTGTATGAAAAAAATAGGCGAACCAAGTTTTAATCTAATTAATAGGGCAACTATTAAAATAATTGGCGAAAAAAGAATAATCAAAAATAAAGCTAATAAAAAATCCAAGATTGGCTTAATGAAATGTGGATACATTTTTTACCTCTTTATACAGCTGAAGATAGGATTTTACAATAGATTCCACGCCAAATTCCTCGCAAATTTTTTTGCGGCTATTTTTTCCAAATTCTTTTCTTAAAGATTCATTTTGTGAGAGTTGGATAAGTTTTTCAAAGAGAATTTGACTATCTCCAATAGGAACTAAAAATCCATTGTATCCATTACTAACAACTTCCTTGCAACCAACGGCATTAGTGGTGATGATAGGCTTTGCCATACTGCCTGCTTCTAAAAGTGTGCGCGGAATCCCTTCTCTATAGCTTGGAAGCACGAAAATATCGCAAATTCCAATAAGCTCTTTAATATCTTGTCTTTCACCCAAATAATGCACTTGTTTTTGATTTTCTAAAAATTCTTGATCTATAGGCGAGATATTTCCTGTGTCAATCCCGCCCACATATAAAAAGTGTAACTTTAAGTTTGCTTCTTTTGCTAAGTTTGCTGCTGCATAATATTCTTTTATGCCTTTGTGTAAAATTGCCCTTGCTATCATCAAGACTACAAGTGAATCTTGAGGGATTTTTAGGCTTTGGAGCAACACTTGATTTTTGGGTAGTGGAGAGAAAAATTCTGTGTCAATTCCAGAGCCTTTTATGAGAATGGTTTTTTTGCGTGGCACTAAGCCTTTTTTGACATAAAGTTCCAAATCATCTTGATTTTGAAAAAGCACCTTTTTAGCAATTTTAAAAGCAAAGAAATTTAGCCTTTCAATTAAGATTTTAAGCAAAAAAGTTTTTGGGGTTTTTTGGATATAAAAACTCCCTAATCCCGTGAGTGAATTAATCACATAAGGAATCTTGGCAATTTTTGCAGCAAAAGATCCATAAATATTTGGCTTTAGCATAAAAGTGTGGAGAATATCTGGTTTTTCTTTTTTGAGAATTTCTGCAATATTTTGAATAGTCTTTAGAGCTTTAAAGGGATTAAGACTGCTGCGCTCTATAGAATAATTAATAGCAGTAATTTGGTGCTTGGCAAATTGTGAGAAATATTCTCCTTTGGGAGTAAGGGCTAAGACTTCATGCCCTGCTTTCACCAAGGCAATCATTACAGGAAGCCTAAAGCGATAGAGATTTGAATCGGTGTGCGAGAGAAAGAGAATTTTCAAGGAATTCCTTATTGAAATAATGAAATATGGCTGAAATTATACCATTTTTATTTTTTATGTTTTTTGTTGTGTTATAATTTTGGTTTAAGTTTTGGATAAGGTGTTATAAGTGGAAGATGAATTTATAAATGAGGATGAAGACTTTTTGAATAAAGCCAATCAAGAATCGGTTGTTCAAAAAGTTTGCCAGAATATTGATTCAAACAATGGTGCAATTAAAGAGCTAAAAAATAGACAAGCAAGTGTTATGTTAGAGACAACTAGCAAAATGATTTTAGATAAAAGTGGGCTGGTGCATACAGGCAATCTTTATTCTAGCGCTGCTTATAGCGCCTTATTGGCAGTGAATAATCCCAATGCTATCATTATTGGAGTGGAGATGAAGTTTTTAGCTCCCATTGAGCTTGGAAATGAAGTGCTCTTTAAAGCACAATGTTTGCAAGAAGACACTAAAAAGCGAGAAGTGAAAGTTGAAGGATTTGTGCTTGATATTAAAATTTTTGATGCAATGTTTTCTGTTGCGGTGTTTGATAAGCATATTTTAAGTCTTCATATTACCAAAGAAATGGAAAAAAGGATGGAATAAATGCGAGTGGATTTGCATAATCATACTAGTCTTTGTAAGCATGCTAGTGGCACTATGGAAGAGTATATTCAAAAAGCCATAAAAGAAAAAATAGATATTTTTGGTTTTTCTTGTCATAATCCTATGGAGTTTGATAAGCAATATCGTATGGATTTTGCAGAATTACCTTTTTATCTGCAACAAATAGAAGAATTAAGAGCAAAATATGCTCCGCAAATTTCTATTAAAATGGCTTTGGAGATTGACTTTTTGCCTCATCTTTTAGATGAGAGAATCTTGAGTTTGCCTTTAGATTATCGTATTGGAGCGGTGCATTTTTTAGGGAATTGGGGATTTGATAATCCTGAGTTTATTCGCGAATATGCAAAGCGCGATATTAATGCTTGTTGGGAGCAATATTTTGAGACTACTAAGCAGATGGCGATGAGTGGTAAATTTGATATTGTTGCACATATGGATTTATTAAAGATTTTTAATTATCGCCCCACAAAAGACTTGCGCAAAACTATAGAATCAACCCTTAAAGCTATTAAAAAAGCCAATATGGCAGTGGAAATTAATGCTGCAGGACTGCGTAAAGAAGTCAAGGAGCAATACCCTTCTAGGGAAATTTTGGAGATGTGTTATGGGCTTGATATTCCTATTGTTTTTAGCAGTGATGCGCATGCCATAGAGCAAGTTGGGTTTGCAAGAGAAGCTCTGGAAACTTTAGCAAGAGAAGTAGGCTATACAAAATGTGCGATTTACACAGCACGCGATAGGGAGTTGGTGGAGTTTTAAGAAGAATTATTAATTTTTTTTAATGGCTTTAGTAGGTTTATGAATGACTCATTTGGGTTTTTTGTTCAGTTTTGTAAAGCCAAATAAATACTTCCACGACAGCTTTGTAAAGTTCAGGTGGAATTTCCTCATCAATTTCTAAATGAATAAGCGAATCTACTAAAGCCTTGCTTTGAAAAAGTGGAATATCGTATTCTTTAGCCTTTTCAATAATTTTTTGGGCGATTAGTCCTTCACCTTTAGCTAAGACTTTTGGAGCGCGGTGTTTGTTTTGTTCGTAAGCTAGAGCAACGGCTTTTTGAGAAAGTGGTAAAGGCATTTTAATAGCTCCCTAGGATTCTATCAACTTTTTCCCAAGTAAGATTAGAATCTTTTTTGTTGGATAAGAAATGCTGCACCATTCTTGCAAACATATCTGTTTCAATATTCACTTTTGTTCCGACACTATATTGCCCAAAGAGGGTGTTTTGGATTGTATGTGGAATGAGCGTAAGGCGTAGTGAATCATCTAAAACTTCATTAATAGTAAGACTAATTCCATTAATTGCAATACTACCTTTAGGGACACAAAGCGCTAAAATATCACGATTGGTGGTGATAAAAAAATCAATACCAATGGCATGTGGAATGATTTTAATAATTTTTCCTATCCCATCTATATGCCCTTGCACCAAATGCCCATCAAGTCTATCTTGTAATCTTAAAGCAGGTTCAATATGCACTAAGCCTTGATAGGATTCTAAAGCAATATGTGATTGTGTCTCTTCACTTAATTCTACACTAAAGCCATTGTTAAAAATTTCTATAGCCGTTAAACAAGCGCCATTAACTGCTATGCTATCTCCGATTTTTGGGCGGTGTTTTGCTTTGAGTGTGAGAATATTTTGTTGGAATCCAAGCACTTCCCCAAACTCTCTAACTAAGCCTGTAAACATTTATATTCCTTAATTTAAGCCAAGTTCTATTAAAATTTTCAGAATTGTAACAAAAAATAAGGAATATTTTATGCAACTTTGCGATACACATTGTCATTTGGATGATAAAAGATTTAAAGAGGATTTTGAAGCTATTTTAGATCGTGCTAGAAATGCTGGAATCACTCGCTTTATTATTCCAGCAGCGCATCCAGAGGATTTGAGTAGAGCGTGTGAGTTAGCCCATAAATATGAAGAAGTTTATTTTGCAAGTGGGTTGCATCCAAATTATGCCTATTTGTATGATGAGAATTTTTTGAAGCAGTTTTTGGAAGATGAGAAATGTATTGCAGTGGGTGAGTGTGGGCTTGATTATTATTGCTTAGAAGAAGCACTAGCGCAATCAAGGCTAGGGAGTATTGAGGAGTTAAAACAAATTCAAAAGAAGGTTTTTATTGCACAAATTCAATTGGCTATTGTTTATAAAAAGCCTTTAATTGTTCATATTAGAGATGCTTCAGCAGATAGTTTAGAGATTTTGCGAACCTATTGTAATGAATTAGTAGGCGGAGTTTTGCATTGCTTTAATGCAGATTTTCAGCTCCTTAGCCTTGCTCAAAAAGGCTTTTATTATGGAATTGGAGGGGTTTTGACTTTTAAAAATGCTAGAAAGTTAGTGGAAATTTTGCCTAAAATCCCAGTAGAATCGTTACTTTTGGAAACAGATGCGCCTTATCTTACGCCTCATCCACATAGGGGCAAGAGAAATGAACCTTCTTATATTCCTCTTGTATTAGAAAAAATGAGTGAGATTTTAAATCTCTCCAAAGAGAGTTTGGCGGGGATAATCAATCAAAACACTAAAACACTTTTTGGGATTTAAGTTTTAATCCACCTTTTAGTAGGGTGATTTTAGAGAGTTAATATTTTTCGCACTCTTTAAACATTGCCTCAAATTCCTTTTGTGCTTTTTGAATAAATTCTTTGTTTTTTAGAATTGCTAATGTTTCATAATTAGTTTCAAAGGCGCTCTTAGACCAATTTGCCGATCCTAGAATTAAATGTTTATCATCTATAATAGCCATTTTGCTATGCATTAGTCCATTATATTTTCCATTTTGTGAGCGTTTGCCCTCCAAAAAGCAAGTTTGTATATTTTTAAGTTTAGCAAGGTAGCCAATGGTGGAGTGATTATTTTTTTGATTGGACTTTTTATCATAAATAATTCGCACTTGCACACCCTTTTTGGCAGTATCTCGGATAGCTTTGCTAATTTCGCGATTTGTGAAGCTATAAATGGCAATATCAAGGGTATTTTGAGCGCTTTTTATTGTGTTAATTAGTTGTTTGATTGCTTGATTTTGCTCCTGTGGCATAAAATAAAGCGATTGTGCAAAAGCAGGGAGTGAAAGCATAAAGCAAAAGTAAAAAATACAGAAAAGTTTGTTAAACATTAAAATTTCCTTGTGAATCTTAAGATAAAAGTTGTTAAAATTTTGAAATTTTAGCAAATTCTTTCATTGCAAAAAATTAAAAAGAATGGAGCGCTTTTTCAAATGAAAATATACCTAGTAAATAAAAATCCAATGATTACTAAGCTCGCCTCGCTTAGTATTTCAAAAATTGGTTTAGAGATGGTTGAGACACAAGAGATTGATGTGACTATGCAAGTAGATGTGCTTTTATTGGATGATGAGTGCTACCAACAAGATGAATTTGAGCAATATAAACAAGCCAATTCGGAGACTAAAGCGATCTTGCTTTATGCTAAATCAACACAAAGAGTAGAAGGGTTTGATGCGTATATTCAAAAACCTTTTTTGCCTACAGAGCTTGTGAAGACTTTGTCGGAAGTTTGTGGAATAGAGACGCTTGATGAAGCAAAAATAGAAGAAAACACAAAAGAAGAAATTAAAGAGGTAAAGCAAGATGAAGAATTGTTAGATTTGGGAGATTTGGACTTGGAGGCTGATTTGGAGACTAATTCATCAGATGAGCTGAATGCAAATGTATTAGATGAAAGAGATATTGAAGAAGTTAAGCAATTGTTTGCTGATGCAGATAGTAAAAATGAAGATTTTGAAGAAATAATTGACTTAAATCAAAAGGAAGAAGTTTTAAATAAAGATATTGGGCAAGAGCTGGAAATAGTAGAGAATCAGCAAGAACAAGATGGGATAGAGCTACCACAAGATGACTTAGGAAAAAGCTTTGAGGATTTGGAGCTTGATAGAGCTCAAAATGAAGATTTAGAAGAACTAGAGAAAAGCGATAAGATAGAAAATACAGAGACTTTTGAGACTGCAGAATTACCACAAGAAGCAGATTTTGATGCTTTATTGGAAAATTTACAAAAAAGTGATGATGAGAGTAAGGAAATTGCAGATAACGCAGTGAATAATCAGGTAAATTGGGAAGTAGAAGGGGAGCTAGAAACGCAACCTTTAGAAAACAATGAAATACCACAGGTGGATATTGGATTAGAATCTCAAGAATCTCAAGAATCTCAAGAATCTCAAGAATCTCAAGAATCTCAAGAATCTCAAGAAACTCAAGAAACTCAAGAAACTCAAGAAACTCAAGAAACTCAAGAAACTCAAGAAACTCAAGAAACTCAAGAAACTCAAGAATCAGCAGAATCAGCAGAATCAGCAGAATCAGCAGAATCAGCAGAATCAGCAGAATCAGCCCCCGCGGATATTTCAGAATATCTTGAAGTAGAAGATTTGAAAGAAACAGAAGACTTAGGGGAATTTGATTCTCTAAGCTTAGAAGCAATGAGTGAGGCTTTAGGTGAGCCTATTGCAAAAGAACCTAATATAGCATCTATTGTGCCAAAAGAAGAAGCCAAAGAAGTAGCTTTGCCAAGTAATGTGCAAATTAATTCGTTAGATTCATTGATAGGTGCTTTGCAGACTTTGCAAACACAGAGTTTAAAAGAGCTTTTAAGTGGCGCTACCATTAATATTAGCATTCAATTTCCTAAAAAAGAAGATTAAATGGAAGAAATTAAACTAAAAGGAGCCATTTTAATTTTATCAGGACCAAGTGGAGCTGGTAAGAGTTCGCTTTATAAGGCTTTAGCAAAAGAATTTCCAAGGCATTATTTTTCAATTTCATCTACAACAAGAGAAAAGCGAAAAGGCGAAGAAGAGGGTGTCCATTATCATTTTATTTCTAAAGAGGAGTTTCAAAAAAACATTCAAGAGAATAATTTTTTAGAATGGGCTTTGGTGCATGGGAATTATTATGGCACTTCTAAAATGCCTATTTTAGAAGCCTTAGAGCAGGGCAAGTTGGTCATTTTTGATGTAGATGTGCAGGGGCAAGAAAATATCAAAAAAGCTTTTCCTAATCATACAACAAGTGTTTTTGTAACTACCAATAGCAAAAAGATTTTAGAAGAGCGTTTGGGAGTTAGAGGGAGTGATGAGAATGAAATCATTAAAAGGCGTTTAGAAAATGCAGCAGGAGAGGTCAAAAAGCTTGATAAATTTGATTATTTAGTAATAAATGAAAATTTAGAAGAATCAGCTAAAACTTTGGTTTGCATTGCTAAAGTGGCTTTTTGTAGGGCAAGTTTGTATCCCATTGATTTGGTAATGCAAAAATGGGAACAATGAAGTTTTTAGAATCTTTAAGTAAGCATAAGTGGTAATTTGTCACATTAATTTTCAAAAAGTAGGAAGGATTTTTTATGCCAAAACGAAATGATATTAAAACTATTTTACTCATCGGTTCAGGACCCATTGTCATTGGACAAGCGTGTGAGTTCGATTATTCTGGCACACAAGCAGCCAAAACACTCAAAAAGCTTGGCTATCGCGTGGTGCTTATAAACTCTAATCCTGCAACCATTATGACTGATCCAAATCTTGCTGATCGCACCTATATCGAACCTATTACCGAAGAAGTGATTGCCAATATTATCAAACAAGAAAAAGTTGATGCTATTTTGCCTACTATGGGTGGGCAAACCGCACTAAATGTCGCGATGAGTATGTATGAAAAAGGTATGCTAGAGGGCGTAAAGTTTTTGGGTGCAAATCCTAGTGCGATTAAAAAGGGTGAAGATAGACAGGCTTTCAAAGAAGCAATGCTAAAAATCGGTATGGATTTACCAAAATCTCGCTATGCCTACACCATAGAAGAAGCACTTGAAGCAGCCAGAGAAATAGGATTCCCACTTATTATTCGTGCAAGTTTTACCCTTGCTGGTGGCGGTAGTGGCGTGGCATATAATATTGATGAATTTAAAACGCTTGCACAAAATGGCTTAGATACAAGCCCAATTAGTGAAATTTTGATTGAAGAATCGCTACTTGGTTGGAAAGAGTTTGAAATGGAAGTAATACGCGATAAAAGCGATAACTGCATTATCGTGTGTAGCATAGAAAATTTAGATCCTATGGGTGTGCATACAGGAGATTCTATCACGATCGCCCCTGCTCTTACACTTACAGACAAAGAATACCAACGAATGCGTGATGCAAGTTTTAAAATCTTGCGAGAAATTGGGGTAGATACAGGCGGAAGCAATGTGCAATTTGCTATCAATCCAAAAACCGGTAGAATGACGGTTATTGAGATGAATCCACGCGTTTCTAGAAGCTCTGCTCTAGCCTCCAAAGCCACAGGCTATCCAATTGCCAAAGTTGCGACATTGCTTGCGGTAGGCTATACACTTGATGAAATTAAAAACGACATCACAGGCACACCTGCGAGTTTTGAACCTAGCATTGATTATATTGTAACAAAAATCCCACGCTTTACCTTTGAAAAATTCCCACAAGCAGATTCAACACTCACCACCTCTATGAAATCCATTGGGGAAGTTATGGCAATTGGCGTGAGCTTCAAAGAATCCTTGCAAAAAGCCCTCTGTAGCTTAGAGACAGGAATCTTTGGATTTAATCCAATCAGCAACGATCTAAGCGAGATTCAAAGGGAAGTGCGTCGCCCAAATGCTCATAGGCTTTTGTATATTGCAGAGGCATTACGTAATGATATAAGCGTGGAAGAAATTCATGAATGGTGCAAAATCGATCCATATTTCTTACACCAAATTGCAGAAATTATTGCATTAGAGAAGCAAATCTCTTTTGAATCCTTGCAAGATTCAGAGTTTTTAGCACTCACCAAGCAATATGGCTTTAGCGATAAAATGTTGGCATTCCTCATCAATAAAAATGAGGGCTTAGAATTACGAGAAGAAGACATATATGCATTGCGACAAAGATTGCAAGTGCAGTTACATTATAATGAAGTAGATACCTGTGCGGCAGAATTTAGCACACAAACAGCGTATTTGTATGGCACAATGCCTTTTAACGCACAATCCTTTGTAGATTCTAACCCACAAGACAATCTAGACCAAAATGCACAAAAAAAAGTTTTAATTATCGGTGGCGGACCAAATCGAATCGGTCAAGGCATTGAGTTTGATTATTGTTGCGTGCATGCAAGTTTTGCCCTCAAAGATATGGGCATACAAAGCATTATGTATAACTGCAATCCAGAGACGGTAAGCACAGACTATGATACAAGTGATGTCTTGTATTTTGAACCCATTACCTTTGAATGTGTGCGTAGCGTGATTGAAAAAGAAAAGCCTGATGGCGTGATTGTGCATTTTGGCGGACAAACACCACTCAAACTCGCCAAAAAGCTAACAACCATTGGGGCAAAAATCATTGGAACGAGTGCAAAAACAATTGATATCGCAGAAGATAGAGAGAAATTTGCAAAATTTGTAGAAGAAAATGGACTTTTACAGCCTAAAAACGGTACAGCTTTTACCAAAGAAGAAGCAATAGAAATCGCACAAAATATTGGATTCCCTGTGCTTGTTCGTCCAAGCTATGTGCTTGGAGGTCGTGCTATGCGAATTGTTTATAATGTAGTAGAATTAAAAAACTATATGAGTGAGGCAGTGAGTGTAAGTGAAGATTCTCCAGTGCTAATTGACAAGTTTTTAAATAATGCTTTAGAGCTTGATGTAGATACGATTTGTGATGGCAAGGATGTTTATATTGCAGGTATTATGCAACATATTGAAGAAGCAGGGATACATAGTGGTGATTCGGCGTGTTCGATTCCAACTATTAGCATTTCTAAAGAAAAAATAAAAGAGATTGAAGAAACGACAGCTAAAATTGCTAAGAATCTTGGCGTGGTTGGGCTTATGAATACCCAATATGCAATTTTTGAAGGAACACTTTATTTGATTGAAGTTAATCCTAGAGCCTCACGCACCGTGCCTTTTGTATCCAAAGCCACAGGGATTCCATTAGCTAAAGTCGCAACTCATGTGATGATTAATAAAGACTTAAAAGCCGCTTTAAAGTTTTATGATGAGCATAAAAAAGTAGAGTTTAAAGATGGATTATATAAGCCCAAAAAGCCAAAGCACATTGCAGTCAAAGAATCGGTGTTTCCTTTTAGTAAGTTAAGTGGAGCAGTTATGGTTTTGGGTCCAGAGATGCGATCTACAGGGGAAGTTATGGGAATTAGTGAGAGTTTTGGAGTAAGCTTTGCTAAAAGCCAAATGGCAAGTAAGAATCCTATTCCTACTGGGGGTAAGGTGTTTATTTCTCTAAGAAGTCTTGATAAGTCTCAAGCAGGTGATCTAGCAAGAGAGCTTGAAGGGCTTGGATTTGAAATTTGTGCAACAAAAGGGACTTCTCAAGAGATTCGCAAACAAGGTATTGCTTGTGAGGAGGCGCTAAAAATTAGTGAAGGGCGCCCTAATATCGGAGATATGCTTGCAAATGGCGAGATTGCTTTGGCAATTAATACTAGCGATGAAGCTTCTAGCAAAGATGATACTGATAAGATTCGCACTCAAGTTTTGCGCAATAATGTCCCTTATTTTACAACTATTGAAGCAGCAAGGGTGGCTATTAGCGCTATTAGTGAGATTAAAAAGATTAATCCAAATCTTACAAAGCCACTCCAAGACTATTTAAGTGAGTAGGTGTGTTTAGCGATTGTGTATTTTTAGCACAAAGCGACACAACCGCTGGTTTGTTGTGTTTGGATTTTAAAAGGTTAAATGCCAAAAAAGGAAGGCAATCTAGTCAAAAAGTTATTTTAACGCTAGGGAGTTTTCAAAAGCTTAAAGAGTTGGTGCGGATTCCACAAAAATATAAAAAAATAATTCGCAATAGTCCTAAAACTACCTTTATTTATAGGGGTAAAAATAGACTAGTTGATCATTCTTTGGGGATTAGGGTGGTAAGAGATTCTTTGCATAGTGAATTTTTGTGTTTTTTTCCTTATTTGTATTCCACTTCTGCAAATCCCCATAAGCAAAATTTTGATTTAGAGTTTGCTTTGAAGAGTGCTGATGTTTGGGTGATTGATAAACGAGGTTTTACATCCTCTAAGGCTTCAAGAATATTTAGAGTAGGGAATGATAATCTAAGGATTGTGAGGTAAAATGAAAATTTCTAGCCTAATTGCTTCTTTGTTGGTGAGTGTTTGTTTGGTGTTTTTGTTATTTTGTATTTTTTGGGCAGCAATTTTTGCAAATTATATTAATTATTATGGAATTAGAGAATTCTTTAATCCTTTCTTTGGCAATGTTTTTAATCCCTTTGTTTTTGTTTTAATGGTTTTGGGGTTTGGGATTGCATTTATTATTCCTTTGCTTGGGAGTATTGCGCGGATTTTTTATGTGGTGTTATTATTTTTGTGTTTGATTTTATTTGTGCCTATTTTGGGAAATAAAACAGGGGAAATCATATTATCTAGCAATAAAGTGATACAGATTAATGGAGCGGAGAGTAGAGTGTATAGTCTTTATGAAAATAGATTCTATATTTTTTATTTAAAAGATCCATTAAATGGAAAAGAGACTTTAGAAGAGAGAAAGAAAAAAATAGCTTATTATGAAAAGCCAGAATCTTAGCTTTCCAAAATAAAAGGTGTGTCTTGATAAACCGAAAAGTTCAACCAATTTGAAAACATGACACTTGCGCTAGATCGCCAAGAGAGTATGGGATTTTCTTGAGAATCAAAGTAGTTGAAAGGTTTGTGAATGGATAATCCCTTTTTTAAATCCCTCTGATATTCAGATTCTAAAGTGTTTTTAGAGTATTCTGGGTGTCCTAAGATAAAGAAATCTTTGTTGTCTTTAAGGGCAGTGATTCCACTTTCTTTTCCTTGTAATAAAACCTTTAGATTAGGATTTGTCGCAACTTGAGATTCGTTGATGCCTGAATGCCTAGAATGAGGAATTTTTACTATTTCATCTAAACCATTGAGTAACAAATCTTTTTCTACCCAAAAATGCTCAAAGACACCAAAAAGTTTTTCTTTAAGAGGTATTTTTTGTATTTTATGAAAGTGATAAAGCCCTGCCATCGCTCCCCAACACAAATACAAAGTGCTAGTGCAATTATGCTTTAAATAATCCATAATCGCTACTAATTCTCTCCAATATTTTACTTGCTCAAATTCTAAATGTTCAATTGGAGCACCTGTAACGATAGCTCCATCAAAGTTTTTATGTTTAATTGAATCAAAATTAACATAGAATTTATCCAAATGTGATTTTGGAGTATTTTTGCCTATATAGGTGGCAGTGGAAAGCAGAGTGATATTGACTTGCAAGGGGGAGTTTGCAAGGAGGGCTAGAATCTGATTTTCAGTTTCTATTTTAACGGGCATAAGATTAATGATTAAAACTTCCAAAGGGCGAATATCTTGTGATTTTGCCCTTTTTTGACCCATAATAAAAGCGTGTTCTTTGAGAGCTTTGAAGGCAGGAATATCTTCTGGAATAATGAGTGGCATATTTATCCTTTATTTTTCTAAAGCTTGTTTTAAATCAGCGATTAAATCAAGCGGTGATTCTAATCCGATGCTTAAGCGGATTGTAGCAGGTGTGATTCCTGCTAAATCAAGCTCTTTTTGGCTTAATTGTGAATGTGTGGTTGAAGCAGGATGGATAATGAGAGATTTAGAATCTCCGATATTAGCAACAATAGCAAAAAGTTCTAGAGCATTGCAGATTTTTTGTGCTTCTTCAAAACTTTCTGATTCAAAGCTAATAAGTCCGCTGCATTGGTTGTTGGTAAAATATTTATTCACAAGGTGATGATAGGGATTGTTGCTTAATGCAGGATAATTAACGCTTTTGACTTTTGGGTGAGATTCTAGGAATTTTGCCACTTCTAGTGCATTGGCGCTATGTTTTTGGATTCTTAATTCAAGAGTTTCTAATCCTTGTAATATAATCCATGCATTTTGTGGAGAGAGTGTTGCTCCGATATTTCTTAGCCATTCTGTAATAAGGCGAATAGAGAAAATAGGTAAAGGAAGTGAGGCATACACAAGCCCGTGATAACTTTCATCTGGAGTATTGAAAGGTAGATAGCGAGGATTGTCTTTAATGAGTTCATTAAGTCCATTACGCTCAATAACCGCTCCACCTAATGCACTGCCTTGCCCATTCACATATTTGCTAAGGCTATAAACAGCAATATCAACACCATAATCAAAGGGTTTGTGTAAAAATGCAGTGGCAACAGTGTTATCGCAAACGCTTACAATCCCGTGAGCTTTGGCAATTTTTGTGATTTTTTCTGCATCAGCAATAGCTATTTGTGGATTGGAAAGACTTTCAAAAAAGATAGCTTTTGTTTTTGAATCAATAACTTTTTCTAAAGTGTTGTCAATATCATCAATATCAAAAACTCTTGCTTCAATCCCAAATCTTTTGAGTGTATGCACTAATAAGGTTTGTGTGCCTCCATAGATTTTGTTTGAAAATGCGATATTATCGCCATTTTGCGCTAGATTAACAAGCGCATAAAAAATAGCCGCACTTCCACTTGAAGTCGGGACGCCAAAGGCTCCTCCCTCAATCGCAGCTAATCTAGCGCCTAAAATATCTGTGGTTGGGTTAGTAAGGCGTGAATAGATATTACCAAGCTCTTGAAGCCCAAATCGTGCGGCTGCTTGTTGCAAACTCTCAAAACTATAAGCGGTATTTTGGTAAATAGGAATACTAAGCGTCCTTTGAGAATCATAAGTGTATCCAGCATGAAGCGCAAGAGTTTCTTGTGAAAAATTATTATGTGTTAAATTTGGCATTTTTTATCCTTTTAAAGTTTTATTGTTTTGGTGAAATATTAGCATAAAATATTTAAATACATATTGTATATAAAATAAAATTGCAAAAATATATTTTTTTGTTACTAAATTACTCAAGATTAATAAATTTTTGCTCAATTTAATCATAAAAAGTGTTAGAATTACAAGCAAAAATCATTAAATAAAAGTATAAGGGCTTCAAAAAAGGATTTTGGTGAGTTTAAAAACATATAAACCAAATATTATGATATTAGCAACAGGTGGGACAATCGCTGGAGAAGCAAAAAACAAGCTTAGAACAACGGATTATAAATCAGGCAGTTTAAGCGTGGAGTTATTGATTGAAGCAATTCCGCAATTGCAGTGTATAGTTAATATTCAAACTAAACAGATTGCAAACATTGATAGTGCTGATATGACTGATTTGATTTGGCTTAAACTTGCTAAAACTATTAATGTGCTTTTAAAAGATTCTGAGATTGATGGCATTGTTATAACGCACGGAACAGACACAATGGAAGAGACGGCATATTTTTTAAGTCTTGTAATTAAGAGTGATAAGCCGGTGGTTTTAACTGGTGCTATGCGTCCTGCAACTGCAATGAGTGCAGATGGTCCTAGGAATCTTTATAATGCCATTAGTCTTGCAGGAAATAAAAACGCTGAAGCAAAGGGCGTGATGATAGTAATGAATGATAGAATCCATTCTGCAAGGGAAGCTACTAAAATGCATACTTTAAATGTAGAATCTTTTCAATCCCCAAATGGTGGAGAGATGGGTTATATTGTAGATGGCAAGGTCTTTTTTAAGACTATTAATCTTAAATTGCATACCCTGCAAACTCCATTTAACATTGAAAGGCTAGATTCTTTGCCTAAGGTAGATATTGTTTATAGCTATGCTAATGATGGCTCTAGAGTAGCTATTGAAGCATTTTTGAAGGCAGGTGCTAAGGGATTAGTGATTGCAGGAAGTGGTGCTGGGAGTATCCACAAGAATCAAAAAGAATATTTAATAGAGTTATTAAAAGAAAATAAACTACAAGTGGTAAAAAGCTCAAGAGTAGGCTGTGGAATGGTATTGTTAAGCGAAGAAGAAAACACTCAAGGGTTTGTTTCGGCTAATGATCTTAATCCACAAAAAGCAAGGATTCTTTTGATGCTCTCCTTAACACAAACTAATAATCCTAGAAAAATTGCAGAATATTTTGAAAAATTTTAATTCATTCGCTTCATTAGATCCATTAGGCTTACTTTTGGATTCTTCCCTTCCATAATAAGGGCAACTTCCTTAGCAATAGGTGTGTAAATTTCATTTTTTTGGGCTAGTGCATAAATTTCTTTAGAAGTTTGCACCCCTTCAGCAACTTCGCCTAGATTATCCAAAATCTCCTGCAAGTGCTTATTTTGAGCTAATCCAAGACCAACTCTAAAATTCCTTGAAAGTGTGGAGTTGGCTGTTAAAAACAAATCACCTGCTCCTGACAATCCCAAAAAAGTTTCTTCTCTTGCGCCAAAAAATTTTCCAAATCGAGTCATTTCAACAAGCCCTCTAGCTACTAAAGAAGCCCTTGCATTATTACCAAGCCCCATTCCCTCGCAAATTCCACTTGCAATGGCAATCACATTTTTATACGCTCCCCCAATCTCTCCACCTATAATGTCATCATTAGCATAAGGCTTGATAAAATTGGGAAATAAATCTAGCCATTCTTGGGCGCTTTGGAGACTATTAGAATGCACATTAAGCGCACAAGGGAGAGATTGGGAGACTTCTTTGGCAAAGCTAGGTCCAGCAAGGAAGCTTAGCTGCGCTTTGGGATAAAATTTAGAGAAAATATCGCTTACAAACAGCCCATTTGCTATACCTTTGGAAGCTACTAGAATCTTAGATTCTTGAGGGAGGGGAGAATCTTTTAGCCACGATTCTAGAGCTGAGCTACAAATTGCTACGACAAAAAAATCGCTATTTTGTGCTTGTGCTTGAGAGATTTGGTTGGGGGAATTAAGACTTTTTCTTGAAATAATATAAGAATCATTTTTTTCTCCAAAAGCAAAATGTAATGCCTTGCCCCAAGCACCACCGCCAAATACGCTGATTTTAGCCATTTTTTTCCTTCAAGCTTTGAGTTTTAAAAGTATTATTTTAATAAAATTATACTAAAATCCAAAATTTATTATTTTGCAATACAGAGAGTTTTATGTCTTTAGCAAATCTTAGAGAGCGCCTTAATAGCTTGAATCTTTCCCCAACTTTTGGGTTAATTACCAAAGTAGAACAGGGATTCTTATCGGCTAATGGACTTTCTCCTAGTCTTGGCGATATTGTTCGCGTTGTCAGTGAAAACTCAAATACCATAGGAATGGTTACAACTTTAGAGAGTGGTAGTTTTAAAATCACGCCCTTTTCTTTTGTGGAGGGAACAAAGGTTGGTGATAAAGTTTATTTAAATACAAAAGGTTTGCAGATTCCTGTGGGTTTGGAGCTTTTGGGTAGAGTAATTAATCCGCTAGGAGAGCCTATTGATGGCAAGGGAGAGCTTAGAGTTGAAGGGTTAATGCCTATTATTAGACAGCCTATTGCTGCAATGAAGCGTGGAATGATTGATGAGATTTTTAGTGTTGGTGTGAAAAGCATTGATGGACTTTTAACTTGTGGTAAGGGACAAAAGCTAGGAATCTTTGCAGGAAGTGGAGTGGGAAAATCTACGCTAATGGGAATGATTGTGAGAGGCGCACAGGCAAAAATAAAAGTCATTGCCCTAATTGGCGAGAGAGGCAGGGAAGTGCCAGAGTTTGTGGAGAAAAATCTTGGTGGAGATTTGACTAATACTGTTTTGATTGTTGCAACAAGCGATGATTCACCGCTTATGCGAAAATATGGTGCATTTGCTGCAATGAGTGTGGCAGAATACTTCAAAGCCAAAGGCGAAGATGTGCTTTTTATGATGGATTCTGTAACGCGTTTTGCAATGGCGCAAAGAGAAATTGGACTAGCATTAGGCGAACCACCTACAACCAAAGGCTATCCCCCTTCTGTTTTAACGCTTTTGCCACAATTAATGGAGCGCGCTGGAAAAGAAGAAGGCAAGGGTTCTATTACTGCATATTTTACCGTTTTGGTTGAAGGTGATGATATGAGTGATCCTATTGCAGATCAAAGCCGAAGTATTTTAGATGGACATATTGTATTAGATAGAAGCTTGACTGATTTTGGGATTTACCCACCTATTAATATTTTAAATTCTGCTTCAAGGCTTATGAATGATATTGCACAAAAAGAGCATATTTTAGCCGCAAGAAAATTTCGCAGACTATATTCAATTCTAAAAGAAAATGAAGTTTTAATTAGAATTGGCGCTTATCAGGCAGGGAGCGATAAGGAAATGGATGAAGCTATTGCTAAAAAAGTGGATATGGAGGATTATTTGCGACAGAGTTATGATGAGGTTTGGGATTATCAAGAAAGCACAAGACGGCTTATTGAGCTTATGCAATAAAAAAGTTACATTAGTAAAATAAATTTTAAAGATTCTTATATAAGATTTTATTTTTTTTAAGGTATTTATCGTATAATGCCAAGGATAAAAATTATTATTTAAGGAGAAAAATATGGCTGGTTATATTGAATTAACAGAGCAAAATTTTGATGAGACAATCAAAGATGGTGTAGTAATGGTGGATTTTTGGGCACCTTGGTGTGGTCCTTGCAGAATGATTGCCCCAGTAATTGATAAACTTGCAGCAGAATATCAAGGAAAAGCAAAAATATGCAAAGTTAATACAGATGAGCAACAAGAATTAGCAGCAAAATTTGGAATTCGTTCTATTCCTACAATCTTTTTCTATAAAAATGGTGAAAAAGTTGATGAAATGATTGGAGCTGCTACTGAAGCTGGTTTCAAAGACAAGCTTGATAGTTTGCTCTAAATTAAATTTTGGGAGAATCTAAGGGATAATGAAAAAGTGTTGCCCTGGATTCCCCATTGCATTTATTGTAGTTTTTGTAGTTGGTGCATTTTTATACTATTATTATTCTTTTAGTGCGGTTGCTGAGGTTGATTTTAAAAACGATTCCTTTTATGCAACAAACAATCAAAAAATGTTTTTGTTTGAACCAAAAGATAAGGAGTATAGAATATGCTTTTTTAGCTCTTATGTTCCAAAATGGCAAGAAGCCTTGGAGTTAGAGAGCAAAAAAACAAAGCTTACTGTGTTGGCTGTGGATTTGTATCAACAAGGCGAGAGCTATGCTAGTAATGTGATTAATTTAAAGGTTTCAAGCGAAGTAATGTTGAGCCTTGTGCATAAATTTGAACTCAAGGCGATTCCTAGGTGCTTTATTATAAAGCAAGATAAAGAAAACTTAATACTTTATAGACATTTAAAAAGCAGTGGAATCTATAAAATATTAAATTTTAAACAAACTCAAGGAGAATAATTATGTTAGATTTAGCAATTATTGGTGGAGGACCTGCAGGACTTAGCGCTGGATTGTATGCCACTAGAGGTGGATTAAAAAATGTTGTTATGTTTGAAAAGGGAATGCCTGGAGGACAGATTACTTCAAGCAGTGAAATGGAAAATTATCCCGGTGTTTCTGAAGTTAAAAGTGGATTTGATTTTATGATGCCGTGGCAGGAGCAATGCTTTCGTTTTGGCTTGAAACACGAAATGAAGGAAGTTTTGCGTGTTAAAAAAGTGGGAGATCATTTTAGCATTATTTTTAGTGATGGTAGCGAAGAACAAGCAAAAGCGGTTATTGTTGCTACAGGTGGAAGCCCTAAACGATCTGGTGTTAAAGGAGAGGATGTTTTTTGGGGCAAGGGTGTAAGCTCATGTGCTACTTGTGATGGATTTTTTTATAAAGGTAAGGAAGTAGCGGTTTTAGGTGGTGGTGATACTGCCGTAGAAGAGTCAATTTATTTGGCTAAGATTTGCTCTAAAGTTACGCTTATCCACAGACGCGATGCTTTTAGAGCTTCTCCTACAACACTAGAAAGAGCCAAGAACGAACCAAAAATTGAATTTTTAACGCCTTATGGGATTGATGAAATTTGCGGTGATGATTCTGGGGTTACAGGTTTAAAACTCAAAAATCTCCAAGATGGAAGTGAAAAAGAGATTAATATTTCTGGAATCTTTGTATTAATTGGTTATAATGTTAATAATTCTGTGCTTATGCAAGAAGATGGCTCATCATTATGTGAAGTAAATGAATATGGACAAGCTGTTGTTAATCTTAAAATGGAGACAAATATTCCAGGATTGTTTGCTGCAGGAGATTTAAGAGAAGATGCGCCAAAGCAAGTTGTTTGTGCAGCAGCTGATGGTGCTACGGCTGCGCTTGGAGCCATAGAGTATATTGAGCATCATAAATAAAAGGAGCATTTATGCTAAAAATTGGAGTTTTTGGAGCAGGCGGACGCATTGGAAAACTAATAGTAGAACTTGCTAAACAAAGCGAAGTGATTAAGTTAGAAAGCGTGTATGCGCGAAAAGAATTAGATTTTTCCATTGAGCCAGGAACACTCATCACAAGTGATTTGAAAGTTTTTTTGGAGAGTTGTGAAGTGGTGATTGACTTTACAACTCCACAAGGAACAGAACAATTACTAGAAGTTGCTCTAAAACATCCTCGCCCTATTGTAATAGGGACAACTGGTTTGGAATCACACCATGAAAATTTAATAAAAGAAGCAGCCAAAAAAATGCCTATTCTTTATGCGAGTAATATGTCCTTGGGTGTGGCGATGCTCAATAAAGCTATTAAGCTTGTTGCAAGTGCGTTAAGAGATTTTGATATTGAAATTGTTGAAACACATCATCATTTCAAAAAAGATTCTCCAAGTGGAACTGCACTAAGACTTGCAAAATCTTGTGCAGAAGCAAGGAATCTTGATTTGGATAAAGTGCGTATTAGTGGTAGAAATGGAAATATTGGAGAGCGCACAAAAGATGAAATTGGTGTAATGGCGTTGCGTGGTGGGGATGTTGCAGGAATCCATAATATTGGTTTTTATGGCGAGGGAGAATATTTGGAATTCACACACACTGCAACTTCGCGATTAACTTTTGCAAAAGGTGCTATTAAAGCTGCTCTTTGGCTAAAAAATCAACCCAACAATCTTTATGGTATTGAAGATTCTTTGGGTTTATAGGAAGGCAAAGTGGAAGAAAGAAATTGGAATGAAGAATGTGCAGTAGTGGGGGTTTATAACGCTCCTAATGCAGCAAGTATTGCTTATTATTCTCTTTTTTCTATGCAGCATCGTGGTCAAGAGGCTACTGGGATTGCTTCAAGTAATGGAGAAAAGATCACAACTATCAAAGATCACGGATTAGTAACTGATGTTTTTTGCGATGAAACTTTAAAAAAACTAAAAGGCTTCAGTGCAGTAGGACATAATCGTTATGCAACCGCAGGAGCCGATTCGCTAAGTGATGCACAACCTATTTTTGCGCGTTATGATTTGGGAGAAGTTGCTATTGTTCATAATGGGAATCTGACGAATGCGGAAAAGATTCGCAATGATCTTATTAGGGATGGCGCCATTTTTCAAAGTCATATGGATACAGAAAATCTTATTCATTTGATCGCAAAAGCCAAGGAAGAAAATCTAGTAGATCGGATTAAAGAGGCGGTTTTAAAATTAGAGGGGGCTTTTTGCTTCATTATTTTAAGTCGCAAGAAAATGTTTGTTATTCGCGATAGAAATGGTTTTAGACCGCTAAGTTTAGGACAGATACAAAATAACGATGGTAGTGTTGGTTATATTGTGGCAAGCGAAACCTGTGCTTTTGATTTGGTGAATGCTAGATATTTGCGCGATGTGGAACCAGGTGAAATGCTTGTGCTATCTAAAGATGGTATTGAAAGTCATCATATTATGCCTAAGAATCCTTATCCTTGTGTGTTTGAATATGTGTATTTTGCGCGCCCAGATAGCCATGTTTTTGGGCGTTTGGTATATAATATTAGAAAGGCTATGGGCGTAGAACTTGCTAAAGAAAATCCAATTGATGCTGATATTGTGATACCTGTTCCTGATAGTGGCGTGGCAGCTGCGCTTGGATATTCGCAAGAAAGTGGAATCCCTTTTGAATTAGGAATTATTAGGAATCACTATGTGGGGAGAACTTTTATAGAACCAACCCAGCAAATTAGAGAATTAAAAGTTAAGTTAAAATTAAATCCAATTAGAGAATTAATAGAAAACAAACGCATTATTGTGATTGATGATTCGGTTGTTAGAGGGACTACTAGTAAGCAAATTGTTAAAATATTACGCGATTGTGGCGCCAAAGAGATTCATATGAAAATTTCTTCTCCACCAACTATTGCACCTTGTTTTTATGGGGTGGATACGCCAAGTAAAGATGAGCTAATTAGTGCTACAATGAGTAATGAAGAAGTTTGCGAGTTTATTAAAGCCGATTCTCTTTCTTTTCTTTCGCTTGAGGGTCTAAGGCGAAGCATAGGGGTGGAAAATTATCAATTCTGTCAAGCCTGTTTTGATAATAATTATATTGTAAGGTAAGTTTTATGAAGCAAATGTTGACTTTTGGGCGTTATTGCAAACGCCGTTTTGGGCAAAGGGTAAGAAAGATTCCAATTGCTCTTGCTGGATTTACCTGTCCAAATATTGATGGTAGTGTCGCTAGGGGAGGTTGTATTTTTTGTAAAAATGAAAGCTTTTCTCCGACTTTAGAACATGAACCAAAGGTACCTCTAAAGATTAATCCTAGAATGCAGGATAATCCACTATTGCCAATGCAACTCAAACAGCTTCATAGTCAATATCAATGGCAAACCGATTTTCATAAAAATAAGTTTGGTGTTGGGAAATATTTAATCTATTTTCAGTCTTTTACTAACACTTATGCGCCATTTGATACTTTGCAAAAACTTTACATAGAAGCACTTAATTTGCCTAATGTAGTTGGAATGTCTATTGGTACCAGAACTGATAGTGTTAGTTTGGAATTATTAGATTATTTAGCAAATTTGCAAGAGGCAAGAAAGCAAGAGATTTGGATAGAATATGGAATCCAATCTGTTTATGATGAAACTTTGAAATTTATTAATCGCGGACATACCACAGAGGGAATGGAGTATTGGATTAAGGAGACTAAGCAAAGGGGATTAAAGGTTTGTTCTCATATTATCTATGGATTACCTAATGAAAGTAAAGAGATGATGTTAAATAGCCTTAGGCAAGTGTTAGAGTGGGGAAGTGATGGGATTAAAGTTCATCCACTATATATTATTGAAAAGACTATTTTAGCACAAATGCATGCCAAGGGGGAATACAAGCCTATTACACTCAATGAATACATTGAATTAATAGTTGAAACGCTTAAGATGATTCCGCAAAATATAGTCATTCATCGTGTAAGTGCGGGAGTGAGAAATGATACGCTTATTGCGCCTAAGTGGTGTTTTGATAAAAATATCCAAATGCGTGCCATTCGAGATGCGTTAAGAGCAGCAGGAATTGAATACTAAAAGAGGAAAATATGCCTTCATATACTCTAAAACAAAAAGCGAGTTTTGCCAAAGAGGGGTGCGTTTTTGTCTGTGTTGATATTCAAGAAAAACTTTTTGGGGTTATGCAAAACCAAGAAAAACTTCTAAAAAATGCTAATAATCTCTTGAGATGTGTGGAGGCTTTTTGTCAAAATGCTTTGGTTTTGGAGCAGTATCCAAAAGGTTTGGGCAAGGCTATTGTAAGCCATTCTAGTCAAATTATCCAAAAAAATTCTTTTAGTGCTTTTGGGGAGGAGACTTTTTGTCGAGCATTAGAAAAATGCAATGCTCAAACTCTTATTCTCTTTGGCATTGAAAGTCATATTTGTGTGCGAGAAACGGCTTTGGATTCTTTAAAGAGAGATTTTGAAGTGTTTATTATAGAGGATGCTTGCAGTGCCAGAGATGATCATAATCACGCCTTGGCAATGCAAGAGCTAAGAGACTTGGGAGCAAGAATCATAAGCACTGAGAGCGCTCTTTTTTCATTTCTTTTGCATTCTAGGGAAGAAAATTTTAAAACTATTAGCGCACTTGTCAAAGAATAAATTAAAAGGTAAAAATTTTAAGCAAAAAATGCTATACTAAAAATATAAATTTAGCATTACTTTATTTTAATATTACTTTGGAGGGAAAATTGCCCAAACAAAATCAAATTGAAAACGCAACAGAAACCCTTGAAAAGCTACAAGAACCTATCCGCTACAAAGTTATTTTACTTAATGATGATTATACCACTCAGGATTTTGTAATAGAGATTTTGCAGAAAATTTTTCACAAAAATTTTGAAGAATCGCTCAATCTTATGTTGCAAATTCATCATAATGGGCGTGGAATGTGTGGAATCTATCCCTATGATATAGCAGAAACTAAAGCAATGCAGGTTAGAAAAATGGCAAAAGAAAAACAATTTCCTCTAAGAGCCATTTTAGAAAAAATGTAAAGAAATGCGATGATTGAGATTAGCAAAGAATTAAATTATATTTTGCAAGCCGCACAAAGTCGTGCTAAGCATTTAGGGCATGAATACCTTACACTAGAGCATATTTTCCATTCTCTTTTGGATAGTCAAACAATTAAAAAAGCTATTGAAGAATGTGGAGGCAATATTAAAGCGCTCAAATCGCAAATAGAGCGCTATTTAATGCATTTTTTGCAGTCTCACCCTGATGTGAGTGAGTTGCCTATAGAAACTCTAGCTGTTACGCGTGTTATTGAAATTATGGTAAGCCATGTAAAGGGTGCTCAACGCAAAGAAGCTCAAGTTGGAGATTTGTTAGCCGCAATTTTAGAGGAAGACAAAGCATTTTGCACTCAGCTTCTTAAAGCCCAAGGAATCACACGCCTTAATATTTTAGAGTATATTACAGAAAATCAAGATTTACAACAAACTCAAAAGTTTGAAAAAGATGAAAATAAACAAGAGAGCGTATTAGAGAAATATTGCATCAATCTCACACAAGAAGCAAAAGAGGGCAAAATTGATCCAATTATTGGGAGAGACAAAGAGATTGAAAGATGTCTAGAAGTCTTGCTAAGACGCAAAAAGAATAATCCACTCTTAGTAGGTGAGCCAGGAGTTGGGAAAACAGCTATTGCAGAGGGGTTGGCAATTGTTTTAAATCAAGAGAATAATCCACTTTTTGGTAATGAAATTTTTATGCTTAATATGGGGGCGCTTGTTGCAGGAACGAAGTATCGAGGGGATTTTGAAAAGCGGATTAAAGCTTTAGGTGAAGAAGTTTTAGAGCGCAAAAATGTTATTTTATTTATCGATGAGATTCATATGCTTATTGGAGCAGGAGCTACAAATAGCGGCAGTATGGATGCTAGTAATCTCTTAAAGCCTATGCTTGGCAGTGGAAAACTTAGATGTATTGGTGCTAGCACCTATGCAGAATACCGAAATTTTTTAGATAAAGACAAAGCATTTTCAAGGCGATTTGCTAAAATTGATGTGGATGAGCCTAGTCAAGAAGAAGCGGTTTTGATTTTACAGGGTATTAAAAAATACTATGAAAAACACCATAATGTTACCTATCCGCTAGAATCGCTTAAGTTAGCAGTGGAGCTCTCTAGCCGTTATTTGCATGATCGTTTTTTGCCTGATAAGGCAATTGATGTGATTGATGAAGTTGGAGCGGCTTATAAACTAGCTAACAAGAGTGGCAAGGTAAGTCTCTCTAGCATTAAACAAATGGTGGCTAAAATGGCAAAGATTCCCGAGATTGAAGCCACTAAAGATGACAAGAATCTCTTAAGAAACTTAGAAAAATACCTACAAAATAGAATCTTTGGGCAAGATTTGGCTATCAAAGAGATTGTAACAGCGCTCAAGCGAAATAAAGCTGGACTTGGATCGCCTAATAAGCCCATTGGTTCTTTTTTGTTTAGCGGTCCAAGTGGTGTGGGGAAAACAGAGTTGGCTAAGGAAATCGCTAAGGCTTTAGGGATTAATTTTGAACGTATTGATATGAGTGAATATATGGAGAAATATTCAAGCTCTGGACTTATTGGTGCACCTGCTGGTTATGTGGGCTATGATAAGGGAGGGATTCTTACAGAAATGATTAAGAAAAATCCTCATACTTTATTGCTTTTAGATGAGATAGAAAAGGCACACCCTGATGTTTTGAATATTTTCTTGCAAGTGATGGATAATGCCAAGCTAACAGACAATAATGGGGAGAGTGCAGATTTTTCTTCGGTGATTTTGATTATGACTTCTAATGTTGGCTCCAAAGAAGCTCCAACACTTGGTTTTGCACAAGATTCTGCGACAAAATTCAATTCTGCCATTAAGGACAATTTCACACCTGAATTTCGAAATCGTTTGGATGCTATTGTGGCTTTTAATCCTTTAAGTGAAGCAGAAATTCTAAAAATTGTAGAGAAGAATATCAACGATTTAAACGAGCAAATTGTTTCTAAAAATATCCATATTTTGCTAGATAAGAGCGCTAAAGAACAACTTGCTAAACTTGGATATAATCCAGAGCTTGGTGCAAGACCTCTTGGGCTTGTGATTCAAGAGAAAATTAAGAATCCTCTTAGTGATTTAATGCTTTTTGGTAAATTAGAAAAAGGCGGTGAAGTTATTTTTAGCTACAATAAAAAAAGTGATTCTTTTAGCTGTAAAACTAAACAAAATAAACCATTAAACAATAAAGTTAAAATCAAAAGAAGTCGTTGATGAATCAGTTTGAATGGGATTGTGAGCGACATTGTGCTGCCATTTATCGCAGTAGTGGCTATTTGCATCAAGTTTATGAATTAGAAAATTATGAGTGGGAAGATTTCTATAATTTACAAAAAGAAATAGGGCTTTTATGTGCCAATACCGAATCTTTTTTGTTTAAGGGAATGGGTGTGAATGTTTTGCTCTGGGGCGCTAGAGGTTGTGGAAAATCTTCATTAATCAAAGCACTTTTGCCAAAATACGCTAAAGCAGGTTTGAGAATCTTGCAAATTTTTAAACAAGACTTGAAAGTGTTGCCTGAAATTTTAGATTTTTTACGCACCAAAGATTATAAGTTTATTGTTTTTTGTGATGAGTTGAGTTTTGATGAAAATGATCAAGAATATAAGAATCTAAAAACAATTTTAGAAGGTAGTATTGAGAGATTTCCACAAAATATTCGCTTTTATGTAACTTCTAATCGTCGCCATTTAATGCCAGAATTTCATAGTGAGAATGAAATTTTTGGATTTGAGGGAAATGAAGATAAAATTGCTTTGTTTGAGAGATTTCCACTTTGTATTGGATTTTATACACATGGCAATCAAGAATATTTAGAAGTGTTGCAAGGTTATTTTAAAAAGTTGCCTTTAGAGTTGCAAAATCCCGATAATTGGGAAAATATTCGACAAAAAGCTCTTATTTTTGCATCTAAAAGGGGTTCAAAAAATCCAAGAATCGCAACACAATTTTTTAAACTTTACGAAAGTGGTTTGATAGATTTGATTTAAAAAGGAGAGATGATGATAAAAAAATGCCTATTTCCAGCTGCAGGATATGGAACGAGATTTTTACCAGCTACAAAAGCAATACCTAAGGAAATGCTACCCATTGTTAATAAGCCTTTAATACAATATGGCGTAGAAGAGGCTATTGAAGCAGGGGTTGCTAATATGGCAATTGTAACAGGAAGGGGTAAACGCTCTTTGGAAGATCATTTTGATATTAGTTATGAATTAGAACACCAAATACAAGGAACTAATAAAGAGGGCTATTTAAAAGACATTCGTCGCCTTTTAAACACTTGCACTTTTTCTTATACAAGACAAATGGAAATGAAAGGATTAGGGCATGCGATTTTAGTGGGTGAAAATCTTATTGGCAAGGAGCCATTTGGGGTGATTTTAAGCGATGATTTGTGTGATAATGAGGGTGGTGTTGGAGTGCTATCTCAAATGTGTGAAATTTATAAAAAATACAAATGTTCTATTGTTGCCGTCGAAGAAGTAGCAAAAGAAGAGGTAAGTAAATATGGAGTGATTTCTGGTAGAGAAGTGGATGATGGTGTTTTTATGGTGGATAATATGATTGAAAAGCCAAGCATAGAAGAAGCCCCAAGTAATCTAGCTATTATTGGGCGCTATATTTTAACTTCTGATATTTTTGAAATTTTAAAGCACACAAAACCTGGTAAAAATGGTGAAATTCAAATTACAGATGCCTTAATGGAGCAATGCAAAAAGGGAATGGTGCTTGCCTATAAATTTCAGGGTGTGCGCTATGATTGCGGAAGTGTTGATGGATTTGTTAGGGCAACTAATGTGTTTTATGAAAAATATCAAGGCAAATAGTGTATAGCTTTCAATTTTATCTTTTTATTTGGGTGGCATTATTTTTTGCGATGTTGCCTTTTGCTTTACTTACAAGTGCTTTTTTGATTCTAGGTAAGATTCAAGCTTATCTTGAATCACAAAAAAGCAGGGATAATTTGCTAAAAAATATTCAATACCTTATTTCAATTTTGCAAAATAGCCCTAGCAGGGAAGAATTAGATGAGATTTTAGATGCTTTTAGGAAAAACTTTTTAAATTTTGATAGCTTAAAGAAAGAAAGCAAAGATTATAAAGATAGGATGGATTTTATTTCGGCTTTGGCGTGCTGTTCTGCTGTTGATATTGATAGCGTGGCAAGATATAGGGAAGAGTTTGTAAAGGCAAATCCAAATTTTAAAAAAGAAATTGAAACACTCATTAGTGCGGCATTGAAAAATCGAGAAAGTAGCGAGAAAAATAAAAAATAAAGGAAAAAAATGGACTTTTTACGCATTGAGGGACAAGCGTGTTTGCAAGGTTCTATTCAAATTTCAGGAGCAAAAAATTCGGCACTTCCACTTATAGCCTTAAGTTTGCTTTCTAAAGAAAGGGCGACTTTAAGTAATTTACCTGATGTAGTGGATATTAAGACATTTTTTTCTTTATTGAATATGCTTGGTTGCGAAATTATTCAGCTAGATAAACACACAACAAGCATTGTTGCAAAAACACTTAATAATACAAAAGCCAATTATGATATTGTGCGTAAAATGCGTGCTTCAATCCTTGTTTTAGGACCACTTTTGGGGAGATTTGGTTGTTGCGAAGTAAGCTTGCCAGGGGGTTGTGCTATTGGCGCAAGACCTGTAGATTTGCACATTAAAGCGCTTCAAAAAATGGGTGCTGAGATTCGGTTGCAAGGTGGATATATTGTCGCAGAAGCAAAAGAGGGCTTAAAAGGGAGTGTGATAAATTTTGATAAAATCACCGTGACAGGCACCGAGAATATTTTAATGGCAGCTGCTATGGCAAAGGGTAAAACGCAAATCATCAATGCCGCAAAAGAGCCAGAAGTAATTCAGCTTTGTGAAGTTTTAAAAGCAAGTGGAGTGGAGATTAGCGGCATCGGAAATGATGAAATTGAGATTTATGGCACAAATAGAGAACCTTTAAATTTTCCTGCTAATATTGAGGTGATTCCAGATAGGATTGAGGCAGGGACATATCTTTGCGCAGGTGCCATTACTAATTCACAAATCACATTGCACCGCCTTAATCCCATTCATCTAACAGCAGTTCTCTCTAAGCTTGAGGAGATTGGTTTTGCAATGGATATTAAAGGCGATTCAATTACAATTTATCCTGCAAAGAATCGGCAAAGTTTTGAGATTTCTACAGCAGAGTATCCTGGGTTTCCTACTGATATGCAAGCGCAATTTATGGCTTTAGCTACGCAGTGTGAGGGGGGTAGCATTATTCAAGAGAGACTTTTTGAGAATCGCTTTATGCATGTAAGTGAGCTTCAAAGAATGGGTGCAAATATCAAGCTAAAAGGCAATATAGTAACAATTCAAGGTAAAAGTGAGCTTTTTGGTGCGGATGTTATGGCGACAGATCTGCGTGCTTCAAGCGCATTGGTTTTGGCTGCTCTTGTAGCAAAGGGAGAGAGTCATATTCATCGAATCTATCATCTTGATAGAGGTTATGAGAATCTTGAAGCCAAGCTCACTGGGCTTGGTGCTAAAATTTCAAGAGAAAAAGAATGAGAATTCCACATATTTCGGTTTTAAAGCAAGAAGTTTTAGAAGCTTTTAATACAGAAATAATCCATCAAAAGGGTGGAATCTTGATTGATTGCACTTTGGGATTTGGGGGGCATAGCTTGGCGCTTTTAGAAAAATATCCTAAGCTAAAAATTATAGGCATTGATCAAGATGATGAAGCAATCGCTCTTGCAAAGAAACGTTTAGAACCTTTTTTAAATCGTTTTAGCATCGAATATGGACGCTTTAGCGGAGTTTTAAAACAGATTTTACAAAGAGAGAGCAATGTTGTTGGAATCTTAGCAGACATTGGAGTTTCTTCAATGCAGTTTGATAGCAAGGAGAGGGGATTTTGTTTTGATTCAGAGTTTCTTGATATGCGAATGGATCAAAGTCAAAATTTTACTGCAAAGGATATTGTTAATTCATATCCACTAACTGAATTGGAGCGAATCTTTAGGGATTTTGGCGAGATTAGGGAGTATAAGAAACTTGCTCACTGCATTGTGGAATTGCGCAAAAAAGAAAAAATTACAAGCGCAAAAATGCTTAGTCAATTTATCGCCAAGCATTTTAAGCACCCCAAAATTCACCCCGCTACACTGGCTTTTCAGGCTTTAAGAATTGAAGTAAATAATGAGCTAGGCGAATTAGAATCAATGTTAAAAATTTTTGATTCTCAAGAAATGCAGGATTTTAGCCGACTTTGTCTTATTTCTTTTCATTCTTTGGAAGATAGGATTATTAAAAATAAATTTAAACAATGGGAAAATCCTTGTATTTGTCCGCCACAAGCTTTAAAATGTGAGTGTAGTAGAAATCATCAAAAGGGTAGAAGCCTTTATAAAAAGCCAATTATTCCAAAAGAAGAGGAGATTAAAGATAATCCTCGAGCGCGTAGTTCTAAGATGCGCGTTTTTGAGTTTTTGCATTAAGAGATACAATGGAATCTTATGAATCTTTGCGCTTAAAAGAATCTGATAAAATTCAAAAAACAAATTTTTGGGATCGGTTTAAAAAAGAAAATAGCCAAGAATTGGGAATTCAAGAAGATCTTAGAGAATCATCACAAAATATTCAAAAAGAAAGTCCCTATCAAGCAAATTTTTCTACTAGTGAAACTTCTAGCCAAGAGCTATTAGCTTCAATGGAGCAAACAAGCTTAAATCCACAGGAAAAAGAGGAAGTTTTACAAATTGATTTAGAAAAAAGAGAAATTTCTTTTAAAATGGTTTGTATTTCCATTGGGATAATGTTTTTTGCGCTATTGCTTTTTATTCCAAAAATCTATATCCGAAATAATATTTACTACACTAGTCGCAATATTACTCAGCTTCAAACGCAACTTGATTCGTTAGTAGAAGAAAACAAGCAAATTAAAAAGCAATTAGAAGATATTAAGTTTAGGAATCTAACTCACGAATTGGATTTTTAAAAAGATTTGGTAGCGGGGGGCGGATTTGAACCACCGACCTTTGGGTTATGAGCCCAACGAGCTACCGGACTGCTCTACCCCGCGATAAAAAAATGTAAAAATTATAGAAAGTTTTTGAAAGTGGCTGGGGTACAAGGATTCGAACCTCGGAATGGCTGGACCAAAACCAGCTGCCTTACCGCTTGGCGATACCCCAACAAAAAGTGAAATGGAATTATATTTGAATTTTATTATTTTGTCAAGGAATTTTAGAAAATATCCTAAAAATATTTGATTATTTGATTAAAGCATCTCTTTTAGGGCTTGTTTTTAGGGATTTATTGAAGTGGCTACTTTAGAGTATTTAAGTTTAATTGCATTATAATGCGCGATTATTTTTTTATTTGTTAGGTAGTTATGGAAGCGATTTTAAGAGTAGAAGAAGCAATTAAAGCCATTAAAAATGGTGAAATGATTATTATAATGGATGATGAAGATAGGGAAAATGAGGGCGATTTGGTTATGGCGGGAATCTTTAGCACGCCAGAGAAAATTAATTTTATGGCTCAAGAAGCAAGAGGGCTTATTTGTGTTTCTATTACAAAAGAAATTGCCAATGTGCTAGATTTGCCACCAATGGTTAGTCATAATAGCTCTAATCACGAAACAGCCTTTACTATTTCTATTGATGCTAAAGAAGCTAAAACGGGTATTTCTGCTTATGAGCGTGATTTGACTATAAGTCTTATGTGTAGGGCAAATGCAAAGCCTGATGATTTTGTGCGTCCGGGGCATATTTTTCCTTTGATTGCCAAAGAGGGTGGAGTGCTAGAGCGGACAGGGCATACAGAAGCGAGCGTGGATATTTGTAAATTAGCAGGATTAAAGCCTATTAGCGTAATTTGTGAGATTATGAGAGAAGATGGCTTGATGGCTAGGAGAGGCGATAAGTTTTTGAGTGAATTTTCTATCAAACATAACCTAAAAATCTTGTATGTTTCAGATTTGATTCAATATCGTTTAAGCTTTGAAAATCTTATTGCGATTCTTTCAAAAGAGAGTTGTCAATTTTTGCAAACTAAAACAGAAAAAATCAAAATCAAAGATCACTTAAATCGAATCCACACGATTTTTAAATTTAGCAATCCATTACAAAACCCTTTAGTAAAATTCCACACCATCACACAGGATTTAATGCTGCTAGAAGATACAGAAAAGTTTAATGGGTTGATGAATGCTATAGGCAAGCTAAAGAGCGAGGGTGGATATTTGATATTCCTTGCGACAGAGGCAAACAAGGACATTAAGGGGCTTGGCATTGGTGCACAGATTCTAAAAGCCTTGGAGATTCGGGATTTTAAACTGCTTACCACTTCTAAATTTGATGAAAATGATTGTGGTATGCTAAGTGGATTTGATTTAAAAATTCTTGAGAGGATTGAAATATGATGGAGACTAAGATAAGCTCGGTGGGGTGGGGGCAAATAATAGTGCTTCTTTAAAGGGAAGTATTGTTTTGCTTAGTGGAAGTAATTTAAAGAAATGTAAAATTTGGTTATTGTCAAATCTAATAATTGTTGAAATGTGCTAATTTTTAAATATCCCATTCAATCAAGAATCTCCTAAAGAAAAAGAATGTCTTACTTACAAGCTAGGAGAAGCTTTTATAAAAGCTGATAAAACTTGGTATAAGGGTGGATATGTTAAGTTGTGGTTTGAAGTGAGGAAGCTAAAGGGGGAGAGGAAGTGAGTGTATATTTTGGTTTCATAGGAATTCTAATTTTTTAGAAATTTATTTTTAGTTTAGGGTAGCTAATATAAAATAATAATCCATATTAAAAATAGAAAGGATAATAAAATGGTTACTTTTAAAGGAAATTCAGTTAGTTTAAGCGGTAAAACTCTAAATGTTGGCGATAGTGCTCCTAAAGTGGATCTTATAGCTGGAGATTTGAGCGTAAAAAGTGTGGGTGGTGCTAATGGTAAGTTTCAAATTATCAATGTTGTGCCTTCACTAGACACAGGTGTGTGTGCTACTCAAACACGCAAATTCAACGAAAAAGCCGCAAGTCTTTCTAATGCTGAAGTGTCTGTAGTGTCTCTTGATTTGCCTTTTGCGCAAGGAAGATTCTGTTCAACAGAAGGTATTAAAAATGTTGTTGCATTGAGTGATTTTAGGAATAAAGCATTTGGTGAGGCTTATGGAGTAATTTTGGCAGGTTCTCCACTTGAGGGACTTCTTACACGCGCGGTATTTGTGGTTAATCCAGAAGGTAAAATCGTGCATAAAGAAATTGTTAGTGAGATTACAAGTGAACCAGATTATGAAGCAGCTTTAGCAGCAGTTAAATAATTAGGCTTTTGTGATTTGTGAAGCTGTAAATTAAAAATATTTGTAAGGTAAGAAAATGCTTTTGTATTTGCATGGATTTAGAAGTGTTGGGCTTTGTTACAAGGGTAGTTTGATAGCTAGTTTTGCGCCTAATGCACTAACTCCCAACTTACCTTATGTTCCAGATTTGGCCATAGAATTGATAGAAAATTTTATTAAAAAATATCAAAAAACACAAAAAATCTGCCTTGTAGGTAGCTCTCTTGGTGGCTATTATGCAACTTTTTTAGCAGAAAAATATCAACTTAAAGCAGTGTTAATCAATCCTGTTATAAACGCATATCAAACCTTACTTCCAGCCATTGGTAAAGTATCTATTTCCTATAATAGAGAGAGTTTTATTTGGACGCTTGATTTGGTTGAGAGCCTTAAAAAATACTATGTGGAAGCTATTAATCCTAGTTTGTATTGCGTATTGTTACAAAAAGGTGATAGGATTTTGGATTATAGGGTGGCTGCGCAGAAGTTTAAAGATTCTAAATTGGTAATAGAAGAGGGCGGTTCGCATCATTTTGATAATTTTCTTTTTCAAAAAGATTTGTTGCTAAGTTGGGATTCTTAAAATCATTAATACTTCCAAAAAAATCTTTAAAAAATAATAATAATCTCCAAAGCTTATACTTTTTATGTCTTTTGTTTAAAAATAACTTGTTATAATAGTCCAAATTATTTTATTCCAAGGAAAATAAGCAATGGAACAATCAACGCTCAATCTCTTAAGTGCGTATATGCCAATGGCGCAACGCTACAGATCTCAATTTTCATCTCTTAATACCCTGCTTAGCAAGACGACTTTAACGGGCAAAATCAGCTCTTTAGATATTGCGGCTAATTTGTTTGATTATATGGAACAAACTCAAGAAAAATTTGAGAATCTCCAAGAAAAACTAATTAACACGATTATTGAGCAAAGCTTTTTAAATCTCTTTGAAGAGGCGCAAACCTCTTCAAAGATTTTTTCAGAAATGTTAAGTGCTTTTTTGCAAAGTCGCTATGGCGAGATTCTGGCTTTTTCAAAAAGTCGTTATATTTTGGAGCAATGTGCTAATGCACAAGCACAAGAAACTATTTTTGAATACTTAAGAGAATTTGCCAATCACAGCAGTGTTTATAAAGATATACTTTTGTTTGATGATAAGGGGAATTTATTAAAATCTCTTTTAACAAAAGTGCAAAACAAGACTAATTTGTCGGCTATCTTAGAGGCAAATAGTCTTGAATCTTTTGGGGATTTTTATAGTAAAGTTGATTTTTATAGCCAAAATGATTTTCAAGAAGAGAGGCAAGAGTTTTTCTTTGTGTTGCCTTTGCGTGAGGAAGAGGGGCGACCTATGCGATTTGCAGCGGTTTTTGTGCTAGATTTTCAGAGTATTTTTGAATGGTTAAATCGCCATTTTGCTTATCGACTTCCACAAGCAAGTCTCGTTATTGTTAATCAAAGAAATGTTATTTTATTTTCAAATAATCCCAAAAATTTCGTTATAGGGCAGACTTTAAAGGTGAATGCTTGTGGTGATTATAACTTTACAGAATTTCGTTCAAAAGCGTGTTTGCTATCTCAAAATGAAATTTCACCTATGCCTATTGGGAACTTGGTTGAGAATTGGAAAGTATGTCGGATTTTGCCCTTGTATGTGGCTTTTGATGTTAAGCAACAAAATAAACAAAAAATAGATGCTGAAATGCTAAAAGATTCGCTTTTGATTACAGATGAGCTAGATTCTGTGATTGCAGAGGGAGAGAACATTAACGAAGAGCTTGGAGATGCGGTAATTAATGGAGAAATTATTGCCTCTAAAAGTCATTCTTATACGCTTAATCCTATTTTAAATAACATTAGAATCTTGAGTGAAGAAATGAATACTTTGTGTGTTCAATCAACTGAAGAATTGCAAAGAGGTATTTATGGTGCGCTTTTTAATATTGTGAATTATTATTCAAAATACGCCGTGACATTAATGAATAATTGGGTAAAAGAAAGTGTTGATGAGATTGGTTGGATTAAAAATATTCCGGAATTTTCTAATTTTATCCTTTCTAAAAATGAAAATAAACACTCTGCATTTAAAAAAGAAAACTTACAATTATTTTTAAAAAATCTTAGTGAAAGCTTGAAAAAATATCACAATATTTTCTTGTTTGATAGAGAGGGAAATATTCTTGTTGATGCTCTTGATGAGGTTAAGATTGATAACAATCAAAAGACTAATTTAATTGAGCGTTTTGAAAATGGTTCTTTGAATGCAGGAATTGTGCCATCAAATTATGAGCAAACTTCGCTGTATAATAATAATTCTACAATCATATTTTATACTGGAATTAAAGATGGAGCACGGGTTGTTGGGGGATTAGCCTTTGTTTTGGATATTCAAAAAATTGTGGAATTAATTCAAAACATTATCCCTCAAGATTCGCCTATTATTTCAGAAAAAAGTGAAATTTTTGTAGCACTTTTTGATAATAATAGAAATATTTTAGCAAGCACAAATCCTGAATTTAGCTTTGAAAAATATGAATTAAATGAAAAAATTGATTTTAAAAATATTAAAGATTCAGAGCAAATTATTCAAATTGGGCAAAAACATTATCTTTTGAGAATGGAGGCTTGTCCAAATTCAAAAGGTGGCTTTATAGAATGCACAAAAAAGATGCTTTATTCTATGGTGCTTGTCGCACTAAAAGAGGAAGTATTGGAAGTATAGATTAATGAAGGATTAGCGATGATTGCCTTATTAAATACACAAGATGCCGATTTTAAGATTCGTTTTGAAGAATTATTAAAGCGCGGAGCAATGGATATTTTGAGCGTTGAAGGGCGTGTAAAAGAGTTATTAGAAGCTATCAAGCAAAAAGGTAAAAATGCGGTCATAGAGCAAGTTTCTAGGTTTGATAATTGGAATCCAAAAGATTTTTTGGATTTAAAAATTTCACAAGATCAAATGCAGGAAGCTTATGAAAAGCTAGATACAAAGCTTAAAAAAGCCTTACAAAAAGCTTATGAGAGAATCTATGCTTTCCATTCTAAGCAACTACCTAAAACCTGGCTTGATTTTGAAGAAAATGGAAGTATATTAGGGCAAAAGGTTAGCGCTGTGGATAGAGCAGGGCTTTATATCCCTGGAGGCAAGGCAGCTTATCCTAGTTCGCTTTTAATGAATGCGATTCCAGCTATTGTTGCAGGAGTGAGGGAAATTGTGGTTTGCACACCAACTCCCAATAATGAAATCAATCCACTTCTTTTGGCGGCGATGCATCTTTGTGGAATCAAAGAAGCTTATAAAATAGGTGGTGCAAGTGCTGTTGGCGTAATGGCATATGGCTGTGAGGGTTTGCAAAAAGTAGATGTGATTAGTGGTCCAGGAAATATTTATGTGGCAACTGCCAAAAAGCTTGTGTTTGGCGAAGTGAATATTGATATGATTGCAGGACCAAGTGAGATTGGAATCATTGCAACTGCTAATGCAAAAGTGGATTATCTTGCTTGGGATTTGCTCTCACAAGCTGAACACGATGAGATGGCAAGTTCGATTCTAATCACCCCTGCTCAAAGTCTTGCTAAAGAGGTTGCTTTAAAGTTAGATGAGTTTTTAGAGCAATTACCGCGCAAGGAGATTACAGCAAAATCCATCAATCAACGCGGAGCGATTATTGTTAGCAAGAATCTTGATGAAGCGATTTTTTTAATGAATCAAATTGCACCTGAGCATTTGGAATTAATTGTAGAAAATCCCCTTGAGATTTTGCCAAAAGTCAAACACGCAGGGGCGATTTTTATCGGAGAGAATACGCCAGAACCAATTGGGGATTATATTGCAGGACCAAATCATACGCTCCCAACAGGCGGTAGTGCGAAGTTTTTCTCCCCTCTTTGTGTGGAGCATTTTATGAAAAAGAGTTCTATTATTGCATTTTCTCAACAAGCCATTCAAGAATTGGGTGAGGATTGCGGTATATTAGCGCATACAGAAGGTTTGGATGCACACCAAAATTCTGTTTTAGTGCGATTAAATCAAAAATAAAGGAAGTGTGATGGATCATATTTTTGAAGGATTGCCACAAGATAAATGGGTAGAGATTGTTTTAAATGCTTCTCACTCTTCAAGCAGTGTTGAGCTTAGAAGGATTCTGGAGAAATTAGCCGCAATGGAAATTTTACTAGAGAAGCGCTTGGGTGAGACTTGGGAAGAGGAATTGGAATATCTTTTAAGCAGTGAAGAAGTCTCTGAAGAGATTCACACGCATACGCAGAATCTTGCCATTGAATCTATGGGGAATATTCTGACACAAAATGAATAAAATCTTTTTTTTGCTTCTTAGTTGGGTTTCTCTGCTTTTTGCTCCTATAGAGTGGAAAGCACAAAACACAATGGAGCTAAAAAAAGATGAATTTTATGTTATAAAGTTACAAGCTAATCAAGCGCAAAAAACTTTGTATTTTCGTTGGACTTTGCTAAAGAATGATGGATTGGTGGTGCATTTAAATTACGATTCTTTTCCGCATCAATTTGTGCTTTATGAAGATTATCAAAGAAATTGCTATAAGATAGCCTTGTGGAAACCAATTGATGGCTATTACAAAGAAGAGCCTTATTTTATGCTTTGTTTTAAAGATTACAAGCGCGTAGAAAAAATTGCAACTTTAAAATATTATATTCATGAGGGCAATCGAGATTTTAATATTATCGATGAAAGGAAGGTAGCTAATGGAAGTTTTGGCGCAAATTAATCAAAAAATCCAAAATTTTTTAGAAGAGCTAGAATCCCCAATTGTTCTGGGATTATCTCAAAGGATTCAAAGCGGTAAAATGTTGCGTAGTAAGCTTGTTTTGAATATTGCTAATAAGAGCGATGAATGCATTTTGTTGTGTGCAATTATTGAAATGATACAAAATGCATCTTTATTGCATGATGATGTGATTGATAATGCTACAATAAGAAGGTCGCAGCCTTCTATTAACGTAATTGCAGGGGATAAAAATGCAATTATGCTAGGAGATATTTTATATTCCAAAGCCTTTTGTGAGTTAAGTGCTTTTCAAGAAAATTTTCCAATGATTCCACGAATCATTTCTAGTGCAGTAACTATGCTTGCAATAGGGGAAATGGAGGATGTGGAGTTGGCAAAACAATTTAATACTAATGAAGCTAAATATTTAACAATGATTGAGCATAAAACCGCTTCTTTAATAGAAGCAACAGCCTATGCAGCAGCGTTTTTATCAGGCAAAAATCAAGAGGAAGCAAAAGACTTTAGGGTATATGGTAGAAATTTGGGAATTGCCTTTCAGATTATTGATGATGTTTTGGATATTACTGCTGATGAAAAAACGCTTGGAAAGCCAATATTAAGCGATTTTAAGGAAGGAAAAGTTACCTTGCCTTATATTTATTTGTATCATAGTTTGAATGAAGTGGATAAAAAACGCTTGGAGAGTGCCTTTAAAAAAGAGTTGCCTAAAAAAGAGCAAGAGTGGATCTTGCAGAATCTAAAAGAAAGTGGCGCTATACGACAAAGCATTGATTTGGCAAGACATTTGGGAAGAGTTGGGATTGAAGCTATTTCCAATTATTCTTGTGATAAACTTGTAAAAATAATGGAAGAAATGATTAATAGAGATTTTTAAGGTAAAAAATGGATTATTATATTTTAAGCTATTCGCACAAAAATACTGATATTGCGTTGCGTGAAAAATTAGCATTAGATACAAAAAATAAAAACACTAAAAAATTATTATTAGAATTGGTGGAAAATAAGTTTATAGAAGAAGCCGTTATTCTCTCAACCTGTAATCGTATTGAGTTTATTTTGAGTGTGCATAATCCACAAAAAGCAGAAGAATTTTTGTTTGCAAAATTATGTGATTATTCAGGAATTAGTGAAGATTCTTTGAAGAAACACGCCGATTCGTATGATAATATCGCCGCAATCCACCATCTCTTTAGTGTGGCGAGTTCTCTTGATAGTCTTGTGGTGGGAGAAACGCAGATTTCAGGACAACTCAAAAATGCGTTTAAATTTTCTTATGATTTGGGTTGCTGTTCGCTTAGTCTCTCTCGCGCTATCCATTTTGCTTTTCGTTGCGCAGCAAGTGTGCGTAATTCTACAAATATCTCACAAAATTCAGTTTCAGTTGCTTCCACGGCGGTGGTAAAGGCAAGAGAAGTTTTTGGGAATTTAAAGGGACAAAAAGTCCTTGTTGTAGGTGCTGGAGAGATGAGTTCGTTGTGTGTGAAGCATCTAGTTAATCACGAAGCACAAATTATTTTGCTAAACCGCGATATTGAGAATGCAGAGCGTTTGCGTAAGGAAGTTTTACAAAATAGTCCCAAAGCAAACATTGAAGTATTAAGCTTTCGGGATTTGGGAGTTTTGATTAATCAGCTTCCGCTTGTTTTTACCGCCACGGGTGCGCCCCATACTATTATTACACAGGATATGGTAGAAAAAAAAGAAATTTCGCGTTATTGGTTTGACTTAGCAGTTCCACGCGATATTGATCAGATACATGATGAGAAGATTCATATTTTTGCAGTGGATGATTTGCAAGACATTGTCAAAAAGAATCTTGCCCTAAGAGAAGAGCAAGCTAAGGTGGCTTATGGAATCGTTGGGCGTTGCACTCAAGAATTTTTTGCTTGGTTGCAAACTTTGAATGTGGAGCCATTAATTAAAGCAATTCGCCAACAAGCCAAAGATTCCAGTCTTAAAGAATTGCAAAAGGGGATTGCTAAGGGTTATTTGCCCAAAGAATATGAAAAAAATATTGAAAAAACTTTACACAATGCCTTTAATACTTTCTTGCATCAATTAACGATTAATCTAAAATCTGTAGCGAATACTTCAAAAGGCGATGGTATTATTGAATCATTACGCTTTTTGTTTGAAGAAAACACAGAGACAATAATGGTTGAAAAATACAAATGTGAATATTCTGATAATAAACCGCTAAAGGAAGACTAATGAGATTTTCAAAATTTTTTATCCCAACTTTTAAAGAAATGCCAAAAGATGTGGTGTTAAAAAGCCATGAATATTTATTAAGGGGTGGGTTTATTCAGCAAATTGGGAGTGGAATCTATAATTTTTTGCCTTTAGGCAAAAGGGTTTTGGATAAAATTTCTAGAATCGTAAAAGGCAAGATGGATGAAGCAGGAGCTAATGAAGTTTTGCTAGGTTGCGTAACTCCAGCGAGTTTATGGCAAGCAAGTGGTCGCTATGAGCGCTATGGAAAAGAGCTTTTGAGATTTAAAGATCGCAAAGAAAATGAATTTGTCTTTGGTCCTACGCATGAAGAAACAATCACAGAGTTAGCAAAGACTTATGTGAAAAGTTACAAGCAATTGCCTTTGCATTTTTATCAGATTCAAACCAAGTTTCGAGATGAGATTCGACCGAGATTTGGGCTAATGCGCGGAAGAGAATTTATTATGAAAGATGGCTATAGTTTTCATAGTAGTTATGAGGATTTAAAGCGCGAATTTGATGTGATGGAAAAAACTTATAGTGCGATTTTTTCAGAGCTTGGCTTGGATTTTAGGGCAGTAGAAGCAGATAGCGGCGCTATTGGAGGAAGTGGTAGTAAAGAATTTATGGTATTAGCAGAGAGTGGGGAAGACACGATTTGTGTGTGTGATTCTTGTGCTTATGCAGCAAATCTAGAAGCAGCTAGTCGTCTCCCTAAAATGCCCTTATCAACTCACCCTGAAGCTAATTTTGCAAAATTTCATACTCCACAGATTAGGACTATTGAATCTTTAGCAGAGTTTTTTAAGGTCGATTCTTATTGGACTTTGAAAGCTGTGGTTAAAAAGGCTTTGTTTGATGGTAGAAAGAGTGAATTTGTATTTTTCTTTTTAAGGGGTTGTGATAGCCTTAATGAAACTAAGGCGCTTAATGCGATTAGTGGGGCTAATGAAATGGTTGATGTTAGTGAAGAAGAGTTAAGAAAACTTGGCTTATTCCCTGGATTTATTGGTCCTTATGCTTTGCGTAATCTCACTCAAAGTCCTTATATTTATTTTGATTTAGAATTGCAAAATGCCAAAAACTTGATTTGTGGGGCTAATGAGGAAGATTATCACTTTGTTGGTGTGGATTTGGGGCTTTTTGAAGGTTTGGAGTTTAAGGATTTGTTGGAAGTTAAAGAGGGAGATTATTGTAAAGAATGCCACAAAGGAAAGCTTTATTTTACCAAAGGTATTGAAGTGGGGCATATTTTTCAATTAGGAGAAAAATACTCTCAAGCAATGGAAGCGACTTTTTTAGATGAAGAGGGCAAAGCAAAGCCTTTTGTTATGGGTTGTTATGGGATTGGAATCTCAAGGCTATTAGCGGCTATTATTGAGCAAAATCATGATGAAAAAGGTATGAAATGGACGACTTCTACTGCGCCTTTTTTGCTTGATATTGTGGTTTCAAATATTAAAGATGAAAATCAAAGCAAGTTAGCAGAAAAAATCTATCACACTTTAAATGCGAGTGGTTTGGAGTGCTTGCTAGATGATAGAAAAGAGCGTTATGGAGCAAAAATGGCTGATTTTGAGCTTATTGGAATCCCTTATGCGCTTATTGTAGGCAAGGGTGTAGAAGAGGGTAAGATTGAGCTTGTATGTAGAAAGAATCTAGAGAAAATTAATTTAGAAATTGCTGATTTTGAATCATTGATAGAGAATATTAAGCAGACTTTACAAATGTGAAGATAAACTTCATAAAAATGCCTTAAGATTTGCCTAAAAGAAAGGTTTTGTATGCGACTTATTTTGCTTGTAATGTATTTGATTATTGAAGTGTTTGTGAGTTATGAAGTTATTGATATAATCGGCGTTTTAGGATTTGTGCTAGAGATTCTTGTGAGTGCTTTTTTGGGATTTGGGATTTTATTAAATTTCCGATTGTTTTTTGGGGAGGCTTTAGGAAAGTTGCGCTCAAGAGAGATGACTTATGAGGCTTTTGTGGGATCTAATATTTTTAGAATCTTGGGGGCAATTTTATTGATTTTACCTGGTGCTTTTACTGATATTTTGGGTTTGTTAATGCAATTTAGTGTTTTTGGCTTAATGCTTGTTAAGCCGTTTGTAAAAGTGGATTCTGCAAAACAACATTCTGATATCATTGATGTGGAAGTTATAGAAAAAGAAATAAAGGATTAAAAATGCAAAAAATTATCATAGGCACAAGGGGAAGTGTTTTAGCGCTTTGGCAGGCAAATTTTGTAAAGGATTCTTTAGAGAAACAATATCCTAATTTGCAAGTAGAATTAAAAATCGTTAAAACTAAGGGGGATAAGATTCTTGATGTGCCTTTAGCTAAGATTGGCGGGAAAGGGCTTTTTACTAAAGAATTAGAAGAGTTAATGCTACAAGGTGAAATTGATGTAGCGGTGCATAGTCTAAAAGATGTTCCCGTGGAATTTGTTGAGGGGCTTGGGTTAGCTGCGATTACCAAACGCGAGGATGTGCGAGATAGTTTTTTAAGTTTTAAATACAAGAATTTACAAGAATTGCCACAGGGTGCAAAAGTGGGGACAACTTCATTAAGGCGTGTGATGCAGATTAATACTTTACGAAAAGATTTGGATTGTATGAGTTTAAGAGGGAATGTGCAAACGCGACTTAAAAGGCTAAAAGAAGGGGATTTTGATGCGATTATTTTAGCCCAAGCTGGAGTAAATCGCTTAGGGATTAAAGGGGAAGTGGATTGCATTGCGCCACTTGATTTTATGATTCCTGCTATGGGACAAGCAGCACTTGGGATTGAATGTAGAGTAGATAGCGAAGTTGCAAAATTACTTGAATTTTTAAATGACACAAAAGCCTCTTTTGAGACAAGTGCTGAGAGAGAGTTTGTAAAAACTTTGGAAGGCGGTTGTCAAGTGCCTATAGGCATTAACGCAACATTTGAAAAAGATAATTTAACTATTAGGGCAATTTTAGGGATTCCTGATGGCTCTAGGATTCTTAAAGATACTAAAGTATGTGCTGTTTCTAGCTTGGAGGATTGTAAAAAAGCAGGGAGAGATTTTGCATTGGAATTTATTAAAAAGGGAGCAAAAGAGATTCTACAAGAAGCGCAAAAGTGGGAATTTATTAAAGCTTAGAAATAAAGAATTGAGTAGCTAAAACAATAGAGTGAATAATGAATTTATACACGATTGCATTGGTGGGGTTAGGCGGATTTTTGGGAGCCGTGTTACGTTTTTTGGTTTATGAAATGTCTTTTAAAATTTCTAGCTTTTTAGCTAATGCAACTAATATGCAATTTGTTTCTTTGTTAGCTACATTGTTTGTTAATATTATAGGTTCTTTTGCTTTGGGATTTTTGTTTGCTTATGTCCAAAATGAAGAATTAAGATTGTTTTCCAAAGATATTTTGATGAGTTTTTTTGGCGTGGGGCTTTTGGGAGCATTTACGACTTTTTCTACTTTTTCTTATACAAATTTACTTCTTTTGCAAAATGGATTATATGGGCAATTGTTGCTTAATATTCTTTGCAATGTTGGGCTTTGTCTTTTGGCAGTGTATGGTGGATTATTAGTTTATGAAATTAGTAGATAAAATACAAAATGATTTTAAATCAAGTTGGTCTTTGGGATTGCTTGTTATTTGTTTTAAAAATTAAAAAATTTATTTTTAGATAATTATTCTTATTTTTTAAAATTTTGTCTATAGTTATATTTTTAATTTTAAGATAAAGGAGTAACAACGCTTAAAAAAATCGCAGTAAGTTTTGCTTTGGTAGGGGCTTTGGCTGCAAGTGCTTTTTCCCAAGAGATTGATGGGTTTTCTTATCCTGAGAGTGTTTTTTATCGTAGGTGAAGATGTCTTTGTGGGGAATGTGGGGGAGAAGTTAGAGCCATTTAATAAAGATAATGATGGTTTTATTTCAAAGCTTGATAAGAGTGGAAAAATTATAGAAAAGAAATTTTTATCCAATCTTAATGCACCAAAGGGTATGAATACAATCAATGGTGTTTTGTATGTAGTGGATATTGATACGCTTAAGGGATTTGATTTAAAAAGTAAAAAAGAAGTGTTGAATCTACCCATTAAAGGTGCAATCTTTTTAAATGACATTGTGGCTTTAGATGATGAGAATTTGCTTGTGAGCGACACAGGGACAGGGATTATTCATCAAGTGAATGTTAAAAATAAGCAATATGAAACTTTTGTGGTTGTGGATTCAAAGTTTGGCGGACCTAATGGAATCTTGCTTGATTTAAAGAATAATCGCCTAATTGCTGTGGGCTATGATCCAAATGGAAAGGCTAAAGGAAGCATCATAAGCATTGATTTAAAAAGCAAAGTGCATTTTAAGTGAGCCTTTGGGTACTTTAGATGGTGTAGTGTGGGCTAAAAATGGAGATTTATTAGTAAGTGATTGGGGAGAAAATTTGCAAGGTGTGATTTATCGCTTGGATAAAAATGGAAAGATAGAAAAGCTTGATTTACCAGCTATGAAAGGACCAGCAGATATGGTGAGCGATGGAGAGAATCTTTGGATTCCAAGAATGGTTGAAGGAAAAGTGCTTAAAATTACTTTGCCTTAAAAAATAGCTTAAATCTACTTTTATACTTCATAAAACCACCGCGAATCTATGGCGGTGGTGAAACTGCTATAATATAAATATTGTTTTTTTGAGAGTTAATTTACTTTTGTTTTGCTATTTATAGGTATTATTACTCTGTTTTAGATATTTATAAAATAAGTGCGCTATTTGTTAAATATTTTTAAGGTTTGGTTGCTTACAATTGAATATTTAAATTAATCAAAACCCAATAAAATATTGTGGGGAGTTAAATGCTAGGGGAAACGGATACAAGAATCAAATTTATCGATACCAAACTCAAAGATTCTGGCTGGAGCGAGGATTTTATCAAGCGTGAATATTATTTTACCGATGGTAGAAAACTGCTTGGAGGTAAAAGGGGTGTTAGAAAATTTGCTGATTATTTGCTGTGCTTCCAAAACAACAATCTAGCTATTATCGAAGCAAAAAGGCTTGGCAAAGATTCACTAGATGGATTATCTCAAGCCATAGAATATGGCGAGATTCTTGGTGTGCGTTTTGTGTATGCTACAAATGGCATAGACATTTATGAATACGATAGACTAGATTCACAAGGTCGCTATATAGATGAGTTTCCAAGCCCACAGATTCTCTTTGATAGGATTTTTGGCAACCTTTTGGAATGGCAACACAAACTCCTAACTCAAAAAGAACTTCATATCCCACAAAAGCCATTGCGTTATTATCAAAAAATAGCACTAGATAGGGTGATACAAGCCCTTATCAATAACAAAAAGCGAATCTTGCTCACCCTCGCCACTGGCACAGGCAAGACAACTATCGCCTTTGCACTTTGCTATCGCCTCTTGCAATCCAAATGGAATCTTGATAATGCCAATAGAAAGCCGAAGATTCTCTTTCTTTGTGATCGCATTACCCTACGAAATCAAGCTTTAAATGAGTTTAATCCCATAGAGGAGGATTGCAAAGAGATTAGTGCAGGAGAGATACGCAAAAATCAAGACAAAGTGCCTACAAGTGCTGATGTGTTTTTTGGTATCTATCAAAGCCTAAGCAGTGAGGAGAATATTCAAGAAGACGCCGAACAAGACAGGCACAAAGAAGAAAGCAAGTTGTATTTGCAATACCCAAAAGATTTCTTTGATCTTATTATCATAGATGAATGCCATAGAGGCGGAGCCAATCAAGAGGGGAACTGGAGGGCTGTGCTAGATTATTTTGAAAGTGCAGTGCATTTGGGGCTTACTGCCACGCCAAAGCGAAGCGATAATGTAGATACTTACAAATATTTTGGTAACGCTGTGTATGAATACAGCCTAAAAACTGGGATAGAAGATGGCTTTCTCACGCCTTATAAAGTCAAGCGTATCATCACCACTCTAAGCGATGGCTATACATACAACCCCGATGACATTGTGCAAGGCGAACTACAAAGCGGACATTATGCGCCAATCAAGTTTGAGCGTGAGATCACACTACCCAAATACAACGAATTTATCGCCAAAAAGATTCTAGAGCTTATCAATCCTATGGATAAAACGATTATCTTTTGTGCTAATCAAGCCCACGCAAGTGCTATAAAAATCGCTATTGATACACACAAAAAGGTTAAAAGAGATGATTATTGTGTGAGAGTTACAAGCGATGAGGGGACTATAGGGCTAAACTATCTTAAAGAATTTCAAGACAATGATAAAAGCTATCCTGTGATTCTCACAAGCTCCAAAATGCTAACAACAGGTGTCGATGCTAAAAATGTCCGAAATATCGTGCTTTTAGCAAATATCGGATCAATGATTGAGTTTAAGCAAATCATAGGGCGAGGCACAAGAGTGTATGAGGGCAAAGACTTTTTTACAATACTTGATTTTTTTGGTGCGACCAAGCTTTTTTATGATCCAAAATGGGATGGAGAAAGCAATGCCATAGATGAAGAGAGTAACACAGATTCTGATACTAGTTTCCCTGTAAGCACCAAAAGCAACAAACAATCAAACAAAACAGATGAAACGCCAAGCCAAAAGGTAGTGATTCACCTAAAAAGCACCAAGCTACAAGTGCTAGATATACAAACGCGTTATGTAGGAGGAGATGGCAAACCGCTAGGCACAAAGGAGTTTTTGGAATTTCTCATCGGCAAGCTTGGTGCATATTATGATGACGAAAAGAAACTAAAGGCGATGTGGAGTGAGCCAAAAAATAGACAAGCATTCTTAAAAAGTCTCCAAAATGAGGGGATTGATGATGAAGTGCTAGAGAATCTACAAGAGATTTTTGAGCGAAAAGATTGCGATATTTATGATATTTTGGCACACATTAGCTTTAGCAGTGAGATAGTCTCACGCAGTGAGCGAGTGATAAGCGTGAGAAAAAGTGGCTTTTTGCAAAGATTCCATAAAGAAAGAGCTATAAGACTTATAGAGTTTTTGCTAGGATATTATGAAAAACACGGAATCAACGCCTTTGACAACATTAGCACTTTGCTAGAGCTTAGCTCACTTGGCTCTATGCAAGAAATCATTAATGACTTTGGCGGAATCTCCGCACTAAAAGAGAGTATAGAGGATTTGCAAAGGGAGATATATGAGATTTAATAATCAAGAGAATCAAAAAAATATTATAATAATATAAATGATTGCGTAGGGATTTTATGGAAAACATAGAGACTAGGGATATTGATAGAATCATAAAAGTTATGGATTATGGTGTAACATATCCCATATTAATAGTGGCTAATAATGATAAACAATATATCTTAAAAACAAGGCAAGTGTTAGATGGCACTAGCGTATGTGCTAAGAATCTTTTTATAGAAATTTTTTCTTATTTATATTTAGATTTATTAAGGGTAGTCAATATACCTAAAATTTGCCTACTTAATATCACCGATGAAACATTGCTTATGGTTAATAAATTTCAAAATGGTAGCGAAAGAGAGCAGCAAGCATATCACAATATACATAATTCTAAAGGTTTAAATCTTGGGATAGAGTTTATTCCAAATACAAGTAAATTTAAGAATAAAAACGATAAAGCGTTTATAAAAAATACTATAAATTACGATGCTAGATTAATGAATACAGATAGAGATGAAAAAAATCCAAATATATTAGTTGATTGCAAAAATAAAAAATGGCTGATTGACTTTGGTTTAGCATTTGATTGTATGGAGTTATTGGATAACCTACACTCACCCAATAAACTTAAACTAAATATGCCCAATGAGTTGTATTATAGTAAGTGTTGTTTTAGTGATTATATATTTGATGATTACAGAAAAACAACGGCAATTTTGAATAAAAAAGTTCAAAAACAAGAAATACAAAATATTATGAGTTTAATTCCTAGCGAATGGTATCCAATCGACACAGAGGAATTAGGAATGCTATGTGAAATAATATCTCAAAGACAATCACATAAGGAGATTTTGTATGCGTCAGGTTTATAAATATAGATTAGTCAGATACTATCCTTATTTGCGTAGTGATGAGTTTTTTAATGTTGGTGTTTGGGTGGTAGGGGAAAATGAGAATAGGCAGCTCTACATAGATAGCCAAGAAGAACATATTAAACATTTATTTAAATTCCTTTCATTAGACAAAAAAATATTTATGTTCTTTTTAGAGAGCTTAAAAAAAGAAACAGATATTAACTCTTGGTATGGAGAATACCTCCGCTTTAGTGAAATTGATGTCGTCGCAAGTAGTAGCAGTATAGATGAAGTAACAAAGAATCTTTATAGGGATTACATTGGATATAAGTTTAAAGAACAAGACAAAAAAGACAGATTTAGAGAAATTAACGAGAAAACTAGAGAAATTTATGAAAAAAAATATAATAAATTCTTTCAAATGTCTAGTGATAATCAATATTCATTTAAAATTTTATATAAAGACAAGCAGTTTTTTAACAGATTTGGTAGTATTGGGGATAAAAATGATATTATGGAAACAATCTATTTTAGTCTTAACGATAAGAAATATACAACAATGAAAATGTATTTTTTAGACATTATTAAAAATTCACAAAAAGATATTAAAAATAAAGTTGAAGATTTTTTAAAGCCAAATCATATTGATTATGTATCATATATTACAGATGACAATATAGAAGAGCATTTTGAAACAAATATTATACAATCAGCATAATGCAAAATAACACAATGACACATTTACCGCAGGGGTGGGAATGGAAAACCTTAGAAAATATTGCCGAGATTCAAATAGGTAAAACGCCTAATAGAAACAATCTTGACTTTTTTCAAGGTGAAAATATTTGGCTAAGCATTAGAGACCTCAAGGATAAGTTTATATCTTCCTCAAATGAAAAAATTTCAGATGAAGCGATTGTAAAGACAAATATGAAAAAAGTTCCAAAAGGGACTTTGTTGATGAGTTTTAAATTAACATTAGGTAAAACTGCTTTCGCCGATTGTGATTTATATACAAATGAAGCTATTGCGGCAATTTTTATCAAAGATGAGAATGTTAATAAATATTTTTTAGATTACGCTTTAAAATTTACAAACCTAGATAAATATGTAGATAATGCAGTTAAGGGCAAAACGCTTAATAAGCAAAAGCTTAAGCAAATTGAGATTCCACTTCCGCCGCTCAAGGAGCAAGGGAGGATAGTGGGGATTTTGGATTTGGCGTTTGAAAAGATTGATACAAGCGTGGAGTTGCTCAAGGCAAATCTTGCTAATCTCGATGAGTTAGCCCAAAGTGTGCTTGATAGAGCTTTTAATCCTTTGGGAGATTCTATAGATTCTACAGAATCTACACAGAATCCTAGCACACACGATGCACAATCTCCCTATCCCCTCCCGCAACATTGGGAATGGAAAACCTTGGGGGAGATTGGAGACATTATTACAGGTAGCACCCCTAGCAAAAATAATCCAAAGTTTTATGGCAATGACTATCCATTATTTAAACCTAGTGATTTAGGGAGTGGTAATACTATTAAGGCGAGTGATAATCTTTCAAAATTAGGTTTTGAAAGTGCAAGAAAGCTTCCCAAAAATACACTTCTTGTTGTGTGTATTGGGGCTTCTATTGGAAAAATTGGCTTAAGTGGAATTATTGGAAGTTGTAATCAACAAATTAATGCCATTATTCCAAGCCCTAATGTCTTATCAAAGTATTTATTTTTTGTGTGTCATAGCAAATATTTTCAATCCATTCTTAAAAAAAATGCCTCACAAACTACTTTGCCTATCATCAATAAAACTGAATTTTCAAAACTTGAAATCCCCCTCCCAAAAGACATAAAAGAGCAAGAGCAAATCGCTATGCACTTAGATTCTGTCTTTGATAAGATACAAAAGCTAAAAGAGCTTTATAACGCACAGCTACAAGACTACGAGGAGCTTAAGCAATCCCTGCTTACTCAAGCTTTTAGCGGAAAGTTATAAATGTTAAAAAATTTGCCAAACTTTAACACAACAGCAAGATATGTTAAAAATTTTGGATTTTTTTAACATATTCTCTTATAATGTTAAAAAATTTTAGAAATTTTAATATATGGAAATTTTATGAAAGAATACATACCGCCAAAACTACCCTTGAATCTAGAGCTTAACGCAAGTATTTATAATCTCATCATTAGTGCTTCAAGGAAATTAGCCGAACTAAATGGACTTAGCAAAAGTATGCCAAATCCAGATATATTGATTAATGCCTTAATCTTGCAAGAAGCAAAAGATTCAAGTGAGATAGAAAATATTATCACAACTCACGATGAACTTTTTTTGTCCCAAATTGATGAAAGCAGACTTACACAAGCAACCAAAGAAGTCAAAGATTATGAAAATGCTTTAAAAAAGGGTTATGAGCTTTTGAAAAAAGAGGGGTTGTTGCGTAATGCTCATATTTTGGAGATTCAAAAAAGACTAGAGAGAAACAATGCAGGGTTTAGAAAACAAAGTGGCACAATGCTTAAAAACCCTATTACAGGAGAAATCAAACACATACCCCCACAAAATCATAATGATATATTAAGGCTTATGGAGAATCTAGAACGATACATTAATGATGATGCTTTAGATGAGCTTGATTTTTTGGTAAAAATGGCAATTATTCATTATCAATTTGAAAGCATTCACCCATTTTATGATGGCAATGGCAGAACAGGCAGGATTATAAATATACTTTATTTGGTTTATAAAGGCTTGCTTGATTTGCCTATCTTATATTTGAGTGCTTATATTGTAAAAAATAAAGTAGAATATTATAGTCTTTTGCAAAAAGTGCGTGATAAGGGTGCGATTTTGGAATGGATAGAATATATACTAAAAGGCGTAGAACAAACCGCTACAAAAACGATTGAAACTATTACCACAATAGAAAAAATGATGAATAATGTAAGTGAAATTTTGCAAAACAAAACAAATTTTTATAGCAAAGATTTTGTAGAACTTTTGTTTTCTCATCCTTATACAAAGATAGATTTTTTGATAAAAAAATTAGATATTTCTAGGCAAAGTGCCTCAAAATATCTTAAAATTTGTGAAAATTTAGGGGTGCTAGAATGTGTTAAGATAGGTAGAAATCATTATTATATAAATAGAGAACTTTTGAGACTTTTTAGAAAAGGAATGTTTTAAATGCAAAATACAATCGATAGAATCACAGACATACTAAGGCGTGATGATGGCATAAGTGGTGCGATGCATTATAGTGAGCAGATTAGCTGGATATTGTTTTTGAAGTTTTTAGATGATTATGAAAGAGAATTAAAAGATGAAGCGTTTTTGAATGATGTGCCTTATGTGAGCATTTTAGATTCTAAGTATGCGTGGCAGAGCTGGGCAGCACCCAAAAAAGATGGCAAACTTGATGTGAAAAATGCACTAAGTGGAAGTGATTTGCTAGAGTTTGTCAATAATGAGCTTTTCCCTTATCTCAAAAGTTTCAAAAACAATGAGGACTTTAAAAGTATCGCGTATAAAATCGGTGGAATCTTTGAATTTATCGACAACAGAATCGCCAATGGACACACGCTAAGAGAAGTGATAAACCTCATCGATGAGCTTAGCTTCAGCAAAGAAAGTGATGTGTTTGCACTAGGTGATGTGTATGAGAAACTACTCAAAGATATGGGAAGCGATGGCGGTAATAGTGGGGAGTTTTATACGCCAAGGGCGTTGGTTAAAGTAATGGTAGAAGTTATCAACCCTAAGCCAAAAGAGAGAATCTATGATCCTGCGTGTGGGAGTTGCGGATTTTTGGTGGAGAGTTTTTTACATATTTTGTATGAAGATAGGGCAAAAGGACAAAAAGCAAATCTTAGCGTAGAGGAGCTAGAGTTTTTGCAAAAAGACGCACTCTTTGGCAAAGAAAAAACGCCACTTAGCTATGCTATGGGGGTTATGAATATGATACTTCACGGGATAAAATCCCCAAATATCATCAAAACAAACACGCTAAGTAAGAGAATAACAGACATAATAGAAAGTGAAAGATATGAAGTAATCTTAGCAAATCCTCCTTTTGGCGGCAAAGAAAAAGAGCAGATTCAGGGCAATTTTATCGTGCCTTCCAACGCCACAGAGCTTTTATTTTTGCAACATATCCTAAAATCACTCAAAACCAATGGTAGATGTGCGATTATCGTGCCTGAAGGGGTGTTGTTTCAAAATTCAAATGCCTTTGTGAAAGTCAAGCAAGATTTGATAGAAAACTATAACCTAGAATGTGTGCTAAGCCTACCTAGTGGCGTGTTTCTCCCATATAGTGCAGTAAAAACCAATGTGCTATTTTTCTCCAAAGGATTAAGGGGCATTGTAGATGAGCAAGATAGCAATGTGTATTATTATGAGCTTATCCTGCCTTATAAACTCACCAAAAATAAGCCTTTGAAATATGCGCATTTTAAAGAATTTTTGGAGTGCTACAAACAACGAAAAATCACACCGCATTCTTATCTTGTGAGTTTGGAGGAGCTAAAAGCAAGGAATTATGACCTAAGTGCCAAAAATCCAAATACAAAAGAGGAAAAATCCTTGCGTGAAGTGGGAGAGATTTTAGAATCTCTAAAAAACACGCAACAACAAGCAGAAGCGATATTGCAAGATCTAAATGGCATAATTAATCATAAGTAGTAAATATTGTATTCTTTAATTTAGATAAGGTTGCTTTATTACAAATCAAAAACATAGTCATATTTCTTATATGATTTCATACAATATGAGCTACAAATTTTATGCCTTTGATTCCATTTTCAATTTCCTTAAGGGCTTTAGGTATATCAGCAAAGTCTATATTTTTAATCTTTGGTAATAATATTTTTTGCTCAAGTGATAATCTGTATAGATTCATAGCATTTGAAACAAGCATAGAAAAATCAAAATCGCTACCATAGCTATGTATAGCACCCAATGCTATTTCGTGTAAGCTTGGATAAATTGAAAAAGCGGGTATAGTATTTTTATCTATTCTACCTAATATAGCCACTATATGTCCGTAGTATTCTAAACAATCAAGTAAAGTTTCTGCTTTGCCGGTTGTGTCAAATATTGCATAGAATTTTTTATTAATCTTTTCTGTATAGTCATAGCATCTATACACACCATTGTTATTGAATTCTTTGTGATGCATTTTGTTGGATACAATAGATACCCTAGCTCCATGTAACAATAATAAAGACACAAGCACTTTGCCAAGCATACCACCAGCACCATTTACCAATACATCTTTAGCAAATAAGTTGGGTATTTTTTTGGATTACTTGATATGCATTCAAACCAGGACAAGGCATACTAGCAGCTAAATTGTCATTTATAAAATCATTGACAGGTATGAGAGCCCTTGCTTTTACTATGGTATAATCAGCAAAACTACCATCATATCTTAAATCACAATGATAAGCGTATCTAGATAGAAGTTTTATTCTTGTATCTTTGGTTTTGATTGCAATTCCTACACCATCAACACCAGATATAATATTATTGTTCTTTTTTACTTTCCAATCTACTGGATTGAGAGATGCTGCTGTATTTTTGATAAGCACCTCATCATCTTGTAAATCTCTTAATTGTTTTTCTATTGGATCTAATTCATCTCCCCTAAAGGCAAAACCGCAAATCTTGCTTGGTATTTTCATTGTATTTATCCTTATGATTCTATTGTTTTGTAAAATATAACTTCGCTTTGTCTATCACTTAGGCTTTTTAGATACTCTATATCGATAGACTGATTTTCTATATGTAAATCAAGCTTTTCTTGATTTTCCCACTCTTCTATAAATAGGATTCTCCCATTGTTGTCTTCATTTAGCGTATAAGATATACAACCATCATCTTTTTTGCTTTTTAAGACAAGGCTTGAAGCAATCTCCAAAAATTTTTCTTTACATTCTTGTTTTGGATAACAAATAGCAATTAACTTTATACTCATAGCACAATCCTTATTGCATATCTTTAAACACATTGTTTAGATGAAGTTTGTAATCTTGTATGTATTTTTCTACTTGTGGATTTTTGATAACATCATTGCATATAAAGGTAGGTAATGGCTGCATTCCTAAAAACTGATGAGCTTTATGCAGGTGCAAATACACGCCATCTACGCCAACACCCTCAAAAAATTGATCTTTTTCTACAAATGCCTCTAATGGTGCATTCCAAGTAAGAGAAAACATATATTTTTTGTCTTGTGATAGACCACCACTGCCATATTTTTTGCTTTCATCATTTCTTGATCGCCCATCACTTGTATAGAGCTTACCGTGCCCCATAGTAAAAACCTCATCAATATATTTCTTTACTATCCAAGGCTCACCCATCCACCAACCAGGCATTTGATAAATAACGACATCAGAATCTAGAATCTTTTGTAATTCTTCTTCTATTTGATAGCCTTTATCTATATGTGTTTCGCGTATGTCAAATCCCAAACTACATAAAGTTTCTTTAGCTACATTATGCAAAGTCTCATTTAATCTACCAGCAGAATGCCCAAAACTCTTGCCACCATTTAATAAAAGTATATGTTTCATTTTCGCTCCTTTGTTTGAAAAGTATTGTATTTGTCTTAAATTTGTATGAGAATTTTAGTTTATATGATTTATAATGTCAATACGATATATAAAGTAGGATACTATCCAAAAGTAAAGTGTAAGTAATAAGGAAGTTATGATGCAAAATACAAAAAATTCAAACTGCAACTACCAAGAATGTGGATTTAACTATACTTTGAATGTGATTTCAGGCAAATATAAATTGAGTGTGCTTTATTGCCTTTATAAAGACAATATCGTGCGTTATAATGAGCTTAATAGAATCCTAGCTCCAATATCGTTTAAAACTCTAACAAATGTCTTGCGTGAGTTAGAAAGCGATGAGCTAATCATACGCAAAGAATATCCACAGATTCCGCCGAAAGTAGAATACAGCTTATCAAAAAAAGGACAAAGTTTTATTCCTATTTTACAAGCAATGTGTAATTGGGGTGAGGAATATAAACGCTATACAAAGAAATAAGAAGTTTAAGGTTTGCCTGATAAGAAAAAAGTTAGTCTTTGGTTTGTAAATAAAAGAATTAAGAAAATTTATTGTGAGATAAGAATTATCAAAAGTAGTGGCCGGGAGAGAGGGATTCGAACCCCCGGAGGTGTGACCCTCAACGGTTTTCAAGACCGCCGCTTTCGACCACTCAGCCATCTCCCGAAAAAAGTGTGAGCTTTTAGAGAAGCTAGAATTTTAAATGAAATCATAAATTGGAGGCGACACCCAGATTCGAACTGGGGAATCAAGGCTTTGCAGGCCCATGCCTTACCGCTTGGCTATGTCGCCACCATTTTGATTGTTACTACCATAGTGGTGCCCGGGGCCGGACTTGAACCGGCACGGACGCAATGTCCGAGGGATTTTAAGTCCCTTGTGTCTACCATTTCACCACCCGGGCTAATTATTATCAAATTCATTACTTTTATGATTTAAAAATGGAGCGGGAGACGGGGATCGAACCCGCGGCCCCAACCTTGGCAAGGTTATGCTCTACCACTGAGCTACTCCCGCACAAAAGCAAGGGTAAAATTATAGCAATGCTTTTAAAAAAAATCAATAGTTTTTTGCAAAAAAATTAAAAATAATGCTAGAATCTTTAAAACTTTTTGATTTTAAAGGGTGGAGAATGCAAATTAGGGTGGCTTTATTGAAGGTGTTTGTTGGCGTAATATTAGCATTTACTAGTGGTTTTGGAATGCAGGGTGAGGATATTTCTTACAAGATTTATGACTTTGAGGAAGGAAAATTGTATCTTGCGCAAAATGCACAGGGGATTTTGTTTGCTGGGGTAAAGAATGAAAAGTTTCAAGGCTGTGAAATATCGCCCAATAAGGTTTTGAAAAATGGTGAGCTAAAGTGTGGAGAAAAGGTTTTCGTGATTAAAAATGGTGAGATTCAAAATAAGATAGCACTTCAAGATTCTTTTAATCTTAAAAGCCAAGAGGTTGTTTATCGCTATTCTAAGGATAGTTTAAGTCAAGTGAGTGCCTTGGTGCTATGCTCTAGTGATTTAGAAGTTCAAAATCTTTTAGAATTAATGTATGAAAAAGACTTTAATTGTGCAAATGTTAAGGAGACTTTTTTGCCTTCTTTAGAAGTATCAATGCAAGAATATTTAAAAAATATTGAGGGAATGGAAGCATCGGCTTATCTTAAAAAATTTCCTTTAGAAGAAATGGTTAAAGATAGACTTTATTATTTTGATGATGAGATTTTGGTGCTTGAGAGAACGAGCTATCTCTATACAGGTGGTGCTCATGGGAATCACGGAAAATGGGGCGTAATAATTTCAAGAAAGGAGGGAATTGTCCCACTTAATGAAATGATTGATTTAAATAATTTGGAATTAAAAAAGCTACTTTGGACAGAATACCAAAAATATCTTACAGAAATTGACAATGTAGCGCAAGATTATGTTGATTTTGAAAATTTTAAAGTTTCTGACGCGATTTTGATTGATTATGATGGTGTAGTTTTTATTTACCAGCCCTATGAAGTTATGCCTTATGTTTATGGGATTGTGGAGCTTAAGCTACCCTTAGAATCAATTGAGAAATTTGGCAATTTTAGTCATTCTGCCTTAGGATATTTATTTGCAAAATAAGCTTTAATGTGGTTTTTCTTTATAGGAGTGTATAATTTTGTTCTTTAATTTTAGGAGAGTAGATTTGAAAAAAGTAATCTTAGTAGTGATGATTTTAGGTATTGGATTGTTTTTTAGTGCTTGTGAAAAACCAAAAGAGACTTTGGAAACCACTCAAAAGCAAGAAATTTTAGATAATTTAGGCATTTTAATGAATAATGGCGAAAAGCTTATTGTTAATCAAAAAAATACGCAAGATAAGACGCAAAATTTTAAAAATATTGAACCTAAAAAAGTAAATGTTTTGCGGGATTTGCTTGTTACTACTAATAAAAAGAATATAAAAATGTTATTTTTCTTTACGACTTGGTGTGAGCCTTGCATTGCTATTTTGGCGCATTTAGAGAATTTGCAAAAGCAATTTGGCGAAGAAATTAGCATTTATGGAATCGCAATTGATGATTTAGTGGGAGAAGTGGAGAATTTGCAACAAAGCATTGAAGTTTTTATCCAAGAAAATCAATACTCATTGCCTTTGGCTTATGGAGAAAATAGAGATAAGCTTTTTGAAGCATTAGAAGGAATTGAGGGAATCCCTTTGATTGTTTTGTATGATGAAAAAGGGGAGTATATTATTCATTATTTAGGGGCGATTCCAGAAGAAATGATGGAATTTGATTTATCACAAAGTGTAGCAAAGATGAGGGCAAAATAATGTTTGATATTCTCAAAAAAACTTTACAAAAAACAGCGCAAAGTATTAGGGAAATACTTCCAAAAGCCAATAAAAAGCTCACCAAAGAAGAACTAGAGGAAGTGCTAATTGCAACAGATATGGATTATGATTTAATTGAGTTAATCCTTTCTCCACTAGGAGATGAGATTAGCAAAAATGAGCTTGAAGTTGCATTGCTTAGGCTTTTTAGGGGAGAGAGTTATTATGATAAAGTGCAAGTTAAACAAGTAGAAGCTAAGCCTTGTGTGGATTTGATTGTTGGGGTAAATGGAGCGGGTAAAACCACCACAATTGCAAAGTTGGCTAATCGTTACAAAAAGCAAGGAAAAAGTGTTATTTTGGGCGCAGGAGATACTTTTAGAGCAGCGGCTATTGAGCAGCTAACGCTTTGGGGGAATCGCCTTGGTCTCCCAGTAGTTGCTTCTAAACAAGGACACGATCCATCAGCAGTAGCTTTTGATACGATTACTTCAGCGGTGGCAAAAGGAATAGATTGTGTGATTATTGATACGGCAGGGAGATTGCATAATCAAAGTAATTTGCAAAATGAATTGCAAAAAATTTTGCGAATCTGCAACAAAGCAAAAGAGGGTGCGCCTCATAGAAAAATTTTGATTTTAGATGGCACACAGGGTACTTCTAGCCTAGATCAAGCAAAGGTTTTTAGTCAAACTTTGGGTGGTGTTGATGGAGTGATTATCACCAAGCTTGATGGGACAAGTAAGGGTGGGGCTATTTTTAGCATTATTCATACTTTGCGTGTGCCAATTCTTTATATTGGAGTGGGAGAGGGTGCAGAAGATTTGATTGAGTTTGATGAGGCTAAATACATTCAGACAATCTTGGATTCTATTTTTGATTCTTAAGGGGCTAGATGGCTAAGAAAAAGGCGCAAATCTTTGAATGTCAGCATTGTGGATTTCAAAGTTCTAAATGGCTTGGAAAATGCTCTAATTGCGGCGCTTGGGAGAGTTTTTTAGAATTAAAAGAAGAGCATATAGAAGCCTTTAATCCCCTAAATCAAACTTCAAAAGTTACACCTATTACAGAGGTTAAAGAAGAAGAATTTATCCGTTTTAGTTCTGGAGAGAGTGAGCTTGATATTGTGCTTGGTGGCGGGATTGTGCTTGGGGGAATGTATCTTGTAGGCGGAAGTCCTGGAGTTGGAAAATCAACTTTATTGCTTAAGATTTCTAGTAATCTTGCCAAAATGGGTAAAAATGTCCTTTATGTAAGTGGCGAGGAGAGTAGCTCACAAATCGCTTTGCGTGCGGAGCGATTAGAAGCAATGAATCCAAATTTATATCTTTTAAATGCAATTCAATTAGAAGAAATTATTGCATCTATTAAAAGTAAAGAGCGCAATTATACAATGCTAGTCATTGATAGTATTCAGACACTTTATAGTGAGAAAATTGCTTCAAGTCCTGGAAGTGTTTCGCAAGTGCGTGAGGTTACTTTTGAATTAATGCGATTGGCTAAGGAATGGGGAATCTGTGTTTTTATTATCGGTCATATCACCAAAGAAGGATCAATTGCTGGTCCTAGAATCTTAGAGCATATGGTAGATTGCGTGTTGTATTTTGAAGGAGATTCTAGTCGTGAATTAAGATTCTTAAGGGGTTTTAAGAATCGTTTTGGAAATACTAGTGAAGTTGGGATTTTTGAGATGAGAAGTAATGGGCTTGTGGGGGCTAAAGAAGCATCAAGAATATTTTTTTCCCAAAAGACTTCAAGTCCAGGAAGTGCCTTAAGCGTGGTTTTGGAAGGAAGTAGGGCGCTAGTTTTAGAAGTTCAAGCCTTAGTGAGTGATTGTGCTTATGGTATGCCAAAACGATCTAGCACAGGTTTTGATACAAATCGTTTAAATATGATTTTAGCTCTATTGGAGAGAAAGCTTGAGATTCCGCTTAACCGCTATGATGTTTTCATTAATGTAACAGGCGGAATTAAAATTTTGGAAACAGCAGCGGATTTAGCCATTGTTGCAGCGATTCTTTCAAGCTTTCGTAATCGCGTGTTATCACCACAAAGTGTATTTATTGGTGAGGTGAGTTTGGTAGGAGATATTAGAGAAGTTTCTAATGTAGAACAAAGACTTAAAGAAGCGTTATCTTTAGGGATTGATAAGGCAATTCTGCCTAAAAAACCTTCGCAAAACCTAGGCATTAAATGCTTTGAGGTCCAAGAGGTTACAAAGATTATTGATTGGATGTGATTTGTAAAACTTTTAGGTTATTAGGTTTTACATAAGTTGTTCGATTCTATCTTTTTTAGGAGCTATTTCTGTGATTTGGATTCCAAAGTTTCCATCTACAATCACAACTTCTCCTTTAGCAATCACCTTATCATCTACCAAGACTTCCAAAGGATCATTGGCAAGTTGGTTTAATTCCACAACACTTCCAATATCCATAGCAATAACATCTTTTAAAAGCATTTTTTTCTGTCCGATTCGCACCTTGACTTGCAAACGCACATCAAGCAACATTGCCATATTTTTCATTTCTGCATTGTTGAATTCTAAGGCGGTGTCATCTTGATGACTTGTATTTTGGGGTGAAGGTTGGGGTGATTCCTGGGAGGTTTCTTGGGGATTTTCTTTGAAAAGATTCTCAAAAGTTTCTGAAAAAGCCAAAAATAAAGAATCTTGGATATCACCTAAGTTAAAAGAAAAAGTATAAAAACTTGCAAAATGATCGATTTCTAAATCAGAGGTTTCGCTGATAAATTGAATATTTTTGAGATTAAAGCTAAGCTTTGGCAATTCTTTTTGTGCGCCAAGAGAAGTAGAAACTGCGCCAAAAATATTAGACACAATCTCTTTGGTTGCATCTAAATCATCATCATCCATTGTTTCTTTTGCGCTTCCTTCTCCACCTAACATCATATCAGCAAGGGCAGTCGCGACTTTTGGAGAAATAAAAAAAGCAAGTTTAGCACCATTGTCTGCTTCAATATCCACTCTAGCCATAGGAGCTTCAATGGCAGATTTGTCATTATCTTTTTCTTGCAAATAGCTAACATCTGGGGCTTGACCTAATAAACCTTCAATAGTGGAGATACTTTCTTGTGTGATGAGGTTTAAAAAATTATTAAGCATATTTTCTCCTATTCATCTTCAATTTCATTCGCTCTTGATTTTCGTTGTGATTCAAGCATTTCTAAGATTTCTTTGACTTGATCTTTTTCGGTTTTAATCATTTCTTTGATTTCAATGGTTTTGCGGTATCGGTGTAGCCCAATACCAGCTAGGAATTTTTCCCTACCATCTACATTAATAATCACGGTGTCATCAGCAGGTCGATCAAGTCGCATAATATCGCCTACTTCCAAATCCAAAACTTCCCTTAGTGTGAGTTTGGTTTCACCAAGGATAGCAGCAACATTGACTTTGGCTCCACCCAAAAGGGCTTGAAGCTCTTTATTGCGAGATTTTTTAGAGCTAGTTTCACTAAGCATAATATCACGACTAGCAAGGCGAGAAAGGACGGATTCTAGAGAAATAACAGGGTAGCAAAGATTCATCATTCCACTACTATGTCCTATGATAATCTCCATAACTACCATGATGACAATTTCATTTTGTGCAACAATTTGCACAACATTGGGACTTGATTCTTTAACATCTACATTGGGGAAAATCTCTGTAATAGGCGCCCATGCTTCTTTTAGGTTTTGCATCATTTGACGCAAAATAGTATCTAATAAATTAAGCTCAATATCGCTAAATTCGCGCGTTGATTCATAAGGATCGCCTTTACCCCCTAAAAGCCTATCAATCATAGGAAATGCAATGCTTGGGTTAATTTCTAAAACACCAGTTCCATCAAGGGGTTTCATAGAAAAGACATTAAAGCTTGTTGGACTTGGCAAACTCATTAGAAATTCTCCATAAGTCATTTGATCCACGCTATGGAGTTGAATCTCAACAATGGAGCGCATAATAGCTGAAATTTGACTAGAGAGAGAACGCGCCATTTTATCGTGAATCCCCCTAAAAGCCCTTAATTGTTCCTTGCTAACGCGATTGGGACGCTTGAAGTCATAGAGAGTGATTTGTCTTTGATGAATGGTGGCTGGTTTTTCAAAGGTTTCGGGTTCTGCTCCCCCATCATCCACGACTTCTAATAGCGCGTCAATTTCTTCTTGACTTAATATATCAGCCATCTATCCCCCTTTCTTCAAGGTATGCTCTGATTTTACGAATCACAGCCTTGTGGATTTGTGAAATCCTTGATTCGCTAATTTCTAAAATTTCTGAAATTTCTTTAAAGTTTAATTCTTCATAATAGTAAAGCTGTATTACAAGTTGTTCATTTTGCGATGCAGATTCCAAGATATTTTGAATAATTTCAACTAGTTCTTGCTTTTCTATTTTATTAAAAGTTTTATCTTCTTGTATTGCACTTAATTCTTCATCTAGTGGCAAGATTCCATAGATTTCACTAGCATTTCTTGCTTCTTTGATTTTTTCAATATCTTCATTTAAAATCTTGCTAAGATAGGCATTATCTGGTTCTTCTTGGTGTTCGTTATAGTATTTTGCAATTTCTTTATCAATGCTTTTTACGAGTGTTCTTGTTTGGCGACTCATACAATCAAGCCCCCTTAAATAATCAAGCATAGCGCCATAAACTCTTGATTTTGCATAACCCCAAAAAGAATCATTAAGGTTTTGATCGTATTTGCGTGCAAGTTTGATAAGTTCTTCTGTGCCTATGGACACTAAATCAGAAAATTCTACACTTGCAGGTAATCTTTCTTTAAGCCTTGCTGCAAGTGCTTTGAGAGCAGGTAAATAGGCTAATGCTAGATTATCTTGATTTTGTTTGATGATATTTTCATATCCCCTAGAAGTTTTCAACATTAGCTTTTTCTTTCTTTGATTTGCTAGTTTGAGCGACTTTGTCCTCTTGCTCTTCTTCGTGCATAGTTTTTTCCATAGCGCGTAAGAAACCTCGAATTTTGTTTGCAACTTTTTCGCGTTTGTCAAATTCTTGAATATATTCTTCTAATGTTGCATTATAAGAAGCGCGTCTATCGCTTGTTTCTTGATCATTGATAAAATGCACAAAAAGAGAAACACTTACTAAAGTGATTAAATAAAATCCTATGGTTGAAATAAGCGTCCAAGCAACAATCATTTCTGGTTCATCAAACTTCAAAAAGGATAATAAAAGTCCGATAAAAAATCCATTTACAATCGCAAAACTTAAAAAATTATCCATTTTTAATGCCATAAATTCATCCTTAAAATTTTAAAAATGTCCTAAAATTTTTTTGAGAAATTTCCCAAACTTTTTATCTTCCTGCACTAGCACATTTTGTTCCAATTTTGCTGCTAAGGATCTTGCAATTTTTTCAATTTCCATTGAAGCGTTGCAGTTTGGCTCCTCTTTGACAAAAAGAGCGCGATTTTTGCTGTAGCGACTAATGAGTGGTGTTTTAGTAAGTTTTCCGAGGTATTCTAAACGAATATTTTCAATATTATTTTGTGCAATTTTTTGGATTTTGTTAAAGATCATTTCGGCTTCTTCTTGATTTTTTGTCATATTAATGAGCATAAAGATTCTATCTTTGAAAGTAGCAGTAAGTTTGATAGTGGCATATGCATCAGTGATAGCTGCTGGATCTGGGATTGTAATCACAATGGAATCATCACTATTTTTTAAAAAAGTTTGGGTGTATTCTCCAATTCCTGCTCCTGTGTCAATTAAGATAAAATCCAAAGAATCTAAAAAGCTAGAATCTTCAATGAGTGCTTCAAACATAAATTCGCTCTTGTAGCGAAAAATATCTGTGCCTGAATCACCTGGAATTAAATAAAGATTGTGTTCAATAGGGATAATAATGTCTTTTAGTTTAACTTGATTTTTTAGCACATGCAAGAGATTCTTTTCGCATCGGACTCCAAAGAGAATATCTAAGTTTGCAAGTCCAATATCTGCATCAAAAATCCCAACTTTAAAGCCAAGTTGCCAAAGTTTATAAGCAAGATTTGCGCTAAAGGTAGATTTTCCAACTCCACCTTTTCCGCTTGTAATGGTGATAAATTTGGTATTAGTTTTTTTTGTTGTGTCAAGGAGAAGTTCTAAATTTGCAGCTTGATTTTTCATTATCGAATTAATCCATCTAACAAGCAATCAATTAAAAAATCGCTAGTAGCGACCATTAAATCATTGGGCACTTCTTGTCCGATTGAAAAATAACTAGTTGCTTTTTTTGTATCATAAATAAGAGAGAAAATATTTCCATAGCTGTGAGTTTCATCTAGTTTAGTAAAAATAAGCGTGTCAATCCCTAGTGTAGAAAAGGTGTGATAAATATCTTTTAAATCCTCATATTTTGTGGTTGCACTCATTACAAGACTTACATCAATTTTGGTGTTAGGATCAGCATTGACAAAACTTTTAAGAGATTCAAGTTTGGCTCTATCGTGCTGGGAGCTTCCGACCGTGTCAATTAAGATATAATCGCAATATTTAAGCGAATCAAGTGCGCCAACAAATTCTTCTGTATCCACAACAGTGTCAATGCTTAGTTTCATTTTCTTAGCATAAAACATAAGTTGATCTACTGCACCAATCCTGTAAGTATCAAGGGTGATGATTCCTACTTTGTAGTTTTTATTAAGCATTCTAGAATAGCGCGCAGCAAGTTTGGCTAAAGTCGTGGTTTTACCCACCCCAGTTGGACCTACAAGCATCATAATGTTTTTGACATTATTATTTAGATTTTCTGTTCTTGCATAGACCATTTTTCTCAAAACTTCACGGAAATAACGCTTAATTAGCACAGAATTTTCGCGCATTTTAATAGGCATTAACTCCAAAGTAAGCTGCATAATTTTTTCTAAATGCTCCTTTGCCATTCCGCTTGCTTTGGCAATACGATAGATTTCTGCAAATTCGTGAGGGATAATCAAGCCTTCTTTTTTAGGTCCCCTTTCTTCCCAAAACATATTTTGTATAAGTTTGATTTTATCATTAAGTTTATCAATTTCACTGCGAATAATTCTTAAATTTGATAGATCTTGGATTTCTTCTTGTTTCTTTACTTTAGCGGTTTCTTTGGGTTTTTGGGGAGTGGAATCATCTTTAATTTGGGGTGATGGTAACTCTTTTGGATAAGTGGATTTTGGCGGAATCTTAGTATTAACTCCAGCGATTTGAGAGATTTGGCGCACCGCATCAGAGAGTTGCAAGGAAACATCTTCGGGTAGATTCTGCAGACTTTGGGCGGCGCGTTTTCTTTCTAACTCTTTTTGGGCAATGAGCTCTAGACGCTCTGCGATATTGTTGTTTCTAATAGGAAGTGGCTGCTCTTTTTTAGTTTGCTCTTGCTTGGTTTTGAGCTGTTTTAAATCTTCTTCGCTAATGGCAACAGAGATTTCATAGTTACCATCGGCAAGTTTTTTTTGTGAGATGATGGAAAATTCATCGCCGAGTTCTTTCTTGGCTTCCGCTAAAGCAAGGGCAGAAGTTTCAGCATTATAAGTAAATAATTTCATAAAAATCCTTTAAGAGGGATAGTTACACTTGGTCTATTTGCCCATTCTTTGTGTGGAATACACAAATGTTTGAAGCGAATAGTTTTGTTTTTGAATCCTAAAATATCAAGATCTAGAGTCCTTGGCGCATTTTTAAATTCTCTTTTTCTTTTTCGCCCAAAAATTCTTTCCAAGTAAAAACAAAAACTAAAAAAATCAGCACAACAAAGTTGTGTTTTAATCCAAACTATACCATTATAAAAATCAGCTTGTTGGGTGTATCCAAAGGCTGGATTTTTTAAAAAAGGTGAATAAGCAATTATAGCATTTTTCTTTTTGAGCCTTAAAAAAAGTTTCCAAAAAATTGTCAAAGAATCTCCTTGATTGCTACCTATACCTAAAAGTGTGTAAGATTTTAGCTTTGAATTATTTTTAAACAAATCATAAGGGCTTGGTGGGCGTATGAATCGAGATTTTGGGATTTTTCTTGTAAGAGAAAAGGCATTGTTTTTGGGGAAGTGTTTAGGGGTGTAGAGCAAAAAGTCTTTTTTGAGTGAAGTAATTTTGTAAGATTTGCTTCCAAAATAAGAATTCAAGCAAGGTTTATTCTCCAAGAATTCTTGCTCCATTGCTTTCTATCACCACTAAATCTTCGATTCTAACGCCATATTTATTGGGAATATAAATGCCAGGTTCAATAGAAAAAACCATTCCCTCTTCAATGCGAGTTTTGGAGCGTGCTGAAATAATGGGAAGTTCGTGAATGTCTAAGCCTATGCCGTGACCTGTAGAATGCACAAAATATTTACCATAACCCGCTTTTTCAATAACATTGCGCGCTAGAGCATCAATTTCACAAGCTAACATTCCAGCTTTGGCGTGTTTGATAGCATTTTCTTGTGCTTTTAAAACAATATCATAGATTTTTTGTAGTGTTGAATCTTTGAAATGTTGCTCTTTTTTGAAGTTAAAGCCGTTTTTGCCAAAATACCCTGTCCTTGTCCTATCTGAGCAATACCTTTGGTATTTTATTCCTGCATCAAAAAGCAACAAATCGCCTTTTAAGAGCTGATCATTAGAGGGCAGAGCATGTGGCTTTGCGGCATTTGCATTGATTCCAACAATAGGATTAAAGCTTAAATCATATTTGCCTTTTTTGGTTAAAAAGGCTTGGGATTTAAAATGCAAAAAAGCCTCATTTTTGTCTTTAGCATTTTTAGAAATCCACGCTGCAAACTTGTCAAAGGCTTTAATATTTAGCTTTTGAGAATGCTCAATAAGTGCAATTTCTTCTTTGGTTTTACAGATTCGTTTTTCTTGATGGAAATTTGGCTTGGGCACAAAGTTGATTTTTAAACCACTGGTGAGTTTCTCGTAAAAATAGAGTGAAAATTCTTGTGGATTAAAAATAAAAGTAGCCTTTTCATATTTTTTTAAAATATTTTTTGCAGTGCGTATGAGATCGTGGCTAATTAGAATTTCAATCTCATATTGAGTGCTTTTAATATGCTCTTTTGCCTCTGTCTCATAACGACCATCGGTAATGAAATATCCTTTTTGACCAATGGCTAAAAAAATGGCATTATCACAACTATAGTGTGTTTCAAAATAAAGGGCATTTTCATCTCTGATAATGAAATTTTCCATATTTTATAAACTTAGACTATGAATTTGTGGCTTGAGCTTGTTGTTCTCTAGCTTGTTTGATAGCTTGAATCTCATTAAGAATCTGTGAAAGCCCCTGCAATGCTAAATGATAGCCCATAGGACCAAACCCTGCGACAACTCCTGCGCAAACTCCTGCGGTTATACTTTTGTGGCGAAAATCTTCTCTTGCATGGATATTGCTGATATGCACTTCAATAGTTGGGAGATTAACCGCGCTAATAGCATCACGAATAGCAATAGAAGTGTGAGAATAAGCAGCTGGATTGATGACAATGCCATCGTATTGTCCGAGTGCTTCTTGGATTTTATCGACAATTTCTCCTTCAAAATTACTTTGAAAAAAATCCACTTCTAAGCCAATTTGTTCAGCGTGGTTTTGAATATTTTGGTGAATTGTTTCAAGTTTTGCAGGTCCATAGATTCTAGGATCTCTAATACCTAACATATTAAGATTTGGACCTTGGATAACAATCACTTTCATAAAAACTCCTTGAAATAAATTAGGTGGATTATAGCAAAAAAATATATAAAGCTTATTAAAGCTAAAGATTTTAGTGGATTTGAGTTTTTGCAATTTGATTATGAAGTGCAGTGGTGTGATTTTGATTTTTTGCTTTATTTGAATTCTTTTTCCCTTACTTTTTTGTATTTTTTTTAATATAATGTTTAAAATTTTTCTTTACAAATTTTAAGGAAAAGCATGAAAATAGCTCTTATTAGCGATTCTCTTTTATTGGGTAAAACTTTGGAAATGTATTTAAAAGATTATTTGACAAGCTGCAAGGCGTGTGATTTTGTAGTTGCTACTCAGCCTATTGATTCTCAAAAGCCCGTTTTTTTGATTGGTGAATATGAAAATGCTAACTTAAATAAGCCTTTTACCAAGGAGGTTTTATTGGAGAGATTGCGGATATTTTATGAATCAATTAAGAATGAAAAAAAAATCAAAGAGGAATATAAGGGAGAGAGTGAGGAAGAGATTAAACAAACCAATGTGGAGAGTGTGAATTGGAATGAAGTGTTAAGTGATGTAGAGTTTTACAAGCAAGAGAAAAAAGATGATGTTTTGCATGAGAAGATTCGTGATGTTTTGGAGCGATATGCAAGAGAGATTGAGGGCATTATTTTAGAGCATTGGAAGGATAAAGATGCAAACAGACAATTTTAAAAAAGCAACTCTAAAGGTTATTGGCGGAGTTTTTAAAGGCAGGAATCTTCAAATGGCTCCTTTGGAAATCACTCGTTCTTCTAAAGCAATCTTAAAAGAGTCGTTTTTTAATACATTAAATTATGATGTAGTAGGAGCTAATTTTGTAGAGTTTTTTGCAGGGAGTGGAAGTGTTGGCATTGAAGCGTTAAGCAGGGGAGCTAAAAGTGCTATATTTTTTGAGCAAAATAGAGAATCTTATGAAGTTTTAAAAAGCAATATTCAAAAGGTCTGTAAAGATTGTGATTGTCAAGTTATTTTTGGCGATACTTTTGAAAATTACAAAGAAACACTAAAGGGAATTAAGGATTTTAGTATTGGCTATTTTGATCCACCTTTTGATATGCGCGAGGGAATGGGGGGAATTTATGAAAAATGCTTTAAGGTGGTTAAGAGTTTGGATTCTAATGTTTTTGGCATTGTGGTATTAGAGCATATTTCTAGCCTTAAAATCCCTCAAAAACTAGGTGATTTTGAATGTGTAAAAACAAGAAAGTTTGGCAAAAGTGCTTTAAGTTATTTTGTAAAAGGATAAGAATGCAGTATTACGGAAAAAATTATAAAAGTCTTGCAAAGGCGATTTATAAAGAAGATTTAAAAGATATTTTAGAAAATGAAGAGTGGATTTGTGTGGATATCCGAATGCCAGAGGATTTTAGAAGAGGGCATTTAAGGGGTGCTAGAAATATTACAACCAAAGAAGAATTGCAAGAAGTTTTAAATCAAGATAAAAAGATTCTAATTAATTGCTATTTGGGGCATTCTGCATCTTTACTTGGAACTGATTTGGTAGAAGCAGGGTATTTAAATATCTATTATTTAGATGAGGCAGTGGCAAATTGCCTCTAAAGTGGGCAAAATCACCAAAGGATTCCTTGGAAGCAGAGGGTTAGTAAATATCCCCCAAAGATTAAGATGAGAAAGAGCAAAAAGGCTAAACCAAAGGCTTTACCACCTAATTTGATAAATTTTTTAAAATCAATTTGAAGCCCTAAAGCAGCCATAGCATAAACAATACAAAGTGTGCAAAGGAATCGACCGCTTTCAACAATAGATTGAATGCTAAAGACATTTAAAATAAGTGTGTCTTTATGGGCGCTTAAAAAAGTATTAAGCACAATAACCCCTAAAAACATAAAAGCAAAATAAGGAATGTCAATTCTCTTGCTAGTTTTTTGGGCGGTGCTTTGCGCATTGTTATCCCTAGCGATAAAATAAGCAACAATCAATAAAAAAGGCACGAGTAAAATCACGCGCATCATTTTAATGATGACTGCAAGATTAGCAGCACTTTGAGTGAAGATTCCATTTGTCATCTCTTTTGCCATTTCAGCAGCACCAGCAACATTGGCAACTTCATGCAAAGTGGCTCCCATAAAAAGCCCCATTCCATCGCTATCTAATAAGGGTATGATTCCAGTGCTAAAGGCAATGGGGTATAAAAACATCGCAATCAAGCCAAAAATTACCACGCTACCAACGGCAACAACGCCTTTAAAAGAATCGGATTTTAGGCTTGATTCAAGAGCTAAAACTGCAGCAGCACCGCAAATAGCGCTTCCAGCACCCACAAGCATAGAAGTTTCCCTATCAAGCTTAAAGATTTTTGTCCCTGCAAATAAGGCAATTAAAAAAATACTTACAATCACAATAAAAGCAATCAAAAATCCGTAAAAACCGATGCTGTATAGCTCACTAAAAGTAATATTAAATCCATAAAGCACGATTCCTAGTCGCAAAAGTTTTTTAGCGCTAAAATGCACACCTGCTTGGAGTGTGTGTTGGAATCTAAAAAACCAAGGTGAGAGGGCTGCTCCAATGATAATTGCAAAAGCAGTAGCAGCTAAATGGGTGGTGTCTTGAATAGCTTGGATTCCAGAGAGATAAAAGGCAAAGGCAACAATTAAGCTAACTAATAAAAGTCCTTTGAAATTTGAAGAAATCATTTGAAATAAATGTTTATTTCTTAACATTTCCAACCCCTATTTGAGAATTTTTGTGGGATTATAGCACCAAATGTATCATAATAAAAATATATTAATTTAATTAAAAATATGGAATACTTAACAACAAAAATAAAATGGCTTTTATATCGGATTCTAAGATTTTTTAAATAAAAAAGGGGTGAAATTGAAAATTAGAGATTTGGAGATTTTCTTAGATTTATTGCATACCAAAAGTCCGACTTTAACCGCACAAAATTTTAAAATTACACAGCCAAATGTTTCGGTGCTTATTAGAAATATAGAAAAAATGCTTGGAATCACTCTTTTTGAGAGATTGGGGAAAAGGCTTGTCCCTACAACAAGAGCTTTATATCTTGGGAGTTTGTGGGTGGAAGTAGTGCAGAGTTATTATTCGAGCTTGGAAGCTTTGGGAGAAGAGGGTGTTTTGATAGGAGAAATTAATCTTGTAGCCACACACACTATAGGGGAGTATTTTTTGCCTAGAATCTTATTTGATTTTGCAAAGGTATATCCAAAAGTCAAGGTTAATTTAAAGATTTATAACACTCAAGAATGCTTAAATCTCTTAAAAAATGGTAGCGTAGAATTGGCATTAGTGGAGGGTGAAATTGGGCTAGAATATGCACAAAGTGAGGGGTTAATTCGTGAAGTTTTGTGTGAAGATCGTTTGATTGTAGCAAGTAATGATTTTATTTTGGCTTCAAAACCGCGTTATATTGATGAATTATTAGATAAAAAGTGGATTTTTAGGGAATATGGTTCGGGATTAAGGGATAGCTTTTTAAATGCTTTGGGAGAATTAAAAAAAGAAGTTCCAATTTTTTTAGAATTAGATAGGACAACGGCTATTAAAGATTTGGTGGTAAATAAAGGAGCTATTGCGGTTTTTTCTGAAGTAGCTATAGAGCAAGAGCTGAAAAATGGCATTTTATTTTCTATTGAAATTGTTAATCTTAATTTAGAGAGACATTTTTATAGTTTGAAGCGAAAAAGTCATCCTATCAATACTATTTTAATGCGTTTTGAAGAGTTTATTAATGAAAGCTTGCAAAACAAATATTAAAATTTAGAGAGATTGGACATAGACTTTAAATTTATCACCCCTTTCTTTATAAGAGCTAAATTGATCTAAACTTGCTGCAGCAGGTGAAAGCATTGCGATGCTTTGTTGTGTGTGGTGTTTGTGGATTTCTTGCACCGCAGTTTCTAGGGTATGGCAAGGAAAACAAGGGATATGGTGATCTTTAGCCAAAAGAGTTATTTTTTGGGTATTTGATCCGATGGCATAAAGGGTGATTTGACATTTTTCTATCAATTTAAAAAGTGGCGTTAAATCTGCACCTTTGTCATCTCCTCCCAGAATCAAATGGAGTGCTTTATTTTGATAGCGTTTGATAGCCTCCATTGTGGCATCAAGATTAGTGCCTTTGCTATCATCAACCCAAAGGCGATTTTGGCTATCAAAAAATTCTTCAATTTTATGAGCGCCGATTTTAAAACTATTAAGCAAATCATAATCCACCTCATTAAAGAGAATCCGTGTAGCACTAAGAGCAAGAATGGCATCGAGTAAAAAGGGTTCTTTAAAGGTAATTTTGTTTAGATCTAGGAAGAACTGCTTTGCTAAAGATTGAGAATCAGAGTAGAAAAAAAGTTTAGCTAGGGTTTTTTGACAAAAAGAATGAGACTGCAAAGATTGGGGGATGATGGCTATTTCTTTGTCTTTCATCGACAAAAGAGGTTTGAGTTTGTCTGCGATATAAGATTCATAATTGCCATGCCAGCTAATGTGATCTTGGGTTATGGGTAAAAGTAGGTATAGATTGGGTCTAGCTATATTGGTGTAATGGATTGTAAAAGAGCTAGTTTCTAAAATCCAAAGGGGAGCTTTTGGGTTAAGATTAGCTAAGGGAGTGCCAATATTTCCGCCACTAAGAGCACCTTTGTTTTGGAGGAGGTGGGTTAGCATTTGCGTGGTAGTGGTTTTTCCATTGGTTCCACTAATCCACACGCTAAAGGGCATTGTGGAGGCAAAAAAATCATATTCACTAATGGGTTGGCTAAGCTTTATCATCGGATTTTGTGGAGGGATACCTGGGCTTGTGATAATTTGTGCGTTAGGGTATTTTTCTAAATAATCTTTTAGTTGGTTTGAGGGCAAAAGCGTGTTGCCTTTAGAATCTTTAGAGACTTCCTTAAAGTTATCATCAAAAATGTAGCAAGGGCTAAATTTATCAGCAATTGCTTGATTGGTTTTGCCATATCCGAGTAAAAAAAGCATTCATATCCTTTAGCGAAGTTTGAGGGTTAAAAGTGCGATGAGGTTACTCATTAGAGCTACAATCCAAAACCGCACGATAATTTTACTCTCTTTTAAGCCCTTTTCTTCAAAATGGTGGTGGAGTGGTGCCATTAAAAAGAGCTTTTTGCCCCTTGTTTTGTAGCTACCAATTTGCAAGAGCACGGATAGGGCTTCAACAACAAAGATAAATCCTATCACAAAAAGTAAAATTTCATTTTTTGAAATAATTGCCATATAAGCAATGAATCCACCGATAGCAAGACTTCCACTATCGCCCATAAAAACTTGTGCAGGGTGGCAGTTATACCACAAAAATCCAATAAGAGCACCAATGAGTGCTGCAGAGAGAATCACAACTTCTCCACTCTCTTGAATCTTAGGATACAAAAGATAAGCACTAAGCCCTGAATGACCTGCAACATAAACAAAAACTCCTAAAGAAACAAGCGCATAAATGGAGGGAATTGCCACTAATCCATCTAAGCCATCAGTGAGATTGACTGCGTTGCTAGTAGCAACAAAAACTAGCACCCAAAATAAAAGGCTTAATATCCCCCAATCCCAAATGGGATTTTTTAAAAAAGGGAGATAAAGGTGGCTATTCATTCCATAAAAATAAAGCCCCAATGCGATAAAAAGTCCGCTTAATCCTTGTAATGCAAACTTTGTCCGTGCGCTCATTCCTGCATTTTTCTTTTGCATTACTTTGGAGAAATCATCATAAATACCAATGCTAGAAAATAAAATAAGACTTAAGATTCCAAGAATCACATAAGAATTATTGAGTTTAGCACAAAGCAAGGCTGCAATTAAGGTAGAAAAAATAAAAACGATTCCGCCCATTGTTGGAATATTGACTTTTTGTTGGTGGTTTTTGGGTGCAAATTGTGAGATGGGCTGATTAGCCTTTTTGCTACTTGCCCATAAAATATAATAGGGCATTAAAAAAATAGTCATCAAAAATGCAACAAAAAAGGCAATGGCAGCGCGAAATGTGATATATTGAAACAGGTTAATGTTTAGAAATTCATAAAAATAATACAACATTCATCAAACTTCAATTAAAAATTATAAAAAAATTGGATAGGATTCTATCTAAATAAACTTTAAAAAGAATGGAATGAATTATGAAAACAATTTTGGTTATTACAGATGGGATTGGTTATAGTAAGCAAGAGAAGTTTAATGCATTTTTTGAGGCTAAGAAGCCTAATTATGATCGCTTATTTAAGGAAGTTCCTTATGGAATGATAAAAACTTATGGGCTTTCTGTGGGATTGCCAGAGGGGCAAATGGGAAACTCTGAAGTGGGGCATATGTGTATGGGAAGTGGGAGAATCTTGTATCAAGATTTGGTGAAAATTAACCAAGCTATTCAAGAGGGTCGCCTTTTAGGCAATCCTGCTTTGGAAGTTTTAAAGGAATGTAAGCGGATTCATTTAGTGGGATTAATGAGTGATGGTGGAGTGCATTCGCATTTAGAGCATATTCTTACCCTAGCTGAAGGATTGCAAGAGAGATTTGAGATTTTGTTGCATCTAATCACAGATGGGCGGGATGTCTTGCCACAAACTGCTTTGAAATTTTTAGAAGAAGTGGAGCGTAGAATCCAAAATAAAAATATTAAAATCGCTTCCATTAGTGGTCGATTCTATGCTATGGATAGGGATAATCGCTGGGAGCGTGTGGAAGAGGCGTATAATGTGATTGTTTGTGCGGAGAATCTGCAAACCATATCGCCTAAGCAATACATTCAAGAACACTATAATCAAGGAGTTTTTGATGAATTTATCAAGCCTGCTAGTTTTGATGCAAGTGGAATCAAAAAGGGAGATGGCTTGATATTTGTGAATTTCAGAAGCGATAGAGCAAGGGAGATTGTCAGTGCGCTTGGAAATGAAGAATTTAGCGGATTTGAGCGTAAAAAATGGATACCAATCCCGCTTGTAACTATGACGCCTTATGATAAAAACTTTAATTTTCCTATTTTATTCCCCAAAGAAAGCATTCCAAACACTCTTGCCGAAGTGATTTCAAACCATAATTTAAGACAATTTCACACAGCTGAAACCGAAAAATACGCTCATGTAACTTTCTTTTTCAATGGTGGGATAGAAGAACCATATCCTAATGAAACGAGAGTTTTAGTCCCTTCTCCTAAGGTAAAGACTTATGATCAAAAGCCTGAAATGAGTGCTAGAGAAGTTGGCGATATGGTATTAAAGGCGATGGAAGAGGATTATGATTTTATTGTGGTGAATTTTGCAAATGGTGATATGGTGGGACACACAGGGGTTTTTGAAGCGGCAGTTAGGGCGGTTGAAGCAGTGGATAGAGAGATCGGTAGAATCTATGAAAAATCCAAAGAGAAAGATTATGCCTTTGTGATGACAAGTGATCATGGGAATTGTGAAGAAATGCAAAATGATAAGGGTGAGATTCTAACAAACCATACCATAGGAGAAGTTTGGTGTTTTGTCTCTGCTCCAAGTGTAAAAGAAGTCAAAAATGGCGGATTAAATAATATCGCCCCAAGTGTTTTGAGGCTTATGGAGCTAGAGATACCACAAGAAATGGATGAAGCGTTGTTTTAGGGATTGTTGGGTAGATTTTGGAAAGCAAAAAAGTTGAAGGAGATAATCCAAAAAATGGATAGAAAAATTTATCTTTGTAGTTTTGCAGATACAAGACTTGGGATTTCTGCTTGTAGATTTAAGCAACAGGCAGAAATATGAAAAAACTGCCTTAGATAATATTTATAGGAGAATCATTTGCAGGTATGATTTCTCCAATAATTTGAGCTGAATCTATTCCTTCGTTTTTTAATTCATTTAGCAAACTTTGAGCTTGATTATAAGGGGTGGCAAAGACTAATCCACCAGAAGTTTGCGCATCAAAAAGTAAAATTTCCAATCCCAAATACAAAGAATCCAAAGGAAGTGCAAAATGGCAATAAGGATTGATTGCCTTTTGATTAGAGTGGCTACCTCCGGGAATAATTCCCATTTTGGCAAATTCTATGGCTTCTTGTAAAAGTGGAATTTGGTTTGAATAAAGCTTAATCGAGATTTTGGGATTTGTCATCTCATATAAATGCCCCAAAAGCCCATAACCTGTAATATCTGTGCAGGCATGAATGGTGTATTTAGAAGCTATTTTAGTGGCTTTTTGGTTAAGTGTTGCCATAATTTGAGAGATTTTTAGCTCCACTTTAGAATCAAGCATATCTGCCTTAAGCGCTGTTGTTAAAATCCCCATTCCAATGGGTTTGGTAAGGATTAAGCAATCCCCAATTTGTCCTGTGTTGTTGCGCCATATTTTTTGTGGATGAATGATTCCTGTTACGCTTAACCCATACTTTTGCTCCTTGTCTCCTATCGTATGTCCGCCAAGTAGCACACCTCCAGCTTCTTTGATTTTGGATAATCCACCCTCAAGCACTTCGCTAATCATTTGTGAATCAAGGTGGCAACTATCCCACATTAGTAGATTTAGCGCAGTTTTCACCTCTCCACCCATAGCATAAATATCGCTAAGTGAATTTGCCGCTGCAATCTGCCCATAAGTATAGGGATCATTGACAAGTGGTGTGATAAAATCCGCACTCTGCACAAGCGCAAGTTCATCGCTAATTTTATAGATTCCGGCATCTTCGTTTCCGCTAAAACCCACAAGGATATTTGAATCCTTGTTATTTTTGAGATTGCAAGAGAGATGTGAAAGGTCTTCCAGACCCACTTTTGCAGCTCAACCAGCAGACTGAACGAAATGTGTAATTTTAATATCGTCTTTGATTTTAAGTTCTCCAAATTTTTTGCCATTTTAGCAATTTTTAGCTTATTTTTATAATAAAATATTGTTTTTAAATAAAGGTTTGAGTATGGAAGTTTTGACACTGGACTTTTGGAGTATAGGTGGATTGCTTGCAGTGGGGCTTTTAGCAGGGATTCTAGCAGGGCTTTTTGGAATTGGCGGTGGGGCGATTATTGTTCCAATGATGATTTTACTTGGAAATGATATTAAAATTGCCATTGGAATCTCCATTATGCAAATGATTTTTTCTTCTGTTTATGGCTCTTATGTGAATTATAAAAAGAAAAATTTAGATTTTAGAGATGGTGTTTATGTGGGGATTGGTGGGCTTATAGGGGCGTCTTTTAGTGGGCTAGTTATTTCTAGTGTGTCCTCTGGTATTCTAGAAATTATATTTAGCCTTTTTATTGTTTATAGTATTGTGCGATTTTTCTTTACTAACGCTTATGGTGGCGAACGTAAAGTGGGCGAAGGTTGGAAGTCAATTTTGTTTTTAATGGGTTGTGGGTGTGTGGTTGGAGTTTTCGCAATTTCGCTAGGAATTGGCGGAGGAATGATGTTAGCACCGCTTTTGGCGTATTACCTTGGATATAACTCAAAGCAAATTGTCCCTATTTCGCTATTTTTTGTGATTTTCTCATCAGTATCAGGATTTACTTCTTTAGCATTGCATGGCTATGTGGATTATATCCAAGGCTGTATTGTCGGTATTGCTTCTTTGGTTGGGGTTAGGATTGGGATTTGGACTTTAAGTAAAGTGGATTCTAAGAAACACAAATACGCGCTTTTGGCGATGTATTTGTTTGTTTTAGCTATTATGTTTGATAAAATGCTATTTGGGTGATAGAGGGTTACTTTCTCTCCCCCTTCAACTTCCTAATTTCAAACCACAACTTAACATATCCACCCTTATACCAAGTTTTACTTGCTTTTATAAAAGCTTCTCCTAGTTTATAAGTAAGACATTCTTTTTCTTTTAAAGATTCTTTGTAATCAGGATAAGATTCTAAATTAGGGAGTTTAAGATTAGGA
>NZ_NHYL01000002.1 GCF_003288905.1 Helicobacter sp. 11-8110 | reverse complement strand
CCATTAAGATTGCACTATTAATATTTGATATTACTCTTACTGCCTTATGTTAATATTAATATTTTTCGTTGAAATATTTAATTAATGATTGTTTGGTAATGGGTGAATTATAAGGAATTACATATATAATCTTATTTAGTAAGCTTTCTATTTGATTCTTGTGAATATCATTGAGGACATTATAACAAGCTATAGAAGTTCTTTGTAAGTATATCTGCTTAAGATTTTGCTTTGAACTTCTTTTGGCTTGTAAGTTTGACATTGTATTTTTTGTCTTTTAACTGCAATCCAAAATTATTATAATTTTTTTGCTCTTTATCTTATTTCTAAAATATTTCTAGCTTCTGCGATAACTTCATCTTTGTTTTTTAAATCATAAATCTCTTTGAATCTTTGCATATCATCTGGTAAAGGTGCTTGCCACCATCCTTTTCTATCATTGTCATTATTGGTATCAAAGTAATCTCTATAATTTTTTTAAAGTATTCTTTTTCGCTCCTAGCTTCTCTGCGGCTATATCAAAAGACTTAGTTTGATTGTATTGAGGAAATAAAGAAGTGTGCTCGAATCTGCTAAAACAATAAGCAATTAAATACATATTAGATTTTCTAGCCTCATCGATTCTATCGTGAGTTCTTACCGATGAATTTACTTTTTCATAAATAGGCTTTTGGCTTGTGGATAATTGTGAAAATTTTTCAATAGCGGTTTCAGACTTTAGCATAATTTGTAGAAATATTTCCTTGTAATTTTCATCCCTTAAAATAAGATTTCTCCAAGCCCTGTTGAGCTAAATGTTTGATTTCATTTAATAGATTGTTCATGTTTGTCTCCTTTTTTATGTTATTTTAAAATTTATTTTAAAAAATGTTAAGAAACAAATAGGCAAAAATTTACATTTTGTAAAATGTTTTTTATTTTGTTATAAATAATTAAAATAATCATTTTTTGTATTTTTGAAATATTTTGGATAGAACTTACTTATGGGAATTAAAAAAATACAAAAGAGCTATCATTTGGATTTAAAAAGAGTTTTGTAAGTAATTATAATAGAGTGATAAATAAGATTTTAAGAATAAAAGGCAGAAGCGTAAAGCTAGATTTTGCCTTTTATTTTAACCAAATGCATTAATAAAGATTTTTGCATAAAGTTACAAAATTTTCATTAGTCTCTGAATAATTAATACTTTGCGTTCCTTAAAAAAGTTGTTGAAATTAGAAAGGGATAAATCCACATTAGGAATTAAATGTTTCTCTAAAAACTCCTTTCTATTTCCATTACATTTTTCATTTACCCATTGTTCTAAAGACTTGTTACTTTTAGATTCATTTTCATTTGCATCAAGCATTTGTAAATTTGGTAAAGAATCATAAATGACAAAAGAAATACAATCATTTGTACCTTTGTAAAGCTTTTCATATTCTTTGTATGCGGATTCTGGATGTAAATGGTCTTTATGAAAATTATTATTTTTATAATCTAAATTTGGGTAGAGTAAAGATAACACAGCAAATGCTTCAGGACTATTTTTGCGACATTCTATGATATTGTTTTCTAAATACTCCTCATCTATGAGTTGTGTGTATCTTGCTTCTTTTTCAATTTCTTCTAATGGAAATAATTCTATTTCTCTATCGAAAAAACTACCATTTTGCTTAAAATTTTTAACAAAAGCTTTACGCGTATTTGATAATACCGCATCACCACTTCCACCAAAAGGCTTTAAAATAATGGCTCTAAGCAACCATTTTTTTATTAATGCTCGATTTTCACTACATTTGACAGAATCTACGATGCTATTTGTTAAATCCTTGTGGTAAATAAAATATAAAATTGGCAAAACAGCATTGTTTGATGAAAGCGTTCTCCACTCAAATCCAAAACTTCTAAGCAATCTAAATGTTTCGATAAAAGTATTTTTTATACCCTCCCATTTAGCTTCTATAGATTCTATAAAGTCTTTATCAAAACTATTGATTTGAAATTTAATATTGTTATGGAATAAATATAAAAATCCTTTAAGTATTAAATCTTTAGAAATGTCAAAATTTTCATTAATTTTATCTACAAGATTACTGATTTCTGTTCTTGCATCAATTTTGTTCCAATTTGCAATAGCAATACTAAATAAAATATCAGAATAATCAAGTGGTTCACCATTTGCATTGATTCTAATAAAAATATTAACTGCTTTATCTGGATTTTGCTCTTCTTCTAAATAGAAATTAATTAAATTCTTATCAAATATCTTTTGGTGTAATAAATCTAATCTATCTTCTTCATTTTCGTTTAAATTAAATTCTCTTGCTATTTTTCTTACTCTTCCTGAATCATATTGATATAAATACTGACACTTAAACCATTTTTGCTGATATTTATCAATATAAATATTTTGCTCTTTTGTTTCTAGTTTATCAAGCCATAAAAATTCATATTCAACATTTTCATTTTCTGGTTTTTTACTTTGAGTAAGATTAAAATAAAAATGACAAATTTTAAAATATCTATCATCATCTTCCCATTTATTATATGATCTATGAATATCATAATTTCCAAAAAGAGCAAGATAAAGAGAAGTTAATCTTTGCTGTCCATCTAAAATTGCATAAAAATCTTTATGACTTGAGGTGTTAAAATAATCATTATGCGTATGATAGCGCTCACGATAATATTCTAAAAATCTATAAAATTTCCAAGCTGTTTTGCTTTCATCTTTTACTTTCCAAAAAAGCATAGAACTTATAGGATAACCTCGCATTAGTGAATCAAATAGTTCTTCTATCTGCCAAGGCTCCCAAACATACTCTCTTTGAAATGCTGGAAGCAAATATTCATTATTTTTTATTCTTTGCATTGCTTCATTAATTGTTATTGGTGATTGAAATCCTGCCATAAATTTTCCTTTCTACTTTTTCTTAATTATATTATAGTGTTTTTTTAAGGAATCATTGAAAAATATAGAGAAATAGCAATAAAGCTTGTTGTGTGTTATGAAAAAACTTTGGTTAGGTAGATTAACAGATAATATCGTAAGCCTTTGCCAAGAAAAATAAAAAAGGTGGCTTTTAAAAAAGGGTAGCGAGTAGCCCCTAAAACAAATGCAAAAATATCTCCCAAAAAGGGCAAAAAACTAAAAAATGCCCCCACAAAACCATATTTGCCAACAAAAACGAGATATTTTTCAAAATTTTTTGGTTTTGTAAAGTGTTTTGCTAAAATAAAATTTTCTCCCCAATAGCCGATGGCATAAGTGCTAAGCGAACCTAAAGTATTGCCAATGGTAGCAACACTCCACACAAGAAACAAAGGATAATCTAAAGTCGCAAAAAAGCTAACAAAAACTTCAGACCCCAAAGGATAAAGGCTACTTGAAATGAAGCAAATGCAAAAAAGCCCAAATAAGCCAAGTGATTCTAAGGTTTGCATTGCTTTGGTGCTAGATTCTTACAGGAATGCCTTTGGATTTAAGGAAGTGCTTTAAGTCTGCGATTTGGATTTCTTGATAATGAAAAATTGAAGCAGCTAGTGCCGCATCAGCTCCATTCAAAAAGGCTTCTAAAATATGTTCCTTGCTTCCTGCGCCACCACTTGCAATAAGTGGAATATGGACTAATTTTGAGATTTTTTGGAGTTGAGCTAAATCATAGCCATTTTTGGTGCCATCACAATCCATGCTCGTAAGCAAAATCTCTCCTGCACCCCTGTTATAAGCTTCTAGCGCCCATTCTTCTAAGTCGATTCCAGTGTTTTTTCTGCCGCCGTGCGTATAGACCTCCCAGCCTTTTCCTGTGGCTTTTTTCTTGGCATCTATGGCAACGATAATACATTGTGAGCCAAAGCGTTTTGCGCTTTGTGTGATGAAGTTGGGATTTGCAATGGCAGAAGAGTTTAGGCTAACCTTATCGCACCCTGCATTAAGTAGCTTGTAAATATCTTCTAAACTAGAGATTCCGCCTCCCACAGCTAGAGGGATAAAGATTTCTTTAGCAACTCGCTTTACCATTTCTATGGTGGTGTTGCGCCCTTCGTGAGTGGCAGTAATGTCTAAAAAGGTGATTTCATCTGCTCCTTCATCGTTATAGCGTTTTGCTACTTCTATGGGATCTCCGGCATCTTGCAAACCAACGAAATTAACGCCTTTAACTACGCGCCCATCTTTAATGTCAAGGCAGGGAATGATTCGCTTTGTGAGTGTTGGTTTGGCTAAGTTCAATCGTGCTCCTTTTGTGAGATTCTTTGGGTAAAATTTTAACAAAAAAGTTTAAGTTTTGTTATAATTCACACTTTAAATTACACTTTTTGAAGGATTGATTGCTATGCAAACCAAAGTAACCACAAAGAAACCGCGCGTTTTTTCTGGGATTCAGCCAACAGGAAATATTCATTTGGGGAATTATTTGGGTGCAGTGAAAAATTGGGTGGATCGCCAAGAAGAATATGAAAATATTTTTTGTGTGGTTAATTCACACGCCATCACGATTCCACAGAATCCAAAGACTTTGCGCGAAAAAACTTTTGAGCTTTGTGCGATGCTACTTGCTTGTGGTATTGATCCACAGAAATCTACACTTTTTATTCAATCAGAGATTCAAGAACACACCTCTTTGGCGTGGCTTTTGACTTGTATTACGCCTATGGGTGATTTAAGTCGTATGACGCAGTTTAAGGACAAAAGCCAAAAGAATCCAAAAAGTATTTTTGCAGGGCTTTTTAATTATCCTAATTTGATGAGTGCAGATATTTTGCTTTATAAAAGTGAGTTTGTGCCTGTGGGCGAGGATCAAAAGCAGCACATTGAATTAGCGCGTGATACAGCAATGCGGTTTAATCGTGATTATGGTGAGATTTTTGTTGTTCCACAGCCTTTGATTCAAAAAGAGGGTGCAAGAATTATGGGGCTAGATGATCCGACAAAAAAGATGAGTAAAAGTTCAGGAGATAAGCCAAACCACTTAATCGCGCTTTTAGATAGTCCTGATGAGATTGTAAGAAAATTCAAAAAAGCAACGACTGATTCAGAGGGTGTTATTGCTTTTGATGAGAGTCGTGCGGGAGTTTATAATCTTTTGAATATTTATCAATGTTTTAGCAAAGAATCAAGAGAAGAAATTGAAAGGTTTTTTGCGGGAAAAGGTTATGGGGAATTAAAAATGAAAGTGGCAGAGGTCGTAATTGAGGGATTGCGCCCTATTAGAGAATCTTATGAAAGGCTTTTTGGTGATTTTGCCTATTTGCAAGGGATTTTGCAAAAAGGATCACAGACAGCTAGAGAAATCGCACAAAAAACCTATCAAGAAGCCAAAGAAAAAATGGGACTTATCTAAAGGCAGATTAAGCCTTTAGAAAGTTTTGAATATTGTCTATTACACCTTTTATAAGGATTTCTTTGCTTGTTTCATAGCCCCAAGCATTGTGCGGAGTGAGAATAAATTGATCGGCGATTTTAGGGTTTAAAAATGGATGATTTTCTACCATAGGTTCTTGGCTAAAAACATCAAATCCAGCATAAATTTTACGCTTTTGCATTTCTTCTGCCAATTCAAGTTCATTGACGATTCCACCCCTACCTACATTAATAAGGATTCCACCCTCTTTAATAAGGGATAAATTGTTTTTGTTTAATAGATTCTGCGTGGAGGGATTTAGCGGTGCGTGAATGGAGATAACATCACTCTCTTTAAGAAGAGATTCTAAGGCAATACAAGGGTAATTTGGGTTTTGATTCTTGCCACTTGTGGAATAATAGCTTATTTTAGCGCCAAATGCACCAGCTAGTCTTGCTACTTCTAAGCCGATAGTCCCAAGCCCAATGATTCCCCATTTTTTATTATCTAGTAATTCTAGTGGTGTGGATAAGTTTGTAAAAATTGGGCTTTTAGCATAGGTGCCACTTTTGCAATAAGAATCATAAAAAGGTAGTTTTGCACTCAAAGCCAATGCCATCATTAAAGTGTGCTGGGCAACGCTTTTTGTGGAATAACCTGTGACATTTTTTACTTCGATTCCTAAATCTTTAGCGGTTTGCAAATCAACATTATTGGTCCCTGTAGCAGTGATACAAACTAGTTTTAAAGTATCTTTTAGGGCAGTTAAGATTTCTTTGTTTAAAACTACTTTATTTGTTAAGACAATGTTAGCCCCTTTGCAACGATTAAGAGTTTCATTGGGGCTTGTAGTAGGGTATTCTGTGTAATTTCCAATGCTTTGTAAGCTTTCTCTTAGGTTGTTTTCGCCAAGACTTAAAGCATCTAAAAAAACAATATTATTTTGCATTTTGAAATCCTTTTTTGAGTTATAATTTCATAAATATTTTACTAGAAAAAAGGAAAATAATGCATAATTATTCTAAAATTGTTTCTATTTTACTTGATTCGCTTCCCTATATCAAAATTTTTCGTGGTTCAAAAATTGTGATTAAATATGGGGGTGCTGCACAAATTAATCCTGAGTTAAAAGAGCAATTTGCTATGGATATTGTGTTGCTTTATATGCTTGGCATTAAGCCTATTATTGTGCATGGTGGGGGAAAAAGGATTAATGAATTATTAGGGGCATTAAAGATAGAGAGTGAATTTGTCAATGGCGTGAGAGTAACAAGCGCAGAAGCACTAAAAGTGGTGGAAATGGTGTTAAGTGGAGAGATAAATAAAGAAATTACTTCATTTTTAAATCATCACGGAGTGAGTGCTTTGGGTATGAGTGGGAAAGACGCTTCATTGTTTTTGGCTAAGCCAAAAGAAAATGGGAAATATGGCTACACTGGAGAGATTATTGCAACTAAAGGCGAAGTGATTGATAATCTCTTAGCACAAAACTTAATTCCAGTGATTGCTCCTATTGCTTATGGAGGGGAATCTGGGCACCCTGGGTTTAATATCAATGCTGATAGCGCAGCAAGTGCGATTGCCATTGCTACCAAAGCCAAAAAGGCTATTTTCTTGACAGATACCCAAGGGGTTTTAGATGCAAATAAAAATATCATCGAAAGCTTGAATCTGCAAGAAACAAAGCAACTAATTAATGAAGGTGTGATTAGTGGAGGAATGATACCTAAGGTGGAGGCTTGTTTAGAATGCATCACAAATGGTGTCGAAAAAGCTCATATTATCGATGGAAGAATCCCGCATTCATTGCTTCTAGAGCTCTTTACTAGCGCAGGTATTGGCAGTGAGTTTGTCAGATAATATAAAATGAAAGAATAGCAGATTTGAATCTAATCTGCTAGAAATTTAATTTAATAAGTTCTTTGGGGATTTTAACAACAACTTTTTGGACAAGTTCGCTTGTATTAACAGAAATTCCACCCGCATGAACATCGATGCTTTCAAAAACAGCCAGATTCCCCCTAAAGAGCAAAATACTTGAAGTATAGGGGCTTTTATGATATTCAATGAGATCTTTTGTGGAATCTAGAGGTGTTTTAATTTCGCAAAGGCTATGTGGAGAGACAAAGAAGATTTCTTTTCCATTAATTAGCATTTGGAAATCAACCATTGCTTGGTGGCTTTCATAAAAGGCTTCTTGTGGAGTTTTGGTGAGATAAGCTTGTTCTATGGCTTTGGCTCCCCCATCAAAATATACTTCAAAGGTTTCACCTGCTTTGAGATTGGAGATTCTTGCAAAGACTTCGCTTTCTTCATCAATCGCTTCCCAAAGATAGCCAAAAACTTTTGTCAAAACTTCATTTTTTTTGAATTTGCTAATGATATCTGGGAGATAGCCTACAAACATTCATCTACCTCCCTAAAAATTTCTCAATCCCACCAAAGCCCAATCTTCATTGCCCTCGTGCTCTAGCTCTACAACGCCACCTTTATGGATTTTGATATTCAAATTGCCCTTAGAGCAGATACTTTTGACAAATTCGCTAATAGCAGGTTCGTGCCCAACAACTACAAGAGTTTGCCAATCCTCTTCAATCTCATTTTGATGCTTAGTGTAGCCTTCAATGCCAACTTCTGGGTTTAGATGTGGGCTTAGAAAAAAAGTGCTATTTTTTTGGAGTTTGGCAATATATTTTGCAGTATCACAAGCACGTAAAGCTAAAGAAGAAATAACTGCATCTACTTCAGGATAGCGCTTGTAAAGATATTTGGCTATTTTTTTGGCTTGTTTTTTGCCTTTTTGTGTAAGTGGGCGCTTTAAATCATCTTCCCCTTTCCATTGTTCCCTATCCTCTGCTTTTGCATGACGCACTAAAATAAGACGCATAATTCCCTCCTTAGTTAATTTTTTCAATCATTTTTATGACAAGTGATGCACTTTGTTTGGCGGAATGTTCTAAAAATTCCTCATAGCTAATAAGTGCTTCATCGCCAGCATTATCAGAAATAGCGCGAATCACACAAAGGGGTGTGTTGAGATTATCGCAAACCACAGCTACACTTGCTCCTTCCATTTCAATTGCATCAGCGTTAAATTCATTTTTTATCCACTCTTTTTTCTCTTTGTTGCTAATGAATTGATCGCCAGTTGCAATGGTTCCTTGATGAATGGTAATGTTTAAATCTTTGGCAACTTCTTTAGCAAGCTCATTGAGTGTTTCATCGGTTTGTGTGAAAATTTTGCTATCAGAAAAATACCCAAAAGGATGCCCAAAGATTGTAATATCTACATCGTGTTGGCAGAGTTTTTCACCAATGACTAAATCGCCAATTTTGTAGCTTGGATTGATTCCGCCTGCTACGCCATTAAAGATTATTTTATCACAACCAAAATACAGAATCATTGTGGCTGCGCTCAAGCTAGAATGCACTTTGCCAATGCGACTGCACGCGATAATGAGCGTTTTATTGCTAAGGGAGACTTTATAGAAAGTATTGCCTCCAAAAGCTATGGTTTCATAAGTTTTGTAATGCTCTAAAAGAGGAGAGATTTCCTCTTGCATAGCTCCTAAAATGCCAATTGTCATTTATTAATCCTTTTGTAAGAAATTTTGGATTTCATCATAAGTTTGCAAAGAAAGTGTTTCTTTTTGCGTTAGGCGTTTGTTTAAGCCTTTAAGAACATTTCCTCCACACTCGATAAAGAGATTTACTGCAGAATCATTTTCTCTAATGGATTGCTTATAAAGCACGGGCGAAATTAATTGCTTAGAAAGCAGATCTAAAGCTTGATTTTTCGTGTTATAAGGACGCGCAGTAACATTAGAGACAATCGAGAATGCAAATGATTCTTGCAAAGTCTTCTCTAAAAGCATTTCAAATTCTTTGCACATATTTTCCAAAATAGGGCAATGGCTAGCAACAGACATTGGTAACATTAAGGCTCTTTTAGCGCCAAGCCCTTTTAGTTCTACTTCAAGCTCTAACAAGTCTTCTTTGCTACCTGCTAAAACCATTTGCCCATCACCATTGTAATTAGCACACCAGACTTTTAAGCCTACATTGCGTTTTTTATCACAAAGCTCTTCAAGCGTAGAATCTTCCAAGCCTAGCACTACCATCATTCCTGCTTGTTGCTTTTTGCAAGATTCTTCCATAAGGTTTCCGCGTTGGCTTACCAGCTTTATAGCCTCTTCAAAGCTTAGGGCACCACTTGCACAAAGTGCACTAAATTCGCCTAAAGAATGTCCTAATGCTAGGTTGATTTCTCCATTTATTTTGGGTTTAATAAGATGAAAAACGCTATAGCTTACAAGCAAAATAGCAGGTTGTGTGTAGCGCGTAAGATTAAGTTTATCGTTTTCTTCAAAGCAAAGTTTTTGCATATCCTCTTTTAAAAGGTCGCTTGCTTTTTCAAAAAGCTCCCTTACTTCTTGACTATTTTCAAAAAGGCTTTTTCCCATTCCGATGCTTTGACAACCTTGTCCAGGGAAGATAACAGCTTTATTCATTGTTTTCCTTTACATACTTTTTTTGGCTTTAACTCCAAGTAAATCTAATCCAGCATTAAGCGATTGTGCAACAACGCTTAAGACACTTAGAATTGTCTGTTCATTGGGAGTATTAAGAATTTTTTCTTCATTGTAGAATCGATGAAACTCACTTGAGAGAGTGCGTAAATACTCTACGACTTTTTGGGGATTTCTTTGGATAAAAGAATCTTCAAGTGTTTTTGAGAGATTGAGTGCCAAAACAAGCAAATCTCGCAAAGATTCACTAAGATTGCTAAAGTTTTTTTGTAATGTTTCTAAGGTGTGATTGGATTTTGCAAAAAGTGTGTGAATCCTAGCGTGTGCGTAATTAATATAATAAACAGGATTGGATGAATCTTGCTTTTTTAGATCTTCAATATCAAATTCCAAATGCGTATCGGCTCTTTTACTTAAAAAAATCAAACGCAGTGCATCTGAACCAACATCTTCTATAATGTCTTTCATTAAGATAAAATTACCCGCTCTTTTGCTCATTTTATAAGATTCTCCACCCTTTAGTAAAGCGACCATTTGGGAGAGTAAAATTTCTAGTTGATTGCTATTGTAGCCCAAAAATTCAACTGCAGCTTTTACTCGTTGAATATATCCGTGATGGTCGGCGCCCCAAATATTGATATATCTATCAAATTTGCGTTCAAACTTGTTTTTATGATAGATAATATCTCCTGCTAGATAAGTTGGCTCACCATTTTCGCGCACAACAACGCGATCCTTTTCATCGCCAAACTCTGTGGATTTGATCCAAATTTTACCTTCTTGCTCATAGATGCCATGGTGTGATTCTAGGGATTTTAGTGTGTCATTCCATTGCTTATAAAGCTCTTTTTCACTAACAAAATTATCAAACACAATTCCTGCTTCTGCAAGATTGCTTTTGATCTCTTCTAGCATTTTGTCTTTGCCAAAAAGGCTTAATTTTTCAATAAATTCTTCACTTTTAAAACATTCTACCCCAAAGCATTCTTTTGCCTCTTTAGCTAAATCCAAAATATATTCGCCTTTATAGCAACCCTCTGGTAATTCATAAGAATCACCCAAAAATAAGTGTTTTCCTGCAAAATAAATGGATTTTCCTAGGTTTTCAATCTGTGAGCCTGCATCATTAATGTAATATTCTGTTGTAATAGAGTAACCCAAATGCCGCCCAATTTTGCATAAGCTATCGCCTAGAATCGCTCCCCTTGCGTGTCCAATATGCAAAGGTCCTGTGGGATTGGCACTTACATATTCTAAGAGGATTTTTTCTCCATTTTTTTGTTTTGGTTTTAAGAAATCTTGTGTGCATTGCTCCAAAAATAAATCACTTAAGAAAAAATTAACATAGCCACCAACAACATTGAGGCTAGAGATTTCTGGTAGCAATTCAAGCTTTTTTGCAAAATCTTGGGCAATATCTTGGGGGGATTTCTTAAGGCTTTTTGCCAAACTAAAAGTCGGCAGGGCAAAATGCCCAAACTTCTTATCGCGAGGTTGCTCTAAAACACTTGTAATTCCAAGCGTCTCATCGACAATTTTTTTAATTTTATAATACATTTGTTAAACTTTTGTAGTTTCGTTTTGGTTTGTGGAAGCGGTTGTTTCTTTTATGTTAGAATCATTTTGAATTTTGTCTGGTTTGGCTTCTGTAGTCTTGATGTCTGCATTTTCTTCATCTTCTTTGATTGCTTTTTTGAAGTTCTTGATACCTGAACCCAAACCCTTTGCTAAATCTGGAATCTTCTTAGCTCCAAATAACACAATAATAATTAACAAAATGATTAATAATTGCTGAACACTTGGTCCCATTTTAGTCCTTTGCCTTAGAAAATAGAGCTCATTATATCATAATTCCACTTGCAAAAAGGTATTTTGAAAACTTGCTTCTAAAAACTCTCTAAAAACACCCGTTTTATCACGCAAAATTGCATCTTGAATGCCTTCTTGCTTAGAGGCTTGGAATATAATTTTTCCTTTTTTAAGCAAAATAATTTCTTGACATAACTGCAAAATAACCCTTAAATCATGGGAGATAACAATCAAAGTTAGAGCGAAATCTTGTTGAATTTTTTTGAGATTCTCTATCATTTGCATTTGTAAATGCGCATCAAGATTAGAAAAAGCTTCATCTAAAATGAGAATTTTAGGTTTTAGGGCTATGGCGCGTGCAATAGCGATTCTTTGTTGCTCACCACCGCTAAAATAGAGACTTTTTTTATCAAGATCAAGGGGATTTATTTCTACAAACTTTGCTAATTCCTCGCTTTGTTGTTTTTTGTTTGTAATGCGATGATAATTTTTTAATCCCTCTAAAATACATTCTCTTGCACCCCATCTGGGATTAAGAGAGCTTTGAGGATCTTGAAAGATACCTTGTATATTTTGGCGAATCTCTTGATCTGAACCTTCAAAATATTTTTTGCCCAAAATCTTAACTTCTCCGCTCTTAGCCTTTTCTAATCCTAGCAAGATTCTCACCAAGCTTGATTTTCCAGCACCATTTTCGCCTAATATGCCTAGATTCTTTCCTTGTGTTAGCGAGAAGTTAATATTTTCTAAAATCACCTCTTGTTTTGATTGAGAAAAAAAATTCCCTTTTTTGTAGCTTTGAGTTAGGTTTTTGACTTCAAGTAATTTTTCCACGAAAATCCCCCCAAGGTGTGTTTAGAAGTTTTTGATTCTCTCTTAACAACTCTTGTGTTTTTTGGTGCTTTGGGTTGGTTAAAATTTGATTCTTATGCCCTTGTTCAATAATTGTTCCTTGATGAAGCACGATGATTGTTTCTGCCATTTTGGCTGCTAATGAAAGGTCATGAGTGATAAAAAGCAGTCCAAAACCCATTTTTTTTTGCAAAGAAAGCAAGAGAGTAGAGATTTTCAGTGTGCCTAAGCAGTCTAAATTGCTTGTCATTTCATCTGCGATAATAAAGCTAGGTTGAATGCAAATACTAAGTGCAATCATTAATCGCTGAAGTGTTCCGCCACTTAGTTCAAAAGGATAAGAATCTAAAATATCTTGAGTTAATCCCACCTCCTTTAGCCCCCAAGAATCTTCTTTTAAAGCGCTTAGATGGTGAGCTTTGAGTGTTTCTAAAAAATGTTGCCTTAAAGTAAAAATTGAATCAAAGCAACTTGCAGGATTTTGCAAGATTACTCCAAATTTTTCATCACTTTGGAGAGTGCCAGAGCTTGTAAAGTCTTGGGGTAAAAGTCCTAAAATAGCCCTTGCTAGAAGACTTTTTCCGCTTCCACTCTCGCCTAAGAGAGCGACTCTTTGGTTATTTTTGAGATTTAGATTTAGGTGGTGCAATATTTGTTTTTTGTTAGAAAAAAGGTTAAAATCTTGAAGTCTTATCATTGTTTTTCCATTTGGAGCGAATATTTATCTCTTAAGGCTTCCCCTAAAGTGTTAAAAATAGCCACAGAAATAAAAATGCAAAGCCCTGGATAAAGCATTAAAATAGGATGTTCCATAATATAAGGCGCAGAATCTTGAATCATCACTCCCCATTCAGGCATAGGTGCTTGCACACCAAGTCCCAAAAAAGAAAGTCCTGAAATATGTAAAAGCATATGCCCAAAATCAAGTGTAATAAGAATAATCATTTGTAAAAATACCACAGGCAAAATGTGTTTTATGATAATCATAAAATCATTACCTCCAAGCATTTTGGCAGCTTGAATATGGTTTTGGGTTTTTGCTTCAAGCGTGATACTTCTTATCATTCTAGCATACCAAGCCCAATGCGTAAGCACAATGGCTAAAATAACATTGGTGATTCCAACCCCAAAAATGGCAATGAAAAAAAGCGCTAAAATAAAAGTAGGAAAAGTCAAAAATACATCGCAAATCCGCATTAAAACGCTATCAATAAAACCACCCTTATATCCAGCAATAATACCAATAATAAAAGAACTCAAAGCAATTAGTAAAGAAATCACAAAAACACTAAAAAGGGAGATTCTAGCTCCATAGCCCAAACGGCTTAAAATATCTCTACCTAAATGATCTGTGCCTAGCCAATGTTGCGCAGAAGGAGATAGGAATTTCTGCTCTAAATCTCCAAGAGTAGGGTCATAAGGAAAAATCCAAGGCGCAAAGAGAGCAACAAAAATCCAACACAAAGCAAGAAAAAGAGCAATTTTTAAGCGCATTAGGCATTCTCATAGCGGATTTTTGGATTAAGATAGGCAAGGAGAATATCTACTAAGAGATTTAAAAATACAAAAATAACCACCATAACAATCATAAAGGCTTGAATCACTGGGTAATCATGGCTGTAAATTGCACTCACTGCATATCGTCCAAAGCCAGGTAAGCCAAAGAGAATCTCCACAACCACTGCTCCACCTAAAATCTCTCCAAAATGCATACCAAAGGAAGTAATAATGGGGAGTAGGGAATTTTTTAAGATGTGTTTTTGAATGGTTTGTTTAGGTAGATTTCTCGCATAAGCATATAACACGCTTCTTTGGCTTTGGTGCTCTAGATAGCTTACACGCACTAAGCGCATATTAATGGCAATAGACATTAGGCTTAGGGTGATGACAGGGAGAATATAACTTTTGAGTGAAAAATCATCATAGGGAGAGAGAATCCCTAGCTTTAAAGTAAAGAGATAGATTAGCAAAAATCCAAACCAAAAGCTTGGTATTGATACGCCAAAAAAAGCAAAAATACTCAAGCTTTTATCTGCCCAACTTCCTTTTTTGACTGCACCAAGCATACCTAAGAAAACCCCAAAAAATATTACAACAAGCATAGAAAGCAAAGCTAAATTTAGAGTAGTGGGGAGATAATATAGAATATCTTCTAGCACGGGGCGTTTAGTAACATAGGAGATTCCAAAATCTAAGTTTAAGAGATTTTTTAGCCAAAGAAAATATTGCTCAAAAAAAGGTAGATTCAAACCAAGCTCGATTCGAGTGGCTTCTAGGGCTTCTTTGGTGGGTGGAATCTGGGATTGTGTAAGGTAGGCAAAAGCAGGATCAATAGGACTTAGGCGTAAGATTCCAAAGACGATAAAAGAAACGGCTAATAAAATAGGAATTAAAAGTAAGATTCTTTTGCAAAGAAATAGAAGCATTAAAATTCCATATTTTCAAATAGAAATTCTGTTTCCATAGCACCCATTTGATAAGACTTGATGCGCTCTTTGTTGTAAATTCCAAGCACCACTCCATAGCTAAAAGGAAGATAAATCGCGCTTTGGTGTAAGAGATTAAATAATTTTGTGTAGTTTGTTTGGAGAATCTTGGGATTAGTTTGGTTAAGGATAGTATTAATAAGTGCTTCTATTTCTTTGCGCGAATTTAAGTCTTTTTGTGCAGCAAAATCAGCGTGAGATGGGGCTAACATTGAAGCAATAAAAGAATGTGGGTCATAAGGATTCCCCCAAGTTTCATTAAAGATCAAGTCAAAATCACCATTTTTTTGTCTTTGGAAAAAGTAAATTGGCTCTGTGGCATTGAGCTTGATTTTGATTCCAATTTTGTTTAAATCATTTTGAATAGCTTCGGCAATTGTTTTTTGAACGGGATTGTTTGCGATATAGATAAGATTAAGAGCTTCTTGCCTGTAGGTGCTTTTTAGGAGGTGGTCTTGAGCGCTTTTTGGGTTAAAAGTGGGAGTTTGTGGCTGTGTGCTACAAAATTCCAATTGAGGGTTAAAAAGATTATAGGCTGGTTTGTCAATTTGAAGGAGAATCTTTTCTAAAATCACTTGGCGATTAATGGATTCTAATATAGCTTGACGCAAATTAATATCGTGAGTGGGGCGCTGATTATTAGCATTAATAACAAGGTGAAAAGTGCCTTGAGGGTTAGAAGTGATGGTTTGGTATTTGGGGTTTTTGCTAAGGCGTAAGAAATTTTCACGCGAAAGTGAATCTTTGCCCACTAAAATATCCAATGCACCACTTTCAAAGGCTAAGATTCTAGAGTTTGGGTCGGGTAGGATTTTCATTGTGAGTTTTGAAATTTCAGGTTTCTTGCCTTGAAAATGAGGGTTTGGAGCAAAAATATCATAAGATCCTAATTTACTTTCTTTTAACACCCAAGCACCACTTCCAATGGGAGCTTTTATGCCATTTTTGGTTGAATTATTGATCATTGCACTTGGTGCGATAAATCTAAAGGGGCGTGGGAGACTAAGCTCGTTTAGAGTGGCAGTATAGGGAGTTGTGAGTTTGAGTTCAAAAGTTTTGGAATCAAGTGCTTTAGCATAGGCAATTTTTTGTGTGATTCCAAGCCACAAATGTCGTGTTTTATTCTCTAAAATGGCTTTGAAATTCATCTCTATTGCATAGGCATCAAGCGGACTACCATCAGAAAATACAAGATCATCTTTGAGAAAAAAAGTGTAAGTTTTGCCATCTTTAGAGACTTCCCAGGATTTAGCAACTTCGCCTATAAACTTTTCACCATCAAAACGCACTAAAGATTGATAAAGCATAATTTGGGCATACATTTGATTGGGTGAATAGAGATGCGGATTGAGATTCCCAGCATTTACCGCCCAAGCACTTGTAATTTCGCGCCCAAAAAGTGGAGAAAGCAACAAAAAAGGGAAAAATTTTAGAAAATAAAAAAAGAAATTTTTGATATTTCGCTCCTAGGTAACCGATATTATTGCTTGAAATTATACAACAAAAACCTTAATGGTTTGATTTTTTTATCTTTTTTGATTATTTGAGATTTGCTAAAATTAACATAAATCAATTTTTTTATTTTGATTTTTTCTTACAATGCTGATTTTAATTTACTATAAAAGGTTAAATAATGTTAGATTTACACACTAAAGAGATTGTAAAAAGCACGATTCCAGCGCTCAAACAATATGGAGAGGACATTACAAAAGTTTTTTATCGTGAGCTTTTTGGTCGTTATCCACAAGTGCAAGGAATGTTTGATATGGAAAAACAAAAAAATGGAAAACAACCCAAGGCTTTGGCAATGGCGATTTTAAATGCGGCTAGTAATATTGATGATCTAGAAAAGATTCGTCGTTCTGTAGAAGCTATTGGAAAAACTCATGTGAGTTTAAATGTTTTGCCCGAACATTATCCGCTTGTGGGGGAGTGTTTGCTAGTGGCTATCAAAGAGGTGTTAGGTGAAGTTGCTAATGATGAGGTAATTGAGGCTTGGGGAAAAGCTTATGGCGAAATTGCAGATTTTTATATCCATATAGAAGAAGAAATGTATAAAGCACAAAAATAAAGCCACAGGTGGAATTTGTATAAAAAGTTAGAAAGTTTGCTTCTTTGAAATATAAAACTCCCAATTAGAAATTTTGGGAGTTTTGCTTAAAATTAGTTTTTATTTTGATCGACAAGCTTGTTTGCACCAATCCAAGGCATCATAGCGCGAAGTTTTTCACCCACTTGCTCGATTTTATGGTTGGCTAGATTTTTGCGTTCTGCATTCATTCTCGCATAACCTGCTTTACGCTCTAAAATAAAGTCTTTTGCAAAGCGTCCTTCTTGAATGTCGCTCAAAATCTCTTTCATTGCTTTTTTAGATTCAGCATTAATCACTCTAGGACCGCTTACCATATCGCCGTATTCTGCGGTATTTGAGATAGAATATCGCATATTTGCCAAGCCACCTTCATAGATTAAATCCACGATTAGCTTAAGCTCATGCAAACACTCAAAATACGCCATTTCTTCAGGGTATCCAGCCTCTACAAGTGTTTCAAATCCTGCTTTAATAAGACTACTTACACCACCGCAAAGCACGGCTTGCTCACCAAAAAGATCGGTTTCAGTTTCATCTTTAAAAGTCGTTTCAATAATCCCACTTCTACCACCGCCAATCGCACTCGCATAGCTTAGTGCAATCGCTTTTGCATCGCCTTTGCTTGTGTCTTGTTCTACCGCGATGAGATCAGGGATTCCGCCACCTTTTACAAATTCACTTCGCACTGTGTGTCCAGGTGCTTTTGGTGCTACCATAATCACGCCTACGCCTTTTGGTGCTTTGATTTGTCCAAAATGGATATTAAATCCGTGTCCAAAGGCAATGATTTTATCTTCACTTAAATTTGCTTTTATGTCGCGTTCAAACACATCGGCTTGTAATTCATCAGGGATTAGAATCATCACTACATCAGCCCATTTTGTAGCTTCACTTACTTCAAGGACTTTGAAGTTTTTTGCTTCTGCTTTTGCCCAGCTTTTACCACCTTTATAAAGCCCAATAACAACTTCTACTCCAGAATCTCGTAAGTTTTCTGCGTGTGCGTGTCCTTGAGACCCAAAACCGATAATTGCCACCTTTTTCTTTTGGATTAACCCTAAATCACAATCTTTGTCGTAATACACTTGCAATGCCATTGCTAACCTCGTTAAAAATAAATTAAGAATTTAAAATTATATTCTTTGCAAACTTAGTAGAAACTTTGATAAATCTTAATTGAGATTCTTTTGGCTTATTGTTCTTTAGCTGTCTCTACTACAAGTTCCTTGCGAATTTTTTGAATCGTTTTTGCTCCAAATCCTTTGACATTTTCTAGATCATCAATAGAATAAAAAGGCGTTTTTTCACGATAATCAATAATAGCTTGTGCTTTTGCTTCACCGATTCCTTTGATGCTCATAAGTTCCTCTTTGCTTGCTTTATTTAAATCAACAGCTCCAAATAAAAAAGATAGAGCCAAAAAGAGTGCAACAAGTAGTTTCATTTTTTCTCCTAAAATTTAAAATATACTTTAATCTTAACAGAAAAGTTAAATATATTTTTATTTTTTAAGAAAAAAATTATAGGTTTATTTAATATGTGAATTTTTGTAACAAATTAGGAAGTTTTGCGATAGCTTAAAGCCTCCAGTAAATGTTCTTTTGAAATTTTTTCGCTTAGAGCTAAATCAGCGATACTTCTTGCAGTTCTTAATATTTTATTTATCGCCCTATAAGAGAGAGAAAAGCGATCTTTAGCTAACTCTAAGATTTCTTGTTCTTGATTGCCTAAAGCACAAAAATCTTTTAGATTCTCCCCCTCTAATCTTGCATTGAAGCATTTTTGGTTGCGTGTTTTTTGAAATCTAAAGGCATTTAAAACTTGAGTATGCATTTCTTTTGAAGTTATGGTGTGCTTGGTGTGTGCGCTCTCTTGCATAGCTACAAATAAATCTAATCTATCCCAAAAAGGATCGGAAATCTTGTTTCTATAGGCGTTAATTTCTTTTTGGTTGCAGCGACATTCTTTTGAAACGCTCAACAAATTTCCACAAGGACAGGGATTCATTGCTCCAATAAACATAAAATCTGTGGGGCAGGTGATTTTTGCTTGGAGGCGTGAGATAGTAAAATGGTGATTTTCTAAAGGCTCTCGTAGTGATTCTAAGGTATTTTTTGGGAAGTGGGGCAATTCATCAAAAAACAAAACTCCAAGGTGTGCAAGACTAATTTCTCCATATTTGATATTCTGCCCAACGGCACTTCCAAGAATCGCTGCTTTTGTGGCGCTATTATGTGGATTTCTAAAGGGGCGCTGTGCAGAAAGTTTTAGAGTTGTGGAAGCAAGTTGCAGGATTTCAGAAAGTTTAAGAGGAGGTAGAATATAGGGGATTCTAGAGGCTATCATACTTTTTCCACTTCCAGCGCTACCTTCAAACAAAATATTATGGAATCCACAAGCGGCTATAAGTGCTGCTCTTTTGGCTCTTTCTTGCCCGATAATGTCTTTAAAATCTAACGGAAAATGGGTGTTTAAATAATATTTTTCATCATTGATTATTTCATAGTCAAAGGGCAGATTGGTTATTGTAGATTCTAAAGGTGGAGGGTATTTTAAAATTTCAATGGCTTCTTTAAGTGTTTCTACAAAATAAGCTTTTAAATTAGGCAGTGTGGAGTAAAAACCTTTTGCGCTTTTGGGAAGTATGAAAATACCATCTTGATTTTCTTGACGACTTAAAAGAGAAAAAAGTAGAGGATAAATAGAAGGAGTATCTTTAACTCTTCCATCAAGCCCTAATTCTCCAAAGGCAAAATATTTTTGAGGCTCTTTATTGTCAAATTCTAAATCGCAATGACCATAAAGTGCTATCAAAAGTGCAATAGGTAAATCATAAAAGCTACCTTGTTTGGGGAGATCTGATGGGGAGAGATTGACACTTATTTTTAAAGGAGGAAATTTGAAATCACTAAAAAGCAGGGAAGATTGAACTCTTTGGCGTGATTCTTGGATTGCATTACCTGCTAATCCGGTGATTTGAAAAGAGGGAAGCGCTTTTGTAAAGCTTACTTCTACCTCCACTTCTCTAGCTTCTAAACCTTCTTGAGCGGCGCAATAAAGAAGGTTTAGAGCCATTTTTATCCTTTCCTTTTATGTTTTAATTCTTTTTCAAATTTTTTGCGCTTAAGAATGGAGAGTTTGTCAATAAATAAAATGCCATTTAAATGATCAATCTCATGTTGCAAGGCAACTGCTAAGTAATCTTTGGCTTCTAATTCTTTTGGATTCCCATAGCGGTCTTGATAAGCTACTTTTAAAGAAGAAGCGCGTTTTACCTCTTCATAAAATTCAGGAACACTTAAACAACCCTCATTAAACAAAATTTCGCCATCTTTTTCCAAGATTTGCGGATTGATGATTTCTAATAAATCTTCTTTGTGTTGATTTCCCTCTTCATCGGGCAAACAAATAAGTAATGCGCGAATGGGTTTGGCAACTTGGATTGCAGAAATTCCAACTCCATTTTTTTGAAGCATAACTTCATACATTGCATCTAAAAGATCGTGCAATGATTTATCAAATACTTCAATGGGTTTGGAGATTTGTCGCAAAATAGGATTTGGGTAAGTGATGACTTCTAACATTATTTTTCTCCATGAACAACAAACGAAAGATTACTATTTGAGGCTTTCTTGAGAGCTTCAAGAGTATTTTTAAGAATTTCTCTTGCCTTTGATTGCTCATCAATTTCGCAAATTCCACTGCAAATACTTAAAGATAGCTCTTCATCGCCAAGATAAACATTGGTCTCCACAATTTTTTCAGAAAGATTATTAGCAAAACGCTTAGCGCTTTCTTTGTCTCTGTGATTGAGCAAAATACCAAATATGCCCTCTCCATAATAGGCAAGTATGTCGCTGCGGTTTGCGGTTTTTTGGAGTATTTTTGTGATAGTTTTATTGATTAAAACTGCATTTTTTTCTGAGGTAACCTTTTTTTCTAGATTTTTTGTGATTTTGAGTAAAAGAAGAGAGGATTTGTGTTTGTCTATGGCTGAGTCTTGACATTCCATCTGAATCTTATTTTCCAAAAAGCGTTGATTATAGATATTGTAGCGACTATCACAAATAATCTCTTGGGTAATATCTTCTATTACATTGGTGGTTTGATCATAAGCTGTTTTAATATCTTTTAGCTGCTTGGTTGAGATCTCGCCGATTTTCTTGAGTTCTCTTTCAAAAAGAGTGATAATATTTTGTAAAATATTAGCATTTTGGACAGAATCAATCTCTTTTTCGTGTTTTTTGAGAATATTTTGAAGCAGTTGAAAATTGCTAAAAAGTGCGCTAACAAGACGGAGTGTATTAATCATTCTACTTTGAGCTTTAAGCACTTTGTTTTCTAGCGATGCTTGCTTTTCAGAAGGGATTAATTCTGTTTGGAGAAATTGTATAGCGCTGTTTTTGAAATCTTGAGATTTGTTCTCCAAAAGCTTTTCAAAATAAATTTTGTAGTTATAAGGTGTTGGCGGAACGCCATTTGCCACCATAGTCTGGATAATATGCATTCCATAAGATTCTATTGAATCATCATTAGCGGGCTTGGATTCTTCTTGGCTTTGGATAGTGCTAGTTGAATCAAAAGAAGGAATGGAATCAAAGCTTGAAGTTCTCTCTTCGATTCCGCCAGTTTCAAAGTTGGGTAAATTTGCTCCCGCTAAATCTTCTCTCATTGCTAATCCTATTTTAAACTTTTTGTCAAAATATTATCAATTAGCCCATAATCTTTGGCTTCTTTGGCACTCATAAAAAAATCTCTATCCGTATCTTTAGCAATCTTTTCTAGGGATTGGCTAGTGTTGTTTGCTAGAATCTCATTTAAAGTCGCTTTTAAGCGTAAGATTTCCTTTGCTTGAATCTCAATATCTGTAGCTTGTCCTTGGGCTCCACCTAAAGGTTGGTGAATCATGATTCTTGAATTAGGCAAAGAATAGCGTTTCCCTTTTGTTCCACAACTAAGCAAAAATGCACCCATACTTGCTGCTTGTCCGATACAGATTGTGCAAACATCAGGCTTAATATAATTCATAGTGTCATAAATGCTAAGCCCACTTGTAACTACTCCACCTGGAGAGTTAATGTAGAAATAAATGTCTTTTTGTGGATCTTCTGCTTCCAAAAAAAGAAGTTGAGAGACAATAGAAGCCGCAACTCCATCATCAATTTGACCACTTAGCATAATGATTCGGTCTTTAAGAAGCCGTGAGTAAATATCATAGCTTCTCTCGCCGCGCCCAGTTTTTTCTATAACGATAGGGACATAATAGCTCATTGTGCATTCTTGTTGAGTAGATTAGTCAAGATTCTATCTTCTAGCATTGCCATTTTAATAGCAGGGATAAGATTATTATTTTTGTAGTATTCTAAGACCATTTTTGGATCTTGACGCATCGCCATTGCTTCATAATAAATTGTGTTAAGAATTTCATTTTCATGAATATCAATATTATCGCGTCTTGCAATTGCATCGATAATGAAAGTGGTTTTAACGCTTTTTTGCGCAGCGTCTCTTTGCTCTTCGCGTTTAGCTTTGAGTGCTTCAGTGTCTTTGGCTAATTTTTCTTGTTCTTCTTTTGCGAGTTTGGCAAACTCATTTCTTAAGAGTAAGTCCATCTCTTGTTCGACAATGAGATTAGGCAAATCAAAGTCAATGGCTTTGTGGATATTTTCAATTAATGCAGCTTTTAATTCGTTATTGTAAAGCGCTTGTTTTTTTTCTGCAGCAATTTGTTCCTTGATTTTTTCTTTAAGCAACGCAACATTAGCCTCTTTTTCTTCTGGTAAGAGTGTTTTGGCAAAGTTATCATCAATCTCTATTTTGCCTTTAGTTTGGATTTCATTGAGTTTAACTTTAAAAGTTGCTGGTTTTCCTGCTAGATTTGCGGCATGATAGTTTTCTGGGAATGTTACTTGAATATCTTTTTCTTCATCTTTTTTCATTCCAATGAGCTGATCTTCAAAACCTTCAATGAAAGATTTGCTACCGATTTTTAAGAGATAATTTTCTGCCTTGCCTCCTTCAAAAGGCTCTCCATCAATAAACCCTTCAAAGTTAATTTTTGCGTATTCGCCATCTTTGAGCTTTCTTCTAGCATCTTCTATGCCTACAAGCGGAGCCCTTGCATCAGCAATCTCTTCTAACCTTTTGTTAATTTCTTCTTCAGTAACTTCTGGAATCTTAACCTCTGGAATGCAACTTTCTACATTGTCTAATGGAATCTCTGGTGTTAGACTTAATTCAATTTCTACTTCAATTCCATTGTCTTTTTTATCAAATTTTGTGATTCTTGGATCACCTATGAGTGCATCGGCTTTAACATTAAGTTCTTTTAAAATTTCTTGCAATAAGTCTTGCACACATTCTCTTTGCGCATCTGTTTCTAGTTGTTTGCCATAGCGAGACTTGATAATAGCGACTGGAATTTTTCCTTTTCTAAAACCATCAATCTTGAGATTTTTACTAGCAACTTTAGTAACTTCATTAATTTTCTTATCTAGCTCACTAAGTGCGATAGTAGCTTGTGCATTCGCGTTTGCACTATTGATTTTATTGACCTTTAAACTCGGATTCATACTTTCTCTACTCCAAAAATAAAAATACTTAAAGTAAATAAGTTTATCAAAAATTTACTTAAAATTACATATTTTTTAGAGTAGATTAAAGATTATTCGCCAATGATTTCACGCACTCCTTTAGAGTTTGGCTGACTTAAAAAGCCCCTAGATATCATTTGTTCTACAATATTAGCTGCTTTGTTATAGCCAATTCCTAATCGCCTTTGAATGTAACTTATGGAAGTTTTATTATTAGCAAGCATGATTCTTTTTGCTTCCTCATAGAGTTCATCTGTCTCACCCTCATAATTAAGCCCCAAAGTTTCATCTTCATTGGGCATAAAGTTTTCATTGTATTGCACAGGTCGCTGTAATTTGATAAATTCTACGATTTTTTCGATTTCTTCTTCTGTGCTCCATGGCGCATGAAGTCTCACTATTCCTCCACCTGGGGGTGTGAAAAGCATATCACCACGCCCTAGGAGCGACTCAGCTCCAAAGCTATCTAAAATTACTTTAGAATCAATTTTTTGCCCCACCTTATAGCTAATGCGTGAGGGTAGATTGGCTTTGATAGTTCCTGTAACAACATCAACGCTTGGTCTTTGCGTGGCAACAATGAGGTGAATACCACTAGCGCGCGCCATTTGCGCTAAACGCGCGATAGAAAGTTCAGCTTCTTTTCCACCGCTCATCATCAAATCTGCTAACTCATCAATGACAATTACAATATAAGGAAATGGCTCAAAGCCTTCTATTTCAGCCTTTTTGTTATAACTTTCAATATTTTTGATTCGTGCTTCGCTCATTAGCGTGTAGCGTCTTTCCATTTCTTTAACTGCGTTATCAAGTGCAATGATTGCTTTTTTTGGTTGTGTGATAACTGGGGTTAATAAATGTGGAATATCATTGTAAATGCTAAATTCAAGCATTTTAGGATCAATCATAAGTAACCTTAGTGTATCGGGAGAATTTTTGTAAAGCAAAGAGAGAATCATCGCATTTATTCCCACACTTTTACCGCTTCCTGTTGTCCCTGCAATGAGTAGGTGAGGGAGCTTTTTAAGGTCGGTAACAAAAGGATTCCCTACAATGTCTTTGCCTAAAGCCAAAGTAAGCGGTGAAGTTGCATTTTGAAAAATATCATTTTCTAGAATTTCTCGTAAATAAATAGTTTGGATTTGACTATTTGGAATCTCAATGCCAACGACATCTTTTCCTGGCACAGGAGCTTGAATCCTGATAGTTTTAGCTCTCAAAGCCATCGCTAGATCATCTTGGAGAGTTTGGATTCTAGAGACTTTGACATTAGGGCTTGGTCTAAATTCAAAAGTTGTAACGATAGGTCCAGAATAAGTGCGGACAATATCACCTTCAATTTTGAACATACGAAGTTTGTTAAGTAAATCATTGATTTTTTTATCAATTTCATCTTCGTCAATCTCGATTCTCTCTTCTTGAGGAGTTTGTAGAAATTCAAGCTTAGGCAGAATAAAATCGGTTTGGATAGGCTTTGATTCTGTGCTTGTTTCAATCTCATTGAGAAGATTTTGATTTTCTTCAAGGATTTTAACTTGGGTGGTATTGGTTTGAGATTGTGGAGTTTGGGGAGCTACTTGGGTTATAGATTCTTGGGCGTTTGGAATGGATTGGTTTGGTTGGTTTTGGTTGGATTCTAGAGGAATCTTTGTTGGGGTTGGGGCGATTTCCTCTTTAAATTGTAGGGTTAAATCTCTTTTTTCTCTAATGGCATTTTGCAAAATCTCTAAAGTTTCTTGTTGGGATTGTGGAGTGATAGGTGTAGGCGTATTTTCTTGAGGTTTTTGTTGGGGCAATGTTTGTTGGGCAAAGTTTGGATTTGTCTCTTGTGGAGTTTGACTAAAAGTATTTCCATAGCCATAAACCGGGAAATTGATATTTTGCAAGAGTGATGCTTCTTGCAAATCTTGTGAAATTGAGGTGATTGGTGATTCTTGAAGAGGTGATTCTTCAAAGGTGGTTTGTTGGTTTGTGATTGTTAGATAATCTGAATTTAGCACTATATCTTTTTTTTCTTCAAGCTTTTCTTTGATTATCTCTTGTGTTTCTTGTGTTTCTTGTGTTTCTTGTGTTTCTTGTGTTTCTTGTTGAACAATCTCATCTTCCACAAAATTAGGTGATGATTCTTGTTGAACAGATAAGTAATCTTGAGCTTTTTGCAGCTCTTCTTGGATAGCCATTTGAATGGCACGCATATCCTCATCTTCTAGTTGTTGCTGGATTGATGCTGGTTTGTTTTGTGGGGTTGCTTCAGCTATTGGATCTTCATTGGTTATTGTGGTTTGATTTTGTGAAGTTTCTGTGTCATTGGGGACAAGGCAGTTACGCGTTGCATCGGCTGGATTTTTTTCATAATAAGCACTAAAGGGTGTGGCAGAATAGAGTTTTTTGGGATAGGCTTTGATAGGCTTAGGCGATTCTTTGAGTGATTCTTGGGGTAATTGATCTTCTTTGGGGTTTGGTGCTAGAGATTCTTGTGGTTCTTGCCGCTCTTTTAAGAAAGCAAATGGATTTATCTCTTGTGGTTCTAGATTTTCATCTTGAGTTTTTTTGATTAGCTTAATGGGATCATTATCTTCTTCTTCTTGAAAAAAAATATTTTTTTCAAAGTTCTTAAATCGCTCTAAACTCATTATGGATTCCATTTGGAATTGCTGCAAGTTGTGATTTTTTTGAGTTTTGGCTTCTTGAGTGGAAATGAGCCGAATCTGTGATTCTTGTGATTCTTCAGTGACGCTAGAACTTGGGGTATTTTGGGATTTGCCATCAATGTTTGGCATATTTTGTGGAAAAGTGAGAGATTCTTCTTGTTCTGCTAGATTTTGTGATTCCTCTGGCGATTCTTCCTTGGTCTGCAAGATAGGATTATCAAAATTTAGTTCTTGCTGTGGCGTTTGCGTTGCGCTAGGCGCACTAGGTGGATTTTTGCTAAGAGAAGCCAATTCCTCTAGTGTTAGGGAATGGGGATTTCTTTTGTTAGATATTTTGGTAGGTAGGGTAAAAAAGGCTTTTAGGCGTAGGAAAAAGCTTTCTTTTTTTGGCTGTTCTAGATCTTTTGGGGTTTTTTTAAGATCATCTTTAAGCCCTTGAATGAATCTAGAAAGCAATGTTTTGGCAGATTTTCCAGTATAAAGCACAATGCCAAATAGAGTTAAAACAAGAGTAAGCCCAAAGATTCCAAGTGGATTAATAAAAGACTTTAAAATGCTACTAAATGCGTTGCTAAAGAATCCTGCATTACCTATAAAAAGCCCTTGTAAAATCAATAGGGCTAATCCTATAATAACTACGCCAAGTGTTTTTTCAATGATGCGCTCTTTGAGATTATGAGCGTTTTTGTAAAACAAATAAGCAAGGGCTAAAAGCCAAATATATCCCAAATAGCCAAAAAGGTTAAAATGGAGACTAGCATAAGATTTTCCTATACTCCCCAATAAACCAAATCTTCCAATAATGGATAAGATTCCCAATAACGCTAAAATTTCTACCAATAGTATTTTTTGATTAATTTTTAAAAAATTTGCTTTAATGTTGATTCCTTAAAAAGTATTCAATAATGGCGAGAGGGTGAGAGAATCGAACTCCCCAGCAAATAGACACCTATCCACTCAAATGGGTTTGAAGCCCACGATGCCCACCAGCGACATATACCCTCCAATTATCTTGCATAGAGAAGTAAATTTGTCAATTTAACGAATTTTTACTTAAAAATTCTTGATAGAATCATAAGGATAGATTAGAAATTCACGCCTTTTTTGCGCTCTTCGTTGATTTGTTGAACTTTAATGAGAACTTCTACCATAGCCTGATAGAGAGTTTCAGGAATTTCTTTGTCAATATCAACATCTTTATAAAGCGCCCTTGCTAGGGGTGGGTTTTCAATAATGGGAATTTCATTTTCTTTGGCGATTTCTTTGATTCTTTGGGCAAGAAAATCCACGCCTTTGGCTAAAACTCTTGGTGCTCTTTCTTTGCTGGAATCATAGCGCAAAGCTACAGCATAGTGAGTTGGGTTAGTAACAACAACATCGGCATTAGGAATATTTTGCATCATTCGCTTTTTGGCAGCTTGAAACATTAAAGATCGGATTTTTCCTTTGACTTGTTGATCCCCTTCTTGGTTTTTAAATTCATCTTTGACTTCTTGTTTGCTCATACGCAAGGACTTGAAATATTGATAGCGCTTGATAAGGTAATCAGCGATTGCCATCACTAAAAAAAAGGCTAATAATATGGCAATGAGAATGAGAGCCTTGTCTTTTAGCCAAATCATTTGATCGCCAATAGGAAAAAGTGAAACGGTAGTTAGTTCTTTCATAAAGCCTAAAAAGACAAAAAAAGCAATGATAAAAGCCGTGAGAACTTTAAATGTAATCAAGAATCCATCAAGCAATTTTTTAAGAGAAATGATATTTTTTAATCCACTAATGAAATTGAGTTTTTGGAGTTTGGGCTGGATAGCTTTTGTGGTTAATAAAAAACCGCTTTGAGAGATATTAGCGATTATTCCTATGAGCATTAAAGCACCAAAAATAGGCGCAAGCAAATAAAGCACTTTAAAGACTAGAGAAATTGTGAGAGAAATGGCATTAGAGCGCGTGAGATCTTGATTAAAAATATGATAAACTTCAAAAAAGATGCCACTTAAGCCATTCACCCAAAAATTAAAGCATAAAAAAATCAAAACAAGCCCCACAACTAAGCCTAAAAAAGCATTAACATCGGGGCTTTTGATGACATTCCCTTCCTCACGAGCTTTCTCTATTTTGCGCGCAGAAGGGGCTTCAGTCTTTTCTTCTTCATCAGCCATTTAAATATCCTTGTAAGGCATTTTGATATTCTTTGGGGGTATTGAGATTTTGGGTTTGGAATTCTGGAATCTCTACAAAATTAGCGCTAAGAAGCCCTAATAAGTCCATTAAACGATAATTTTTTTTTGCGATTTGTTGTTGAATGGGAGTAAGAGCTTCATAGGTGTAAATTCCAAGAAGTGGATGGATTTTTTGATTCTTAGCAAAGGTTGGCTTTTTAGCTTTTTGGTAAGAAGCAATGAGTTTTGTAATGCTTTTTTCGCTCAAAAAAGGAGTGTCAATACTAAGGATAAAAATGTCTGTTTTAAGTGTTTGCAAAATGCTTTCTAAGCCAAAAATGGGAGCAAATTCTGTATTTAAATCCAAAAGAGTTTGGAAATGACTTGAGTTAGATATAGGCTTTTTGCCAGAAAAATAGACTTGTGGAAAGATTTTTTGCATTTTTTTGGCTTGAAAATCTGCCAAACTTTCACCAAAAAAATCTAAATTTTCTTTCTTTTGCCCCATTCTTGAGCTTTTTCCACCACACAAAATTACACAATTTTTCATATGCAAACCTTCAAACTTTGAGTGAAATTATAGCTTTTTTTGCTTGGCTTGGGTATGATTGCAAAAATTTTACTCCCAAAGGAGAACTTTTGTTGATTGATAGTTTTGGGCGCGTGATTGATTATATTCGCGTAAGTGTTACAGAGAGATGTAATTTTCGTTGCCTTTATTGTATGCCAAATACTCCTATGGATATAGGTAGGGAAGAAGATGATGTGCCTTTGGAGAGTGTATTAAATTTTATTAAAGTAGTTATTGATGAAGGAGTAAAAAAAATCCGAATCACAGGTGGAGAACCACTGCTTAGGCGTGGAATTGCTGGATTTATAGGGGAGATTTATCGTTATAATTCTAACATTGATATTGCATTAACCACCAATGCCTATCTCTTAGAACCCCTTGCAAAAGATCTAAAAGAAGCAGGGTTAAAGAGAATTAATATTTCTCTTGATTCTCTAAAAAAAGAGGGAGTTGTTTGTATTTCTAAGCGTGATGCTTTAGAAAAGATTCTAGCAGGAATCAAAAAAGCTGTCGATGAGGGGTTAATTGTTAAATTAAATATGGTGCCCCTAAAGGGAATTAATGATGATGAAGTAGTGGATATTTTAGAATATGGAATGAATCTTGGTGTGGGAGTGCGGTTTATAGAATATATGGAAAATACACATGCAAAAGGTGGAACTATCGGACTTAGGGGAGAGGAGATTCTCCAAAGGATTAGCAAGAAATACGAATATAGACTTTTAAAAAAAGATGTATTTGGACCAGCAACATTATATGAAATACCCCAAAGAAACTCTTATCTTTTTGGTGTCATTGCTCCCCATAATGATGATTTTTGTAAAACTTGCAATCGAATCCGCTTAAGCAGTGAAGGGAAGCTGATACCTTGTCTTTATCATGAAAATGCTGTGGATATTAAAGAAGCAATGCTTTATGGGGATGCTGATGAGATTTTGCGTAAGCTTAACCTTTGTGTTCAAAATAAACCTGAAAAAAATGATTGGAATCTAGATGAGGTTTCAAAAAGGGCATTTTACAAAACAGGTGGATAAATTATTAAATAATAATAATTTTCTTTTAAGAATAATTATATATAATTTTATTAGCTTTTTTACAAGCAAAAGTGTATAATTCAAAGATATTAAATTTTTAAGGAGAATATTATGGAAAAGATCGTTCAACAACTTAAACAAATTCAAGCAGACAGTGCAGTTTTTTACATTAAATTACACAATTACCACTGGAATGTTAAGGGAATGGATTTTCATCCTGTTCATGCGGCATTAGAAAGTATGTATGATGATATGGCAGATTTAATGGATGATATGGCAGAGCGTGTTTTGCAAATTGGACAAAAGCCCTATGTTACTATCAAAGACATGTTAGCAGTTAGTAAAATCAAAGAAGAGAGTGGCACAAGCTTTGATTCAAGAACAATCGTTCAAGCAATTTTACCTGAATATGAGTATTTTTTAAAGGCTTTTAGAGAGCTTTCTGATACAGCAGGCGAAGCAAATGATAAGGCGACTACTGCTTTAGCAGATGAAAAAATTGCAAGTTTAGAAAAAGCAATTTGGATGATAAAAGCTCAACTTGCATAAAAATTGATTCCCTTTGGGAATCAAAATATTAACATATCGCAATTCTGACAAATAAAAATAAAATAGATTGATTATGCTTTCAACGCCTTCCCTAAGCCATTTTAAAGATAGAAATTAGCTTTTAAAGTGAAAATTAGTAATATAATAAATCTTAATCCTAAAATTACTCAAGGAGCATTTATGAAAAAAACTTTATTAATACCTCTTGTTTCTGTTTTTTTACTAAGTGGATGCGTAACAACTTCATTGCAAACTACTTCAACAATGTCTCAAAGTATTTTTGTTGATCCTGTGGCAAAATCTGAACAGACTATTTTTGTTGCGATGCGAAACACTAGCGGACAGAATATTAATTTAACGCCCAAAGTAATCGGTTTGCTTCAAAGCAAAGGTTATAAAATCGTTGAAGATCCAAAAGAAGCAACTTTTATTTTACAAGCAAATGTTTTGTATTGCGATATCAAACAAGAAAATAATGCAGCTCCCGCAGCTGGAGTAGGTGCAGTTGCAGGTGCTGGAGTGGGGATATATAATCATTCTTCAGCGACTAGTGGTGTTGTGGGTGGATTAATTGGAGCGGCTGTAGGTGGAATAGCAGGAAAACTCACAGAAGATACAATCTTCCAAATGCAAGTAGATATTAATGTTCGCCAAAAAATAGTTGGAGGCACGATTAATACTAATGCTAGTAGTTCAAGACAGGCTTCTGTGAATGACCAAAGAAGAGCGGGTTTCTTAAATAGCTTTGCAGGTGATGTGGCAAGCACACAAAAAACAGGCAAACTTAATGATAATAGGGCTAATTACAATGAGCAAGTTTATGCTAGTGATTATTCTGAGAAGCAAACCACTCTTTTTGCAGAAGCTACTAAGTTAAATCTTAAACTAGAAGAGGCGATTCCTGTTTTAGAAGATAAAATTGCAACACAAATTAGCGGAATCTTTTAGTATCTAGTCGCTAAAGTAAAGGCTTCACTGGAGCTTTTACTAGATAGCACTAAAATCCTAATTCACGATAAAGTGCCATAGCATAGCGATCAGTCATAGAGGCAATATAATCGGCACATACGCGGTGAATTTTAGCGCCTTTTTCAATTTTATTGCGCATTTGGCTAGGTAGTAAATTAACATCATTATTAAAACATTCATAGAGTTTTTTTACACATTGTTTGCCCATAAACATTTTCCTTGAAATTTCTTCATGGCGATAGAGCTTTTTAAAGAGGAGTTTTTTGAGAATCTTGATTTCTTTTTGTATGATCGGAGTGTGGCTAATGGGGAGTGATTCTTGGGCTTTGTAAATAAAGTGTTGCACTTTATCTTGTGTGCAAGGTTTGTTGTTTTCTATAATATCATAAACAAGCAATGTAATGAGCTTTGAAGTGAAACGATAGCGAAAAATCGGATCATCTTTGGAAATTTTTTCAATGGTTTTGACATAGTTAATAGAATCGCAAACTAGTTTGCTTTCTTGTAAATCTTCAAAGCAGATTAACCCATATTTAACTCCATCATCTATATCGTGGCTAATATAGGCAATCTCATCAGACAAATCAACAATGATTGCTTCTAGGCTTGGGTGAAATTCAGGCTTAAAAGTTTCTTTGTGCCATGGATTTAAAAATGATTTTTCATAGGGATAGGAATGTTTTAAAATACCCTCCAAAGTAGCAAAAGTAAGGTTTAAGCCATCAAATTCTTTGTAGCGTTTCTCTAGGCTAGTTACTACTCTAAAGGATTGAAAGTTATGATCAAAGCCGCAGTGATAACCATAATGTCGCATTATTTTATCAAGCTCATCTCCTCCTGCGTGCCCAAAAGGCGTATGCCCTAAATCGTGAGCTAGAGCGATGGCTTCAGCAAGGTTTTCATCAAGTTTTAAATATTCTGCAAGTGTTCTTGCAATTTGGCTAACTTCCAATGAATGCGTAAGGCGTGTGCGGAAATAATCTCCACTTTGATTCAAAAAAACTTGTGTTTTATATTCTAAGCGCCTAAAATACGAGCTATGAAGGATTCTGTCCCTATCCCTTCGGAAAGGATTCCTAAAATCTGGATTGACTGGAAAAAAGCGATAATATGGATTCATAATAAGCCTAAAATAATTGAATGCTTTTGTTATTTTATCATCTTGTGCTAAGATTTGCAAAAAGATTTAAGGAAATGGTAATGATTGTTTTTGAAAATGATTTTTTTAAGATTTTAAGAGAGCCTTTTGGGGAGTATCAAACAAATTGTTATCTTGCAATTGCGCAAGATGAATCTGAATCGCTTGTGATTGATCCTGGGATTGGAGCGACTAATTGGGTTTTGGAAAATGCCAAAAATCCACTGGCTATTTTAAATACGCATGGACATTTTGATCATGTTTGGAGTAACGCTGCATTACAGGAAAAATTGCCAAATATTCCTTTGGTATGTCCTTTTGAAGATGCCTTTATGTTGCAAAAAGACTTTTTTAATACGGGATTGCAAGAATCTAAGCCAACTATTTTAGTGGGTGCGGATTATGATTCTGTGATTAAAGAATTCCATTCCAATGTTTCTAATTTGGGTAGAAAAAATCAATTACACTATGGAAATTTTGAAATAGAGTTTATTTGTTATCCCGGACACACGCCAGGTTGCAGTGTGATTGTATTAAACCACAAAAATTCCCCTAGTCAAAAGGTAATGTTTAGTGGAGATTTTGTTTTTTATCGCTCTATTGGGCGCAGTGATTTTCCATATTCAGATAGTGCGACAATGAAAGCAAGTTTGGAGGCTTTTATGCGAATTAAAGAAGACATATTGATTCTGCCTGGACATGGCATAGAGACAAGTTTTGAGCAAGAGAAAGAAAATATTCCTTATTGGCTTATGCGATTTTAAAAGTAAAATTTAATTACAGAACCCCCCCTTAAAAAAGGGGAGTGAAATTATCTTGACATTGGGATTGCATCAGGGAAGATAAAAGCTAATGCATAAGTAAAGATTCCAATACCAATGACAAAAATAATTGAATATTTAACGGTAAATCTAAAGAGATCAGATTCTTTTCCTACTAATCCCACTGCCGCACACGCAATAGCAATACTTTGTGGAGAAATCATTTTTCCTACTACACCACCCACAGAGTTTGCAGCAAGGAATAAGACTTCTGGAATATCAAGTTGTCTAGCTGTGAGTTGTTGCAATGTTCCAAAGAGTAAGTTGGAGCTTGTATCGCTGCCTGTTAGGAATACACCAAGCCAACCAACAATAGGTGAGAAAAATGCAAAAGCATCGCCTGTTTCTGCTAAAGCAAGAGCAAGAGTTGCAGATAAGCCACTATAATTTGAAATATATGCAAATCCAACTACCAAAGAAATTGTCAAAAGTGCAAATTTCATTTCATTTAAAGTTTCACCAAACGTTGTTATGGCAGTAGAAATTTTAACTCTTAGAAGTGCCATTGTAATCAAGGCAGTGATGAAAATTGAAGTTCCTGCATTTAAGATAAGTGGTAAGGCAAAAACAGAATTCACTGCTTTTACTTCGCTAGAAGCAGGGGGCGTTTGGAATAATCCTTGAAGATTTTCAAAATTAAACTTCAAGGTTGTGAAAGCTAGAGCCTCTTTAAACCAACCTTGTGTCCAAATAATGATCATTACAATTAAGATGACAAAAGGAAGCCAAGCAAGTGTGATTTGACATATTGAATATTGTTTGGCTTTAAGTGTTTGCTTTCCGCCAACTTCTGAATCAAACTTGAAGGTATTTTTGGGTTTCCAAAATTTTAAAAAGATTGTTGTAGCCGCAATAGAAACAACTGCTGAAGCAATATCGGGTAGCTCTGGTCCAAGATATGTGGCGGTTAAATATTGCACTACTGCAAAACTAAATCCTGCAACAAATAGCGCTGGCCAAGTTTCTTTGATACCCTTAAATCCATCCATTAGGAATACTAAGAAAAATGGCACAAAAAGCGAGAGTGGCGGAAGCATATGTCCAGCAACAGAAGAAATCTCAATAGCAGGAACGCCAACAACACCCGCCATAGCAATAATTGGAATCCCAACAGCACCAAAAGCAACGGGTGCTGTGTTGGCTATCAAACACAATCCTGCCGCATAAAGTGGTTTTAAGCCCATACCCACAAGCAATGCTGCAGTAATAGCCACAGGACCACCAAAGCCAATCGCACCCTCCAAGAATGCACCAAAACAAAAACCAATCAAAATCACTTGCAATCTTTGATCGGGTGTGATAGCGATAATAGATTCACGCAAAATATCAAAATAGCCTGATTTCACCGTGAGCTTGTAGAGGAAAATCGCTGCAACAATAATCCAAGCAATAGGCCAAATCCCATAAATAGCACCATAAATAAAGCTAAAAAACATTTTATTAAATGGCATACCATACACAAATACAGCAATGATAGCCGCTAAAACTACGGTTAAAAATCCGGCTGTATGTCCTTTGGTTTTAAAAATAACCAATGAAATAAAAAAGAGAGCGATTGGTAAAAATGCTACTAATGCACTTAGCCAAAGATTGTTTAGTGGGTCATAAACTTGCGTCCATTCCATATAAACTCCTAAAAGAAATATTTAAAAATGAATCAAGGTAAATTATAAAAAATATTTTAAAAATTTTGTAGAATCTCATAAAAATACGAGATATTTTTAATAAAATATGTTACAAAATTTCATTCTGCATCAAAGAAAATAATCCATACTTTTTTATTTTTAATTTGAAAAAAACTTTTTTGTGATAGATTTTTAAATGAATTTTTTAAATGAATTTTAGGAGCAGATCTTGAAAGTATATTTTTTCTCGACTTGTATTGGTGCGGCAGCTTTTGCTGACACTTGTGTCAATAGCATAAAGCTCTTACAAAAAGAAGGCGTTAAAGTAGTCTTCAAAAAAGATCAAACCTGTTGTGGGCAGCCTAGCTTTAATTCCGGATATTATGAGGAAACTAAAAAAGTTGCCCTTTATAATATGAATCTATTTAAGGGTAGTGAGCCTATTATTCTACCAAGTGGATCGTGTGCAGGAATGATGAAGGTAGATTATATCGAGCTTTTTGAAGGCACACCCTATGAATCTCAAGCAAGAGATTTTAGTAGCAGAATCTATGAGCTAAGCGAGTTTTTAGATAATGTCTTAAAAGTGCACTATGAAGACAAAGGAGCGCCTACTAAAGTAACTTGGCATAGCAATTGCCACGCATTGCGCGTAGCAAAGTGTATTAATTCTGCAAAAAATCTCATAAGAAGCCTTAGCAATGTGGAGTTAATCGAACTAGAACGCGAGGAAGAATGTTGCGGATTTGGTGGAACTTTTAGCGTTAAAGAGCCTGAAATTTCTAATGCTATGGTTAGCCAAAAGGTGCAAGATATAACATCAAGGGGCGTAGAATACCTTTTGAGTGCAGATTCTGGATGTTTGCTTAATATCTCTGGTGCGATGAAAAAGCAAGGCGTAGATGTCAAACCAATGCATTTATATGACTTCCTTGCACAACGAATCGGATTATAAGGAGGCACAAATGAGTGCAAATATCAAGCAACAATACCACGATGTGATACATACCAAACTTGAAGATGCACAATTACGCAAAAACCTTCTAAGCGTTATGGATACGCTAAAAGGCAATCGCAAAAAGCTTATTTCTACGCGTTTTTTGGATTGGGAGGCATTGCGCGAAAAAGGCAAAGAGATTAAACAAAAAAATCTCTCCAAGCTTGATGTATTGTTAGAAACTTTTGAATCTAATGCGCGTAAAAATGGTTTTATCGTGCATTGGGCAAAAAATAGTGAGGAAGCTAATAACATCGTGCTTGAGGTAATGCAAAAAAATCATATCACCAAGATTCTTAAAGGTAAGTCTATGGCGAGTGAAGAAACCCACCTTAATGCTTTTCTCAAAGCCAAAGGATTAGAACCTATTGAGACGGATTTGGGTGAGATTATTATCCAACTCATTGATGAACCACCTGTGCATATCGTCGCACCTGCTATCCACAAAAATCGCTATCAAATTGGCGAAATTTTTCATCAAAAACTCGGTGCTCCACTTGAATCTGAACCTGAAAAACTCAACGAAATTGCACGCACGCATTTACGCAGAGAATTCCAAGAATTCAAACTCGGACTTAGTGGCGTGAATTTTGCCATCGCTAATGAGGGAGCAATTTGGCTTTTAGAAAATGAGGGAAATGGGCGTATGAGCACCACAGCTTGTGATATTCATATTGCATTTTGTGGAATTGAAAAAGTGATTGAAAGTTTTGAAGATGCCTCTACGCTTAATGCCTTGCTTATTCCTTCTGCTACAGGTGCGGCAGTAACTTGTTATAACAATATCATCACTTCCCCCCGCAAAGAAGGCGAACTTGATGGACCAAAAGAAGTGCATATTATTTTGCTTGACAACAATCGCTCACAAATGCTTAGTGATTCGCATTATTACCGCGCATTAAGCTGTATTCGATGTGGCACTTGCCTTAATCACTGCCCTGTGTATGATAAAATCGGCGGACACGCTTATCTTAGCACCTATCCTGGTCCTATTGGTGAGGTGATTTCACCCCAACTTTTTGGATTAAACAAATTTAGTCCTATGCTAGATTTATGCTCATTGTGTGGGCGCTGCTCTGAAGTATGCCCTGTGAAAATCCCTCTTGCAGAGCTTATTAGAGATTTGCGGAGTGAGCGCGTAGGACAAGGGCGAAAAAGTGTGGTAGGCACAGATTCAAGCACACAAAATCCTGCTGAAATCAAGGCAATGAGTCAATTTGCCACTTTGGCAACAAGCCCTAATAAATGGCGATTTGTGCTTACTATGGCAAATATCTTTGCACCACTTGGCAAGGTATTTGCGCCCTTTACGCCATTGCTAAAAAATTGGGTGAAGTATCGTGAGTTCCCAAAAATCAATGGCAATCTTCACAAAAAAGTATCTCAAATGCAAGGAGTAATCTATGAGTAAGGCAGATATCTTAGGGCGTGTGCGAGATTCTCTTAAAAATAATACACATATCCCAAGCCCAAAGGTGCAGTATGCTAACCCTATGAATTACACGCATAAGGAACTTTTAGAAGAATACAAGCTTAATCAAAGCAATAATAAAGCCATCGTGCGTGAATCTAGTCTGGATACTCTAGAATCTACAATCGCAGAAATCCTTGGAGAAGTCAAGGCTAAAGAAGTGCTGTATAACACTGATGTGTCATTAGACTTTAAGGGTATGGAAGCCAAATTTATCCCATACACACAAAGCGTAGATTCTATGCGTGGGGAATTATTTGGAATTGATACCTCTATCGTGGAAGCACGATGTGGTGTGGCAAATCTAGGCATTGTAGGACTAAGTGCCAATCCACAAGCCCCTAGACTTTCTTCACTTATCACCAATAACTGCATTTATCTACTCAAAAAAGAGCATATAGTAGAAAATCTCTATGCTGGTATTGAATGTATCAAAACATATGAGAAAAATCGCAGTGGAAGCGAGATTTTGCCAACAAATATTATCTTTGTCGCAGGTCCTTCACGCACCGCCGATATTGAGTTGCAAACGGTGTTTGGTGTGCATGGACCACGTGTGGTGTATGTGGTGTTGTATTAAAATAGGGATTTTTTAAAATGGATAAAGCAATTGTTCTGGCAAGTGGTGGGCTTGATAGCTGTGTGAGCATTGCTTGTGCTATTAATGATGGCTATGAAGTTTGTCTTTTGCATATCAACTATGGGCAAAGGACGCAAAAGCGCGAGTATCAAGCCTTTAATGATATTGCAAATTACTATGGAATCCAAAATAAATTAATTATTGATATTGACTATTTGCGACAGATTGGTGGTTCTTCGCTTGTGGATTTTTCGATACCCATTGAGGAAGAGACGATTCCAAGCTCTACAGGAAAGATTCCTTTAACTTATGTGCCTTTTAGAAATGCTAACATGATTTCTATTGCGGTGAGCTGGGCAGAAGTCATTGGCGCTAAAAAAATCTATGTGGGGGCAGTGGAGGAAGATTCAAGTGGTTATCCTGATTGTAGGGAAATTTTTTATGAGAAATTTAATGAATTATTAAAAGTTGCCTTGCTTCCACAAAATAATATAGAGATTGTTACACCACTTATTCATCTAAATAAAGCAGAGATTGTTTATCAAGGTATTTTGCTTAAAGCACCGCTACATTTGACTTGGAGTTGCTATCAAAGTGAAGATGAGGCTTGTGGTGTGTGCGAAAGCTGTAAGCTACGCTTAAGGGGATTTGAACTTGCAGGAGAGCGTGATCCAATTGCTTATAGGCAATGAATCTGCAATAAGCTTAATGCCCACTTTCATAAAGCATATATTGGAATCTCTCAGCGATCATTTGCGCCCTTTGTAAAATTTGCATAGAAATTTCAGGACTAAAAACCTTGTGAAGACTCTCCTCAAAAAGCTCAAGCCAAATGCTAAAAAATTCTCTAGGGAATGGAGGTAAATCTAAATGCGCTTTCATTGGCTGTCCTTTGTAATCCCCAATTCCTAAAAGCATTCCCTGCCAAAAGCTTGAAATCTTTTTTTTATGAGCTTCCCATTGCTCATCGCTCGTGCCAATGGCTTTGTTAAAGATATCTCCAACTCCATTTTTATCAGCTCGAATCTTGGCATAAAAAATATCCATTAGTAGATCAATTCCTTCAGTGCAAATTGTTTGGTATTGCATAAAAACTCCTTAGAAGTAAAAAGCAAATTTTGCTAAAATGACAATAAATAACCCTAAAATCAAAGCCAAGGGATGAATGATTTTAGCAAGAGGATTTGGCTTTTTTAGGATATAGTGAAAGGTAAGCGAAGTGATGACTGCAAGGACAATGAGAAGTGCTAAAAAGGTTTTTAGCACCAAAAGCTGTTGTAAGTGAGTGCTAAAATATCCTATATCACTTCCGATATATCGGCTAATCATAGCTCCACCACTAAGCACCAAAAGAAGCAGACAAAAAGGCATTATTTTTCCACCTCTTTTGCCGATGATGCTAAACATTTTGTTGGCAAACTCATCACCTAAAACTTTTCTAATGGGCGTAAGTAGCACTACATCAGTAAAAATAAAGCCTAGAAAAATAATCGCACAAACAAGATGAACTAACAAAAAATAAGGATAAAGTGCTTCCATAAAATACTCCTTTTATTTTAGTAAAATCATAGCAAATCTTTAAAAAATAAAAATTGATATGGGTTAAGTTTGTTATACTTGTTGAAAAATTTTGGAGAGAAAATGCAAGATTACATTAAAATGCTTTATTCTGTTGGTTATAAGCGTTTTTATAATCCAAATGAGTTTTTATTTTTTGAAGGGGAGATTCCAAAGAGAATCTTGGTGCTTTTGAGCGGGAAAGTGAGAATTTATAAGACTAATCAAAATAAAGAGGAAACTTTTCATTATATTCTTGCGCCAAGTTTTATTGCTGAAATGCCTAGTTTTTTAGGATTACCTTATCCTGCAAGTGCGGTTTGTGTTGGAGAATGCGAGATTTTAGAGATTGATTTGGAGACTTTCAAAAAATATTGTGTGGGAAATGCAGACTTTTGCTTTTCCTTTATTGCTTCTTTATGTCAAAAAATTAGAATCTTGGAGAATCATATTTCAAGGTATTCACAAAGTCTTAAAGAAAGGGTTAAAGAGTTTTTGTTGGAGAACAAAGAGGATTTATCAAATTTTACCCAAAGGCAAATTGCTCAAAAGCTTAATACAAGCCCCGAATCGCTCTCTAGAGTCTTGAGAGAATTCAAAAAAGAAGGGTTAATTAAAACGCAAAAAGGCAAAATTATTATATCAACGCAATAAGTTTTTATCAGATTAAAATAAAGAATTCGTTGTTACAAGATTTATTTTATAATAATTTGCAATCCAAATCCCTTTTGTTTTTTTTGATATTGCTGTAGGTAAATTAAGTAATCTGTGCCTTAATTAAAGTGATTTGCCTTATAACCTAAAACTTATTCTTTTAAAAGAGCACTTATGGATAAAATAGTTTTCAGGATTGCTATTTTGGGTCATCACTAAAATCATTATCTCTATAAATAATAAAGAAATCTCTTAAAAAAGCAATAAAAATTACACTAAGCAAAATTGCTGGAAAATTGATATAAAAGAGATCCCATTTTTGCCATAAAAAGACTTTTGTAAGGGTAGCTAAAGCTAAAAGTAAGAATCCAATTTTAGAGTTTAAAGGGAAATTTAGCATAATCTGTCCGCTATGCCTAAGAGAGGCAACATTAAAAACCAGATAAATAAAGCCAATCAAAACAAAAAGTGTAATTCCATGTAAAAATGTGCTTGAATAACTAAAATTAAATAAATCATTTACCCCTAAAAGCACATAAAAGATTCCATTTCCAAGTAATAGAAAATAATAGATTAATGTGTAATGCACTTTTAAAAAAATTTTATAATGCCACTCATAGATTCTGCTAAGCAAGATAAGTCCAGCACCAAGTGCGATAAAACCTTGCAAGGTTTGCGATAAAGAGAGAGTGTTGCAAAGTGCTAACATAAGGATAGCAAAATATGAGAGATTGCGCAAAATAGGATTTGGAATAAATACACAAGAATTTTCACCTTTTATTTTATCTAGTGCAGTTTGTGCTAATACTGTGCTAACTCTAAAGCCAATTACAATAATTCCAGCAACATAGCAGTGAATTAATGCATAAGGTTTTGGTGCAAAAAAAAGACCAAAGTTTTGCAAGAAAACAAGGCACAAAAGCACGAAAATAAGATTAAGATGATTTGTATTTTTGTCCTTATAGAGCCAAAATATACAACTTCCCAGAATCCATAACCAAAATAAAAGCATAAAGATTCTGCCATTTAATGCTAAAAGTTCAGTTAATAGTGCAAAGTTTAGCAAAATAAAAGCTACAATACTAAATGGAAGCAAACTTTTTTTATAATTTGTCCAATCTGGAATTGCAGAAAATAAAAATCCAACAAATGCACAACCGCAAAAAAGATCTATAAAAATAAATTGATGCAAATGTATAAAGTTACCAATTTGAAATAGTAAAATCATAACGCCAAAAAGCGCTAAGATTCCAGCATAAAGAAAAAATATTCGCATAGGATGCGTAAAAAAATCATATAATAATTCTTTGTTTGTTTTAGTCAAAATACATTCTCCCTTTGAATTCTTGCTTAAAGAGTTCTTTTAAAAACTTCTCATTTCTCTCTTGTTGTGTGATATTTAGTGTTTTTTCAATTTGCATTTTATGCGTGGATAGGAAAAGAATTTTGCTTGAGAGCATGCAAGCTTCATATGCATCGTGCGTTACTAAAATCACAGCAACTCCCTTTTCTTTGGCTAAATGTGTGACTTTTTTTATTAAAATCTCGCGCATTTTAAAATCTAATCCAGAAAAAGGTTCATCAAGCAACAAAATATTGCATGGATATGCTAATGCGCGGATAAAAGCAACTCTAGCACGCATTCCTCCGCTTAACTCTTGGGGATATTTTTGTGCATCTTTCTCGCTTAACCCAACACTATTTAAAGCTCCTAAAATCCATTGTTTATCTATCTTTTGCATCACTAGAGCAATATTTTCATATGCACTTACAGATTCAAAAAGTCTATGTTCCTGAAATAAATATGCAACTCTTCCTGTATATTCTACACTTCCATTCCAAGGCTTTAAAATCCTACTAATAATTTTTAGAAGCGTGGTTTTTCCACAGCCTGAAGGTCCAAAAAGTGTTACAATCTCGCCTTGTTTTATGGAAAAGTTAAAATTTTCAATAATGCAGCTATGCGCTAAATAAAAATCTAAATTTGTAATTTTTAAAAGTGGCATTTTTATCCTTATTTTTGCCAAGGTAAAAAAATAATTCTTAAAGGCTTGATTACTAAAAAATCAAATAATAAAATAATTCCAACCATAACTACAACATAGGCTAAAACTTCTGTGGTATCTAAATAGCTTCTTGCATCTGCAATCTTTGCACCAACGCCATCACTTGCACCTAAAAGTTCTGCCATTATCATGATTTTTATTCCCATTGCATTAACCAGACTTAAAGCATTTAAAAGGTGTGGTAAAATATGGGGGATATAGAAATATTTTAAGCGTTTGTATAAATTTAATCGATATACAATGCATACTTCATCAAGTCTTTTATCAAGAGTTATAATGCTTAGCATTGTATTTGCAAAGCTTAAAGGAAAGATTGCGATAAACACTGAAAAAATTACACTAACATTTCCAATTCCAAACCAAAATAATGCAAGCACAATCCAAACAATTGGTGGAATCCCTAAACATATATCCATTAAGGGCTTAAAGAGCCTAGCAAGTGTCTTAAAGCTTCCTGATAAGATGCCAAGCAACGCGCCAAACACAAAAGAAAAAAGAATTGTTAAAAATACGCGATAAAGTGTGATGCCTATTGCACTATCTTTATAAATTAAAAGCTCTAGAGCACGCTCTAAAACAGACAATGGCGAAGGGAGAATGAAGCTTCCCATAAATTGATTTCCAATTTCCCAGATTCCAAAAAGAAGACAAAGAATCCCAAGCCCACTTAAACTTTCTATTAGATAATTACTTATTCTATGAAGTAAGCTTAGCTTTTGTTCTATACCATCTTCTATAATCATAAATACAAGCTTTTAGGAGGCATTTTACCTCCCAATAATTTTGGATTAAGTTGGTAAATAATTGAGAAAAATGCATCTAGGTTTTGTGCAATATCGCTACATTTTTTGGCTGTAAAATTTGCATAGGGGATTGCTGCTTTAATTCCAAATTCCGGCGTTGGTAAATATTTTGCACCAAATTTTGCTGCAGTATCTTGATTGTTTAAAATCCAAGTAATTGCATTATCTAAATCCTTATGGAAGACTTCAAAAAAATCTTTATTCTCTACATAAAAAGATTCTCTTACAATAAGTCCAGCTTGTGGGATCTTAGGACATTCTTTAAAGGTTTGCTCCCATAATTTTTGAACATCAATGTTGCGATATACTGCTACACCATTTTTCTTAGCAAGTAATTGCATTGCTGAAGCCATAGGTTCTTGTGTGATAACCGCATCAAATTCATTTTTATTTACAAATAGCATTGTGGCTTCTGGTGGAGTTTGGACATATTGGATTGTAATTTTATTAAGATTTATATTGTGTGCATTGCATAAGGCTTGAAATACGATATCTGGCAAGTCATTTTTGAAAGGCGCAATAAGTTTTTTGCCTTCTAAATCTTTTAAACTCACAATATTTTTATCTTTTGTAAAAATATAGTTTAATCCATTTGTTAAAATATTTAACATTTTTATATCAATGCCTTGATTATAAAGATTTACTCCTACATTTGAAGGAGAAGCCGCTAAAATAAAATCACCCCCAGCAAATCCAACCCTAAGTTGGTCTGGAGTTTTCCATTCTTTATAATTTAGCGGAATTATATCTCTAGCTCTACCTTGTTTAATTGCAACAGCAAGACTTAGAGAAATAAGCGCTGGTGCACCCCAAATATTTAGTGTATTTTGTGCAAAAAGCACATTTGGAAAGGATAATGCACTAAATGCTCCTAAACCTAAAATCATACTTTTTTGTAAAAAATCTCTTCTTTGTGTGTTGTATTGCATACTATCTCCTTTTAAAAATTTCCATGTAATGCGATATAAAAACTTCTACCGGGGGCATAAATAATATTTGTTGGCGAAACAGCTTCTACATGAGAACCGCTAATATATTCGCTATAATTTTTATCAAATATATTATTCACACCAAAACGCAGCCCAAAAGTATCTTTAAAGCTTAAACTTCCGTAAAGATCTACTACTGCAAAACCTCCCATTTTTCTATCAATTCCTAGACCGCTTTTGGCGTCAAAATCTCCTCTATTTTGGCTTGCAACAGCCCTTATTGCGCTTCCTAGCGCATACTTACCAAAACTTGCATAGTTTTGGTAATCAAAATTTAAAGTTGTTTCAAGTGGTGCAATTTGATACAAGGGGCGATCATCACTTCTATTTTCACCATAGTTATAATAAATATTTGCCTTTACCCCAAAATTTTCTAAAAAATTATAATTTGCAAAGGCACCAAAACTATATAAAGTGGCATCTATATTTCTTGAGATAATATTATTTGATTTGTAATTAGGATTTGTGCCTTGCTGTCCTCTTGCACGATCCCAAATAATAAAATCATTCGCATAATCCATAACTGCTAAAGCTCCAATTTGCCATGCATTATTATCAAAGTGCGATTCCATATAATTTAAATAATTTTCATCTTTTAATGTTAATAGGGCTTTGATTCTATTGCGTCTTTCTGGTTTTAAGTTTGGGTTAGAAGCCCAACCTTGTCCTATTGCTAAGTTATTTGGAGGATTCAGCGCAACAAATCTTTCGTCATTACTGGGAATCCTTTCAATACTCTCTAAGGCAAGTGTATAAGTTTGTGTGGATGAAGGTGTAAAATTATATTTTGAGGCAACGCTAAAAGTATGATGATCTACTTTCCCATTAAAAGTTTCTCCATAATGGTTTTTCCAAATATTTTGTGCGGTGATGATTTGTGTGCCTTGTCTTGCTATAACTTCGTTGATTTTATTTACTTTTGCTTGATTAAAATTATAAGTAAATCCCAAAGCTATTTTGTGATTAGTTTTTGGCACATAAGTTAGTGTATTAAAGGCAGAAAATTCATTTACTTTAACATCTGGAATTCGATACCCGTTAAGAGTAAAATCTTTTGCACTAGGTGCTTTCCCAAAACGCCTTGCAATATGCGTATCATAGGCGTATCCAATTCCAAAAAGATTATGGAATGCAGAAAAATCTACATCATGTTTTATTTCTGTATTAAAAATACTTCTATCCACTTCCATTTTCATACGCATTGCATTATTAGTTCGTAAAGAAAAATTATCCGCCTCTCTATTAAGCACGATATAGGATAAATCAAAATTTAAAGTATTAGATAAATCAGCTTCTCCAAAACGATAATTAAATCGACTAATATAACGTTCTGTTTGTATTGCATCCATATTGTGTTGTGGTTGTTTATCATCGGAGATTCCATCATAAATAAAGGTGAATTTTGCCTCATTTTTAGAATCTAAAATTGTTCCTAAGACAATATTTGCGCTAAATCTATCATAACCAAAATTAACAGAATCCCCATTTCCACTTTTGTAAGAATTTGCATTTGTATGATTAGTATTTAAAATCGCATAAGTTTTTGTTTCTCTTACTTTAAATAAAAGCGATTCGTATCTTGCATTGTCAAAATATCCAACACTAAAATGAAAAGGATTCATTGAAGAATCAAGCGGATTTACAGCGGAAAAGTAGGTATTGCGCGATGTGTGATCAAACTGATTTTCTGGATAAAATCCAAGCGCAATATTTGGATTAATAATTGCCGGTGGTCCAAATTGCTTTAATTGTGTAAATTGTTTGGGTGAGGCAATATTTTCAGTTGCACTTAATTGTTGTGCAAATAATGCACTAGCAATTGCAAAATAGTATAACTTTTTCATCATTTTAACCTTTTTGAAAAAATAGGAATGGGGGTAGAATAATGTTTTTTAAATTAAACAATTATTAAAAATAATAATTGTTACTATTTTTATATTTAAATTGTTACAATTAATAATTCTTATTTAATATTTATTTGATTAAGTATTAATATTATTTGGATAAAAAAATGTGAATAGTTTTATTGAAAATCCACCAAAGACTTATACTTCTAAATATAATAGAACCAAAGAGGGTAGGCGTTTTTGGAATTTCTTTAATGGTAGTTTTTAGTAAAATTGCCCTTTGTGTTAAAGCATAAAACTTTAGTGCAATTTCTTAATTTTAGAATTTTATTTTAAGCTAGATTCTTGGAATCTGGCTATCTACTGCTAATATAAAAATCAGCAAAATTCTTAATAGTTAAAGCTTAGATTGATATAACAATAAGTTTTCTTGTAAAGATAAATAATTTTTAGGAGATTTTGAAAGATATTCACTAGCATATCAAAGTGGCAGAAGGCTAATTAAAAAGTTACAATGCCTAAAATATTTCATCTAGTTGGTGAGATTATCAAAATGCGAAATTTTAATCTTAAGGAGAAAATTCTCCCAAAGTGGGAGAATTATTGTTTTAAGCCAAGGAGTGTATTGAGAATTTGATCGGAAGTGGTGATAGATTTTGAACTTGCTTGGAATCCTCTTTGCACTACGATTAGTTGAGTTAAACCACGACTTAAGTCAGAATTACTCATTTCTAGTTTAGAGGCTTGAATACTTGCTCTTCCGCCTAATCCAGCAGTTCCTATTGTAGGTCCTCCAGAGTTTGGAGATTCAGCAAAGAGATTGCTACCTGATTCTTGTAAGCCTTCATAGTTGGCAAAACTTGCTACAGCAACTTGTGCTAAAGCAAGATTTTGTCCATTGTCAAACTTTCCTATCATTGTTCCTGTGGCATCAAAGTAGAAGTCTTGGAGCATTCCTGCAGTGTAACCATCGCCACTAATATTATTGGCTTGTGATTCAGCAGCGGTGCTTGTTAGCCCATCATATCCTCCGCTTGTTCCAAAATCCAAGTCGATACTTTGTGGGAATGCAGCACCATTGTTTGGCTTAAATTGAACGGTTGATGGGTTAAACCCTAGAATCTCACCTTGTTCTCCAAAAGTTACGCTACCTCCCTCTAGGATATTAGGTCTTTGTGCAGTTCCACCGATGAGTTCAGCAGGTTCTGGCACGATGATACGCCAATTCCACTGATTTCCAGCGACTTTAGTAAATTGTATAGTGAAATCGTGTTTATTTCCAAGACTATCATAAATATCAAGTGTTTGAGAATAAGTTGCCATTCTTAAACCTGCGGTGCTTGTGATATTTCCTCCTTCTACTAATACTCCTGTATTCATTGCTTTCATTTGATTTTTGAAAAGCACATTGGTAGTGGTTAGAGTATCATTATAGGCTGAAACAAAGATATTGAGATTATCATAAGCAGCACCTTGTTGGTTATTTGCGACATTGACCCCATCATCTCGGTTATTGATTTCAAATTGTCCATTTCTATTGAGCTTCACACTCACGGTGTAGTTGCTTTGGAGGAAAGTAGCACCAGCTCCTGTCATTCCTGCAGCAGCCGCCGCTGAATCTCCACCAAATTCTTTGACTTTATTGGCATCTTGTTGCATGAGTGCTCTTAAGTCTTCTGTGGTTCTAAATTGACCTGAAGTTGAATCTGCATCAGTTTGGAGTGTGTAGTTGTATTTGAAAGCAGTGGTAACGGTTGTAGCAGAATCAAGATTGTTTCTATTGTCTCCAAAACCTAATACAGCGCCACTTCTTCCCGTAACGCGAATATTTTTATTGCTACCATCACCATCAAGTTGGTTAGTGTTTTGTAGGATAAGCGTATTTCCTCTTGTGAGTGCTTCTACTCCAGTGGTGTCTTTAAGATTATTAATCGCAACTTGTGCAGCAAGAAGGTTAGAAGAACCACTCGCATTTGGATCATTATTCCAAGTAATTTCTACACCATTAATGGTAATGCTTGCAGCTCCAGCTGTAGCAGAATCAATTTGTAATGGTTCAGTGGTAGCAGTTTGGTAGCTAACCCAAATCCCTTGTCCTTCTTGGAGTCGCATTGCCTCTCCTGCATCATTAAACATTACACCCATATCTTCAGGAACTTCAAGTTGTTTATCGGTAGTATCATAAAGTCTATCTAAGCCGCCTGCAATATAGTTATTAGCTGAAGTGCTATCTAATGGGCTTGGACAAGTAGTATTTTCTGTTTTGTTTCCGCTTGTTAGATTGATATTTCCAGTAACGCTTTCAGTAGCTTTTGCAGGGATAGTAAGGCGTGGATCAATAGTGATATTTCCAATAGGCCCTGTTGAATCAACGCGATTGATATTTCCGCTACCACAATTGCAATTTAATTTAGAAAGATCTCTCACCCAGCCTTGCACAATATAACCGCTTGTAGTTACAAGGTTACCTACAGCATCAAAGCTAAATGCACCATCTCTTGTATACATATTAGTAAAACCACCATTGTTGCTTACAACAAACATTCCATTGCCTTCTAAAGCCAAATCCGCTTTTCTGTCAGTATTTTGCAAAGAACCTTGTGAAAAGATTTTTGTGGTAGTTTCAATCCCTGTTCCAAGTCCCACAGAATAGTCATTCACCCCACCATAACCTGCATAAGGAATCGTAGCGGCTCGTTTGGTTTGGCTAACCATTGTTGAGAAGTCCGCACGAGAATATTTAAAACCATTGGTATTTACATTGGCGATATTGTTTGATTCTACATCAAGAGCCACTTGATGAGCTTGCATACCGCTAACACCTGACCATAAAGATCTTAACATTTGCAATCCTTTTTAAAAAAGTATTTTGCAGAAAATAAAGCAAATATTATTCCAAATTTGAATTTTGTAGTCGCAAAAGCCGAGGAATTCAATCTCCAGCTAATTATCGTTTATAAAATGTTCATTGGGTTTTCAATTTTAAATTTATAGCATAAGCAATTAAAGATTTGTTACTTTTTAGAGCTTTAGAGAGCATGTAGTAGGCAAAATTATCAAATTGCGCCAAAGCGCCTTTGTCTTGTCGCAAATTTTTCTATCATTGCTTCAAGTTCATCGCTTCTAAAATCAGGCCATAAAGTTTTGGTAAAAAAGAGTTCAGCATAAGCACTTTGCCAAAGTAAAAAGTTTGAAAGCCTCTGTTCCCCACCAGTGCGAATTAGCATATCTACTTCAGGGATTCCTGCTGTATCGAGGTTTTGCGTGATTGATTCTTGTGTTATGGGGAGATTTTTGCTTTGGATTTTTAAAAATGTGCGCCTTAGCTCATCTTTTGCACCATAATTTAGGGCAAGAATCTGTGTTAAGCCATTGCAAGATTCTGCGGTAATAGATTGTAAATGGTGGATTTTTTCTTGTAATTTTGGGCTAAAAGCGGAAATATCGCCAATAACCTTAAAAACAATATTTGAATTAAGATAGGTTTGGGTTTGATCGTGCAGATATTTTTCTAACAAATTCATTAAAAAATCAATTTCTTTTTTGGGGCGATTCCAATTTTCCGTGGAGAAAGCATAGAGACTTAGGTATTTTATGTCTTTTTTTACGCAGGTTTCAGTGATAGAATGAATGATTTTTGCTCCCTCTTGATGACCAAAAAAACGAGGTTTGAATCGGTTTTTTGCCCATCTCCCATTGCCGTCCATAATAATTGCAAGATGATTTAACATTTAACCTTCTAAATCAAGCAAAGAATCGCTAAAATCATAAAGTGGGGTGATTGTGCTATCCACATTAATATTAGTTTGTGCGATAAATTTTAGCTCACTAAGATTGTTTTTTAGGATTCTAGCCACGCTTTCATACATAACATAAATATCAAGTCTTGTCCCTAAATCAAGATTATACAAGACTCCCCAAGTTGCACCAAGATTTGCAAAAACCGAATAAAATTCTAGGGCGTTTTGATTGGCTATTTTCTTTTTGCGCAATTGCATAAAGCCATTTTTCTTTTCATCATCATAATGCAAGGGGAGAGTTAAAACTTTGTGTTTGAGCGACATTAGCATATGGCTTAAAAAGGCAAATTCCCACTTGCTCTCGGCATTTCCAAGTCGTTCGGTTAAAAATCCACGCATAACTTCAAAGGGACTTTCCCCCTGTAAAAATTGTTGCATCGCCTCATTGCTTAGTTTTAGTGGTATATTTTCATCTTTGAGAAGTTTTGGTTGTTTAATAAGATTTGAAAGTGTGATAGATCCGCTTGTATTTTTTCCCATCATCGCCCAATATTTGCCACCAATTTCCAAATCTTTAATGCTTTTTGTTTCCATTGCAATATTGCCTACTTTTATCATATAGCGGATTCCTTGTAGTTTTTCCATTACTTCAAGCTTCATAGGCAATGTGGCATTAAATTGCGTGGTTTTACCTGCTGCATTTTGGAGTTGATTTTGCACTTGCGTGAGTTGCCCCATTTGCTTTATCATAAACTTTTTGCCTCATTAAGAATTTGGAATGCAAGGGTTAATTTATCACTTTTGCCTAAGTTTTTTTGAGATTTTTGGCTAACCCATGTAATTTGATTTTCTGTAGCATTCATAGGATTTAAAGAAGGGGAGATTTCATTAAGGCAAATTGCATCTAAATTTTTATTTTGCAAGGCTTTGATGGCATTTTCTAATCCATTTTGGCTTTCTAGTTTAAAGCCAATTGTAGTTTGTTTTTTGCTAATAGTGCTTAAAATATCAAGATTCTTTTGTAAGCATAGATTCCACTCTTGCCCTATGGTTTCTTTTTTGAGTTTGCCTTGAAAGGATTCTTTTGGGGTATAATCGCTAATGGCTGCACTCATAAATAAAAAAGAATCTTTAGAAAAAGCATTAGATTCTTGCCATTTTTGGATAGATTGGAGAAAGTCTTGAGTGCTTTGTACGGAATTATAATTGATTCTAAGTGGGAGAGGGTAGGGGCATAGGCTACCTATATAAGTAACCTTTGCGCCTAGAAAATATCCCGCTAAAGCCAAAGAAGCGCCCATTTTTCCGCTAGAATGATTTGAAAGATAGCGCACACTATCAATATTTTCTTTGCTACCTCCACTTGTGATACAAAGGGCTTTATTTTCCCAAAACTTTTCTTGATAAAATGCGCGAATGGTTTGGTAAGTAATTTCTAAAGGATCGGCTAATGCGCCATCGCCTATAGTTTTACAGGCAAGTTCTTTACTTTGGGAGGGAATAATGGCGATTCCTCTTTGAATAAGAAGATTTAAAGCACTTTGGGTGGCAGGATTTTGGAGCATTTTGGTATTAGCAGCAGGAGCGATGAGTTTTGGACCATCAAAGGCTAAAAAACTCTCCAAAAGAATATTATCTGCTATTCCATAAGCGACCTTATTAAGAGAATTAGCACTAATTGGAGCTATTAAAAATATATCGCCCCACGAGGCTATTTCAATGTGATTGTGTGGAATCTCTCCCCAATTTTGGGATTGCGTGGTTAGCACTTGGTAACCACAAAGTGCTTCAAATAAAAGCGGATTGATAAATTTTTGCGAATCATCACTCATTACAACGCGCACACTCGCACCAAGTTTTTGGAGGTTACGCAAAATTTCTATTGATTTATAAATGGCAATACTACCGCAGATTCCTAGAATGATTTTTTTGTTTGCAAGGAGTTTTGGGAGAAAATCTAAAGTCATTACTATTCCTTTTTTTTGCGCGTCCCTTTGACATAGCCCCAGTCTATTAGGGCATTAGCAAGTTCTGCTAAAAGCGGTCCCCCAGCACCAGATCCGCTACCGCCGTGTTCTACCATAATTGTAATTACATATTTAGGATTATCAATGGGTAAAAATCCTGTAATCCAAGCTTGTGAGCGATGAAAATAATCCATTTCTTCTTCTTTGATTCTTTCTTCATCTTCTTGCGAGATTCCAACAACTTGTGCAGTTCCTGTTTTACAAGCTAGTTTCACTCTACTGGCGCGTGTGGCATAATAAGCAGTGCCATCTGTTTCGCTACAGACTTGTCGCATTCCCTCGCGTAAAACTCCCATTTTGCTTTTTTGAAAATCATTTAACACATCTTTGGGTGGGTAGGATTGGATTTTATCTTGAATGTGTTTGGCAAAATGAGGAGTGGGGAGTTTGCCTGTTGCAATAAGGGAAGTGTAGTTTGCAATTTGCAAAGGAGTAGTAAGAAACATACCTTGTCCTATGGAGCTAATAATACTATCACCTTCATACCATTTATCTCTAAAGCGCTTGAATTTCAGGCTAGGAGAAGGGACAATTCCGCGCGATTCGCTAGGCAAATCAACTCCAGTTTTTTCGCCTAATCCCATTTGTTTTAAGACATTGGCAATATCTTCAAAATCAACCTTTTGAGAAAGGAGATAAAAATACACATCCACACTTCGTTTTAGGGCTTTATAGAGATCAGATTTTCCATGACCTCCTTTTTTCCAATCACGAAATTTTCTTCCACCTGATTCAATAAAAGCAGGAGTATTAAGCTCTTCTTTTTCATCAATTTTTGCATATTCCAAAAAGGCTAATCCCATTCCCATTTTTATTACCGATCCTGGCGGATATAATCCATTGGCAAATTTGTTAATAAGGGGTTTGTATGGGCTATCACGCAAGGCATTCCAATTGTCGTGTGAGATTCCGCCAATGAATTGATTTAGATCGTATTCAGGGTAGCTTCCTGCGGCTAGAATCTCTCCATTGGTAGCATCCATAATAATAGCAGTGCCATTTTTTCCTTCAAAAGCTTGATCCATTGCTTTTTGTAATTCGATATCCAAAGTAGTAATTAGAGAATCGCCCTTTTTAGAATCTTGGTGAGAGAGGGTTTGAATCTCGCGATTTAGGGCATCAACTTTTATTACTCTCTTGCCAAGTTGTCCTTGTAAAAAGTCATCATATTGCTTCTCTAGTCCATCTTTGCCAATGTTTTGAGTATAATTAGAAATAGGCTGAAGCTCTATGTCTCTTTCATTTGCTCTGCTAACATAGCCAATAATATGCGAAGCGCTTTGTTTGTGGGGATAATAACGCCTTGCTAGAGGGCTGATTCTTAAAATTTCATTTTGAAAAAAATACGGATAATGTTTTAGGATAAAGCTGTGCTCCACAAAATCAATAATGGGAATAAAATCGTGGTTATAAGGCGAATCTTTTTGTCGGTATTTTTTTATCAATTCTTCTTTGGTGTGTTGCGGAAAAAATGTCAAAAGATATTCAATTTCTTTTTCTAAAATGGGTAAATTTGATCGTAAAGATAAGTTGGGTGGGAGTGAAATTGTAAAACCTATGTTATTTGTGGCAAGTGGTTCCCCATTGCGATCAAAAATTTCTCCCCTAATAGGGGCAATGATTTCTTCACGCAGGATATTTTTCATAGCTTGTTCTTGATATTGTTCATTTTTAAGAATACTCAAGTTAAAGATTTTTATTAGTAAAATCAACCAAAAGACGATAAAACAAAAAAAGACAAAATACAAACGCTTATGCATTTAAAATACCCATAAAAATAGCCAAATTAACACAATCTCAATCCCAGCATAAAAGCTAAGAAACCAAGAAAATGGTGGCACATCATAATCCAATAAAAATCCCATAAAGTTTAAAAATATAAAATAGCCAAAATAGGCATAAATAATAAAAAATGGGATAAAAACTTTACTAAAGCCAAAAAATTTTCTAAATTTTGGTAAGATGACTTTAAAAGAAAAAGCCATAAACAAAAGAGTGCTTAAAAAAGGCAATCCCTTGCTTGTTTCAAGAAAAATTAAAAGGGGGATTAGCCAATAAAAGGCGTTAATATCATTTGCTTCATACCTCTCCTGTGCTAATACATAAATAACTCCAAAAAGTGGAGGCAAAAGATAGTAAATATCACTAATAGAAATATAAAAAACAATGCCAATAACTAAGAAAAAGATTCTTAGAATTTTTTTATCAGTGCGATTTCGTCGCATAGAGGAAAATGCTTGCATAAAATACAATCCGCCCAAATTTTTTGATTAGGAATCTTTTCTTTGCTAATTTCATTAAAGCCCATTTTTTCAAACAAAACCCTTTTGTAAGTTAAAACTAAAACTTCACCAATACCCAAAACTTTGCCCTCTTTAAGACAATCTGCTATCAAGGCACTTGCTACGCCTTTTCTTTGTGCAAAAGGCACAACAATAAGGCTGCGAATCTCTGCTAATTCCAAAGAATGAATATGTAACGCACAAAAACCTAGCATTATTGGTTTTTTTAAATCCTCTAGCTTTTTATTTTCTAAATTGAGTTTTTGCTGTGAGCTTAGGATTTCTTCTTCTTCCCAAGCAATATGATAAGATCGAATCATATTTGCCATTATATCTAAGGGTCTCTCTAAAATCACTCCACGTTCAATTTCAGGCTTAAGAATCTCGCGCATTTGCGGGATATTTTTGAGTGTGGGTCGCGTGATAATCATTCTGTTTCTCCAAGGTTTGTTTGAATTCCTAGCGTGTGATTAAGGATAAAATCGCTCATTTCTTGAAGGTTGTTTTTCTGTAAAGAGCTAGAAAATAGCGCATTTGGAAATTCTTTTTTAAGATTGATTTTTTGGGTAGTGTTGAGTTTGTCAAATTTGGTAAAAATTTGTAAGATTTTTTGATCTTTTCTTAAAAAAGGTCTTAAAAATTCAACAAGATTAGAATCAATTTCTAAATGAGGGTGGCGACTATCGCGCAAATGCACAAAAAGTCGGATACTATCACGCTTTTTTAAGAATTCAATGAGATTTTTATTCCAAAGCTCTTTTTGTGTTTTGGAGACTTTAGCATAACCAAATCCAGGTAAATCAACCAAATAAATTTGTAAAATTTCATCACTATCTTTTTGTTTCCAATGTGTTAAAAAAAAGTTAATAAGCTGTGTTTTTCCTGGTGTTTGAGAGCTTTTTGCTAGATTTTTTTGTTTGCATAAGAGATTAATAAGGGTGCTTTTACCCACATTACTTCGCCCTAAAAAAGTAATTTCACTTAGGAGTGGTGGAGGGCATTGGGAGAGATTTTGCGCTGAGGTAAAAAAACTGGCTTTAGAGAGTGTGTAAGTCATTTTTTTGCTTCTTTGTCAAGTTTAAATATTAGTCGTGCAGGAGCTTTGTCATCTCCAACAATGTTAATATAACCCTCTTTATAGCGGATAATGATTTTTTCTCCTTTAACTTCGTTTTTTTTAGCAGGTTCTTCTACAAAAGCGCTACCAATAATTTGATATTCTTGAGTGTTTGGAAAATAAAGAAGTTCATTGGCTTTGCCTTGAATCTTGCGATTGTTTTCTAAAGTTAGCCAAAACTTCACATTTCCTAGGGCTTGCATTTTGGTGGGCTTATTATTTTTATCTAAGAAAATATAGGCTTCATCACAATTTAGCTTATCGTGCAATCTTGTGATTTGCACATTTCCTTTTAGTTGGGTAACTTTGCTTTTTTCATCGGCAATAAGCTCTTGGGCATCGATAACTATTTCATCGGCAATCAAGGGCAATAAAAAGGCAAGTATTAAAATGAAAAACCTCATTTTTTATCCGTTGTAAGAGTTCCATGAACATTATTGGCATAGATTTTGCCATTTTTATAAAGAATATTTTTGCCCCGAATATTGTAGGTTTCGCTAAAAATCATAAAGTCTCCCTTTCCTAAAATTTCTTTTGTTGGGATAGAATAATTAGCCGCTTCACTCCAAAATTTAATGGCATCACGCGTGTAATTAACGCCTTTGGGGAAAAGAATGTCTTGCCTATTGAAAAAGGCTAAACTAGATTGCAAAAATTCTGATTTTTGCTCTTCAAACAAATAATGATTAACACTAATTTGCTCTAAAATGCCACTTTCTTTGCTGGTTTCTTTAGCATTTTTGCCTATAGCATAAGTCTCTACACCTAGTGATGAGATTTTGTAATATTCAAAATCAAAAGCTTCAAAGCGTGAAATATTTGCAAGAGCTTGTTTTTTCTCCTCTTGTTGCTTGTTGAGTATAAAAACCATTGCAATGCTAAAAAGCGAAAGGCATACAAAAAAGCCTGTTACGATTCTTCCACTTTTTGGCTTTGAGGGGTTTTTGTGTTTTCTTAGACTAGAAAATCTCATAGAGTTTATCCTCTAGGTTTTCTTGTTTGATAAGAATATCAATCATTTCTCTAACAGCACCTTTGCCACCTTTTTTACTTAGGACCATGTGAGCAATTCTTTGAATTTCTTTAGCAGAATCTTTAGGCGCAAAAGTGTATTTGGCGATTTTAAACATAGATAAATCATTTAAATCATCGCCAATAATAGCAACTTCATCAATGTGAATTTGAGATTGATCTAAAATCTCATAAAGTGCGTTGGCTTTGTTAGAGATTCCTTGTTTGATGTAGGTGATGCCAAGCTCTTTGGCGCGATTTTCTACGATTTGTGATTTTCTGCCTGTAATGATTGCCGCTTTTTTGCCAAGCTTGATCCAAGCAGCAATCCCAAGTCCATCTTTGACATTAAAGCTTTTAAGCTCATTTCCTTCATTATCATAAGTGATTTTACCATCAGTTAGGGTTCCATCAACATCAAGCACGATTAGTTTAATCATAAGATACCTTTGGTGCTTGGGATTCCTATTTTCTCGTTTTTAACACAAGCGCGACGCAAGGCAACAGCAAAGGCTTTGAAACTAGCTTCAATAAGGTGGTGACGATTCTTGCCTCTTTTTTGTATGATATGCGCTGATAAACCGGCATTAAAGACTAAAGCCCTAAAAAACTCCTCAACCAACTCGCAATCAAAAGTGCCAACTTTGCCCTCTGTCTTGACTTCAAAAACCAAAAAAGGACGATTGCTAAGATCCAAATCACATTCTACACAAGCCTCATCCATTACAACTGCACTATTACCAAAGCGCTCGACATTTTGAATAGGAAAAAGAGAGTTTCTAAGAAGCTGTCCAATAACGATTCCGCAGTCTTCAACACTATGATGATAATCCACCTCCAAATCCCCCTTGCACTCTAGGGTTAGATTCCAAGAAGCGTGTTTGCAAAGCGATTGTAACATATGATCAAAAAAACCAATTCCTGTTTGGATATTTGCTATACCAAAACCATAGACTTCTAAACTAGCAGAGATTTGAGTTTCTTTGGTGTTTCTTGTTAAAGTTTCCATATTTTACTCCGTAGTGATGAATGCACCAGCGATTTTTTGGAGAGAGATAAAATCTCTTGCTTCAGCCTCACTTTGAAATCCACTTAGCATAACGCGATAAATAGGTAAGCCATTAAGAGAATATTCTTTGATAATCGCTTTATATCCGTGAGAGTTTGCGTGAGTTTGTTGAAATCTTTGTGCTCCATTTTTATTTCTAAAGGCTCCAATTTGAACTAAGAATTTTGAAAGCTGAACGCTTGTTTGCGTGGTAGCAACTTTGTATTCACTTGTAGCAAGTGTTTCTTTGGTAAGTGGAATAGAATTAGAGATTGCGCCATTAAATCCAATCACTTCGATTCTGACATTTGCAGTCCCTTTTTGGAGCATATCTATATCACGCGCTGCACTATTAGATAAATCAATGATTCTGCCACTAATAAAAGGTCCGCGATCATTGATTCTAACGATGGTAGATTTTCCATTTTCTTTGCTTGTAACACGCACGATAGTATTCATCGGCAGAGTTTTATGAGCGGCTGTGTGAGCATACATACTATAAGTTTCACCATTGGAGGTTTTTTTGCCGTGGAATTTTGGTCCATACCAACTAGCTATCCCCTCATAAGTTTCGCCTAAAGCAACCATAGTTGGATAATACCATTTGCCATTGATTTGATAAGGGCGCATCGTAGCTTTTTGGCTTTGCTGGCTGTTATTCATCGTTCCATAATTAGGAGTTTTATTGTAGTAAAGATTGTTTTTGCTACTACAACCAAAGAACAAAAATGTAAATATTAGGCTTAAAAAAAGAGTTTTTTTCATAGTTTATCCTTGCTCTAAAGGAATCACAATCTCTTGATTGATAGAGAGTGAATTAGCATTTTTAATAGCATTGTATTGAGTAATAGTTTTTGAAGAAACCCCATAGTGTTTAGAAATGGAGTAAATTGTGTCGCCTTTATTGACGCGATGAAGTATGTAAGGCTTGTTTTGAATGGCGACTTTATCAATAGTATTTGTTTTGTAAGTGGCTAAGAATTGATAAGGTAAATAAACAGAATAGATTTTGGCATATGTTGGGGTAATATTGCGCTTAAATTGTGGATTGTAGGCTTTGAGTTTATTTAAAGGCAGATTGGCTTCTCTTGCAATTTTTGCAAGTGGAGTAGCAGGCGCAACTTCAATGGTGGCTAAGAGCGAGTTAGCACCGCGGTTTAAAAAATAATCATAGTCGTTGGTTTTAAGCATATTGACATTGTGAAACAAGAGTGAAAGCGAAAGAATCTTTCGTATATACATGCGACTTTCAAGGGGAATATACTTTTTTTCTGTATCTAAGAGTATGCTAAGTGAATCGCTATTGGCTTCTTTGATAGCTTTTCTAAGTCTGCCTTCTCCACAATTATAAGCAATTGCTGCAAGATACCATTTCCCAAATTGTTGCTTTAGGCTTTTTAGATAAACAATGGCTGCTTTAGTGGATTTGATAAGATCTTTGCGTTCATCAATTTGGGTGTTAATATCTAATCCCAAAGATTGTGCAGTTTTTGGCACGAATTGCCACATTCCAACGGCGCGTTTATTGGATTTTGCAGAGAGTGAGAAACCTGATTCAATCATTGCAAGATAGAGAAATTCTTGAGGAATATCTTCTTCTAAAAACATTGCTTTTAAAGTGGGAATAAATTCATAATTATCTTTAAATTTTTTAAGTAAATAATCTTGTTTGATTTCTCCTAAAAAGGAATTTTTAACATCAATGAAGTAGGGATTGTTTAAAAAATCTGGATTCACATCAAAAGTTTTTAACACTTCTTCGCTTTTGAGATCGTAAGTAGTGGAATTAAATTGCGATAAAGCATAACTAAAAGATAAAAGTAAAATAAGAATAATTTTCATTAAATGCCTTGTTTAAAAGTGTGATATTAATTTTGTTAAAAATGTCTTTTTTATTCTAACAAAGTTTGATAAAAAATCTGCTTAAACTTAAGATTTATTTAATGATGATTGCTTTTTTGCAAGGTCAATTTTTTCTTTGAGTTGCTTAAACCATTGCGCATAATTTTCTATGGCTTCTTTTTCGTCAGGTGTTGGCTTGTTAAAGAAATAAAGAGTGGCGTATTCTTTACTAAAGGCATCATAAATCCATTGAATCTCTAAAAGTTCTTGTGGAGTTATGGAGGGACTTTGGAGTAGTTTTGAGACTTTTTTATAATAATCTTGCGTTTTTTGTAAGAATCTTTGGAGGTTTAGTCGTTGTTTGGATTGATTAGCAATGCTAAAGGCTGAACGATTATAGGGGTCTTCTTTGAGTGCAAGCGTGGCAAGTTGATAAGATTCTTGGTAGTTTCCTTTGGTAAATTCTTTCTTGGCTTGAGAGCTTAAGGTATAAGAAGGTGAAAAAAAATACCCTAAAATCAATAAAAGAATCGCACCTAAGAGCAAATATAAAAAAGTATTTTTCAATTTCAAGTTTCCATAATGTGTTGAATTTTGGCTTTTGCTTTATCTAAGTCTAAGTTTTCAATCCACAAAGGCTCTTTTAAAATATGGGTAATGCGACTAAAAGGCTTTGGTATTTGGAATCTATCCCAACTCTTAAATTCCCAAAATTTTTGGTAATGGATTTGTGAGGAAACAATAGGTCTTTTTGATTTTTGGGAGAGTAGCACGATTCCATCTGCAATGCTGTGATAGGGTCCTCTTGGTCCATCTGGAGTGATGACTATAAAATCATTTTCTTGAAGTTTTCTTAGAGCTAAAAGAAGCACTTTAATATTTCCCTTAGAACTAGATCCTCTTAATGAATCAATCCCAAAGAGCTTGATTGCGCGACTAATAATATCTCCATCAAAATGTTGGCTAATAAGCACATAGGCTTTTTGAGGGCTATTTTTTAGAATTTTCTTAAAAAGGCAAGGTTGCATAAGTAGATTCCCATGCCAAAAGGCTACTATAAAATTTTGTTGTTTTTGAAGCAATTCTAGTGTTTTGGGGTCAATTTGGTATTCAACTTTACAGGTTTTATAAAGAAGTTTGATGAGAAAAAAAATCAAAGAGGGAGAAAAGAAAAGAATGAGTTTTCTTTTGATATTTTTCATCTCTAAGATTCTAAAGAAGCTCTCCAATGAGCTGCGCACCTTTGATTTCAGAGATTTTTACATTACAAATTTCTCCAATAAGGTTTCTCCCTGCCTTAACTCTTATAAGTTTATTAGTATCGCTTCTGCCTTCTAAAAGAAGGTTTTCTTCATCATAGCTTTCAAATAATACAAGGTGAATTTTGCCAAGTTGCTTAGCGTTTTCTTGTGCTAGGATTTCTTTGTGTCTATCTTTTAGAATCATTAATCTATTTTTGGCAATTTCCTCATCAAGAAGCTGGATTTCGCCATTATCAAGCCAGGTTGCAGCTTGTGTGTGTGGGCGTGTGGAGTAAATAAAACTATAAAGCGTGTCAAAGCGCACTTTCTCTAGTACATCTAAGGTGTCTAAAAAATCTTCCTCACTCTCTGTTGGAAAGCCCACAATAATGTCAGTTCCAATACTTAATTCAGGAATTAAAGAGCGCATTTTTGCCACACGATCTAAAAACCATTCCTTAGAGTATCCGCGCTTCATTTTTCGTAAAATCTTTGTAGAACCACTTTGCAAAGGCATATGGATTGCCTTGCACACTTTTGGATTGGTTGCAAATTCATTGATAAATTCATCATCCATATGCAAGGGATGTGGAGAAGTAAATCGGATTCTCTCCAAACCATTGATTTGTGAAATTTCATTCAAAAGTTGTGTGAAGTTAATTTTGCGATGATCATTAGAAAAACGCCGACCATAATTATTCACATTTTGCCCTAGAAGCAAAATCTCTTTTGTGCCATTATCTACAAGCTTCTTAGCTTCTTTTAAAATCAAATCAGCAGGGATTGAGATTTCATTGCCTCGTGTGTGTGGGACAATGCAATAAGTGCATTGTTTATCGCAGCCAATGGAGATGTTAATCATGCCTTTGAGAGTTGAGTTATGTTTGGAGCTAAAAACATAGGTGCTATCATCATAATCAATATCTACCCAAGCAACACGATCTTTGTGTAGAATTTGAGAGATTTTAGAAACATTTCTAGCGCCAAGCACAAAATTAACAGCTTTGGATTTTTTTAAAATTTCATCACCTAAGTGGCTTGCAGTGCAACCACAAATGCCGATTTTTGCATCTTCTTTTTTGATTTTTGCGTATTGTCCAATTTCAGAAAAAAGCTTTTTTTCGGGCTTTTCACGCACACTACAAGTGTTAATAAGAATCAAATCAGCTTCTTTTGGATTTTTTGTTAGTGTGTAATTTTCTTTTTCTTCAAGTTCTGCGATGATGTGCTCACTATCGCGTTCATTCATCGCACAACCTAAGGTTTCAATATAGAGTTTCTTGTTCAAGTCTAGCTCTTTAAATTATAATATGTGGAATTCATACATATAATCACCTTCATCTAGTCCATATTTAACTTCTCTAAAATAAACATGTTTCCCTTTTTTTTCAAAGTATTCCATTAATGCCATCATATCTTTATGGGAATTTTCTTTATCGCAATAAAAAATATCCATTTTTTGAGCTTCTAGCATTTCTTCTAATTTTTTTATTGTAACTTTTTGAGGTTTTTCACTAATGTGTTCGCGAACTAATTTAATATCCATAATCTTACCCTTAAACTTTTTAGAAAAATGGTTAATTATATACCTTTTTTACTTAAATAATAATTTTATAAAGATGCTTTTGAATAATTAAAGGGATTTATGGCAAAATAAGGTATCCAAACTTAAGGGGAAGTTGTGTTTGATGGTAAAAATATTTTAATTACAGGTGGGACAGGTAGCTTTGGGAAGCAATATACAAAAACCCTGTTAAAGCGTTATAAGCCTCAAAGAATCGTGATTTTCTCTCGCGATGAACTCAAGCAATATGAAATGGCACAAGTTTATAGTGATTCTTGTATGCGGTATTTTTTGGGTGATGTGAGAGATGAAGCAAGATTAAAAGAGGCTACAAATGGAATTGATTATATCATTCACGCAGCAGCGCTTAAGCAAGTGCCTGCTGCAGAATACAATCCTACAGAATGTATTAAGACAAATATTTATGGGGCGCAAAATGTGATTAGCGCAGCCTTGGCTAATGGAGTGGAAAAGGTGATTGCTCTCTCTACAGATAAAGCTGCTAATCCCATCAATCTTTATGGAGCTACAAAACTTGCTAGTGATAAACTTTTTGTAGCGGCTAATAATATGACAGGAAGCCGAAAAACTCGTTTTTCTGTTGTGCGTTATGGGAATGTTATTGGATCAAGGGGATCTGTCGTGCCATTTTTTCAAAAATTAATTGCTAAAGGAGCTAAAGAATTACCTATTACTGATACAGAGATGACGCGATTTATGATTACCTTGCAGCAAGGGGTGGATTTTGTTTTGAAAAATTTTGAGAGAATGAAAGGTGGAGAGACTTTTGTCCCTAAAATTCCCTCAATGAAAATCACTGAAGTAGCTAAGGCTCTTGCTCCAAATTTGCCTCATAAGATTATTGGGATTCGTCCTGGAGAAAAAATCCATGAAACAATGTGTCCAAGTGATGATAGTCATATTACATATGAGTTTAATGATCATTTTGTGATTGCTCCAACAATTCAATTTAATTTTATTACAGATTTTAGCACTAATGCATTAGGTGAAGTGGGAAAATTAGTTCAAAGAGGTTTTGAATACAATTCTGGTTCTAACACTCAATGGCTTAACACAGAAGCATTTTTAAAGCTTTTAGGAGATTAAGATGATACCTTATGGGAAACAAGAGATTATTCAAGAAGACATACAAAGTGTGCTAGAAGTTTTGCAGTCTCCTTTTATTACTCAAGGACCAAAGGTTGCAGAATTTGAATCGCAGGTTGCAACAAAGGTAGGTGCAAAGTATGCTGTGGGAGTTAATAGCGCTACTTCGGCATTGCATTGTGCGATTTTGGCTTTGGGATTGCGTGAGGGAGATTGGCTTTGGACTACATCTATTAGTTTTGTAGCATCGAGTAATTGCGCACTTTATTGTGGAGCAAAAGTAGATTTTGTAGATATTGACAAAAAAACCTATAATCTTGATGTGGATTTATTAGAAGAAAAACTTAAAAAAACTAAGAAAAACAAATTGCCTAAAGTGTTAGTAGCAGTTCATTTTGCGGGGCAAAGCTGTGAAATGGAGAGGATTTGGCAGTTATCCCAAAAGTATGGTTTTAAAATCGTGGAAGATGCTTCTCACGCGCTAGGTGGTAAATATCGCACTTATCCCATTGGAAATTGCAGATTCAGTGATATTGTAGTTTTTAGCTTCCATCCTGTGAAAATCATCACTTCTGCAGAGGGTGGAATGGCAGTTACCAATAATCTTAAATATGCTCAAAAAATGCAAAAATTAAGAAGCCATGGAATCACCAAAGATAAAGAGGAATTTGAAAATAAAAAAAATGTAGCACCTTGGTATTATGAACAACAAATTCTGGGCTATAACTATCGCTTGAGTGATTTGCATGCGAGTTTGGGAATCTCTCAGTTAAAAAGATTAGATACTTATGTCCAAAAACGCAATGAATTGGCTAAAATCTATAGCGAAAGATTGGCGGATTTAGAAATTACCTTGCCTTTTGTGGAATCGCACAATTATAGCGCTTTTCACCTTTATGTGATTTTGCTAAATAAAAATTCTGGAATCAAACGCAGGGAACTTTATACGCGTTTGCTTGATTTGGGTATTGCTCCACAAGTGCATTATATCCCCATTCATCTACAACCTTTTTATGCGCGATTTGGATTTAAAAAGGGTGATTTTAAAAATGCAGAAAAATATTATAAAAATACCCTAACACTCCCTTTGTATCCAACACTAACTTTTGAAGAACAAGAAAAAGTGATTGAAGCTTTAAGGAAGTGGATTGTATGCAAGTAGAATGCATTTGCATTATTCCTGCGCGTGGAGGTAGTAAAAGGATTCCAAGAAAAAATATTAAAAATTTTTTAGGCAAACCAATTCTTGCTTATAGTATTGAAAATGCAAAGAATAGTGGAATTTTTTCTAAAATTTATGTCTCTAGTGAAGATTGTGAGATTTTGGAGTGTGCAGAGAAGTTTGGGGCTTTACCACTTAAGCGAACAGAGGCTTTGAGTGGAGATTTTATAGGGACAAGAGAAGTGATTATAGAGGGAATCCAAAAGCTAAAATTACAAAAAGAATGGGTGTGTTGTCTCTATGCAACAGCACCACTTTTAAATCCAAAGAGATTGCAAGAGGCATTTTTATGTCGCGATGACTTGTGTTATCTTTTATCGGCGGTAGAATATGATTACTCTCCCTTTAGAGCCTTTAGAATAAAAGAAAATAAAAATAAAATGCTTTTTACTCAACATTTTACTAAGCGTTCCCAAGATTTGGAAAAAATTTATCACGATGCAGGGCAATTTTACTTTGCTAGGGCAAAAGTATGGCAGAACAAGGAGAATATTTTTGAAGATTCAAGGAGTTTTTTGCTGCCAAGGAGAGAAGTTCAAGATATTGATACGCTACAAGACTGGGAAGAAGCCGAGATTAGGTATCAGATTCTTAAACAGAGAGAGGAATAAAAAGCTGTGGCACATTAGGAAGATGTGTGCTTAGATTTTCTATTTCAGTGAGTGAAAACCATAAGGGCTTTTGGAGTGTTTCTTTTTTAAGCGGTAAGATTTGCAGGGTCTGCTCTTGCCTATTTAGCCAAATAATGGGATTTAGCGTATCAGATTTAATAAGCTCAATTTTCTTATCAAAAACTTTTTCAATATGATGGTAATAATCAGCGGCTTGTTCATGATAGTTTTTATCAGGATCAAAATCATAAAGTAAAATTTTTAAGCCCATTTGGGTAGAAAAATCAAAGACAACTGAAGAGATTTTTTCAGCTTCTTCGGTTTTTTTAGGGATTATAACAGCGCTATGAGTTAATGAGTTAAGCGGAGAATTTCCAAATTTAAGCAATGGAATCCCTAAATCAAAAAGGAAATTTTTATGACTTTCAAAAATATTTTTGTCAATCAAAATAAGTCCGATATTTTTATTATTTTTGTCCCTTAGAATAATATTTTTAAGCGAGGTTTCATAAAATTCAATATGCCACGAAATATTATCTTTATTTAAGTCTGGGTGATTTTTAATTGTTTCAAGATCTTGCAGTGAGGAGGGATTATAAAAACACAAATGCAACCGCTTGTTTTTAAATTTGCTAAAAAGCCATAAAGTTTGTTCTAAACATATCTCTAAAGCTTTTGGCTTAAGTAGATTAAAATATAAAACCACATCACGCCCAAAAGGTGTTGGAAATTGTCCTATTTCCTCTTTGATTCGGTGATAAATATCCCAAAGTGTAGTAGGATCTCCAACTAAAAGCAAGGAATCGTTGGGAAAAATAGTTGTAGAGTATTTGGGTAAAATCACTTCATTATTGCGGTAAATTACAGCAATTTTCCATTTTTTTTGTTTAATAACTCCAACGCTACGATAAGCATAAGGACTACCAAATGGCACATTAATTTGCATAATTTCGCCTTGCCCTAAGCCAATATATTTAGCTGTTCGTGGAACATTGGGGAATTTTTCAAAAAGCTTAGCGCTTAGCACATTAGATTTGCTAATTAAATTAAGTTGCTTATCTTCTTTGATTTCTTTAGATGGAGTGAGTTCTCCAAGTATGGTAATTTGAAAATTTTTGCTATAGGCGCGTAAAGTATTGTAGATAATTTCTCTATCTTCTTTTTGCTCTGTTATAATGTAGCAATCTGTGATTTGTGGGCTTAGAATCTCTTTTAATTTTCTAGAAGAGCAAGGGTCAAATTGATAAGATTCGTGATATTCGGTTGTATTTTTGGGTAAGAGATCTTTATCTATAGAGACAAAAATATAATAATTTTCATCAAAATATTTGTTCATAATGGTGGTGGCAAATTCTTTTGCTACAATTCCATCTAAAATTAAAAGCACTTTTCGCATAGCAAACCCTAAATAATTTTTTAAAAATGTAACAAAAAAAGGTTGAAAATGGAATTTAATTTGCAAAATATTGATGGTAAAGCAAGGGCAGGTATCCTTAAACTCGCACATGGAGAAATCCAAACACCAATCTTTATGCCTGTTGGCACACAAGCTTGTGTAAAAGCTCTAGATTTTAATGATTTATTAGCGCTTAATGCTCCTATTATTTTGGGGAATACTTATCATCTTTATTTGCGACCAGGATCAGAAGTTATAAAGCAGCTAGGAGGATTGCATCATTTTAGTCAATTCCCAAGAAATTTTTTAACTGATAGTGGCGGATTCCAAGCTTTTAGTTTGAGCGATAATGTTAAAGTTTCTGATGAAGGAATTTTGTTTAAGAGCCATATTGATGGAAGTAAACACTTTTTTACTCCTCAAAAGGTGTTGGAGATTCAATATGATTTAAATAGTGATATTATGATGATTTTAGATGATTTGGTGGGGTTACCAGCAAGTAAAGAGCGTATTTTAAAATCTATTAATCGCACGAGCAAATGGGCTAATGAGGCAATCACATTTCACAATGCCCAAAAGATTCGAGCAAGGGAGCAGGGCAGGGAATGGACTAATCATATTTTTGCAATTAATCAAGGTGGAACCGATAGAGAGTTTAGAGAAATAAGCGCAAGAGATTTGACTTCAATGGCAGATTTTGATGGTTATGCTATTGGAGGATTGGCAGTGGGAGAGCCTAATGAATTAATGTATGAAACGCTAGAATTCACCACTCCGCTTTTACCCAAAGATAAACCTCGCTATTTAATGGGGGTTGGCACACCACAAGATATTATAGAAGCTATCGCAAGAGGTGTGGATATGTTTGATTGTGTGATGCCAACAAGAAATGCGCGCAATGGCACGATTTTTACCCATTTTGGCAAACTTTCTATTAAATCATCTCGGTTTAAGCTTGATGCTATGCCTTTGGATTCTAAATGCCAATGTTACACTTGCAAAAATTTTTCAAGAGCTTATTTGCATCATCTTTTTAGAGCGGGAGAAATGACTTATTTTCGTCTTGCAAGTATTCATAACCTTGCTTATTATTTGGATTTAGCTAGAGAGGCTAGAGAGGCTATTTTAAAGGGTGAATTCCAAGATTTTTACCAAAATTTTTATTCTAATTTAGAAAACTAATTTTTAAACATAATTAAAGTTTTGTGGGTTATAATGATTCGCTACTAAAATAATCAATGGGAGTAGCCCTATGCTAGAATGGAGCGAAGAATTTAGTGTTAAGAATCAGCTTTTAGATGATGAACATAAATACCTTTTTCAATGTTTAGCAATTGCTAATCGTTTGGCAAATTCTCCCATTGAAAACAAAGAAAAATTATTACTAGCACTCATTAATCGTTTTTTGGAATACACTGTTACTCATTTTAAAGATGAGGAAGCTTATATGGATAGAGTTTGTTTTCCTTTTGCAGAATAACATAAAAGATTGCATAAGGGCTTGATTAATATCTTGCAAAATTTTAAAATTGATTCTAAAGATATTCAAAAAAGTTGTGAGAAATTTTATGGTTTCTCAAAAAATTGGTTGGTTAATCATATTTTAAACGAAGACAAACGCTTAGAAGCTTACCACAATCATTTGATAGATGTAGGCGAGATTCCTTATTCCTTGGAGCAGCAAACTAAGATTATAGCTCTTAGCCAAAATATCCATAGGATTGAAGAACAAAAGCATCATAATTATATTTGCCTTTGTCATACAAAAGTTTTTGAAGTTTGTGATTCTTTGCATGAAATGATGCAAACAAAGCGAACTTTTTTGCGTTGTAAGGTTTGTAAGCAACCATTGGTTTTAATCGATGAGCGATTACAAGAAGAGCAATATTATGAAATGCTTATTAAAAAATACTTTCAATAAGGAATATTGTAAATGGTTTTTGCTTCAAGAGGCTATAAGATTTTTGAAAAAATTGAAAATATTAAAGCTTTTTTAAAAGAACAAAGTCAAATTTATCAGGAAGAAATGGATTTTTATTTTTTAGGTTTTGCTACATTTTGTAATCGCCACGGAGAAAATAATTTCAAAAAAATCCACTTACTAAATCTCTTTGATAAAGATGCTAATTACATTGCAAAAGTTGATATTAAGCAAATTTATAGGGTTGAGTTATGCAAAAAGGAAGAAAGAGAAAACTTACCTTTTAAAGTTGAATTAATACCCCAAGCAGATACAACGCTAATGGCAACTTTGATTCCAAAGGTTAAAGTAGAATACTATGGAAAATTAAAGGTTGATATTTATCAAGAGCTTTATCGAGCAATGATTCTAGAAGGCTATTTTGTTGGAATTAGAGAATCCAAGCAATTAGAATCGCAAATTGTAATTTAGTGAATATTAACTTAATTTTCTTTTTTATTAAACATATGGCGTACTTTATCTATTCGATTATTTGGTCTACGTGATTGAATAACTGGTTCACAAGTAGCAATTTGATAATCTTTTAATTCTGTCAAAAAAACTGCTTGCCCATTTGTATATAGAGTTAAAGTATTACGATATTCATTAATACAACGTACAGGAATATGTCCTGTAAAAATAACTTCATCATTTTTTGATTGACTTGTTTCAATTATTGCACAATGTTTTTGTGCATCATTATATGCACGAGAAAAGTATCCCTGTGGTGTAAAAAGTATAAACGAAAAATATGGCTCTAATAATTGCGTTCCCGCTTTTTTCAATGTTTGTTCAAGTACAATTGGGGCAAGAAAGCGAAAATCCGAGGGAGTACTAACAGGGCTATAATAAACACCATATTCAAAACATATTTTACAATCTGTTACTTTCCAACCATACAAACCTTGCTCCAGTCCATAATTAATACCTTCTCTTACTGCATTTTGGAAACTTTGATTTAAATAACCGAGTGAAACTTTGCTTTCGTACTGTATTCCACTTCCAATTGGAAGTGGAGTTATTGATAATCCAATTGATGCCCAAAATGGATTTGGTGGTACTTCAATATGAATAGTATAATCTGCCTTTTGTAATGGCTTTTCCAAATAAATTACGGTTGGATCTTCGATTCTTATGTTTATGTGATATTTTTCAATCAACAGAGAACAGATAACTTCTAACTGCACTGTTCCTAAAAAAGAAATGACGATTTCATGTGTTATCGTATCAACATAATAACGTAAAAGAGGATCAGTATCTGCAATTTCTGTAAGAGCATCCAATAATTTTTCTCTCTCTTCTATTTTTATCGGTTCAATTCTTGTTCGTAGTATTGGTACAGTCTTGTCATTCCATACATTGCATGGCAAAATCTTTTCATTTCCTATAATATCGTTCAATCTTAATGTATTGTTAGGTATAATAAAAATATCTCCAGAACAAACTATTTTTGTCTGTATCATTTCCCCATTTGAAGGAATATATATTTCTGTAAGTTTCACTTTCTTTTTCGATGGCAATATAATTGTATCTCGTAAGTGTAATGTTCCACTGTAAAGACGCAAATAAACTAATCTTTGCTTATGGTCTGTATATTCAATTTTAAAAACTCTTCCACATAGTTCTGAATCATTCTCATTCATTTCAGAACAAAAAAGATTTGAAATAGCTTCGATGAGTTGTTGAGTCCCTATATTATTTCTAGCACTTCCATGGTATATAGGAAACAACGAACCTTTTTTAACACACCTAGATTCTTCATACCTTAATTCTTGTATAGTCAATTTTTCTCCTACAATATATTTTTCTAAAAGTTTATCATTTTTGGAAATTACAGGATCCCAATCATCTAAATCAATGATATTTTTAATTGATATTTCTGGAGTTAATGTTACATTTTGCATAACAATAATATCATTTGAAAGTTTTTCTTTGATATTTTGATAAATATTATTTAAGTTAATTCCATACTGATCTATTTTATTTATAAAAATAATTGTTGGTATATTCATTTTTTGAAGTGCATGGAATAGTATTCGGGTTTGTGCTTGTACACCATCTTTAGCAGAAATTACTAAAATAGCTCCATCAAGAACAGATAAGGAACGATACACTTCTGTTATAAAATCTGTATGTCCAGGAGTATCTACAATATTGATTTTGTAGTCATTCCAATTAAAAGAAGTAACTGCTGCCTGAATTGTGATTCCACGCTGACGTTCTAAAAACATAGTATCTGTCCTTGTTGTTCCCTTATCTACACTGCCTAATTCTAAAATCGCTCCACTTGTATAAAGCAGACTTTCCGTTAAAGTTGTCTTTCCTGCATCTACATGAGCAAGAATACCAATGTTGATTATTTTCATGGAATTTCCCTCCCTACAAATTTATCTTTTAACTTAAAATCAATATTTACTAATTTTGTTCTTTTAAACTATTCTCAAAATCAATTATCCACTTTTCTAATGTTTCTACTAATGCTAATTGTTGTTTAAACATTTGTTTTCCAACATTAGGAATATGTTGTCTATGAGATTGTCTTTCATTTAGTAATTCTTTTAATTCTAATATCTTTGATTTTATATTAGAAACAAGAATCTTTTTTTGTTCATCATCTACTAAATCTAAATTCGTGATAATAACATTAAAATCCAAATATAGACTAACATCAGAATTTGAAATATCATTCATAAGTTTATTAAAATAATCATTACCTTTGTCAGTAATAGTATATACTGCTTTATCTGGCATATTTCCCTCTTTCTCTTTATGGCTAACAATATATTCTTTTGATTCTAATTGTAATACTTTCTTATAAATAGACTGTTCACTAATTTTTACCCATCTTGGTATATTACGATATTCTATATTTTTTTTAATATCATAAGCACTTTGTGATTTTTGTTTAATAAGTCCTAATAATACTAAATCTATATTTGACATAATCTCTACTCCTTACTTAATATTCTGTAACGCCAAGTCTATTTCCAAATGGATCTTCAAACTCGACTGCATTACCAGTTCCAATTTTAAAAGGCTCACTCAAAAACTTTATACCATTGTTCAACATTTCTTTATAGAAGATTGCAACATCTTCTACTTCAAACCATATTGTAGGCTTTAAATTCTCAAATTTATTTTTGTCTTTTAAAATTATTGCAGGTTCTTCATTTCCAATATTATAAGCAACCATTCCCTTATTAGAGAAATCAAATTTCTTTTTAACCCCAATATTTCCTCATAATATCTTTTTGCTTCTTCCATATTATCTACAGGAAGAAAATAGTTGTCATAATTTTTCATATATTTAATGTTCTCCTCTTTGCTATAAACTACGCTACTATATTTTATAGTAGTTATCATTGAAAGTCAATATATAATAAAAAAATAGATTAGTTGCACTGAACTAATCTATTTGTATAACTGCCTGTCGTACAAAAAAGACTGTCATTACTGACAATCTTTTCGGTAAATTACTATAAATCAATAACTATAAAATTAAACTATTAATTACTAATGTATTAAAATTATTTTCTTTAAAATATCTTTCTACTGGCAAATGATATATTCCTGTTGATTCCATGAAAATAGTTAAATCTTCTAAATTAAAACTTTCAATTTTATCTTTTAATTCATTAAAATCACGAAAATTATGTTTTATCTCTTTAGGTTCAATCAATACTTCTCCATATTCAGTAGATAACATTATCATACTTTTTCCTTTAGCTACATCAACACTTAATACTGATTTCATTATTTACTCCTTTCTGAATTTAAGTCTCTTGTTTCCACCATTATTTCATCAAGCTTGTTATATAGATTCTACGACCTCACTATCTTAAACTAAATTAATAATAGAAATAAAAGCTGAACTGTCAATTTGTTAGATTCTATGACCTCTGTAATTTGCCGTTCTCACTTAAACTCTTGGTAAATAATTTAACATAAAAAAATAAGATATAAATATTAAATTATTTACATCTTAAAGTATACTTGATATTTTGATTGAGAAGCTTAAATTTCGTAGTATCACATCAAAAATTACCCTTAAAGTCGCTTCTGGAGTAGCAAGTGTTGAGGGAAAAAGTGAGAAGCTTGAAATTTATCATAAAATGCAAGATGAAAGTGCGATTTGTGATTTGCAAACTAAATTTACCCCTAAAGTTTGTTTGAAGGCTGTTCATAAAGGGGATTTGCTTTTGGATTATACCAAAGCCATTAAGGGTCGTATTGGCAGGGATTTAAAGGGTCATATTTTGCCAGCTAAATCTATTCAATCACATCAGATTAAAAGTGATTTAAGCATTGTTGCTTTAGAAGATTCTGCGCATATTAAATTTTGTGCTAGAAAAGATGGATTTTTAAAAGAAATAGCACCCTTTTATTTTATTATAGATGATGAGTTGAATACCAACAAGCAAGAAACTGCCAATCTTTTTAAAATACTAAAAATTGATGGCTTAACTCATTTTGATTCAAAAATTGAAGCTAAAATCGCCTATATTAAATCGCATAAAGGAAATGTTAAAGCCGATATAGCAGTGATTGATGTTCTAGAAAAAGGCATTGTAGAGGCTAAAATAGCTTATGTGGAGAGTATGCTTGGTGGAAAGATTGTTGCTGATTATATTTATGTGAAAAATGTCCGATCTTATAATGAAATTTATTTTCGTTATTCTTTAGTGGTGGATAATATTTTGGGGGAGCACAATCTCTTTGAGTGCAATCCTGCTAAATTTGCATTTAATAAAAAAGATAGAACAGAATATTTAGTGTTAAAAAAGCAGTTGCAGGTTAATATTAAACATTTAAGAAAGAGAATGGATGAGATTTATACTTTTTTGTTTACTATGCAAAATAAAGTGCATAAAATTACTTATACTCTTCAAGGCAAATCTATTCCAAAAAATCTTCAAAATATTGTAGATCAATATGATAAATCGCTTAAAAATTATCAAAAACTCCTAGAGGAATATCGTGATATTGTTAATATTAATTATCATAACGAAAGACTTTTAAGGAATATTGATAAGGCTGTTTTGGAGGCTAAAGTTATAATTCGTGGAGAGATTGGATCAGCAGAAACGATGATTAGATTCAAGTTTTATAATAATGAGCAAGAAGAATTTCTTAGGGTGTTATTTAATAAAGAGAATCCTGAAAGATTTTTTGAAGTTGTAGAAGATAATAATCGCTTTAAGATTCGAGCATCAGAGAATTATGATGAAAAGCAATGTGATTGGATCGCAGAGTTTTTCCCCAAAGAAGATTTTACAAATCTCACCCCAAAGGCTTCTTAGTCTTTGAAATGTTTGGCAACATTTGCATTGGTTGTGCTAAGTATTAAAAATAAGGCTATAGAAATATAACCCAAATTCTTTTTATATATCATCACATTCTTCCTTTTTTTAAATTTAATAATAAATATTATTATGGAATTTAAAAAAATAATTAAATAGAAATCTCGCTTACAATATTATTGATAAAATTTTTAATTTAAGCATTCTCTAATGGGGGGGGGTAAAATTTTTCTCTTTAGCAAAAAGGAGTAAAATGAGAGAGAATGCTAAACAGGCTTTACTTGAAGCTTTAGCAGAATACGATGATTCTAAGGAATATGAACATTAGAGATCAAGAAGAAGTGATTGTGGATATTTTTTCGCAATATCCAAGCAATAATGATAAAAAATCTGTGCTTTTAAAGGTTTGTGTTTTGGACAGCTTTTATAGCACAAATTTAAAAATTTATGGAATACATGAGGTTGTTGAGCAAATCCTAAACTTAAATATTGATGAAGCTTTAAAAGTGGGCGATACAAGTATTATTGAAAAAATTGCAAATTTTACAAACCCTAAAGGCAAACAAGCATTTTTATATTCTTTTGCAAGTAAATATTGCTTTCATCACAATAAAGATAAATATGTTATTTTTGATAGCTTCGTCCAAAAGAGCTTAATTCATTTTAATAATAAAGATAAATTTTGTTCTTTTAAGCTTAGTCAAAATAGCTTAAAAAATTATGAGAATCTACTAAAGGCTATTAAAGAAATTAGAACTTTTTATGGTTTGGAGGAATTTAATAATAGGCAAATGGATCATATGCTTTGGGTGTATGGTAAAGAAAATTTAAAATAAGGAGGGTAAATGAAAAAGATTAATTTCAAGATGGCTTTAGGTGCTTTGGCGTTGGTTACACTTTTAAGTGGTTGTGGAGAAAAAATCCAGATGAGTATTTAGCGCTTGAGCTTACATATGAAAGTTATGAGAATATTTCGCAACCTACACTTAAAATTCAAGCAAAAAATGATATTGTTATCAATTCTGTAAGTGTTAATAGGGGAAATTGCAAGATTGCTTTAACGGGCGAAATGAGTATGCTTTTAGGCTATGGTAATATGTTGGGCATTGCACTTGTTGATAGTTTGTTACCCAAATTTACCCTAGAAAAAGATTTGCCAAAAGAAATGGCATTTTCTGAAGAGATTAAATTGCCAATTGGTTGCAGTATGGATTCGGTCTTGGAAACTACAATTAACACAAATCAAGGTATTTGGACTTGGAGCAAATAAATAAAATAATTAATTTGGGGGTATTTATAGGTTTTTCAAACCACAAGCAAGAAAACTCTTGCCTCTTAGGTAGGAGATGAGTTGCACCACCACTTTGGCGGTATAAAAAATTACTTTAAAATATAACATTCTATAATTAAATTTAGTTATATTTGCTATATAAAATAAAAACAGAGACCCAGAAAAGAAAGAGAGAATCTATTTAAAAGCTAAAAAAAATAGATTCTTGCTTAGGAGTTGATTTAAATATCTACATTTCTTCTTCATTCTATCCATTCTTCCAATGCTTAGAATAAAAGCAAGGTGTAATGGCAAATTCTCTGCAGTTATTTGGGTTAGGAATTAGCCTATAAACAAAAAATCTTTTGTGTTAGCTAACATTAGTTTGGGAGCTCTTGCTTTTTTTAAGTAGGGGGTAACTTACCTAATAATTGATAGTTTCATTTCTTTTATTTTTAAAACTTTTAAAGATTAAAGGTTTGATTTTTGATTATATAAAGAAGCTATTGAAAGAGATTAATGATGGCTCCGGATGTAGGATTCGAACCTACGACCAAGCGGTTAACAGCCGCCTACTCTACCGCTGAGCTAATCCGGATTAAAAGCCAGAATTATATACTTATTTTTTACAAAAGTCAAGATAAATTAGAAAAAAATTGTATTTATTTTTTGTGGATTTAAATAAAAGGGGAATCAAATCGAAGTTTTGGTGGTTAGTTTTGTCATCCAGCTACTGCACCACCCAAAAAGCATAAGAAAATAAAATGCCTTTCGCATTTCAAAGTATGATTCTCCATCAACAAAAGTATGGGAGATAAAAAGCATAATAAGGCAGATTGCCCATAAAAGCAATAGGTTAAAAAACTCATAGGAGCCAATGAGATATTTACGCTTCCAACAAAGAAATATTACCATTGATAACCCAGCTAACATAAGCACTAAATCTACATAGCCCAGTGCGCCATTTTTAAAAAAAGGCATAATAGCAAAGCCAGATAAAGCAACAATGATGACATTTAAGCTAGGTTGTGTGAGTTGTAAGATTCTGCCAATTTTTGTGTTTTTGTCAAAATTGAGCTGAAAAAGATAAATGGCAAAAGGAAAAACAATAAAGAAACAATAAACGCTATAATCTAAATAGAGCTGATAAAAGTCTTTTTTGAAAATACTTTCTTTAGTGAATTTTAAAGAATCTTCTAGTGAAAAAATATCATAAGTAAATCGCTTAAGCCAAAAAAACTCATAATATAGTTGCAAAGCAAAAAGGCATAAAGCTACCAAAATTGCCACACTATAGAATTTTGGTAAGTGGCTAGAATAGATTCGCGCCATATGAAAAAGGCTTATAATGATTCCACAAGCTAAAAATGTGATTCCGATGCAATAATACACACCATAAGGTTGTGTAACAAGTCTAAACATTTGCCTAAAATCCCAAACAATTCCGCTTAATAGCAATGTTAAAAGGGTAAAAATAGCTAAAATAAAAAATAATGACGAAAAAAGAGTGGTTTGTAAAGCAATTTTGCGCATTTTTTGCCTCTATGGATTTTTTATGAAGTAATTATCAATGCCATCAGCAATTCCTTTGGCAATATTTTTTTGGAATGCGGTTTGTGTTAGTCGTTTGCCTTCTGTTGGGTGTGTGATATATCCAACTTCCAGCAAAACTGATGGCATCAAAGCTCCCACCAAAACCCAAAAAGGACCTTCCCTAACACCACCATCAACAATTTTATAGTTTTTTCTTAAAGATTGTAGCATTCCATATTGTATGTCAATGGCAAGTCGGTTTGAGGCAATGATTCTTTGGGTATTTAGAGTATTTAAAACAGATTGTTTAGAAAAGTAATTCATAGATTCAATGTCATCTTTATTTTCTAGCGCAGCAACATTTTTTGCTTTTTCGCTTCTTGCAGTTGAGAGAAAATAGCTCTCCACCCCTTCTAGCGAATTTTTATTATCAACAATGGCATTAGCATGGATTGAAATAAACAAATCAGCCTCTTTGTCATTGGCAAAACTCGTTCTTTCTCGCAGTTTGATAAATTTATCGCTACTTCTTGTCATATAGACCTTGTAGCCACGCTCTTGCAGGATATCTCTTAGATATTTTCCAATGCTTAGCACAATAATTTTTTCACATGTCTTATTAACCCCAATAGCTCCACAATCTTTTCCACCATGCCCAGGATCAATTACTATTGTTTTGCGATCTTTTTTTAAAGATTCCTGTTTTGCGTTATTTTCAAATAGCGATGGGATAGAGATTTCTTTAAGAAAAGAAAAGCGAGCTTGCTTTTTAGAAGTATTTAAAGAAATGGTTAGTTTTTTGGGGCTTTGGATAACTAAGCGCACTTTTGTTGGAGAGTTTTGTGCGATTCTTAAGCTAATCTCTCCTTCAAATTCTAAAAGTTTTGCCTTGCCCATAAGGACTGCTGGTATATCATAGACATAGCGAAATCCCTCTTTATTTTCTAGGACAAAGCTTTTGAAATCTTTTTTTTCAATAGTTTGGTTAAAATTTAGAGCAACTCCATTTGTGGTTTGCTTAATAGATTGGATTTCTAAAATACCGCCCCAAGCAAAATGAAAAAAACAGAAAAATAAAGCGATGATTCTTAGCATTGTGTTAATTCATCAAGGATTTCTTTGACGCTTTGGATTTTCTCAATTCGGTATCCATTAGCTCCGGTAAAATATAATCCATTGATGGGATCGCCAAGATACCCATCGCCTAAACCATCAGCTATACAATAGCCCACTTTTTTTGCTTCTTGTCCGCGGTTACAAGGTGAAACGCAGTTGCTAATACAAGCAATTTTAGGCTTTTTGCCCTCGCGTAATTTTTTAATAATGCCTGTAACAATAGCTCTTGCTGGGTAACCAACGGGTGATTTAATAAGTTCAATATCTTCTTTTTTAATTTTTGGCATTAGTTCTTTGTAATAGGGGGCATCGCATTCTTCTGATCCTAAGAATCGCGTTCCCATTTGCACTCCACTTGCTCCTAATGCCATTATTTTGTCAATATCGCTTCTATCCCAAATTCCCCCTGCAGCAACAATTGGAATCTCACCCCATTTTTTACTTTCTTCTAGCACTTCAGGAACAATGCTTTCAAGCTGATATTCAGGTTTAAAGCAGTCTTCATAACTCACACCCTGGTGTCCGCCACTAAGCGGTCCCTCTACAATCACTGCATCGGGGATTCTTTTGTATCTCCCCTCCCAACGCTTACACAAAATTTTCAAAGCTTTGGCTGATGAGACAATGGGAATGAGTGCTACATTGGGGAAATTGCTTGTAAATTCCGGCATATTAGTAGGCAATCCTGCACCCGTGATAATCATATTTGCGCCTGCTTCACAAGCATCGCGTACCACGCGCCCATATTCGTTAATAGCATATAAAACATTTGCACCAAGTGGATTGTTGCCACAAATTTTTCGTGCATTTTTAAAAATTTCAAATAAAGATTCTTTGGAGTAAAAATTAATGGTATCAAAAGGGCGGTGCTTGATGACTTTTTGCACAAAGGCACTTTTTTTGTAATAGCCACTTCCCACGCAAGAAATTACCCCAAGCGCTCCATGTTTTGAAACATTACCTGCAAGGTTATCCCAGCTAATTCCAACTCCCATTCCACCCTGAATAATGGGGAATGGAATCGTGTATTTTCCGATTTTTAAAGGCTTTAATTGTGGTTTAGATAGCATAAATTCCCTTTTTTATTTGATGATTGCGCGGACAAATTTTCTCTTTCCAGCTTGAATGACATATTCGCCTGTTTGTAAATTTAATTTAGAATCTTCAAGTTTTTGTCCATCAATTTTCACTCCACCTTGTTTGATAAGGCGTAATGCTTCGGAGTTTGAGGCACACAAACCACATTCGCTCATAAGTTGTGCTATCCAAATTCCGCTACTTTTTTCAAAGGTGGGTATTTGGCTTGGCATTTCATCTTTGCTAAAGACTTTGTCAAATTCCTCTTTGGCTTCTTTGGCTTTTTGCTCATCATAGTAGCGCGTGATGATTTCTAGTGCGAGATTTTCTTTTGCTGTTTTTGGGTGTAAAACCCCATTTTTTACGCCTTCTTTAATTTCTTGGATTTCTGCTAGACTTTTGGAACTCAAAAGCTCATAATATCTCCACATTAGCGTATCTGAAATACTTAACAACCGCCCAAACATTTCTTTTGGTTCTTGCGTGATTCCAACATAATTTCCCAAGCTTTTACTCATCTTATGCACACCATCTAAGCCTTCTAAAAGGGGGACCATAACCACTGATTGTTCTTTTGGGATTCCATAAGCTCTTTGCAAATGCCTACCCATAAGCAAATTGAATTTTTGATCTGTTCCACCGCATTCAATATCGCATTCTAAAGCCACAGAATCATAGCCTTGCAACAAGGGATAGAAAAACTCTACGATACTAATGGGATTTTGATTCTTAAAGCGTTTTTCAAAATCATCTCTCTCAAGCATTCTAGCAACTGAAAATTTTGCTGCAAGTTCAATCATTCCGCGTGTGCCTAGACTATCAAGCCATTTTGAATTAAAGGCAATCTCCATTTTTGAAGAATCTAGCACTTTATAAACTTGCTCTTCATAAGTTTTTGCATTGGCTAGGACTTGTTCTTTGTTTAGAGGTTTTCTAGTTTCACTTTTGCCTGTTGGATCTCCAATCATTCCTGTAAAATCACCAATGAGAAAACACACAATGCCACCGTATTTTTGAAAAGTAGCAAGTTTTTGTAAAAGCACGGTGTGCCCTAGGTGCAAATCTGGCGCAGTTGGATCAAATCCTGCTTTGACTTTGAATGTTTTTCCATTTTCAAAATAGTCTCTTATGAGTTTTTCAATATATTCTAATCCAATGATTTCTTGAGTGCCTCTTTGGATTTCTGCTAAAGCAGTTTTGATTTGCGATTCTACGCTCATTTTTTCTCCTTAGTTTGCATACGCATCTTTGAGTGCATAAACATCAATAATTTTATAATGATTCCCAAATAAATTTTTTAATTCTTTAACATCTGCAATATGCGATTCAAAACGCACTTCACAATGTGTGGCATAGGTGCTTTTTTGAGAGCCTAGCTCTACGCCTAGAACATTAATATCGCATTTTGCTAAAAATTGCAAGAAATTTGCTAAAACCCCCTTTTGATTCTCTAAGGCTACAATGAGCTTATAGGTTTGCAGCCTGTCTCCAAGCCAATTGACATAAAGCATTTTCACACCTTTTTGAATCTCTAAATAAGCTCTATCGCAAAGCTTATGATGCACAAACGCCTTAGAGCCATTTTTAAAAGCGATAATGCCATCGCCAAATTTTGGGTGGCAACAATAATCAAAAACCGCTTGATTGATATTGTGATTAGTTTGAATCACAAGATTATCAAAATGCAATTCTTTCAGTTTTAGAATTCGTATTTTAATTTGAGTTAAAAATCCTGCCTTTTGTTTGTAATAGTTTTTGATACGATTTTTAATATCTTTTAAAAAAGCAATATCGGTAGTCGCTTTGTGAATGGATTCATCTAGTCCGCTTTCTTTGGTAAATTCCTCAATCTCTTCAGCTCCTTTATCAAAAATGGTTGCAATAATATTAATCGCGCTTTTCCTTTCGATTTCTTTGATTCTTGAAGCGCAATTTATACGGATTTGATTTTTGGCGCGAGAAGTTTTGACTGCATCCATCCAAGAGCAACGCAAAATAGTTTCCTTTGCGGTAATGATTTTAACAATATCTCCGCTTTTTAGCGTGGTTAAAAGAGAAGTTTTTTGGTTATTAACATAAGCTTCTTTGGCGCGATTCCCAATATCTGTATGCACCGCATATGCAAAATCAAGTGCTACAGCACCTATGGGTAAGGAATAGTTATCTCCATCAGGAGAAAAGACAACAATGTCTTCGCGATAAAGATCGTTTTTAACAAGCTCATAAAACTCTTCAACTGAATTGTTTTGGAATTGTAATTTGTTAAGCCAATCAAGACTAGGTCCGCTATTTCCACCAATTTTGTAAATCCAATGAGCAGCAATTCCATATTCAGCGCTACGATGCATATTCTCGGTGCGAATCTGCACTTCAAAAATAGCCGAATCATCAAAAAGTGTGCTATGAATTGTTTGATAGCCATTTTCTTTAGGTAGGGCAATATAATCCTTGAAGCGCGACATAATAGGCTTAAATTTTAAATGCAAGATTCCAAGCACTTTGTAGCAATCTAGCTCATTTTTAACAATCACTCTTATGGCAAGTAAATCTAAGACTTCTTCAATTGAAATGCCTTTGCGTTGCATCTTAAGATAGATAGAGTAGTGGCGCTTTACTCGGCTTTGAAGAATGAAATCTCCCTCGGGCACTCCACTTTGAATCAAGCTTTTTTTGACCTTTTGCATAAAAGCATTAAGTTTAAGCTGAATGGCTTGCTTGTGATTGAGAAAATAATCTTGAATTTTCCGATATTCTTCTGGAAAAATATAATAAAAACTACGATCTTCTAATTCATTTTTTAGTGTGGAGATTCCAAGTCTATGAGCAATAGGAGCATAGACAACTAGGGTTTCTTCTGAGATTCTGCGTTGTTTATTGGGCGGTAAAGCCCCAAGAGTTAGCATATTATGCAGTCTATCGCATAGTTTGACAACTAAAACTCGCACATCTTTAACTGAAGTAATTAGCATTTTGCGGAAGCTCAAAGCTGCAACTACTAATTTTTCATTGGAGTGAGAAGCAGGGAGTTCTTCTGCGCGAATAGCAACGATTTTTGTCAGTCCATCGACTAATGAAGCTACATCTTCACCATAATTTTTTTTAACATCTTCTAAAGTATAGTCTGTGTCTTCTACCACATCGTGTAAAAGTGCTGCGCAAACCATCACTTCATCACCGCCAAAATGAGCAACAATGCAAGAAACTAGTAATGGATGCACGATATAAGGCTCACCACTGCGTCTTTTTTGATTCTTGTGTGCCTCAGTTGCAAAAGCAATAGCTTTCTCAATGTTTGGAGTAATTTCTAACATACTATAGAGCAATTCTATTGCTTTTTGCGGTGTTGTAATAGTAGCGACTTTTTTAAGAAATTCCACTTTTTACCTTAATTTTAGAAAAATTAAAAATGCAAAGATTAGTTTTGTGTTTCCTCTACTCTTTCTAATCCAATCTTTCCTTCTGCAATCTCTAATAAAGCAATATCAGAGAGCTTATCAATTTTTGGATTTTTATTGACCAATGGTTTGGCGCCACGGCTTAGTTCGTCGATTCTTGCAAAGATGATATTTGAAAGTAAATATCTATCAAAATTAACTTTTTCTAATGCTTTAGATGCGATTTGTTCAATTCTCATTTTTATCCTTTTTTAATTTGAAACTTGGGAGTAAATAGCACTTTCTTCTTGCTTTAAAATGGCTAAAAGATTGCCTTGTTTAAACATATTACATACGATAATTGGTAGTGCATTGTCTTTTGCTAGGGCAATAGCGGTGTCATCCATAACTTTAATATTATCTTTTAAAGCTTGTTCGTAACTAATGTGTTTAAGCATTGTTGCATCGGGGTATTTAACTGGATCTTTATCATAAACGCCATCAACTTTTGTAGCTTTGATAATCATTTCTGCCTCAATTTCAACGGCTCTTAAAGTAGCCGCGGTATCTGTCGTAAAAAAAGGATTTCCTGTCCCTGCAACAAAAATCACAACACGCCCTTTTTCTAAATGGCGCATTGCGCGTCGGTTAATATAGGTTTCACACACTTCTTTGATTTCTAAAGCACTCTGCACTCTTACATTTATGCCATGATATTCTAGTGCTTCTTGCATAGCTACTCCATTGATGATGGTAGCAAGCATTCCCATATAATCACCACTTGTGCGCCTGATGATACCACCTTGTGAAGCACTTACGCCTCGAATGAAATTGCCACCACCAATAACGATTCCAACTTGGAAACCATTATCTACTAGCGCTTTAAGCTCTGTTGCGATGTAATCAAGGATTCCGCTTTCAATCCCAAAGCCACTTTCACCCGCCAAAGCCTCTCCAGAAAATTTTATTAAAACTCTTTTTGCCATTAACTAAGCCCTTTTAAAAACTTTTGAAATTTTTAATTATATTCAAAAGATACTTACGAATAAGTAAAGATTTGGTGTGTTCTACCAAATTTCATCATTTTTTTGCTGTAATTTTTCTAATTGTTGATTTTGGATTTCATATGCTTTTTTTAAAATTTCATTGGGAGTTTGCTTAGCAGAATCTCTTTGTTTTGGTAAATCTTGGCGATTATAAAGGCTTTCAAAGTGTCTAATATGTTCCTTGGTGCCTTGATTGTATTGTAAGTTATCCAAGTTTTTTTGCCGTAATTGTAAATTAAGTTCTTCTAGGTGCTTTTTTAATTTGCTTTTAATTAGATTTTTTGTGTGATTGTCATCTTCTTTGCTCAAAGAATTTTCAAGTTTTTTTTGTATGATTTTAGGTGAGTTATTTTTGCTAGGATTATCTTTTTTAGAATCTCCCCTCTCGCAACCAAAAAACAATATTAGACTTAATAAAATAATCCAATGTTTCATTTAAGATTTTTAATCCATTGTTTTAAAATAATCCTGAATTTATAGCATATTTTGTTAAGATTCTAAAGAGAACAACAAGATTAAAGAAATTTTGTTTTAAGGGATAAAAAATGCGTCATTTATGTTTTGATACAAGAGAGCTTGATAATCAAGCAAGAGAGAAGTTTTTGCTACCTTCTGAAATTTTAATGGAGAATGCTGCAAGGGGTATGGCAGAGTTTTTAGCACAGAAATTTCCTTTGGGTAGTAAAATTCTTATGATTTGTGGAAGTGGCGATAATGGTGGAGATTGCCTAGCTTTAGCCAGAATGCTTGTTGGAAAATATTCCTTGGGAATTCTTTTGCCTTTGGGGGTGAAAAGCACTCTAGCAAAAACTCAACTTAAACGCCTTGAAGCCTGTGATTCTTCGGTTTTTATTCCAAGTCTTGAAGGCATTGAACTTTCTAGTTTTGATATTATTATTGATGGACTTTTTGGAATTGGCTTTAGGGGTGAATTTTCATTTCAAATGCAGAATCTCATCACACTGCTTAATGAAACTAGGGCTATTAAAATTGCTTGTGATATTCCAAGTGGGATTGATCTTTATGGTAATCCAAGATTTTTGGGGGAGATTCCTTTTGCTTTTAGGGCTGATTTTACCTTGACAATGGGCGCATTAAAAAATGCACTTTTTAGCGATTATGCAAAAGATTTTGTGGGAGAAATTTGTTGTTTGGAGTTAGGAATTAGCGAGAGCATTTTTGCTCCTAATTCTAATTTTAAGCTTTTAGAAAGCAGTGATTTCAAAGCCCCAAAACGCAATTTGCAAAATTGCAATAAAGGGAGTTTTGGGCATTTAAGTGTGTTGGGTGGAGAAAAAATTGGAGCGAGTTTATTAAGCACTCTAGCAGGACTTAGAATAGGAGCAGGGCTTGTTAGCTTTGTTAGCGATATTGCTCCGTCTAATCTCCCTTATGAAGTTATGTATGCGAACTTTATCCCAAAAAATACTACGGCAATTGCGCTTGGAATGGGTTTTGGTAGAAAAAATCCCTTTTCTTTGAAAATGTTGAAAGATTTTTGGGAGATACCTATTTTGCTTGATGCTGATATTTTTTATCACGAAGTTTTTGGGGATTTGATACAAAATTTCTCAAAAGTTATCTTAACGCCTCACCCAAAAGAATTTAGCACCATTTTAAGAGTTTTGGAAAAAAAAGAAATGGCAGTTGAAGTGATTCAGAAAAATCGTATTGCCCTAGCACAAGACTTCTCTAGTAAATACCCTAATACCACACTAATTTTAAAAGGGGCTAATAGCCTTATTGCCAAAAATGGGGAAGTTTATATTAATCCTCTTGGCAGTAATGCCTTGGCAAAAGGTGGAAGCGGAGATGTTTTAGCAGGGATTATTGCAGGGTTATTAGCGCAAAATTATTCTAGTTTGGAAGCTTGTATTCAAGGGGTTTTGGCTCATAGTCTTTGTGCGCAAAAATTTATTGAAAAAAATGCGGATTTTTCTTTAAGCCCCCTTGATTTAATTGATCAAATTCGCTATCTTTAAGAAAAACAATTTAATAAGGATATAAAATGAATGATTCTCTAATCATTGGTAATAAAACCTTTGAAAGTCGCTTGATTGTGGGCAGTGGAAAATATAAGGATTTTAAAACGACTTATGAAGCCACTCTTGCTTCAAAAGCGCAGATGATTACCGTGGCAGTAAGGCGTGTGAATATTACAAATCCTAATGAAGAAAATCTTTTGGATTATTTCAAAGATTCTTCCATACAATTTCTTCCAAATTCTGCTGGTTGTGTGAATGCTGATGAGGCTATCACGCTTTTTAGGCTTACAAAAGCTGCAACAGGGATTAACTTTATTAAGCTAGAGATTATTGGTGATGCGCAAAAAACACTTTATCCTGATGTTTTAGAAACGCTCAAAGCGTGTGAAGTGCTTGCTAAAGAGGGTTTTGTGGTGCTTGCTTATAGCAATGATGATCCGGTTATGGCAAAGCATTTAGAAAATGCTGGTGCAAGTGCGGTAATGCCACTTGCAGCACCAATTGGTAGTGGGCTTGGGATTCAAAACCGCTACAATATTGCCTTTATTAAATCGGCTATTAAGATTCCAGTGATTGTCGATGCTGGAGTGGGTTGTGCCTCTGATGCTGCTATTGCTATGGAGCTTGGTGCTGATGCTGTGCTTACTAATACTGCTATTGCACAAGCTAAGAATCCTATTTTGATGGCAGAGGCAATGTGTGAGGCAGTCAAAGCAGGAAGAAAAAGTTATCTTGCAGGCAGAATTCCTAAAAAACCTTATGCTACTGCAAGTTCTCCAACAGAGGGGCTTTTAGAGTTTTAAGGTTTAAAATTGCAAGGATTTATACTCCACACCCAAAGGGTGAGAGAGGAAGATTTGATTGTAAGAATCCTCTCTCACACTCACCTTCACACGCTTTATCGATTCTATGGCGCACGACATAGTATTATTCATTTGGGAAATAAAATTGATTTTGTTATTGAGCAAGATTTAAGAGAAATAGGAAAGCTAAGAGAGCCTATACATTTGGCATTTCAATGGGAATGCGAATCAAGCAAACGCTACTATTGGCAACAATATCTTAACTTGCTTAATCAGCATTTGCGCGATGTTAATCATTTGGATTCTTTTTATTTTGAACATTTGCAAAAGGGCGCAAAATACTTGCAAAAAGAAGAGCCTAAACGCTGTATTTTGAATCTTTATGCAAGATTGCTAGAGTTTGAGGGGAGAAAAAATCCTCTTTTGAGTTGTCTTGTTTGCGAAAGAGAATTGGGAGAAGAAATAGTTTTGGGCAGGGGAGTTGTTTGTGGTCATAAGGGCTGTTTGCAAGGAGAAGTTTTTAACAAAGAGCATATTAAGCAATGGCTAGACTTTAAAGGTGAGTTTTTGGAGGATGAGGAAGTGGAAAAGCTTTGGAATCTTTTAAAGCTAGGATTGTAGAAGTGGATTAATATGAACCAGAAAATATTAAAATTTATTGCTAAAAATCATTTACTTACCCTTAGTGTTAGAGATGAAGATGAAGGGGTGTATATTGCAAATTGCTATTATGCTTTAGATAAAAAGGATTGTTGTTTATTAATAAAAAGTGCTTTAGATTCTAAACATATAAAATTAGCCATACAAAATCCGTATCTTGCAGTTTCTATTGCTAAGGATAGTAAGAAGCTTATTTTGATAAAAGGGGTGCAGATAAAAGCACTTTTTAAACAAGCAATAAATGAGCAAAAAAGCCTTTATTATTCTCAATTTCCTTTTGCAAGGTTTGCTAGTGGAGAAATTTTTGCGTTAGAAATTTTATGGGCAAAATACACAGATAATGGATTGCTTATAAGTGAGAAGTTGATTTATCAAAAAGAAAAGTAAGTGGTACGCCCGGAGGAATTCGAATCCCCGACCTACAGGACCGCAACCTGTTGCTCTATCCAGCTGAGCTACGGACGCACATATTGGTGGAGTGTAGGAGGATCGAACTCCTGACCTCAACGCTGCCAGCGTTGCGCTCTCCCAGCTGAGCTAACACCCCTTAAAGAAGCGAATTATACCAAATAAAACTTAATTTTCCTCTAAAACTTTTGGAATATAATCTTGTAAATATTTTTCCACTTCCTTTTGCAAGTTTTCTAAGTCTCCTGAATTATCAATTATATAATTTGCTAATTTCTTTTTTTCTTCAAGAGGTATTTGTGATGAGATTCGCGCTTGAATAGCTTGCGATTCAAGACGATCGCGTTTTTGGATTCTTTGGACTTGAATCTCCTTTGGAACAAAAACTAGCAAAACTTCTTTAAAAGGATAGTTGTTGGTTTCATAAAAAAGTGGAATGTCTAAAAAATAGGGAATCTTTTTAGATTCTAAAGCTTTGGCTTGCTTTAAAATCTCTTCTTTGATTTTTGGGTGTAAAATTCTCTCTAATGTTTCCTTACTTTTTTTGCTGCTAAAGACAATTTCACCAAGCTTTTTTCTATTAATTTTGTTATTTTCTAAAATCTCATTACCAAAGATTTCAGTTATTTCTTTGGTGGATTGATCAAGCAGAGTGTGTGCGATACTATCTGCACACACCACTTCATACCCATAGAGTTTTAAAAATGATGCAATGGTGCTTTTGCCACTTCCAATTCCGCCTGTTAAGACAATAGCATATTTAAAATTCAATTCCTAATCGCTCCAAATAAAGTGTTTCTCACTCCCTTTGGAATCACAAAAGCTGCTAGATGTAAATTAGCGTGATAATATTCTAAATCTTCTAGCATATCTGCCTTTTGTAACATAATATCTGCAGTTGGGTGGAATCTTTTGGAGGCAAAGAGATAAAAATCTTGTATATCTAAAGACATTGGAATATAAAAAGGCATTTTAACCCTAAAGCTTCCATCAAGTAATTCTAGTTGTTTTTTGACTTCTGTTGTTTCAAGGAGTAAATGAGGGGATTTTATTACCAAAATCCCATCTTCTCCTAGCAAAGATTCATAGTCTTTTAAATCAGCCTTGTTTTCAAGAATAATAATATCGTAGAAATTAGTTTTGACTTGGTTTTGCTGTAAAAACTCTTCTTTTTGTTGTGGGATAAGATTGAATCTTTTGTTTTGCATCACTGATTGATAGTGAGGGAAAAAACTAATAAGAGATTCAAGGATTTTTAAATCAAATTGCAAGAAATCCACTTTTAAATCTTTATGGCGTAAAAATTCAAAAGCAATTTCTAGATTAAAACTCCCAGCAATGAGAATCTTTTTGGGCTCTTTGTGAGAACAAGCACTAATGTGCGCTAAAAGCTCACTTTGTAAGGGAAGCATAGTTTTAAGTAGAATTTTATCATCTATTAAGGCAATGTTTTCAAACGCTTGAGAGTTAAAAATCTCCAAATGATGCTTAATTCCACTTGCTTCTAAAAGTTTGCTCTCAATCTTGTATTCTTGTTGAAATTTTTCATTATAATTTTTTGTTATCCACATAAATAACCTTTTTAGTTTTTGTTAAGCCTATTGTATTTTAGGTAAAAATATCTTTAAACTATTGCATCAACAAATAAAAATCATTGCGAAATATCAAAATTTTCCCATCATTAAGGATTTCTACGCGATTTTCGTTGTTTAAAACATTTTCTGTTAGCTTTGATTCAAGCTCCATTATCCTTGGCTCACACATTTTGCGTGTCATACCAGCATTGGAGATTTTTAAATTGTCATTATTTAAGTCATAACTACCAAAGAAATTATTGCAACCAAAAGTGCCAAAAACTCCTTTTTCTTTAAAGCCGATGAAAAATGGATATTCTTTTTCAAATGTCAAAACTTCTGTTGTATTATTAAGCTTAAAGCTATGGATTTTCCACTCTTGCTTGGATTGCAAGGTTTGATAGATAGTGTTTTGTGTGGCTTCTTGTGTGTTTAGATTCTTGCTTGAGCATCCTGCTAATAGCATTGCAACTCCAAAGATTCCTGCTATGATAATTTGTTTCATTTTTTCTCCTTTAATTTAAGCGAATAATATTAACCTTGGCATCAGAGCGTAATTTTTCAAAATATTCATAAATTAAATAATCTTCTTTTTGGGACATAATTTTTTGCAAAATAATATCTCTTACATTTTCAAAAGGCGCAAGGCTTGGATTATTTTTCGCTTCAATCAAAAAGGTAATAAAATCTTCCCCAACAGGATAAATAGGAGTGAAAGTGCCTACTTTGCCTTGCACAAAAGCAGGGACAATTTGAGGGTTTAAAGCAGCAATTTGCAGGACTTCATTTTCTTGCCCTATGCCTTTTGGAATGGTTTTGCCTCCACTTTTAACAAGTGTTTCTAATGCAGCGCCTTCCTTACTAAAAAACTTCTTAACATCAATACTTTGTGGGATTGAAAATTCTTCTTTATGTGCGTTATAGTAATTGCGCAATTCATCTTCATTGACCATTTTTAAGCTTTCTTGGGAGATGATTTGATAAAGCTTTCTTTTTAGGATTCTTTTTTTGATTTCATCTTTGTAGCTTTCCCAATTCCCGCCATTGGTGCGAATGTATGATTCAAGTTGTGTGGAAGTTGTTTTGTTTTGTTTTGCGATAGCATTAAGCTCATCACTTAATTCTAATTCTGTTACAATAATGTTGTGCTTTTTGATTTCTTCTTCATGCAGTTTTTCATTAATAAGAATATCTACAGCAATATTTTGCTCCACTTTATCTCTTTGTTGCACCTTATATACATCAAGTAAAGTTACAGGGTTGCCATTGACAAAAAAAGCGATTCCATTTACCAGTGAAGGAGCACTAAATACGCTACTTGCAACAAACAAACTAAACAAGCTTCCTAAAAGATACCTTCTCATTTTTTCTCACTATAATTTTTTTAAGATTCTAGCAAAAACTTTTTGGGTATTTTCTAAAAATTATAATTCTTCTGTAAAATTTCTTGTAAAATTACCCAAAATTTTTTAAAGCTCTCTAAATCTAATTTTTCATTCAAAGAATGGGGATGCAAAATAGTTGGTCCTATGGAGATAAACTCTGCTTTAGGAAATTTTTGCTTTAAGATTCCACATTCAAGTCCAGCGTGGATACTTTTTAATTTTGCATTTTTGTTGTGCCTTTGGTAGATATCCCATACTAATTCTAGCAGTCTCCCTTCTTCTTTTGTCCATGGCGCATAATAATCTAGGACATTCACTTCAAAATTTAGAGAATTTAGAAAAGTTTGACTTAGGGCAATATTTTTTTGCATTAAATCTTCTTGATTACCCCTTCCCATTGCATAAAAGATAAAACTTTCATTATCTTGCTTTAAGATTCCTAAATTGCTTGAAAGCAATGGAGAATTGCCTTTGGCTTTAATAACGCCATTTTCTAGCCCCAAAATAGCGGTGAGTAGATCTTTACAAGCATAGCCATACTTTGTCTGTTTTAGGGGTGTAATAACGAAATTTTCTGATAATGATTCAAGTTTAATTGCTTGAGAATCTTTAAGAGCGATTTTTAAGGTTGCATTTACAGGGATAGAGTTACGCTTCTCACCACCCCAAAATTCAATGATAATTCCCTCTAAGTCTCTAGCTATTTTGGCTAATTCTAAGATTGCATTAGGGATATTTTTGTGAATCTCAATTCCGCTATGTCCGCCTTTAAAGTTTTGAGTTTTGATTTCAAAGCATTTATAATCCTTAGGGATTGCTAAAATTTCAAATCCTTTCTTAGCTTTTAAATCATATCCTCCCGCACAACTATAAATAACCTCATCAATGTCTTCGCTATCACAATTTATAATATAAGGCGAATGGATTTCTAACTCCAAATGATTAGCCCCAATCATTCCCACTTCTTCATCGTTTGTAAATAAGCATTCAATATTATCAAAATCCCTTAAGGCTAAAATCATACAAGCTAATGCTGCTCCATTATCCGCCCCAAGGCTAGAATCCAAAGCACCAAGCCACTTGGAATCCAAAAATTTAGGCTGCACTTTAAAATCTTTTGATTCTCCGACATAGACCATATCATAATGCCCTTGTAAGCAGATTTTTGGATTACCTTTTGTGCAAAGTAAATTTCCAGCTTTATCTTCTTTTATAGTCGCTCCATTTTCTTTTGCCTTTGTGATAATCCATTCTTTGAGTTTAGAGCAATTTTTGCTTGGGTGGGGAATCTTGCAAATTTCTAAGAACAATTCTAGAGGTTCAAAACTTTCTTTCAAGGTTTATCCTTATTTTGATTTATGTTCTTTGCAGTATTCCACGATTTTTCCATGGAATCTCGCATAAAGCACATTAAGTGGAATTTGATATTTATAGATTTTACACACTTCTTTGTAATTTTCCATTATTCCACTAACTAGCCATTCTTTAATATCGTCGTAATCTTCTAATTCATAGCCATAGCTTTTTAGAAGTTTATAAGTGTATTGATCTGCCACCATTTCTGCTCTCAAAGTTCCATAGCATAAAATGGCATCGCAGGTTTCATTGCCAATGCCTTTTTGACTAAGCAACCATTGTCTGCTAACATTTTCACAAAAACTTTCAAAACTTCCAAATTCTGCTAAAATATTCTGACATAGATAAATGATTCGTTGTGATTTTTGTCGAAAAAATCCCACATCACTCATAAGGTTTTGTAGAGTAGCTAGGGGAATCTTTGCTAGGGCTTCTAGGCTAAGGAGATTTTCTGCCCTTAAACGATTAATTGCTCTAAAAGCACTTTCCCAGCGCGTATTTTGCACCAAAATTGCCCCTATGATTACTTCAAAGCTCCCTGCATTAGGCCACCAAAGGTTATGGGGAGGATTTTTTAAATACCCAAGATTTTTTAAAAAGCAAAACAAATCAAAGCTATTTTGTATTTGCACTTGATTCTTCACTTTTTTCAATGTGGCTAATATTAAGCCATACAAACTTATAAGCTATGTAAATTACCACTGGCCACATAATGAGTAAAAATTCTGTCATTTTTAATCCTTTAGTATTGATGAGAATCTTCTCTTAATTCTTCTTTGGTAATTTTGACTTTATCCATGAGATTCCACACATAAATAATGTAAGCCAAAACAAAAGGAACAAGCAAACTAACATAGCCCATTACACTTAGAGTATAATAGCTTGAACTTGCATTTTGAATCGTAAGCGAGCTTTGCAGTTCTACTAGGCTTGGATAAAACGCGCTTTTGCCAATCCCAATGGATAGCAAAATAGCAAAAACAGCTAACACGCTACCAATGCCTAAGGCAAAGATTCCTTTTTTGCAGCCCTTATAGGTCATTAGCATTCCAAACAAAATAAACACAGCGCCAACTAGCAAGATTCCAATTAAAAAAGGAAAATCTAGGAAGTTTTGCAAATAAAGGTATTTTTGTAAGCTAATATCTCCATTTGGCAAAATAGCAAAGCCCTCTTTAGTAAAAATCCAAAATAAAAAAGCAAGAAAAAAAACCAAAAATGCAAGGCTATTTGGCAGAATCTTTTTTTGGAATCTAGGCTTTAAAGTTTCATCATTAATATTGTTTAAAAAATAGCCACAAGCTAAGATTCGACTTAAAAAAACCAAAGCAAATCCCAAAAGAAAATTCCAAGGATTAAGTAAAGCTTCCAAGCCCTTAGCAGGATTTTGCCAAGTTACAAAGTTAGAAGAATCTAGACTAAAATTTGCCCCGCTAAAAAAGGTGCTTAGCGCAACGCCTATCAGAAAAACTCCCAAGATTCCATTAATAAGCAAGAAAAATTCATAAGTCTTTGATCCAAGAAAATTGCCTTCTTTTTTGCGGTATTCATAGCTCACAGCCTGAATAATAAAACAAAACAAGATAATAAGCCAAACCCAATATGCTCCACCAAAACTCGTGCTATAAAACAAGGGAAAAGCAGCAAATGAAGCTCCGCCAAAAAGCACTAAAGTGGTAAATCCAAGCTCCCATTTTCTGCCCAAAGAGTTAATAATAAGTGCCTTTTCCTCTTCATTTTTGGCAAGCTCAAAAAGCATTCCTTGTCCGCCTTGAACAAAAAACATAAACACCAAAAGCCCTCCCAAAAGACTTAAGATTCCCCACCAATAAATTTGTAATCCCAGTAATTCTAATCCAAAAAACATTTTTTCTCCTTAGTGCGCAAAGCCTTTTTTGATTTGCCGCAAAATAATGCCAATTTCAGCAATCAACAACGCAGTAAATAAAACCAAAAAGATAAAGAAAGAAATTTGCACATTAATGCTACTTAGGTGAGTGGCAGCCACTCCAACAGGCATTAGATCTTGAATCGCCCAAGGCTGTCTGCCCACTTCTGCAACAATCCAGCCACATTCTGCAGCAATATATCCAAGTGGAATCGTCCATAAAGCAATCCATAGAATTTTTCTAAATTTTGTAATTTCATTTGCCATTGCAAGATAGAGCACCACAATAAACAAAACAAAAAACCAACTTCCTAATGCCACCATTAAGTGAAAAGTATAAAAGGTTAGGGCAATTGGCGGCACAGCTTCTTTGGCATCTTTTAAATAGCCATATCCAAAATAAGACATATTTTCTTTAACAATTTGAGAATATTGTTCTAAATCATCCGCAGCTATTCCTGATTCTCTACCCTTTTTGTATTCTTTAAAGGCTTCTAGGGCTAGATGACCTTTTTGGATTTTTTCTTCAATGCTTATGATATTTTTTTCTGCATTGCCATATACTAAATCATTGATTCCAGGAACAAAACTATTAGGAGAGCGATTCCCCAAAATTGAAAGCGCATAAGGAATAGTAATATTAAATAAAAAAGTATTTTGATCATCGCTGATTTGTTTATTGGGGTTTAAAATACCAAAAGCCACAAGTCCTGCTCGATGCTCACCTTCATAGATTCCTTCCATGGCAGCAAGTTTCATGGGCTGTTTTTGGGTAACTTGATAAGCGCTTTCATCACCGCTAATAAAGAGAAAAATTGAAGTAATAAGCCCAAAACTTGCCCCCACAATGAGCGATTTTTTAGCTGCTATAACATCGCGCCCTTTTAGGAGAAACCAAGCAGAGATTCCAACTACAAGCAAGGCAGAAATAACATAGCCACTTGAAATGGTATGCAAAAATTTGCTAATTGCTACAGGACTTAATGCCACTTCAAAAAAGTTTGTCATTTCATTTCTAGCACTTTCTAAATTAAAGGTTGTTCCAATAGGGTATTGCATCCAGCCATTTGCCACCAAAATCCAAAATGCGCTTAAATTAGAGCCAATTGCGACAAGCCAAGTGGAAAGCAAGTGGAATCTAGGGGAGACTTTATTCCAGCCAAAAAACATTACAGCAAAAAATGTGGCTTCCAAAAAGAAAGCCATAATCCCCTCAATAGCTAATGGCGCACCAAAAATATCACCAACAAACCACGAATAATTTGCCCAGTTTGTCCCAAACTCAAACTCCATAATAATGCCCGTTGCCACGCCAATAGCAAAATTAACTGCAAAGATTCCTAACCAAAATTGTGTAATTTTTTTCCATTCTTCATTTTTGGTTTTAACATAAATGCTCTCCATAATTGCCAAAATAAAAGAAAGCCCCAAAGTTAAAGGCACAAATAAAAAATGATAAAGTGCTGTAAGGGCAAATTGCGCTCTACTCCAATCTACACTAGCCGCTCTTTGTAGTAGTTCTTGTTCCATTTTATTCCTTTAAAATTCAGTGAGATTTTTGCTAACAAATTCGCTTTTTTCTTCTTGTGTTTGGAAGTTTGTTTTTAGGCTTTTGTCATAAATAAAGATTTTTAAAAAACCAAAGATAATTAGAAGCTTAAGAATGATAACTAGCCAAAGACTTTTTCCTAAAGTCATATTTCTAAAACCATCATAATAAAGATAAAAAATCTTAGATAAGAATCGCATCATTTGCCTTATTAGCTATATTTTAAACAAACTTGGAATTTTAGTCTTTTAATTTTAAAAAAACATTAGGCAAAAAATATAGTAAAATTGCTTATAATAAGGGTCTATTTTTATTTTAATTGGTTAAAATTTAGTTTTTATTTTCTTGTAGGAGAAAGAATGGCATTAGACGAGAACAAACAAAAGGCGATAGAATTAGCTATTAAACAAATTGATAAAGCCTTTGGAAAAGGCGCTTTAATAAGGCTTGGAGATAAACCTGTGGAAAAAATTGATGCAATTAGCACAGGCTCTTTGGGGTTAGATATTGCTCTTGGAATTGGTGGGATTCCAAAGGGTAGAATCATTGAAATTTATGGACCAGAGAGTTCAGGTAAAACAACACTTGCCTTGCAAGTAGTGGCAGAATGTCAAAAAAAGGGTGGAATTTGTGCTTTTATTGATGCTGAACACGCTCTTGATGTAACCTATGCTAAAAGGCTTGGAGTTGATGTGGAGAATCTTCTTGTCTCACAGCCAGATTTTGGAGAACAAGCTTTGGAGATTCTAGAAACCCTTACAAGAAGTGGGGGAGTGGATTTGATTATCATTGATTCTGTTGCTGCACTTACTCCAAAAAGTGAAATTGAAGGGGATATGGGTGATCAGCATGTGGGACTTCAAGCAAGGCTTATGAGTCAAGCGCTAAGAAAAGTTACAGGCGTGATTCACAAAATGAATACAACAGTGATTTTTATCAATCAAATTCGTATGAAAATCGGAGTGATGGGGTATGGAAGTCCAGAAACTACTACTGGCGGAAATGCACTTAAATTTTATGCAAGTGTAAGGATTGATGTAAGGCGTATTGCAACTTTAAAACAAGGTGAGCAGAATATTGGGAATCGTGTCAAGGCAAAAGTTGTTAAAAATAAAGTGGCGCCACCTTTTAGAGGGGCAGAGTTTGATATTATGTTTGGTGAGGGAATCAGCAAGGAAGGTGAGTTAATTGATTATGGTGTGAAGCTTGACATTGTTGATAAAAGTGGAGCGTGGTTTAGCTATGAAGATAAGAAGTTAGGTCAAGGCAAGGAAAATGCTAAGGTATTTTTGAGAGAAAATCCAGAAGTTGCTCAAGAAATAGAAGAAAAAATCAAGGCTTCTATTAGCGTAACGGATGATTTATCTACAGATGATGATGAAAATTTAGAAGAATAGGGAGAAAACAATGATTTATATTGATGAGATTCAAGCACAAGAAGTTTTGGATAGTCGTGGGAATCCTACGATTCAGGCAAGTGTCCTATTAAGCGATGGAAGTGTGGGGAGTGCGATTGTCCCAAGTGGTGCTAGCACAGGTAAAAGAGAGGCTTTGGAATTGCGCGATGGAGATGAGAGATTCTTGGGTAAGGGGGTTTTAAGGGCTTGTGAAAATGTTCAAACTAGTATTGCTGATACACTTTGTGGTATGAATCCTTTTGATCAAGGTGATATTGATAAGACATTAATTGAGCTAGATGGCACAGAAAACTTCTCTAAGCTTGGTGCAAATGCTACACTTGGGGTTTCTATGGCAGTGGCTAGGGCTGCAGCAAAGAGTTTAAATATCCCACTTTATCGCTATTTAGGTGGCGCAAATGCTTTAGTGCTTCCAGTGCCTATGTTAAATATTATTAATGGTGGAAGTCACGCTGATAACACCGTGGATTTTCAAGAATATATGATTATGCCTGTTGGATTTGATACTTTTAGTGAAGCAATGCGTGCAAGTGCAGAGATTTATCAACATTTAAAAAAGATTCTAAAAGATTCTAAACACATTACAAGCATTGGTGATGAGGGTGGATTTGCTCCTAATTTAAAGACTAATGAAGAACCCATTCAAGTCATTTTGGAGGCTGTGAAAAAAGCAGGATATAAAGAGGGAGATCAAATCGCAATAGCGCTTGATGTTGCTAGTAGTGAGTTTGTTAATGAAAAAGGAATCTATTGTCTCAAAGGCGAAGGGCGTGAGCTTAGCAGTGAAGAATTGATTGAATATTATGAAAAATTAATTGCAAAATATCCCATTGTTTCAATTGAGGATGGCTTGAGTGAAGATGATTGGAGTGGTTGGGAGAAGCTTACACAAAAACTTGGAAATAAGATTCAGCTCGTGGGTGATGATTTGTTTGTTACAAATGCTAAGATTCTTGCAGAAGGAATCAAGCAAAATATTGCTAATGCAGTGCTTATTAAACCAAACCAAATAGGAACGGTAAGTCAAACTATGGAAACTGTGCGCCTAGCACAACGCAATAATTATCGTTGCATTATGAGTCATCGTAGTGGAGAGAGTGAAGATAGCTTTATCGCTGATTTTGCTGTTGCGCTTAATACAGGAGAAATCAAGACAGGTTCAACAGCAAGGAGTGAGAGAATGGCAAAATATAATCGACTTTTGGCAATTGAAAATGAGTTGGCTTATCCAGAATATCTAGGAAAAAGTCTCTTTAGAAAATAGTTATGGATGAAGAAGAATTTGGTTATCAAAAGGGAGGGTTTTATAAGCTACTTCCTTTTTTAAGCCTTTTGTTAGTGATTTGTATCGCAGGAGTTTATTTTGGGAATTTACTCTTTGGTAATAATTCTTTAAAGGTTTTATTAGAACTTAGAGAAAAAGAAAGAGAAATGTCTCAAGAAGTAAAGAATCTTATGAGTGAAAATGCAAAACTTCAAAAAGAATTTTTTGAATTGAAAGGATTGGAGCCGCAATGAGAATTTTAAGTGTATTGTTTATTATTGCGTTAAATATGTTTGCCAATGAGCCTCAAGTGTTGCCTAAGATCCCTGATCTTAATATTCAAGCTCCCATAGAAGTGAAAAAAGCGCAATTGCCTAGTGAAAACAATAGCACAAAACCCACTAGAAATCCATTTGAATCAGCAATGAAACCAAAAGAGAGCGGACAAGTTTCAAATCCACCTAAATTGGATTTATTTACTCAAACCGCTTTAAATCTCCCCTCCACAGCGCGAAAAATCAAAAAGATTGCCATTTCTTATCAGAATCTTGATGGTTCTATTAGTGCTATTGAAAAAGAGCTTGATGGGGATATTGATTGGCATTTCCCGCTTGTGTTAAGTCAAGAAGTTCAAGCAAATACGACTTTGCCTACAGCTAGTGATTTTAATTTTCATAAACTCTTTAACTTTCACATTGAAGGCAAAAAAGTGATTTTAAAAACACCTTTGCAATTAATAAGAGATTTTACACTTGCCTCTCCAACGCGATTGATTCTTGATTTTAAAAGCAATAGCAATAAAAGCCTGAAAGATTCAATGATAACCCATTTGCCAATTGTTAATAAGGTAGAATTACAAACGCATTTGGATTTTTACCGAATTACATTGAATTTAGATGGGCAATATAAATACCTTTTGAAAAACACAAAAGAGGGCTTAGAGATTGCATTCTACTAATCTTGTTTTGATTGGATTTATGGGGAGTGGCAAAAGCAGTGTTGCTAAAGCACTCTATCAGCACACAAATGCCTTGATACTTGATAGTGATTTAGTGATTGAAAATAATGAAAATATGACAATTCCTGAAATTTTTTCTCAAAAAGGTGAAACTTATTTTAGGAATCTTGAGAGGGCATTTTGTCTGTTTGTATCTCAAAATATCCGCCATTGCATTATTTCAACTGGGGGTGGAATGCCTTTGTTTTGTGATGTTAGGCTAATGGGAAAAGTGTTTTTTTTGGATCTTAGTTTTGAGGATATTCTTTTGCGCCTTAGCAAAGAAGAGAGACTTAAGCGACCACTTTTTGAAAATCAAAAAGTAGCTTTAGAACTTTATCAAAAACGCTATCAAGTCTATAAAGATTCTGCACATTTTTGCATCAATGCTAATCGCAGTATTCAAGAAATTACGCAAGAAATTTTAGATTGTTTTCCAATGAAATAATTAAGATTGATGATTGAAGTATTTTAGAAGTTTTGAGAGATTATTATGAATATTCTTATTCGTCTTCCAAATTGGCTAGGTGATGCGGTGATGGCAACATTTGCTTTGGAGATTCTTTATCGCACTTATCCAAATGCTCATTTTTATTTTGTGGGAAGTAAGGTGAGTTGCGCACTTTTTAACCATTATCCTAATACTACAACTATTGTTGATAATAGCAAACAAGCTAAGTTTAGGGTTTTAGCACTTTACAGACTTGCTAGAGCTATTCCTTTTTGTGAGATTGCCTTGACTTTTCAAAATAATTTTCTCTCCGCACTTTTTTTATTTTTTAATCGTGCTAAAAAACGCATTGGTTATGCCAATGAGTTGCGCTCTTTACTTTTAAATATTACTTTAAAAAAACCAAAAAAACTCCACGAATCCCTAAGGTTTGCCAAACTTGTAGAGACTATCATTCCTAATCATTGCGTTGTGCCTAGGCTTTATTTGAAACCTCCTAAAATCTCCATAACGCTTCCTGCACATTTTAATCATTCTAAAATTGCAGGAATCAATGCGGGTGCGGCTTTTGGGAGCGCTAAGCGTTGGGAGGAACAATATTTTGCTGCTGTGATAGAAGATTTATTAAAGCACGATTTTTGTGTGATTCTCTTTGGGGTAGAATCAGAAAATCTTATTAATGAAAAGATTATATCCTATCTTAAACAAAGCAATAGAATAATAAATTTAAGTGGAAAAACTAATATTCAAGAATTAATGGCGTATTTTTTAAGACTACAAATTCTTATTACTAATGATAGTGGTCCTATGCATATTGCAGCAGCTTTAAATATCCCTACAATTGCACTTTTTGGACCAACTAATCAAGAGGAAACTTGCCCCTTTAATGCAGAACATTCTTATATTCTTTCTCTTCAAACTTTTCACAAAGCACTTTCGTGCCAACCTTGCAAAAAGCGTTCCTGTCCTATCTCACAAGATTCTGCTGATTATCACGCTTGTATGCGAGAATTAAAACCTAATTGGGTGATTGAAAAAATTCATTCCCTTATAAGTTAGTTTCCATTAGAATTTGACATTAAATTTTATACAAAGTAAGATTATGAGGACTATACAAATAGGGCATTCACCAGATGCTGATGATCTTTTTATGTATTATGCTATTGCGTTTGGCTGGGTAGGCAATACTATTGCTTTTGAAAATCAAGCTTTAGATATACAAACTTTAAATGAAATGGCATTGGAAGGTGTATTGGATATTTCAGCTATTTCTTTTGGGGTGTATCCTTTTTTGGCTCAAGAACAAGCCCTATTAAGAACGGGCGTTAGTTTTGGCGAGGGGTATGGACCTAAATTGATTAAAAAAAAAGGCAAAACACTTAAAAAGAATTTTAAAGTGGCTCTAAGTGGCAAACACACGACTAATGCGATGATTTTTAAAATTGCTTATCCTCACGCAAGAATCTATTATAAAAATTTTTTGGAAATTGAAAAAGCGGTTTTGGAAGATGAGGTTGATGCGGGAGTTTTAATTCACGAATCTATTTTACAATATGATTCTAATCTTGAAGTTGAATGTGAAATTTGGGATATTTGGAGTGATTTGAATTGTCAAAATCTCCCTCTTCCCTTAGGGGGAATGTGCATTCGCCGATCTTTGCCACTTAGCATTGCTATAGAGTGTGAAGAGATACTCACTCAAGCTGTTAGAGTTGCGCTAAAAAACAAATCACTTCTTTCTAAAATGCTTTTAGAAAGGAATCTAGTTCGCGTTGATTCAAAGAAGTTAGAGCATTATCTTAATCTCTATGCCAATGAAGATTCAATCTCACTAAGCAATAAGCAACTTGAAGCAATTAATATGCTTTTTAAACTTGGATTTGATAATAAATTATGTCCGCAGATTCTTGATGTTAATGATTGTTTGATTCCTAGGGAGTATAAAGATTTTAGGAATCAATAGATTCGATACATTACGCGGATTCTAATTTTGGTTTTAACTGTAGGATAGGGATAGTCTTTGTAAGCAATTTCAATGGTATGGAGACTATTGTCATCTAAAAGTCTAAAACCGCTTGGTGTGAGTAGTTTTAGATCTGAAATGTCTCCATTTGGGTGCAAATAAAATTCCACAATATTATCGCCTTGTTGTCCCATTCTTCCGGCAATTTGTGGGTATTTTAGATATTGTTGTGTGATTTTGCCTATGCTACTTAGGTTGTCTTCTATGAATTTTCTCTCTTCATAATTTAAAGAATACAAATCTTCCCCATACAATTCTTTAATTTCTTGATTTTCCATATTATTGCTATAGTTATAGATTGAAGGAGAGGAGGGTTTTGAAGTGGGCTTGTTTTTAAGAGAAGAGGCAAGAGGGTTTGGAGTTGATTTGTTTGCTTTTTGGGGAGTAGGTTTAGGGGTGGGTTGTTTTGTCTTAGAATCTTTTGTGGTTTTGGGTTTTGATTCCTTGGTCTTTGGTGTTGGTTTATCGTTTTTTGTGTTTTTAGATTCTTCTTTTGTGGTTAAAGGCGCTGATTCTTGTGGCTGTGTAGGGGTTGGTGGATTTTGCGGGAGATTTTGCGTGGCTTGGGAGAATTTAAAATCTTTAATACTAATACGCTCCCCTTCCTTGCTTCCGTGTTTGGGTGGTTTGTAGGAATCATCTTGGGGTAATTTGATAAAAATCAATAGTAAAATAATAAAGTGAATTAATAGCGATAAAAAAAACGCAATGAGATTATTTTTCATTTATTGTTTTTCTTGCTTAAATAATTCCCCAAAATCTTCTATAGGATATTTATCAACTAAAGTGGCTCCATTTTGGTTTAATATTACAATATAGCGCATTTTGTAAAGCTCAAAAACTATCAGCTTGGCATTAAGCGATAAAGGAGTGCTAGAGAGAATTGTAATAGGAAAATCCTTTGGATTTTTTTTGAAAAAATCCAAAAAGTTATTATTGTCTTTATAATAAACTCTTTTGCGAACATACCATAGCAACACTAGAAGTCCGACTAAAATAAGAATCACGCCACTATATTGAAACACATTAATACTCTCCAAAGGCGACTTAGCCATTTCAAAGGGAAAAGTTTTGTTGCTTTCTCCTAAAATTTTGGTTGATTCTACTTTGTCTTGTGCTAGGTTAATGGATAGGCAAAATAAAATCCAAAATAATATTTTCATACCGCGCTAATACTTTCTCTTGTGAGATAATAAATAATGGCATTAGAATCTAAAATTTCATTTACCCTAATAGCAAGATTCTTTTCATAAACCATAACTTCACCTTTGCCTACGATTCTGCCATTAATATAAATCTCTACACTCTCTCCTGCTGGTTTTTGCAAATCAATAATAGAGCCTTTTTCAAAGCGTAGAATCTCTAAGAGTGGAATCTTTGCAGATCCAAGCTCGGCATGAAAGGATACTTTCATATCTAGCAATCCGCCATAGTTATTTATGATTCCTTCAAGATAGCGAGCTAAATCTTCTTGTTTTGGCGCTTGTATCTTGGCTAAAGTAAATTCATCTGCTGGCATTTTCTCTGCTTTATTTTAAATATGGATAAAAAGGGAGCATTTTGTGCCCTCTAGGGTAAAATTAAGGCTTTTAGTAGATGAATCTTTAAATTCTCCATAGCCATAAACTTTGGGAGTTGAGATGTTAAATTTCACTCCCTCAGTAACTGCTAAAACTTTGGCTAGTCCGATAGTGAGATTGGCAAGTTCTTGAGAAAGATCTTTTAGGGTTAATTCATCAAACTCTTCTTCCCCCAACAATCCGCCACCAAAAATCTCTAAAAATTCTTTTGTGCTAATAAAAGTAATAGTGGTTTTCTCTCCATCATCATACATAACATCAATGCTAGATAAAAAACCTTCAAGTAGCTTTTCATTTGCAACTTGGGGTGTCTTATCTAAAGTGTCTTCTATTGCCTGTTTGAAGGCATTTTCAATGATTTTATTTAGCATCTACCAACCTTCTTGATTAAAACATAGATTATAGCCAAATTTTATTTAGCTTGTGCAAACTTTACAAGATTTTTTTGTTTCTTACCATTTTAGGATAAAAGTTGTTCCTTTTTTTTCTATACTTTGGCATTGAATGTCTATTTTATAAGAATCGCAAATCTTTTTAACAAGTGCCAATCCTATTCCAAATCCACCTTGATCTTTATTGTAGCGATAATATCGCTCAAAAATGCGCTTTAGGTGTGTTTTGGGTATTCCACAGCCATTGTCTTTGATAATTAAAGTATTTTTATCTATGATTACTTCCACATTTCCGCCATTATAGGTGTATTTAAGGGCGTTATCTAGCAAATTATCCACCATTCTAATAATGCGATTCTTATTTGCTTTTAATAGGCTTTGATTTATTTTTAGGGTTATGGTGATATTTTTTTTCTTATAAAAGGGTTCAAAATAAGAAATTCTTTCTTTTAATAAGCAATCCATAGCGATTTCTTCTAGGCTATTTTCTTGAATATGAGAAAAATTATAAAAAACTAAGTCTTGATAAATTTGCTCTAGTGTGTTGGCTGCCATTTTGATTCGTTGTAATTTCTGCAAATCTTGTTCTTTAAGATTTTCTTTTTTGATTCTCTCAATACTCATTAGAATAATGCTTAAGGGGGTGTTGATTTCATGCGTGGAATCTTTGATAAAACGATTAAGAATTTCTATTTTTTCTTCTAAGGGCTTTAGGCTTAAACGAACTAAGAAATAAGCTATTACACTCATTCCAAAAAGAGCTAATAAAAAACTTCCACCAATTAACAACCACAGAGCGTGAATCTCTCTTAAAATACCATTATCTTGGATAATCATAAAAAAATCATCACGCCAATAAGGCTGATTGTGCAAATTTTTTTTGTGAAGTTCTAAATTTACTAAGCGCCAAAATCTTCCCCCCATTCTTTGGGTTACCAAATAAACATTGTCTTCAATGATGATGATTTTATCAGTGTATTTGTGATTTTTTTTGAAATTAATAGGAGTTCCTTTTCTTGTTAAAAGATTCCTAAAATCCCTTTTGGTGATAGGATTTTTTAACGCACTAAAAATCACTTCTCCATTTTCTTTATTTAAAGAAAAAGAAATGTCTAATTCTTTAGCACTTTCTTGCAATAATTGAAGGAGATCGTTGGGCTTTGTTTGCGATTTTTCTTGTAGATATATTGCTAGATTATGTGCCAATTCTCGGAGTTGCAGTGTTCTTTCTTCAATAAGAGATTGTTTTTCTTTTTGATACCAACCATAAAACACAACAATTAAAAAAATAAAGCTTGTAATGGTGTAAAGTAAGCTAATTTTTAAGGCAATTTTTCTGCTTTCATTCATTGGATAGACTTTCTATAGCAATACCCTTCGCCCCTGCGCGTAAGAATATTATCTTTTCCTACAATTTGTCGTAAATTTTTGATATACACACGCAAACTAAGTTCGCTTGGTTCTTCTCCATAGTCCCAAAGGGTATTAAAAATTTCTTCTAATGGGACAAAGTGATTTTCATTAACCAAAAGGATTTTGAGTAATTCTCGCTCTTTGTTAGATATTCTATAAGGTTTTCCTTCGAAATATAAAATTCCTTCTTTGCAATCAAAGCTATAACCATTTTCAAAGTCATATAAATTAATACGATTACTCCGCTTAAGCAATGCTTCTAAGCGCAAAAGCAATTCTGAAAGTTCAAAGGGTTTGCGCAAATAATCATCACAACCGCTTTTAAAACCCACTTCCAAATCTTTAATGCTATTTAAGGCAGTAATAAAGATCGCAGGTGTTTGTTTGCCACTTTTGCGAATATTTTTTAGGGTTTCAAATCCATTTATATTGGGGACCATCACATCAAGCAATAAACAATCAAAATTTTCTTCATATGCTTTATTAGATGCTTCTATCCCATCATTACAACAAACTACTTCATAGCCCTCTTCACTAAGGCATTCTGCAATAATTTCTTGTAATGCCATATCATCTTCTAATAGCAATATTTTTGCGCTCATTTATCTCCTTTGCTTACGCAACTAAAGCGTTGCGCAAGATTTATGGTCTTGGACCAATTGGACATTCTTTATATCCCCTATTTGGGTAATCGCCCCCATTTGGTCCCCTGTTGCCTTTACATTGATTCTTGTGGTATTTTCTTAATAGCCCACTTTCATAGGCTTCTTTTTCACTCATTGAATCGATTCTTTTAGCTGTTTCTTTAGCGATTGCATCTTGATATTCTCTGTATTCTTTTAATGTCATTTGTTCATAAACGCTTTGTCTTTTGTCTCTTAATTGTTTCCTAAAATCTCTACCCTCTTTGAGTGTCATTTTTTGTGTTCTTTTGTGAATCTCCATTTTATAATCTGGATAGTCTTTTGGAGTTACTTTTCCTGAAAGATTGATGAGTTCATCATTGCTCTTTTTTGAAAAATCTGCTGCTAAGGCTATAGAAGCACTTAAGGCTGTGCCAACTAAAATAGAAATTATGGTTTTTGCTTTCATGTTAAGCTCCTTATAATTTTTTTGTAGCAGAAGTATAAAATACAAACCTAAAGTCAATGTGAATTAAGAGATATTTTATAAAGTTTTTTGCGTTCGCTAGAGCTTGCTATGTTGAGTTGTGCGCGATATTTTGTAATCGTTCTTCGCACAATTTTGAGATTAAATTTTTGTTCAATGAGTTCTAAGATTCTATTGTCGCTAAGGGGTTTTTGCTTGTTTTCGTTTTTGATAAGTTCGCTTACAAATTCTTTGATTGTGGTATTAGAAGTGTCTTCATCTAGGGCTGTGGCAAAGAAATTCCTTAGGGGAAAAATTCCTCTAGCACATTCTAAAAATTTATTTGAAATGGCTCTAGAAATTGTGCTTGGTGCATGTCCAAATTCCTCTGCTAAATCCTTTAGCTTCATAGGCTTTATTTCTCCGCCCATAAAAAAGTCATATTGATATTCCACAATCATTAAGCCTATTTTATAGAGTGTGGCTTTGCGCATTTCTAGAGCATCTACTAAATCCCTAGCATCTTTAATTTTGCTTTTTATGAATTCATCTTTGATTTTTTCTTTGGAATCTTTTTTTTGTGTTTCAATTTCAATGCTTGGATAGTATTTTTCATTGATTTGAACTTGAATATTATTTAATTCTTGAATCACTAAAATATCTGGAATAATAGCTGCTTCTTTTTGATAAAAATCTAAAGCAGGAGGGTTTTTAAAGCTGGAAATTACACGCATTGCTTGAGTATAGTTTTTGTCTTCTTTGTATTTTGTGTGATTTTCTAAATCACCAATAAGCTTCAAACACACACTATAAATAGAATCAGCAACATCCATATTCTCTAATTGAAAATAAAAAGATTCTATGAGATTTTCAGCTGCAATTCCTGCAGGTTCTAAATAAGCAAATCGCCTGCGAATCTTTTCAACTTCTAGGCTATTGCTTTGGCATTCCTTGGCAATTTTTTCTTTATCGCCATCAAAATACCCTTCTTCATTTAGATTTTCGATGATTTTTTCAGCAATAGCTTGTGAAGTTTTTGTAGGAAATAGGGGTGGAACTATTTGGGATTTTAGCATTTCTTCTAGACTTTCTTCTTGAATGCAAAATCTCTCAATTCCATCATTTTCAACGCTCCTAAGCCCTCTTGGTCCCTCTTTGCGTTTTTTTCTTTCAGAGGAAAAGTCAGTTGCCATTGCTGATTTGATTTCAACATAGGGATTTTCTTTTGCAAATTCTCCTAGTGTTTCTTCTAGCTCTAGAGTGCTACTTTGGAGTATGGGTAGCCAACTTTTTAGTGTAGAGGAAAGCTTTGTTTTTAGAGTAGCGGAGGCTTGGGTTCTTAATTTCATGCCTTAAAATGATCTCCCAAATAATGTCTTCTTACGAGTTCATTTTCATAGATTTCATTTGAATTTCCACTAGCAAGCAACATTCCTTTGTTGATTACATAGGCGCGATGACACACACTTAGCGTTTCTCGGACATTGTGATCGGTAATCAAAACACCAATGCCAAAATTTAAAAGTTTTTTAATAATGTTTTGAATGTCTAAAACAGCAATGGGATCTACTCCTGCAAAAGGCTCATCAAGCAAGATGAATTTTGGCTTTTTAATCAGCGCTCTAGCAATCTCCACGCGTCTCCGCTCTCCACCACTTAGATTAACACCTTTTCTGTTGCGAATGGGTTCAATATTAAATTCTTCTAATAATTCTTCGGTGCGTTTGTAGCGTTCCTTTTCGCTGTCTAAGCAAATTTCAGCGGCAATCATTAGGTTCTCTTCAACACTTAGATCTTTAAAAACACTTGATTCTTGGGGTAAATAACCAATCCCTAATTGAGAGCGCTTATGCAAACTTAGTCCTGTAATGTCTTTGTTGTCAAAAAAGACCTTTCCGCTACTTGGCAACAAAAGCCCACAAATAATATAAAAGCTTGTTGTTTTTCCTGCGCCATTTGGTCCTAAAAGACCGACAACTTCGCCACTTCTTACTTCCATAGAAATATCAGAAATAATCTTATTTTTTTTGATAATTTTAACTAAGTTTTTTGCTTCTAGCTTATGCATCAATTCTATATTCCCTTAAGTGTTGTTTTGGAAGGATTTCAATGCTTTTAAAATCCATACCAATTTGTTTTAATATTTTAGCTAATTTTTCATCACCCCATTCTATAAAATGCCAACCCTCTTTTTCAAGCTCTTCTAAAAATCCGATTTCTAAAAGCTCTTCTAGATTCTTTTGATAAATATCATAATGATAGATTCCCTCTCCATAATCTTGCGCCAATAAAAAAGTAGGCGAAGTAACCACGCTAGAATTGCCCAAATATTGCACCATTGCTTTAACTAAAGTGGTTTTTCCACTGGCTAAATCTCCTTTTAACAAATAAATACCGCGTTGATTTTTTAGATCCAAAGTCTCGCATAATTGGTGAAGTGAATTCTCATCTAAAACTAAGCTTTTCATTTATTCTCCGTTTTTGGGGCGAACTTTGATTTGCTTGATTTCTAAGAGTTGCCTTGCTTCTTGTAAAATAGGAAGCCCTAAGGCTTCATTAACTTCATCTTGAATGCTTTTGTGAGTGGGCTGTGCTTCTGTGGATTGTATGGTTGTTTTAGGGGTATTTAATGTGGTATTTGATTTTGATGATTCTGTGGAATTAGGTTTTGCGGGATTAGAATCTTGTGCATCATTAGAATCAGAAATATTTTGTGCTTGTTGCTTTGGTTCTGATTCTTGTGTGCTGGTTAAAGGTGTTTGGGAAATTTTTGGTTCTTTGATGACAGGTTTGATTTGAGTTTGTATCCCAAAAATTTCTAGAACAAATCCTTTAATGATATTAGTGTAGCTATTTTTTAGCCGTTCTTTATCAGAATCTTGAGCAGTGGTTTCCCAAACTAAAACCCCATTTTCATAAGAGACAAAATGAATATTTTTTTCAAAAATTTCCCCTAATTCAAAGTTCCTTTCATAAATTTTTTGCACTAGTAAGGCAAACAAATCCTCACCTTTTTGTGCGGGATTGAAATTGCTTATGTGAGTTTGATTGGAAGATTGAGCTTGAATTTCAGTGATTGTTGGATTAGTTTGAGTGATTTTAAGGGGTTGCTCTAGGGTTTTTGGTTGGTCTTTGGCTTGATTTTCTTTGCTAGGGAGTGTTAGTCCTTTTTCTAGCATTTCAATGGCTTTGTCAATCTCTTGAATCTTTAGGGCTTCAAGCATTTTAAAGATGGATAAAGTAAGTACAAAACTATCATCACTTCCTAAAGACAAAAGTTCTTTAGCTTGGGTGATGATTCGAAAGAATCGATCAATAATTGTTGCACTATAGCGCGTATCCTCGCCCCTTAGAAGTTTTTCTTTTAAAAAGATTGCCATTTCATCTAAAAGCATTTCGCATTCGTATTCAGAAAATCCTTCAATGTGTTTAAGTAGCGATTCTTTGTCTTTTTGAAAAATCTCTTCAAAAAGTATATTAAGACTTTGGGGATTAATAAGCCCAAGCATATTGGCACAAGAATCAGAGGTGATATTGTAGTTAGAATAGATAATAACTTGATCTAGTAGCGTTAAAGTATCTCTTAGAGAGCCAGATCCACTGCGGATTAACATATTAAGTGCTTCGTCTTGATAGGTGATATTTTCTTTGTGTAAAATATTTTTTAAATGCTCAAAAATATTTTTTTCAGAGATTCTTTTGAATCTAAAATGCTGTGTGCGACTAAGAATAGTCGCAGGTAGTTTCAAAGGATCGGTGGTGGCTAGGATAAATTTAACATATTCTGGAGGTTCTTCTAGGGTTTTTAGTAGTGCATTAAAGGCTTCTTTGGTAAGCATATGCACTTCATCGATGATAAAGATTTTATATCGCCCCATATTAGGATGATATTTGGTTTGTTCAATTAAATCTCTAATATCATCGATTTTGCGACTAGAAGCTCCATCAAGCTCAATAATATCAATATGACGCATTTTGTGAGGGTTTGCTGCAATGCAATTTGCACAAACACCACAAGGTTTTGCTTTTGGTCCTTTTTCACATTGTAAAGCACGTGCAAAAATTCTAGCACTTGAAGTTTTTCCACTTCCTCTAAGTCCTGAAAATAAATAAGCATGAGATAATCTTTTGCTCTCTAAAGCCAAAGAGAGAGTGCGGCTAACTGATTCTTGCCCAACTAGCTCATCAAAGTCCATTGGACGATATTTCAAGGCTAAAGCTTCATTATGTTCCATATCTTGCCCATTTTAGAAAATAAATAGCGATTCTACAACAAATCCCCTCTGATGCTTATTAAATTACTCTTTATAATGGGAAATGTCTGGTTGAATCTTGTAAATTTTATTTTTTAGGCGGATTAAAAGTCCTGTATCGATAAGCTGTCTAAAGGTTTTTACCACCGTTGGTTTGCTCACGCTAAGCTCCTGAACAATGTCTTCATAAGATCCATAAAAGATATTTTCTGAATCGCTGTTTTCAATGAGGTATTTAATGATTTCTATTTTTTTGCCACCAACAAAAACTGAAATGGCATTTAAAAGAATATTTTTAGCTTGCAATTCATTGGCTTGGAATTTTGGTAATACCGCTTTTAGAATCGTCTTTAAAAGCTCTTCTACATCAATAGGTTTTAAAATATAGCCATCAACCTTAAGTTCAATGCAGTCTAATAGATATTGCGTTTCAGTATGGGCTGTTGCTACAATCACTGCAATATCCCATAAAGGATTTTTTTTGATTTCTCTAATTAAGTCAATTCCATTGAGTTTGGGCATTAAAATATCAGTAATAATTAAATCAATATCCTCTTGCTTGAGAATCTCTAGTGCTTCTTTGCCATTGCGAGCGATAAAAAGCTTATCAACATAGTCTTCTAGCACCATAGAGGCAAATTTCAAAATATCTTCTTCATCTTCAACATACAAAACTTTGATTTTTTTTATCATAACTTCATCATTTTTTGATAGCATTTTTCCTCCTATTCTTCACTCTTAAGTGGTATGGTAATGATAAATAATGCTCCACATTGATTATTTTCACTAGAACAGTCTTGCAAACATTCTATTGCAGGAGAGAGCTTGGCATCTAGATTCCATTTAACATTTTTAGCTTCAATACTTCCTTGCATTTGCTTTTCAATAATTTGCTTAGACATATAAAGCCCAATTCCTGTTCCAACGGATTTGTGTTTGGTGGTAAAATAGGGTTCAAAGATTTTTTGAATATCTTTTAGTCTAATCCCACCACCATTATCCATAAAAAGTATTTGCACAAATTCTTCTTGTTTTTTGCCTTCTTGTGTGCTTTCAGATTGATTTATATAGGCAGAGATTCTAATTTTAGCAGGTGTGATTTGGCGTTCTTTTAAGACATCTTCAGAGTTTTTAATGAGATTTAGCAAGACTTGAGAAAAAGAGCTTTTATATCCATAAACCACAATATTTTCTGGACATTCAATACTAAGTTCTATTTCATTTTGTTTTAAAAAGATTTCAACCAAAGACACAGAATCTTCAATATTTTCTTTTAAATCAAAAGATTCTTTGCAACTTGAAGAGTGAAAAAAGTTTCTAAAATCTTCAATAGTTTGAGACATTTTCTTTGCAATCTTTAAGCCATCATTAACTTGTGTGTTGATAAATTCTGGCGTGAGTTTGCCATTTTGGGATTTTACCTTAAAGGCTTGGATTAGGAGCATTAGTGCATTAAGCGGTTGTCTCCATTGATGAGCAATGTTTCCTATCATTTCTCCCATACTCGCAAGTCTTGCTTGTTGATACATAATTTGATCTTTTTTGCGACTTTCTAAAACTTCTTTTTTGATAGTTTCTTGCAAGGAATCATTTAAATCTTGCAATTCTTTGGTTTTTTCTTTGATTTTAGCTTCCAGAGTGCTATGGAGATGCTTGATATTGCTCAAAACTAGGTGGCTAAGTAGTATTGTAATTATCACAATAAGGCACATAATTACTAAAACTAAAATGTGTAAGAGATTATGCAGTGCGCTATTTCTATCTTTTTTAATTTCCACAAGATTAAGGCTACTTAGAATGATATTGGAAATGTCTTGATTTAAAATTACGATTTGATTTTTAAAATCAAATGGATTTTCTTTGAGCATGTTTAGATTCTTTAAAAAGATTTGAATGTTTGAATCAAGCTTGTTAAAATCTCTTTGTTTGTTTAGCAGCTTCTCTTTTTCTTTTAAAATAGTGTTGCGTTTGTCAAAAAAATCATAAATCCTCAGCGCCAATAAAATCAAATCGTTTCTTTGGGAGTTTTTGGTTTCATTTGCTTTGTATGAATCCCAATGTTTTTTGATTTCATCTTGCAGTTTGGAAATTTGAGATTGGCTAAGTGTTGTGTTGTTTGAGTGATTTTCTATGTTATTTAGAATCTGTCGTAACTCTTCAAGTTCAACAAGAGACTGGTGGTGCTCGGCAAAAAGCGTGTTGTAATCGTATTTTAAGCTATAGAAAAACACATAGGAAATAACCGCTAAAGAAAGCAATCCACAGGCGATATTAAAGACTAATACTCTAGTTTTTGCTTCTAGGGATGTTCCAAAAATCTTTTTTTCCATCGTTGCTCATTTTTTGAGATTATTGTTTTTTAAACTTTATTTTTATTTTATAGTAATTTTACTAAAAGACCAATAATGTCAAATTACTTTGTTACTTCTGCTTGGAGATAATTTTCTTTGATTAGCAATTCTACAACTTGTTTAAAAAGTGGTATTGCTGTTGTTGCGGCAAAGTAAGCCTTTTTTTCATTGGGTTCAAAAACAGAAATTCCAATGGTGTATTCTTTCTCATTTTTATCTCTGACAAATCCAAAAAAAGAGCTATTGTATTTGCGCACATATTGTCCGCCTTGTGCAATATGGGCTGTCCCTGTTTTCCCCCCTATAACAACACCCGCAACTTGTGCCCTTTTTCCTCCTCCTTGAGTAACGACTTTGATGAGCGTTTCCTTGACTTTTTTGGCTGTATCACTGCGGATAACTCTAATGGGATCTCCGTGTTTGAGTTTATAGCGGTTTCCTTTAGAATCATAAAGGTATTCTACCAAGTAAGGTGTGTAAGCAACGCCGTGATTTACAATGATATTATAAGCCTTTAGCATTTGAATAAAGGTTGTCCTCAAGCCATATCCATAAGCAGCAGTGGCTTTATAAACTTCGCTTCTTAAACGGCTGATTTCTGGGATTGTTCCGGTTTTTTCATAGGGCAAATCAATTCCACTCTTTTTGCCAAACCCAAAAGCCTGTAGATTATCATAATATTCCTCTGGATTGAGGCGTTGAGAGATTTTTGCCATACCAATATTGCTTGAATATAATAAAATATCTTCAAGATTTACTTCCCCTAGTTTTCGCGTATCTGTGATATAAAAATTACGCAGTTTATAGCGTCCATCTTCTAAAAATATTTTTTCATTAGGGTTAATAAGATTCTTATCTAGCAAGATTGAATAAATAATTGGCTTGATGATACTGCCTGGTTCATAGGAATATTCAACCGCACTTGCATTGAGATTTGGATAATCATTTTTGGTAATAGCATTAGGATTAAATCTAGCGCTACTTGCAAGGCTTAGAATCTTACCACTTTTGCTTTCCATAATCCCCACGATAATTTCTTTGGCATTTAGTTGTTGTTGATTTTCATCAATGATTCGTTCAACTTTTTTTTGCAATTTCAAAGGAATGCTTGAAACAACATTATATCCATCTTTTCTGTCCAAAAAAGTAGAATTTTTGTTTAATATAACATTAAAGCTAATATCGCGTTCCCCAGTGATTAATAAATCGTTCAAAGGTTTTAACTCTTCATTGAAGTTTTTTTCAATCCCTTTTACTCCATTGACAAGTGTAAAATCTCTTTCGTTTTGTTTATTGATATAGCCTAAAATAGGCTCCATTGTATCATTGTAGAGATAATCTCGCGATTCTCCGCTCTCAACTACTGATAAGCCGTATTTAAAAACATATCCATTTTCATTTTCATAGGAACGAAAAACATCAAGGGCATTGAGTTTAATATTAAGCTGTTTAAGATAACTTGCTGTTTTTGAATCAATTTCATAAGACAAGACAACATTGCCTTTTTCTTGTAGCTTATGGATAATTTCATTTTTAGGGATTTGGCTATAAATACTAAAGAGATTTACAAATAAATCTTTTTTTTGGGGATCAATATTGTAAGTATTAACAACAGCTTTATAAACCTTTTTGCTTGAAGCTAGGACAAAGCCATCGCTACTATAAATTGAACCCCTAATGGCATTTTCAACGCGTTTGGCTTGGAGATTTGGAAGTTTTCTGTCTGCAAAGATATGATAAAAGGTTGTGCCTAAAAAAATGCAGAATCCACCTACAATCATCAAGAAAATAAGCAGGATTTTACCTGCTTTTTTAGATTCTGCATCATTCATTAAATTTGTGTTCTAATTAATTCTTTATAAGCGCTAATGGCTTTGTTTCTCACCTCAAGCATAAGTTTCATACTATTTTCAGCCTTACCTATGGCAATAGCAGCTTGATGAATGTCTTTTATCTGTCCTGTTGCCATATCTGTTATTGCTTGTTCAGTCGTTTTTTGTCGTTCATTTACTTCTTCAAAAGCATCTTTTAGCATATTCCCAAAGCTTTTGCTTGGGGGGTTTAAATTATGATTTGGCGATAAATTTGGGACATCTTTAAGCTGGGAGTTGATTTTTTCTGCGTCTATTCCATATTTGTTAATTTCCATTTATGATCCTTTATGCCTGGAACATAGAGATCGCATTGTTTGCCATATTTTTTGCACTTTGAAAAGCTGCTACATTGGCTTGATAAGCTTTTGTAGCTTCAATCAAATCCGCCATTTCCACAACAGGATTGATATTTGGATAAGCCACATAGCCTTCTGAGTTTGCATCTGGATGACTTGGCTCGTATTTCATCTTTGGTTGTGAATCATCTCGGACAATTTTATCCACATAAACGCTCATTAGTGCAGGTTTTGGTTCTCTTTGCTCATTAAAACTATCCATTTCATCCAATGGATCTTCGTATTTTAGCAAATTATTGCTTTTTTCATACTTTTGATTCAAAACTTTATCAAAATCGAATGCTTTTAAAATCAATTCACGCCTTCTATAAGGTCCTCCCTCATCAGTTCTTGTAGTGTTTGCATTAGCAATATTGCTTGAGATTAGATTGACCCTTTGTCGTTGTGCAGATAAACCATAACCGCTAATATCAAAACTAGATAAAAACATTTACTGCCCCCTTATATATTTTTTGTTGAATCAATAGCATTAGAGAAAATCCCACCTTGTTTCCTTAAAGCGCCCACCAAAGCTTGATACATAATATCGTTTTTTGCCATTTCGCTTGTTTCAATATCTAAATCTACGCTATTTCCATCATTTCTAGCTAAATGCCCATCACGATAGAAAAAGGTTGAACGATTCTTGTCTAGATCTTCTAGGGGCAAGAGATGATTAGGATTAGTTAAAGCCAAGTCTAATTCCATTTTTCTACTGCGATTGAAGATTTCATCGGCTTTGTTTGCCATCATTTGCTCAAAATTAATGTCTTTTGGGCGATACATAGGAGTAGAGGCATTAGCGATATTTCCAGCGATTATATCGCGTCTTAAGGAGCGATAATCTAAAGCTTCTTGAGCTAAACCGCGAGCTTGGCTAAAATTGAAAATGCTCATAAAAACTCCTTGAAATAAATTAATTCAAAATATAAAAGCAAATAGCATTCCAATTGTTTAAACAAAATGTGTTAATGGCTTAAATTTTAAGAATTATTTACAAGGTGATAATCTTAGATTCTTATAAAAATGGTTTTTTTAAAAATACCATTTTTGCAAAAATAAAATTATTTGAATTTTTTAAAGAGAGAGATTGCTTAGATGAATTAACCCAAAAGGTTATTTCACCTTAAATAGTTTAAGTATTTTTATTAGTTACGCTTGAGCTGATTAACTGTTTGTAGCATTGAATCTGCTGTTTGGATTGACTTTGAGTTTGCTTCATAAGCTCTTTGCCCCACAATCAAATCCGTCATTTCTTCTACAAGCTTTACATTGCTTGTTTCTACAAAACCTTGCCTTAGCTGACCAAAGCCATTTAAGCCCGGTGTTCCAACAATTGGATCTCCTGAAGCATTGGTATTAAGATATAAATTATCTCCAAGTGCGTGCAAACCAGCAGGGTTGATAAAATTCACCGTTTCAATTTGTCCTAATTCATTAACTTCTGTTGCATTACCTTGCACCACACTCACAGTGCCATCTGTTCCAATATTGACTTGTGTTGCATCATCTGGAATGGTAATATTTGGCACAAGTAAGTAGCCTTGAGAATTGACAACATTTCCTTCATCATCAAGCTTAAAAGAACCATCTCTTGTGTAAGCTATGGTGCCATCTGGGAGTTCAATTTGAAAGAATCCATTTCCGGTAATGGCAATATCCAAGTTGTTTTCTGTTTCTTTGAAGTTACCTTGTGAGAAAATCTTTTGGACTGAAGTAGGACGCACACCAAGTCCTACTTCAATGCCTGTTGGCGATAGTGTTGTCTCTGAAGTGCTAGAACCTGCATATTGTAATACTTGGTGGAGCAAGTCTGCAAATTCTGCTCTTTCTTTTCTGTAGCCAAAAGTATTAACATTGGAAATATTGTTTGAAGTAACATCAATTTGTAATTGTTGTCCTAGCATTCCTGTTGTTGCTGTGTATAATGCTCGCATCATTGTTTATCCTTTTATGCTTTTGCTGCTAATTTTGTAATAGCTTCTGTATTGAGTTCATCCATATGGGTTTTTAACACTTTAGAATAGGCTTCTACTAAGCGATTAGTTTCAATTAAGCCTGTCATTTCATAAACCACATTAATATTGCTTTTTTCTAAATAGCCTTGTCTAACTGCTCCGCTTCTTTCTAAAACTTCCATCTCATTCATTCTTTCATCGGGGTATTTGTAGAGATTATCTCCAATTTTTTGAAGGAATTTTGGATTTTCAAAAGAAACAACTGCGATATTGGCAGTTAATAAGGTTTCATTTAATTCTTGATTGTTTAAAGAGCGATTGTAGATATTCCCATTTTTATCAACTTCTATTTGGTATCCATCGATAATTTCAATATATTGGGGTGATTCAATATATTCTCGTGGCAGGATGGCATGACCTTCTTTATTGACTAGTCGCCCCTCTTGATTTAAAACAAAAGAGCCATCACGCGTAAATCTGATTCCCTCTGGAGTTTCAACCATAAAATACGCATTTTCACGACTTAGCGCAAAATCAAAAGTGTTATCTGTTTGTGCGATTCCGCCCACGCTCCTATCGGTAAATTCCTCTACGATTTGTGGGACACGATTTAATGAGCGATTGTAAAACTTTGCTGCATCTTTGGTATGATCTTTGATGGGTAAGAATTCTTTATGTTGCTCATAAAGTCGCATAAAATCCCCAATCACAACATCATCGCGCTTGAATCCAGTCGTATTGGCATTTGCAATATTGTTTGCTATGACATCTAGGCGGTTGATTTGCGTTACCATTCCACCTACTGAACTATAATAGCCACCTTGCACTTTCGCTCCTTTTTAGCAATCTTTATGCTAAAAAAGCAAAAGGTGTTCCATTATTTAAAAGTTAAGTAAAATTTGTAGTTATTTGAGATATTTAAAAGAATCTTTTGCATTTTGGCAATCAAGCTCAACTTTGCAAATCTTAATTCCGCATTCTTGAAATACTTTTGCAGTATTTTTACAAGCTTTTTTAACCAAAACTACTTGGCAATCCCTGATGATCTCGCCTAGCACATTGTGCTCTAACTTGTGTGCTATTTGTTCTTCCTTGCTCATATCCTCATCTTTGTGTGAGCAACCCTCGCTTGCTTGGATATTTCCGCGTGGATTCTTGCGCAAATCTAATAATTCAAAATGCTTAAACATACCATTTCCCTTTTGTTCAAAAACTGCAAAGAAAGGAGTATGTCCTGTATTTCCAAAGATTTTTAAATTTTCATCATAAACAGGTATTGCTATTTTCATTTTCATCCTTTATTAATTTTTTTCTTCATCAATTAAATCAAATAAGCTTTGCTCTCTTTCTTGGGCGCTAAATTGCTCTTCAAACTCCCTAAAATCAACGCCAAATACTAAGGCAAAATTATATTTTTGCGTCAAAACCAAAGAAAATAACTCTTGTTTATTTGTATAAGTCTTAACTTCTGCATAAGGCATAAAAAGCTCTTGATAGATTTTAGGAATAAAAAGCATTAACTTTGCCCATTTGGCATACATACTAAAATATGCCAAAAATTGCTCATAGAGATGAATCTCTGTGCAAGTTAGCACCACTTTATTGGTAGCACCAGGTTTTGAGATAAATCCCCTTTCATCTAAATATAAAGGCTTAAAGCTTGAGATTCCTTCTAATTTTTCTAAATCCACATTAAGACAATGTTCTTCTGCAAACTTTATCACTCTTGCTAATGGCTGAATAAATAGCTTTGGCAAAGGTAGGGTGTAATCTATGGATTGATAGAAAATTTTAATTCCAAAAAGTGAGAAAGAATTTGTAACAAAGGGCAGTGATTCATCGGGTATTTTTTGAGAATCAAAGGTTTTAATTTCTTGGTGTAATTGTGGAAGTTTTTCAAATTTTATTTTGTCTTGATTGTGATAGAGAATGTATGCAAATTCCCCACTTCCAAGCGCAAAAGAAATAAGTTCTACCAAAGATCCCTCGCAATATGCAAAATCTTTTTTGCGGACTAAAATTTGATGGCTTAATTCATATTCTTCATTGCTTAGCGAATATAAAATTTTATTATTGATAATCAAATAATGCCTTAAGATTCTTAAGAGTGATTCTTCTAGGTTTTCTACGCTAATCCAAGCAACTTCTGAATCTCCCATGGCAATTTCTCCACTAAAGAGAATTCCAAAGGCGCCTAATTCAATAGCCTTTTGAATGTCTTTTGAATCTTTGACAACAAATAAATCACCCTTTTTGACCTTTTCTACATCATCGCAAATTTGGCTAAAAAATGAAATGCTAGGCTGATTTAAAAGTGTTCCAAATGCAACTTCAACAATTTCATTAACGCTAATTTGGACTCCTTTTTTCTTCACGACAATCCTTTAAGTAATTTGAGTTCCATTTTTTCTTGGGTTTTGTGGCATAATAAAAGACAATCCCTCGCTATCTTTAGCAGCCAAAATCATTCCCTCGCTAATTTCTCCCATTAGTTTAGCGGGTTTTAGATTTGCTAACACACAAACTTGCTTACCTATTAAGTCTTGTGGAGTGTAATAGGCTTTTATTCCTGCTAAGATTTGTCTTGCACGACTTTCTCCTAAATCTACTTTCAGTTTTAAGAGTTTTTCGCTTTTTGGCAAAGTTTCTGCTTCTATGATTGTTCCTATTTTGATTTCTACTTTGGTGAAATCTTCTTTTGAAATAGGGTTTTCTATTGTTAGAGGTTCTAGGGTTTCTTTGGGTGCTGCTTTATCACTAGTTTTAGGATTTGCTTCTTTTGTTTCTGTAGGGATTTCGTCAATTTTTGGGAAAAGCGCTGGGATAGGGTTTAGGGAGACTTGGCTTAAGATTTTATCATTTAAGATAAAATCAGAGTAATTTTGCGCACTAGCTCTAAGTCCAAAAACACTTAAAATTTTCTCTGCAGAATCAGGCATACAAGGATATAAGCACAATGCGCCTTTGATGAGTAGATTAGCAATAAACATCAAAAGTTCTGCCACTTCTTGTTCTTTTTGTTCCTTGATAAGTTTCCATGGCTCTTTTTTGGCAATGATTCCATTACCTAGACTAAAAATCTTCCATAACTCTTCTAAATAACGATGAATCTGCACTTCGCTCATAAAATTTTCAAGATTTCCTAAGATTGTTTTTATTGTCGCAGATTCAGTTGCAAAAGATTCTTGGTAGCTTTTAGAATCAATTTGTAAAGAATTATTAAAATACTTTGCTCCCATTCCCAAAAGACGATTTAAAAGATTGCCTAAATCATTTCCTAAATCAGCATTGAATCTTTCGATTAGGGCTTTTTGTGAGAAATCTCCATCTTGTCCAAAAGGCACTTCACGCAATACAAAATACCTAAAACAATCCATACCATAAGAATCAACAACTTCTCTTGGATTGACAACATTGCCAACGCTTTTGCTCATCTTTGCACCCTCTTTAGTCCACCAACCATGCGCAGCAATATGCTTTGGTAAAGGCAACTCTAAGCTCATCAAAAATGCTGGCCAATACACCGCGTGGAATCTTAAAATATCCTTACCAACAAGATGATAATTTGCAGGCCAAAATTCCATTTTGTTTTCTTTGGAGTTTTCATAGCCTAAGGCACTAAGATAATTAACCAATGCATCAAGCCATACATACATGACAAATTTAGAATCATTGCCTCCAATTTCACTAGGTAGCTTAATACCCCAATCAAAGCTAGTTCGTGTGATTGATAAATCCTCTAAACCTTCTTTGATAAAATTAATGACTTCATTGCGACGCATTTTTGGCAGAATGCAGTTAGGGTTAGATTCAATCCATTGTAATAACTTATCTTCATAAGCACTTAATTTGAAAAAATAACTTTCTTCTTTCAAAAGAGTTGTTTCTTTCCCACAATCAGGGCAATTTTTTTGGTTAATAAGTTGAGATTTTGCAAAAAAAGATTCACAAGAAATGCAATAATTCCCTTCATATTCACCTTTGTAAATATCCCCCTTTTTAAACATTTTAGAAAATACATTTCTTACACTCTCTTTGTGGTAAGAATCTGTTGTGCGGATAAAGGCATCATAGCTAATATCAAAACTATCCCAAAGATTCTTAAACTTTGCAGAAATTTCATCTACGTATTCTTTGGGGTTTTTATTGTTTTTTTCTGCAGATTGTTGAATTTTTTGTCCGTGTTCATCGGTGCCTGTTAGAAACCAAACCTCTTTGTTTTGCATTCGGTGGTATCGTGCTAAAGTATCTGCGATAATTGTTGTATAAGCATGCCCAATGTGAGGGACATCATTAACATAATAAATCGGGGTTGTTACATAAAATTTAGAATTCAAAATTTCCTCCGTTTCCTTTATTCATACTTAAATAAACCGCATTAACATAGCGATTCCTTGTGGCGCAATTTAAAACTTTTTGACAAAGCAAACAGCTTGAAAAATTTTGCTCTCTTTGACATTCTTGCAAGGTTTTAGTATTTTCTTGAAGATTTAAAATTACCATTTGTTCAAAATTTTCTTTTTTTTCACATCTTGATGCTTCTTTGCAGAATTCGCAACTAGAGATGCTATGTTGAGTTTGGCATTCTTTTAAATCCCTTAGTGCTATTTCTGTATTCTCAATGACTTCTGACAAAATCTATCTCCTCCTTGCTTCCTAAAAAACAAGGTGTTGTATCGTGTAAGTGCTCTGGAGTGAGTGTCAAGAGATCATTTTTTCCATCAATAGCTTCTCCCCCTGCGCGTTTGAAAATAAAGGCAAAAGGAAAAACTTCAAAAAGCATTCGCAATTTTCCTTTAGGTGAATCTTGAGTGCTTGGATAAGAAAATAAACCGCCCCCTTTGATTAAAATGTGGTGTAAATCTGGCACCATTCCACCGCTATATCGCAAACGATAGCCTTGATTAAAGAGTGATTCTATCTTGCCTTTGTGTTCTTTGCTCCAATATTTTTGGGTTCCACCAGTGGCATTGAGTTTGCCTTTTTCTTTGAGTTTTAGGATCTTCTGCAGTTCAAAATCTTTGCCATTAAAAATATAATAATCCACACCCTCTTTGAGTGTAGAAGCAAATCCAATCCCCACCACCATTCCATAGACAACATAGGCAGCAGCAATTAAATTTTGTGGCAAAAAATCTCCCTTGTAGATTCCAACAATGCTCCCAACACTTAAATTTGCACCCATTAATGAAGATCCATCAAGCGGATCATAGGCAATACTATAAATGCCATCATCGTAAAATCTAACTGCCCCTTCTTGTTCTTCGCTACAAATTTGTTTGATGATTTTTAAATCTTTTAGAGAATCTTGAAAAATCTTATCGGCTAATACATCGGCTTGAAGTTGTAAATCACCTGTTTTATTTGTGGTTTGCGTGTATTCACCCATACTTTCTTTAAGCACCTCATACACTTTTAATGAGGCATTTTTTATGATTGCAAAAATACTTTCTAAATCTTGTTGTAATTGTTTTTGCATTCTAAAACTCCAAAAAAATAATGCTCCATTATATCTAAAAATATGTTTTTTATGGCTTATTGCGTGGTATTTTAGAAAGATATTTCTACTTTTTTGCTAAAATTACTTATTTTTTAACAAAGGCAAATTATGTTAGTAGCTCCAAGCATTCTTTCTGCAGATTTTGGCAAACTTAATGATGAGATAAAGGCTATTTGCGAGGCGGGTTGTGATTTTATACATATTGATGTTATGGATGGGCATTTTGTCCCTAATCTTACAATGGGACCAATGATTGTAGATTCGGTTGCAAAAATCGCGACTAAGCCACTTGATATTCATTTAATGGTTCAAAATAATAGCTTTTTTGTTGATTTGTTTGCACCCCTAAAGCCAAAATATCTTTCTTTTCATATTGAAGAAGAAAAACACGCCAATCGCCTTGTCCAGAAAATACGCGATTATGGGATTTCTCCAGCGATTGTTCTTAATCCACACACGACTTTGGAGAGTATTGATTATTTATTAGAATATGTGGATATGGTTTTACTTATGAGTGTGAATCCGGGTTTTGGTGGGCAAAAATTTATCCCAAATGTTTTGGAAAAAATTAAATGCTTAAAAGATAAAATTGAAATGAAGAATCCTCGCTGTCTTATTGAAGTTGATGGTGGAGTAAGTGATCAAAATATCGCAGATTTAAAGGATAGTGGCGTGGATATTGTGGTTGCAGGAAGCTATATTTTTAATGGTAACTACAAAGAACGCATCGATTTGCTTAGATAAACCCCAAAGGATTGGGGCTTAAATTTTGCTTAGAAGCTAGGGAGAATCGCACCTTTGTATTTTTCTAGGATAAAGTCTTTTATTTCTTGACTTTGGAGTGCTTGAACTAGCTTTTGGATAGCAGCATCATTTTCTCTACCTGCTTTAACTACGACGATATTTGCAAAAGGAGATTCTTTTGATTCTAAAGCAATCGCATCATCAAGTGGATTTAATCCAGCTAAAAGTGCAAAATTTGTGTTAATAACAGAAATAGTTACATCATTTAAAGCTCTAGCAAGTTGAGGTGCATCCATTTCTTTAAAATTTAATTTTTTGGGATTCTCTACAATATCTTGCGCAGAAACAAGCTCTACTCCCTCTTTGAGTTTAATCACTCCATTGGCTTCTAAAACTCTCAATGCTCTAGCACCATTTGAAGGATCATTAGGCAAAGAAACTAAATCGCCTTCTTTTAACTCATCAAGACTTTTGATTTTGTTGGAATACACACCCATTGGCTCTAAATGGATATTAGCAACACTTACTAAATTAGTCCCTCTTTCTTTATTAAATGAATCCAAATAAGGTTTGTGTTGGAAGAAATTTGCATCTAATGAATCATCGTTGAGTGATAGATTAGGAGTTACATAGTCTGTAAATTCTTTGATTTCTAGAGTTATGCCCTCACTTTTTAATTTAGGTGCTATTTCTTGTAAAAGAATTGCGTGTGGCTCTGGAGTGGCTCCTACTATTAATTTTGTTTCAGTGGTTTGCGTTGCTGTGCTTTCTTTAGAATCACTACAACCGCTAAAGACCAATAATCCTGTAAGTCCGCAGATACCTAAAATTTTTTTAATCATTTTTTACCTTTCTTTTGTTGAGCTAGTGTTTTAATTTTTTATACAGAAAATCCCCAAAACTTTGAATAATCTGCACAAGAAAAATTAAAATCACAACGGTATATACCATAATATCACTTTGGAATCTATAATATCCATATTTGATTGCAATATCGCCAAGCCCTCCACCGCCAACAGCACCTGCCATAGCGCTAAATCCAATCACAAGAATCAAAGCAAGTGTGATTCCAGAAACAATGCTAGGTAGAGCTTCAATGAGCATAATTCTAAAAATAATTTGGAAATGACTTGCGCCAAAACTTTGTGCGGCTTCTATGACATCTTTATCTACTTCTTTTAGCGCCCCTTCAATGATACGCACAATAAAGGGAGCTGCACCAATACTAAGTGGCACAATAGCTGCAGTTGCACCAATACTTTTACCAAGAATCCATTGCGTAAAAGGAAATAAAACAACCATTAAAATCAAAAAAGGAAAAGAGCGTAATGTATTAGTAATAGTGTCTAAAGTTCGGTAAATAATCGCATTGGGTTTTAAGCCACTAGGGCTACACAAAACTAATAAGATTGCTGGAATCACTGCTAGGGCAGTTGCAATTGTTGTTGCAATAATACTCATATATAAGGTGTCTAAAGTCGCTTCTAAAAGTAATTTAAGTAATTTTATATCCATTTTTTACTCCACAATTTCCCAGCGTGTGCCACTTTGGGTTAGAAATGCACAAACTTGCTCTAAAAATTCTTGTTTAATATTAATTACAAGCACTCCTAAGGCGATTCCGCCAAAAGATTCTAAATTTCCCCATACGATATTAAAATCCACCTGCAATTCTCTTGCCATTTGAGTGATGATTGGGTTTTGTGCTACTTCTTTGGGGAAATAGATTCGGATATTAATACCATTTGGAGGTAAAATTTCATTTTCTCCCAAAAAATCTCGCATTTTTTTATCAGGCTCTAAAAAGAGGGATTCAATATGACCGCTTTTGATAATCTCTCCATTTTCCATAAAAGCCGCTTCTTGACAGATTTTTTTTACCACTTCCATTTCGTGAGTTACTAGCACGATAGTTACTTTAATTTCTTGATTGATTTGCGATAAAAGTTCTAAGATTGAGTTTGTTGTGGAGGGATCTAATGCGCTAGTGGCTTCATCGCTTAAAAGTAAATCAGGATTCATCACTAAAGCCCTTGCAATAGCAACTCTTTGTTTTTGTCCGCCACTTAGCTGGCTAGGATAAAATTTCATTTTGTCTTGCAAACCCACTAATTCCACTAGTTTTTCAACGCGATTTTTATCAATATTTTCTCCCCAACACTCCAAAGGTAAAATGATATTTTCATAGACATTTTTACGCGCCATTAAAGAGAAGTTTTGAAAAATCATTCCAACCTTTTTTCTAAAATGTCTCATGCTTTTGGAATCTAAGCGATTAATCTCCACTTCACCAATTTTAATGCTTCCGTGATTGATAGATTCTAGTCCATTAAAAGTTCTAAGCAGTGTGCTTTTTCCTGCTCCGCTATGCCCTACAAGTCCAAAAATCGAGCCTTTTTTAACATTTAAATGAATATTTTTTAAGACTTCAAGTTTTCCGTAATTTTTGTATAATTCTCTAACTTCTATAAAATCCATTAAAACCCTTGAATTGCTACATAATTTTGTAATTTTATCAAATTTTTCTTGCCTTAAAATCAAGCATTAAAAGTCAAGTAGTTCATAAGAAGGTTTATTGCCCTCTAAAATGCTATGAAAATGCAAGACTTTACACGAATTTTCTAAAATCGCCATTAATTTTGAGAGATATTGCAAGTCTCGATGATACACATACACGCCATAGCCTTTGATAACCATAATTTTTTTATCATTTTCTTTGAAATAGCGATTGATTTCAACATCTGCTCTTTCATACCAATTGTCATAATCTTTTGGGTCATACACTTCTAGGGTGCCTAGAATCTTATAACCAAAATAATCTTTTGGGGTGATTTTACTATTTGAGAGAGTATAGGCTATCGTAAAGGGAGGCATTCCATAGGCAATATATTTGGCATTAGGAATATTTTGATAAAGCAAAGAATGAATAAAAGCGTCCATACTAGCTTCTTGCCAGCGATAATCTTGTTTGTGATAGAGCGTGATAAGCGATTCTTCATTTAAATCATCAAAAATTGCATCTTTTTTGTTAATAAGAAAATGACCTTCTTCAAGTTTTGTTGAAATAGAACCATGAAAGATTCCAAAGAAATTCTTCCGAAACATTGCTAAAGAGATAGTTTTTAAATCTTGAAATATTTTCTCCATTTTAGTTCCCTTTTAGAGATGCATTGATTTTGGCAATAAAATCAATTGGATCAACCTGTGCCCCACGTACCAAAATCCCAAAATGCAAATGCGGACCACTTACTCTACCTGTATTACCGCTTAGTGCAATGAGTTCGCCTTGTTTTACTCTAGTGCCTTCTTTGACTTTGATTTCACTGCAATGATAATACATGCTAAAAATCCCTTCTCCATGGTCAATTACTACAGATTTTCCTGCTAAGAATCTATCTTTTGCAATCACGACCTTGCCGCTATTACTCGCATAAATTGGTGTTCCAATAGCAGCTCTAAAATCTGTTCCGCTATGATAGCTTTTTACTTCTTGATTAAACACTCTTGCATTGCCAAATTCACTAGTAATTTTACTTTTCATAGGATAGATAAAGGGCTTTTTCCAATAGTATCCCTTAGTGTAAGTTTGATAAATTTTACTAGCTTCTTCTCTTTCTTTGGAGATTCTTTGTTGATTAGCTTTGTTGGGTTTGGCTTTGCTTGGATCTACACTGATTTTTTCAATTTTATACTGACCTTTGATGATTTGCAAAGTTTGGCTATTCTCAAGCCGAATACTTTGTGCTTTAGTGTAATAAGGTATAGATAGAAATAAAATTTTTGTATCGGGTTTTTGGGGATGGGGTATCCATAAATACTCTTTTTTATCTAGGATAATACTTTTAGGGTTTGGTGATTTGCTTTCCAAAATAAGAGTTTTACCATTTTCAATAGTCAATTCCTTGGCAAATCCTACAAAAACACACAGCAATAATATGATTATTTTTTTCATTTCAAAAATCCCCCATTAAAAATATTTTAGAAAATTAGCAAAGTTTTACTTATGAAATCCTTGATGCCCTAAAAAGCTAAATTGCTCTATTTAGAATCTTAGAGAAATTGTCAAAGTTATCGCGCGCATTGTTGCTATATTTTGCGAAAATCTCTTATTTGTTTTGCTTTTTAAGACTTTAAAGCAACCTTAAGTTTATCCCAAACAACTTATAATTAAATTTTTATTTTTAAGAAAGTTTAGCTTATTTTATTAATTTAACTTGACATTAATAGACTAAAGTTATATAATTTTACTTGAAATTCACAAGAATAATTGCTAAAATTTCATTTTAGAAGCGTTATTTTTGTTGTAAGGAGTGGAATTAGAATGCAAGATGAAAATGAAAAGATAGATTCTTCTGAGAATGAGAATCAAAAACAAGAATCACAAGAGAATGCAGAGCAAGATTCTAAAGAATCGCTAGAATCGCTTCAAAATAAAATCAAGGAATTAGAAGATCAATATTTGCGCACTTATGCTGATTTTGAAAACACTAAAAAGCGTTTGGTGAGAGAAAAAGATCAAGCCTTGGAATATGCTTATGAAAAAATAGCAAAAGATTTATTGCCGAGCATTGATACTTTAGAGATTGCTTTAAAAACGATTAAAGATTCAAAAGAAAATAGTGATCAAGCTGAAATTTTAGGAAAAATAGAGGAGGGAATTGCACTAACATTGGATAATCTTTTAAAAACACTTGCAAAACATGGGATTGAACCCATTGATGCAAGCGGAGAGTTTGACCCTAATTTCCACGATGCTATTATGCAAGTTCAAAGCGATTCTCACAATGTAGGAGAGATTGTCGCAGAGATGCAAAAGGGTTATAAATATAAAGAAAGAGTGCTAAGACCATCAATGGTTAGCATTGCAAAATAAATTAATTAATAAGGATAAATTATGGGAAAAGTATTAGGAATTGACTTAGGAACAACAAATTCAGCGATGGCGGTTTTTGAAGGAAATGAATCAAAAATCATTGCAAATAAAGAAGGGAAAAATACAACTCCATCGGTTGTGGCTTTTACTGATAAAGGTGAGATTTTGGTAGGAGATCCTGCAAAAAGACAAGCTATCACTAATCCAGAAAAAACTATTTATTCTATTAAAAGAATTATGGGATTAATGTTTAATGAAGATAAAGCTCAAGAAGCTAAAAAAAGACTTCCTTATAAAGTAGTTGATAGAAATGGTGCTTGTGCGATTGAAATTGCAGGAAAAGTTTATACGCCACAAGAGATTTCTGCAAAGATTCTTATGAAGCTTAAAGCTGATGCAGAAAGTTATTTGGGAGAGGAAGTAACAGAAGCAGTTATCACCGTTCCAGCCTATTTTAACGATGCACAAAGAAAAGCAACTAAAGAAGCAGGGACAATTGCGGGGCTTAATGTGCTTAGAATCATCAATGAGCCAACTTCAGCAGCACTTGCTTATGGTTTGGATAAAAAACAAGCAGAAAAAATCGTAGTTTATGATTTGGGTGGTGGGACATTTGATGTTACCGTGCTAGAAACAGGCGATAATGTTGTAGAAGTTTTGGCAACAGGTGGTGATGCGTTTTTAGGTGGAGATGACTTTGATAACGCTATTATTGATTGGGCAGCAAAAGAATTTGAAGATGAAAATGGAATCAATCTCAAAAATGATGTAATGGCACTTCAAAGATTAAAAGAAGCAGCAGAAAACGCTAAAAAAGAGTTAAGTAGTGCGCAAGAAACTGAAATTAACTTGCCTTTTATTACAGCGGATGCAAGCGGTCCAAAACACTTGGTTAAAAAGATTAGTCGCGCTAAGTTTGAATCGCTTATTGAATCTTATATCAACCAAACTATTAATAAAATCGGCGATGTTATCAAAGATGCAGATTTAAGCAAAGGGGATATTGCAGAAGTTGTTATGGTGGGTGGTTCTACAAGGATTCCAAAAGTTCAAGAAAGAGTGAAAGAGTTTATCGGTAAAGAGCTTAATAAATCAGTGAATCCAGATGAAGTTGTGGCAATTGGTGCGGCAATTCAAGGGGGTGTATTAAAAGGCGATGTAAAGGATGTTTTATTGCTTGATGTTACACCTCTTAGCTTGGGAATTGAAACATTAGGTGGAGTGATGACGAAGATTATTGATCGAGGCACGACTATTCCTGTTAAGAAAAATCAAGTTTTCTCAACGGCAGAAGACAATCAACCTGCTGTAACTATTCAAGTTTTACAAGGGGAGAGAGAACTTGCAAGAGATAATAAAGTGCTTGGAAATTTTGAGCTAAGCGGTATCCCAGCAGCACCAAGAGGTGTGCCTCAAATTGAAGTTACTTTTGATATTGATGCAAATGGTATCTTAACAGTGAGCGCCAAAGACAAAGCAACAGGCAAAGCTCAAGAAATCAAAATCACAGGTTCTAGTGGATTGTCTGATTCTGAAATTGAAAAAATGGTAAAAGATGCTGAACTTAATAAAGAAGAAGACAAAAAGAAAAAAGAAGCTATTGAAGTAAGAAATCAAGCAGATAGCCTTGTTTATCAAACTCAAAAAAGCCTTGATGAAATGAAAGAAAAAATTGATTCAAGCGAGGCTGAAAAGATTCAAAATGCAATCAATGATTTGCAAACAACTTTGAAAAATGAAAATGCTTCTAAAGAAGAGATTGAGCAAAAAGTTAAGGCACTCACAGAAGTAAGCCACAAACTTGCTGAAGCAATGTATCAAAAAGATCAAAATGCACAAGGTGGCGCAACACAACAAAATAAAAAAGATGATGATGTGATTGACGCAGAAGTCGAATAACAATTCTCTTAATTAACCTTCTTAATAATCCTAGCCTTTGGGCTTGGATTGACTACTTATTTTTTAAATAAATCTCTCTTTTTTACTTATTAATTAAAATTTTTAAATTGATAATTTAATGACACAACCTGTCATAAGCGCAAATTATAATTTCTTTTGTAAATCAAAACAAAGGAGTTGTTTATGGGAAAATTAAGCCTTATTCTAGGTGGGGTAGCACTTGGAGCTGTTGGTTATGGGCTAAAAAAGTGGTATGATAAAACAAGTGAGGAGCTTTATTATACCGATGATCCAAAAGATATTTTAAGTGAAATGGCAGGTGATGCTGCTAATAAAGTATATGATGGTTTAGAGTGGCTAGAGAAAAAGATTCTTGGTGAAGAGGCGCTTGTAATTTCTGATTTGTATGGTGGCAAAGAAGCTATAGAGAATAATCCAGAACTCAAAGAGCAGTATGAAGAACATATAAGACGCATTAAAAGTATTTTTGAACAAGTAGCTAGTCAAGCAAATAATCAAGAAACTAGCCAGGCAACTTGCCAAGAAAATAAAGACGCTTAAAGTTAATAAACATAGCAAAGCTAAATAACTTTTTAATTAGGTTAGCTTAGGCTATGTTTTAAATGGTTTTGGTAAGGAAAATTGTTTGCAAAAGGTTAAAGTTTAAAAAAAGCGATAGTAATCAAAAGTGTAGTTATAGAATCTAAGTAAAAATCAAAAAATAAAATTAAAGGGTTTTTTTATGGGAATAATAGCATTTTTATTAATGATTGCTCTAGTGGTTTCTCAAGCTGCGTTGATAGCAGCTGTGATGTGTTTTATGGCTGTGCTTTATTTTTTGGTTTTAATTTATGAAATCATTTTGGAATATGTTCCAGAGCCTTTTGGTTTTATTTTGATTGTAGCTTTAATCTTGTATGGAATCTATAGGTTTTTAAAAAGAGTGTAATTCCAAAAATGAAATTTCAAATTTAATTAAAAATAAAAAAGCTAAATAAAATTATCCTTTAAATCCTTGACTTTTGCGGGGGGGGGGGCTATAATTGCAAAGGGATTAAAATGGAGATGTTAAGTAACATAGTGCAGTTTATAGGAGCTTTAATTTTATTTTTTTTCATTATAGCATCGTTGTGGGTGCTTTTACCTATGGCAGCATTAGGCTTTTTAATTTGGTTTTTGGTAAGTCTTTTTATTCCAGCTCCCTATAGTGAATATGTGGTTATAGGTATATTTGTTTTATTTGTTTTTGGTATGCTTAAAAGCAAATAATTTTTAAATCAATAATTTAATGAAAAAATACAAAATCTTAACAAGGAGAAAAAATGCACATTTGTAAAAAATGTAATTACAAAAATCAAAAAGAAGAGTTGTTATTTTGCCTAAATTGTGGCGAAATTCTAAAAGATGAGTATCAAGACAAGGAATTTTTGGCTGAAAATTCTCAAAAAATACAAAATTTCTTAAGCAAAGCAGAAAAAGTGAGTCAAAATTCAAAAATTACAGCACCTATAAAAGAGCTTAGCAAAGATTACGAGCATATCTTAGAAATACAAAATTTCTTAAAGCTTTATGAAAAAGAATTTGGTGATGAAAAAGCTATTTCAAATTTTATTAAAAATACTCATCAATTCTTACAAAGAGATAATAGCTTTCAAATAGCTTTTGTAGGGACAATTAAAGCAGGTAAATCGACACTAATTAACGCAATGCTTAAAAAAGACTATGCAAGCATGAATGTCTCCCCAGAAACTGCAGTGCTTACTAAATTTAAATACGGTAAAGAAGCTAAAATGACCATATCTTTTTATAATGCAAATGAATGGGAAGAATTATGGCAAAGTGCTACAAAAAGCGGAAGTTTGTTTAAAGAAAATTATGAAAAATTACAAGCTAATGCTCAAAAAGATAAATGGGTAAATAAAGCAAACATACAAGAAGATTTAAGTAAAGAAGGGCTTAAAAAATACACTTCTTCACAATCTGCAGTGCATTATTTTGTAAAAGAAGTAGAGATAGAATTTCCTGAATTTCCTTATGAAAAAAACATTGTTTTTGTAGATACTCCGGGGCTTGATGATGCAGTAGATTATAGATCAAAAGTTACAAGAGATTATATTAACCGAGCTAATGCAGTTTTAGTATGTGTGAATTCAAAAGCACTTACTAACTCAGAGCTTACAACAATTTTAAGAATTTTTGATCATACAGGTGGAAAGCCTGAAAAAGTGTATGTGCTTGGAACTCAATATGACTTGCTAAATAAGCCATTAAATGATTGGAATATACAAAAAGCAGAATGGAGTAAATACTTAAGCTCAAAAGATAACAATGAGCAAATAAGATACACCCCGCAACTAGCAGAAAAAAATATTATTCCGGTCTCTGGCTATGTGGCATTGCTTTGTGAGTTATACAAACAAAATTCCCTAAATGATGAGCAAAGAGAAAACTTAGAAAATACAAGTTTTAAATTATTTAGAGCAACTGAACTAGATAACAAGTTAGATGATTTAAAAAAATTTACTAATGTAGATTTTATTCATCAAAAAATCAAAGATGACATACTTGATAGCACACAAAAAGAAATTATTGATGATACTAAAAAAGAGTATAAAAGAATTCACAAAGAAATTGAAAATTACTTCAAGGAAAGCGCTAAAAGTCTTGAAGAAAGCTATGAAATTTCAAAATCAGATATAGATAGTTTAAATGCAAAAATGCAAAAAGAAAAAGAAAATTTAGCAAAGCTTCAAGAAAGCCAAAATGAACTGGAGAATTTAATCAATGAATTTGAAAGTGAAAGCAAGAAAATGTTAAAAGAACTAGAAGATGAGATAGAAAAAATCATCGAAGAAAACAAGCGTTAAGGGGTGATTATGGGTTTTTTTGATTTTGTATGCGATGTTTGCAGTGCTGCTTGGGAAGGAGTTAAGGCTGTTGGTAGAGGCATTGGATCTTTACTGGGGTTTGGCGTAAGAGATGGAGGTCCTTATGATAGAGATAATGCTAGCATGGAAGAGACTTTGCGTGTTACAAATAATTTGAATGAATTTAAAAGCAAGGCAGGCAATAGGGCTTCGTCTATAGAAGACGAGCTTAGAGAAAAATGTGAAGCTGTTTTTGATACTTTGCTTGATGAAGTAGAAAAGCTAAATCAAAAAGAATTTGGTGCTCTAAAACTAAATTTAAGCATTAAAACGCTTAGAGCAAATAACAGAAAAACTCTAAGAAATATAAAAGGCACAATTAAAAATGAGCTTTTGCCAAAGGTGAGTATAGATAATGCAAAATGTAGCGAAATTTTAAAAATACATAATGATAAAGACAGACGCAAACAAATGGATGATTTTATCTATAAAACTATGATTAATTCTATTAAGACTCTAAAAAAACGTGTTATAGAAGACACTTGGGATAGTTTAGAAAATATCAAAGAAGGATTACAAATTAGCTTTGATAGGATTAAAGGAATAAATGAAAGAAAGTTGCAAGGTTTAGAAGATTTAAAAAGATCGGAAAATGATGCGAGAGAAAGAGAAAAAGCGCAAATTAAACTAGCTTTAAATATTTGTCTTTCCAATCTTGCACTAAATAAATTAAAAAACACATAAAGGAGAAAAAGTGATACCTATTCCACCAATGATAATTCCTTGGCTTAAAAAAGCTGCAATGGTGGCTTTAAAATACCTGCCAGATGCTATAAGATTATACAAAAGTGGAAAAAAAGAAATCCAAGAACTAGCCAAAATAAGGGCTTTAAATGCAAAAACAAGCTTTGAAGAAGAAATGCGTATTGGCACTTCTCTTACAAGAATTAAAAATGAAGTTTTAGATAATTCTTATAAAATTCAAGAAGGAATTGATGATTTTATAGAAGAGTATTTTGATAACCTAAAAGAGCTTTTAGAAGATAAAAACATAACAACTTCGGTGCTGGATAGAAGCTATTCTAAATGTTCAAGGGAGATTAAAAGTGTTTTTAAAAGTACATTGAATGAAAAAATCAGCCTAAGCAATGATAAATGGAAAAATGCTCTAAGCATAGAAAATAACCAAAACAGACAAGAAAGCATAGAAAGCTTAACTAATGAAGCAATATCTTGTGCCTTAAGATCTTTAAAAAACGAATTGGTGATAAATTTTAATGAAACTTTTGCCATCATTAGTGAAAAGATCAAAGATAAAAACGACTCAAAGCTAAGTATCATCGAAAATAAAATTCAAGAATTAGAAAAGCTTAAAAGCATACAAGAGCTTGATAAAAAACAATTATTGCAAATAGAGCTTTTGAGTAATTTATCTTTTCAGAATATAGCTTTGAAATTTTTGGAGCAAAGATGAAATATTTTATTATAAGATGTAACAATGCAAATACAATTAAACAAGGCACTTGTTACTATCATAATCTTAGGTTTTCTAGTTTAAGATTTACACTTGAAGGTAAAAAACTCTTGAATTTAGAGAAAAAATACAAAAAGAATCTAGCAATTTTAGAAGAAATTACAGAGAATTTTTTAGAATCTTATTTTTCTAAATTTTACCCTAAAATCAAGCTAGAAGTAAAACAGAATTTTTTGGATTTTAAAATTTTTATTTGCCATAAAGAATGGCTTGGTGGTGATGATGATGATATTATGAATAAATTTTTTAAGTTTGAGCTTAAAAAAACACTAATTATAAAAGTTAGAAGAATTTTAAAAGATAAAATTAAAAAATTTAAATATAAGCTTGAGCAAATAAAATTACAAAAAATACTAAGGCTAAAGTTATATAAAAAACTTAAACAAGAAAAACAATACAAAGACTTTTTGCAAGAAAAAGCTTTATTGATTTTAAAGGAGAAAAAATAATTATGTGTTATCAAGGAATGTTTCGGGAGTTTTCTCATAACCATCTACTAGTAGGACAATTTACCAGAGATGAAGAAGGAGAATTTCTTAGCAATGAAGCAAATGTGGAAATTTTAAATTTAATCAATGATTTAATTATATTTTTAGATGAAATAAATTATTTAAAATTAGATGAAATTCTACAAATAAATTGCGGGTGCGATGAATATGTAAAAATTTTAAAAAATAAAGAAAATAGCGGAGTAGATATAGAAAATTTAATCGGACTAGTAAAAGATTATATAGATCTTTATCCAAGAATTGGGAATGATGAAAAAAGCAATTATAGGATTATAGGAGAAGATAATCTTAATACCTTTAAGGAAAAAATAATTTCTTATATGTATTTTTTATGCAGAGAAAGTGATAAAGAAGTGCTAGTAGAAAAGCTAGATGCTTACAATAAAAAAGCCTTAGAGCTTTGTGCTAATGTAGATGAGATATTTTCAAGACTTGAAGAAAGTTATATAAAAGCTAGTGATCTTGAAGGTTTTACAAAAAACCATGAGAGTGAAATTAGGTTTTTAAATGATTTTATCTTGCAATTTATCGTTTTATTTGAGTGTTTTAGTGTAATAAATTATCTTTATTTTACAGACTCGACTCTAAGAGAAAGAATCCGTAAATATAATAAATTTTTTAATGAAATAGATGAAAAGCTTGATTCTTTAAGCTTAGAAAATAAAGAAAATTTGAGCGAAATTGAATGATTGTGAAGCAAAATCTCTTAATTCTCTATAATCCTTACTATCAGCAAGATGTTATAAAATTGCATTTGGAAATTTTGCTAGACAAAGGTCAGGTAGCATTTGGCAAGGTAGAATCCAAGCTTAAAGAATCTAGCGGGGAGATAGAGCTAGATAAAAATCAAAAGTTAAATAATGAGTTATTGCAAGAAGTTTGTGAAAATATCTCTCCTAGTAATCCTTTGCAACTTTTCTTAAGCGATTATGCAAATTTATTTGTTGCAAAGGTAATAAAAGCAAGTAAAGAAGTAGATGAAAATATTGTTCCAAAATACTATCAAGAAAAGAATCTAAAAGTGGAAGATTATTTCTTAATCACAGATTTAAGAGAATTGGTAAGAGAAAATTTCACACTCTTAAGGGATAAATTTTTGGCAAATTTTATAACCGCAAATAATCACACTTATGCCATTTATGGAAACAATTATATCTATCCTTTAGTAGTCAAACAAAAAGAAGAAATTAATTATTTTTATGATGAAACAAATAAATATTATCTAAGTGTCTATAAAAATCAAGAATATTTAAAAATGCAAGAAAATTTTATACAATTTATCTTTGGCAAAAGGTTTTTTTATGCGCTACATCCTGATAGCATCAATAACCTTATCCTAGCAGAGCTAGAACTACAAGAAAACTTAGAAAATCCACTTTATGACTTTACTTCAATAATAGTAAAATACTCTAAAACTATAGAATATGAAGTATATGATTTTGCCAAAAAAATATTTTCAAAACTTATCGAACGGAATTCTCATCTTTTGTCTATAAGTTATAGTGTGCAAGGAAGGGAATTTGACTTTAAGCAGTTTTTCATCAGCAAACCTAATCTTGGAACAATTAAATTTTTATTTAAAAATAAAGAAATTCAAGAGCTTTTAGACAAGGATATAAAAGGCTTTATCAATTATGAATTTAATAAAACCTTAGATAAATTTCAAATAATACGAAATCATGCAGTGCATACAAAATCGCCCACTTTGGAACAGACGCTAAAAATTAGAAGCCTAATTTTAGGTATAGAAAATACTAGCATTTTAAAACGCGCATTAGAGTATAAATTCAAATAAAAAGGATAAAAATGATAAGACCAAAGCCTTTTCTTAAAAAATGCCCAAAGTGCGGAAAAATGTTTTTTTGTGCTCCTAAGAGCGATTGTTTAAATCCAAGTGATTTTTTCTGCGATAAGTGTAGTGGCAAAAAAGATACAAGCTTGATAAGTAAAATTATTTCTGTAATTAAAAAGGTTTAATATGACCCACGATAAACTTGCAGTGCGTTTAGCACAAATTTTAATGCGTTTTAATGATGGGGGAAAGTTTAGTTTAGAAGAGTTAGCAAGTGAGTTTGGCGTAGATATTAGAACTATACAAAGAGATTTAAACCAAAGACTTTCTTTTATGCCTATCAAAAAAGAAAATGGCAAGTATTTTTTGGAATCTTTTGTTCTTGGTAAGCTTAGTTTTAAAGATATACAAAATTTTGCTATGTTAAGCGGGATTCAAGAGCTTTATCCAAAACTGGATAAGGATTTTATAACAGATTTGCTAAACTCTAAAGTAAATAGCGTTTTTATGGTAAAAAATGAAGGCTTTGAAAAAGTGAGTTATGAATTATTTGAATCCATAAGTATAGCTATTGTGAAGCATAATGTTTTGAGTTTTGTCTATAAAGATAAAGATAAGAATCGTGAGGTTAATCCCTATAAGCTTATTAATAATAAAGGGATTTGGTATGTTTTAGTCGATGAAAAGGGCAAGTTAAAGCATTTTGCATTAAGCAAGATAAAGAATCTAAAAATTACAAAGCAGAATTTTACCCCACAGCAAGAATTTTTACAACAAATCAAAGAGGATGCAAGCATCTGGCTTAATGCGACCAAAGAAGCGACAATCAAGCTAGATAAAAAGGGAAAAGATTATTTTTTTAGAAAAAAATTATTTGAATATTGTGAAATAGTAGATGAGGATGAAAAATATTTTATTTTGAATGTGCGTTTTTCTTATGATGATGAGCTTTTAAATGTGGTAAAACAATGGATACCTTATATAAAGATTCTAAAACCTTTAACATTAAAATCAAAACTTGAAATGATGTTGAAAGATTATTTAGATTTTAATCAAGAAATTTAGCATTAAGATTACCGATTTTTAAGCAGTCTTTAGCTTGATTTATTTATTTTTTTGTAAAATCACCAGTTTATTTTAATCAAGGAGATTATTTTTGGATTATAAAATTTTTAATCAAACTAGTATTTTAGAAAAGGATTTAAGTTATTATTTTCATAATTTCTTTAATGGTATAGGTGTAAATGTCGATAAAAAATACATAAAACAAATCAAAGATAATACCATTATTTTCAGTGATGATTTTAAAAAAGAAGATGTTGATTTTTTGATTAAAAATTATTTTATAAATACAAGTTTTGATAAAAAAATATATCAAGAACATTACCAAGCACAACTAAAAAAAGAACAAAATAGCTTACATTTAATCCTTTTGCCAGCAGGTTGTGCTTGTAATTTTAATTGCGTTTATTGTTATGAGAATCACAATGATAAAACAAGATTTTCATCTTTGCATAGCGATCAAATTTACATGGTTTTACAAGAAAATAAAAACAAGCAAATCCACATAGAGTATTTTGGCGGCGAACCTCTTTTAAATTATAATTGGATTATAAATTTTCAAGAGAAAATTCAAAATATAAAACATTCGGCTTCTATGACTACCAATGGATACTTATTGACAGAAGATAAATTTAAAAATTTAATAGATAAAAATATAAAAACATTTCAAATCACCATAGATGGCACAAAAGAAACTCATGATAAATTAAGACCTCTAACAAATAAACAAGGAACTTATGAAACTATACTAAATAATCTTAAAGAAATTAGTAAGCTGCAGGATAATTTTAATATTATTTTGCGTTGCAATTTTAATAAAAGCAATTCTGGCAACGAACCGAGAGAGCAATTTTTCAAAAATATCTCTTTTTTAAAAAATGATTTTAGATTCAGTTTGATATTTAGGGCTATTGGCTTGTATTCTAGTGCAAATAATAGGGTCACAAAAGAAAACTTAGCAGCATATTATGATGATAAAGAGAATATAAAACACACTTGGGAAATGCAAGCATTAGAAAGTGGATTTTTATTGGGTGATATATCTTTGTATACGCAAATTGGTGGGATGATTTGTTATGCTTCAAAGGCTTCAAATTATACTATAAATCCTGACATGAAAATACTAAAATGTACCATAGCATTAGAACAAGATTATAATTATTTCGGAAATTTGAACAATGGTTTGAGATTGAATAAAGAGAAAATTAAAAATTGGAAAGAAAATATAGAATTTTCTGAAACTTGTGAAAAATGCTTTTTCTTTTTTCAATGTATGGGTAAAGCTTGTGTGCTAAAAAACTTTATTAGTCAAAGAAAAATTTGTCCTATAAAACCCGAAGATGAAAAGTTAATAATAGAAAAAATCATAAAACAAAAAGAACTTCTAAAAAGGAAATTAACATGAAGCAAATTTTTAATTTTTCACAAAATGATTTGATTTTAGATTTAAAAATAAAAGCAAATATAGAAATTTTAAATACCGAAAATAATGCTTTTGTGGATTTTCAAAGCGATGATGAAGGTTTAATTATAGAGTGTGATGAAAAAAATATGCTTTCTATCGTAAATTCTAAAAAATTGAAGGGTATAAAATCATTAGAAAGTTTTTTAAATTTTATACAAGAGAGCATAGTAGAAAAAGAACAAAATGTATCTGATATTAAAATTTATATGCCACAAAATAGTAATTTAACGCTAAAATCAAACAAATCACAATTGATAATAAAAGCTTCATTAAATAAATTTGAAACAAAAATCAACACAGCAAATATAAATATTTTAGAATATATAAAACAATGTCATATTAAAGCAAATACACTAAATTTTAGTAGTGAAAAAGCATTTGAAAGGCTATATTTAAAAACAAATTCAGGAATTATAAAATTAGAGGCAAATAAAGAAACATTAAAATACGAAATCAAAGCAAACAATGCAAATATAAACATAAATAAAAATGATTTTGATGGTGTTATCGTGCAAGATAATAGGATAAATTCTCAAAATGAAAAAATCATAGAAATAAAAAACAATGGTTTTACAAACATATCTTAAGAAAGGAGGTAGTATGCAAGTAGATTTAAGTATAGAGCAAATCATGCAAGCTAGTGCTGATACGATTTGCGCAGGAGATGTTTTATGCGGTTCAAATTGGACAACTTGTTTTAGTTAAATAATAAAGAGCATATTTTTGCTCTTTATTGGGGGCTTAATAATTCTAATTGATATTGCAAAAAATTAATTTTTATAAATTCAAGTATTGTTTTGACATAGCTTTGACTTTGTGTTTAAGAGTGAAAATATTTTGTTTTGAATATTTGTTTTTCTTGTTGAGATAATTTGTTAATGAAAGTTTTATTTTGGAGGATTTTTAGATACAATTCTTGAGAAATTGCATAGGAATATTTTCAATAGAATCTTGATAATCAAAGGGGAAAAATGTCAAAAAAGATAATGTCTTTAATGGTTTTTTGTCTTTTTTGTATAGATATATCTGCAAATCCTCTAAAATCTCTTATTATTAATGCTAATAATAATCCCCTGCTAGAATCAAAAAATTACCAAACTCAAGCCCTAAAGGAAGAAAAAAAGGCGCTTTATTCTGGATATTTGCCCAAAGTTGAAGTGGGCTATGCCTATCAAAATATCAATAATCCAGACCTTTTTTATCCCAAAAGCGTAAATGGACCTTTTGTTGAAGCTTCTTGGCTTTTGTTTGATGGATTAAAAAGAGAAGGGAAATTTTCGATTCAAGACCATAAAATCAAAGCTTCTGAATTTTCTGCCTTAAGCACGAAGCAGCAGATTTTTTTGAAAATCATTCAAGAATATTTTCAAGCCCTAAGCCTAAAATCAAAACGCAAAGCACTTTTAAGCCAGCAAAATGAATTAGAACAAAGCATTATCAAATATCAGACTTTTTTTGAATCTGGACTTGCTTCACAAGATACGCTAGAGGCGATTAAATCGCAGTTCGCACAAAATTCTTATCAATTAGAAAATATTGATTTAGCTCTAGAAGCTCGTAAAGAACAAATAAGTCTTTTAAGCGGAGTAGAGAATTTTCTTTTAGATGATTTGGTAAATATTAAAGAAATTTCTGCTCAAACACCACAAAAACAAAGGGCAGATTTACAAGCACAATTCCATTATGTCAAAAGCCTAGAAAATGTTTCCACGCAATACACTTATTTGCCAACCATTGCCTTAAGCAATCGCTACACAAACTATCAATACCATAATCGCAATATTCCAATGCTTCCTTTTCCTATTTCTATTGAAGATCCTAAGTATCAAAATATTTTTGGGGTTAGTGTTTCTTTTGTGTTATTTGATTCTTTTGCGACACTAAAAGCCAAAGAATCAGCCCATTTACAAGCCTTAGCAGCTAACTTTGAATACGCTCATCAAAAAGATTCTCAAAAAAGGGAGCGCATCATCGCCCAAAGTGCCCTTGAAACTGCAAAAGAAAAAATTCAATGGGCTTTTTCTGCACTCACTTCTGCTTCCATAGCCTATACTTATGCAAAAGAAAAATTTAATTCACAATTGATTGACTACACACAATACCTAAAAGCACTTTCAAATCTTTTTAACGCACAATCTTTTTATGATGAAGCGCGTTTTGATTATGAGATTAAAAAGGCAGAATTTCTTTATTCTAATGGTGAGAATCTAGAGGAGTTTTTATGAGGCAAATTTTAATCAGTATTTTATGTTTTTTGCCATTATTTGGAGAGGGGATTTATGCGACTTTTAATATCCAAGCTACTCAAAGTGCCACTTTAAGTTTAGCTAGTAATGGCGTTATAGAAGAGATTTTTGTAGAAGTGGGAGATTTTGTTGAAAAAGGGGAGAAATTACTCACACTTAAAGCAAAGGATTTGCAAGAAAATGTGAAAATTGCCAAGGCAACTTTGGATTCTGCTAGAATTGAATATAATTTTTTAGAATCTCAATACAAGCGTTATCAATCCTCTAAAAATGTGATTGATAAAAACACTTTTGAAAGAATACAATCTCAATACCAATCTAGTCTTTATGCGTTTAAAAAAGCACAAGCTAACTATGATTTGCAAAAAGAGCTTTTGGATAAAACTATCCTATATGCCCCCTTTAGTGGTGTTATTAGTAATAAATTTGTTGAAGTGGGTGATGGTGTGGGGGCTATTTCAAGCAAACTTTTTGTATTAGAATCCAAGCAAAAAAAGGCAATGATTGAGTTTGATTCGCAGTATTTTAGTCAAGTCAAAGTTGGTGATAAATTTCAATACAAACTCCAAAATATTGCACAAAAAGACCCTTTAATTCTCACAAAAATCTATCCTAGTATTGATATGAAAACCAAGAAGGCAAAAGCAGAGGCGCTCTTAAAAAGAGATTTGCCCTCTGGAATCTTTGGTGATGGTTTGATTTTGGGGCAATAATGTCAAAAATAGCAATAGAGCGACCCATTGCAACTTTAATGTTTGTTTTGGCGTTGATATTTTTTGGTATAGATGCTCTAAAAAGACTTAGTGTTTCACTTTATCCTAATGTTGATATTCCTGTGATTACCATTACCACGCTTTATCCTGGGGCTAATCCTGAGATTGTTGAGAGCAAGGTAACAGAAAAGATTGAAGAAGCCATTAGCGGGATTGAATCGCTAAAGAAAATCACTTCTAATAGTAGCGATAGCGTGAGCGTGGTGGTTGCGGAGTTTGAGCTAGAAAAGCCCCTTGAAATTGCAGCTAATGATGTGCGCGATAAGGTGCTATCTGTTAGCTTTGGAAGTGAAGTGAAATCTCCTGTGGTTGAAAAATTTAATGTTGGTGGTGCGCCTATTATTTCGCTTTTTGTATCATCTAAAACTCCAATTACCAATGAAAAAGAACTTTTAGAAATAAATACGCATACAAATTGGAATATTAAGCCTTTGTTACAACGTATCAAAGGCGTGGGCAAGGTTAATTTGGTTGGATTTTTAGAAAGAGAGATTAAAATCATACCTAATCCTACTTTGCTCAATCAATACAACTTGACTTATTTGGATTTAACAAGGGCTATTGGCGCACAAAATGTAGAAATTGATGGAGGCAGAATCATCGCTAAAGATAAGGAATGGAAGATTCTCACACAAGCTGATTCTAATAATTTAAAAGAATTAGGTGATATTCTTGTGGGAGATAATATTAAGCTAAGTGATATTGCTAAGATTGAAGATTCTACAGAAGAGCAAAGAAGCTTTGCAAACTTGCTTTCTAAAGATATTCAAGGCAGTGGAATCTTGCTTGAAATACAAAAGATTTCAGGGGCAAATGAGATTGAAATCACAGATGCTATTAGAGAGATTCTGCCAAGTTTGCAAGAAAGTAGCCCAAAATACAATTTAACGCTTTTAAGAGATACGACTACTTATATCAAAGACACGATTTGGGCGGTGGAGCTTGATTTGATTTTGGGTGCATTTTTGGCAGTTTTTGTAGTGTTTTTCTTTTTGCGTAATGTTTCAATGACTTGGATTGCAAGTTTGAGTATTCCTGCTTCTATTATGGGAACTTTTGCGTTTATGTATTATTGGGGTATGACTTTAAATCTCACAACATTAATAGCAATTACTTTGGCAATTGGGATTATTATTGATGATGCTATTGTGGTAATTGAAAATATTTATAAAAAAATTGAAGGAGGAATGTCGCGTAAAGAAGCAGCATTAATGGGGGTTAAGGAAATTATTTTTGCACTAATAGCTATTTCTGCAATGCTTTTGTCAGTTTTTGTGCCTATTGCAAATATGGGTGGAATCACGGGACGATTCTTTGTTTCTTTTGGTATTAGTCTTGGTGCTTGTATTATTATTTCTTTTTTTGTGGTTATTACCTTTATCCCTATGTTAAGCTCAAGGGTTGCTAATCACACACAAAGCGCTTTTTATCTTCAAACAGAGAAATATTTCAAGGCTTTAGAATTGCTATATGTGCGGATTCTTAAATGGGTGTTAGCCCATAAAGCTTTTGTGATTTTAAGTATTGTAAGTATTTTTGTGGTTTCACTCCTTTTGATTACGCGACTGGGAGTAGAGTTTTTGCCCTCAGAAGATAAGGCAGAATTTGATATTAATCTCACTGCTAAGCCTGGAATCTCGCTAGAAGCAATGCAAAAACAAGCTTTGGCTATACAAGAGCGATTAAATCAAGAAAAAGAGGTGGAATATAGCATTTTAAAGATTGGTTATACAGCAGAAAAAAAGATTTATGAAGCAAAAATTTATGTGCGTTTAGTGCCTTATAATAAAAGAGAAAGAGATTTGCAAGAAGTAATGCAGTTTTTAAGAGGAGTTTATGCAGATTATACAAAGCAATTTGATTTAGAAATTGCTTTAATTGAGATTCCTCAAATTAGCTTAGGAGAAGATGATTCGCCACTTCAATTAGCACTTTATTCACTAGATAATACTGCTTTGCAAACAAGTGTGGAGAGAATCACTAGCTTTATGGAGCAAAGTGGAAAATACAAAGATATTCACACAAATATTAAACCCCAAACGCCACAATTAGAAATCACTATCAACCGCGCTTTGGCAAGTCAGTATGGATTTGGCGCTCAAGAAATCGCTTTGGTAATCAATGGTGCTTTTAGTGGTGTGCAAGAAATTTCTTATTATCGTGAAAATGGCAAGGAATATAATATTGTGTTGTTAGCCCCCAAAAGAAATCAAATAAAAGACTTAAAAACTCTTACCTTACGCAATGCAAAAGGAGAAAATGTATTTTTAGAAGGGATTGTGGAGATTAAAGAAGTAGGGGGAGTTACTACAATTAGGCATTATGATAGGCAAAAAAGCGTGATGGTGTATGCTAATTTAGCAGAAAATATCAGTTTGGGTGAGGCTACAAATTTTTTGGAAGAAAATAAAGATTCTTGGTTAGAATCTGGCGTCCATTATAAGATTGAGGGTTATGCTAAATATATGCAAGAAACTAATGAAGCTTTTGTTGTGGCAATGACTATGGCGTTTGTTTTGATTTATTTTATTTTAGCAGCTTTATATGAATCACTCATTCAGCCTTTAATTATTATGATTACTTTGCCTTTGAGTTTTACAGGGGCTTTTTTGGGGCTTTTTATTAGTGGAGAATCGCTTAGTTTGTTTAGCATTATGGGGCTTATGCTGCTTATGGGACTTGTGGGTAAAAATGCAACTTTAATCATTGATGTGGCTAATGAAAAACACAGAGGGGGTATGGAGTTAGAGAATGCTATTATTAAAGCAGGGGAAACTCGGTTGCGACCAATTTTAATGACAACTATTGCAATGATTTTTGGAATGTTGCCTCTAGCCTTAGCAGGTGGTGCTGGAAGTGGGATAAAGTCTCCTATGGGAATTGCTGTAATTGGTGGTTTGCTAGTATCAATGATTCTTAGTTTGCTTGTGGTGCCAGCATTTTATCGATTATTATCTCCACTTGATGAAAAACTAAGAAAATATTATCGCTAAAATAAAATTTTAGTAGATTCTTTTGGAATTTAGTAGTATAATGCTTTTACATAAATAAGGAGATGCTAAATGGATCCAATTTCAATGAATAGTTATTCAGGATATAACGCTTTTTCTAGCGCTCAAAGCGGAATTAGTGCTAATGTGCAAAATGCAACTTTGGAGACTTCAAATACAGATTTAACTCAAAGCACAGCTAATACCATAACAGCACAAAATGGTGTAGAGGCTAATGCAGTAAGTATGCAAACAGCTGATTCTATGTATCAAAGTTTGCTAGATATTATGGCTTAGCCTTTTTTATTGATTATTCTATTTGCTTTGTAATGGACTTATGCTAAAATTTGCCTTATTTAATTCTGTAAGGGAAGTTATATGGTAGATTATGGTATTCATTATTGGGCAAATGATGATTTTATTATTGAAGATGGTAAGGTTAAAGTTAATTTTGGTAATAAACCTGCACTAATTGATATTGTTAAACAAATGCGCGAGGAAGGATATCGCGGTCCTTTACTCATTCGATTTCCTCATTTAATGAAGAAACAAGTTGAAAAAATCTTCTCACATTTTGAAAATTCTATTAAAGAATATCACTACAAGGGTAAATTCAAAGCAGTTTTTCCCATTAAGGTCAATCATTTTCCTAATTTTATTTTGCCTCTTATGGAACAAACACAGAATCGTTGCTATGGGCTAGAGGCTGGAAGTAAGTCAGAACTTATTATTGCGATGGCTTATACCAATGAAAATGCTCCTATTACCGTTAATGGTTTTAAAGATAAAGAAATGATTTCTTTAGGTTTTATTGCAGCTAAAATGGGTCATGATATTACTTTGACTATTGAAGGATTAAATGAGCTAGAGACAATCATTGAAGTAGCAAAGGCTATGGGAAAGCCTTATCCTAAAATTGGATTGCGAATTCGTCTCCATAGCACAGGAATTGGAATTTGGGCAAAAAGTGGTGGAATTAATTCTAAATTTGGATTAACTGCAACTGAATTAGTGGAAGCCATTTATCTTTTGCAAAAAAATAAGTTATTAGAACAATTTACAATGATTCATTTTCACATTGGCAGTCAAATTAGTGATATTGCACCACTTAAAAAAGCTTTAAGAGAAGCTGGGAATATTTATGCTGAATTGCGCAAAATGGGAGCAAAAAATCTTAATAATGTGAATATTGGGGGTGGTTTGGCTGTTGAATACACACAGTATGAAGCCTATCAAAATCGCAATTATACACTTGGGGAATTTAGTGGAAATGTTATTTTCACGCTTAAAGAAATTGCCAAAAACAAAAAAGAGCCTGAGCCTGATATTTTTATTGAATCGGGGCGTTATGTTTCTGCTAGTCATGCCGTTTTAATTAGTCCTGTTTTGGAGCTGTTTTCACAAGAGTATGATGAAAAAGCTTTACATTTAAAAGACAAAAATCCTCCACTTGTAGAAGAGCTTTTGGATTTGTATAATACGATTAATGAAAAATCGGCTATTGAATATTTACACGATAGTTTAGAGCATATGGAGTCACTACTCACACTTTTTGATTTAGGTTATATTGATTTACAAGATAGGAGTAATACCGAAGTTTTAGTGCATCTTATTATTAAAAAAGTGATTAAGATTCTAAAGCATAAGAATCATAGCGATATTATTCGGATTCAAGAGCAGGTGCAGGAGCGGTATCTACTAAATTGTAGCTTTTTTCAAAGTTTGCCAGATTATTGGGGATTGAAGCAGAATTTTCCAGTTATTCCGCTTGATAGGTTAAATAAGCGCCCTACAAGAAGTGCGAGTTTGTGGGATATTACTTGTGATAGTGATGGAGAGATTGCTTTTGATAAAAATTACCCCTTGTTTTTGCATGACATTGATGTGAATAATGAAGAATACTTTTTGGGATTCTTTCTTGTGGGGGCTTATCAAGAAGTTCTTGGAATGCGACATAATCTCTTTACTCACCCTACGGAATTTAGCGTGGTTTTTGATGAAAAAGGAAAATATGAGATTGAGAATCTTTTAGAAGCGCAAACGATTTTAGATGTGTTAGATGATTTGGATTTTGATACCAAAGAAATTGAAAGGCGACTTAAGCAAAAGCTTGATGAAAGCATAGAAATTCCTCAAGATGAGAAGAAAGAAGTTTTGGGACAGCTGTATGTTATGCTAAGTGAAAATGGCTATTTACGAACGGTATTTAAGAGCCAAGGTGAGTTAAATTGAAATATTCTACAAGCCTTTTTGGGACTATCAAAGAAGATTTTCGTGTTATTTTAGAAAAAGACCCCGCGATTAATTCTAAAATTGAATTGTTCTTTAACTACCCTGGATTAATTGCGTTGGTGCATTATCGACTTGCTCATAAATTGCATTTAAAGGGCTTTAAGATTCTAGCTAGAATCTTGATGGGCTTTACACAATGGATTACCAATATTGATATTCATCCTGCTTGTAAAATTGGGCATAGAGTTTTTATTGATCATGGAATTGGAGTGGTGATTGGAGAGACAGCAGAAGTGGGGAATGAGGTAACGATTTATCAAGGTGTGAGTTTGGGCGGAGTTAGTTTAGAAAAAACTAAACGCCACCCAACGATAGAAGATAATGTGGTTATTGGAGCAGGTGCTAAAGTGCTGGGTAATATTACTATTGGAGCAAATTCTAAAATTGGAGCAAATTCTGTCGTGATTACTTCTGTGCCACCAAATTCTACAGCCGTTGGGATTCCTGCAAAGGTTGTAGTAAAGGGTAAAAGTAATGATTTAAATAAGATTCCAGATATTCAATTTCAACTTTTTAATTATTTGCAAAAACGCTTAGAATTATTAGAATCGCAAATTCCTCATTCTGAAGAATTGCAAGCAAGTATAGAAAAACTTAATCTTATATATTATGAATTTCTAAAGTCAAGAAGAGAATAAAATGATTATTTTTTTAAAAGATTTAAAATTAAAAAACTTATTTTTTTAAAGAGGCTTTGCTTGGAGTGTATCATAAGATATCTTGCGACATCTTTACGCCCAAACATAATAGCAAAAGAAAAAGGAGTCATTCCTAAGCCATTATTTTCATCAATATTTGCACCATTGCTTACTAATAATTTTGCCATATCCAGATATCCTTTAAAGCAAACTCCAGCTAATGGGGTTTGTCCTCTATCATTTTTTTCATCCACTTTGGCGCCTTTTTCAAGCAACATTTTAGCGGTTTCTAAAGAATTATTATAAGCTGCTAACATAAGTAGAGTATCACCTCTATGTGTTTTTAGATTAACATTTAATCCAGCTTCTATCATAATCCTTAGATTTTCAAATTCATTATTTCTAGCAAAATTAAAAGCCATATTGCAAAGCTCTCCAAATCGCTTTTCTTCTTCTAAAGAAATTTCATTCATCATTTTATCCTTGTTTATCTATTAGTCAATCTAAAAAATTGATTTTTAATAGCTATGATTTTAGAGTGAGAATTCTCACTCTAAAAGTTATTTACTCAATGCTTTTTTAACACCCTCTGCATATTCTTTGCTAATTTTTTCAAAATGCATTAGAGCTTTGTCTATGATTTTTTGTTCAACACCTTCCATTGATGAGGCAATATTATTAAAGAGTTGTTCTTTTTGAGAATCATTCATTATGTCAAATAAGGCTTTTGGTTGGGTGTAAAAATCATTATCCAATGGCGCATATCGTTGTGCTGCAGCTTCTAAATTCAAATCTGGTTCCAAATAATTTTTATCTTCTTTTGGGCTATCATCATAGCTATTTGGTTCATAGTAAGCTGATTTGTTTTTATACTCATCAAAATTCATAGCCCCAGCAACATTATAGGTATTAACCTCACTTCTTGCTCTATTAATAGGCAATAGATGATAGTTAGTTCCTACTCTATATCGGTGCGCATCAGGATAGCTAAAGATTCTACCTTGGAGCATTTTATCAGGACTAAAGCCAATTCCAGGCACGATATTGCTTGGGCTAAAGGCGGCTTGTTCTACTTCGTTAAAGTAATTTTGTGGATTTTTATTAAGAATCATTTCTCCAATATCCATCAAAGGCACGATGCTATGGGGCCATACTTTTGTCAAATCAAAGGGATTGAATCCTAATTTATCCACTTCATTTTCAGGCAAAATCTGCACTTGGAATGTCCATTTAGGGAAATCCCCTTTTTCGATACTATTGTATAAATCTCTTTGGTGAGATTCTCTATCTTTGGCAATAATTTCTTCAGCTTCTTTGTTGGTTAAATTTTTAATGCCTTGTTGAGTTTTAAAATGGAATTTTACCCAAAACCTTTCTCCTTTATCGTTGATGAGACTATAAGTATGGCTTCCAAATCCGTGCATATGTCGATAACTTGCTGGAATTCCCCTATCACTCATTAAAATTGTAATTTGGTGTAAGGCTTCAGGACATAATGTCCAAAAATCCCAGGCTGCATTTGCGTTTCTTAAATTTGTTCTTGGATCTCTTTTTTGGGTGTGGATAAAATCAGGGAATTTGTAAGCATCTCTTATAAAGAAAGTTGGTGTGTTGTTTCCAACTAAATCCCAATTGCCTTCTTTGGTGTAAAACTTAATTGCAAAACCTCTTACATCTCTTTCTGCATCAGCTGCACCGGATTCTCCAGCTACAGTTGAAAATCTCAAGAAAAGTGGAGTAACTTCTCCTTTTTGCAAAACTTTAGCCTTAGTAAATTGTGAAATATCAGCTGTGATTTTTAATTCTCCATAAGCACCGCTTCCCTTGGCATGCACTACTCTTTCAGGTATCCTTTCTCTATTTTGATGAGCAAGTTTTTCAAGTAGGATATAGTCTTGTAATAGTAAAGGTCCTTTTGGTCCAGCAGAAAGTGAATTTTGATTGTCTGCTACTATATTTCCAAAGTCATTTGTAAGTTTTTTCATAAAGATTACCTATCCTTTAAATAAAATTTATTAACAAGGAAATAATATCTTATATAAAATAAAAATAATATTAAATAATAAAATTTATTATTTAATTTAAAGTATCAAAAATATTTTTTTAAGCAGTTTTTAGTTTCCTTTTTGTTTTTAAAGTATATAATATTTAATGTTTTCAGGGTTTTTAGTGAGGTAGTCAAAATAAATAAGTTAGGAAAGAGGAGGACTAATGCTACCATCTTGGAGCAAAGAATTAAGTGTTCATAATGATGCCATTGATGAGCAGCACAAGCATCTTTTTGATATTGCCGGTAGAGCGTATGCATTGATTAATAAAAAAGCCACAAAAGAAGAAATAGTTACAATTTTAAAGGAATTATTAAATTATACGCAGGAACATTTTAGAGATGAAGAAGATTATATGGAATCTATTTGTTATCCTCGCTTAGAGCAACATAGAGAAAAACATCGTGAAATTATACGAGATATGACAAACTCTGTTATGCAGATTCGCAATGTGGATGATTTAAAAGAAAAATTAGCCGTAATTGCTAAAAAATGGCTTTTAGAACACATTATTCGAGAAGATATGCAAATTGAAAAATTCCGTCGAAGTGTTTGTCAAATTACATCTTCAATGCCTAAAAAGTCATCCAATGAAGCGGAATATGAAGAGAAAAAAATTAAATACACCTGTCAATGTAAGGGGAAGATTCACCTTGTGCCCTTGACATTGCATAATAAGATTCAAAAAGAAAAAGCTTTATTCAACTGCAAAGTTTGTAAGGCAATCATTCAATTTTTAGAAATGTAAGGGATAAAAATGTTAAATCAAAGTGAATTAAAAGAATATCAATTAATGGCTGATTCTTTGCGGTTTTTGTGTGCTGATATGGTGCAAATAGCTAATAGCGGACACCCTGGTGCGCCGATGGGATTAGCTGATATTGCAGTGGTTTTAGGGTATCATTTGCGCCTTAATCCTAAAAATCCACAATGGATTAATCGCGATAGATTGGTTTTTAGTGGCGGACATGCAAGTGCGCTTGTGTATAGTTTATTGCATTTATGGGGTTTTGATGTAAGTTTGGAAGATTTAAAAGCCTTTAGAAGTTTTGGCTCTAAAACACCAGGACATCCCGAATACAAACACACTCCCGGTATTGAAATAACTACAGGTCCTTTGGGGCAAGGTATTGCTAATGCAGTAGGATTTGCTATGGCAGGAAAACTTGCTCAAAATATGCTTGGTGATTTAATCTCTCATAAGGTTTATTGTTTGTGTGGCGATGGGGATTTAGAAGAAGGAATCTCCTATGAATCTTGTTCGCTTGCTGGGCATCATAATTTGGATAATCTTATTGTAATTTACGATTCAAATAATATTACCATTGAGGGTGATTGCGCTGTTGCTTTTAGTGAGAATATTAAATTACGCTTTGAGGCTCAGGGTTGGGAGGTTTTAGAGATTGATGGGCATGATTTTATGCAAATTGATTCAGCACTTAGTAGGGCTAAAGATTCTAAAAAACCTGTTTTGATTATTGCTAAAACTATAATCGCAAAAGGCTCTATTCGTTTAAGTGGTTCTCATAAATCTCATGGTTCTCCACTTGGAGAGAGTGAGATTGAAGAATCAAAAAAAGCTTTGGGCTTTGATTCTAAGATGAAATTTTTTGTCTCTGATAGCGCAAGAATCCGATTTAAAAACACACAAGAATTGGGAGAATTAGCCAATAAAGAGTGGGAAGAAACCTTGGCAAAAAGCGATAAGAAATCCCTATTAGAAGCGATGTTAAATCCGGATTTTTCTAAGATTGCATACCCTAAATTTGATGAGACTAAAAGTGTAGCAACGCGTGCAAGTAATGGAGAGATTCTTAATGCTATTGCAAATGCGCTGCCCGGATTTATCGGCGGAAGTGCAGATTTAGCACCTTCTAATAACACAGAATTAAAGGGAATGGGAGATTTTCCAAAGGGGAGAAATTTCCATTTTGGAATCCGCGAACACGCTATGGGAGCTATTAGTAATGCGTTAGCTAATTATGGTTTATTCTTGCCTTTTTGTGCTACTTTTTTTGTCTTTAGTGACTATCTTTCCCCAAGTGTGCGCGTAGCTTCGTTGATGAAAAGTAAAGTGTTTTATATCTGGACACATGATAGCATTGGTGTGGGAGAAGATGGGGCAACTCATCAGCCTATCGAGCAAATTAGCCATTTTAGGGCGATGCCAAATTTAAGTGTTTTCCGTCCAAGTGATGCAAATGAAAATATTGCCTGTTGGCAAGTTGCTTTAGAAATTGAGGGACCTTGTGCTTTTGTGCTTAGTCGCCAGAATCTTCCTATTTTTGGAGAGGTTGCAAAAGATCAGGTAAAAAAGGGCGCTTATGTAAAACAAGAATCAAGCAAAGAGCCACAAATCACATTGTTAGCAACAGGGAGTGAAGTGGAGCTTGCTTTAAGAAGTGCTAAAGAGTTGGAATCACAAGGCGTGGCAACACGAGTTGTGAGTGTGCCAAGCTATGATTTATTAATGCAACAAGAGAAAACCTATCGCGATTCTTTATTGAAAGGTAAAGTGATTGCCATTGAAGCAAGTCGTGGTTTGGAGTGGTATGCACTAGCTGATGTGGTGGTTGGAATGCAAGGTTTTGGTGCAAGTGGTAAGGGCGAGATTTTGTTTGAGCATTTTGGCTTTAGTGTAGAGAATATTGTAAAAATCGCTAAAGAAAATCTCTAAAAGTGGCAAAACTCTATTTATTCTCAAACACGCGCGCAATCAAGGCATTTTTTGAAAGGGATTATTTAGCTTCATTTTTGCCTGATGCACAGAGTATTGGTGAGTTTTTGGAATTTGTCTTAAGAGTGGAGGGGAAACGCAAAATTCCTGCATTTTTGCGTCATATTTATCTTTATCAATCTATCCAAGAATCAAACTCTAAAGAATTTAGCGAGTTTGCTAAAAATTTCTCTCAATTTTTAAATAATTCAGATTTCTTTTTTAAATTTTATGAAGAATTGTGCGCTGGATGTGTGCGATTAGAAATGCTAGAAAAACTTGATGTTTATGCATTCTATGATGACTACTTGCAGGTTTTAAAAAGAATCTTTGAGCTTTATAGTAAAAAGCTTGCAGAGAATCATTTCTTTGATCAATATTTTTTAGAAGATTATAAGATTACTTTTGAAATTTTGGGGATTTATGAAAGCATTGAAGTGTATTTGGAAGGGTTTTTAAGTCATTTTGAAATGCGTATTTTTCAAGAGATCTCCTTTCAAAAGCCAATTTTTTTAAAGGTTTTTATTAATCCTTTTAATATTGAGTATTACCAAAAGCTTTTTGGAATAACCTTGGAGAATGGTAAATTTACACTAAAAATAGAGAAACAAAAGTTAGAGATTTTAAGCTTTGAAGCTAAAGTGGAGATTCCCAATAACCTTAAGCTTTTGGAGTTTGATAGTAAGATTTCTGAAGTGGGTGGGATTTTTACTCAAATTGACTTATGGCTTGAGAATGGGGTTTCACCAGAGGAGATTTGTGTTGTTTTGCCCAATGAGGAATTTATCAAATATTTACAACTCTTTGATAAGGCAAGGAATTTTAATTTTGCAATGGGTAAAAAGTTGCAAGAAACAAGTTTTTTTAAGCAACTTCAAAGTTTAGCAGAATCTACGCAAAATTTTGAAGAATTTGAACAATTCATTATAGAAATGCCAGAGCATACTTGGGAGGATAAAGAGGCTAAAAAGATAATTTTGCAAAGATTGGAGTATTTTTCATTTGGATTGAAGTTTTTAGATTCTTTGCAGACTAGAGATAAAATTTATGCCTTTTTTACGCTATTAAGCAAAGAAACAATCGATGATGTTGGCGGGGGAAGGATTAGTGTTGTGGGAATTTTGGAGACAAGGGGGATTAATTTTTCTTATGTGATTTTACCAGAATTCAATCAAAGCAATGTCCCAAAAGTGAGCCAAAAAGATATTTTTCTTAATTCAATAATTCGTCAAAAAGTTGGGCTTCCCACAAGAAAAGATAGGGAAAATTTACAAAAATATTATTATGCAAAGCTTTTTGCTCATTCCAAAGAAGTTAGTGTAATGTTTGTTAAAAATGAGGAAGAAGAGCCTTCGCGTTTTTTGTTAGAGGAAAAGATTTTCAAAAACGCTTTAATTAAAAAAACTTCTAGGAAATATGGTGAATATTTTTTAAGTGGAGAATTGCTAAGCTATAAAGAAAAGGAAATCATCGCACCTTTGAATTTTGGAGTGATGAGCGCAACAAAGTTAGAGTGTTTATTGACTTGCAAAAGAAAGTATTATTATCGCTATGTTTTGGGCTATAGGGAGCCAAAGGATTTTAATGCTGGAACTCAAATCCATAAAGCTTTGCAAATGGCATATGCTAATTTTGCTAGTCATAGGGATTTTAAAAGATTGGAGCAAGAGACTTATGAGAATTTGCAAGTTTATGAGAATAAAAGAGAATATTTTGAGCTAGAGGTTGCCAAGAAATATTTGCAGAAATTTTTCTATGCTGAAAAAAAGCATTTGGAGGAAGGTTGGTTTCCAATTGAATTTGAAAAAGAATTTTCATTAGAAGTCTGTGGGATTCCCTTTAGGGGAAGGATTGATAGAATTGATAAAAGGGGAAAAGAGGTTTTTGTTTTGGATTATAAATACAAAAAGAATCTTAAGGTTGGTTTGCAAAGAAGTATTGACACTTTAAAGGACTTTCAGCTTATTTTATATGCTCTAGCACTTCAAGAATCTTGTAATGAAGTTAGGGCTGGGTTTTATGATATTTATGAAGCAAGCATTAAAGAAGAGGAAATTTTACAAGAAAAAACACAAAAACTCATAGAAAGACTAGAGGAGCTTAAGGGACTTCAAAAGGAATTTTCTTATGAGCTTTGTGAGAAAAGAGCACCTTGCAATTTTTGTGAGTTTATTTACCTTTGCAAACGCTATTAAAAATTCCAAAGAATCGAGTAAAAAATAATAAAATTAGCGTGATAAGTAGGGTTTTAAAGACTAATTCAGATTGTTGGTGCATTTGGTTAAATTCTAGGGTTTCAATGGCACTTTCTCCTATTGTTTGAGCTTCTATAATGTAGGGTGTGTAATATAGAGTAAATAAGAGAATTAAGATTGCATTGATAAAGCCAAGTAAGGGGATAAATTTTTGGCGTGTGGTTTGAAGAGTAATTAACTCATAAATAAGAATAAGCAAGGCAAGGATATTGAGTAGAAAATTAACTTTAATAAAGATTTGTGTCATTAAGATTCCAGATTGAAATAAGGTAATATCTAATCCCTCTGCCAAACTAGCCCCACGGAAAACCACAGAAGCACTAAAGGCACTCGCAAGAATAAGACCAATGCTTAAAGCAATAAACAATAAATACAGCGCTGAAAATGAAGCATAAATTTTGGTTTTTAACATAGGATTCCTTAGTATTTGGCGAATTTTAAGTCTTAAGTCTTGTATTATAACAAATAAGGTTTTAAAGTTTATAAAAGAATATAATTTGTAAGTAAAATGTAGATTATCAAAAAGACTGGTTAAAGTAATGATTAAAGTTTTAACTATTTGGAGATTTTGCTAATAAATGATGGCGGAGCGGACGGGGCTCGAACCCGCGACCCCCTGCGTGACAGGCAGGTATTCTAACCAACTGAACTACCGCTCCAAAAAAGTGGTGGTCGCTACAAGACTCGAACTTGTGACATCCACCTTGTAAGGGTGGCGCTCTACCAACTGAGCTAAGCGACCATTATAAAAAAATAGAAATAAAAGTGGTGACTCCTAGGGGACTCGAACCCCTGTAGCCACCGTGAAAGGGTGGTATCCTAACCGCTAGATGAAGGAGCCACTTTTATTTAGTGGTGACCCGCGTTGGATTCGAACCAACGGCCCATTCCTTAAAAGGGAATTGCTCTACCAACTGAGCTAGCGGGTCAATCAAAAAGGAAGTGAAATTATAGCTATAAAATTTTCAAAAGTCAATAGTTTTGAAAAAAAGTTTTAAAAAAAGCAAGTAAGCATAGAGGCAAGATTGTTCTTGAATATAGTTTCTATCCCCAGAAAATAGGACTCTATTGATAATTTCTTCCCCATTTTTAGATTTCACTCCAATAAAGATTGTCCCAACAGGTTTGCTAACACTGCCTCCAGTTGGTCCAGCAACACCACTTGTAGCAATGGCAAAATCTGCACCACTTAGATTCAAAGCACCCTCTAGCATTTCGCGCACTACCGCCTCACTAACTGCGCCATAAGAAATAAGATTGTTATTAGAGACCTTTAACCAAGATTCTTTAATGGCATTAGCATAGCTGATAATTCCCCCCTCAAAAACTTCACTTGCACCTGATTCTTTGGTGAGATAGTAAGCCACTAAGCCACCAGTGCAGCTCTCTGCAGTTGTAATTTTTTGTTTGGAATTTGCAAGGAGTTGGATAATACTTTGAGCTAAATTCGAACTCGCAAAGATTTTATTTTGAAAAGTTTGTTGCATTTCTTGCAAAAAATTATCAAGTGATTTGTGTGAAAGGGCTTTGGCGTGTAAGATTTCTATTCCACAAGTTTCTTGAAGGATTTGTAATTGGATTTGATAGGCTTTGGCTAGAGGATTTAGAAGGGTTAAAGCGCTTTGACAATCAAGCCCTAAAAGATACAAAAAAGTGTTATCTGCATCTCTGAATTGTGTGATTTTTGGGGATTCTTGTAAGATGATATTGCAATTTTTAAAGGCAAGTGTATGGTGGGTTTTTTTGAAAATAGGCGTTGAAAAAGAATATTTTTTAAAATACTCTAAAATTTCATTGAGCACAGAATCTTTGGCGAGTATTAAAAGATTCTGTGAAGATTCTATGGCGTAATTGAGATTTTTAAAGCAATTTGTATCATTTAAAGAATCCAAAAACCAAGTGCATTGAATCTCCCCAAAAAGACTTTGAGCATAGCAAATAGAATATTTTTGAAGTGGTTTAAAAGAATAATTTTTTCCAATGCAAAATAAAGTATTCAAAATAGTTTTCCTTATGTATAATTTAATTCTTTAATGGTAGAATATTTTAACTATTTTATAACTTAAGTTTGGAGGTTAGGCAAATGAGTAAAACTTTAGTTGTGCGTCCTGAAGATGAAAGACCTGGTGAAGTTTATAATAAAAAAGGCAAGTTAAATAAGGAATTTTATGAAGTGGAGATTAAAAAACTCCAAATTGAGCTGATTAAATTGCAAAATTGGGTAAAAAAGCATCAGAAAAAAATCATTATAATCTTAGAAGGGCGTGATGCTGCAGGCAAAGGTGGAACAATCAAAGCTTTAAGAGAGCATTTAAATCCGCGTGGGGCAAGAGTGGTGGCATTACAAAAACCAAGTGATGTAGAAAAAACACAATGGTATTTTCAGCGTTATATTGATGAACTTCCAAATGGTGGAGAAATTGTATTTTTTGATCGCAGTTGGTATAACCGAGCGGGAGTGGAGCGTGTGATGAACTTTTGTAGCAATGAACAATACAAAGAATTCATTATTCAAGTTTCCCATTTGGAACAAATGTTGATTGAGAGTGGTTATATTTTGTTTAAATTCTTTTTAGATGTTGGGCAAGAAGAGCAAAGAAAGAGAATTGAAGCAAGAAAAGATGAACCTTTGAAGCGTTGGAAATTAAGCCCTATTGATGAGTTATCCCTTAATTTATGGGATGAATACACAGAAGCATTTGAGAAGATGTTTTCACGCACGCACACACCTTTTGCGCCTTGGATGATTGTGGATTCTAATGACAAAAAACGCGCAAGAATCAATCTTGCTAGAATCTTGCTTTCTAAGATTGATTATGAAGATAAAGATGCAGAGAATGTTTGTTTGTTAGCTGATCCTGGAGTTGTTTCATATTATTCAAGCGTGCGAATGTTTTCTAATGAGCAAGAAGAAGATTTGCAAAAAAAGAAAAAGAAAAAGAAAGATAAAAAATAATTAAACTTTAGAATATTAGGGGGTATTTTTTGGAAATTACAAATTATTTTATTTGAGATAATTTGTAATTATTATTGTTTTTAAATTGTTTGTATTCTATGGGTTTGATGGTAAGCATTTTTTATTTTTGAATTTTTTAGCTTTAATGAGCTTTTTAAGCGCTAATTAAGAAGTTAAAATAATTTTATATATTTATTTTAATTAAGTTGTTTTGTGATATAATTCGTGCTCTGTTTTTATTAAAATTTAGATGAGGGTGAATTATGAATCCATTTAAAAGTTTAAGCATAGGAACTAAATTAGTTGCCTCCATAGGTATTATTATGGTTATTGGTTTGGCGATTCTTTCTACTATTATTAGTATTCGAGTGAGTGATAGTATGAGTAAGAGTGCTGAAGCTATTATTATGGAAGCTTCAAAAGGACATACTAACACCGCTGAAGCTTCAGTAAACGAAATGATTGCGTTGAATAATGCAGCTACTAATAGCATAGAAAGTCTTTTTACTTCAACCCCACGACAAAATATCTCAATAAATCAACTTGAAGAAACAATAGCAAATGTGCTTGATTCTGGTAGTTATACAGATTATGCTTTTGTATATTTGAAAAATCCATTAGGTCTCAATGACAATGGTAGATTTACAAAAATGGATGATGGCAATTATATGGCACTTTGGCAAGATAAAGATGTGAGATCTGCTGGGGGTATCACAAGTTTGCGTGTGGGTAGTGATTTGCAATTAGATTCAGTAAAAAAGGCTCTAACTGCTTCTAGTGCAGATGATGGCAAAGTTTTTTTTGGTCTACCGCGTAAATTTTCATTAAGTGGAAAGGAATTTGTAGGTATTGGTATGGCAATGACACTTTATGATGAGAATCGTTCTGTGATTGGAGCAGTTGGATTTATCTTTAACTTTGAAAATCTTGCAGAAGTGTTTTTAGATCCTTCTAATGAAGTTTTTGATGGTAGTGTTGTTGGATTGCTTAATGAGGATGGAACTATCCTTATTCATAGAAATAAAAGTTTAATTTTAAAGAAAATGCAAGATATTAATAAGGATCCTAAGGCAGCAGAAGGGGTTAGAGCTATGGTAGAAGGCAAAGCGGGAGTGTATGATTATGTCACTACAGATAAAGTACCAAGCTATGCAAGTGTGATGCCATTTTCTTCTGTGGGTGGGGCTATTAATTGGAGAATTTTGGTAACCGCTCCTAGATCTTCAGTGCTTGCTTCTTTATACACTTTAGAATACATTATTGCTGGGGCTTCAGTTGTTTTCTTGATTATTGTAATGTCTTTTGTGTATTTTTATATTCGTAAAAATGTTTCTAAGAGACTTACTGTTATTTTGGATACATTGGATAAAGTCTTTAAATATATTAATTACGAAAGTAAAGACATACAAACAGTTAAAATTCACTCTAATGATGAATTGGGAACTATGGGACGAATCATTAATAGTAATATTGAAAGAACTCGATCTTCTTTATTGGTTGATGAAGAAGCGATTAAAGAATCAGTAGAAACTGCTAAGGAAATTGAAGCAGGAAATCTCACTGCAAGAATTTCTAAGAATCCTAGTAACCCTCTATTAGTAGAGCTTAAAGAAGTGTTAAATCAAATGCTTGATGTTTTACAGGAAAAAATTGGAAGCGACACCAATGAAATCTCAAGAGTTTTTGATTCTTATGTGAGATTAGACTTCACTACAGAAGTTAAAAATGCAAATGGACGCGTTGAGATTGTTACTAATACTTTGGGCAAAGAGATTAAAACCATGTTGCATACAAGTGCTAAATTTGCTGAAGAATTAGCAGCGCGTTCTTTAGAACTAAAAGAATCAATGCAAAAACTTACTGATGGTTCTCAAAATCAAGCAAGTTCTTTGGAGCAATCTGCTGCTGCAGTTGAAGAGATTAGTGCTTCAATGCAAAATGTTAGCGATAAGACTATGGAAGCAACAAGACAGGCAGAAGATATTAAAGAAATAGTTGGTGTAATCAAAGATATAGCAGATCAAACCAATCTCCTTGCTTTGAATGCGGCAATTGAGGCAGCAAGAGCAGGAGAACACGGAAGAGGATTTGCGGTTGTTGCTGATGAAGTAAGAAAGTTGGCTGAGAGAACAGCAAAATCATTAGGTGAGATTGAAGCAAATGTTAATGTTCTTGTTCAAAGTGTAAATGAAATGAGCGAATCTATCAAAGAGCAAACAGAAGGAATCGGACAAATTAATGAGGCAATTGCACAATTAGAAAGTGCAACTCAAGATAATGTTGGCGTAGCAAATGCAACTAATGAGATTACTCGAAGTGTTGATGAGATTGCTAAAAATATTCTTGAAGATGTGAATAAAAAGAAATTTTAGTAATTCTTTAGTTTTAGGGCAGTAGATTTAGTTAATTTTAGTTATAATTTAAAGAACATGGATTCTAGAAATAGAAAATGTTATTTTTCATGAATAAAGGAAGGAATATGAAAAAGTTTTTCTCTTTGTCGTTGGTTTTGTCTAGTATGCTTTTTGCTGCGAATAATCAATTTGAGATTACACCTCAAATTGGCGGAAGTTGGCATGTGGATAATCAAAGAATGGCAGATGACATTGATTTGTCTTATGGATTAAAAGCGGGTGCGAGGGTAGCTCCTGATGTGCTTTTGGAGTTGGGTTATGATTGGATTACACACGCTGAGCAAAGTATTCCTAATGCCAAAACCTCTTTTAATCGTTATTATATGAATCTTGTTAAAGAATTTGAAGTATGGCAAAGCGTATCTCCTTATATCTTAGGTGGTGTGGGTTATGAAGATGTTTCTAATAATAGTCAAAGTTTAGATAGTGCGCCATTTGGTCAATATGGTGTGGGATTGCGTTGGGAAGCTTTTGAGTATTTACATTTTAAAACAGAATTAAGACATTTAATGAGTTTTGATGGTAGAAGTGATGTGGTTGCGATGCTTGGCTTTAGCATTCCATTTGGAACTTATGGAGCACAGCAAGTTGCAGTAGCAGAAGAAGCAAAAGAAGTTGTTGTAGAGGAGACACAAGAACCTGCTTTATCGCATATCCACACCTTTAATGTAGAGTTTCCCAGTGATTCTGCAGTAGTGGATCCAGCTTATTATCCAGAGATTCAAGATTTTGCAAAATATATGGAGCAAAATCCTGAAAAAACAGCTGTAATTAATGGACATACAGATAGCACAGGAAGTGCAGCTTATAACCAAAAGCTTTCTGAAAAAAGAGCAGTATCTGTTAAAAATGAAATCGTTAAACAAGGTATTTCTGCAGAAAGATTAGAAGCAAAAGGTTATGGTGAAGAAAAGCCAATTGCTTCTAATAAAACACGAGAAGGCAGACAAAAAAATAGAAGAGTAGAAGCAGAAGTTTATCTCGCAAACTAATTCAATGCGACCTATTATTAAGCAAGACATTGCCATTTATGCGCCAAATATCCATTTGGAGATGAAAGAAGCAAAGGAGATTTGCGAGGTTTTCACCTCCAATAGCGCTACGATTAGAAGTTTATCTATCAAGGCGGTTTATTTTTCTTTTGAAAACATTAATTGGATTGATGAGGGTGCTATAATTTTGGTAGCAAGGGCATTGTTGGCATTGCAAGATAAGGTTTCCATTCCAGTTGCTTTTATAGGATATAGTAAAACCCAATTTGTCAAACTTAAAGCCCTTTTTCCTAATCGAAGTATTCCACTATTTAAAAATGATTCCATTGCTAGTTTTTTGCTTGGTTTTAAAATGCCACCTATTCAACAAAAGATTGTTTATTATGATAATGATGGAATGGTGCAAACACTCATTTCTCATGAATTGCAAGTAAAGGGTTATGAGGTTATTTGTCTTAACAACGCTCAAGCTTTTTTGGAAAAACGCAAACAGCTCTTAGATCAAGCTTTTTATATTTATGATATTTATTTTGATGTTACAGGAAATTTTATCCCCACCATCATACAAAATGGAATGGTGATTTATACGCTTTATAGAAAGGCTGATAAAAATATTACATTGTATTTTAATCTTCAGGCGCATAATTCAAGATTGCGCGAGGGATATAAAGTGTTTGTTTTTGATGTGAGTCAGATTCAGGACTTTAATTTTGGAGCATTGGATTTTATTATGTCTTTGGCTTTAAACAATGTGCGCTATGAAGCTTGTGTTGCAATTTGTGGTTTGCAATTAAATCTTGCTAAAGAAAAAAGAGAACTTTGTAGGCGTAGTGGAATTTACTTCTTTTCTAACCTTGAGGAATGCAGACAAGATTCACAGATTAAAGAAGCGATTAAAAAATACCAAGCAGTTGAGCAGAAACGCAAAGGACTTACAAAACATCTTGTGGCGCAGTTGCCTGTGTTTATCAATGCCGCTATTGAAACACTTTCCTCCCTAACAGGTGGCGAGGCAAAGCGAAAAGACTATAAAGTTACAACCTATAATAAAACCGGTCAAAGCAATATTATGGGAGCGATGATTAGCTTTGAGGGCGATGTGAGCGGAATTGTGGCGCTTTGTTTTAGTAAGTCAATCGTCAAAGAAGCCTCTTTGATGTTACTAGGTGAGGAATCGCAAAGCGATGAAGAGTTGCTTGATGTGATTAAAGAATTTACAAATATTATCGCGGGGCGATCAAAAGCGATTTTATCAGAACATAATCTCTCCATTGGCATCTCTTTGCCAAAAGCCTGCAAAAGCGAAGAGGAGATTGCACAAATGCTTGTTGGGAAGCAGGGTGTGCAAGTGGATTTGCTTTTAAATAATAAGCCCTTAGTTTTGTTTTTGGCTCACTAAGAAACGCTCTAAAATTATCATTGCAGCAAGACTATCTAGACTGCCATCTTTCTTTTTGCTTTTTTTGCTACCTTGCATTCTTTGGAGTGCCTCAAAGGAACTAAAAGATTCATCTATGAAATGTATTTTAATATTATTTGGAATTTCAAGTAAGGTTACAAAATGTTTGATTCTACGCTCCATTTCTGCTGAAGATTCGCTCTCTTGTGGGAGACCAATGATGAGAGTTTGGATTTTGGAATCACAAATAACTTGACTTACTTCTTTGGCAGCTTGATTCCGATTTTTTCTTAAAATTGGGGGTAGGGGAATGGGAATATTTTGTATTGATTTTGCGATTCCTATACGCTTTAATCCTATATCTAATGCCAAAATATTTTGCATCAAACAACCTCGATTCTTCCATTATTTCTTAGAATTTTGCCCTCTAATTCATAGGTAAAAAGAATTTCTCCGAATTTAATAAAGGCTTCTTCAAAAAAAGGATTGGTTTTGCAAAACTCTAGAATTTCATCGGCACTTTGGTAAGATGTGGTTTCAAAAAGAGTAGATAAAAAGCTATCAACTTCCCAAATGACATCAGCTTTGCCTTCCTTGGCTAATCTTTGTGTCCCCTCACTTTGTCCTAAGTGGTGAGGTGGAACATAGATTTTTTTTCCTAGGCTTAATGCGTATTTGGCACTTTGCATAGATCCGCTTTCTAAGTCGGCTTGAGGAATTATGATAGATTCTGCAAGACTAATAATGATTTTATTGCGTTCTAAAAAGGAATAATGCTTAGGTATATAAGGAGGAGAAAATTGGCTTAGCATAAGCCCTTTTTGATAAATTTCTTGAATAATTTTTTGATTAGTTTTTGGATAGATAATATCTAGTGAGCTTGGAGATACCATAATGGTGTTTGGTAAAGCAGCGCTGTGGGCTAAAATATCTATCCCCAATGCACCTCCACTTATGATTGTTGCATAAGGCGATATTTTCTTGGAGATTTCCTTGGTGAAATTTTGAGCATAAGGGTTTGGGTTTCTAGAGCCAATAATGGCTATTTTGCGCTGTTGAAGTAATTGTAGATTCCCGTGATAATAAAGTGTTTTTAGATTCTTTAAATGTTGGAGATCTAAAGGAATTGTGCTTAGTGTTTGCAAGATTATGATTCTTTTTGCACAAGGTAAATTACAATATTATCGACAAAGCTATGATAGCGGTAACCATCGCTTTCGCCATCGCCTTCAAATTCATCTAAAATGGCTTTAGAGGAGTGATTTTGGAGTAGTTTTATGATTTCGGCACTTTTGCCAAATCTCTCATAATAGCGCTTGATGGTCATAAGCCAATTCACTTGAATTTCATTTAGGGCATTATTGATTTGCTTGAGATAGGCAATTTTCATCAAAGAAGCAATTTTATCAATCCAATAGTTAATCTCCATATATTCCCCAAAAATAACTCTAATATGTTGAGCATTACCTGTATAAGCATAAGGCTTAGCTTCCTCATAAAGCTTGAGAAAATCTTTAGTAAAGTCTTTAAATTGTCGCATAGAGCGCAAACTCTCAATATCATCTACTAGCGTATAGACTTTTTTTATATCCTTTTTTTCGATAGCTTCTAGGAAATTTTCCTTTTGTTGCATAAGCACAATTTTTTCATTAGCCGATCTTTTTAAGTTTGGAAATACCAAAAGGGTTTCAGCGAGTTTTCTTGCTTCTTGGTATTGAAAATTTTTCTCTAACTCAATGAGATTTGTGAGCATTTTTTCACCAAGTAAAAGCACCTTTTTATATAAATCAGTCTCACGCAAAAAAGAAAATTGAAAAGTAAGCGAAAAATATTCTTTGAAATTTTGATTTTTGATGAGATTGTCTGCCTTTGCAAAGACATCAGAATTTCTTAGTAGTTGAACGATTAATTCTTTTTTGGGTGTATTTTCAAAGGGAGCAAGATACTGCTCGGCAAGTTTTTGATTGATTTTTGCATTCTCTATAAGTAACTTTTTGGCATTAAAAAAAGCCTTATTCCATATATTTTCTAGCTTTTCATAAGCTTGAGTTTTGATTAGAAATTTTGTAGTTTTTACCATTTCATAGGCTTTGATAAAGTCTTTTTTATCGATTAATTCCAAAAAGGTTTTCACGCCATCTTTTTGAGAAAGATAAAAATCAAATTCATTTTTTTTGGATTGAGAAACTATAAAAGGGGCGGTTATTTCAATGGCTTTATCAATTTCATCTTGATTTAAAAGGATAACTGCTTGATTTAAAATATCAGGCCACACTTCATCAAAGATTTTGGTTAAAGGATGTATGCTTAAAAAGACATTTTTTTCAATGGCTTCACGCGCTTTTTTATAGTCTTTGATGGCAAAGGCATCTTTTAAATCTTCTTTGCCTTCGTTGTAATCAAAAATTAGCAAAGCACCATCAATGCAACCAATATATAAAAAGCCATGACAAAAAGCAATAGAAGCGATTCCGGCGTGTTCAGTTTTGATTTCCATGACTTTAGAATTGTCTTTAAGTGAAATGATATAGAGTATATCAGAACGAGTTCCAATAAGGGCGTAATTTTCTTCTTCATCTAAGGCAATGCATGTAGGCCAGAAAGCAAATAAATATTCTTGAGAGAGAATTTTGCCTTCTTTGAGGCTAAAAACAATGCTAGAGTTATTGCGCAAAACAAGCAAGAGTTTTTCATCGTTGCTAAAAAAACAAGAATCTTCTACCACATCATTAGTAACAAAGTTAAAGGCAATTTTGTGGCGTAAAATATCAAAAATCATTGTGAATTTATCAAATCCGCTAATAGCAATAAATTCATTACTTTTTGAGAAGCGAATAGTGGAAATATAATCTGAACGCGCTAGAAGTGAAGCTGTTGGTAAAAAATTGTTATCTTCATATAAAAATACTCTACCATCTTGTCCGCCTGTTGCAAGGTATTTTCCATTGTTTGAAAAGCCACATGATTCGATATCGCCATCGTGATCATCGAGTGTAGCGATGTGTTTAATATTAGAATCATCAAGTCGAATAATTAAAGTTTTCTTCTCTCCAACTAAAGAAATGCAAAAATAAGCATCAGGGGAGATTCCAAAGGCGTGTGAATAGCGATGAGGAGGTTCTATATTTTTGATAATTTGAAAATTTACAATATTTTTTAAGTTTTGATTTATTTTTGCAATATAAAAGGTGTTATCAATACAAAAAGTTAAATCTTTGCAGGGTGAAATAGAAAGAATACTACCTTGTAATTGGTGGGTTACTTTTGGAATTGCCATTCATTAAATCTTTATTTTTTTATCTGTATTTTAACATATTTTTAATAAAAATTTTATGGAATGATAAGCTCGTTTATATAAACGGCTTCCACTCCACTCTTTTGGAGATATTCAGAAGCGTTTTTTAAAGCTAAAATCGTTTCTTTGTGAGGATGCCCAATAGCGATTGCATAGCCTTTTGATTTGGCAGTTTCGATGGCTTTTATAAAATTTTGTGTGATTTTTGAAATATTTAGTTCGTTATCTAAAAAAATATTGCGTTCCAAAAATGGAGTATTTTGGCAAGGATTAAGAGAAGCTGTGGGGTTGTTTTTGTAATAAAGAGCTGTTTTGGTTTTGGGAGTGGTTTTAGAATCGACAAAGGTAATTTTATTTTCATTGAGGACTGCAAGGAGATTTTGCATGGCATTTGGATCTTGTGTGAATTTACTTCCTGTGTGATTGTTGATATAAGTCAGATTTGGAAAATCCTTTTTAATAGCTTGAATCCTATCTTGAATTATTTGTTTAGAATCATTGCTAAAAAGCCATAAATGTTCTTTTTGGTAAAAATTCAATGCTTCAAGAGGCAAATGCACCATATAAAAGGGCGCAGTTGCAGCAATTTGGGGTGTATTTTTTGAAGCAATGGTTTTTGGGAAAAAAGAGGGAGTAATTTTATAGGGTATTTCCTGTAGCCTACGATATTGTGTATAGTTGCCAATATCATCAATAATAATGGCAAGCTGTGGTTTAGTTCTTTGGCAGATTTGAGTTGTTTTTGGAGTGTTTGTTTCTTTTGCTAGAGATTCTGGGTTTGGTGTAGTGGGAAGTGGTTTAGTTTTAGGCTCTAAATTTTCTTTGAGAAGTGGGAGATTTTCTTCTAAAAAATCAAGATTTTTTTGAATCAGCATATTGTTAGTTTCTTGAGTTTCTTGAGTTTCTTGAGTGCTTGGTTTGGTTTTTATTGCCGTTTGTATTTTTTGCTGTATTGGCTTTGATTCTTGGTCGGGGATAAAGTTAAAAACTAAAAGCACAAGTAAAAGTGCTATAATTCCTATGGTAATAGGGTTTAGTTTATTCATGCAAAATTATTTTTCAAGTAGGATTTCTACTTCAAGAGTGTTAAAGTTTTGATTAGAATCAGTTTTAATGTCGATTTTTTGTGCTTTTGTGTATTTTTTAATCACTTCTAGGATTTCTTTTTTCATAGCTTCCATATAGGGCACATTGATTGTGCGTTCGTGAGCTAACATCAAAGTTAAGCGGTTTTTCGCTTCTTGCGCAGAACTTGTTTTGTTTCCAAAAAATTTTTCAAATAAACTCATGAAAATAGCCTCCCAAAAAATCCTTTTTTAGCCTTTAATTCCAAATAAGGCACTTCTTCCCCCAAGATTCTTCTTGTAATGTTTTTATATGCTTGGCTTGAGAGAGAGTTTCCATAGATAACAGGCTCACCGGTGTTGGTAGAAGAAACAATTTTATCATCTTCTGGAATTACGCCAATGAGAGGCAAGGAGAGAATCTTTAAGACATCATCTACACTAAGCATCTCACCTTTTTCAGCCATTTCTGGTTTTAAGCGATTGATGATAATGTGCTTTTTAACTTCTTGACCCATTTGTGCTTTTTTGCTTTTTGCATCAATAATTCCAATCACCCTATCTGCATCTCTCACGCTTGAAACTTCGGGAGTGGAGACAATAAGGGCTTCATCAGCCAAAAAAATAGAATGTTCAAAACCGCCTTCGATTCCTGCAGGTGAATCAAGCAAGACATATTCAAATTCTTCTTTTAGTTTTTCAATGAGTTTGGCAACTTTTTCTTTATCCAAGATTGTTTTATCTTTACTCTGTGAGGCAGGTAAAAAGTAGAGATTCTTAGCTCTTTTGTCATTGATAAGTGCTTGGGAGAGATTGCACTCTCCCTCCATAACATTTACAATATCATAAACAATGCGATTTTCTAAGCCTAGAATCATATCAAGATTTCTAAGCCCAATATCAAAATCTACAGCTACAACCTTTTTCCCTGCATTGGCTAGACCAACTGCTAAATTTGCTGTTGTAGTGGATTTTCCAACACCACCTTTTCCAGAAGTAATTGTTATAATTGTCCCACTCAAAATAATGCCTTACGATTAAAAATAGATTGTGCAATTTTATCAAAAATTGTTTAAAAAGGATTAAAATCAAAAAAGCGTTGTTGTGGTTTTTGGAAGTTTTTTTAAGTGGTAGCTTTGGCGATGTTCCTTGCAATAACCAAATTTTAAGATAGCTTCTATATGAGCTTTTGTTCCATAGCCTTTGTGTGATTTAAAATTATATTGCGGATAAATTAAATCCAATTCTATACTTTCTTTATCTTTAGCATTTTTAGCTAAGATACTTGCTGCACTAATGGCATAAACCTTAGAATCACCTTTTATTAGCGTTTGTAGGGATTGGATTTGAAAATTACAATTTCCATCAAAAAGGTAGTGGGGGGATTTGAGTTGAGTTAGAATTTCTTGTAGGGATTCTTTTAGGCAAAGACTTAATCCTTTTAAATCAATTTCTTGTGCAGTTTTTTTAACAAGATGAAATTGTGCGTATTGCGTGATTTGCAGGGCTAGAGTATCGCGGATTTTGGGAGAGAGTTTTTTGGAATCTTGGAGTTGGTTTAAGAGATTTTTGGGAAAAGATTTACCTAAAATCACACCGCATACAAAAAGTGAGCCACCAATACAACCTCTACCCGCTTCATCAATCCCACAGATTTCAAGGGGATCGTGTGAGGGTTGAGTAAAAAGGCTATTTGGATTCAAAGATGTATTTTAGAACTTCTTGGAAATTTTCTACTGGATAAATTTCTAAGCCCTCTTTGACCTCTTCTGGAATCTCATTTAAATCACGCTCAAAATTTTTCTTAGGAATAAGTGCGGTTTTAACACCTGACTTTAGAGCCGCAGTGAGTTTTTCTTGTAAGCCACCAATGGGAAGAACTTTGCCTCTTAGAGTTAATTCACCAGTCATAGCAACAGAGCTTAAGATAGGGCGATTAGAAAAAATTGAAGCAATCGCACTAGCTATGGCGATTCCAGCACTCGGACCATCTTTTGGTGTAGCACCCTCTGGGACATGCAAATGCACATCAAAGCGATTATAAATCTCACTTAGATCAACAGAATCTTTCTCTGCCTTTTCTTTGGGAGAAAGTGGAATAAGGCTTGGGTCAATTTCTAGTTTTTGGCTGTCAATTAGGGATTTGATATAAGAGTGAGCAATTTTTGCGCTTTCTTTCATTACATCACCCAGATTACCAGTTAAATGCAATCCGCCCTTGCCTTTGATTTTTAAAGCTTCAATTTTTAAGACATCACCACCAACGCTTGTCCAAGCAAGTCCATTGACTAAGCCCACTTCATTTTTAGCATTTGCACTTTCGTATTCAAAGACAATTTTATCAAGGTATTGAGATAGATTCTTGTTGGTAATAGTGATTTTTTCTTGTGGATTTTGCAAAATTTCTTTGGCAACTTTGCGTAAGATTTCAGCAATCTTGCGTCTTAAATTTCTCACCCCCGCTTCTCTTGTGTATTTTTCAACAAGATTTTTTATAGCTTGTGTATTAAAGCTAACTTCACTGCTTTGTAAGCCATGTTTTTTGATTTCTTGAGGAATGAGATATTTCTTTGCAATTTGTTCTTTTTGATAAGGAGTGTAGCTATTGATATTAATAAATTCCATTCTGTCGCGTAAAGGAGCTGGGATTGAACTAATGTCGTTGGCAGTAGCGATAAAAATCACTTGGGAGAGATCTAAATCAAAATTTGTGTAATAATCTCTAAATTCTTTGTTTTGCTCAGGATCTAAAATCTCTAATAACACAGAAGAAGGATCGCCACGGAAAGAATGGTGCATCTTATCAATTTCATCTAAAACAATCACAGGATTCATCTCTTTTGCATCAATTAAGCCTTGCACGATTCTACCCGGCATTGCTCCAATATAAGTTCGGCGGTGTCCTCGTAACTCATTCACATCTTCTAAGCCACCTAGCGCGATTCGGATAAGTTTTCTTTTGAGGGCAGTGGCAATGGAGTTTGCAAGACTTGTTTTACCCACTCCAGGGGGTCCATAAAAGCAAAGAATCGTGCCTTTATTTTCATTATCATTTTTACCTCTTAAAGCAAGAAGTTCTCGCACAGCAAAGTATTCTATGATGCGCTCTTTTGGCTTTTTTAGCCCATAGTGATCTTTATCGAGCTGTTTTTGCACTTCTTCAATTTTGAGAGATTTTTTAGAATAAGCACCAAAAGGAATATCCAAAACCAATTCGATGTAATTTTGTAAAAGGTTAGCATCTGCGCTATCTTGGTGCATACGAGAAAGTTTGTTGATTTGTTTAGAGATTTCCTTATAGGCATTTTTGCTCATAGCATTTTTGAGTTTTTCAAGTTTTTGTTTGTATTCTTGTAATTCTGTGTCTTTGTTTTCTCCGCCAAGTTCTTTTTGAATCTGCTTTAATTGTTCTTTTAAAAAATATTCTTTATTGATTTTTTCCATTTGGAAATTAACTTTGTTTTTAATTTCTTTTTGGATTTGTTGAGCTTTGATTTCATCTAAGACTATATCAATGAGGCTAAGCAGTCTTTCTTCTGGATCATTTTCTTTGAAGATTTTATAAACTTGCTCTTTTTTTAGTCTTGTAGCACTTGCAATTAAGTCTGCAGCACGATTAGGATCCATTGTTTCATTGATGCTTCTTAGCAAGTCTTGTGAGAAATTTTGAGAAATATTATGAAGGGTGCGTAATTTTTCTTTTAAAACCGAGAGAATGGCTTCGATTCTACTTGCATCAAAGCTTTTTGAAATAATGGGCTGGATTTCTCCAATCAAGGGAGATTTTGAAATGAGTTTTTCAATACTCCCACGGCTTAGCCCTTGAAAAAGAATCTTGATGCGCCCATCAGGCAAGGCTACACGCCTCATAATTGTTCCAATCACTCCAACATCATAAAAGGATTCTTCATTCTCTTCATCATCTTTAGATTTAATTGCAGTGATAAAGATAAGCTTGTCTTCGCTTTGCATTGCAAGATCAATGGCTTTAAGACTTTCTTCATCATTAATAAAAAGAGGCGCTATCATAAAAGGATATAAAAACATATCCTCTTCTAAAATAATAGGCAGATTTTTTGGAAAAGCTCCATAGCGTTCTAATTGCATTGATTTATCCTACCATTCAAAAATTTTTTGATACCAAGGCGAACCTGCCTCTTGATAAAAAATATCTTTTATCCAAGCACTTTCATCAATTTTTTGTTGATAATATTTTGCAGCTTGTTGTTTATCTTTCTTTTCATAAAGTTTAATAATTTCTTTATTAAGGCTCAAATTAGCGAGTTCTAGTTTTAAAAGCATAGTATCAACAATAGGTCTATAGCGTGAATAAGGGTATTTTTGGCTAAAGTCTTGTGCGTCTTTGATTGATTTTGCCAAAAGTTGCTGATCGCGAAATTGTTTGGCAAAGGCAAAATAATTGGCTTGAAGTTTTAAGAAGCTAATAAAGTCAATATTTTTCTCATCTCCAAAGCGTTTGGTGTATTCATCAAAATAAAATGTGGCTAGGAGATATTCCTCTTCTTGCATATGCGCTCGTCCCAAAATCAACATTGCTTCGCTTAATAGTGGTGAATTCAAATGCTCACTTTGGAGTGAAGTGAAGTAACTATCGGCTTTTTCTAAATCTCCATTACGAATTTCTTTAAGCATATTTTGATACCAATAATCAGCTGGTTTATTTACTTCATCAAGCGCTAATCCGCCATTGTTTTTTGAAGAACAAGCATTGAAAATTATCAAAAAACTAAAACTTATAAGAAAGAATTGGATAAATTTTTTCACAGATTCCCTTTTGTTATCTTTGAATTTTAAGCTTTAAACTTTTCATACCAAACTCTTTAAAAGCAGAATGATTTTAATTTAAAAAGCTTTATGAGTGGTAATTATAGCGGATTTGTAATGCATTTTTTATAAAATTGCATTGATTTTTTGTTTTTATTGCGATAGAATTAAATTTTAGAATTCACTATACAATTAGGGTAGATAGCTATTTTGCTAGTGAATAAACTATGAAAAGTTTATTTTGTTATTATTTTAGCAAGGATTAGGTGATGGAATTTGCAGTAAAATCTCCGATTTTAGGTTTTGAACATATCCAAAAGATGCAATTAGAAAAGATTTCAAAAGACGATGATACATTTATGCAACTAAAAAGCTGTGAAAACGATGGTATTTCTTTCACTTTGGTGAATCCTTATTCAATGCGAAGTGATTATGAGTTTGAGATTCCTTCTCCTATAAAGGCACTTTTAGAGCTTAAGGGAAAGACTAACATTGACCCCCAAAACTCTAAGTTAGTTACGCTTAATATTGTTTGTATTAGAGAGCCCATTGAAGAATCAACTGTGAATTTTCTAGCACCCGTATTATTTAATTTTGAGAACTTGACTATGGCGCAAGTTGTATTAGAGAATTTTAAATATGAAAATTTTGGGCTCTCAGAGCCCATTTCTAAGTTTTTTGATTTTAGCAAAGCCAATTAAAAATGAAAACTCTTGTTCTTTTGGGTTATGGTAAAATGGCAAGAGCTTTAGCTCTTGGATTAAAAGAGAAGGCAAATATTCAAGTTGCAGGGAGGAATCCACAAAAAATCCGTGAGTTTTGCGATGATTTAGGACTCACTCCATTATCTCAAAATAACAATCTCATTGAAGTGCAAGATCAAGAAATCCTGCTTTGTGTTAAACCTTATGCACTCCAATCTTTTCAGTTTGTTGGCAAAGCCAAATGCGTTTATTCAATTTTGAATGCTACTACTTTAGAGACTTTAAGAAATAGAATAGAATCAGAAGCTTTTATTCGTGCAATGCCTAATGTAGCTGCGAGTGTTGGCAAATCAATTACTTCTTTGTGTGGAGATGAAGTTTATAAGCAGAGAGCATTTGAAATTTTTAATTCCATTGGGAAAAGCGTTTGGATTGAAGAGAAGATGATGTCGGTAGCTGCGGCACTTGGTGGTTGTGCTCCTGCATTTCTAGCTATGGTAGCTGAATCGCTTGTGGATGCGGGAGTTACAAATGGTTTAACGCGTAATGAATCAAAAGAGATTGTTGAGGGTTTGTTTGAGGGATTTGGGACATTATTGCAGACAACTCATCCAGCGCTTTTAAAAGAAAGTGTAATGAGTCCAGGTGGCTCTACAGCGCAAGGTGTTGCAAGTTTGGAGAAAAATTCCTTGAGAAACACTTTTTTTGAGGCAGTTTTGGCTTCTAAAAATTTCGCTTGAAAATTTTTGCCATTTTAGGAGGTAGTGGTTCAGGAAAAACCGCGCTTTCATTGGAAATTGCACAAAAAAAACAATGTGCAATTCTTTCTCTTGATTCTTTAAGCGTATATCAAGAAATTGATATTATTTCAGCTAAACCAACAAAAAAAGAGAGAGAAGGAATCGCACATTTTGGTATTGATATTTTAACTCCAATACAACTACATAATGTTCAAATATTTATTCAAGAATATCAAAAAGTAAGGGATTTTTGCCAAAAAAATCAACACAATTTATTGATTGTTGGAGGCAGTAGTTTTTATCTTAAAATACTTTTGGAGGGACTTTCAGATTTTTCTTTAGATGAAAATCAAAGGAGTGAAACTTTAGCAAAAATCAATGCTTTGGGGGATTTAGAAAAACAATACCACTTTTTAAAGACAATAGACAAACAATGGGCGATTCGTATTAAGCCAACAGATTGCTATCGCATTCAAAGGGCTTTGGAAATTTATTTTATTACCTCAAAGATTCCTAGTTTGTATTTTAGAGAAAATCCTCCAATTCCGATTATTGAAAATTGTAAAATTTATGAGATTGTTTGGCAAAGGGAATTTTTACGCCAAAGAATCAAGCAAAGAACAAAACAAATGCTAGAGAATGGGGCTATTGATGAGGTTAGGGGACTTTTGGAAAGATATGGAAAAATCTATCAATGGGCAAAAAGTATTGGCATTAAAGAAATAATAGGATTTTTAGAAGGGCAGATTTCACAAGAAGAGCTAGAGGAATTAATCTCCACACACACAGCACAACTTGCAAAACGACAAAGAACATTTAATAAAACACAATTTAAAGAGCATTTTTGTGGTGAAGCCAAAGAGGTTTTAGAGCAAATCCAAAAAGATCTTTGAAATGAAAAATTAATAAATATAATTAGTCTTTATTGAACTTTTTATTTTTTTTAGTTTGATTTTACACAGAATAAAGCAAGAGTGCGTTATTGTATCACCATTTAAATGAATTGGGCAGAAATGGAAAATATTTTAAGGCATATTCCAAAGACAGATAAATTATTAAAGGCAAAGGCTTTAGAAGAGTGTAATGGCGTGTTGCTAAAGAAGATTGTTGTAGAGTTTTTGGCGATTTATCGCAATGATCTTTTGAATGGTGGAGCAATAATGGAGTTTGAGAAGTGTGTGGAGCGTATTAAAGAAATTTATCACAAGCGCACTAATAAGTCTCTTAGAACTTTGGTGAATGCAACTGGAATTATTGTGCATACTAATCTTGGGCGGAGTGTGTTTTCAAATGAGATTTTAGAGGAAGTTAAGCCGCTTTTGTGTGCTTATAATAATTTAGAATATGATCTAAAAGAAGGTGATCGTAGTGAGCGTTACATTCATCTAAAAAATCTTTTTGCTATGCTTTTGGGAGTGGAAGATGTTTTGGTGGTGAATAACAACGCAGCTGCAGTTTTTTTGATTTTTAATACTTTTGCTAAAAATAAAGAAGTGGTTGTTTCAAGGGGTGAGCTAATAGAGATTGGTGGAAGTTTTAGGATTCCTAGGGTTATGGAGGATTCTGGAGCAATACTAAAAGAAGTGGGAACTACTAACAAAACCTATCTTAAAGATTATCAAGAGGCTATTAATTCTAATACTGCTATGCTTTTTAAAGCGCATAAATCCAATTATGAAATTGCAGGTTTTAGCAAGGAAGTTGACTATCAAGAGCTTATTGCTTTAGCGCAAGAGAAAGGATTGTTGGATTATTATGATCTAGGAAGTGGATATTTTGGTTTAAAAGGGCTAGATATTTTAAAAAAATACGAAATGCCTTTGGAAGAAATTGCAAGTTTAAATCCTTCTTTGGTGAGTTTTAGTGGAGATAAGTTGCTTGGTGGCGCACAAGCAGGAATTATTTTTGGCAAGAAATGCTATATTGATCAATTAAAGCAAAATCAACTTTTAAGAATGTTGCGTGTAGATAAATTTACCCTTGCTGCTTTGGAGGCGACTTTGATGGCGTATTTGCAGGGGAAATATGAAAAGATTCCAACTTATAAAATGCTTTTGCAAACTAAAGAAGTTTTAAAAAAGAAAGCAGAAAAGCTATTGGAGCTAATTCAAGAAAGCTTCAAACCTATCATCTTAGAAACAAAGGGCTACAGCGGAGGGGGTGCAATGCCAAATAAAGCCCTAGAGTCTTTTGGAATCGCTCTTAGCTTTAGCGATGAGAAAAAGTTAGAACAGCTTTTAAGAGAGAGGGGCATCATTGCTAGAGTTGAAAATGGAAAGGTGATTTTAGATGTAATGGCGCTTTTGGAGGGAGATGAAAAGATTATTCAAAAAGCACTTTTGGATATTAAGGAAAGTTATGCAAGATAATTTGATTCTTGGGGTAATGGGACATATTGATCACGGAAAAACGAGTTTGGTGCGTGCATTAAATGGATTTTGGGGTGATGAAAGAAAAGATGAAAAAGAGCGTGGAATCACGCTAGATTTGAGCTTTTCAAATCTAAGTAATGGGGAGAGAAATATTGCTTTTATTGATGTTCCAGGGCATGAAAAATTAGTAAAAAATATGATTGCTGGGGCATTTGGATTGGATTATGGAATGTTGGTCATTGCGGCTAATGATGGCATTATGCCACAGACTTTGGAGCATTTAAGAATTGCAAGTTTGCTTGGAATTAGTGATTTTGTGGTGGTAATAAGCAAAGTAGATTTAGCAGATAAGGCTGAAATTGTAGCGCTTAAAGAGCAAATTCAGAATCTTTTTAGTCAATTTAATACCTTAAAATATCAAATCTTTGAAGTTTCTCTCTATGATGAAGTAAGTGTGGAGAATCTTAAAAGAGCACTCTTTGAGTTACCCAAAAAGATTCATAGGGATTTGGGATTTTTCCGTTACTATATTGATAGAATCTTTGTGATTAAAGGTAGTGGTTGTGTGGTGAGTGGGACACTTTTGGATGGTAATCTCACTTGTGATCAAAAGGCGTGGTGTTGCAATCTTGATAGACTTGTGGGCATAAAAAATATTCAATGCCACGGCGAGTTTGTTAATGAAGCTAAAAGTGGGCAGAGGGCAGCTTTAAATCTTAGTGGTGTCTCACATCATGAGCTAAAGCGTGGAGATTTGCTAAGTAAAAAGGGTTATTTGAGGGGATTTGATAGGGTTGAGGTTGCCTTAGAAATGTTTGTAGAAATTCCTCATAATGCTGAAGTTAATTTTTTTATTGGGGCATTAAAAATGCCATGTCGGGTTTTGTTTTTGGATAAAAATTATGCAACTTTGAAGCTTAAAAACCCGGTTTATAGTATTTTTAATGAGCGATTTATTTTGCGCGATGATAAACAAACGCTAGGTGGTGGTAGAGTTTTAAGCCCTATTGTTGATCCGATGAAAAAATCCCAAAAACTTGAATTTTTAAAAATGCTAGATAAAGGGAATTTAAAAGGAGCCTTTGAGATTTTACTCCAAGCACATAAAAAAGGTTTTGGGCTTATAAGTGCTTCACAAAGATTTGGAATCTCACAACTTGAAGCATTAAGTATTGCAAAAGAGATTTTACAATGCTTTGTGAGTGAAAAAAATCTAGTTGTGTATTCCAAAAAAGCAGAAGAATTATTAAGAGAAATTATTTTAGTGATTTTACAGAAGAATCCCAATGCGCTTTTGAGCTCTGCTTTGCTTTGTCAAAAGCAATCGTGGGTTGCTAATGACTTTGCCCAAAGCTTATTAGATAAGCTTTTAAAAGAGGGTGTTTTGCAAAAAAATGATTCATTTTATGTTTCTCCACAGGCTAAAATTGGAAAAATAGAGGATTATTTATACCGCACCATTTATACGCTACTGCAAAGCCAAGGCTTTGAACCAATGGCGCCTTATAATCTTTATGATAGTTTAGATATTGATAGAAAAAGTGGTGATGAGGTGTTTAAAAAGCTAACTAGGGAAAAAAAGATCGTGCGACTTAACCATAAACTTTTTATTTGCACACAAGCTCTAACGCAGCTTTTGGAGGCAATGAGAGAAATTATTAAAAATGAGGGTTATTTGGATTTAAATAATTTTAAGGCACATTTTAATCTTAGTCGAAAATATTTGATTGCTTATTTGGACTATTTAGATAGTTTTGGAGATATTTTAAATACCAATGGGAAAAGGACGCTAAAGTCATGCTAGATTATTTGCAAAATCCACCCATTTATACTTCTTTAATGCAAAAATTAATAGCGCAAGATCGCCCTAATTATTTGGCTATTACTCCTAGTGCGGGGCAAAAAATAAGTCAAGAAAATAAAGAATTAAGCCATTTTTTGGGCTGTGAGATTACGCGCCCTTTTAGTTTTAATTTGGAGAGTTTTTATTTTTTGCTCTCCAAGCTTAGCCAAAAATACAAAGTCGCTCTTGTACTTTCTTCTCATCAAATGCTTTATAGTGCCTACCTTGCTTTGCCCAATAAAGAATCAATAATTCCCATAATCCCAGATAAAAAAAGTGGTCAAATTGATATTGAAAACGCCTTAGAAAAAGGGGCGGATTGCTTTTTGATTCCTTATTTAAATGAAGACATTCTTACTTTGAATCTTCATTTAGATGAGATTTTAAAAGATGTTTTTACCCTTTGGGATATTAGCTATGCTTTAGCCTTAGGGTTGCCTTTGCCAAAAAATGCAAATTTTTTAATTGCTAATGGAGAAAATTTGGGCTTAATGCGTCCTTTTGGAATTATGGCGGGTAAAGATATTTTGGATTTGGGGTTATATTTAGAGATTGAAAATCTCTATGGAGTATTTTTGGAGGCAATTAGACTTCAAAAAGTTCCCAAAGAAAATCAAGCTCAATTATTCTTTGAGATTCTAAAAAAAGAATTGCAAGAGGATTGTTATTGTTTTTTTGAGACACCTTCTAATACCTTGCCTCTAGGATTAAAGGGGATTAAAGCAAGAAATCTGATTCAAAGTTTGATTTTTGATGATATTTCTTTGATTAATGGGCAAGAGTGTCTTTTTGGATTTGCTAAGCCCTCTTTTGTGCTGCAATTAATGGGGTATAGTGAGAATCAAGCAAGAGAACTTTTGAGTTTGAGTTTTAAAGAGAAAGTGGATATTAATAGACTAGCACAAAAAATCATTCAAAAATACCGACAAATTAAATCATTACAAGGATAAAAATGCAAGCAGTTTCATTACAAGAAGCAATCAAGATTTTGCAAAAGGCAGGTAGTGGCTTTGCAAAAAATAAAGAATTTTTGGCTTTATTAGAATCACAAGGGAGATTCTTAGCCCAAGAAATTGTGTCTCAAAAGGCGCTCCCAAGTTTTGATAATGCTGCAATGGATGGATATGCCATAAGGTCAGAAGATATGGGAAAGACAGCAAAAATTAAGGCTAGTATTTTTGCGGGGGATCGCAAAGAGGTTGAACTTAAAAGTGGAGAGTGTGCAAAGATTATGACAGGCGCTAAACTTCCTAAAAATGCTGATATAGTTGTGCCTTTTGAAGTTATTGAGGGTGGGTTTAATAATCAAGAGAGTATTACTATACCACAAGGACTTAAGGTAGGGGATAATATTCGCCAAGCTGGTGAAGAAATCCAATTAAATAAAAAAATCTTAGAGATTGGCGATGAGATTGATGAGAATGCTTTAGCACTGCTTGCCTCACAGGGTGTTAGCTATGTAAGTGCATTTAGAGAGCTTAGAATCGGAGTTTTTTCTGGGGGCAATGAACTTAAAGAGCCTTGGGAGTTAGCAGAGGACTATCAAATTTATAATTCTAATACTACAATGATTCTGGGGATTTTAAAAAGTTTTGGTTTTAAGGCAAGTTATGGAGGAATCTCAAAGGATAATAAAGAAGAATTATTGCAAGTTTTAAATATGCCTTTTGATATTATTTTTACCACAGGTGGTGCAAGCAAAGGGGAAGCAGATTTTATGCAAGAAGTGCTTGTGCAAACAGGTGCTGAGATTCTGATTTCTGGTGTGCAGATTAAACCAGGTAAGCCTATTATGGTGGCAAGGCTAGAGAGAAAATTTATTATCGCATTACCAGGGAATCCTTTGGCAGGAGCGGTATTGTTGCGTTTTTTGATTTTACCATTTTTAAGAAATCTTGCTGGGGCTAACGCTCATTTTCCTCAAGCTTTAAGGGTAAAAAATATTGAATCCTTTAAGTTAAAAAAGCGAATGGATGCTATGCTTGGAAGCCTTAGTGTAGATGGATTTTTGCTAACTCAAAAAGGAAAATACACTTCAGGGCAGATTTTGCCACTTTGCCAAAGCAATGCTATCGCACTATTAAGTGAAGAATGCATACAAATAGAAGCAGGAGAGTGGATAAAGGTGTTACCTTATTCAATGATTTGGGGTAAGGTAGAGTGTGATTACATTAATTAAAGAGATTGGAGAATCTTATTAATCACTTCTTGTGGGTTTGGAGCTTTGTAAATAGGTCTTCCAACCACTATAAAATCACTCATTGCAGCTTTTGCATCTTGCAAGGTTGCGGTGCGTTTTTGATCTCCGCTTTCTTCACCAAAAGGTCGGATTGCTGGAGTGAGTGTAAGAAAATGAGAATCGATTTTTTCTTTGATGGCTTTTGATTCCAAGCAAGAACAAACCACTCCATTAATCCCTGATTCATAAGCCATTTTGGCAAATTTTAAAACTTGAGTATCTAAATTGCTATGATAAACTTCAAAAAAACTCTCTTGTTGAAAGCTTGTAAGTGCTGTAACTGCCATAATTAAAGGTGGATTTTGGACTTTTTGTAGCCGTTTTGTTATCTCACACATTGCTTCTCTTCCGCTACTTGCGTGAATAGTTACCATATCCACTCCAAGTTTTACAATTTCATCAATGCTATCGCCCATTGTGTTGGGAATGTCATAGAGTTTTAAATCCAAAAAAATCTTAAAATGATTAATGGATTTGATTTGCTCTAAAAACTCTTTTCCATCACGAATAAAACTTCTAAGCCCTACTTTAACCCAGACTTCTTGAGAAGTTTTTAGATTGCTTAAGAGTTCAAGATTGTCTTTTTTGTTTGGCATATCAAGGGCGATACAAAGTTTCATACTTTTCCCTTTTTTGTGGAGTTCTGATTTTTTGCTTTTGGGGTTTTAGATTCTGATTTTTCAGGCTTAGCTAAATCACTTGTAACTTGTTTAACCTTTTGCATTGATTCTTGAATGGTATGAATGGGGATTTGCAGATTCTTTGCAATGTTGTCCAAAACCCCATTAATAAATTTTGCCGAAGCCTCATTTCCAAAGGTTTTTGCTAATTCTAGGGCTTCATTAATGGCAATGGCTTTATCAAGATTATTAAAAGCAATTTCATAAACTCCAAGCCTTAAAATAGCTTTTTCCATATCTCCAATTTTTGAAAAATCCCAACTTTCAAGTTGATGAGCGATGCGTAAATCAAGTGATTCAAGATTTTCAATAACGCCATTAAAAAGTAGATTTGCAAAATCTTTTTGCTTGTTTTTTATTTTGTGTTCTTCAAAGATTTCATCAGCAAATTTAAAAATTGCATTATTTCCACTACTATAAGCATACAAAAGCTGCACAACAACTTCCCTTACATGGCTTCTTGTTGCCATTTATGCTCCAATTTTACGATAAAGATTGATTAATTCGATGAGGCTACTCATTGCCTCAAAGCCCTTATTTCCTGCCTTTGTCCCTGCGCGCTCAATAGCTTGTTCAATGGTATCTGTAGTTAAAACCCCAAAGGTTACAGCAGCTCCATAGCGAATAGTAACATTGGCAATACCTTTAGTGGCTTCAGCACTCACATAATCAAAATGTGGTGTGGATCCTCTTATAATCGCACCCAAACAGCAAACACCATCATAATTGCCTTGAGCAAGAACTTTTTCTAGTACAAAAGGAATCTCAAAAGCACCCGGCACTAAAATGTTTGTAAGGTTTTCATCAATTCCGCCGTGTCTTAAAAAACAATCTTTTGCACCCTCTATTAATCTATCTGTGATAAGATGATTGAAACGACTTGAGATAATTGCAATCTTTTCATCGCCAAGTAATGATAAATCGCCTTCAATAATTTGCATTATAAATCCTTTTTAATAAGATGATCAATTTCAAGTAATTGGTTAGATAATTTGAGTAACTCTTGTGGAGTTAGCATATTTGGTCCATCACTTAGGGCAATTTTTGGATTAGTATGCACTTCAGCAAATAAGCCATCAATCCCAACAGCACTTGCTGCTCTAGCAAGAATGGGAGCAAAGCGAGAATCGCCTCCGCTTTTTCCGCCAGCAGCACCAGGCATTTGCACTGCGTGAGTAGCATCAAAAATCACTGGAGCAAACTCTTTCATAATAACTAAAGAGCGCATATCCACTACCAAATTCCCATAGCCAAAGCTACTACCACGCTCAGTAAGGAGAATCTGATATTTTTGCGATTCTTGATAGGTTGCTTCTTCTCCCCCGCGCGTTTTAATGGCTTTTAGCACAGAATAGCGCATATCAGCAGGATTCATAAATTGTCCCTTTTTGATATTCACAATAGCCTTGCTTTTTGCGACCTCTACAATCAAGTCTGTTTGGCGGCATAAAAAGGCTGGAATCTGTAGAATATCTACGACTTTAGCTGCAAGTTTGACTTGATGGGTTTCGTGAATATCAGTAAGCAGTTTGTAGCCAAATTTTTGCTTGATTTTGGCTAGAGATTCTAGTCCTTTTTCTAAACCTGGTCCTCGATAAGAATCAAGGCTCGTGCGGTTTGCTTTATCAAAACTTGCCTTGAAATAAAAATCAATATCAGGATTTTTTGCAAGTGGTTTAAGCGATTCTGCAATTTCTTCTAAGATTTCATCATTTTCAATAACGCAAGGTCCAGCAATAAAAATCATTTTTATCCTTTTAGTAAATTAAATTCGTGTTTTTTGAAATCATAGCTATACACTTCGCCACTTTCAATAATATAATGCCAACCATAAATATGCAATGTCCTTGCAAGATACTTTTCCTTGACATTGGGATAAGTAAAAAGATTCATGATTTGTCTTTCGATATTGATTTGTTCGGTTAAATAAGCACGCATAGCTTTATTTTGTGGATTTAAAGCAAGAACTTGTTTTTTAACAGGTTCAATTAGTTTGAGCCAATTTTGGACATTGGGCATTTTAGTGAAATGATCTTCTTCATAAAGTGCCGCACAACCTCCACAATGAGAATGCCCACAAATAATAATATTTTCAACTTTGAGTTCTTCAAGGGCATATTCTATGGCTGAAGTTGTGGCAAGATATTCTTCAGCTTCCCTATAAGGAGGGACAATATTTGCGATATTCCTAACAACAAAGAGTTCGCCTGGGAGAGTGTTTGTAATAAGGTTTGGAACAACTCTTGAATCAGCACAACCCACAAAAAGTGTGTGAGGATTTTGACCTTCTTTGAGATTTTCAAAAAGCTCTTTATAGGCAATAAAATTTTCTTCTTTAAATTTAATTGCACCTTCAAAGAGTGTTTCAATAGAGCTTTGTGCCACTTAAATCCTTTAATTTGATTTGGCTAGATTTTGTGCAAGACTAGGGAGATCCTCTCCTATGCTATAGATATACAAATCCACGCGTCGGTTTTTTGCCCTAAGTTCAGGAATTTTATTGCTAGCAATTGGAGAAAATTCTCCCTCACCACCACCTAAAACTCTCTCTTTTGAGATGCCCTCAGAGATAATAAGTTGGGCAACATTGACACCTCTAGCAATAGAGAGTTCTAGATTGTCTGCAAAGATGGGATTTTCTCGCATAGGGACATTATCTGTGTGTCCAATGGCTTTGATTAATGCTGTTTCTGGGAGTTTATCAAACTCTAGAGTTAGTCTTTTTAAAAAAGCAAGTCCGCTAGAATTAGTTAAAACAGCACTACCACTCTCAAAGAGTAAGGCTTCTGGAATGCGAATAATCATACCCTCTTCAGCTTCTTCAAATTCAACAGCAGGACCATTAGCAAGTTTATTAATTTCGTTGTATTCAGTAATGAGACTTGCAAAGATATTAACCGCATCTTCCATTACTTCTTGAGGTTTAATAGGAGTTGCAAGAATTGGAGCAGGAGGGTTAATCTGTGTTTTTATCCCATTTTCAAGCACAGCAAAAGTCCCTTCTAAAGAACCGATTGCTTCATCAATTTTTTCAGTGGTAAAAGTAGCCATAGAAAGCAGCAAAATAAAGAAAGTCAAAATGAGTGTAACCATATCACCATAAGTTCCAAGCCATAAAGGAACGCCTTTGGGGCATTCACAGGGAGGACATTTTTCTTTTGCCACTTTCTTTTTTCCTTATTAATTTTTATTAAAAGACTTTCTAATTATAGCTAGGTTTTAGTTATAATTTAATTTAATTTTTAAACTAAGTGAGGAATTTTTGCAGACAATTATTGATTTTATTGTGAAGCTTGTTGGTGATTTGGGATATTTTGGAATTTTTTTTATGATGTTTTTGGAAAGTAGTTTTATTCCTTTTCCAAGCGAAGTGGTTATGATTCCTGCTGGGTATTTGGCTTATCAAGGGGAAATGAATTTCTTTGTTGCAGTTTTCTTTGGGATTCTTGGTTCTTTAGCGGGGGCATTGTTGAATTATTATTTGGCATTGTTTTTTGGGAGAGAGATTCTTATTAAGTATGGAAAATATGTTTTTTTTGATGAAGAAACGATGAAAAAAATGGAGGATTTTTTTGCTAAACATGGACATATTTCCACCTTTAGTGGGCGATTGATACCAGTTGTTAGGCAGTATATTTCACTTCCTGCTGGGCTTGGAAAAATGAATTTAGCGATTTTTTGTTTTTATACTTCTTTGGGGGCAGGAATTTGGAGTTTGATTCTTGTGGCTTTGGGGTATTTTTTAGGACAGAATGAAGATTTGCTTAAAGAGTATTTGCATTGGATTACTTTAGCCTTGGTGATTGGGGTGGCATTTGGAATTGCGATTTATGTGGCTTATCAAAAGAGAAAGTGATTTTTAAACTCTCTTTTGGTGTTTAAAATTTATGCCGTTTCTTTGGCAAAAATAATTTCAACGGCTTCAATTAATTGACTAGCAATTTGGGCAATAAAGGCACTGTCATTGAGAATTGAAGTTCCATTGGTTACGCTGATTTTTTCTTGCGTGATAAGTGCTTCTACATTGTGGAGTGTGTGGTAATCTTTTTCTTTGGGGAGATTTTTGGCATTTTTGAGTTGAGATAGAATGAGATAGGCATTATCATCATTCATTAATTTAAGCTCTTCTACACTTCTTAAAAGCTCTCCTAAATCTTTGCGCATTGTGTTGTATTGTGTGGCTAATGTTTTGTTTGATGAGTTTGAATAAACTTTCATATTGGTTTGGATAATTTTGAGATTCTTTGTGGCTTCAGCGATATTGCGTGAAGCAATTTTAAAAGCAAAGATTTTGGCAAGTTTTTCTTCTTCAGTAACATAGGTTTGTGCTTTTGTGGAAAATTCCATAATCGCATCAAAAAGCACCTTGATTTTACGCTTATAAAGATAGTCTAAATCCACATTTCCACTAAACCATTTTTTGGTTTGTATGATAGTATCAAAAGTTTCTTTTCCGCGAATATCGCTGCGGTTAAATCCGATAGTGTGAGCAATCATTGCATAGGCATTATTATAGAGATGCACACTTTCTTTTTGCAGGGCTTCAATAGCTGTATCAGGATAGCTAACAATGTTTTGATTTAAGAAAAGTGGCGCATCCATATCTCTATCTTTTGGGGCTTTAATTATTTTATCAAGAACAAAGACAATTTGCTTAATAAATAAAGAGATAAATAACACAGCAATAAGATTAAATAAAGTATGAAAAAGTGCCGTTTTTAAGGCAAGATTATCTTGCGGAATCCCTAAATAACCTGCAACTAAATTAACAAGATACACAAAATAAGGGAAAAGCGCAATGACAATAAGCGCTATGGTAAAGTTAAAAATACAATTAGCTATTGCAAGTTTCTTACCTTCAATATTAGTGCTAAAACTTGCGACAACAGCAGTAACAACACCGCCAACGCTTGTGCCTAAAGTAGCTGCAAGAGCATTTTCAAAACCAATTTGCCCACTAAGCAATGCAGATATGATAATAGCTAAAGTTGCGTGACTTGATTGGACAATTCCTGTGATGATTGCTCCAAGTCCTACGAAAATCAAAACACCTTTGAAACCTTCAAAATTAAAGCGAGACAAATCCACAACCTCTTTATAGGTTTCAAAGCCATTTTTAATGTAATCTACACCCAAAAAGAAAAAGCCAATCCCCATAAAGATAAGTCCAAGTCCTTTAAGTAAAGAATCTTTTTGAAAGCCAAGTAATGTTCCACAAACAATAAGTGGAATGGCAAGGATAGAGATATTAATGCTTGTTAATCCAACAATAAGCCAAGAACCAGCGCTATTGCCGAGATTTGCTCCAAAGACGATTCCTATACCTTGAGCTAGAGTGATTAATCCTGCTGAAAGGAAAGAAATTGAAATAATTGAAACAAGCGTGGAAGATTGCATTAAAATGGTAGTAATAACTCCAAAAGTAACGCTCTTAAAACGAGTGTCTGTAGATTTTTTTAGAATCTTTTCTAGCAAACCACCACTAAAGCTTTTAAATCCATTGCTAAGATTTGTCATTCCAATAAGCAAGATCGCAACCCCTGCTAGGATTTTTGCGATTTCAGGAAAAACAATCAAAAGATAAATTAAAGCAATGATAAGCAAAACAAGAGTGTAGCGTCTAAAATTCTGCAATTTGATCCTTTGTTGTAGTCTAAAAGCTAGAATTATAGCAAAGCTTAAGAATTTATGCCAACTAGCCATTTCAATAAAAACTTTTAAAAGTAAAATTATATTAAACTTTTTATTTTTTTCTTAACTATTTTGAACTAGTATATGTTCAAAATCGTTGTCAAAGGATTCTCTAATGGAGCGTGATACAAAGAAAATTTTAATTATTGGTGGAGGTTATGGGGGATTGAAAGTGGCGCTTGGTTTGCAAAGGAAGTTAAAAATTAAGGCAGATATTACCTTAATTAGCAAACACGATTATCATTACCAAACAACTTTGTTACATAAAGTAGCAATAGGAACTCTTGCTGCAAGAAAAGCAAGAATTTATTATCGCAAGATTCTTGATCCTCAAAAAGTAAAATTTATTAAAGATAAAATTATTCAACTTTGCCCCAAAGAAAATAAAGTTATTGGCAATGGTGGAGAGTATTTTTATGATTATTTGGTAATTGGGCTTGGATTTAAGTCAGATAGTTTTGATATTAAAGGGGTGGAGGAATATACTTATAAGCTTTCAAGTCTTAATCGAGCTTTGAAGCTTTCTAAAAATATTGAAAATAAATTTAAAGATTTTATACACACTAAAAATTCAAAAGATTTGCAAGTGATTGTTTGTGGGAGTGGATTTACTGGGATTGAGTTTGCTGCAGAACTGGCAACACAATTAGATGAATTATGCTTGATTTGTGGAATTGATAGAAAGATTCCAAAGATTACCTGCATTGGGCGATCTCCTCATATTTTGCCGGTATTTAACTCTAAGCTAGTGAGTATCGCAGAGGAAAAATTAAAGAAACTAGGTGTAGAAATTGTCAATAGTGGGAATATTAAAGAAATACAAAAAAATAAAGTTTTGGTAGAAAAAGAGGGAAAAATTATAGAAATTGAAGGCAATACTATTATTTGGAGTGCTGGAGTAAAAGGAAGTGATATAGTCGAAAAATCAGAAATACCAAATAAAAAAGGTCGAATCAAAGTGAATTCACAGCTGCAGTGCGAGGAATTTTCAAATATTTATGTGGTAGGAGATTGCGCGATTGCAGCCAATAAAGATGCGATTCATGCGCCAACAGCTCAACTCTCTGCTCAAATGGGAGATTATCTTGCAGAACTTCTTTGTGGGAAGTTAGAAAACAGAGGCTTTGCAAAGCCTTTTAAATTCAATCATAGGGGAACAGTTTGTTCCATTGGACACACAGATGGAGTGGGAATTGTGTATCATAAAAATGTGAAAGGCGAGTTGGCTGCTTTTATGAAAAATACCATAGAAAATAAATGGCTCTTTAGCATTGGTGGTTTGGAAATGGTATTTAAAAAAGGACAATTTAGATATAGAACTAGCAATTAATTTAAAAAAGTTTCTAGAATCTTTTTTGAATACAAAATAAGATAATTTTTAGAATCATTGTATTTCAAAGTATATTGATAAAAGTGCAAAGCAAGTGGAATTATAAATTATTGGAGAATTTGCACTTCATTTTGGAGTGGGATTTGGTGTTGTTTGAGAACTAAATTTCTTGCTAATTCAATTAATTCTAAAGCTTCATCAAAAGAAGTTTTTCCTAAATTAACTAAAAAATTAGCGTGTTTTGGGCTAAACATTAGCGATTGATTGCGCCCAAAAACAACTCCCTTTAATCCCACAGATTCAATTAGTCGTCCCGCAAAATCATTGGGTGGATTTTTAAAGCAGCTCCCAAAGCTAGGCTCTTTTGGTTGATTGGATCGCATTTTTGTAAAAAGGCTTACAAGATTAGGATTAAAACCGCTTTGTTTTTTAAAAATACCTGCAAAAATGAGTGTTTCTATTGTGCTTGAACGATAAGACAGATTAAGAGAATGTGCGGGAATAAATTCGAGCGATTGGGAATTTTTTAGGCTTAAGATTCCAAGCAAGGAGGATTTGATTTCATATTCCTTCAATCCAGCATTCATTTTGATGATTCCACCAATGCTTCCAGGCAACCCACTTAGGATTTCAAAACCTGCTAAATTATGTTTTTTGGCATAGGAGAAAAGCCTTCCGCTTGGAGTGAGTGCGCCCACTTCTAAAAAATCTCCACAATCTTTGATATAAGAAAAATTTTTATCAAGCATAATAAGGTTTTTTGCATTGGGTGAAACAAGGAGATTGTTGGCAGCACCAATAATACTAGGGGTGGTTGTGTGTTGTAATATTTCATAATAATCTTGCGGGTTTTGAATGAGGGAGATTTGTAGAGTAGGTCCAATTTTGATACTGCTATAAACAGAAAAATCAAGGGTTTTTTGAATCATTAAAAAATAAAATTAGGCATCATATTAAAGATTCGTGCTGTGAAATCAATGAGCATATTAAGCATCCACGGCATTGTAAAAATAATAACCACAATAACTGCTAGAATTTTAGGCACAAAGGTTAGCGTCATTTCATTGATTTGTGTTGTAGCTTGAAAAATACTAATAAGCAAACCAACTATTAATCCTACAAGCAACATTGGAAGCGATAAAATGAGTGTAATTCTATATGTTTCAATTGCAAGATTCATAAGTTGCGCTTCCACTTTTGCCCTTTTTTGTTATTTTACTCTATCCCAAACTAGAGAGGCTTTGCCATCTATTTCTTCAACAGCGCACATTCCCATAATGTTATAGCCACAATCAACATAGTGGATTTCACCTGTTACAGCACTTGAAAGTGGTGAGAGTAGATACATTGCAGAATTCCCCACTTCTTCGATGGTAACATTTTTGCCTAAAGGCGCATTGGCTTCATTCCATTTGAGGATAAATTTGAAATCTCCAATTCCACTTGCTGCAAGGGTTCGGATAGGTCCTGCAGAAATAGCATTAACTCTAATTCCTTTTTTGCCTAAATCATGAGCTAAATAGCGCACACTTGATTCTAGAGCTGCTTTTGCTACCCCCATCACATTATAGTGTGCCACATGTTTAACACTTCCTAAATAACTAAGAGTTAAGATTGAAGCATCGGGAGCCAAAATGGGTTCAAGTTCGCGACATAATTCAATAAGAGAATACACTGAAACTTCCATAGCAACATTAAAGGCTTCCTTGCTTGTCTCCAAAAAGCTTCCATCTAAAGCTTCTTTTGGAGCAAATGCAACACTATGCACGAGAAAATCAAGTTTGCCAAAATCTTTTTTAATTTGCTCTCTTAGATTTGCAAAATGTTCTTTTTTGCTTACATCAAGTTCATAAACATATTGCGAATTGCCAATTTCTTCTGCAATAGGCAAAACGCGTTTTTGGATTGCTTCATTCATATAAGTTAGCCCGATTGTCGCCCCTTGAGCCTTACAAGCTTTTGTGATTCCATAAGCAATTGATTTGTTATTAGCCACTCCTACGATTAATCCTTTTTTGCCATTCATTATCATTTTTGCTCCTTAAAGTGAATTTTTCAAGATTTCTAAAAAGCTAGAAATTTCCCAGCTAGAACTACCAACGAGCACACCATCAACACTATCAATTTGAAGAATTTCTTTGACATTGTTAGGTTTAACGCTGCCCCCATATAAAAGCGGAATTTTACCTAATTTTTGCCTTAAATGCGTGTGAATGGTTGTAATTTCTTCTAAACTTGCGCTAATACCAGTCCCAATAGCCCAAATTGGCTCATATGCAAGAGTAAGATTGGGATAGTTTAAATCAATGCCCTCAAGTTGTGAATCTAAAAAGTTAAGAGTGGATTGCAGTCCTTGTTTTTTTATGTCCAGTGATTCTCCGATGCAATAAAAAATTTCAAAATTTTTTTCCTTAAAAAAGGAAAATTTCTTTGCGCACATTGCTTGGGATTCACCTAGGATTTCACGCCTTTCACTATGCCCAATTAAAAGGGTTTGAATCTTAAATTCATTTAATTGCTCTAGTCCTATTTCTCCAGTAAAGGAGCCATTTTCTGTAAAATAGGCATTTTGTGCTCCAATTCTAAAGTGAGTAAAAGAATCTTCAAGCAAAGCTGTAGCAGGAGGAAAGATTGCTATTTTGTGAGGAAAATTTTGTGTTTGCAAAAAATTTTTTAAATTTTCACAAAAGGCTTGTGTGGATTTTCTTGTATGGTTAGTTTTAAAATTGCTTGCAATGATTTTCATTTCTTAATTCCTTGCTATTTTTAAATATTTGATGCGGATTATAACAAATTTCAAAGTTAATCAAAACTATTTAAATTGTATTATAATTTCATAAAGTATGAAATTTTAAAATAAAGACTAAATAAAGCATAAAAAGAAGGGCAGTATGTCATTAACAAAAAAAATAATGGATGAAGTAAAACTGATTTTTACCTGGAATAAGAGCGATAGACTTTGGCAAATGCCTTTTTTTGCAGGACTTGGGGTAGCAATTATTCTATTTGTAGCAACCTACTTCAAACGCCCAGATTTAGGGCTTGTAGCAATTATTGGGGCAAATATTTTTTTGTATGTTCCAGATACCCCTATTTATCATAAAATGATTCTTAGTATGTCTTGCGCTTTTGGAATGATTACGGCTTTTGCTTTGGGGCTTGTGGGGCAAACTTTTCCTTCTTTTATTCCTTTAATTGTATTTGGTGTAACTATGGTTAGCGCCCAAGTAGTGCGTTATTTTAGTATTGGTGCTCCTGGATTTTTCTTTTTTACTTTTGCGACTTTGCTTGGTAGTTTTATTCCTTTTAAATTAGAGGATTATTTTATGGCAATAGGACTTGTGGCTATTGGAGCTATGGTGGCTAATGTGATGGTGTTATTGTATTCTCTTAGTGTGATTTATCTTTTTAAGCATAATCCAAAGCCGATTCCAAAAGTGGGCGATTTTGGATTTGGAGTGATTGTTGTAGATCCTATCATTATAGCATTTTTTGTGGCTTTAGCAATGGTGTTGCAAAACATTTTAGAGTTGGAGAAGGGCTATTGGGTTGGAGTGAGTTGCGCAGCAGTTTTAACAGCTATTACCTTTAAACAAATTTGGATTAAGCAAACACAGAGAATCTTAGGAACAATTCTTGGAGTAAGTTTTGCCTATATCCTTTTGCATTTTGAGTTTAGCCCTATAGGGTTTGCACTTTTAATGATGGTTTTAATGTTTTTTGCAGAATTAATCGTGGTGAGAAATTACGCATTAGCGATGGTTTTTTTAACACCTTATTCGACTTATTTGGCAGAAGTTGGGAGTTTTATGAATTACAATCCAGATATGATTATTCAAGCAAGAGTTTTGGATATTATTCTTGGTAGTGTGATTGGGCTTATTGGTGGAGCAGTGATGCACTGGGGAGCTTTGCGTAATGTATTAGAGAGAATTGCATATAAAATTATTTATAAATGGGTGGGAAATGAATAGAGAATATTTGACTTATCTTAAATAAAATTTAAGTGGTATTTATAGTATTGAATTCATTTTTTAAAATCATATTCGCATTTTCTTGATAATTATCTGTTAAAATCTTTGTTTCCAAATTGTTAATTGTAGCGATGCTATAATATGCCAAACATTTGTTTTGCAAGGAGGAGCAATAATGAGACAAAAGATAGTTCCGATGGATAAACAAAGAAATGTTCCAGATAATGAACTCATTGTTTCTAAAACAGATTTAAAAGGGAAGATAACTTATTGCAATGATATTTTTATACAACTTTCGGGTTATAGAGAAAATGAACTTTTAGGCAAGGCGCATAATATTGTTCGCCATGGAGATATGCCGCGTATCATTTTTAAGCTACTTTGGGAAAATATTCAAAATGGTAGAGAAATTGTAGCATATGTAAAGAATCTTGCTAAAGATGGCGCTTATTATTGGGTGATTGCTTATGTTAGTCCCTCTTTTAATGAGAAAGGTGAAATTATAGGATACCATTCTGTGCGATTAAAACCAAAACAAGAAGCAGTTTCAAAAATAGAAAATCTTTATGCACAACTTGTTCAAATAGAAAAAGAAGGCAATTTGGCAAAAAGCCAAGCATTTTTAGAAGAATTTTTAAGAAAACAAGGACTAAACTATGAAGAATACATTTTATCTTTATAATTCATTTCGTTTTATGAGTATAGGTTTTATAGTAATTTTTATTGTTTTGTTTGTTGTAGAGGCATTAAATATACACTTTTTATTGGAATTTGCCATTTTTGTTTTAGGAATAATCTTTTGTGTGGTAGGACTCATTGCAGGCAGTAGGCGTGATAAGTGTATTCAAGATATTGCAACATGTATCAAAGAAATGGCAAAGGGAAATTTAGAAGCTAGAATTGTTAATATTGAAGATAAAAGTGGATTGGGTGAAGTTGCTTGGTCGCTTAATCGCTTAGCAGATCAAATTGAGGTTTTTGTTAAGGGAAGTTATATGACAATTAATGCAGCAAGAGAAGGTAGATATTCAAGAAAACTTCCTACAAGTGGGCTAAGAGGAGTTTTTGTGTATGCGGGGAATTTAATTAATCAAGCCACAGATTCTATGGAAGAAGCAGATAAATTAAACAAAAAGGGGTCAATTGTTAATCAAATTTCAAAAAGGAGTTCAAAAAGCTTGGATGAAGGTTTGAAAATAGTTTCTAATGATCTTAATGTTGTGATTACCGCTATGGATGGCGTTAAAGAACATACTCAAGAGATTTCAAGAGAATCTAAAAGTGGGATTTCAAGCATAGAAACAATTTCAGATAATTTTTCAAATTTAACTGCAACGATGGATCAAACAACAGATGCCTTTGAAGGTTTTGTAAAACGCATTGGGGAAATTGATTCTTTTGTGGCACTTATTAAAGAAATTACAGAACAAACAAACCTTTTAGCGCTTAATGCTGCCATTGAAGCAGCAAGAGCAGGAGAACATGGGAGAGGATTTGCTGTTGTTGCAGATGAGGTGAGAAAATTAGCAGAAAGAGCACAAAAGACAGCTTTAGAGATTTCATCTACAACAAAAATTATTAATCAAGAAATTAATGATATTGCTACATTGGTGGAAAATATTAATGAAATCTCACATTCTTCTAATGATTTATTAAATAGTTTCCAATCAGTTTTTGCTCAAATGGATTCTAAAGCACAGCATTTACTAGGGGCAATTTTACAGACTCATAAAAATTCATATGTGATGCTTTTAAAGCTTGATTGCATACTTAAAGAATCGGGTGCTTACTCTGCGATAATTACAGGAATGCAGCCCATTATTAAAGATTATTGCGAAGTAAATGATGAAAATGGAATTAGCAAAGAAATTTGCAATAGCGTTTATAGTTTTAATAATAGTATTAGGGAGTTTTTGGAATTTGCAACAAAAGAATCAAGTCTAAATAAACCTAAAGAATTAGAGAGATTATGCCAAAGATTTGAAGAAAAAAGCCAAGAAATTTATAAGCAACTAGTGATTATATAAAGGCATTTTTGCAAAGGTGCATTTTAGTTTTTGTGTTGGAAGCTTGTAAATCTCTAAAATTAAATAGATTGTATTATGTATATTTTATTCTTCAAACAACCCTTTTTAAACCCCCAAACTAGCTAGAAATTAAAGATAATTTATTTCTAGCTAGTAACTTTTAAAACTTATACTTTATCCCCATATTTCCACTTAAGTAAGTTTCATTTTTA
>NZ_NHYL01000022.1 GCF_003288905.1 Helicobacter sp. 11-8110 | reverse complement strand
CTAATCAATTTGCGAACTTTTTAGTTAAGATTTCTGGCACTTTTTGCTATAATTCACAAAATAAAGTTAGCAAATATACTCTTTGACTCTTTTCTTTAAATCAATTTGCGAACTTTTTAATTTTCTGTGTTTTGGAAGTGCCTATTTTGCGTATTAAAAAATAAACCTTTTTTCTAAAAGTTAGCAAATATACCCTTTGCTTCTTTTTTTTAAAATGATTTGCGAACTTTTTTAAATAGTAAAATCCCAAAAAACAGGTGTTTTTTGATAACTCATTGTCAAAACCATGAAGTTACTTTTTGAAAATACCATTATATTTGCGAACTTTTTATAATAAAGAAAGAAAAAGTAAGTATTTATAAGACTTTTAG
>NZ_NHYL01000021.1 GCF_003288905.1 Helicobacter sp. 11-8110 | reverse complement strand
TTTGATCAAAAATTCTTTGGATTGAGTGCAAATGTAGGTAAAGTATTTGATTTTAGTAATAGCTGGTTTGTAAAACCATTTGCAGGAGTAAATTACTACTATTCTTATACACCTGATTATACAGAAAGAGGAAGCATTTTAGCTCAAAGTGTTCAATCTAATACTAACAACTCTGTAAGCTTAGAAGCAGGTTTAGAAAGTAGAAAATACTTCAGTGAATCATCTTATTTGTTTATCACTCCAAAAATTGAACAATATGTAATCAATAATGGAGATGATTATGTAGGTAGATTTGCTGGTTCAACTACAAGCTTTAGAATCGCTTCTGCTGAGAAAAAGAAAACTTATGGACAACTGATTGTTGGTGGTAACATCGCCATTAATGATTCTTTATCTTTAAATGCAGGAATTGGTGCTAAACAAATTCTAGCAGGTAAAGTAGATTCTAAAAATGAAACTTATATCAATGGTAACATTGGATTAAAATATAGATTCTAATAACTACCAAGTAAGTTTTA
>NZ_NHYL01000020.1 GCF_003288905.1 Helicobacter sp. 11-8110 | reverse complement strand
ATTAAAGATTAAAGATTAAAGATTAAAGATTAAAGATTAAAGATTAAAGATTCTGCTTGGAATCTTTGTGGTTAAAGGCTTGTATTGGTTTTTTGAGTGCATTCTAACACAAACAAAACTTGATAAACTCACGCAGGAGATTCAAAATCTAATCACCAAAACAGATAGTGTTCGTTTTTACTATATTTGTCAAAATTGTATAAAAAATCATTTTATATCGGAAAAGAAATTCAAGCCATCACAGCTGATGATCTTTTTCTTTAAATCAATTTACGAACTTTTTTAAATAGCAAAATCCCAAAAAACAGGTGTTTTTTGATAACTCATTGTCAAAACCATGAAGTTACTTTTTAAAAATACCATTATATTTGCGAACTTTTTATAATAAAGAAAGAAAAAGTAAGTATTTATAAGACTTTTAGCAAAATGAATTAATAATACTTGTTTTATTTCTCTATGGCAAAGAATGCTATTATTGACTATTATTGACTATTATTGACTATTAATAACATAAGACCCGATTAAAGGGGATTGAAATCTATTACTAATTATCTATATTACAAAATGTAGCAAACCAAATTCGTTTTAGTCCCTTCTTAAATTTCTTTATGGTAAAATAGATACCCCAAAAACCAAGAAATTCAGGGATTTAAGTAGAAAAATTAGTGAAAAATATGCTA
>NZ_NHYL01000001.1 GCF_003288905.1 Helicobacter sp. 11-8110 | reverse complement strand
ACAAATTCTAGCAGGTAAAGTAGATTCTAAAAATGAAACTTATATCAATGGTAACATTGGATTAAAATATAGATTCTAATAACTACCAAGTAAGTTTTAGTTTGGAGGTAGCCATTTAAGCTCCTCCAAAAATATAGATAGTTTAAAACTATAGCAACGCTAAAAAGATTAAAATTCAAAACTTCATTCTCTTTATGTAGAATTAATTTAAAATTTCATTTTTTATCTCTAGCTTAGGCTAGGGATAACTCCGCTAGTTAATACATAGTTAATCTTTAAAATACTACAATTACAGACTTAAACGCAAATTACAATCGAGGTTGATATGGGAAGAGCATTTGAATATAGAAGAGCAAGCAAAGAGAAGCGTTGGGATAAAATGTCCAAACTTTTCCCCAAGTTAGGCAAAGCAATTAGTATCGCTGTCAAAGAGGGTGGAAGTGGCGATCCTGATATGAATTCCAAACTCCGCACTGCCATTATGGCAGCAAAAGCCCAAAATATGCCAAAAGACAATATTGAAGCAGCGATTAAAAGAGCTTTAGGCAAAGATGGGATACAAATCACTGAAGTAAATTATGAAATCAAAGCACCACATGGTGCGCTATTTTTTGTCGAATGTGCTACAGACAACACTACACGCACGGTGGCAAATCTCAAAAGTTATGTCAATAAACTAGGCGGACAAATGCTAACAAACAATTCACTAGAATTTATGTTTTCGCGCAAAGCACATTTTGAAGTGAGCAAAGAAGGCTTAGGGGATTTAGAAGAGTTAGAGCTTAATCTTATTGATGCAGGGCTTGAATCGCTAGAAGTTGAAGAAGATATAGTGCATATTTATGGAGATTACACAAGCTTTGGAAGTCTTGCAAGTGCCCTAGAATCACTCAAAGCTGATGTTAAAAAAGCCGCACTAGAAAGGATTGCTAATAATCCGGTAGAATTCAGCGAAGAACAGCTTGCAGACATTGAAAAGTTACTTGATAGAATCGAAGATGATGATGATGTCCAAGCAGTTTTTACCAATATCGCCTAAAGGTGACAAAATCACTCAATAGATGATAACTTTTGTTTTTTTAAGCTAAATTATTTCAAAATTTCTGATGTAAATTTTACTAAAAAGGATTTCAAATGATGAATCAATTAACTAAAGAAACTTTTGCTAACGAAACAAAAGAAGGAGTTTGCCTTGTAGCCGTGGGTGCGCCTTGGTGTCCTGACTGCAAAAAAATCGAACCTATTATGGGAATGCTTATGCAAGAATATGCTGGTAAGGTAAAATTCTGTATGGTAATGGCAGATGAACAAGAAGCACTAAAAGATGAGCTTAATGTTCGCCGAATCCCCACTTTGATTTTCTTTAAAAATGGTGTGGAAGTGAGTGAAAGACTAGTCGAACCAAACTCTAAACCAATGATTGAAGATGCTCTTAAAAAAGCTCTTGAAGCATAAATCACTCTTGCCTTTAGGGGCAAGATTCTCCTTTTGAAACTCTCATAATTTTAACATAAGCACTTTTTGGCTACAATCCCCGCAGTATTTTTATTTAATTTAAGGCTATAGCAATGCAAAATCCACACTCCAAAGGCGGTTTTATTAAGGTTTTAGGTTTATTACTCATCATTTTATTTGTGGGAGTAGGTATTTTTATGCTTACTTCTGAATCTTTTGAAAAAGAATCGCCTCAAATCAACCTAAGAGAAAATTCTGCGTGGAATCTTAAAGACTTTTTCCCCATTCAAATCCAAGACAATGCAGGAATCAAAGTATATAGTGTTACGCTATTGCATAACCAAGAAAGGATACCACTCCAAACCAAAATCCTTACTTCCCAAAACTGCCTTAGCCCCAATGCAGACTTAAGTGAATCTCAAGAAATTCAAACTCACCCAAAAACACTCTGCATTGGAATCCAAAAGCCAAATAACATTAAAAATTCTACTCCTGAACTAGAGTTAGAAATCTCTGCAACAGATACAAGTCGCTGGAATCTTTTCAATGGTAACACCACTACAAAAACCTTTAAAATCCCTATTGATACCAAAAAGCCTCAACTAGCCATTCTCTCACATTCTTACAAAATCACACAAGGTGGTAGTGCGCTTGTTATCTTTCGCGCAACCGATGACAATCTAAAAGATATTCGCATTAGCAATGGCACTTATGATTTTCTCCCTCAACCTTTCTACAAAGAAGGCTTTTATATCTCGCTTATCGCTTGGAACAAAACTAGCCCTAACTTCAGTGCCAAAATCTATGCAAGTGATTCAGCAGGCAATGTCAGCATTGCACCTATTAATTTCTATCTCCAAAAAAAGCAATATCGTGATTCAACTATTCCACTTAAAGATTCATTTATTGATGGCAAAATTTCTATGCTCGTGCAAGAAATCGGAGAGAAAAATTTAGAAGATTTTCCTAATAAACTTGCTATTTTTAAATATATCAATGAAGATGTGCGAAAACAAAGTGCAAATCGAGTCTTTGAGGTGGCATCGCAGTTTGATAGGGAAACTTTGGTAACAGATTTTAGTCTTAAGGCATTCTCTCCACTTAGAAATGGTGCTGTCATGGCAAACTTTGGAGATCATAGGACTTTTAACTACCAAGGCGAAAATGTAAGCGAATCAAACCATATGGGACTAGATTTAGCAAACATCAAACAAGCACCCGTTCTACTTAGCAATTCAGGAGTTGTTACCCTAAATGAATTTGTAGGCATCAATGGGAACACTATCATCGTTTATCACGGACTTGGACTCTCCACTCTCTATGCGCACCTAACAACACAAAAGGTTAATGTGGGCGATTTGGTTAATGCAGGAGATGAGATTGCTAATACTGGCAATACGGGCTTGGCTTTAGGGGATCATTTGCATTTTGGAGTTTTAATTCAAGGGCATGAAGTTTGGACAGCAGAATGGCTTGATTCTACTTGGATTAAAACCAATATTGATGATATTATTAATGAAGCTAAGATTATAGTGGATAGATTATAGGCAAAATGATGGTAGAAGCACGACAAAGAAGCCTTAGATCTTTTATCTTTATAGCAGGTCAAGAAGGAGAAACTATTGCATATATCCAAAAACATTTTGTCTTGCTAAAAGATTTTTTGCTTGTCTTTACCTACCCTATTACAGATAAACTTTTAGAATTTTTGCATTCACAAAAACTCGCCTTTGTCGAACAGAAAAATTCTAAAAAGATTCTCTCTAAACTACCTGAAACCACAATCCCACAAGAATCCATCACAAAAGCAGAATCCACACCACCCACTTCACAAGACCAAGAGCTCAAAAATGAAACACTAATACTGCATAGAACAATCCGTAGCGGAGAAGAAATCATCTCAAAAGGCGATATTACTATTTTTGGTCGTGTGAATAGTGGAGCGATGATTCAAGCTCAAGGTAATATCCAAATCTTTGGTGAAATTAGTGGTAATGTTTTTTGTAATGGAAATTATATGATTCTAGGTCCTACAAAAGAGGGAAATATTCTTTTTGATGGCGAAATTATTGAAAGAGATAAACTCTCACAAAATTACCAAAAAATTTACAAAAAAAATAATGAAATCATAATTGAGGATTTATTATGAGACAGCAAACACTCGCTAAACCAATTGAATTAGTCGGAATTGGACTACACAAAGGTGTCCCTGTAAAAATGCGCTTAGAGCCTTTAGAAGAAAATAGTGGAATCCACTTTTTTAGAAGTGATGCTGGGGTAAATATCCCACTCAAACCTGAAAATGTCGTGGATACCACAATGGCAACGGTGATTGCTAAAGAGGGGCATAAAGTCTCTACTATTGAACATTTACTCTCTGCAATCCACGCTTATGGGATTGACAATCTAAGAATCGTGCTTGACAATGAAGAAGTGCCTATTATGGATGGCAGTAGTATTGGGTATTGTATGCTACTTGAAGAAGCAGGAATCATACAGCAAAATACACCTAAAAAAATTCTCAAAATTAAATCCCCCATTGAAGTTAAAGAGGGTGACAAATTTGTAAGGCTAGAGCCAAGCAAAGAGTGTATATTTGACTTTTCTATCCATTTTCCTCACCCTGCCATTGGCACACAAAATTATAAATTCACTTTTTCCACTTATAATTACAAAGAAGAAATTGCTCGTGCAAGAACCTTTGGATTTTTAAATGAAGTGCAATACCTCCGTTCAAAAGGACTTGCGCTAGGCGGTTCTTTAGATAATGCTATCGTACTAGATGAAACTACGATTTTAAACAAAGACGGATTACGCTACAAAGAAGAATTTGTCCGACACAAAATCTTAGATGCTATTGGTGATATGTGTTTGCTTGGCATTCCTTTGCTTGGTGCTTATGTTTCTTATGCAGGAAGCCATAAACTCAACCACCTTTTAACTAAAAAAATTTTTGAAGAAAATGATGCTTATGAAATCATTCAATCATTCCAAGAAGATGATGATTACGCATTAGCCTATCAAAACGCCTAAAATGCATCAAATTTTTATCATTCCTACAAGCCAACCTATCCTTATTGGGATTTATAAAGATTATAAATTAGAATCTAGTCATTCATTGCCTTCCCAACTCTCTGAGGCACTTATCCCTTTTTTTGTCAAACTCAAAACACAGGGAATTGTTCCAAAAAATCTTTATTTTGTCCGCGGTCCTGGGAGTTTTATGGCATTAAAACTCATTTATTTATTTGCCAAAACTATGCAAATCACACAAAATTCAAATCTCTTTGCCACTCACGGCTTTTATTTTAATTCTAACTCACCCATTAAGGCATATGGGAATTCTTATTTCGTGCTAGAAAATGATGAAATTACACTAAAATCCTACCCCACTCCACCTAAAATCAAACCTTATATTCTACCTCAAAGACTTGATAAAAGTCTCTTTACAGAGACAATCAATCCACTTTATCTCTTGCCACCGGTGTAAAATGACAATTCAAAAAAAAGCAACCATTATCTCTAGCCTTGTCGCCTCTCTTTTAATTTGCGTTAAATTTATTGTAGGAATCTTAAGTGGTTCAGTTGCTATCTTAGCTTCTGCTATTGATTCTTTACTTGATTTATGCATTTCTCTTTTTAATCTTTATGCCATTACCAAATCCGAGCAACCTGCCAACTCCTCTTTTAATTATGGAAAGGGGAAAATCGAATCACTAGCAGCAGTTATTGAGGGTAGCATTATTTCTGCTTCGGGGGCTTTTATTCTCTATGAATCCTTTAAAAAACTCATTTTAGGGAGTGAATTAAATTATCTTACTTATTCTGTATGGGTAATGGTATTTTCTATTATAATTACAACTTTACTCGTTCTTTATCTTAATTTTGTAGCCAAAAAAAGCAATAATCTTGTTATTAAATCTGATGCCTTGCACTATAAAACCGATATTTTAAGTAATCTAGCCGTTCTTGTTGCTTTAGTTATGATTTATTTTACAGGATTCAATGAGCTTGATGCACTCTTTGGAATTGGGATTGGAATCTACATTATCTATTCAGCTTGGACGCTTTTAAAAAGTGGAGTTTTGATTTTATTAGATAGGGCGTTAGATGCAAATATTATTCAATCCATTGAAAAAATACTTAATAGTGCGCCTATTAATAGCTACCACGATTTAAAAACAAGACAAAGTGGAGAGACTTATTTCCTTGAAGTGCATTTGGTTTTTAATGCTGAAATTTCTTTATTAGAAGCACATGACATTGCCGATTCCATAGAAAAGCAAATCAAAGCCCTAAAGGGTAGCTGGATTGTTATCACTCACCTAGATCCTGAAGATGATGAGGGGCGCTAATGCAATATTTACTTGATTTTTTACAAACAACACCAATTACCAAAACCAAAATTTATCCCTTTTTGCGATGCAGTGAAGAAGAGGCGCTAATTTTGCGTTATTATTGTAAAGAAATCTTAAAAGGAAATGAAGAGATTCTCTGTCTTGATACTATTAATGCCCTTTTTATACCAAATAGCGATGAAGCAATCTTAAAATTTCTCCCCTTGTTTAAAAACCTCCTTGATTTAGGCTGGTTAAGTCAGAATCTTTTTTTAAAAAACTTAAATAATGAAGTGCTTTATTTAAAGCTACTTAACTCCACTTTTTCTCTAAGTAATAATTTTTTAAAACTTATTCAAGAAGGTGGAATCTACCCTAAACTCCCAAAAATCTCTGCTTATTCAGATCACTTGGATTATCTCAAAGATCAGTTTTTAGTCATTGATATTCTTTCTAGCTTACTTCCCTACAAAAAGGATAATCTCTCCTCCCCTTTTCTTGCTAAGGGTGAGCAAAAAATCAAAGCCTTGCAAGATAGAATCAAACAAAGATTAAATCTCACCAAAGAAAAACCAAATTTAGAAAAAATCTTTGAAGAATACAGCCTTAGCGATCAAGAAAAAATTATTTTTTTAGCACTTTTAAAAGAAGAGTATTCAGGTAGAGAATCCCAAGCAAGAGAACTCAATGCCCTCATCAATCTTGTGAGTTTAAATGATTATGAGAGAATTAAAAATCGTGCCTTATTAGACGATAGAAGTAAGCTTGTCCAAAAAGGCTTAGTAGATTATGATGAAATTTTAAGCACTTTTGAAGGAATCAACCGCACTTTTTTTATCCCCGATGAAATTCTAAAGAAAATCACACACCCTAGCAATGAGAGTAAAAAGCAAAAAATTAGCCTTGAAGCCTTGATTGATAATCAAGATATTTTTGAATTTATCCAACCAAAAACCACTCTTAACAATGTTGTGCTAAACCCACGCACGAAAGAAACTTTAGAAACACTTTTAAAACAAATGGATTCAAAAGTTCTCCAAAATCTTAAAAATTGGGGTATCAAAGATAAAAAACGCGGCATTGATGCAAAAATCATCTTTTATGGGGCTGCTGGAACAGGCAAAACAATGACTGCACTTGCCCTAGCCAAATCCCTTAAAAAAAGTATTTTAAGCTTTGATTGTTCTAAGATTCTCTCTATGTATGTAGGCGAGAGTGAAAAAAATGTCCGAAAAATCTTTGATACTTATAAAGAGCTCTGCAAAGAAAGCAAGGAAAGCCCCATCTTGCTTCTTGATGAAGCCGATCAATTCCTTAGCATGCGAAGCACAAGTGCAAATAGTGCAGATAAAATGCACAATCAAATGCAAAATATTTTTTTAGAACAAATTGAGAAATTTAATGGAATCTTAATTGCTACAACTAATCTTTTAGAAACTATTGATACGGCATTTTCAAGACGCTTTAATTATAAAATTGAATTTAAAAAACCTAATTTAGAGGAAAGACTTTTGTTGTGGGAAAAACTCTTGCCCAAAAACGCTCCCTATGAAAAGACATTTAACCTAAAATCTCTTGCAGAATTTTCTCTCACTGGAGGACAAATCTTTCTTGTTATTAAAAATACTGCTTTTTTAGTCGCCACACAAAAATCCCCTCTTTTTACCACACAAATATTTATTGAAGAGATTAAAAGGGAATTAAATTCTAACTTTGATGGGCAACGCGAAATGGGATTTCACATTTAAGCTTTGCAAATTAAAAGTTTTTTGTTAAGATATACTTATTTATTTTACAAGGCAGTATGATGACTCGTTTTTCAAAAATTGGTTTTATTTTAGCAACAGCAGGAAGTGCCATTGGCTTAGGTGGTATTTGGAAATTCCCTTACATGGTCGGAGAAAGTGGTGGTGGTGCCTTTGTGCTAATATTTATCATAGCGTTTTTGGTATTTGGACTTAGCGTTTTTATTGCTGAAATGATTTTAGGTAGGGCAAGTGAGCGAGATTGTTTTAGCGCCTTTGAAACCCTTGCACCCAAAGGACACAAATACCTTAAATACGGCGGAATAATGGTTTTTTCAGGCTTGGTAATTTTTTCATTTTATGTAGTTGTTTTAGGTTGGCTTACACACTATATGATGCTAAGTCTAATTGGATTGCCCAAAACGCTTGAAGCTACACAAAATCTTTGGGGAAATTTCGTAAGCGCTCAAGTAGGTTATCAACTTTTATGGCATTTTGTTATAGTCGCACTTTGTGCCTATGTCTTAAATCAAGGAGTAAAAAAAGGAATTGAGAAACTTAATCTCATTCTTATGCCTTTATTGTTAATTATATTTATTGGACTTTTGGGCTATGCGATATATCAAGATTCATTTTGGGCTTCTTTTAATTTTTTATTTGCACCAGATTTTAGCAAACTCACACCCAAAGTTATTGTTGATGCAATTGGACAAGCATTTTTTGCTCTCTCTTTAGGAGTTGGCGTGATTCTTACTTACTCCAACTCATTACCCAAAAAAGGTAATTTTATCCGATCTGCCATCATCATAGCCTTACTTAATTTTGTTTTTTGTATTGTCGCAGGACTTGTAATCTTTACTTTCATTTTTGGCTATGGGGCAACGCCAGATAGCGGACCTGGATTAGTCTTTATCTCACTACCACTTATTTTTGCTAATATGGGCTTAAGTGGACAAATTATTGCATTTCTCTTTTTTATTGCTTTGATTTTTGCTGGGATTACTTCAGCTATCTCTATGCTTGAACCACTTAATGCATGGCTTATTGACCGCTTTTCTTTCTCTCGAACCAAAGCAAATCTCACAACTATTAGCATCACATATATCTTAGGAGTAATACTTCTATTTAGCAACATTGCAATCTATCAAGAAAACTTGAGCTTTTTTGGTAAAAATTTATTTGGTTGGTTTGATTATATTAGTGCATCTTATATGCTACCCCTAGCTGGAGTATTCTTATGTATCTTTGTGGGTTGGATACTTCCAAAATCACAAGTCTATGCAATGTGTGAGGGAAATCTCACTGGAAAAATCTTTAAAATATGGTATTTTATTATTAAGTTTATCGCACCTGTTGGAATTATAGTTTCTATGATAACTCTAGCTATTGAAGGCTTATAACAAACTATTCTGCTTCAAAGATTCCATTTTGGATACTTCTTTGAAGCTCTTGAGCTTTTTTGAGCAATTCTTGTTGATCTTTTTTTGAATCATTTTCTTTGGGTGTATCTATTTCTTTTGTTTGCGAATTGATTGAATTTTTATTTGGATTCTTATCAACAACTCCCATTTTTACAAAAGTATCTTCATAGTTTTTACCACCTTTTTTTACACGAATATAAACCTGCCCACTTGCTTGATCATACAAATAAGTATCATCCAAATCATTAAACATTACCCAAGGTTGTGCTTTTAAACTATAAGCCATAAGAAGAATCAAAAATATTTTCATACCACTCCTTTTGCTTTTAGAATTTTATCCAAAACAAGCCAATTTTATAGCAATTTTATTTCATATTCTATTTTAGAGGCATCAAGCTTTTCTTGTAAGGTTGCAACACTTTCTACTTCAAAATATATTGCAATCCCACAATCACTAGAAAACTCCCTTGGGGTAGGAACAAGTTTAAAATGAATTTTTGTAGTTTTTAGTAACATTTCCGATTCAAATGCACTTGCAGTGGTAAAAAAAATCAAATAGCCACAAATCATTCTAATAAACCTTTAGCTTTTAGCAATCTTGCTTAGAGCTGCAAGGAAAGATTCTATCTCGCTATGTGTATTAAACACCCCAGCACTCACTCTCACACTTCCACCATTTTCAAAACTACCTAGTATCTTATGTGTTGCAGGATTACAATGCAATCCAATACGCACACAGATTCCAAACTCCCTATCAAGTCTCAAACCCACTTCTGAAACACTTTTGCCATCAACGCTTAATGAAAGCGTTGCATTAGCTCCTAGTCCCTCCAAACTCTCACTAACTCCATAAAGTCTCACGCCCTTTATATTTTTAAGCCCTTTTATGAGATGATTCCTTAAATTTAATTCATGTGTATGAATTGCTGCTATACCTTTGGCATTTATCCATTCTATCCCTGCACACATTCCTGCAATTCCATGCATATTTGGTGTGCCACTTTCAAATCTATCGGGCAAAAATAGTGGCTGAATCTCCTCTTCACTCGCGCTACCTGTGCCACCAAAAATAAGTGGTTCTAACCGCTGTATTTCAAAGCTATCACTAACTAATAGCGCTCCTACACCCATAGGAGACAAAAGTCCTTTATGTGCGCTCAAAGCCAAAAAATCAACCTGCTCCATTACATCAGACATTTCCACACACCCAACACTCTGCGCTCCATCTAGCAAAAATGCCACACCTTCACTTCGAGCCAATGCGCTAAGCTCTCTAAGAGGTATCATCACGCCACTAACATTGTTAATATGCGCACACGCTAGAAGATTAGCACCCTTTAACAACTCTCTAGCTACTTTTAAATCCAATTCACAAGATGGTGCGCATGGAATCTGTCGTATTTCAAGATTCAAATACTCTTTTAGAGCATTAAGGGGACGCATTAAAGCATTATGCTCCATTTGTGTGGTTACCACCACACTATTAGGTCGCAAAAACCCTTGCAAAACAACATTAATTGCCATTGTGGTATTATGCACAAAAAACACTCTTTTGCAATCTTTTAAGCCCAATAAATCTGCCAAAAGTCGTCGCGATTGATATAAAATCCTCCCTGATTGTATAGAAAGCATATGGGCGCTACGCCCAGGACTAGCCCCTATATCCTCCATAAAAGCACACACAGCCTCCTTTACTCTAGGTGCTTTAGGGAAGCTTGTTGCTGCATTATCTAAATAGATTCTATGATTCACACCCTCACCCAAGCTTTTTGTATAACTCATAGACAATCTCGCCTTGAACTTCAGAGATTTTTTTCACCTCATAACCATAATGACTTGCCATTCGCTGAATATTATCACTCGCAGCACCGCAGCTACAAAGCACCCTAATAGATTCTTCACCTTGTTCACACAAAGGTTTTAAGTTTAGCACAGGCTCTGGGCAACTAAGCCCCCTAACATCAAGCTCCTTCATTTTATCTCCTCTCTCTTGCAAAAATCGCAACAAGCAAACAAAATACAATCCCTACAAAAACTGCAATTGGTGCATTTACTCCAATTCCAGCAGGTGAGCTTGCAAGTCCAAAATTATGTGCAAATGCCGCCCCCATAAGCAATCCAAACACAAATACACCTGCATCGCTATCACCCTCACCACTTAACACAAGCTGCCTACCTGGACAACCACCTGCTAAACTAAAGGCAAATCCAGAAAGTAACATTCCAAGGAAATTCCACACCCATTCATTATGAGCGATAGGCTGCCCACTAAATCCCGGATTAAAATACCCCAACGCTAGATTAGTTAAAAACGCTGTAATTACAAGTGCAATCACACCTTGTAAAATATGCGTATCTTTCAATAACACACTATCACGCACTGCAGCAATCATACAAAATCGGCTTTTTTGAAATATTGCACCCAAAAATAATCCTGCTACAAGTGAAATAATAAGTGGTGCGTGTTGTGAACCAGGACCTTTTTGCGAAAATTTAATGGGAGCTTCTACATCTAACAAACCCCAAATTAATAATCCAAAAAGCCCTACCATAAAAAGCGGGAAAATAAAGCCCACAATTTTGCTAGTGGCGTAGGATCGCCCAAGTGAAAAGCCACGCTTGAGAAAAAAGATACCAATTAATATCCCACACACAAGTCCAAAAATACCCGCTATGGAAGTAAAATCCCCTGCGCTAAATCTAAGCCACATTCTCCAAGGACAGCCCAAGAATACTAATGCTCCAATCATAGCAAAAACACCAAGCATAAAACGCACCACAGGTGCACTTCCAGTGCGTGGGCGAAACTCCCCAAATGCAAAAGATGCCACAAGAGCACCAATCACAAGCCCAATAATTTCAGGGCGAATATACTGCACTACAGCGGCTTGATGAAGATTTAATCCCCCAGCAATATCTCGCGTAAAACACGCAGCACATACACCCATATTACCCGGATTCCCTAAAGAAACCAAAAGAGGTGCAATTACACCCAATGCTATGCCCGCCAAAATAGGCCAAACTGCTAATCGCATACAAACTCCTAGAAATAATACAACAATAAATTTAGACAGCCTTGTAAATAATAAAAGAAGAACTGTGTGCTTAATCCTTAAGCAAAAATAAAGCATAATCGTAATGTAAAATGACTTAAAAAAATATAAAACAAATTTTAAAAAATTTCTACTTTAGGCATTTGTTTTTTATGATGGATTTTAAAAGATTGCATTTTTTAACTTAAATTTATGGAATGGTAGTAATAGTAAAGATTTAGTAGAAAAAAGTTTCACAGCAATTTTATTTGATTTTAGATAAAAAGCCAAATCAATTAATATAAGAATAAAATTTCTTATTATTACTATAGACTAGAAGCTTTATATTTGAAGATTTTAATTTTAAAAAACACTTATTTTGGTTAAGCCCCTAGAGCTTAACCATTTCTTTTTTCCATAATTTCTTTAGAAATATTGCTTGGCACTTCACCATAGTGATCAAATTCCATAGTGTAAGTTCCACGCCCTTGAGTAGCTGAACGCAAATCAGTAGAATAACCAAACATCTCGGCTAATGGAACAAAAGCATTGACAATTTTTAATCCCATTCTGTCATCCATTGAGTTGATTTGACCTCTTCTGCGGTTTAAATCACCAATAACATCACCCATATACTCTTCAGGCACTTCAACTTCCACTTTCATCATTGGCTCTAATAAAACCGCCCCTGCCTTGCGACAAGCATCTTTAAACGCCATAGAACCTGCAATTTTAAACGCCATTTCTGAAGAATCCACATCGTGATAGCTACCATCAAAAAGAGTAACTTTAAAATCCACAACTGGGTAACCTGCCAAAACACCATTTTGCATAGCTTCTTGAATACCTTTATCAACAGCTGGAATATATTCTTTAGGAATTACACCACCTGAAATATTATTTACAAATTCATAACCTTTGCCTGGCTCTTGTGGTTCTAAGCGGATAAATACATGTCCATATTGTCCCCTACCACCAGATTGCTTGGCATATTTACATTCTTGCTCAACACTTTGGCGAATTGTTTCGCGGAATGCAACTTGAGGTTGTCCTACCTCTGCTTCTACTTTAAACTCACGCTTTAATCTATCGACGATAATCTCTAGGTGCAATTCTCCCATACCAGAAATAATAGTTTGCCCCGATTCTTCATCTGTATGAACTCTAAAGCTCGGATCCTCTTCTGCAAGCTTTGCCAAGGCTAAAGCCATTTTTTCTTGATCTGCTTTTGTTTTTGGCTCTACTGCAATAGAAATAACTGGATCTGGGAATTCCATTCTCTCTAAAATAACAGGCTCTTTTTCAGAGCAAAGTGTATCCCCTGTCAAAGTCTCTTTTAAACCAACAAAGGCACAAATTTCCCCTGCATACACTTCTTTAATATCCTCGCGCTTATTGGAATGCATTTTCAACAATCTTCCAACACGCTCTTTTTTGCCTTTTGTAGAGTTAAGCACATAGCTTCCTGATTCCAAACTTCCACGATAAACGCGAACGAAAGTCAATTGCCCCACAAATGGATCTGTCATAATTTTGAATGCCAATCCTGCAAACTCACCATCATCAGTTGATTTTACGCTTACTTCTTTTTCTTCATCTTTTGCATCAACACCGCGAATATCTGCAACTTCAGTTGGGGCTGGAAGATAGTCGATAACAGCATCTAGTAAGGTTTGAACTCCTTTGTTTTTAAAGCTAGAACCACAAAGCATAGGAATAATTTCCATTGCTAAACAACCTTTTTTAATCGCAGCTTTAATCTCTTCAACGCTTAGCTCTTCACCACCAAGATATTTTTCCATCAAAGCTTCATCTTGTTCAGCAGCAAATTCCACCATTTTTTCGCGATATTCATTGGCTTTTTCTACTAACTCTGCGGGAATTTCTTCAATGTCATACTTAGCACCCATTGATTCATCATTCCATACTATTGCCTTCATTTGAATAAGATCAACAACTCCCTTAAAGGTATCTTCCGCACCAATTGGAATCACAAGTGGAACTGGACGCGCTTTAAGTCTTGTAGCAATTTGTGATTCTACATTATAGAAGTTCGCACCAATTCTGTCCATTTTATTAACAAAAACGATTCTTGGAACACCATATTTATTAGCTTGCCTCCACACAGTTTCACTTTGTGGTTGCACACCACCTACTGAACAAAATACCGCTACAGCACCATCTAAGACACGCATTGACCTTTCTACTTCAATAGTAAAATCCACGTGTCCGGGAGTGTCAATCAAGTTAATTTGATAATCTTTCCAAAAACAAGTTGTCGCAGCAGAAGTAATTGTAATACCTCTTTCTTTCTCTTGCTCCATCCAATCCATTGTAGCAGCACCATCATGCACCTCACCGATCTTGTGACTAACACCTGTATAAAACAAGATTCTCTCTGAAGTTGTCGTTTTACCTGCATCAATGTGAGCTGCAATACCAATATTTCTAATTCTATTTAATGGGGTTTTTCTTGCCATTTTATAATCCTTTGGGATAACATATTTTTTATAAAGAAATTGCAGAAATCTTAGAAGGAAGATCCCTTCTAGATATTAAACTACCAACGATAATGTGCAAATGCCTTATTAGCCTCTGCCATTTTATGCACATCTTCTTTTTTCTTAAAAGCCGCTCCTCTTTCGTTAGCAGCATCAATAAGCTCATTGGCTAAGCGCTCAATCATTGTTCTTTCATTTCTCTTGCGTGCTGAATCAAGCAACCAACGAATCGACAAAGATTGTTGTCTTGCAGGTCTTACTTCTACAGGCACTTGGTAAGTAGCACCACCTACACGACGACTTCTTACTTCTACTAAAGGCTTAACTTTTTCTAACGCTTTTTCAAAAGTTTCAATGCCCTTTTCTTTTGTTTTTTCTTCAATTTTGTCAAAAGTTGCATAAATGATTTTTTCTGCAACACTCTTCTTGCCATCATACATCATTTTGTTGATGAATTTTGTTACAACAATATTATTATAAATTGGATCGCCCAAAACTTCTCTTTGAGGAGCTTTTCTTCTTCTCATCTTTTACCTCACTTATTTCTTAGAATCGCCAGATTTAGCTTTTTTAGCACCATACTTACTGCGTGAAACTGTTCGCTTTGCTACACCTGCAGTATCTAATGCACCACGGATAATGTGATACTTTACGCCCGGTAAGTCCCTTACCCTACCACCACGGATTAACACAATAGAGTGCTCTTGAAGATTATGCCCTTCTCCAGGGATATAACTAATTACTTCAAAACCACTTGTTAATCTAACTTTAGCTACTTTTCTCAAAGCTGAGTTAGGCTTTTTAGGTGTCGTGGTATAAACACGGGTGCAAACTCCTCTTCTTTGAGGACAAACTACCAAAGCTGGAGACTTTGATTTCTTAATAACTTTCTTTCGTTCTTTTCTAATCAACTGGTTAATAGTTGGCACTTTGTATTCCTTCTTTCATAAATAATTTCAATAGAGAAAATGAAGCGGATTATATTCAAATCACACTTTACTTTTGCTTAAATTAAGGTTGCAATAACCTTAATTCTCCTTAATCTTCACCTTTTTGCCTTTATAGATTCCCGTTCCTACAGGTATCATACGACCCAATACGATATTTTCTTTAAGATCTTCTAAGTGGTCAATTTTAGCTGCAATACTTGCTTCAGTCAAGACTTTAGTGGTCTCTTGGAATGAAGCTGCTGAAATCACTGAATCACTACCAATTGCTGCTCTTGTGATTCCTAACAAGACTGGCTCGGCAATTGCAGGGATACCACCCATTTTAATGATTCTTGCGTTTTCTTCTCTAAAATGACGCTTACTAACCAAATCGCCCTCAATGAATTTCGTATTTCCACTATCGTAGATTCGAACTTGTCTCAACATTTGTGAAACAATAATCTCAATGTGCTTATCTGCAATACTTACCCCTTGGCGTCGATACACTTGTTGAACTTCGCTTACAATATATTTATAAAGTTCTTTCTCTCCACCAATTCGCAAAATATCTTGACTTGCAACTACACCATCTGTAATTGCCTCTCCCGCATGCACAAATTCTCCCTCATGCACCAAAATCTGCTTAGACTTATCAATCAAGTATTCCACCATTCTTCCATCATTAGCAGTTACAATAATTCTTTCTTTGCCCCTTACTGGCTTACCAAAGCTTACAATACCATCAATCTCTGCTAACACAGCTGGATCTTTTGGCTTTCTTGCTTCAAAGAGCTCAGAAACCCTTGGAAGACCCCCAGTAATGTCTTTTGACTTAACTAAGGCTTTTGGTGTTTTAGCCAAAATATCTGCCATTTCCACTTTTGCTCCATCAGCAACAAAAATAGCAGTTTTAGGATCTAGCGAATAACGAATCAAGCCACCTTTTGCTGTTGATAAAACCAAAGTTGGCTTATACGCGCTAGAAACATATTCATTAACCACTAATCTTGTCTGACCTGTTAATTCATCAGTTTGCTCTGAAACAGTAAGCCCAGGAATAATATCCTCAAACTTAATCGTTCCTGCTTCTTCTGAAATAATTGGATTAGAATACGGATCCCAATCTGCAATCACAACTTGCTCATCGCTTTCTGGACTTGCAATGAGTGTATTTTTTCCGACCTTTTGATTGTCTTCTATCTCAATAATCGAATCTCTTGCAATATAGTGTCGCGCTGCTTCTTGATCGTATTCATCAGCAATCACTGCAAACACGCCCTTCTCGGTAATCTTTTCGCCTTTTTTCAAAGCTCTATAGCGCTCTAAGTGATCGCCTTGCAAGTAATAATACTTCACAATTCCCTCTTCTTTAGCATAGATTTTTTGAGTAATTGGCGCATTATCCTCAACTTTTAATTCACTAGCATAAGAAATACGATTAGGAATATTCCAGCTATCTTTGATAATATCCACAATACTTCCCTCATCTCTCACATAATGCCCACTTGGATAAGGAATATAGAATTTACCTTCAATTTTTCCTGTTACCCCTGCTAGCTCATTTGGTTTTGCCACATCGCTTTTTCGGAGTGTAAATTTAGCAGTCTCATCTTTGCCCACAACAGAAATAATCACTTCATCATGCACAATATCAACTCTCAACTCACCCTCAAATGGAGCTTTGATTTTTGGCTCTACTAGCAAGATTGCTGCATTTCTTCGGTTAGAGATAATTCGCTTTCCTTCTCTGTTTTTATAAGTTTTAACATTATAATAACGAATAAATCCCTCTTTATCTGCAACAACTTGGCGCTCTTCTTGGCTTCTGCTTGCTGTTCCACCAATGTGGAATGTTCTTAGCGTAAGCTGCGTTCCAGGCTCACCAATAGATTGTGCAGCCACAACACCCACTGCCTCTCCCACTTTAGAGATTCTTGCTTCACCAAGATTAAGTCCATAACATTTAGCACATACACCTTTTTCGGCTTTACAAGTTACAGGGGTACGGATAATAACAGATTTAACACCCGCTTCTTTAACTTTTCTAGCCCTCTCTTCATCAATTAATGTGCCCTCACTGATTAAAACTTCATTAGTAATTGGATCAATGATATTTTCAGCTATCACACGCCCAAAAATTCTTTCATCAAGGGATTCAATAAGCTCACTACCCACAGTGATATCCGTGATCTCAACGCCCTCATTAGTTCCACAATCATCCATTACAATCTTAACATTTTGGCTTACATCAATAAGTTTTCTTGTAAGATAACCAGCATTTGCCGTCTTAAGCGCGGTATCTGCAAGACCTTTTCTTGCTCCGTGTGTTGAAATAAAGTATTCTAACACATTCAAACCTTCTTTGAAGTTTGAAGTAATTGGAGTTTCAATAATAGTTCCATCTGGTTTTGCCATCAAACCACGCATTGCAGAAAGCTGTCTAATCTGCCCTGCACTACCTCTAGCTCCAGAATCAGCCATCATATAAATCGAGTTAAATCCAGATTTATCGCTTTCAATGAGCTTCATCATCTCATTTCCTAGCGCATTATTAGTGTCTGTCCAAACGTCAATAATCTTGTTATAGCGCTCTTGTTCGGTCAATAAACCTGCACCAAATTGTGCTTGAATATCTTTAACCTTTTTCTTAGCGCCTTCAATAACTTTGTTTTTGTTATTTGGCACAATAATATCATCTGCAGAGATAGAAATACCTGCTCTTGTTGCATATTTAAATCCTAGATTCTTAAGATTATCCAAAAATCCAGCCGTTACTCCAACCCCACCCTCTTTATAAACATAATCAATCAAAGTTGCAATATCTTTTTTCTTTAAGATTTTATTCCATAAGTGCATTGGAACAAAATCCGGTAAAATAGACTTAAGAATCATTCTACCAATAGTTGTATTAATGATTCTATCTTCTACAAACACTCTTACTTTAGAGCTAATTTCTACCACTCCTGATTCTAATGCAATATGAATTTGATCAATATTAGAGAATAGCTTATGCTCTCCTTTAGAACCATCTTTTTCCAATGAAAGATAATAAAGCCCCAAAACCATATCTTGGCTAGGGACAGTTACCGCCTTACCACTTGCAGGAAGCAAAATATTCATTGAACTAAGCATTAAAAGCTTACACTCCGTAATAGCTTCTTGAGAAAGTGGCACATGCACTGCCATCTGGTCGCCATCAAAGTCCGCGTTAAAGGCTGCACAAACTAATGGATGCAACTGAATTGCTTTACCATCAATCAATTTAGGATGGAAAGCCTGAATGGATTGCTTATGCAAAGTTGGCGCACGATTGAGCATAATTGGATAATCTGCAACTATCTCTTGCAAACACTCCCACACCTCATTACTTTTGCGCTCAATCATCTTCTTAGCTTGTTTAAGTGTTGTTGCATAACCCTTTTCTTCAAGTTTTGCCAAGATATGTGGTTTAAATAATTCCAAAGCCATATTTTTAGGTAACCCACATTGATCCATTCGCAAATTTGGACCCACAACAATAACAGAACGCCCTGAGAAATCTACACGCTTTCCAAGTAGATTCTGACGGAATCGACCTTGTTTTCCTTTAATAATTTCAGAAAGTGATTTAAGTGGGCGCTTATTTGCTCCTTTAACCGCATTTGCATTGCGACCATTATCAAAGAGTGCATCAACTGCTTCTTGTAACATTCTTTTTTCGTTGCGCACAATAATTTCTGGCGCATCGAGCTCAATTAAGCGTTTCAAGCGTTGATTACGATTAATCACTCTACGATACAAGTCATTTACATCGCTCACGGCAAATTTACCGCCATCAAGCGCTACTAAAGGACGCAAATCAGGTGGCAACACCGGAAGAACGGTTAGCATCATCCACTCTGGACGATTCTGCCCACCAGAAACCACAAAGCTTTCTACCACTTTTAAACGCTTAATGATTGTTTTCTTTTTGGCTTCAGAATTAGTTGTTTTAATCGCTTCTTTTAGTTCTGCAATCAAATCCACCAAGTCAATACCCTCTAAAAGATCTTTCACAGCTTCTCCACCCATTTGCGCTACAAATCCTGTGTGGTCAAATCTTTGTGAAAGATTTTGGTATTGCTCTTCATTTAAGACATCATATTTAGCAACAGGCTTTGTGCCTTCATTGTCATAATAAGCCTCTCCTGGTTGCTTAACGATATAAGCTTCATAATACAATACACGCTCTAAATCTTTCATCTTCACACCCAAAAGTGTTCCGATTCTGCTTGGCAAGGAATTAACATACCAAATGTGTGCCACTGGTGTTACTAACTCAATATGTCCCATTCTAGACCGACGCACCTTAGAGCTTGTTACCTCTACACCACATTTTTCACAAACAATTCCTTTGTAACGCATCTTCTTGTATTTACCACAAAGACATTCATAATCCCTCACCGGACCAAAAATCTTAGCGCAGAATAAGCCGTCGCGCTCTGGCTTTAATGTGCGGTAGTTAATTGTTTCAGGTTTTTTAACCTCTCCATAACTCCAACTGCGAATCTTCTCTGGACTAGCCAAAAGAAGCTGAAAAGCATTGAAATCACTTGGGCGATTGTCTTCTTTAATCACAATAGGCTCACTTATGCCCTCTTGGTTATCTGCAAACACATTTACATCCAAAGCCAAGCTTTGTAATTCTTTGGTTAAAACATAGAAAGTCTCTGGAATCTCAGATTCTTTAACCGCCTCACCTCTTGTAATAGCCTTATAAGCTTTCACACGCCCTTCTACATCATCTGATTTGATAGTTAACATTTCTTTGAGTGTGTGTGCTGCACCATAGGCTTCCAATGCCCACACTTCCATTTCCCCAAATCTTTGCCCACCAAAGAGCGCTTTACCACCAACTGGTTGTTGTGTTACAAGACTATAAGGTCCTGTGCTTCTTGCATGCACCTTTTCATCAACAAGATGGTGGAGTTTGAGCATATACATATACCCTACATTCACTCTCTCCATCATTTTTTCACCAGTTCTACCATCATAAAGCTCAGTTTTTCCATCTGTATCAATCTTGGCTAAATTGAATAATTTTTCAAATTCTTGAGCATTAACACCTTCAAAAACAGGAGTAGCAAACTTCACTCCCTTGCTCCAATCTCTCGCATAAGTAAGCAACGCTTCATCGCTTAATGTTGTTAAGAATTCTTTGGTTTCTTTCATTCCTGAAACTTCAGCGATTTCTTGCATTTTTCCTCTTAGTTGGCTTATCCATTGACTTTTTTCTTGCTCAAAAACACCCGCAATTTGCTCACCTAATTTTTTACCCACTAAGCCCAAATGCACTTCTAGAATCTGTCCTATGTTCATACGACTGGGAACACCAAGTGGATTAAGAACGATTTCTACTGGACGCCCATCTTTAGTATAAGGCATATCAACTTCTGGGACAATATTTGAAACAATCCCTTTGTTTCCGTGTCTTCCCGCCATTTTATCGCCCACTTTCAGTTTGCGTTTAGTGGCTACATAAATCTTAACAAGCTTTACAACTCCACTTGGCAGAATATCATCTTTTTCAATAATAGAAAGCTTTTCTTCATGCTCTTCGCTAAGATTTTTCTTTTGCTCTAAGAAATTGGCTTTGAGCATATCATATTGACTTTGAATCTCTTTAGCATAACCTTTGATAATTGTTCCCATCGCAAAACGATTCACATTCTCTAGCTCTTCTTTAGGAATCACACTCCCTTTTTTATATTCTTTATCACCCACTTTTACATCAGCGACAAGCTTTTCTTTAGCTAGGATAGATCCAATTCTCAAGCTTTCTTCGCGGTCAAGCATTAATAATTTATCGTGGTGCTCTAAATCCAATCGCGCTTTTTCTTCCTCATAAGCTATAACAGCACGCTTGTCTTTATCATAACCCTTTTTAGTAAAGATTTTAACATCAATCACCGTTCCCTCTAAGCTTGGAGGACAATAAAGGGATTTATTAACCACATGCCCTGCTTTTTCCCCAAAGATAGCTCTTAATAGCCTTTCTTCTGGAGTTGGCTTCACCTCACCTTTTGGAGAAGCTTTCCCCACTAAAATCATACCGCCTGTTACATAAGTCCCAATTTTAACAATTCCACTCTCATCAAGATGAGCTAATTCTTCTTCGCGAATATTTGGAATATCTCGAGTAATCTCTTCAACACCATGTTTTAACTCTCTTGCTTCAATCTCTTTTTCATAGATATGAATTGAAGTAAAGGCATCGTTGCGAATAAGCTTCTCGCTAACAACAATCGCATCTTCAAAGTTATAACCATTCCAAGGCATAAAAGCAACGCGGATATTTTTACCCAATGCAAGCTCACCTTGATCCATATTAGGACCATCTGCAATCACATCTCCACTCTCAATCACATCCCCTGCTTTTACAATAGGCTTTTGAGAGAAAGAAGTATTTTGGTTAGTTCTTAGATTTTTTTGAAGTGAATAATGATCAATAAAAGCACCATTATCATCTTCACCTAGGATATAAATATTTTTTGCATCCACTTTTTCCACAACACCACCGCGTGTAGCTTTAAGAGATTCCCAAGAATCCCGTGATACAATCTTTTCAATTCCTGTTCCAACTACTGGAGCATCAGGACAAAGCAAAGGCACTGCTTGGCGTTGCATGTTTGAACCCATCAAGGCGCGGTTAGCATCATCGTGCTCCAAAAATGGAATCAAACTTGCCGCAACCCCTACTACCATTCTTGGACTAAGGTCAATTAGCTCAACTTTGGAAGATTCCATAAGGATAATCTCTCCATCTTTTCGCACCTCAATAATATCTTCTTTAATCATATTGTCATTAGTTAAAATCGTGCTTGCAGGTGCAATCACCGCCCCTTCTTCTTGAGTAGCAGTTAAATACACAATTTCATCTGTAACTTTTTTATCTACAACCTTGCGATAAGGTGCTTCAATAAAGCCAAGCTCATTAACCTTTGCATAAGTAGAAAGCGTGTTAATCAAACCAATGTTTTGACCCTCTGGAGTTTCAATCGGGCAGATTCTGCCATAATGCGTTGGATGAACATCACGCACTTCAAATCCTGCACGCTCTTTAACCAAACCACCCTCTCCAAGTGCAGATAAACGCCTTTTATGAGTTACTTCAGAGAGTGGATTAGTTTGATCCATAAATTGAGAAAGTTGCCCACCTGTAAAAAATTCCAAAATCGTGCTTGTAATCATTTTAGAATTTACCAAATCATGTGGCATAAGCTCTTCTAAACCGCTACTGATAGTTGAGAGTTTATCGCGAATGGCTTTTTGCATTTTAACCAATCCTGTATGCAATTCATTTGCCAAAAGCTCCCCAATAGCACGGATTCTACGATTTCCTAAATGATCTCTATCATCAATTCTGCCTTGACCATTTTTCACATGAATGAGATAGCGGACAGTCTTGATAATATCTTCGTGAGTGAGAACCGTAACATAATCAGGCACAGAAATATCAAGCTTATGATTCATTTTCATACGCCCAACTCTTGTCAAATCATAGCGCTCAGGATCAAAGAATAATTGTTGCACAAATTGTTTAGCAGCTTCTTTAGTAACAGGCTCTCCAGGACGCATTACTTTATAAATACGAATGGTCGCCAAATCATTTTCATTATCAATTTTTTCAGTTTGCTTAAGAAGCTTTAATGATTCTGCATCGGCAATAAAAGCATTAATAATAGAAGAATCCACTCCATTGGCTAAATCATTAGCTACCACAAACTCATTAATTCCCATTTCTGCAAGTTTTTTAAGCTTAGAATCATCCATCAAAGTTAAAGTATCAAAAATAACTTCGCCACTTTCTTTGTCAATGATAGGCTCAGCCAAATAACGTTCAATCAAAGTTTCAACTGGATATTCAATCATATTGACTTTTTCTTCTTTTAACGCTTTAGCTTTTTTAGCAGTTAATCGCTTCCCAGCAGCAAGAATCAATTTTCCTTTAGAATCTTTAATATCAAAATCCACGCGTCCAATAAATTCTTCGGGGTCAAAAGCGATAAAATATTTTCCACCCTTAGCTTTAATGCTCAAAGAAGGGTAGAACATTTTTAAAATATCTTGCTTAGAATATCCCAAGGCTCTAAAAAGAATCGTTACAGGAATCTTTCTCCTTTTATTAACACGCACAAAAAGTGTGTCTTTTGCATCATATTCAAAATACAACCAAGAACCTCTATCAGGAATGATTTGTCCTGTATAAACAAGCTTATTAGAAGTTGTTGAAGATTCTTCTTCTTTAAAAATCACACCAGGGCTTCTGTGAAGTTGATTAACTACTACCCTTTCCACACCATTAATAATAAAACTTGTTCTATCTGTCATTAATGGGATCTCGCGAACAAAAATATTTTGCTCTTTAATATCTTTAATACCTAGCTTTTCGCCCGTCTTTTCATCTCTCTCCCAAAGCACCAAGCGTATTTTTATTTTCAAAGGAATTGAATAAGTTAAACCTCTCTCCATAGCCTCTCTTACGGTATATCGTGGCTTCCCATATTCACAACCCGCATACTCTAAACTAATTCTATTTTGAGTATCATGAATAGGAAAAATAGACTTAAAAACTTTTTCAATACCAGATTCATTATTTTCTTTTGATTGCAAAAAAGCTTCATAGCTACTTCTTTGTAGTTGCAACAAATTTGGAACTGCTATATTTTGCGGAATCTTAGTAAAATCAACTCTTAATCTATTTCCGGATTTTAAATTTACTGGCATAATCGTTACCTTTTATTAATGTAGAATTTTGGAAGAAAAATGAAAAATTTAGAGGGGAAAAATCCCCCCTCTCTTGAATTATTTAATTTCGACTTTAGCACCAGCCTCTTCAAATTTTGCTTTCATAGCTTCAGCATCTTCTTTTTTAACACCTTCTTTAACGGTGAATGGAGTTTTCTCAACTGCATCTTTTGCTTCTTTTAAGCCAAGACCTGTTATTTCTCTTACAACTTTGATAACATTGATTTTCTTATCACCGCTATCTGCAAGAATAACATCAAATTCTGTTTTTTCCTCTGCAGCAGCACCAGCACCACCAGCAACTGCACCTGCAACAACAGTTGGCGCAGCAGAAACACCAAATTTCTCTTCAAAAGCTTTTACAAGCTCTGAAAGTTCCATAACAGAAAGATTACCAATATACTCTAATACATCCTCTTTTGAAATTGCCATAATTTATCTCCTTAAATTTATTAATTATTCACCTTCTTTTTGTTTGCGTAAGTTATCCAACCCTGTAACAAAGTATCTTGCAGGCGCAGTCCAAACAGACAGCAACATACCAATAAGCTCTTCTTTTGAAGGTAGTTTTGAAACTGCTTCGATATGTTTTGAATCAACCAACTCTCCTTCAAAGTAACCAGATTTGATCACTAATTTTCCGCCCACAGAGTTTGAAAATTTGCAAACTACTTTTGACAAAGAAATCTGATCTTCACTCCAAAGAAAAATATTATTTTCTTTTAGCTCCAAACCTTCAACATTAGAATTCTTTAATGCAATAGAAGCTAGAGTATTTTTAACGACTTGCACTTTTGCATTTTGAGCTCTCATTTCTGCTCTTAGAACTTCTAATTCCTTAACCGTAAGTCCTTTATAATCACAAACGATGATTGCATTTGAAGCTTGAAATTCGGCACTTAAACTTTCAATTAAAGCGTTTTTTTCTACTTTTGTCATTTTAACCTCCTTTCCGACGAAAGACTTATATAGGGTAATTTTTAAGCAAAGCCCCTATAGTCATTAGTCTAAGATAAAAACAAGAATAAATTATTTCATATCAATGAGTTCTTGCACATCAAGTTTAAGTGATGGACTCATTGTTAGCGATAAAGTTGCATTTTTAATATATTTACCCTTAGCTGTTGCTGGTTTTTGCTTATTGATATTTCTAACAAGCGCAATGATATTCTCTTCTAGTTTTTTTGCATCAAAGCTAACCTTTCCAACAGGTGCGTGGATAATACCTTTTTTATCTACACGATAATTAACTTGACCGCTCTTAGCATTGCTCACTGCTTTTGAAACTTCCATAGTTACTGTTCCAGTTTTGGGGTTTGGCATTAATCCCTTTGGACCTAAGATTCGACCAACTTTTCCCACTAAAGCCATCATATCTGGAGTAGCAATCACCATATCAAAATTGATTTCACCACCTTTGATTTGCTCTGCTAAATCCTCATCACCTACAACATCAGCTCCTGCTGCTTTTGCTTCATCAGCTTTTACGCCTTTTGCAAAAACTGCTACTCGAACATTTTTTCCTGTTCCATTAGGCAATACAACAGCACCACGAATCATTTGATCGGCATGTCTAGGATCAACTCCCAAACTCAACGCAATCTCAACGGTTTCATCAAATTTAGCAGATGCTAAAGACTTCACTGTTGCAGAAGCGGTTGTAATATCGTATATCTTTTTACAATCTACCTTTTCTAGTAGTTTTTGCATTCTTTTAGTAATTTTTTTTGCCATATTTTATACTCCAACGCGTCTTATTAATCTACAACTTCAATGCCCATACTTCGAGCACTTCCTTCAACAATTTTAATTGCTGCTTCTTCTGAATTTGCATTCAAATCATCCATCTTTGTTTTAACAATCTCTAAAACTTGTGCTTTAGTTAATTTTCCAACTTTATTTTTTAAAGGATTATCAGAACCTTTCTGGATTCCTGCTGCTTTTTTAATTAAATCTGTAACAGGTGGTTTTTTGGTTACAAATGTAAAGCTTTTATCTTGATAAACAGTGATTAACACAGGAATATTAAAATCTCCCATATCTTTCGTTTTTTCATTGAATGCTTTACAAAATTCCATAATATTAACACCGCGCTGTCCTAGAGCTGGACCAACAGGAGGAGATGGATTTGCTTTGCCCGCAGGGATTTGAAGCTTAAGTTCGCCAATGATTTTCTTTGCCATAACTTATCCTTGTCTTTAGTAATTAAACTATTTTTTCCACTTGTGAATAAAGTATTTCAATAGGGGTGCTTCTACCAAAAATAGAAACATTTAATTTGAGTTTTCTATGCTCCATATCATATTCTTCAACTGTTCCAGTGAAGTTTGCAAAAGGACCTTCAATGATTCTAACAACTTCTCCCGCTTCAAAAATAACTTTTGGTTTAGGAGCAGCACGATTTTGAACTTTTTCAATAATATGATTAATATCTGCTTCACTCAATGGAGTTGGCTTTTTAGCCTCACCAATAAAACGACTAACTTTCGGTAAAGATTGAATTTTATGCCATAATGCTGTATCAAGATCAACTTTTACAAAAACATATCCGGGATAAAGACTTCTTTCGCTTATCTTTTTTTTGTTATTTTTTACTTCAATAATATCTTCAGTTGGAACAACAATATCAGTGATTCTCTCTTCTAAGTGATGTTCTCTTACAAGATTTTCAATCCCACGCTTTACTGCTTGCTCACTACCAAAATATGTTTGAATCGCATACCAATACAACGCCATAGACAAATCCTAAAAATTATAAAATACTTGAAACAAAACTACCAAGAATGAAATCAACTAATGCCAAGAATAAAGCAACTATTGTTACAACGATGACCACAGAAATAAATGCATTTCTCACTTGTTCTTTTGTGGGGAAAATAACTTTTGATAACTCTTCTCTTGATAATTTATAATAACTAATTAGTTTTTTCATTTCTTTGATTGTCTCTCTTTATTACAAAATGGCAGGCCAGGAGGGACTCGAACCCCCAACACTCGGTTTTGGAGACCGACGCTCTACCATTGGAGCTACTGACCTACAAAAGCTAAAAGCTAAGAGGAGGAATCTTAGCTTTTTAGTTTTACTTCTTTATGAATTGTGTGTTTATTTAATCTTGGGCAGAACTTTTTTAGCTCCAGTTTTTCTGTTTGGGTTTTTGCATTTTTTACAGTGCTGTAATTAATGTCACCACATTCAGAACATTTGAGTCCAATTTTTACGCGATTACCTTTAGCCATTTTTTAAAGCCTATTCGATAATCTTTGTAACAACACCCGCACCTACAGTTCTACCACCTTCACGGATAGCAAATCTTGTTCCCTCTTCAAGTGCGATAGGGTTGATTAATTCAACAGTGATTTTAATGTTATCACCTGGCATTACCATTTCTACACCTTCTGGTAACGTAATAGAACCTGTGATATCTGTTGTTCTTACATAGAATTGTGGTCTATATCCATTAAAGAATGGAGTATGTCTTCCGCCTTCCTCTTTTGAAAGAACATAAATTTCACCTTCAAATTTTTTGTGAGGAGTGATTGAGCCTGGCTTACAGAGAACCATACCTCTTTCTACTTCTTCTTTTTTGGTTCCTCTTAAAAGAACCCCAACATTATCACCAGCCTCACCTTGATCTAGCTCTTTTCTAAACATTTCAACGCCAGTAACAGTTGTTTTTTGAGTTGGTCTAATACCTACGATTTCAATCTCATCACCAACTTTTACAATACCTCTTTCAATTCTTCCTGTTACAACTGTTCCACGACCAGCAATCGAGAAAACATCTTCAATTGGCATAAGGAAAGTTTTATCAGTTTCACGAACAGGAGTTGGAATGTATTCATCTACTGCATCCATAAGCTTCATGATTTTCTCACTCCACTCACCTAAAGTTCCAGATTTTGCTTCATCAAGTGCTTTTAATGCAGAACCAGCGATAATTGGAGTATCATCTCCTGGGAATTCATAGCTTGATAAAAGCTCTCTAATTTCCATTTCAACTAATTCTAATAATTCTGGATCATCAACCATATCTTGTTTATTCATAAATACGACAATGTAAGGAACACCTACTTGGCGAGATAGCAAAATGTGCTCTCTTGTTTGTGGCATAGGACCATCTGCAGCAGAAACAACCAAAATCGCTCCATCCATTTGCGCAGCACCTGTGATCATGTTTTTAACATAGTCAGCGTGTCCAGGACAATCTACGTGTGCGTAGTGTCTTTTTTCTGTTTCATATTCAATGTGTGAAGTCGCAATAGTAATACCACGCTCTTTTTCTTCTGGAGCATTATCGATATTATCATAGTCCTTCATCTCTGCTAGACCTTTAGTAGATAGAACAGCAGAAATCGCAGCACTTAAAGTTGTCTTACCATGGTCAACATGCCCGATAGTTCCAATATTTACATGTGGTTTTGATTTGACATATTTTTCCTTAGCCATAAGCTTCTCCTAAAATTTAAAGTTTAAAATAGCCGTTATTCTACACTATTTTTACCAATTTTAAAATTAAGAATCGTAACATTTTCTACAATTCCATCATAAACTCTGAAAAACTGGAGCCCATAAGCGGGATTGAACCGCCGACCTCTTCCTTACCAAGGAAGTGCTCTGCCACTGAGCTATATGGGCAAAAAAATAACAATACATAAGTGTTGGGCTGATTTAAAAAAACTACAAGTAGAATCAGCTCCCAGTATATGGAGCGGGAAACGGGGCTCGAACCCGCGACCCTCAGCTTGGAAGGCTGATGCTCTAGCCAACTGAGCTACTCCCGCAAATAGCTATTAATGGTGGTGAGACGTGGATTCGAACCACGGAAGGTAGAACCAGCAGATTTACAGTCTGCCCTCGTTGGCCACTTGAGTATCTCACCCCAATTATAAACTGGTCAAACACTGAAATAAAAATAAATGGAGCTGGTAAAGGGACTCGAACCCCCGGCCTGCTGCTTACAAGGCAGCTGCTCTACCAACTGAGCTACACCAGCAAAATTTAAAAATGAAGTGAAATTCTATCCTCTTTTTTTAAAAATGTCAATACTTTATAAAAATTTATTGTAGAATTCTTTTTGGCTTTTTAAATATTCTAGCAATCACTTCTTTATATCCTTAAATATACAATAAGAAATATACAATAAGAATATTTAGGCAATGATTGCTAATTTTTAAATCGCCAAAATTTCATTAATTTAGGAAATTTAAATGCGAAAACACAAACATTTACAACCTAGGGGATTTAGAAAAAAATATTTTTCTTTGGCTGCAATTTTAGCTTTAAACAGCACCCTTCTTGCACAAAGTCAAAATATCGCTTTAAATGAAAAATCTTCACAATCTCAAGATTCTCAATCTTTAAAGCTTTCTATTATCCATGCAGATGAATTTGTAGAGAATGCAGACTTCAAAGAAGAATTTAGTGCAGAGGAAATTAAACAATCCAATGCTCAAAATGTCTATGAATTCTTAAATCTTCATTCTCTGCTTAAAACCACTTCCAGTTATGGCAATCCTTACACTCAAAACATTGATTTGCGTGGCTTTGGGCAAAACGCACACAAGAATCTTGCAATCATTGTTGATGGAATTAGAATAAATAATATTGATTCACCGCCTGTTTCACTAAGCTCTATTCCACTTGATTCGATTCAAAAAATTGAAATTATCCGCGGCAAGGGTATGACAAAATATGGTAATGGTGCAGTGAGTGGAATCTTGAAAATCACCACCACACGCAAAGAAGGTGGAACTATTAATCTAGGCTATTCAAGCTATGACACGCTCAATTCACAAATGACTGCGCGTTATGTGGGAGACACTTTGAATATTGGATTTTATGGTCAATATCAACATTCTCAAGGTGCTAGAAAAATCACACAAGGATCTGATGAAAAAGATGGCAGTTACAATAAAAATGGCGGTATTACGCTTTTTTATTACCCTGATGATTCTTTAATCTTAAAAGCTAGTGCTAATTATTCCAAATATGGAATCAAATACGCTGGTCCACTACTCACCAAAGAGCAGTTTGACAAAGATCCAAGCCAAGCTCCTGCGCCATCACTTTGGGGAGATTCCTTTAGTCATCAAAAGCGATGGGATTTGCATCATAATTTTGGCTTAACCTATTATGCGCAAAATGGCGTTACTACCGATATTAACTTTGGTGGGAATCGCAATGAAAGCGATTATGTCAATTCTCCTAATGCACTCTATACTGGAAAAGGCTTATATGGAAACTTTAACAGCACTTACAAAAATGATTCCTATCTTGCAGAAATAGGGGGAGAGATCAAACAAAGCCAACGCACAAATAACAATGTCAAAGCCGAAGTGAGTGAAATGTTGCTTTATCTTAGCGGAGAAAAATATCTAGGAAACTCCACACTCAATCTTGGAATCAACACACAAAGAGTCATCAACAAACAAACTAATTCTTATAGCAGGGATGAAAATCTTATTGGTGGAGAACTTGGCTATCATTACCAAATCCACCCGCAAATTAGCGTTTTTACTTCCTATTCTCGCACCTTTGTTACTCCAAATGTTGATTGGCTACTCCGCTATGATCCTATCACATTTGCCCCTTTGCCTAACACACTCATTGAACCAGCCACTTTTGATACTTTTCAAATTGGAACAGATATGATTGTGGGGATTCACAAGCTTAGCGGAAGTGTGTTTTATATCCAAGGGCACGATGAAAACTATTATGGTCTAAACAAAATCACAGGCATTTATGATAACCAAACTCTAGGAAAAACAAGAAGAATCGGTGGTGAAGTTAAATTTATCACTTATTTCTCGCAAAACCTTTATTCAACCTTGAGTTATGCTTATGTTGATGCTACCATGCAAGGTAATGAAGGATATAAAGGCAATACAATTCCCGGTGTCTCTAAGCACACTTTTGTAACAAGCCTTAATTATCTCCCTATTCCTAATCTTAATCTTGGAATCTCTTATAAATATGGCTCTAGGGCTTATGATTATAATGATTATGATAATGTGCTTACAAAAATGCCAAACTATCAAAGTCTCAATGCCACATTAAGCTACACACTTAAAGATTTTGAAATTTATGCCTTTGCTAATAATCTCACAAATCATAAAAATGCTCTAGTGGTTAGTGGAGCTTATTATCCCTATGAGTTTGAAACAACCTTTGGTGGAGGAGTGAAATACAAATTCTAATGCAAAATTTTTCGCTTCACAATTATCTTATTTACAAATTTTTAAACTCCCTTTTTGGGGGAGTTGCTTTGGGAACAATCTTTACCATTTATGCACTTTTACCCCCCAAAACTTTCTCCATTGGCGGAATCATTCTTGCCCTTGGAGCGTGGATTCTAAGCTTTTTTTATACACAGCTACTCCAAACCAAACCCTATAAGATCATTCTTACCTTTATGGAGATTCTGCCCTTTGCTTATTTGCTTTCTTATTTGCTTTTTCCGCAGACTTTCTATGGTGCGCTTTTAGTCTATGGGCTTTATCAGATAGGCTTTATTTTTGGAGATTATCTTGTGCGCAATGAAACCCTAATCTTTCATTCCAAAAGTTTTCTTTCTAAGATTGATAAAACAAGACAAATTGGGTATTTAGGTGGTTTAGTATTGAGTTTTATTTTTTATTTTGGATTAGAGCAGTTTGGAATCTTGCTTAAAGAATCGCAAGTCTATTACATTCATTTTCTTTTGCTTTTATTGCAATGCTTAGTGTTTATTACTCTTATCTTTTCATTCAAAGGAAACCCTTGCAAAACCTAAAAGAATCCTATCGCCAACACTACAAAGCTAATCTCAAAAAAATTCAAGATTCTAAGCAGCTTAGATACTTGGATTATCGTTTAGAAAAACAGCTTGATAAACTTCTAAAAAAACTAATCTGTGCTCACAAAAAAACTTCTAAGGCACCTATTTCTATTTTATTTTATTATCCTTTAAAAAGCGAATTTGATTGCAGGAAGCTACTTAATTCTTACCGCAAATCAAGAAATATACAAATTTTTATCCCTTTTATGTGTGGTATCAGCTTTAAAATTGTAAAATACCGCTTACCATTGCAAAAAAAGGCATTTGGTATTTATGAAGCCAAAAATTCAACATTTTATTTTAAAAAAATTAATATTGCAATCATTCCCACACTTGGAATGGATAAAAATTTCAAACGCATAGGATTTGGCAAGGGTATGTATGATAGATTTTTTGATACTTTAAAACACAAACCTACCAATATTTTTATTTGTCGTGGCATTCATTATACTCATCAAACTATCACAGAAAAACACGATGTGCAGTCAAATTTCTTCATCACGCCCTTTGCTAGTCTCAAACTAGAGGATCAAAAATATGATAACTTGGATTATTGTCAGCTCCGCTTTATCAGCCTTAGTCGCCGGCGGAGGAAGCTACCTTATTTCACGCAGACTTTCTAGCGCTAATGTAGAGATTCTGCTTGAACAATCAAAGGCTAAGGCAAAGGCTATTGAATACGAAGCAGAAAAAACACTTCAAGAATCAAAAATTAAAGCCAAAGAAATAGAGCTAGAATCAAAGCAAAAATACGAAAGAGAAACAGCCAAAATTGTAAAAGAATATGAAAATAATCGCTTAGAATTTGAAAAAGAAAAGCTAAGAGAGAATCAAAAGCTAGAACACAAACAATGCTCACTTGATCGCGAAAGACAACTCATCAATCGTGATAAAAATGTTTTACTCCAAGAGCAAGAATCACTTAAAAAACTCAAAACAAACTATCAAGAAAGGCTTGAAGATCTAACTAACAAACTAGCCACTATTAGCACTATCACAAAGAGCGAAGCCAAAAAAATCCTTTTTAAAAAGATACAAGAAGAATCGCGTCAAGAAATCGCACAGATTCTAAGAAAACAAGAAAAAGAGCTTAGAGAAGAAGCCAAAGCCAAAGCAGCTTATATTCTAGCTCAAGCCACTTCACGCTTTGCAGGGGAATTTGCCGCTGAGAGACTTATCCACACAATCATTCTCCCTAATGATGAGATGAAAGCTCGAATCATCGGAAAAGATGGGCGCAATATTAAAACACTTGAAATGATTTGTGGAGTAGATATTATTATTGATGACACACCTGGTGTGATTGTCGTTAGCTCACACAATCTCTACCGCCGATCTATTGCTGTGCAGACTATCCAAAGATTAATCGAAGATGGCAGAATCCAACCTGCTAGAATCGAAGAGATTTATCAAAAATGTGCTGAAGAGTTTGAACAAAATATTTTTGATGAGGGAGATAAAGTTACTCTTGATTTGGGACTTGGAAACATCCACCCTGAAATCAAAAAACTCATCGGAAAATTACGCTACCGCGCAAGCTATGGGCAAAATGCACTAGCACATAGCCTAGAAGTAGCCAATCTTGCTGGAATCATCGCCGCAGAATTAGGCGGAGATTGCCTGCTAGCAACAAAAGCCGGACTCTTGCATGATATAGGAAAGGCAAGGACACACGAGTTCAAAGGCACTCATGTAGAGCTTGGAGCAGAAATCATACGGCGGTATAATGAGCACCCTATAGTTTTAAATGCGATTCTCTCTCATCATGGCGATGAAGAAGTTAAAAGCATAGAAGCAGCAGCTGTGTGTGCAGCTGATGCACTCTCTGCTGCACGCCCTGGGGCAAGACGAGAAGTGCTAGAAAACTACCTAAGACGCGTGAGTGAAATAGAGAAAATTGCACTCTCAAAAATGGGCGTTTTACACGCCTATGCTATTAATGCAGGAAGGGAAGTGCGAGTGATTGTCAAAGCAGAAGAAATTGACGATGATGAATCCTATTTACTTGCTAAAGAAATTGCTCAAGAAATACAATCTAATGTCCAATACCCCGGTGAAATCAAAGTAAGTGTAATACGCGAAACAAGAGCCTGTGCAATAGCGGAATGAATAAGTTTAAAATTCATTCAAAATCTGCACAATATAAAAAGCTTCTTCTTTATTCATTGCTGGCGAAATAGGTAGAGACAGCACTTCTTTGTGAATCTTCTCTGTAATAGGAAAACTAAGATTATTCCACTCCTTATAAGCATTCTGCTTATGTGGTGGAATAGGATAGTGAATTAGTGTTTGGATACCTTTAATCTTTAAGTATTCCTGCAATTTATCCCTATCTTTTGTGCGTATAACAAACAAATGCCAAACATGTGATTCTTCTTTATATGATTTTGGTAAAACAATTTTCTCATTTTTAATATTTTCTCTATAAATTTTAGCGATTTCTCTTCTTTGCTGATTGTCTGCATCTAAAAATTGCAATTTTAAATCCAATATAGCAGCTTGAATCTCATCAAGCCTAGAATTTAAGCCTTTGTAAATGTTTTCATATTTTATTAAAGACCCATAATTTGCTATTGCTCTAATCTTTATCGCGACTTCTTCATCATTAGTGGTAATACTTCCACCATCACCTAATGCTCCTAAGTTTTTACCAGGATAAAAAGAAAAACACCCTATATCCCCTAGATTTCCAACTTTTTTACCTTGGTATATTGCTCCATGAGCTTGTGCGCAATCCTCAATAATTTTTAGATTATATTTTTTAGCAAGCTCCCAAATTTTCTCCATTTCAACTGCTTGACCATACAAATGAACAACCACAATGGCTTTTGTTTTCTCTGTAATTTTGGCTTCAATCAAATCCGCGTCAATATTATAAGTCTCTAAATTTGGCTCTACCAAAATAGGCTTCAACCCACAATTGCTAATTGCTAAAATTGAGGCAATATAGGTATTAGCTGGCACTATTATCTCCGAATCTTTGGGGAAGTCATAAGCTCGGATAGCTAAGTGCAATGCATCAAGACCATTTGCGCATCCTATGCTAAATTTTGTCTCACAATATTTGGCAAAGTTTTCTTCAAAGGCTTTATTTTTCTCTCCCAAAAGATACCAACCGCTCTCCAAAACTTCCCTAATGGCTAAGTCAATTTCACTCTTAAAACGCTGATTAATTTTATGTAAATCCAAAAATTTAATCAAGATCTACCTCCACAAAATAATTCCAACAATTACCATTATTAAAATACTGCAAAATACAAGACTACCTTTAAATAGCTTCCTATATTTCCTGTATTTTTTAATCAGCCTATCACTATCGCATAGCTCCGCTAATCCTAACAAGTCTTTGAAATTAAAATTGTATCTTGTCTTTAAAATATTGGAGTTATTGCTCTTATTATAAAACTCTAAAATTTTATGATAACCCCAATATTTTCTCACTCTTTGAGAAGAATACATAGCCATTCTCCCTAAGAAAAATTCAATTGTGTCTTCATAAGGCATAATCCCTGTATTTTGAATCTCATTTTTAAAAACTTTTTTCAAAAGTTCAATATCTTTAAGGCGCAAAAAACTATCCATCAAAGATTCTATTTCAAGGTTTTCTCTAGTGAGAGTAACATCTTTTCTCGCACTAATGCTTGTTTGATCACTTGCCATTCTATACAAAATCACCTCATCTTGTAAAAATAAAATCTTTGCCCCATTAAGCAATAAATTAATGTGCATAAAAGTATCTTGATGGTTACAAAGCCCAAATGGCAAGGGATAAATATCTCTAAATGCTTGCCTTTTTATAGACATTCCAACAGACATTAAGCAATTACCCTCAAAAAACATATAATTAAGAATTTCAAGAGGCTCTTTATATTGCATTTCTATCTTTTTTGATTGTGAAATCATATTATTTTCATCTATCACTTTAACGCCAGGATAAACTACATCAATATGTGTCTCTTCAAAAGCCCGATAAATCTTTCCTAAAGCATCTCTCTCTAGCATATCATCACTAGCACAGAAAACTAAAATTTCGCCACTAGAATTTTCAAAAGCAGTATTTAAGGCAGCATTAATTCCTTTATTATAATCATGCCTAATAAGCTTTATTCTTTCATCTTTAAACTTTTTAATTTCTTCTAAATTCCTATCCCAAGAGCAATCATCCACAATAATAAGTTCAAAGTTTTGAAAAGTTTGCTCCAAAACACTCTGCAAGAAGAATCTAATATACTTCTCGTGATTAAAAGAAGGTGTTAGAATAGAAATTTTAGACAAAACAAACCACCCTAGACAGAAGCCACAATAGCATAAAAATGAGTATTATCCCATCGATTACATTCTGGTGGATATATATCATAAAACTCAACATTTTTAAAACCGATGCTTCTAAAAATGTTGAGTTCTTTATGAATATATCTATAATGAGAATAATAATTTGTTTTTTGTTCCTCAGAATAACCATTCACCACAACATCTTCATTAATCCCAAATTGATTTTTAACAATCATTTTCCCATCTTTTTTCAAATAAGAGAAATATTTTTTATACAATTCAAGTGCTTCTAAATCATTAAAATGGTGCATAACTCCAAAAATTGTTATCAAATCGTATTTTTCACCCGTGTGAAAATCTTGCAATAATTGATTATGAATGCTAACATTAGGGGACTGAATAATAAATTTGCTAAATTCTTTATAAAATTCTACACAATCTACATGAGAAACTTGATTATATATTTTATTTACAATCAATCCTGTTCCACTTCCAAGATCTAAAATTTTTGAATTTTTAGAAGAGTATCTTAATATGAACTCAGCATCAATTTCAGTATAATCTGTATTATTTGCCAATTTTACGCTTTGAATATTATCTGTTGTTTTAGCTATATTGGCATAAAACAATAATGCATCCCTATTACTAATACTTTTTTTCATTAATCTCCTTTATTATAGCTTTTTTTAATATTTCCAAAGAATCAATATTTTCAACTTCATGATAATCAACCCTAATATCAGTGCAACCTATAATAACTTTTTCGGCGCCACATTTTTTTAAGTTTTCCACAATATTGGAGAAAATTTTTTTTGGTCTTTGATAGATATTATTTACTCGAGTATCATCATCTACAAATCTATACTTGTTTTTAATATTACAAATTCCTAGCGTTACCATTCTCTGTTCTGCATTGTCCGGATATATAATTTCTGCTTCCGGATAATATTTTTGAAAATATTGTTCATACACCCCGCCCTGCAAACACCCATCAGAAGCTATTAGTCCAATTTTTTTTGCTCCAGTATTTTTTGCTTCCAAAACAACCTCTTTGATTAAATTAATCAAATTAGCTTGCGATTTGCGAGAAATTTCATCGATTGCATAATGGGCAGTATTACAGCACATACAAATCTTTGTGCAACCAAAAGATTTCAAAGATATGGCTATTTTAATATATTCATCAATAAAACTTTCTCCTCTCCCTTCAAGATACATAGACCTACTAGGAGCTTTTGTGGCTTGCCAAGTAATAATTTCTGGATGATGACAATCCCTAAATGCTCCTTTGCTTGTTAAATCAATCTCAATAAGCTCATTTAGCTTATTTGTTGCTGCAACACCAGCCCCACCAATAATTCCAATCATTTTTACCACCCATTTATAAACATTAAAGCTTTTTGATAATCTTCATAAGTATCAATATCACAGGCTCTTATCTTATAACCCTTCATAGGAAGATAGGGCTCAAGCTGATTGAATACATTTTCTTTATTTGGGCAAAGTCTGTCCTTACGAACACAACAAGGACCTGTCCATTCAAATTTACCATTTCGCCCAGAAAAAGAAATTATATCTCCATTTCTCGTATCTACATCACAATAAATTGCATCATTAGATCTCTTGTCGGCATAAGCCGCCCACTCCCCATCCTGTTTAAGCAAAAAACTCATATCATCTGGATGAATCAATAAATCACCATCAAGCTCAATAGCATATTCATTTCCATCTCTAGCCCCAAGAAAAAAACTATATCCCGTTTTTGTAGTAAAATAATTATGATTATAGACAAAAACAACATCATTTCGATATTTTCTAACTTCCCTAACAATATCGCTCGCTTGAAACCCAATTACAACCCTGACGTCATCCACATCTTTCAATAATTCAAGCTGCCAAGCAATTAATGACTTCCCATTGATATTTATTAAAGCTTTTGTGCTTCCCAATCCAAGCCTGGAACCTATCCCAGCGCATGTTATAATAACTGATCTAGTTGCCGACATAAGCTCTCCTCTGAAAAAACTAAATAATCCGCCACCGATAAGACACCACTAGCAGGATCATGCGTAAGCCCTGATGCAATGGAAACTTCTGCGAGTCTCATCGCTTCAACATCATTATTCCCATCACCAATAAATATAACTTTATAGCCTTGTTGTTGAAATTGTTTTACCAATGTTTCTTTTTGCAATATATGTGTTAGCTTGGCAACTTGATTATTTTTAATTATTGCATTAGAACAATAATATTCACAAGGTATTTGTCTCATTAATTTTTCAATCCAGCAATCTAAGTTCCCAGTAGCCACAACACAATGTTGATTATTTTTCTCAATAAAATCAATTATTTTTTTATACAAAGGGACTTTTTCCAAATGCCTTGCGATTTCATCAACAGGAAACTTGCCTAGTATATGCACTCTCTTTATAAAAGATTCCATAAAAGGAACATTGCCTTGGATGGTTTGAGCAGTTAGATGTTCTATTTCTTCCTCTATATTGAAATATTTTGAAATAATAGGAAGAGTTTCCTTTTTTGTTATGGTACCATCCAAATCAAATATGATTTTTATCATTCTGTCATTTCCCTTTTTAATTCAAATATAATCTTTTGGGAGGTATTCGGATAATCATGTTTTATATTTTGATTAAAAAATTTTTTTCTTTTTTCTTCAAGCGTATCCTCCTCTTCCAATATAACTTTTTCAATGAAATTTATAATATCATTTTTATTATAAGCTTTATAATGCACATCAATGCATTGAGAAGCAAACTCATTAAAATTATCTCGATTTCTTTCTTTGTCTTTTAGCAAGTAACATACCGGATGATTTGTGTATAAATATTCCACCATAAAAGAACCACAATCATGTATTAATCCATCAGAATTAACAAAAACTTCAAAAAAATCTCCACCATTTTGATAAATAACATTTTTGTAACTTTTAAATTTATCTAAATACTGCTGGATTTTTTCCTCACTCCATATATTATATTTTTTCAAATTAATAAAGAGCAGGGGATGTGGTCTAAAAATCCATTCAATCTGGGGATATTTTTCAGGGAGACTTAGAAAAAAATCATGGTAAGCCAAAAAATTTGAAAATGTAATGTCCGAACATATATCAATAGTATGATGCGGCGCTATAATGATGCGTTTTTTCTCATAATGATATTTTTTTATATTTGCCAGAGAATCCATTTTTAAGCAACCACACACTATTGAGTTTTTAAATTGCCTACTAAAGCTAGATGCATAATAAGTGTAATATTTATATATATGATGTAAAATCAAATGATTACTAGTCTGCATAATATACCAATTTGATACTATTGGACCATAATCAAAATAAATCACTAAATTTGTATTTTTTAAAGTATTGATTTGATAAAAAAGATGTGTCATATCATCATAAGGACTACAAGCAAAAACAATATCATTTTCTGCTAAAATATTTTCAATAAAACAACTGTTATTCATATCATAAGACAAATACACATTAGGAAATTTTTCAGAATAGAATTTAAATGTTTTTTTCATCTGCAATAACATATTATCATGTCCCCTAGAAACATCTGGCACAACAAGCAAAGAGACACTGAACATTGCATCATTCAATAAATCTTCAAAAATTTTCTGCGCGGGAAAAACAGAATCATACATGACCAAAAAAGTTGCATTTATTTTTTGGTTATTTTTAATTTTGTTTCTAACTTTATTCAAAAGAAGTGAATTTCTTTTTTGGCTTTTTTGGGCTTCTAACAAATTCAAATAATGCAAAATTCTTTCTCGCACTTTTTTTCTATAATTTTTAATAGGAATCCAAAAAGACAATATTCTTGCTAACACTTTGTTTCTTTTATATGTCATAATTTTTTTCCGAAAAATATTAAATTCATTAAGGGTAACATATCAAGCTCTTCATCTCATAAAAAAGCTTCCATATAACACATCCCTATATTACTCAAAAAAAACAAAATAAACATCTTAGTAGTATATCATTACTAAGCTTAACCAATAATATAAAAAAAAACAAAACTTTCGAAAAATAACACATTCAACAATTTTCAAAACAATTTCTTATTTTAATAGACACTTCTTCTTTGACAACTTATCAAAACACAAAACAATATCTTTAATTAACTATATATATATTACTATTCACATGTATTTTAATCACTCACTTACCACTTGATTAATTTTGCAATAATATTTTGAGTTTGCTAATATATTTCTTGCCACAACCGCCCCAGCCCCTATCATAGCATTTTCTCCTATGGTGACACCCGGCAATATAGTTGCATTTGCTCCTATACTCGTACCTTTTTTAATGATCGTTTTAGAGAATTCTTTGGGATACTGCTTAGATCTTGGATATTTATCATTACAAAAGGTTACATTAGGACTCATAAAAACATCATCCTCTATTTCTATCCCATCCCAAATTTGAACTCCACATTTAATTGCAACATTATTTCCAATCTTTACATCATTCTCTATAAAACAATGCGAACAAATATTGTAATTTTCACCTATAATCGCACTAGGCAAAACTACGCAAAATTGCCAAATTCTTGTGCCACTTTCTACTATACACAAGCCAAAGACGATTATTAATAAATTATCCCTCCGCAGCTAAAACAAAAAATTGATGCGCCACACTTCTGCCCCCAAATCCTTCTTTTTGTGAAATCAAACCTTGATTTAAAACTTGACCACCATTTTCGGTAGAAATTCCAAAATCAAAATATTTCTTACTCTTTGTAAATTCATCCATTAAAGTTTTAATTAGCAAATCTAAAGCTCCTATCTCTCTAGCCTTTTCATTAGCAGCTAAATATTGGGTATGCACCAAATCATCATAGATAAACAATAAAGCAGCTGCGATAATTTCTTTATCAATTTTTGCAACAAAAAGTTTAATATTTTGCGGAAACCGTGAGCATAAAAGCTTTAACTCTTCTGCACTATGCACTGCATTTACTCCATGCTGTTTTTGCAATACAGAATTCAAAAGCATCACAAAAGCTTCAAAATCTTCACTTGAAAAAATCTTAACCCCTTCTCTTTTGGCTCTTGAAATTTGTGCTTTTCTACCCTTTGGCATTTTGCAAATATTGCGCAAATCAATCGTGGTAGAACAATCAACCCTAAAAAGTTCTGCATTATTTCTAAAAAGAGCATAGAGATCTTCTTGTGCTGGAATTTTATGATAAATATAAGGAGTGCTTTTGTAAATTAATTTTTCAAAACAATTTTCTTGCATATACTCTTTCAAAACTTCAAAACACTCAAGCATTTTACCTTGCTTCATATTCTCATCCACTATAAACCCACCAAAAGTTAGCCCTTGGTGAGAGTATAAAGCATTTTGCGACACATTGCAAGGAAGCAATGCTATGGGCTTTTCATTTTCATAGAATATCAAAGAATTGTCTTTAAATCTATCACTATGATAATCCATATAACTTCTATCAAACATAAAAAGTCCATTTTTAGCATTTTTATTAAAGTTATTCCACAATTGAACTTTTTCTTGTTGAAATTTTTCTATTCTTAACATTTTTTTATATTTACAAAAATTTCTGCACCAAACTCAGGTATATATTTAATCATTTTTTCAAGTCCTTCTAATAATTGGTCATTGAGAATATTTTCTTGCAAACATAGAGACATTTTAAAATGATTAAAAGGCTTAACAAAATAACTACCTCTTTCTAGCAATTGTATATTAAGAGTATCATCCAAACACGAAACCAATTCTTCTAAACTTCTAAGAGAAAATGTGTTATGTTGTTGCAACTTTTTTGCTCTATCGCTAAGCTTTCCAATCTTTTCAATCAATCCGCTTTCATATGCCCATAATAAATGAAATGATTCTGAATTTGGAACATTAATGTGAATAATAGTATCTTGTCTGACTGCATTCAAAATATTTCTTAAAAAAACTTTCGGTTCTTTAACTTCGTGCAATAAAGAGCTCAATATAATAAAATCAATTTGATTGTTCTCAAAAATCTCTACCCTATTTTCTATAAAATCGTTTAAAAAAACAATATTTTTACCTTGCAATTCCTCTTTTGCTTTATGAATAAAAGTCGTAGATGGTTCAACAATAAAAGCTTTTTTAAAATTATTATAATAACTAAAAATAGAATTCATGCCGCAACCAATCTCCAAAACATTATCCGGTTGATATTTCTGCAAAATTTCTAATATCTTATTTCGCCTAAAAACTACCATATATCTTTCAAAATCACACTCATCAGATAAATAATCTTTAGTATATTTTTCTATATCCCTAGCATTCATTTACCATCCTCAAAAACTCATTATAATCTCTAATATATTCATTCTCATTGTAAAAATCACTTGCCAAAACCAAAAGTTTAGCCCCATAAGAAAAATTTCTCATCTCACGCCACATATTCTTACCTATAAAAAGCCCTATATCTGGGCGATTCAAAATTATGCTTTTGTTATTTTTCCCATCATTTAAGACAATCTCGCAACTTCCATCCATCATAATTAAAACTTGTTCTAGCTCTTTATGAGCATGTGCTCCTCTTGGAAAATCAGGATTAGTATCATAAATATAATAAATCCTTTGTATCTCAAAGGGAATTTCTTTTAAATTTTCTAATGCTATCAAACTTCCTCTATTATCATTTTTTGCATCAAAATTTAATATTTTATAATCCATAAACTAAACCTTCATACTCCCTAAGATACCAATCGATAGTCTTCAAAATCCCACTCTCAAAACTTTCTTGAGGTTGCCAATTGAGCGCTTTGCAAATCTTACTTGAATCAATAGCATATCGCCTATCATGCCCCACTCTATCTTGCACAAAACCTATCTGTTCTTTATAACTCTTATTTTGTGGTTTCTTTTTGTCGAGAATATCACAGATCAAAGTCGCAATTTCTAAATTATTCTTTTCATTATTTCCCCCTATATTAAAGCTCTCTCCAAAAAATCTAGAATGAAAAACAAGATCAATAGCCCTACAATGATCTTCCACATAAAGCCAATCTCTAATATTCTTACCATCTCCATAAATTGGAATCTCACTCCCCCTCAAAGCATTTCTAATAATTGTCGGAATAAGCTTCTCATCGTGTTGTTTAGGACCATAATTATTGGAACAATTAGTAATAAAAGTATTAAGCCCATAGGTGTGATGATAGCTACGCACCAACATATCACTAGAAGCCTTAGAAGCACTATAAGGAGAATTGGGTGCATAAGGAGTGGTTTCGCTAAAATATCCGCTCTCTCCCAAACTTCCAAAAACCTCATCGGTGCTAATATGATGAAACACGCAATCTTCTTTGCCCGTTTTTGGTTTATTAGGAGAATCAAACCAATTTAAATATGAATGATGCAAAAGGTTAAAAGTCCCATTAACATTTGTTTGAATAAATGCTTGAGGATTAAGAATAGAATTATCCACATGCGATTCAGCTGCAAAATGAATCACATCTGTAATTTCATATTTACTAAAAATTCTTGCCACAAGCTCACTATCGCAAATATCGCCTTGGATAAAGGTATAATTCTCATTACACCCAATTTCTTTTAGATTCTCTAGTTTTCCAGCGTAAGTCAATAAATCTAAATTAATGATTTTATAATGAGAATATTTACCAAGAAAATAAATAACAAAATTGCTTCCTATAAATCCAGCACCACCCGTTATTAAAATATTTCGTCTCAAATATCGTGCTCCAAAATCTTATTCAAATAATCCCCATAGCCACTTTTTTTCAAAAGACTTGCCCTCTCTACAAGTAGCTCCTCTCCAATCCAGCCATTATGATAAGCAATCTCCTCCAAACAAGCCACCTTATAACCCTGCCTAAGCTCAATAGTCTGCACAAAACTAGAAGCTTCGATAAGATTATCATGCGTTCCAGTATCAAGCCAAGCAAATCCTCTACCCAAACTTTGTGCATACAATTTACCCTGCTTCAAATAGACATTATTAACATCTGTAATTTCTAATTCCCCACGCGATGAAGGCTTTAGACTTTTTGCAATACTAATAGCTTCATTATCATAAAAATAAAGTCCTGTAACTGCAAAATTACTTTTAGGATTCTGTGGCTTTTCTTCTATACCTAACACTTTGCCTTTAGAATCAAACTCTACAACTCCAAAACTCTTAGGATTTTTAACGCGATAAGGGAAAATAGTTGCCATTCCTTCCTTTGTTCTTTGTTTTGCTTCCAAAAGCATAGGTGAAAACCCTTGCCCATAAAACACATTATCACCCAAAATCAAAGCTATTTCATCTTTTTGAATAAAATCTTCTGCCAAAATTAACCCCTGTGCTAAACCATCTGGAGATTTTTGCACACAATAGCTAATCTTCATCCCAAGCCAACTTCCATCCCCAAATATTTCTTCAAAACGCGGAGTGTCTTTGGGAGTAGAAATAATCAAAACTTCCCGAATCTGTGCCAACATCAAAACAGACAACGGATAATAAATCATTGGCTTATCATAAATAGGAAGAAGTTGCTTTGAAACTCCTAAAGTTGCTGGATACAGCCTAGTCCCACTCCCCCCTGCTAAAACAATACCTTTCATAACACCCACCATTATTCAAAACATTCAATAGATGCAAATTTCATTTAACTTTAATTTGTAATTCTACTATAACATATTTTACACCTAATTATACGCTATAATTCCTTATTTAAAGGTTGAATATGTTTCATATTTTTTTTAGTGCTGATAAAAACTACATTCCCTACACTGCTGTTTTAATTACAAGCATTATTAAAAACACCAATCCACAAAAAAGCTTCAAAGATTTTTGCACCACCCTAAGCGATTCTTTACCAAGCTTAGATTATCCAAGATTACAATACGACAACTTAGATGAACTAGATAAAAGCGAAGGTTATGTCTTTCATATTTTAAGCGATTCAATCCCCAAAGATTTGCAAATTAAACTTCAAAACTTCATTCAAGAGCTTAGCACCTTTTACCCCTGCACTCTTCAAATTCACACTATTGATGATGCAGATTTTGCCCATTTCCCTATTTCAGGTGCCGCCCATAGTAGCCACCTACCCTATTACCGCCTAAAATGGCAAGATTATATCAAACCCGCTCCGCAAAAATGCCTTTATTTAGATTCAGATATGCTTGTTTTGTGCGATTTAAGGGAATTATTTGCCCTAGATTTGAAAGATAATATCGCTGGAATCATCGGCGATTGTGGCTCTAAGAATCGAAAAATCAAATACCAAGAAAATAACCATAAAAAAACTTTTTATTTTGATGAAAATTACTTTAATTCTGGATTTTTACTGATAAACTCCAAGCAATATATTAAAGAACAAATTTGGGAGAAATGTGAGAATCTAGCCCCAAAATGCACCTATATTAAAGCCGCCGATCAAGATTTACTTAACTTCACAATCCCTATAAACAAATGTTTGAAACTCCCTTTTGCCTATAATTTTCAATGCATTACCTTGCTTTATGTCCTTTGTAAAGATGAATGCAAAAATCGCCTAAACTACACAAGAGAAGCCTTTAATAAAAGTTTTAAAAACCCAAAAATATTGCATTATGGAGAGAAGCCTTGGCGATACCTCCAAAGCTATCAAGATTATAAAGGAAACAATATTAATGATATTTGGTGGAAATATGCTAAACAAACCCCCATTTTTGGAGAAAATCTACTCAAACAAAAATCACAAATAAATGATTATAAACTCTTTGCTATTTTAGGCTATTATGCGCTACTATACACCACCAACTTTTTAGGCTACTTTAATCTCTCCAAACTCCTAAAAAGCGATAATGATTCTAAGCTTTTACAAGAAGTCTCCAAGATACCTGATTCGCAATTTGGGCTTTGCTGTGTGCTTGGGGAAGTGATTTTATATGCTAGAAAACACAATAAAAATCTCCTAAACATTATCCCAAAAATCTACAAAATCAAAAAACACTACAAAAAATACGCCACCCACAAACAATCAATAAAATCCTAACTTAAGGATTTTTGTTTTTTGGCTTTTATTTTTTAAGCGATTCTATTTTTTATTTTTTAAAGCTTTAAATAATTCTTCCCATTGCTCTAAAACTTTGCGTTTAGAGAATTTTTCCTCCACGATTTCTTTAGCCTTAGCTCCCATTTTACGCCTTAGCTCTTCATTCTCCATAAGCTTCTGCATAGCCCCTGCATAGCCTTGTAAATCTCCATCTTGCACCAAAAATCCATTCACCCCATTTTCAATAATATCACTTGGTCCTGTATTAATATCAAAAGCAATGCAAGGCAGCCCACAACTACTTGCCTCCACAAGCACCATACCAAACCCCTCTGCATAGCTTGTCATAGCATAAAAACTTGCTTGCACATATTCTTTGTAAATCTCATTACTAAAGGGCTTAAGAATCACAGAATTTTGCAAGTTTTTTTGAATAATTTTATGCTCTAGCTTTTCTTTAAAAGGCTCTTCTTTTGGCGATTCAACTCCTGCTATGATACACAACTCCCATTCTTTGTTTTTAGAGTTTTGTTGCACAATCTCCCAAATATCTATAAGTCGCAAAAATCCTTTTTCATCATTTGGGGTAATCCTACCAACACACAACACTCTTTTTTGATTTAAATCTGAAGTTTGGTCTAAAAAGACTTTAATAAAATTTGGAATCACCACGACATTTTGGTGGTATTTTTTCCAAATCTCAATTTGTCTGCCACTCAAAACCACCAAAGAATCAAAATAATTAAATCGCTTCAAAAAACGCTTAAATGCAGAATGCACAAATTTAATATAGCAAGTTTTAGGATTTTTAAAAAAAGGAAAATGGGGAGAATTGTTAAAAATAATCACATCAGCATCAGGATACATTTTGTTTAAAAGATAGCTTTCATAAATCTTATAATAAAGCTTATATAGCGACTTTTTTCGCATAGAATCTTGTGATTTTTTATGCATAAAGCTAACTTTAATCTGTGGTGAAATCACATAGGGCAATACTTCATTAGAACGATAAAAACTCAAAATTTCAACCCTATGCCCATTTTCATAAAGTGCCTCAGCGAAATTCACCACCACGCGTTCTGCACCACCTCGAATACTAAGATCCCCAATTGTCAAAACAATCTTCATTTTTGCTATCTCACTTTCAATTTATCCCAACCCATTACCACAGAATCTTTTTTTCTTTGATAGTTTGCAAATAAATTTTATGGTTAGATTCTAGCATATCACGCGTATTTTCTGGGTGATAAATATGATAGGCTATTCCTGCAAACTTCAATCGCCCAAACACTCCACCATTAAATAAAAATCGTGCGACAAACTCACTATCCTCGCGCCCCCAACCCACAAAATTTTCATTAAACCCCTTAATGGCTTCGCAATCGGACTTATAAAAGCTCATATTGCATCCGCGAATACCTTTGATAAAATCTTTTTTGTCAAAAAATTTCGAATTTAGGCGCGAAAATCTAAAAATAATTCGCGCTAGAATCTTGCATCGCTTTGCTTTGAATCCCCCTAGATTAAAAGTGTTTTTATAAGCCTTTATCTGATTATTTTGTTTTGCTTCTAACATTGCTTGAGAAGCAGGAGAATCCAAAATCACGCGTGAGCCTTGCAAAAATAACTTTGGTGCGGCAAAAGCTAAATGATCTGCAACAAATAATGGATGGAGAATCATATCACCATCAATGATAATGATATATTCTCCTTTTGCTACTTTTATAGCCTTGTTACGAATTGTGCTTAGCATAAAACCCTTATCTTCTTGCCAAATATGCCTAAGCGGACAAGGAAAGGCGTGTGCATAAGTTTCTATTAGCTCTCTTGTGTCTTCCTTGCTACCATCATCAGCAATCAACACTTCTGTAGGCAACACAGCCAAATCCCTTACAGAATCTAAAACTAATGCTAACCTTTCTTTTTGATTATAAGTTGTGATAATAAGTGAAACACTTTTGGGTTTTTGAATAGTGTTTTCATAAAGTTTCATGTATTTAAAAAAAGCGCCAAGTCCATTGCATACCGAAATCACAAAACCCTTATAGCCATACAAAAAACCTTTTTTTAAAACATAATTTCTAAAGAATGTCCAACTTCCATGAATGATTGCTTTTAATGGGCTTGAAGCTTTGTTAGCATTTTGCTGTGCCCAGAGAGTCGAATAACGCTGCATTTTCTCAAGCAAATGAGAAATACCATTAAAAGCATAATGCTTAAGCCCAGAATCTAGCTTGATAAGTCGCGCGTCTTTTGGCACAATAATACTCTCATGCACAATATTATCATTAAAACGCGTGTAATTCTTGCAAAATACACGCGTTACAAAATCAGGATACCACCCACAAGCCTTAATCCACTCACCATTATAAAGATTTTTGCGTGGCATTGCAATAAGAGTGCAAGAAAGCGGAAAATCCTCTGAAGTGCCAAAAAGTTTTGCAAGTAGCTCAAAGGTGTCAGATTCTAAAACCTCATCTGAATCAATGCTAAAAATCCAATCATTACTCGCATAACTCACAGCAAGATTTTTCAACGCACCAAACCCAATAAACTCACTTGTATAAATCTTAAGATTCTTATGCAATGTATTAAAATCTTGTGCGATTTTTTGTGTGTTATCACTACTACCATTATCAAGCAAAATAATTTCATCAAAATTTTGCAAAGAATCTAGGCATTCTTGCAGTGTCGCTTCTGCATTTTTGACAATCAAAACCGCACTAATTTTTATTTTTTCATTTCTTTTGATCATCTCTGCTTATTGCCTCTAACACTGCTAAAGGATATAGACAATGCTCCAATTGATGAATCGCCGCTTCATACGCTTCTAAGCTCTCAAGCTTAGCTATCACCCCTTGTGCGATTATCTCTCCGCTATCTAGCTCTTCACTCACCCAATGCACACTAACCCCACCTAACTTCATCTCTGAATCAAAACTTTCTTTGATTCCATTAGCCCCTTTAAAAAGTGGCAAAAGCGATGGATGAATATTAATCGCCCTTATAGCAGAAGTAAAAACTGGAGTTAAAATGCGCATAAATCCCGCTAAAACACACAAATCCAACTCATATTCTCTTAAAATTCCAACAAGCTCTTTATCAAAATCTTCACGCTTGGCAAAATTCTTGCTCTCTAGCACTTGTGTTTTGACACCCAATCTCTTGGCACGCTCCAAACCATAAGCCTCTGCCTTATTGCTTAGAGCTAATACAATTTCAACCCTAAATGCATCTTGATCTTCTTTTGTTGCTTCTATAAACTCATACTCTAATCCCCCAATCAAAAACCCTTGCGAATCTTTAGGGGTAAATTTTCCTTGCTTTTTGAAATATTTTCCATGTAAATTACGGATTAAAGCTTCCAAATTGCTTCCATTTCCACTAAAGAGAATCGCAATTCTTTTGATTCTTGATTCTAAGACCGCACCATTTTTTGTAATTTTTGAATCTAGCATTACTTTTTTCCAAAAAATTCTGGGTTATTTTTTTTAAGCTTTTCAATGTTTTCTAAAATTTCCTTCACTCCATATTCCAAGCTCTCCTCATCAAGCCCATCAATATAAGCATCTAGTGCTTCTTGCATTTTAGCTTCAACCACACCTGAAAGCTTAAGTGCCACACAAAGCATATCGCTAAGCTGAATAGAAAGCTCCTCAATCTCTTCTTCTAATTCTTTAATTCTCTCTTTACTCATTGTCTTCCCCCTTTAACTTGACTATTTTTGATAGCTTTAGCGCTTTTTATTTCTCTAATATTTTTGAATCTTTTATGATATTAATTAGTGGCGTTAAATCATAATCTTGGATTTTTTGTTCAAAAATATCAAAATAAGATTCTATATTATCAGGCGTTAAAATATGCTTTTTGTTTTGTATCGAATCAAGTTGCGAAGAATTCATATCAATATTGTAATGAATAGTGTCTCCTGCGTAATTTCTTATATCATCTGCATAATTCAAAGTATCAAATCCATAAATTGTAACATTTTTTAAATCTTTTGTTTGCTCAAGCAACCAATAAATAATTTTTTTTCGCCCTATAAACGCTTTAGGGTTAATTTTAAAATGAAGTCTTGAATAAGGGGGTAAAATCAGATGAAATTGGGTATTAGGATATTTTTTTATAAAAGAAAGGAGAAAAGTTTCTAATAGCTCTTGCTCCTTACTTACATCAATACGATCAAGATCAAATTCTACAGGCTTACTTTGCGGAAGGCTTTTTAATGACTCTTGCTTAAAAATATCTGGATTATATTTGATCCAATTCTCAAAACCACCCAATCTTTTTTGGTGCTTCTCTTCCCTAATCCATTGTAAAAGCGTTTCTAGGTTTTCTTTTCCAATACATTTTTCTTTTTTGCTAAAAGTTAAAGTGCAGATGATAAATCTATCATTCAAATAAGCCTCAAAGTCATTTAATAAGGATTCATCATAAAGAAGTTGAAAATTTGGCTTAGTTGAAACTTCATCACTAAAAGCATCTAAAGAATAAATAAGAGTCTTAGGGTTTTGATACCTAAATAAATAATTCAAAATAATTCCTCTCTCTTTGGTAGTGCTAGCAGCAGGAGAAATATTAACCCAATTATCTCCTAATTTCCTATTAGCTTCTTTTGCAGAGGTGTTTTGGAGCATTGAAGTTCCCAAAATATAAGAATCAAAATTATAATGCCTAATAATAGCCCTAGCTCCTAATCGCATCTCACCAAAAAATCTTTCCTCCTTTAAAAAACTCTTATGAAAGATTTGCATAGGATCATAAAAATAAATTAACCCCAAAGATAAAAAAGACAATAAAATAAAAAATGCAAACGAATAAACAATAAATCTAAAATAACTCATAAAATCCCTAAAAATTAAAATAGATAAACTCTACATAAGGAGTTATACTAAGCGTAACAATAGAAATATAAAATAAAATTCCCGCAAAAAGAACATTCTTCCATGAGGGCTTAAAATCCCCTAAAAGCTCAATGCTATTTTTTGCACATAAAATCACAATAAACCCAATGATTAAATAAAATAATGTTTCATTTCTTCCCTCAAGATGTGCTAGAAGTTTGGGGATATGTCTTGCTTTTTCTGGTAATTCTACCCATACAATTCCAAACATTCCTTGCAATAAATTCAAAGCACCTTGTAAATTCTCTGATCTAAAGAATATCCAAGTGAGATTAAGAAAATTAAAAGTAAGAAACCAACAGAGAATCTTATAAAAACGACTTTGTAAAAATGCACTTTTTTGCCAATTAAAAGACTCCAGCAAATACCCATAAGCTCTATGCAAACACATTGCAATCCCATGCAATGCACCCCAAATCACAAACCCAAAACCAGCCCCATGCCAAATTCCACTTAAAAAAGCAACAATAAAAAGATTTCTAAGTGTAAGAATCTTTGAACCCTTATTCCCTCCTAGCGGAATATAAAGATAATCCTTTAAAAATTTACCTAAAGTAATATGCCATTTTCTCCAAAACTCCGTAATATTGAGTGCCTTATAAGGGGAATTAAAATTGATTGGCAAAAGAATTCCAAAGAACAATCCTAAACCTATTGCCATATCGCAATATCCGCTAAAGTCAAAATAAAGCTGAAAGGTATAAGCAAGTGAAGTTACCCAAGATTCTGCTATATTTAAAAATCCGCCATTTTCCACTATACTAAATCCATTATTCGCCCATTTTGCAAAGCTATCTGCAATAAAAACTTTTTTAAACAAACCTATAGAAAAGATAAATACACCTTTTGCAATCTTATCCCATTGTATCCAAGTGTTGTAAAAAAGCATTTGGAATTGTGGCATCATTTCTTTGTGATGCACGATAGGACCTGCTATAAGCTGCGGAAAAAAACTAACAAATAAACAATAATCTAAAAAATCAATCTTAGAATCACCCAAAAAAGTATTTTCTTCTAAATCTTTAACATCAATTTTTTTGTAACAATCCACCAAAAAAGCAATCTGTTGAAAAGTAAAAAATGAAATGGCAAGTGGCAAAAGAATATGAGGCAAAGGAATGCTAAAATCCAATTGAAAAAATTTAGAGAATAAATTAAAGTTTTCTAAGAAAAAGTCTGTGTATTTAAAAAATCCGAGCAATACAAGATTGAAAAAGATTCCAAGATAAAGATAAAATTTAGCTTGATTATTCTTTTTAGAAAGGCTCTTTAGGATTAATAAAGCAATTCCATAGTTTGCAAAAATCGAAAACAAAAGGATTCCAAGATATTTTATCTCCCAAAAAGCATAAAAAAACAAGCTGCCAAGCACCAAAAAAAGTTTTGCCAAAAAATTCTGTTTAAAATATTTTAAACCATAAAATCCTACAAACATTACAGGCAAAAAAGCAAAAATAAAGATATAAGAACTAAATACCATCAAATATTCCTAGCATTTTTAACAATCTTTAAAGATTTGTTCAACAAAATCTTTAATATCCTCATAAATAAAACTCTCTTTAAAATCCTCAATTTTTCCACCACTTGCATTGGGGTGTCCGCCTCCATTGAAATATTTCTTTGCTATTGCACTCACATCGCAATTACCATTTGCTCTCAAACTCACATTTCCTCTTGCACTCACATCAAGAAAAAAATCAAAATCTCCGTGTGTTTTTAAAAATAAATTTGCCAAAACTGAAATATTGCCAATCCCATAGCTCAAAAAACCTCGGTATTTTTCACAATACAAACTACATCTATCTGCCTTTTGCCCTAAAAGCTCATTTTGAAAACGCGAGACAAGATTATCTAGCGTATCACTAAGCAAACTCCCCTTTAAGTAGCGTTTTTTCATTTCCAAAATTGCATTATCAAGCAAAATATGTCCCTTCTCATCTCCCAAAAAACAACTTGATTCTCGTAAAAGAGCAAGTTTATATGCCCTATCCTCATCATCAAACATAAAGCGATTAACTTCCTTGCATTCTACGATTAATCGCATCGCAACCTTGCCAAACTCAAAGGCAAAACCCTCTTCATTCCACAAATCAATGCTATTAATCATCTCCACCATAGGTTCTAGCCATACCCTCACACTCTCATCAAGCCCAAATCTCTCTAATAGCGTGTCATAGACTATCTTTGTGGCACATCGCTTCGTATCTAGCACATACCACTCAAATTTATTTGCACATTCTTGTCCGCTTTTGTGATGATCGAGCAATTCATAACTCACTTGATAACCGTTTAAATTAAGCTCCAAAATCTCTTTTTTTAGTTCTTCGCATTCTTTTAAAGTCAAATTTAAATCGCTAATTAAAATATGTGATTCGACTTTATTTTTTCTAATATCCCTAAAAATCTGCTCCAATCTAGCCAAAACTTCCTTACCATAATTAGCATTATAAAAAAAGATTTGACTAGCCTTGCTTTTATAAAATTCATTGCTCACAAGCTGGCAACCATAGCCATCTAAATCAATGTGTGAGAGGTGAAAAAAATGCATTTTTTTCCTTTAAACTGAGAAATCAATACTTCCCAAAATTTCAAATTTACTTTGATAATCAATCTCTGCCGTGCTTAAAACCACGATATTACGCCCAAAACCATATTGCTCCAAAAAGATTGCCAAAGGCTTTCTAAGCACCATAGGCACACCACCAATGATAGTTGGCACCGCCCCCATAGAAACCCCTTTTTGATAAGCCACATTAATAGCATCTAAAAGGCTTTGCGATTCAGTAGGACTTAAGCGCAATCTTTGACCGATTTTTTGTTGATCGGGCAATTTTTCCAACAAAAACTGCTCCATAGTAGGTGAAAGCACAAAATAGCGTAAGATTCCGTCATCACTTTGAAAATTATGTGTAATTAAGCGTTTTAGACACGCCCTTACATATTCACTCAAAGTCGGCAAATCCGACTTGTATGCTGGATAACCATCAGCAATGGCTTCAGCAATACTTAGCATATCTTTAATAGGAATTTGCTCGTGTAATAATTCTTTTAAAATATGCTGGATACTTCCAATGCCCACGCCTTTAATTTCTTCTGCCAAAATTGGATAATCTTGCCCAAGTTTGCCAATAAGGTTAGCAACTTCTTGACGCGTGAGCAATTCTTCGGCGTATTGTTTGATTAACTCTTGAATATGTGTTGAAATCACCGTAGCACCATCAATGATTGTATATCCTTCAATAATTGCATCTTCTTTTTTGTCTTCATTAATCCAATAAGCATCTAATCCAAAAACTGGCTCTTTGGTGGGAATACCATCAGGCAATTCCCCCACAAATCCGCTTGAAGCAATTGCCAAATATTTATCAACCATAATCTTGCCCCTACCAATTTCAATCTCTTTGAGCAAAATTTGATATTCATCAGGAGCAAGATTCAAATCATCTCTTAAATGAACCATAGGCACTAAGATTCCATAGTCTGTTGCCATAGTCTTACGAATCGCCCGAATCTTATTAACTAATTCTCCACCTTGTGCAGGATCGGCAAATTTAATAAGTTGATAACCAAGCCCTACACGCAGAATTTTTACCTTTAATGCCTTGTCAATTTCAGCTTCTTCTCTTTTTTTGCGTTCTTCTTCACTTTCTTGAGGTTGTGGTTTTGGTGCTGTTTGCTGTGCATTTTGAGTAGTTTGCCCTCCTTTTTTTGCTTGTCTTTGCGGAAGTGTAGTTTGCTCATTTAGACTATCTTTTCTGCGCACTTTTTGGAAAAGCGATTCAACATATTTCCATACTTCTCCATCTTTTTGTTTATTTAAAAGTAGTGCTAAAGACAAAAATATCAATCCAACAAACCCCAAAGAAAGCGTAGGCAATCCAGGGACAAGGGCAAACATTAGCAAAATACAACCCACAATCATTAGAGTTTTTGATTCATTAATGAGCTGATCAATGATTCCAGAAGCAAAATTTTCTCCCTCTTTACTAAAACGCGTTACGATAATACCTGTTGCTGTAGAGACAATTAAAGCAGGAAGTTGAGAAACTAATCCATCTCCAATCGTTAAAATAGTAAAAGTAGAAGCCGCATCTGCCACACCCATATCGCGTTGAAATACTCCAATTAAAAAACCGCCAATAATATTAATAAGCGTGATGATGATTCCTGCAATAGCATCACCCTTTACAAATTTATTAGCACCATCCATAGAACCATAAAAATCCGCTTCTGCTGCTAATTCATCACGCCTTGCTTTAGCTTCCTCTTGTCCAATTAATCCTGTATTTAAGTCTGCATCAATTGCCATTTGCTTCCCGGGCATTGCATCAAGCGTAAAACGAGCCTTCACTTCTGAAACTCTTGTAGAACCATTGGTAACAACCATAAAGTTAATAATTATCAAAATGATAAACAAGATAATTCCAATAACATAATTTCCGCCCACGACAAACTGCCCAAAAGCCGTGATAATATCGCTCACTGCCTCTGGTCCTAAATGTCCATTACTCAAAATCATTCTTGTAGTAGCAATATTTAGCGAAAGTCTAAAAAGCGTAACAATCAAAAGCAAAGTTGGAAAAGCCGAAAAATCCGTTGGTTTTTTAACATAAAGGGCTATAAGAATAATCAAGACTGAAAGTGCAATAGAGATTACCAAGAAAAGGTCAAGCAATGCACCAGGGAGTGGCACGATGATAATCGCCAAAATCGCTACAATAAAGAAAACAACCGTTAAGTCTTTAGAACCCGTTAATTGCGATAAAAAAGGCGAGATTCTGCTAAAAAAAGATGCTTTTTGTCCTGTTTGTGCCAAACCCACTCCAAACCTATAAAAATAATAAGTCTGTAATTTTAATCGTTTTTGCCCATTAAAATCAATATAAATTTAAAATTTTTTATCTTTTTTCAAAAAAATTATGCTACAATCACAGCTTTTAAAATTACCAATCAGGAGGTCTTATTATGGCTCAAGATTCGGCGAAAAAAAGAGAAATTACTTCTGCTTTTGCTAGAAATCCTAAAGACACAGGCTCAGTTGAAGTGCAAGTGGCACTTTTAAGCGATAGAATTAAAACCCTAACAGAACATTTAAAAGTGAATAAAAAAGATCACTCTAGTCGTTTAGGTTTAAGAAAAATTGTTTCTCACAGAAAAAGATTGCTTAGCTACCTTAAAGGAAAAGATTTCAAGCGCTATGCGACTCTTATTGAAAAGCTAGGATTAAAAGATAGAGGTTAATTCCTCTCTTTTATTCTCATTTATCTAGCTCTTTTAACGCTACTTTAGCAAGTTTAATCACTTTTTCATCACTTCCCAAATTAATCCATTCAAATTGTTTTCCGCTTTGTTGCTCTCCGCTTAGCAAATCGCCACTATTGCGATACTCTAAATCCATTTGCGCCACTTCAAATCCACTTTGTATCTGACAAAATCGCCTTAAGCGCTCATTATTAGCTTGATTAGAATACAAAAAACAATACCCCTTTAATCCATTCCTACTAACCCTTCCACGCAATTGATGCAATGTTGCCAATCCCAAGCGCTCTGCTCCAACAATCACAATTGTAGAGAGTTTTGGCAAAGAGATTCCAACTTCTACCACCGTGGTTGCCAATAAAATACTTCCCTTATCTCTAAATTCCTCTAATACTTCTTCTTTAAACTTATCCTTGCCATGAGTGATATAAACTCCACTAAAATGCCGCTTCCAAAATTCTTCGCCTTCTTTTAGCGAAACATAATCCATTGCTTTGCTTTCTTCTACCAAGGGATAAATAATCAAAACTTGGTGTTGAAGGGAAATTTCTCTTTGAATATGCACTATGAGTTCTTTAAAATCCGCTTTAGCTATCACTCTTGAAGTAATGTCTTTTTTAAAAGGTAAATCCAAAATAAAACTAAAATCCAAAAATTCTGATTCAATCATTGCTAAAGTTCTAGGAATTGGAGTTGCAGAAAATTGTAAAATATGAGGTCTTTTTTGATTTTCTTCAAACATTCTCTCTAAAGTATTTCGCTGTGCTGTCCCAAATCGATGCTGCTCATCAATCATCACTAAAGCAAAATTTTGCATCTTTTGATAAAGCAACGCGTGTGTGCCTATCACAAAATCACTTTGCTCTAAATCACCCTTTTTACTCCCTTGTGTCCATAATGCTACCCTAAGATTTTTAGGCAGATATTTTTGGCTTTCATCGTAGATTTGTTTAGCCAAAATCGAAGTTGGGACCATCAACACACTTCTTTTAGGGTAAGCTATAAGCACACCAGCAAAAATCACCATTGTTTTGCCACAACCCACATCACCCACAATAACGCGCCTTGTAGATTTTGCAGAATCCAATGAATGAGCAATCTCTAAAATCGCCTTTTCCTGTCCTTTAGTTAGCTTAAAAGGCAAATACTCTTGCCATTGCCTAAAATCACCCCTTAAAGCACAAACACTTGGAAATTCAACTTTTTTGGTCTTTAATTGGCGCATATACTCATAAATTTCTACAAACTTCAATGCTTCTAAATTTTTTCCAAAAAATCCACGATTCTTATTATATTCTACAAAAAATTCTAAGCTAGGCCGAAAAATCAATAACAATGCTTCTAAAATCTCTAAGGGGACATTAGGATAAGTTTGATAAAGCAAATCTAAATCCAAACTCTCCACAAATTCTTGCAACACCAAAACTCTAGCACCCTTAGCCTGAAAATTTGGCAAAATCTTTCCTGTTTGCTTAAGCACTTTTGGCTGAATCACACTAATAAAGCCACCTTGAATTTGCACCTTTCCACTCACAACAAGTCTCTCACCAACCTTAAAAATAGACTTATGATAAGTTTTGGCATTAAAAATCATTAGCTCAATTTCTCTATCTAATAGTGGTGCATAGCACAGCACTCTTGCATTTTTAAAGTTAGAATATCTTAAAACTTCAACTTCCAAAACCGCTTGAGTATTGACGATTAATTGAGACGATAAAATTGTATTAGAATAATCTTTGGGAGTAAATTTCAAACAAAAATCAAAAAAGCTTTTTATGCCTAGTTTTTGAATATTTAGCGGAAGCAGGGTTGGCAGATTCAATCTGCACTCACCACACTAAAAGTAAGTTTTGTAATTTCTTTATGGGATTTAATATAATCATTCACTTCTTTTAAAGTAAGATTCTGAATTTCTTGCAAGACTTGTGCATTAAAGTCCAAAGGCAAACCCTTGTAGTAATTATTAAACGCACTTCCTAATCTCTGGGAAAGCGTTTCATTGTGCAAAGGCTCACTACCTAGCAAATACTGCTTTGCTTCTTGCAATTCTTGCTCACTAATACCCTTTGCCACAAACTCATCAACCACTTCTTGCACAAGTTTTTGGGCTTCTTTTTCATTTTTTAAGCTCGTTTGCAAATATCCCCTTGCATAAGAAAATGTTTTTCCTGCTTCTAGTCGCATTACCGCAGAATAAGCCAGACCTCTTTTTACGCGCACCTCTTCCATCATACGACTTCCAAAGCCACTCCCTCCAAGCACAAAAGAAGCCACCTTAATTAACGCACTTTCTTTTTGGAGATTCTCCACATTAAGCGGTGATCCAAAATAAATATATGCTTGCTTGGTTTCCTTAATCTGACGCTTTGTTTGAGGCTTATCATTAGCACTAAATGGTTTAATCTCTACAGAATCCCCCACCGGTAAAACCGCTAAAAGATCTGCTAAACTTCGAGTTATTTTGTCATAATCCACATCACCACCCACAATCACAATAGCAGATTTCAAATTTACATACTTATGATAAAACTGCTCTATTTCTTCTAAAGACATTTGCGCTAAAGTCTCTTTAGTCCCACTTAATGGATTTTCTAGCACACTGCCTTTAAATAACATAGCACTCAAAGCGCGATTAGCCTGATAATCAAAGTCATTTTCTCTTTCTAAGATTCCAATGAGTGAATTTTCTTTTACTTTTTGCAAAGCCTTAGGAGTGAAATTTGGATCTTGCATTAAATCTTTTAAATATTTTAATCCACTCTCTTGCTCTTTGCTCATTCCACTTAATGTGAAATTCATCGTCTCTAGCCCACTTCCCACACTTAAACTTAATGCCTTCTCCTCTAGCTTTTGTGAAAACTTAGTTACACCAAGCTTTTGTGTCCCTTCATTTAAAAGTGAGCTTACAACATCAGATAGCCCATAATTTTTTTGATTACTCACTCCACCTGCACCCTTAAAAACAATTTGGACAAAAAACAAAGGAAGTTGCGAATTTTTCTCATACAAAACAGGAATCTCCACCCCTTTAACTTCCACTTTTTTTAATTCCACTGCCATTAAAAATCCTTTGAGAAATAATAAATTTAAAAAAATTACTAAAACTTTTTTCATTACTAAAAAATCTCCAAAATATCATAAGCTGTATTGCGCTTAGCTGGAATCTCGCCTACATCTTTAATTAAAGAAATCATCTCTGCTTGATTCATTGAGTTTCTAGCACCTGCTGCAGCAACAACATTTTCTTCCATCATCGTGCTACCCAAATCATTAGCTCCAAAAAGCAATGCAAGTTGCCCAATATAAGAACCTTGTGTTACCCAGCTACTTTGAATATTTTGAAAATTGTCCAAAAAGATTCGACTGCAAGCCAAAAGTCTCAAATAGCGATTAGATGAAGCTTTATGAAGTGTTGGAAATTCCTTTTGTAAGGGTGTAAAAGCAGGTTGAAAACTCCATAAAATAAATGCTCTAAAGCCATTGGTTTTATCTTGAAGATTGCGGATTCTCTCCCAATGCTCAATAATATCTGTATCATTCTCCACACTTCCAAACATCATTGTAGCGGTGCTTCTCATGCCAATTTTGTGGGCTTCTCTATGCACTTCTATCCATTCATCGCTATCTAGCTTTTTTGGCGCTATGACATCACGCACCCTATCGCTTAAAATCTCCGCTCCTGCGCCAGGAATTGAAGCTAATCCGCATTTTTGAAGTCTTTTTAATACTTCAGCAATAGAAATTTTAGAGATTTTTGCAATGTAATTAATCTCAATAGCAGAAAAGCCATGCACCGTAATTTGAGGATATTTTTGTGAAATATGTGAAACTAACTCTTCATACCATTCTATCTTAAGACTTGGATGCACCCCACCTTGAAAAAGTATTTGTGTCCCACCAATAGCAAGTAACTCTTCAATCTTTTGATCAATTTCTTCAAAACTAAGAATATAAGTCTCACTTTCATTAATTCTGCGCTTAAAGGCGCAAAATTTACAATCCACCCAACAAATATTAGTGTAATTAATATTCCTATCAACCACAAAAGTTGTAATATTATCTGGATGCAAAACCTGCTTAATCCCAAAAGCTCTTTCGCCCAATTCTTTCAAAGAGGCGTTTTGCATTAAATCCAAAATTTCTTCCCTACTCACACGCGGAATCTTAGTTCTAATGATTGCTCTATCTATTTTTTCTTGCATTGTCATCTTAAAATCTCTGTCCCATTGTAAATTCAAAAGAAGAGGTATCATCACCCTTTTTGGGATTAAGTGCTTTAGGAACAATAAAAGTAATAGCTCCAATAGGTGAAATCCATTCCAAAGCTACTCCCACAGAATCGCGCTGAATCTGCGTTAATTTATCCTCCCCTAACATACCATAATCATAAAAGGCACTCAATCGCATTTGCACCGTTTCAAACAATCCATAGCTTAACTCCACTGAACCATAAAGCGTTTGATTTCCACCAATCCTCACTCCATATTTATCGCGTGGCGTGATAGAGTTACTTTGGAAACCTCTAAGTGAGCTAACACCCCCTAAATAAAATCTCTCATTAATAGGGACATAACCATTATCATCAATATACCCAAACTTCGTGCGGAATCTAAATATCAAATCCAAATCAGTCCAATCTTCTAAGGATTTAAAATAATATAAATTCCCAAAATATTTCCAAAACTTAGCATCTCCCCCAACTCCTGCATATTCCAAAGAACCACCTGCTTTCCAACCATTTTTTGGAAAGAAATAAGAATCGGTATTATCAAAATACACCCCAGGAATCACGGAAGATTTAATATATTCTCCCTTATAGTAGCGACTATAAAAAGGGTTATTAAAATCAGAAAGTTTAGATTTTTGATAAGTGTAACCCACACTTGCTTCTAGGGTATCTGTGATTCTTCGCCCACCAACAAGACTAGCCCCTTGTGTAATCTCACGATAATCATAATCTGTATAATCTGTTTGATAAATATCTGTAGAAAGACTATAATTGCTATCCAAAACTGCAGGATTATAGAGATTTAAGCGATAAGAAGTAGAAACCTCACTCTTATCAAAGTAAAGTCCAGCTGTTAGCCCTGTCCCAAAGATATTTCTATCTTTAATAGATGCACTCCCCATTATTCCATCATAACTTCCATACCCTACACCAAAGGTAAATTCTCCTGTCTTACCCTCCTTGACATTCACAATCAAATCAATATTTTCTTCATCAACGCGCTTTTCTTCAATATCCACGCTATCAAAACCACCTGTTCTCATAATCGCATTTTTAGAGCGCTCAATCTTGCTCATTTGATATTGATCACCTGGAGCTAACAACACATTTCTACGAACCACCCTATCAAGCGTCTTAGAGTTACCCGAAATCAAAACATCGCGCACCTTTACTTTTTTGCCAGGTTGAACATAATAAATTACCCGCACTTCCGCATTCTCTTGATTCTTATCCAAATCCGGGGTTACTCGCGTGAAGGCATAACCCAAATCACCGATTTTATGTTTAATTGCTTCTGTGTCCTTACGCATTGTGCTAATATTAAATTTCTTACCCTTTTTTAAACTCACAATATCATAAAGATCTTCTAGTGGAATCACATCCTCTTCTAAAACAATATCAATTCCAGAAACCTTATAAAGTTGCCCTTCTTTGATATAAAAATCTAATTCAGCATTATAAGTGGTAAAATCTGTCCTTAAAAAAGGCGTATCTACTTCTGCATCCAAAAACCCTTTTTGCATATAGAGATCGCGGATTCTAAGCGCATCATTTTCAATTTCATTGATTTGCAATTTACCGCTATTAAACCCCCACATCCAGCCAAGAAAATCCCGCTCTTTATTAGCCGTAGATGCTTCAATGCGCGAAACTTTTAATTCATCTCTACCATAATAATTTGCTTTTCTAATAATAATTTCTTCACCCTTATTAATCTCTAGCGTTACTTTAAGTGCATTTTGCGAAATTTCCTCTGTTTTTACTTCCACAACAGTGTTATAAAACCCTTGAGATTCTAAAAGTGCAATAATCTTTTTTCGCGTATTAGCAATTTTTAGTTCATCATAAACATCGCCCTTTTTAAGCCCTATTTCTTTATCAAGGACTGATTGCTCTTTTCCTGCGCCATATCCACTCACTACCAAACTTGCAATTACAGGCTTTTCAACAAAATGATAAGTTAAAATTCCATTTTCTTCTGTAATCCAAATATCTTTAAAATATCCTTGCTCATAAAAATTAATAATACTTTTATTGACACTTTCAATATTCATTGTTTCATTAATCTTAATCTTGGCAATCTCATTTGCAATCAAGGGGGAAATGTAGTTTAACCCCTCATAGCGAATCTCTTTGATAACAGGTAATTCTGCTGCTTTTAAGCCACTTGACAAAGCAAAAGCTGCCACTACAAAGGATAATGTTTTTGGGAAAAAGCTCATCTTATTTTGCACCTTAAAGAATTAGAATTTTTTTGGATTATATCTTTTTTGAGTTTAAAGCTAACAAAACTAAAGTAAATAAATATATAATTTCATACAAAAATAAAATTTCAAATATGTGAGTAATAATATGCAAGCTGGAATCATTGGTTTAGGATTAATTGGCGGTTCTTTAGGGTTAGCTTTAAGAGAAACAGGAATGTTTAAGAGAATTTTAGGATTAGATAATAACGAGATTCACTTACAACAAGCGCTTTCTTTGGGACTAGTTGATGAAGGGGTGGAACTTGATGAAATCAAGCTTTGTGATGTTATTTTTCTTGCCATTCCCGTTGAGGCAATTTTAAAAACTCTACCCAAACTAACAGGAATCGCTCCACACACAACCATCATTGATCTAGGTAGCACCAAGCACCTCATCTCCCAAAATATCCCCCAAGAGATTCGCAAAAACTTTGTTTGCGCGCACCCCATGAGTGGAACAGAAAACTTTGGTCCCAAAGCAGCCTTTAAGGAATTGTTAGCTCATCACATTATCGTTTTAACCGACTTAGAGCAAAGCGGAGAATTTCAAGCAGCTATGGCAAAAGAGATTTTTGTCTCCCTTAAAATGAATATTATCAAAATGGATTCAAAATCTCACGACAATCACGCTGCATTTATTAGCCATTTGCCCCACATTATTAGCTATGCCATTGCCAACACTGTGCTATCCCAACAAAATCCAAAAGATATTTTAGCACTTGCAGGTGGTGGTTTTAAAAGTATGGTAAGAATCGCCAAAAGCTCCCCAATAATGTGGAGTGATATTGCTAAGCAAAATAAAAACGAATTACTCAAATCTCTTGACTTTTTTCAAAAAGAACTTGATTTTGCAACCTCCCTTATCAAAGAAGAAAAATGGGAAGAACTTGCCAAATGGATGGAAAAAGCCAATTCACTCTATGAAATCTTTTAAGCTTCAAGCAAAGCTTGTAGAATCCTTGGCTTTATAATTGCTAATTAGTTTAATGCAAATAGTCAATAAAATCCCCTCTAAAAGAGCTGCAATAATAAACGCATAATATTCCTCTGCGCTAATGACACCAAATTGCTTCCCAAGCTGTGCTGTTGCCACTAAGAAAGTAAGTGGCATCGAATGGCTAAAAGCAAAAAGCAAGACTTCTTTACGATTTTCAAAGTATTTTCTATATGCTACAAAAGCACCAATGATTCGCAAAAGTACCATTACTACAATAATCACAAATACTTCTGAAAACAAATGGGGGTTTTGAAAAATTAAATCCAAATCCAAAGTTGAACCCACATACACAAAAAACAATGGAACAAAAAAGCCAAAGCCAATTTCATTAAGTTTTTCTGCTAAGCCCTTTTGATGATGGAAATAAGTTGCTAGAATCATTCCTGCTAAAAATGCTCCAAGCACACGCTCTAAGTCTAATATTTGCGCAATTCCAATCATAGTTAAAAACAACATCACGCCAAAGCGAATATCTTGATTCTTGCTTGAATGTTGTGGAATCACATAAAACTTTAATGTTGGAAACCACCAAAATAAAATATTTGCCACCTTAAAAATCCCAACAATCACGCTCAAAAAGGCAAAAAGCACAAAAAGTGTTTCATAAAGCTTCCAAGTAATTCCATAAGAATACACACCATTTAAAAGCACCAAAACCACAATACTAATAAGCTCTCCCAAAATCCCAACATTCAATGCCATTTGAAGCCATTGTGTGTTTTTGGGATATTCTCTCAAAAGCGCCATAATCATTCCCAAACTCATAACCGGCAAAGTCGCGATATAAAATACAGACAATCCACTATAAAGCACATATAAAACCGCCACACCATAAAGCATAAAAAAATACACACTAGCTGATTTTATAAACTTCACTCCAAGCCTACTAAAGGTTTTTAAATCCACTTCCAAGCCACACAAAAACATTAAGAACAAAAACCCAATATGTGCTACAAATTCCAAAGAATCAAAATGTTTAAAAAAACCAAAATAAAATGCCAAAGCTCCAAGCAAAATCTCTACCACCACTAAAGGAAGCCTTGTTAATGCGCTAAAAAAGGGCGCCACAACAATCAATAATGAAATCACACCAAAAGCAATAAGACTATCCATAAAATACAATCGCTCCAAAAAAATTTACAAAGTATAACAAAAGCTCCTTAAAAACAGACTCTAAATTTAACAAATAAAATTTCCCAAAAACCTATTATAATTATGCTAATATGCTAAATTAAAAATGGGAGACTTTAAAAGTGGAAAAAGATTTTTTCGCCCCCTTATTGCCTTATAATTTTAAGAATCTAAGCACCAAAGAAAAAAAGGCTTTGCTTAAAAAAGAAATTTTACTTGCAAAAAACAAACATTATTTTGATTGGACAGCAAGTGGTTTAGCTGCAAAATGTATAGAAAAACGCATTAAAAAGATTCTTCCCTTTTATGCCAACCCACATTCTGAAAGCTCCCTTCACTCTAAAATTATCGGTAAAACTTATGAACAAGCACGCAAGAATCTTAAGCAAATCTTTGGGCTTGATTCTAGCTTTGCACTCATTTCTTGTGGTTTTGGGTCAAGCGCTGCTATCAAAAAGTTTCAAGAAATCCTAGGAATCTATCTCCCACCTCAAACTAAAAAAACTCTCAAACTCCACGAAATTGATTCCTCTAAATTACCTCTTGTAATCGTTGGACCCTATGAACACCACAGCAATGAATTAAGCTTTAGAGAAGGTTTATGCGAAGTGATACGAATCCCACTTAACACTGAAGGCTTAGTGGATTTAAAGGCTTTGGAGCAAATTTTGATTGCTAATGTCCATCGCAAAATCATTGCTTCTTTTTCACTTGCTTCAAATGTTAGTGGGATTTTAAGCCCTTTTATGCAAATCTCAAATCTAGTCCGAGAATATGGCGGAATTGTCTGCTTTGATATGGCAAGCTCCTCTGCTTATTTTGACATTCCTGCTTCTTTTTATGATGTTGCATTTCTCTCTCCACACAAGCTCTTAGGAGGAATTTCAAGCAGTGGAATCCTCATTATCAAGCGCAATTTAATCAACAAAACCCTGCCTCCTACTTTTTGTGGTGGCGGAGTGGTGGGCTATGTTTCGCGCATAAGCCAAATTTATTTTGCTAATGAAGAGATTCGTGAAGAATCAGGAACGCCTGGGATTTTAGAATTTATTAGAGCGAGTTTGGCTTATCAATTGCGCCAAGAAATTGGACAAGAATGGATTATGCAAACCAAAGAAAAGCTCATTCAAATCTTTAAAGAGTTTTTAGAAAGCCACCCTAAAATCACTCTTTATGGCAATCCAAACTACAACATTGTTGGAACTTTTGCATTTAATCTCCAAGAAAAATCTCCTTATGAAATTGCCACTATACTTTCAAATAACTATGGAATCTTGGTGCGCGCAGGTTGTTCTTGTGCAGGACCTTATGGACACGATTTACTTAATTTAAAAGACAATACAACTTTTAATCAAAAACCTGGTTGGATTCGCGTAAGTTTGCATTACACGCATCGCAAAAAAGAACTCTATTACCTTTGTGAATGCCTAAAAAAATTGTGCAAATAAGTCTTTTGTAAGCTTTAATCAAGCTTTTTTCATTACAATAAAACAAAAAGATTTAGGATTTGCTATGCAATTAAATGGCTCTGAAATGGTTATCCACGCCCTTAAAAATGAGGGCGTAAAGGTAGTCTTTGGTTATCCTGGTGGTGCGGCTTTAAATATTTATGATGAGATTTATAAGCAAAATTTCTTTGAACATATTCTCACACGCCACGAACAAGCTGCAGTTCATGCTGCTGATGGTTATGCTAGGGCAAGTGGAGAAGTGGGTGTAGCTATCGTAACAAGCGGACCTGGCTTTACAAACGCTGTTACAGGAATCGCAACAGCTTATATGGATTCAATCCCTCTTGTCATTATTAGCGGTCAAGTCCCAACAAGCCTTATTGGGACAGATGCTTTTCAAGAAATAGATGCTGTGGGAATCTCTCGCCCCTGCACCAAACACAATTTTCTTGTTAAAGACATTCAAGAGCTACCGCGAATCCTAAAAGAAGCTTTTTATATCGCTAGAAGTGGGCGTCCTGGTCCGGTGCATATTGACTTGCCCAAAGACATTAGTGCAACAATTGGAGAATTCAACTATCCAAGTGAAATCAAGCTCCAAACCTATAAACCAACCTACAAGGGCAATCCACGCCAAATCAAGAAAGTAGCTCAAGCCATCAAAGAATCCAAAAAGCCACTTTTATACCTTGGTGGAGGCTGTGTGGCTTCAAAAAGTGCAAATCTCATCAAAGAATTCTGTGAAATCACTCATATTCCAGTTGTTGAAACGCTTATGGCAAGAGGGATAATGCCCTATAATCACCCTGATTTGTTAGGAATGGTGGGAATGCATGGAAGCTATGTTGCTAATATGGCAATGAGCGAGACTGATCTTATTATCGCGCTTGGAGCGAGGTTTGATGATAGGGTAACAGGAAAGCTAAGCGAATTTGCCAAATATGCACAAATCGTGCATGTCGATATTGATCCAAGTAGCATTAGCAAAATCGTTGATGTTACCTATCCTATTGTTGGGGATATTAGCAGTGTTTTAGAAGAGCTTTTAGGATTAGTCAAAGAAGATTATGAAGTTAAAAATATTCTTGCTTGGAGAGAGACACTAGGGCGCTATGACAAACTTCATCCTTTGAGCTATGAAGATTCTGAAGAGATTTTAAAACCCCAGTGGGTTATTAAAAAAATAGGTGAGATTCTAGGCAAAGAAGCATTTATCTCTACTGATGTTGGGCAGCATCAAATGTGGGCAGCGCAATTTTATCCCTTTAGCTTTCCTCGCCAATTTATCACAAGTGGCGGTTTAGGGACTATGGGCTTTGGTCTGCCTGCTGCAATGGGAGCTAAAAAGGCATTTCCAGACAAAACTTCCATTAATATTAGTGGAGATGGAAGTATTTTGATGAATATTCAAGAGCTAATGACCTGTTTAGCAAGTCAGATTCCTGTAATCAATGTTGTTTTAAACAATAATTATTTAGGTATGGTAAGGCAGTGGCAAACTTTCTTTTATGAAAATCGCTATTCAGAAACTGATTTGCAACTCCAGCCAGATTTTGTCAAACTTGTCGAATCTTTTGGCGGAGTCGGATTTGTCATTCATACCAAAGAAGAATTTATCCAATGTCTTAATAAAGCTATTAACTCCAACAAACCTGCTTTGCTTGATGTGCGAATTGATCGCTTTGAAAATGTCTTGCCCATGGTGCCAACTGGTGGAGCATTGTTTAATATGATGTTAGAGTATAAGGAGTAAGCTATGGAGATTAAACGCGTTATTACCGTAACGGTTTTAAATGAACATGGGGTATTATCAAGAATTAGTGGATTATTTGCAGGGCGCGGATATAATATCGAATCACTCACTGTTGCACCCATTTTTGATACCAATCTTTCTAGGATAACCATCACAACACAGGGAGATAAAAAAGTATTAGAACAGATTTTAAAACAACTCCACAAACTTATCCCTGTGTTAAAAGTTTTAGAAGATGAGCAAATTATTGAGCAAGAATCGGTGCTTGTAAAATTTTCTAATAAAGAATCCCTTAGCGAACTCTCGGCTATTTTTACAAGTTACAATGGAAAATTGCTAGAAGTGAATGAAAAATATGCAATTTTCATGGCTTGCGATTGCCATATGCGAATCAATGGCTTACTCCAAGCTATCCAAACCTATAAACCAAAAGACATTACAAGAAGCGGTATTTCAGCCATTGAAGTCAATTAAGGAAGATAATGTTACTCAATCAAATTGTTAGCTTTTTAAAAGAAAAAGAGGTTTTAGGTGAGATTTTACAATGGAATGAAGGGAATAAAGATTGGATAGAACATTCTAGCTTTTTTGATTCTGAAGCGATTACTCATATTGAATCGCCCCTAAAGGCTACTTATGATTCCCTTACATTTTTAGAAAAAGAAAAATACCTAGCCGATATTGAAAAAACTAAAGCCAAAGTCATTCTCACGCGCAAAGCCTATGTCAAAAATCTCCCCAAAACTTCTCTTGCTTTTGTGAGTGAAAATCCTTATCTAGCAATGGCATACTTAACGAAATTTTTTGCCAAACCACTCTTTAGCTCCAAAATTGCCCCAAAAATTGCCCAAAATACTACAATTGCTCACAATGCTACAATCGGAAATGGTAGCGAGATTGATGAGAATTCCGTGCTAATGGCGGGTGTTGTGATTGGGGAAAATGTCAAAATTGGGAAAAATTGCATTCTCTATCCTAATGTTTGCATTTATAATGATTGCGAAATTGGAGATAATGTCATTATTCACGCTAATTCTGTCATTGGGAGCGATGGATTTGGCTATGCTCATACCAAAGATGGACAACACATTAAAATCCACCACAATGGCAAGGTTGTGCTTGAGAATGAAGTTGAAATAGGCTCTAATACCTCTATAGACAGAGCGGTTTTTGGGCAAACGCGCATCTGCAAAGGCACAAAAATTGATAATCTTGTTCAAATTGGACATAATTGTGATATTGGTGAACACTCTATTATTGTTTCCCAAGCAGGAATCTCTGGCTCTACCACAACAGGGCGCAATGTAGTGCTAGGGGGACAAAGTGGAAGTGCTGGGCATTTACATATTGGCGAATTCACTCAAATTGGCGCAAAGGCGGCAATCGCAAAAAGTGTTCCTGCTTTTGGAAAATTCTCTGGACACCCACTTTTGCCAATTCAAGATTGGCTAAAACTGCAAGCTCTTTTTAAAAAAATGCTGAAAAATAAGTAATTTCAGTTACATTTAAGTTCTACTTTAATATACTCCTTTAAGCAAGGCTAAAAACAGCAACCTTAAAAGGAGAAAGCAATGAAAGAGGAAAGAATCTTTAAAACTATCCCTCTAAATGACACAAAAAATGGAACCATTAGTTTTGCAATCATTAAAAATCCCTATGAGGAAGATGGCAATGTTGTTGTCAGTATCGGCATTATGATAGATGATACAAAACCAGAGTGGAAAGTCCATATACCCTTCTCCCAAATCAAAGAAGTAAGGAAGATTCTCAAAAAAGCTCACAAAAAATATAAACCAAGCAAAAAAGGCAAACAATGAAACAAAAAATCAAAAAACTAGCTTATACAATCCCTCTTGATAATGATTATATCCACGATGCCAATATCGTCGTTGCCAAAATCAATGTCCCAAGCAAAAAAGATAAAAAACAAACGGCAATTTCTATCTCACTCAATCTCAATGATGATACAAAAGACATTACTCACCCCGAATGGAAAGTCATCATTCCCAAACGAAAAGTCAAAAAACTGCGTAAAGCCCTCAAAAAAATCTGCAAAGATTGATTTTGCAGATATTAGCCCTTAAAGCTTTCTAGGGCATTTTGGATTCTCTTTATTATTTCTTCTTTCTCCAAGCTAGCAAGCAAAGGGGCAATTCCTACGCCGCCACTCTTTCCAAGCAAAGCATAACGCAAAGGCACAAATAATACTTTTGCTTTGATTCCGTGAAAATCTGCAAAAGTCGCCATCTCATTTTCAACTTCTTGAGCAGTTGCTATTGGTTTTTTAAGTGCTTTAATATAAGCACAAAACTCTCCTAAAAGCCTAATATTTTCCTCGCTAGAAACCTTATGCTGCATCTTTTCATCATAGCTTTTTGGCGTTTGCAAACAATCTTTTAAAATCTCCACAAAATCCACTAAAGTCTTAGAACGCTCTTTGATTTCTGGATACAGAATCTCTTGCACTCTCTCTTGTGGAACTTCCACATTGAAATTTTCGCTCAAAAGCATATTTAAAGAATCATTGCTTAGTTCTCTAATATAATGGCTATTAAGCCATAAAAGCTTCTCTTGATTATAAGCTGAAGGGGCTGAATTCAAATCATTGGGGCTAAAAAACTCTAGCATTTCTTTTTTGCTAAAAATCTCTTGATCTCCATGACTCCAACCAAGTCGCACAAGGAAATTCAAAAGTGCTTCTGGCAAATAACCCATTTCTTTGTATTCCATAACACTCATTGCACCATCACGCTTGCTAAGCTTATGCCCTTGTGGATTAAGAATCATTGGCACATGAAAAAATCGTGGCACCCTAAATCCTAAAGCCTCATAAATAATAATCTGCTTAGGCGTATTGCTCAAATGATCATCCCCCCTAATAACATCTGTAACGCCCATTAGCGCATCATCAATTGCTACACAAAAATTATAAGTTGGCGTCCCATCGCTTCTTGCAATAATAAAATCATCTAGCTCTTTTGCAGCAATTCTCATCTCACCTTTCACGCCATCGCCAAAGCAAATCTCACCACTTAAAGGTGCTTTGATTCTCACTACTGGCTGTATTCCGCTTGGGGGTGTCCCTTGAAAATCACGATAACGATTATCATAACGCGGAGTCTCCCCTCTTTTGCGTTGTTCCTCGCGCAATAAATCCAATTCTTCTTTACTCATATAGCAATAATACGCCTTGCCCTCTTTTAGAAGCTGATCAATGTATTGCTGATAAAGCGGAAATCTTTGGCTTTGATAAACGACCTCACCATCATAATCCATTCCAACCCACTCAAAGGCTTGAATAATAGCCTCTTTTGCATCGGTAGAATTTCTTGCTAAATCTGTGTCTTCGATTCTTAAGAGAAATTTACCTTTATTGGCTCTTGCATAAAGATAATTAAAAAGTGCGGTTCTAAGACCACCGATATGTAGGTAACCTGTAGGGGATGGGGCAAATCGCGTTACTATTGTTTCCATATTTTAAAAGTCTCCAAAAACTTAAAATTTTAGGAATATTACCAAATTCTAACTTGTAAAATTTATAAGTTTTTAAAAAACTTCTTTAATTCCTTGCTGGAATTTTCCTTACTCTATATATTTGCTTTTTTTCTGCAACTTCTGTTTATACTTTTTATTTGTGTATTTTTTATAATCTTTGCTAGGATGCTTGTAGCGATATAGTAGATGCCTTTAATTACCACCAAATTAGCTTACAAGCGCTCCATTGTCTTTTACTTGATTTTTAAAAAATTATTTTAATGTGTCTCGCACAGCCTTAACTGCCTCAACCATATTTTTAAGGCTTGGCTTGACTTCTTCCCATTTTCGAGTTTTTAGCCCACAATCTGGATTAATCCATAATTGTTCTTTTGGCAATACTTCCAAAAGTGCTTTGATTTGATCGATGATTTCTTGTGTGCTTGGGATTCTAGGGCTATGAATATCATACACACCCGGTCCTACTTCATGTGTATAGCCAACTTCCTTAAAGACTTTTAGCAACTCATTTCCGCTTCTTGCAGTTTCTATACTAATCACATCAGCATCCATTGCCTCGATAGTTTTGATAATGTCATTAAACTCACTATAACACATGTGTGTGTGAATCTGTGTATTTGCCTTTGCTACTGCGGTAGAAACCTTAAAGCACTCTAGCGCCCATCGCTCATATTCTTTGATATTTTCTGCGCGCAAAGGATACCCTTCTTTAAAGGCTGCCTCATCGACTTGAATGATTTTCACTCCGCCTTTTTGTAAATCATCAATCTCATCAGCAATGGCTAATGCAATTTGTTCGCATACTTGTGAGCGTGCCATATCATCGCGCACAAAACTCCAATTTAGAATCGTTACAGGTCCTGTTAGCATACCTTTCATAATTTTTTTCGTAAGACTTTGTGCATACAAAATCCAATCAAGCGTCATTGCCTTAGGTCGTGCTACATCACCAAAAATAATAGGTGGCTTTACACAGCGGCTACCATAGCTTTGCACCCAACCATTTTGACTAAACACAAACCCTTCAAGCTGCTCCCCAAAATACTCCACCATATCATTGCGTTCTGGCTCTCCATGCACCAAAACATCTAAATCAATTTCTTCTTGAAACTTCACGCAATCTTGTATGTATTCTTTGATTCCTGCTTCATACGCATCTTTGCTAATCTCACCTTTTTTATACCCCAAACGCAATGCACGAAGTTCTGGTGTTTGAGGGAATGAACCAATTGTTGTTGTCGCAAGATCTGGATAACCTAGCTCATCTCGTTGAATCTTAATACGATCTTTGAAAGCTACATCGCGGCTTTTTAATGTATTTTTGCTCACGCGATCGCGCACAGCTTTATTGTTTGTTTTTTCAGAAGTTTTACGCGCATTATTAATAGCCTTATTGGCTTCAAAAAATGCTTTGCTTCCTCCATTTACGCCATTTTTAAAGAGATCTTCAAGCACTCTTAATTCTTCAAGTTTTTCTTTTGCAAAGCTAATCCAACTTAGAATTTGTGAATCCATTTTGCTTTCATCATCTTTTCCAAAAGGCACATGCAAAAGTGAGCAAGAAGTAGTGATTACTACGCGCTCTTTTGGAATTTGTGCTGTGATAGATTCTAATGTTTTGAGTTTAGATTCCAAATCTGCTACCCAAATATTACGCCCATCAATAAGCCCTGCAAAAAGCACCTTGTTGCTTGCTGCGATAGCACCAAGAGATTGTGTATTTTTAGCCCCTGCGATAAAATCAAGTCCTATACCATGAATGCTTGTTTGCAACAAAACTTCTGTAAGCTCATTGCTATGCTCAAAAAAAGTTGTTACGATAGTTTTGATACCTTTTTGTGCAATGCTTTCATACACTTCTTTAATAGCTTGTTTATCATAGACACATTGTGCTTGTAGTGTATCATTGTGCCATCCACGCACAAAAATAGGCTCACTAAATTCAATCACAACTTCTGAATCTAGTTTAGCAATCTCATCAACCAAATCTAAATACGCACTCTTAAGCTTTGCAAAAATAGCTTTTGGATCACCTTGTGCAATTTTGCTTAATCCAAAAAATGTAAAAAGTCCTATAAGTGAAATCTTTGGCGTATATCCTAGCGCTTTAGCTTCATTGTATTGATCCTTTAGTGTTTGAATCTGTGCTTGATATGCATCTGTTTGACTAAGCTCTGGCACGACATAGTGATAGTTTGTGTTAAACCATTTTGTCATTTCACACGCTACACCTTTTGCATGTCCGCGCGCCATAGCAAAATATCCCTCCAAACCGCTTAAGTCTTTAAATCTTTGTGGCTTTGCACCAAGTGCATAGGCAAGATCCAAAATATTATCATAGTAGCTAAAGTCATTGACACATACATAATCAAGATGTTTTTGTGCTTCCCAATGCTTTTTACGCAAATCTTTAGCTACATTTTCTAAATCACTTTGGCTACATTTTCCAGCCCAAAATGCCTCTAAAGCTTTTTTCAGCTCTCTATTTTGTCCGATACGAGGAAATCCAACGATACTACTCATTATAATCCTTTTTATGAAATTTTATTTTGACGGATATTATTGCATATTTTTTTAAAAAATACAATATGTATTTAAAAATTTATAATAAATTTTCTCTCAAAAATTTCTATTTATCTCCTCGTCAATCGTCTTTTTTCTACGAATCCTATTTATAATTTTCTATCGCTATTTTTTTGATAAGTCTTGCAGGATTTCCACCCACGATAGAATTTGGCGGGACATCTTTGGTAACGACTGCATTAGCACCCACGATAGAATTTTCACCAATCCTAACACCCGGACAAATAGTTGCTGCTACACCTATCCACACGCGCTTTTGGATATAAATAGGCTTGCAAATGGTAGTGGTGCGATTATAGGGATTAATGTCGTGGTTAATGGTGATGAGATTAACTTTTGGTCCGATAAACACCTCATCATCAATATAGATTCCGCCCCGATCCATAAATGTGCAAGCGGTATTAACAAAAACATTTTTGCCAAAATATATATTACGCCCAAAATCCGTATAAAAAGGTGGTAAAAGCCACAAACTAGAATCCACCTCTCTTCCCATAATTTGACTTAAAATCTCACGCACTTGCTCCTCGCTTTTTTCTCCATTATTAAGCTTGGCGATGAGTTTTTGCGTGTGCTTAATCACTTCGATGATAGGTGCGACTTCAGGATCTCTAGAATCTAGTGGCACACCAGCCAAATCTTTCTCAAAAACATTCACAATCCTATCCTGACTTTAACCAAACACTTTTTGCAAATGTGCTTTATACTCTTGTATGTATTGTTCTACTTGTGGGTTTTTGACCACATCATTACAAATAAATGTCGGCAAAGCCTGCATACCTAAAAATTCGTGTGCCTTATGCAAATGCAAATACACGACATCTACACCCACGCCACCAAAAAACTCATCTTTGTCTGTAAATGCCTCAATGGGTGCATTCCAAGTAAGACTAAACATATATTTCTTATCGTGTAATAAGCCACCTTTGCCATAATTTTTGCTTGGGTTATCACGATGTCGCCCATCACTAGCACAAAATTTTCCAGCTCCTGCCATAAATACTTTATCTATATATTCTTTTACTATCCAAGGCTCACCCATCCACCAACCAGGCATTTGATAAATCCATACATCAGAATCTAATAACTTTTGCACTTCAGATTCTATATCATAGCCCTTATCTATATGTGTTTCTACAATATTACACCCAAAAGATTGCAATGTTTCTTTAGCCACTTCTTGCAAAGTCGCAGAAAGCCTACCTTCACTACTACCAAACTTTTTGCTTCCATTAATCAGTAATATATTTTTCATACATTCTCCTTTTTGCAGTCTTTTTTACAACCTTTGTATTGTTTGCTTTGTGGATTAAATCCATCGATATTATTATGCAGCATTTCATCATAAATACCAAGCTTATACTCTAGCGTTTCAAGCACAGATTGTAGCTCCTCAATAGTATCTGTAACAATCTCTTTTTGCCTAGCAATCATTTCTCGTCGCTCTTTTGCTGTGCAATCGCCCTTATTTGCAAGCTCTATGTAATATTTAATCGTCGGAATATCCATTTGGGCTTTACGAAACCAATTAATCCAACGCACCCATTCCACATCACGCTCACTAAAATATTTAACTTGATTGTCATCTTTTTCCACAAAAGGAAATAAGCCTTTCTTTGCCCAAAAACGCAAGGTATGTGAAGACACTCCTGTCTTTTTTTCTACCTCAATAATTGTATAAGCCACAAATGCCTCCTTATTATCTACCAAGAATCTAAAGCCATAAAGCATACGAAATTATAAAACATTAGAGTTACTCTAAGTCAAGAAAAGAAGTGAAGATTTATTAAAAAATAATTTTATAAAATTAGCCAAATTTCTTTCAAACTTGTATCATCTAAAATTTTGTCATCTATTGAAGTTTTGCCTTGAGAAATAACAATTCTAGCCTTTTCAAACTTTCTAAACAAACGCTTAAAGAAACTTGGCTTTTTTGCCAAATAAACTTTATTGCTCTCTTTATATGCATTCAAACACAATTTTACATTAATTGCATAATTTGGATAAAAAAGCATTTTTGCTGCCTGTTCTAATGGGACATCAAAGGATTTTTGAACTTTTTTAGCTAAAGATATTTTTCTTTCTTTCTTTCATTGCTTTATCCAAAATCCTTTCTGAAATAATCTGACTTTCTTTGATAAAAAGATTTAAATCTATCAACTTAATAGCTTTCAACATTTTAATCTTTCATCCATAATAGCTTACCCCATTTCTAGAGAAATAAACTATCACCTTATAGCACACTCAACCATAAGCGACAAAGATCAAACAATTGGCTACAAGCATATTGTAATCAATTATTTCATGGAAACAACTTCTATTGTTAGTATAGAGGAATTATAAAAGCCAAAATTCTAATTTAGATTCTAACTTAATTAAGATGGCAGGAATTACAATCTGCCACCTTAATTTTACACCAGCAGACAAACCAATTGATTTTAAATACATTCTATAAACATTCATAATCTAAATTATTGATTTTTAACACTAAGATCTAGTATTCACAAACCTCTCATAATCTTCAGGTATTCCAATATCAATGAAATAGCGATTAAAAACTTTAGTTTCAATTCTTAGCATTTTATAATTTTCTTGTAAAAATTCTTCAAAAGAAAATTTCTTCTCCAAAACAAAACCATCAAAAATATCTTTTTTTATTAGATAGATACCGCCATTAATCAAGCCTTGTTCTTTAAAAACTTTTTCTTCAAAAGACACCACAAAGCCTTGTTTATCAATCTTAACATTACCATATCTATCAAAATTTTGCATTTGCTTTAAAGCGATGCAAATTTTACTCTCTCCAAGCTTCATTTCTTTTAAAGGAATATCAAAAAATGTATCTCCATTTAACACATAAGCTTCGTCTTTAATAAACTTCAAAGAATCTTTGATAGCTCCACCTGTCCCCAAAAGCTCCTTTTCTACATTATAGATTATTTTTAACCCTTGAAGCTCATCTTTGAAATATTCTTGAATCAATTCATATTTATAAGATACGCTCAAAATAACTTCTGTGATACCTTGTTCTTTCAAATACTCTAATACAAAAGCCAAAAATGGCTTCCCATTAATAGGAGCCATAGGCTTTGGGACATCTTGAATCACGCTTCTAAGTCTAGTGCCAAGCCCCCCAGCTAAAACTATAGCTTGCAACCAAAACCTTTACCAAATAACTCTTCTTCTACAATAGCACAAATAATATGTCCTATTAAAATATGCGATTCTTGGATTCTTGGCGTTTTGTTTGATGGCACTTTGATACAATAATCACAAAGCTCATTCATTTTCCCACCACTCTCTCCAGTTAAACCAACACTCAAGATACCCTTTTCTTTACAAACTTTTAAGGCTTCAATGATATTGGCACTATTACCACTTGTAGAGATTCCAATAAAAATATCCCCTTCAACGCCTTGGGCTTGCACCTGTCTTGAAAACAATTTTTCATAACCATAATCATTCCCAATAGCAGTTAAAATACTCGTATCAGTTGTCAATGCAATAGAAGGAATTCCGGGTCTATCAAAATAAAATCGACTAACAAACTCTCCAGCAATGTGTTGCGCATCGGCTGCACTGCCACCATTTCCAGCCAAAAGTGTCTTTTTCCCTTCTTTATAAGCCTTTGTAGTCTCTAAAGCCACCTTTTTAATCAATTCTAACAATTTTTCATCATTAAGTATTTTTGTTTTAACCGCGATAGAATCTTCAAAATGTTCTTTAATATAAGAATTTACAATTTCCATGATTTTGCTCCTTCTTTTGTAAATGAAAAATCCTGAACATAACCCTGTTCTTGATTTAAAAGCTTGATTAATTGATATTTTTTTATGGGATCTACCAAGAAAAACATAAATCCTCCAGCACCTGCCCCACTTGTCTTTCCACTATAAGCACCATTAGCCATTGCGAGATTGTAAATTCTCTCCAATTCATCATTGCTAACAATCTCTGAAATAATCTTTTTAGACTGCCATGATTTGCCAAGAATCCGTGCCATTGTATCAAAATCCGCTTTAAAAAGCGCCTCTTTCATGGCAACTGCATCTTGCTTGATAGCATGCATCGCTTCTAGAGATTTTTGATCTCCTAGCCTACCCTTTTTATGCTCTTCTACATCTTTTGCTTCTCTTGTAATATTTGTAAAATACAATACTACTCTTGCTTCAAGCTCACTTGCAATCCAATTTTTTATACGCAAAGGATTAACAATGACTCGCTTTTGTTCATAAAATTCCATAAAGTTAAATCCACCAAAGGTTGCTGCATATTGATCTTGTGCGCCACCTACTATCCCCATATCTTCACGCTCAATCTCATAAGCAAGTTTAGCAATCTCATATTCTCCAAGCGGCAAATTTAACCATTCTACAAAAGCCTTAATCACTCCAACTACCAAAGTCGAACTACCGCCCAAACCACTTCCGCTAGGAACATCCGAATAAGTATGTAGTGAAAAACTCAAAGGCTTATGAGTAAAATCCCTCACTATACGATTATAAATGGCTTTAAAAATATCCAAATTCCCATCATTTTGAAGATGCGAACTACTTTGGTAGTTGGCATATGAGTTTGTATCAGGAGAATCAAAAATAATAGTCTCATCATCCCTTTCTATTAGCGTGCAATGAATGTAAAGCGATATCGTAGTATTTAGGACATAACCTGTATATTTATCACAATACAAGTTAATATCTGTCCCTCCTCCTGCTAATCCTAATCTCAATGGTGTCTGTGAGCGAATAACCATAGCCAACTACCTATTAAGTGGGATTCTGCCCATTGAAACTTCTTTTCTCCAATGGTTAAGTAAATCTTCAAACATCTTTCTAGCTGGAATCTCTGGCTTCCAATCAATAAAACTCTTAATTTTTGTGTTATCAAACATTTGATAATCTGCATCAATAGGACGAAGTCTCTCGGCATCTTCTTGGACTTTAATATCTTTCCTCGTAGAAAATCCAAGCAATATCTCAATAACTTCAGGCAACTTAAATGCTTCCTCTCCTGCTATATTAAAAGCTTCGCCACAAGGCACATTTCCTTTTTCGCTCTCTAATGAAAGCAAATAATAAGCCCTTATAGCATCACGACAATCTTGAAAAGTTCTCACACTTGAGAGATTCCCAACTTTAATAACCGGTTCTTGCAAACCTGCTTCAATCAGTGCAATTTGCTTAGCCACGGTGCTCTCAAAAAACACATCCGATCGCCTTGGACCGCTATGTGTTCCCATTCTTGTTACATAAGTTTTGATCCCATAAGCCTCACCATAGAATCGCCCCAAATAATCCGTGCCAATTTTACTTATGCTATAGGGACTTGCCCCATGAAATGGGGTATCTTCATTAAGCTTCACACCCACCTTTGCCCTACCATAGACTTCGCTAGAAGAGCATACATGCACAACTGGATCATAACCATCTTTTTGCTTTAAGATTCTAATATTTTCTAAAATATTTGCTGTTCCAATGATATTTGTTTGAAGTGTCTCAATGGGTATTTCAAAAGAAGTTTTAGGAAAAGATTGTGCAGCTAAGTGAAAAATCACATCAGGACGCTTGGTTTCAAAAAGTTTTTGAATACTTGAATAGTCATTCAAATCCGCATAAAACACGCTAATTCTATCTTTTTTATTGATTCTATCGCTCAGATGATAAATGTTGTCCATTGGCTCTTGCCAACGCATCATACCAATGACTTGATAATCTGTATTTTCAAGCAAAAAATCCGCCATCTGCGAACCAACTTGTCCAGTAAAACCTGTAATCAAAACTGTTTTCATAAGTTATCCTTCCTATTGTCTTATGTTTTGCTCTTTTAAATACCACTCATACATCATTTTAATACCATCCTCAAGCTTAACTTTCGCCTTCCAGCCTAATTTTCTAATTCTTTCGGTATCAGTTGTCTTTAACATTGTTCCATCAGGCTTAGAAGAATCAAAAACAATATCTCCTTTATATCCTATAATATCTTTTATCATAAAAGCAATTTCTTTAATTGAATAATCCCTGCCATCGGCCAAATTTAAGTGAGTATTATGAAAATTTTGATCATACTTTTTTAACACAGAGGCATCAATTTTATCCATTGCAAAAATGCAAGCATCCGCAACATCATCTACATAAATAAATTCTCTTCTAGGATTGCCACTTCCAAGTAATGTAACCTTATTTTCATCAATATCAAATTGACTTAAACATCTTAAAACTTCTTGTATATTATCTAGTCTCAAATTATTGAATAATTCTTGATGCTTTTGTTCATTCAGCAATTTTCCCAAATAAATTTTTGCAAATATTGCAGGAAAAACATGAGCTGTAGCTAAATTAAAATTATCTCCTGGTCCATAAATACTTGTTGGAACTAGAGTAATAAAATTTGTGCCAAATTGCTCATTGTAAAACTCGCACATTTTATTACCTGTAATTTTAGCAATCGCATAAGGTTCATTAATAAATTGCAATTTCCCTTCAAGCATACTTGTTTCCTTTATCGGCAATGGTGCATCCTGAGGATAAATACAAAGGGAACTCAAGTAAAGTAATTTTTTACAATTATTTTTATAAGCTTCATGCAACACAAAAGTTTGCATTATTAAATTTAAATATAAAAAATCTGCCCTCCTTTCTAATTGCTCCATCATGCCACCCATTTTAGCTGCACAAAAAAAAACATATTCGGGCTTCTCTCTAGCAAAAAAATCTTGCACTGCTTTTTGGTTAATCAAATCAAGTTCCTTATGAGTTTTATAAATAAGATTTGTATAACCTTGCCTCTGAAGCTCTTGAAGTATGGAGCTTCCAACCAATCCTCTATGCCCTGCAATATAAATTTTAGAATCTTTATGCATTAAAATCCTTTTGTACAATCATTAGCTGTAGCTTCAATATCTCTATTTGATAATATAGGATTATTCGTTGGCCAATCAATTCCGATTCGAGGATCATTCCAAGCAAAAGTAAATTGATCTGGAGCATCCAAATACTCACCCTCATAGGCAAGTTTATAATAATACACAGCTTCTTTAGAGCTAACATAATGCGAATTGCCCATGCTAGGTGGTATTAAAATTAATTGTTGGTTTGTTGGACCAATAACAAATCTTTCCCACTTTAGATAAGTGGAGCTATCTTTCCTGCAATCTACCACAACCTGATGCACCTCACCAAAGACACAAGTAACCAGCTTATAAGTTTTTACATCTCCATGAATTCCACGCAAAACATTAAAATGTGAATTAATAAATTTATCGTGCTTAAAGTGGATTCCTTCTGGGACTAATCCTCCTAAATGCTCCTCTGTAAAGGCTGTCCAAATCTCACCCCTTAAATCCCTAAATTTATTAGGGGTAATGATATAAACCCCTTTTAAAATCTTTGATTCTTGTATATCAAATTCCATTGCCATAATCTAATCCTTTATTTTTTCATAAACTAATTGTACCGCTTAATGCTTAAATCTTTCTTTCAACCTCCTCACTTCAAACCACAACTTAACATATCCGCCCTTATACCAAGTTTTATTAGCTTTTATAAAGGCTTCTCCTAGTTTATAAGTAAGATATTCTTTTTCTTTTAAAGATTCTTTGTAATCAGGATAAGATTCTAGATTAGGGAGTTTAAGATTAGGATTCTTTTTAATAGCTTCTTGGTATTGTTGTTGTTCTTGTTTGTGTTTATCTTTGATATAAGATAAAACATAAGGCATTCTAATATAACCTAGTAAAGATTTAGAATTTTCTATCATAGCTTGCCCTAGTTTATAGGAGAGATGATTGTGGATTCTATCTTTAGCAGTAGTGAGAGTATTAAGATAAGCAAGTTTTCCTTTAAAGCAAGAAGTGTTTTGAATGAAATGAGAAGAATTTGGATTAGAAATTAAAATCTTGTTTTTAGATTCTAGTTCTTTATTTTTAGATTCTAATTGTTTTTTAGTGGAATCTAGTTGATTCTTAGTTTGAATTAATTCTTGATTCTTTAATTCTAATTCTTTTAAAACATTGGATTCATATCTTAATTCTTTTTCAAGTTGTTTGGTGTGTAATTGTTTATTGATTAAGTCTTGTTTAGCTTCTTGAATTTGTATTTGCTTTAATAAATTATCTTGTTCTAGATTCTTTATTTCTAAAGTTTGCTTTTTAATAGGAAGAGAAGAGAGTTCTTTAACTTTAGAATCAAGTTGTTGTTTAGTGGAATCTAATTCTTTTTGAGCAGAATTGAGTTGATTCTTAGTGGAATCTAATTGATTCTTAGTTTGGGTGAGTTCTTGGGTTTTAGCTTGGATGATTTGATCTTTTTGAACAATTAATTTATCTTTATCATCAATAATCTTTTTTCTATTCTTTGCAAAATCTGCTATAAATTCTGCTATTCTATCCCAATATTCAGGTTTCATTTCTTTAAGTTCATAGTTTTCTTTATAATTTGTTAAATCTTTTTTAGGAAATAATCTCTCTTTATGAGGAAAAAATTCTTTTCTTACCCATTCATTAGATTCTTCAAAATAATCATTCCATATTTGATAATGCTCTTTTTTTGGCATAAATTTAAGCTCTTTGTCTTTGGATGAGAAATATGGAGGCAATGTAGTTGGGACTAATGCAAATAAATCTCTTTCAATTCGATTCTTAAAATGAGAATTTATTCTTTTTCCTAATTCAAATCCTATTAAATCTAGTGTTTCATTTTGATTTTCAGGAATAATAAAATTATCATCCCATTCTAATCCAATAGCATCAACAAAATCTTTTAACAAATCCCCATCTTTAAATTCATTTTTATCAAAAAGCCTTACGATAAGGTTTTCTTTGCCAAAAGCTTTAGCATAATTTTGACATATCCAATGATAATCAAAAATATGTTTTCTAAAGTAGTTCGAGGGATTAGCTTCGCAAGGAGACAAATAGCTACTTTTAATACTTTGAGAAGTCATAGAAATAACCAAATCTTTTATATTTCTAATATAAACTATGATATAAATTGTATTAAAGCCTAAATTATTCATTATTTTTTTTAATATTTTAATTTGAACAATATCATTAAATGTTCCAGAAATAGCCTCTGAAGAAAATAAAAAAATTGATTTGGGTTAGTTAGTATTTCTTGTTTCAAAGTTAGATATTGTTTTTTAAATTTGACTATTTTTTCAATCAAGTCAATTTTGGCTGAATTTCTATAAATTTCATTTATAACATCTTCAATTAAAGAATGTCTTTTTTTTACTTTATCCACATTTTCTGAATAAAGATATCCTTGCTCTAATAGCAATAGACGATTAATTTCGCAAAAATTTTGTATGCTTGTCGTTCCTGTTTTTGGGGTTCCTATATGCACATAGGCAGTCATTATTGTCTCCTTTTTGGTTTTAATATTTATTTTACGATAAAATATGGATTTCTTAAATCTTCCTTATTATAAATTAAAGGCTTTTGAGTATTAAAGTCATAAGTCATTTTGCCTGATTCTCTAACTATTGCATCAGCTGCTGCGGTATCCCATTCCATTGTTGGTCCAAGTCTTGGGTAGATGTCGGCTTCATTGCTAGCTACTAAGCATAGTTTTAGAGAGCTTCCCATAGAAATGAGTTCTTTGGATTTATTAGTTTCCAAGCTTTTTATGAAATCACTAGTTTCCTTGCTCATATGAGATTTGCTAGCTACGATTTTATAGGTTTCTCTTTGGGCGTTGAGTGGTAGTTTTTTGTTATTTTTGAACGCACCTTCTCCTTGTTTTGCACTATACATAAGCTCTAAAGCAGGCGCATAAACAACTCCTAGAATTGGTGTATCTTTGTGGATTAGGGCAATGTTGATTGTAAATTCTCCATTTTTCTTGATAAATTCCTTAGTGCCATCTATAGGATCTACACACCAAAAATATTCCCATTTTTTTTCTTTCATCATAAGAGATGATTTTGTTTTCTTCGCTTAATAGGGGTAGATTAAATGGAGATAGAGCATCGCAAATAATCTCATTACAAAGCAAATCAGCTTCACTTAAAGGGCTTTTGTCTTCTTTTTCATAAATTGCAAAATCTTTTTGATAAACGCTCATCGCTGTCTTGCCGGCTTTTAGGGCTATTTCTTGAATTGTTTCTAGCTTGATAGATTTAAGCATGGATTTCTCCTTTTTGGGATAAATATTTTAAAATTGTTTCAATATTTTCATCAAGATTCTCACTTTTTATATGAATCTCTGGATTTTTAGGTGCTTCATAAGGGCTATCTATGCCGGTAAAATTTTTAATCTCTCCATTTCTTGCTTTTTTATAAAGCCCTTTGGGATCTCTTTTTTCGCAAATTTCTATAGGCGTATCTACAAAGATTTCTATGTATTCTCCCTTATCAAGCAATTCTCTTATGATTTGTCTTTCTTTACAAAAAGGGGAGATAAAAGCACAAAGCACTATTAAGCCACTATCAACAAATAATTTGCAAACTTCTCCTATGCGTCTTATGTTTTCTATTCTTGAGTTTTCATCAAAGCCTAAGTCTTTGTTTAGACCATGCCTTACATTGTCTCCATCTAAAAGATAAGTGTGGTAACCCATAGTAAAAAGTCTTTGCTCTAACGCATTAGCTAGAGTGGATTTACCACTACCGCTTAGTCCTGTTAGCCATAAGACACAGGGTTTTTGATTTTTAAGTTTTGATCTTTGCTCTTTGGTAATTTTTGTGTCATGCCATGTGAGATTGTTTCCCATTTTTTTCCTTAGAAGCTAAAAAAGATTGGTATTAAGCTTAAAGCAATGATAGAATAAGTCAAAGAAACAACAAAGCCTATCTTAACAAAATCCATTGTCTTATATCCACACATAGAAGTAACCATCAAATGTGTTTGATAACCATGGGGCATCATAAATCCACAGCTTGCTCCATAGGCAACTGCGAAAATAAAAGGTATAGGGCTAACACCTAGGCTTTGCGCAGTCGCAAGAGCGATAGGGAAGGCAAGGGCTGCAGCGGCATTATTGGTAATCATCTCTGTTAAAAGCAAGGTTAAAAGGTAGATTCCAATAAAGCTACCATAAACTCCATATTGCCCAAAAATACTAATGATGAGATTAGCAAAATCTTGTGCCAAACCACTCTCTACTAGGACTTTAGTAATGGCAAGTGAAGAGCCTACAATAATAAAAATATCAAGCGGGAATCGCCTTTTAATTTCATCAAATTTAAGAAATTTAAAAACTAGTAATACAAAGAGAAAAATAATTAAGGCTTTAAGTAAAGAAAAGATGTCTAAGGCTGATAGAGTAATGACTGATAAAAAACCAAAGACAATAAAAAAACTTTGTGTTTTATTTAATTTTTGAAGTTTATTAATATTAGAGATAATATAGAAATTTTTAAGAATATTATCCCTTGTTTTAAAATCCTTTCCCACGCTTAAAATAAGTCTATCTCCTGCACTTAAAATGCTTGAACCAATTTTGGAAATATTTTGTGAGCCCTTTTTTAGGGCAATGATTCCTGCATCAAATTTAGTTCTAAAATTTGCTTCCTTGACACTTTTGCCAATCAAGTTAGAATTAGGAGTGATGATGACATCCACTAGTTTTAAATCTTTGATTTTGGGATTTTGTTTGCCAATTTCTAAGCCTTTAAATTCTTTTAGTGTCTCTAAATGTGCCACATCTCCACTAAAAACTAATTGATCTTCCTTACAAATAATCTCATCTGGGCTTACAGGGGAGAGACTTCTACCTTCTCTTATGATTTCTATCAAAAAGAGAAATTCTAATTTCCTTAAGCCATTTTTCTCGATACTCTTACCAATTAAAGGGCTATTTGGTAAGACTTTTGCACTAATAAGGTATTTAGAAATTTCTTGTTCTTTGGCAGTATAGTTTGGTAGAAGTTTGCTAAAAAGCATTAAAACGATCATCACGCCTAAGCTAATACAAAAACCAACTGCAAAAAAATCAAAAATCTTTAAACTCTCCAAGCCATTTTGCATCACAAAGGAATTGACTATTAAATTTGTAGAAGTGCCTATAAGAGTCATAGTTCCCCCTACGATTGAAAAGTAAGAAAGCGGGATTAGTAACTTAGAGGGATTTTGGAATTTGTTATTTTTGATTAATCCCATAAAACTAGCTACAACAGCAGTGTTGTTTAAAAATGCAGAAATTGCACTCACAATGACACCTAGTTTGAAAAGAGAGAAATAATAGCTCTTGCCAATAATAAATTTTGATGCATAACTCATAACTGCACTTTTTTCTACCGCAATAGAAACAAGCAACAAAAGCACTAAAACAACCAAAGAATCACTAGTGTATGAACCAAGAAAGGTTTTTAGATCTAAATACCCCAAGAGATAGTATAATAAAGCAACCCCCCCCAAAAAAAAGCAAAGAAGCTCTAAATTTTCCACTAACAAGCAAAAGGAGTAGGGCTAAAATACTTAGTGCAACAATGATTTTCATATTTTTTTGCACTCCCATTCGGGGTAGTTTTTTCTTATGTAAGCATTAAGCTCTCTTTCAGCTTGAGTGTAGATTCTATTTTCACTTTTAGCGTCCAGAATCTCTTCTATCATTCCTGCTGCTAAGGTTTCATTGGAATATCTGTCAATAACAATAAAGCTACCTAAGGTTTTGTTCTTTTTGTAGATTTCTAAGGTAGTCTTTTTGCTTAAATTTAAAGTGCATTTTGCAATATCATTAAGCTCTAAAGTTTGCGCTGGATATTCTTCAAAAGTATTAATATCCTTTTTGAAATCAATTTGACTAAAAGTAACATTGGTTGTGAGATTTGCTATTTTGATTAAATAGTTTTCATAAAGATTGAGTGGAGCTTCACTCATCCATACAATCATAGCCTTAAAGGCATTAGAAATAGGAATCTCTACATTTTTAGCAGTGATTATATCACCCCTTGAAATATCAATTTCATCTTCTAGAGTTAGTGTAATGGCACTTGGAAAACTTGCGTTTTTAGAGCTTTGAATTTTTGAGTCCTTGCTAGGTCTTAGTTCTTTGATATTAGGAGTGATGATTTCTTTAATCTTGCTAGTTTTAAGGCTAGGGAGAACGATAATCTCATCACCTATGCTCACACTTCCACTTGCGATGTTTCCACAAAATCCCCTAAAGTTTAAATGTGGGCGATTGACATACTGCACACTCATAATAAAATCTTGATTGGTGTTTGTAGTAATTGGCAAAGTGTCTAATAGGGCAGATAGAGTTTCTCCGCTATACCAAGGCATATTAGCACTTTTAGAAGTGATGTTATCGCCATCTATTGCACAAATGGGGACAAAATGGATTTTAATATCTTCATAATTTTGCAAACTAGGGAGAATTGCTTTATAGTCTTTAGCGATTTGTTTAAAGACTTCTTGTTTGAAATCCACTAAATCCATTTTGTTGATTGCTATGATAAATTGTTTAATACCTAATAAGCTTGCGATATAAGAATGCCGCTTAGTTTGGGTTAAAACACCTTTTCTAGCATCAATTAAAAGGATAGCAATATCGGCATTACTAGCACCTGTAGCCATATTTCTTGTGTATTGCTCATGTCCTGGGGTATCTGCTATGATAAATTTTCTTTTTTGAGTAGTAAAAAAACGATAGGCTACATCAATAGTAATGCCTTGCTCACGCTCACTTGCTAATCCATCTACCAAAAGTGCAAAGTCTAATTGCTCCCCCCCCCTAAGTTTTTATTTTTTTGACTATCTTTTTTGAGAGTTTTGATTTGATCTTCAAAAAGTGATTTAGAATCATAAAGCATTCTGCCTATTAAAGTAGATTTTCCATCATCTACACTACCACAAGTAATAAATCTACAGAGTTCCTTGTTTTCGTGTTGTTTTAAATATTCTTTTATTTCATTTAAATTCATTAAAAATATCCCTCTTTTTTCTTTTTCTCCATACTAGCTTCTTCATCAGTATCAATTAGTCTGCCTTGTCTTTCGCTACTTTTTGAGAGTAAAAGTTCTTGAATAATCTCTAAAACATTACTGGCACTAGAATTAATCGCACCTGTTAGAGGGTAGCAACCAAGGGTTCTAAAGCGCACTAGTTCTTCTTTTGCATTTTTAGCAAGCTCTTCTGGCATTCTTTCATCATCGACTAAAATTTTGGCTCCCATATATTCTACAACAGGACGCTTTTTTGCAAAATATAGACTAGGGATTGGAATATTTTCTTTATAGATGTATTGCCAAATATCAAGTTCTGTCCAATTGCTTAGTGGAAAGACCCTTATGGATTCGCCTTTTTTGTGTCGGCTATTATAGAGATTCCAAAGTTCTGGGCGTTGGTTTTTGGGATCCCATGTGTGATTGGCATCACGGAAAGAATAGATTCTCTCTTTGGCTCTTGATTTTTCTTCATCACGCCTTGCACCACCAAATACGGCATCAAATTGATATAAATCAAGCATTTGCTTTAAGCCTTGGGTCTTTGAAATATCAGTGTGCATAGATGAACCATGGGTAAAGGGTGAGAGGTTTAATTCTTTGATTTTTGGATTTTGATAGACGATGAGTTTGGCACCAAGTTCTTTAGCGGTTTTATCGCGAAATTCTATCATTTCTTTAAATTTCCAAGTAGTATCCACATGCACTAGTGGAATTGGTAGGGGAGCTGGATAGAAAGCCTTTTGTAGAAGATGGAGCATAACAGAGCTATCTTTGCCTATGCTATAAAGCATTGCAGGTTTTTCAAACTCGGCAATAACTTCGCGCATAATATGAATTGATTCTGATTCAAGATAATCTAAATGAGAATAATTATTTAGTGTAATGCTACTCATTTTGCTCCCCACTTAAGGATTTTAATGTGTTTGTAACTATGTGATGTCAATTTAACTTTAATTTGAGATTCTACACAATTTAACTAAAAAATACCCTAAGAATTTAAGGCATTTTTAAATTTATTTGGCGCTCTTTTCTTGTTCATCCTCGGCTTCTTTGATAGTTTCAATGGCAAGATTTGAAAGGATGGTTGCAATTTCCATTGTGGAGTTGATGACACCATAAAGCCCCATTGCTTTGAGTTCTAATTCAAGTGCATTATCGCGTGTTTGGACAATGATTTTAGTGTATTTGGATAGTGCTAGGATATGTCTGCAAGCTTTTTCGATTTCTACTGGTGATTCAATACATAAAATTACTGCAGTAACCTTTTGAATCTCAACTTCTCTAAAAATCATTTTATCAGTGATGTTTCCATAAATGATTTTATCTCCCCGTATGATTCCTTTCTCTACTCTCTCATAATTTGAATCAATCCCAAAAACCTCTATATCATAGTCCTTTAAGAAGTCAAATATTTTTTGTCCTACAAGTCCATAACCACAAATAAGAATGCGTTTTTTGGTCTCTTTTGGTTCCTTTGTTTCTTGTTGTTCTTGCGTGTATGTGGTTGGATTTTTTTGTGGAATCTTGATAGCTTTTAGGGCAAAAGCGGTGCATTTATCAAGATTATCAAGAATAAAAGGGGTGGCAATCATTGAGAAAATAACCATTAGCGTAAGGAATTGATGGATTTCAACTGGGGTAATGGAAGCAAAAAATTCTGTTCCAAAAATATGCTTTAAGATTCCACCATCTAGTTGTAAGTTTAGAATCTCATGTTGGCTTGCAAGGAGGAAAATTGCAAAAGAAAATTCTCCAATTTGAGAAAGGGAGAGGGCGATTTTCATTGCGATCTTAGTCCCCCTAAAGAAACTCAAAAAAGCAAACATAATGAGAGTTTTTGCTAAAAGTGTAAGGAAAACAAGGAGAATAATAATAATGAAATATTTTGCCAAAAATATAATATCAACCTGCATTCCTATGGTGATAAAAAAGATTCCAAGTAAGAGATCGCGGAAATAAACCAAAACTGAAGCAACTTGGTATTTATAGGAAGTGCTTGAAATAATCATACCAGACAAAAACGCTCCAAGTGTCATTGAAAAACCAAAAGATTGACTTAAAAAAGCAGAGCCTAAAACAATCAAAAACACTGTTCCTACAAAAATTTCATCAGTTTTCATTTTAGCTGAAGAGCGTAAAATGATTTTAGCCAAGAATCTACCTGGCAATAAAAGTAAAAGCACAACAATAAAAGCAGAAATGCCTGTAGTTAGCAAAAGATCACTCATAGCTAGATCTTTGCTACTTAGGAGTTTAATCATCAAAAGGATAGGAATTACAGCCAAATCTTGAAAGATTAAAATCCCAACTGATGCAATTCCATAAGAAGTTTTGGTTTGATTAACTTCATTAAGATATTTGAGAACAATTGCGGTTGAAGAAAGGCTAATTGCACTAGCAACAATAATAGAAGTATCAAAGTTAAATCCAAAAAGAGAATAGCAAATAAAAAAGAAAACTAGGATAGAAAGTCCAATTTGCAAACCGCCAAATAAAAAAACTTCTTGCTTAATAGAAGACATTTTTTTGAAGCTAAAATCAAGTCCAATCATAAACATCAAAAAGACAATTCCCATTTCAGCTATTTCGCTTAAATCATTTGAATCTTCAACCCTAAAGTCAAAAATATAAGCAGTCAAAACCCCAGTAACAATATATCCAATAATAGTGGGTATTTTGAGTTTGTTTAAAATAATGCCCGAAATGACTGCCATTGCAAAAACACAAACAATTACAAATAAAGTATCTATGGAATATCCCTTGCTAAAGAATTTTTTGAATTATATACAAACTCATAAGAAGTTACAAGATATTCGAAGCAAAATTAAATTTTATTAATAATAAGTATTATTATAATCATTTTTTAAGGTGATCTGCTCTAAACTCGCAGTTCTTAAATTAATAAATTTGGAGGAAATTATGAGTAAAATTGGATTGTTTTATGGAAGCGATGGTGGGAATACTCAAAGAATCGCAGAAAAAATTGCTGTCAATTTACGAGAAAAACATTCTAAAGAAGTAGAAGTTTTTGATGTGGCTAAAGCTTCTAGGGAAGATTTAAAAGGATTTTCAAATCTAATTTTAGCTACACCAACTTACGGAAGTGGTGAGCTTCAAAACGATTGGGAAGAGTTTTTAACTACTTTAAGTCCTTTGGATTTTGAAGGTAAAGTTGTTGCATTTGTTGGACTTGGTGATCAAGACACTTATGGTGATACTTTTTGTGATGGGGTTTTTGAGATTTACAATCGAGTTTCCAAAAATGCAAAGATAATTGGTAAAACTAGTATAGAGGGCTATGAATATCAAGAATCAAATTCAGTAATTGAAGGTGAATTTGTGGGATTGATTTTAGATGAAAATAATCAAGAAGATTTAACAGACACAAGAATAGAAAATTGGTGCGATTTGATTGCAGGGCAATTTAATTAATAGGGTTTGGGAGATTAAATTTAAAAATTTAATCTCTAGATTTGGAGTTAATGTGGATAAGCACACCCTCTAAGATAGAATCAATATCTCCATCTAAGATGGCTTCAACATTGCTATAAGCGATATTAGAGCGCAAATCCTTGACTTGTTGGTAGGGCGCTAAAACATAAGATCGGATTTGGTGTCCCCAACCAATCTCGCTTTTATCATCATTGGCAATTTGCTCATTGCGCTTTTGCTGCTCTAGTTCATAGAGCTTAGATTTTAGCATTTTTAGGGCGGTGGCTTTATTTTTGTGCTGACTTCTATCATTTTGGCATTGCACGACAATTCCTGTTGGAATATGGGTAATACGAATAGCAGATTCGGTTTTGTTGATATGTTGTCCGCCCGCTCCACTTGCTCTATAAGTATCAATTCGCAAATCTTTTTCTTCGATTTCAATGGAAATATTATCATCAATTTCAGGCGTTACTTGCACAGAGGCAAAGCTTGTGTGGCGTTTGGCATTGGAATCAAAGGGTGAGATTCGAACAAGTCGATGAATCCCATTTTCAACTTTAGTGTAACCATAAGCATTTTCACCTTTAATAATAAAACTTGCATCTTTTATTCCTGCTTCATCGCCTTCTTGATAATCCAAAAGCTCCACTTTAAATCCGCGTCTCTCCGCCCATCTTAAATACATTCGATAAAGCATACTTGCCCAATCTTGCGATTCTGTTCCGCCTGCTCCAGGCGTGATAGTAAAGATTGCGTTATTAGAATCAAGTTCTCCGCTAAGCATAACTTCAATTTCTGCTTTTTTGATTTGCTCTTCTAGCATTGGGGCTTCGTTAAAAAGTTCATTAAGTGTTTCTTCATCATCGCTTGAGAGTTCAAAAAGCTCTTTGGCATCACTAAGGGCTAGATTTGCTTCTTTGTATTTTTCAAGCTGTCTTAAGCAGCGTTTTTTTTCTTTTTGGTATTCTCCAGCTTTTTTGGAATCTTCCCAAAATTCTTTTTGTTGCTCTAAAGATTCAATTTCTTCAATCCTTGATTGTAATTGGCTAGGTTGCATAATTTTTTCAATATTTTGTCGCTTGATTTCTAACTCTTTAAGTAATTCGCCATATTCATAACTATCCAAAATTATTCCTTTATTTTATAAAATTCTTCTGCAAAAGCTTTGATTTCTGCAATAGCTTGGGTGGTGCTTTGATAATGCACTACTTGATGAAAAGATTCTTTTTTATAGACTTTATCATAATATTCTATGAGCAAAATTTCTGCGACTTTTTCTAATTGATTAGTAAAAAAGGCATCATAGGCTTCTTGCCAAAACTGCTTTTTCATAAAGGGAGCAATTTTTTGCATCGAATCTCTAAAAAATTTTTCTGAAATTTTACCATATTGTGCAATGATTCTTCTGATTCTTTGCTCTAAAGGTGAAAGGATAAGAATCTTGGGTGACTTTTGGTAGGCATTATAGAGCGGAGTGGGCAAAATAAGATTGCCAAGCTTCTTGCTTTCTCCTTCAACAAGCACAAAAGGAGCATTTTGCAATTCTTTTAATCTCGTAAAAATTAGATTTTGGAACATTTTAACGCTAGGTTGATTCCCACAAATTTGACCAAAGCTTGAGCCAAGGTGTTTAGCGATTTGTTCAATATCTAAGGAGTGATGAAAAGCACTAATAATCTCACTTTTACCACTGCCTGTTGGTCCTATGAGTGTTAAGAAGTGGTGTGTGGGGGCTTGATCTAGGCTTTGGGTTATAAATTTACGATAGGATTTATAGCCTCCCTCTAGCACCAAAACGCGATAGCCAATGCGTTGCAAAATAAGGGCAAAAGAGTGGCTGCGCATTCCACCTCTAGCACAATAGATTCCAAAAGGAATAGCAGGAGTGATTTTTTCTTTAAGACTTAAAAGGTGAGTGGAAATATTTTGACAAATTAAACTTGCCCCAAGAATCTTAGCACCAAAAGTATCTTGTTTATAAAGTGTGCCAACTCTTTCAAATTCATCATTTTGTAAAACTGGGTAATTTAGCGCTAGGGGAATGTGAGAGAGCTCGTATTCTCTAGGTGAGCGAACATCAAGTATCAAAGGAAGATTTAGATTTAAAAAACTTTGAATTTCAATATCTTTTTGCACAAGTAAATCCTTGGATAAATTCAAAAGGTATTGTAGCAGAAAAAATTTATAATTATTTTCTTAAAAAGTTAATTTAATTATTAAAATTAAGTTAAGTTTTAAGTTAGTATAATTCCGACTTGAATTTCAAAGAAAGGAATGTCAATGGAGAAAATTTATAAAGTTGAAATTATAACGCGTTCTGAAAAGCTTAATGTGCTTAAAGATTCCTTGTCTCTAAAAGGCATTAAAGGAATGACGGTGAGTAATGTTATGGGTGCTGGGAATCAAAAAGGAAAGACAGAAGTGTATCGCGGGAATGAAATGCGTATTGATTTGCTTCCAAAGATTCGGATTGAAATCTTAAGTAAAGAGAGTATGGTTGATGAAATTATACAAGTAGCCAAAGAATGTCTTAATACAGGTAATGTTGGGGATGGAAAGATTATTATTTATCCTGTGAGTAATGTAATTAGGATTCGCACTAATCAAGAAGGAACAGATGCAATTTAATAAAGAAAAGGGTGTTAGATGATGAAAAAAATTATATTAATGTTAGGTTTAGCGGTTTTTGGGTTTGCTTCAGAGAATGTGATTTTATCTGTAGATACTTTATTTTTGATTGCTTGTAGTGGGCTTGTTTTGTTAATGACTCCTGCTTTGGGTATGTTTTATGCTGGAATGGTTAATCGTAATAATGTTCTAAGCACAACAATTAATAGTGTTATTTTGTATGCTTTAATTGCATTGCAGTGGATTATTATAGGTTATACTTTAGCTTTTGGCGATGATATTGGATTGTTGATTGGGAATTTGAATCATATTTTTTTAGTGGGTATTGATGGGCAAAGTGTTGGTAATGTTAGCGAGAATCTTTTTATGTTTTTTCAAATGCTTTTTGCAGTGATTGGTGCGGCTATTATTACAGGATCTTTGGCTGAGAGAATGCATTTTGGTGCCCTTTTGATTTTCATTTTGTGCTGGAGCACTTTGGCTTATGATATTTTAGCACATTGGGTTTGGGGCGGAGGTTGGCTTATGGAGATTGGCTCTTTAGACTTTGCAGGGGGTGGAGTAGTGCATATCGCTGCTGGAGTAGCTGGACTTGTGGGCTGTATTATGCTTGGTAGAAGAAAATATGCTCAAGGAATTATGCCTCATAATTTACCTCTTTCTTTTATTGGAGCTGTTTTTCTTTGGATGGGGTGGCTTGGATTTAATACAGGAAGTGCTTTGAGTGTAAATTCTGTTGCAGTGAATGCATTTTTGACAACTAATTTTTCTGTGGTTGGGGCGATGCTCTCTTGGATGTTGGTAGAATGGATTAAATATGGCAAACCTACTTTATTGGGAAGTATTACAGGAATTGTAGCAGGGCTTGTAGCTATCACACCATCAGCTGGATTTGTTACGCCCTTTGCAGCAGTTTTGATAGGATTTATAGCATCGCCTATTTGTTTTTTTGCCATTAGTTATTTGAAATCTAAATTTGGATATGATGATACTTTGGATGCTTTTGGTTTGCATGGAGTTGGTGGAATATGGGGTGGAATTGCAACAGGACTTTTTGCGACAAGCTCTGTGAATGAGATTATCAAAGAAGATGCAGCTGGAGAAGGGTTGTTTTATGGTGGTGATGTAAGTTTGTTAGTTGTGCAAATTATTGCAATACTAGCTTGTTTTGTGCTATCAGGAGTTGTGAGTTATGTAATCTTAAAAGTGATTGCGCTTTTCAATCCTCTTAGGGTAGAAGAATCTCAAGAAATTAATGGTTTAGATCAGGCTTTGCACGGAGAGATTGCTTATCGCTAAGGGTGCTTAGAAAGCTTGAAATAAGGTTAATTTTGGCTTTTTGGATATGATCTTTGATTTGATTCCCATTGGGTTTTGATTTTTGGGATTGTATCCATTCTTTAGGAGAGTAAGAATTGATTTGACTGAAGAGTTCAATGATTTTTTTACTCTCAAGTGTGGCAGATTTGACTTGACTAATGCGTCCTTTGTGATCGGCTTCAAAGAATCTAATTTGGTCAAGCAAAAGGGCTTTGTCGCCTTTGAAGCTATGAAAAAAATCAAGTATTTTGGAAGGGCGCATAGAAAAGAGATAGGTGATTTTAATGTGATTGCTAATTAGAATCAGCATTTTTTTTTGGATTGTTTTTGGGATTTGCATATCAATAAGAGATTCTACTTTTTGGGGGTTGTCATGCCCATTGGAATTTCCAAAATTTCTATAAGTATATGGTTTGGCAATATCGTGATAAAGCACGGTTAATTTAAGAAGCAAAGAATCATTATCAAGGTATTTTAAAACCTCCATTGTATGGACAAAAACAGAGGATTCTAAGTGGTAAGGGCTACCTTCTTTGAGTGTGGTTAGCGCATAAAGAGAGGGAAAAATTTCATTTAAAACACCAAGCTCAAAGAGAGTTTCAAAAAATAAATGGCTGTTTTTTTGGCTTAAAACTTGCTTGATTTCTTCAAAAATACGATTAGATTCTAAATCTTTTAATTCGTTTTTCATTGAATAGACTAAAACTTTGGTGCTTGGATGAATCTTCCAATGAATACCAAGTTTTGCTTTGAATCTTGCAAGTCTTAAGATTCTAAGTGGATCTTCGCAAAAAGCAGGTGAAGTGTGGCGTAAAATCTTATTTCGCAAGTCTTTTTTGCCGCCAAAGGGATCAATAAGTGTGTTTGAACTCAAATCTAGCGCCATAGCGTTAATGCTTAAATCACGCCTTTTTAAATCATCTAGTAGCGTAACATTATCTGTTTTGTAGCTAAAGCCATTGTAACCTTTTGTGGTTTTGGTCTCTTTTCTAGCAAGAGCGATTTGTGTGTGAGAATCAATGAGAAAAACGGGAAAGTTTTTGCCAACTTTTTGACAATATTGAAAATCATTTTCGCTAAATCCAATTGCCACATAATCTTTGTCTTTGGTGGGAAGCCCTAAGAGATAATCTCTAATAGCGCCACCAACAAGATAGATTTTTTTAGTAAAGTCCGTATTTTCCATCAATTCGTTTGTAAATCACGCGCATCTTAGAATCTTTGTCATTAAAAACAAAGAATTGCTGTGAGCTACTTTTGAGTCTCTCTAGAGCATCTTCAATGTCTAGGGGTTTGTGTAAATCCAAATCCATTGGCACAATTTCATCATCTTGATTTGAAGCCTTAGCTTCGCTTCTTAGGATTTCTAGTGCTGTGATTTCCTCGCTAGGTATTGCCTGTTTGCAATTAATCTTATCGTGGTGGCGGCGCAAGACTTTGTGCATTCGCGAAAATGCTAAATCAGCAGCTGTGTAGAGATCTTTATCTTGTTGGCTAATGACAATGGTATTGGCTCTTGCCATAGAGAGAGTAAGGTCGATTGTATAAGAGCGCTTTTTCTTTTCTTTCCCCTTCTTTTCTTGATAGGAAATGACAATACGCGTGCTTAAAATGTCAAGATTGTATTTTTCTAGGCTTTCACTAAGGCGAAAAATATAGCCTTTAATCGAATCGGTTAATTCAAAATGTCGTGAAGTAATGGTAGTATTCATTGTTTCTCCTTTGTTTTATTTTAGCATAAAAATTTTCTTATAGAGCATTTTGCATACTATTAATGAGAGTATTTTTGCAATAGGCGATTTTAAGAGAATCCATAAAGATTCCAAAAGAAAGAATGGCTTGGTTTATGAGCATCATTTTACCATCTTGTGTGGGGATGTGTAGATTCTTGGCTAGATTTAAAAAGGGAGTTTGGATTCCATAGACTAAATCAAAGGCAAGTTTAGAATCTTTTAAAAGAAGTTTTAGCTTAGATTCTTCAAGGGGCAGGGAATTTTGGATTAAACCTGAAGGGGTAGTGTTGATAATAATGTCATAGGATTCTTGTTTGGAAAAATTATCATAAGTGGAGCATTGAAAACCTAAAGCTAGGAATGATTCTAGTCTTTCTTTGGAGCGATTAAGAATAGTTGTGGATATTCCTTTGTCTTTTAAGATGCAGGCTACTGCTTTTGCAGAACCTCCAGCACCAAGAATAAGAGCATTTTTGAAATTAAATTTTTCAATACACTGATAAAAACCAAGTGCATCGGTATTGTAACCCAAAAGTTTATTGTCTTTGAATACTAGCGTATTGACAGCTTGAATTTCTTTGGCAATTCCAAAAACTTCATCACAATGCAAAAACGCGGTTTCTTTGTAGGGTATGGTGATGTTAGCACCCTTAAGTTTTAGTGAGATTAAGGTGGAAAAATTCTCATGAGTATCTAGGCAATAGCGCCCATAGTAGCCTTTAATTTTAAGAGCTTTGAAAGCAGAATTATGTAAAAGTGGGGAGAGAGAGTGAGAAATTGGATTTCCAATAACGGCAAATTGCATAGATTTAAATCTCTTTAAGAAATTTTTTCATCACCCAACCACTTTTATTGGAAGTGGGATTAATATCTTGGATTTTTACCCATTCACCAGCATTTTCTAGAATCTCAACGCTATCTTCAGGCGTAAGAGAACCTAGAATCTTAGCTTCTGTGCTTGGCGTTTGGCGGATATTGAGCCGTGGAGCCAATGAAGTAAAAAATTGCGGTAAATCAATTTTTATTTCCTGTGTTTCTTGGAGGATAGCCTTCTGCGGTAGGATTTTTGTGTAGGATTTCAAAACCCAACCCAATGCTTTGCTATTTTGATTTGCTCCAATTAGCAACCATTTGCCATCATCTTCTAAAATAATAGCTTGGATATGGGGTGTAAGCTTGCCTATAATAGGAGAATTCACATTGGGTTCTTGGCGAATGTTGAGTGAAGGAACTTTGGAAGTAATTATCTCATTATTTTCTACTTTTTCTTCCATCTTATTTTCTGCAGGTGTTGCTAGTTTAGGCTGTGGAGTTTCTAGTTTTGACTCTTGTATGGGTTTGGGGGTGATTGGAGATTCTTTTGGAATTTCATTTTGCATAAGTTCTGCTTCGGTGATGGGTTGTGCTGTTTTTAGATCTTGCTTTTTTAGAACTTCAAAAATTGAGTAATAAATAGTAAATACCAATAAAAGCACAAAAATGGGAAGTGGATAGATCTTAAAAAAACGCTTTATGTTAGATAACATAATATTAATTCCCTTTGTAAAAAATTCTTAAACATTATATCATAAAGACACATTTTAAACAAATTTTACTTCACGGCTACCTTCTGTAAGCTCACCTAGGATATACCCTTGTGATTCTCTTGCGATAAAATCTGCATCTTCTTTAGAGCAAACAAAAATCATACCAATACCCATATTAAAGGTGCGATATTTGTCAGATTCTTCGGTGTATTTTGTCAGTAAATCAAAAATGGGAAGAGTTTTGATTTGGTTTTCTTTGATTAAGGCATCAAGATTATTAGGGAGGCATCTTGGGAGATTTTCTATGATTCCACCCCCTGTAATGTGCGCTAGAGCTTTGATTTTATTTTGGAGTTTTTTAAAGGTTTTTACATAAATTTTAGTGGGTGTTAGCAAGGTTTGAATAAGTGGCTTACCCTCAAAATTAGCTTCTAAATTTATTTTATTTTGACTTAGAATCTTGCGCACTAATGAATAGCCATTTGAGTGGATTCCACTACTTGGAAGTGCGATTAGCACATCTCCAGCCTTAGCTTGATTTTCTCTTTGAATAATTTCTTTCTCTCCGATTCCAACAGCAAATCCCGCAAGATCAAAATCTTCTCCTTCATACATTCCGGGCATTTCAGCAGTTTCTCCACCAATTAAGGCGCATTCAGCTTCTAAGCAACCTTGAGTAATGCCTTTAATCACTTCTAAAGCCTTGTTTTTATCAAGTTTTCCTGTGGCGTAATAATCTAAGAAAAACAAGGGGGTAGCAAAATTACAAATAAGATCATTTACACACATTGCCACTAAGTCAATTCCGACGCTATCTAAGATTCCATAATCAATTGCTAGGCGGAGCTTTGTCCCAACTCCATCGGTGGCTGCTAGAATTACAGGTTCTTTGTATCCACTAGGAAGTGCATAGGCTCCACTAAAAGAGCCAATTCCACCTAAAACATTGGAATTAAAAGTTGATTTGACAAGCCCTTTTAGGTTTTCTACTAATGCATTACCCTCTGCAATATCTACGCCTGAATCTTTATAATTAAACTTTTGCATTAAAACTTCCAAAATAATAAAATTGAGTTTAAAATAATACAAAAAAGTAACTTAAGACTCTTTTGTGAGGATAATTTTGTTTTAGGTGGATAATCTTTGGAAAAATTTAATTTGCCTAGGGTATAATTATCTAAAAATGCAAATTTAAGGATGAAAAATGCAAACACCCTATCTTAAACAATTTCCTGATGAAAATGGATTTTTTGGCAAATTTGGTGGAAGCTTTGTGCCAGAGCCTATTGCTAAGGCTATGGAAGAGATTAATCAAGCCTACAATCTTATCGCGCAAAATAGCGATTTTATCGCAGAGCTTCGCAAGATTCGCAAACACTTTCAAGGGCGTCCTACACCAATTTATTTTGCACATAATTTAACCAAAGAATATGGCGGTGCGGGAATCTATCTCAAGCGAGAGGATTTAAATCACACCGGTGCTCACAAGCTTAACCATTGTATGGGCGAGGCACTTTTGGCAAAATTTATGGGCAAAAAGAAGCTTATAGCAGAAACTGGAGCAGGGCAACATGGCGTGGCTTTGGCTACTGCCGCAGCGTATTTTGGGCTAGAGTGTGAGATTCATATGGGTGAGGTGGATATAGCAAAAGAACACCCAAATGTCGTGCGTATGAAGATTTTGGGGGCTAAGGTTGTGAGCGTAAGTCGTGGAGCTAAAACGCTTAAAGAAGCTGTAGATTCAGCCTTTGAAGCATATTTGAGCGATCCAAAAAACACAATGTATGCCATTGGTTCTGTGGTAGGTCCTCACCCATTTCCTAAAATGGTGCGTGATTTTCAAGCGATTGTGGGTATTGAATCTAAAGAGCAATTTTTAGAGATGACAGGGGAATTACCAGATATTGTGTGTGCGTGTGTAGGTGGTGGAAGCAATGCTATGGGAATTTTTAGTGGTTTTATTGATGATGCCATAGAACTTGTGGGTGTGGAGCCACTGGGGCGTGGCAGTGCGCTTGGAGAGCATGCAGCAAGCCTAAGCTATGGAAGTGAGGGTGTGATGCACGGATTTAATAGCATAATGCTTAAGGATTCTAATGGAGAACCAGCACCGGTATATAGTGTGGCAAGTGGGCTTGATTACCCAAGTGTGGGACCAGAACACGCGTATTTGCATAGCATCGGACGCACAAAGGTGGTAGCTATTAGCGATAAGGAAGCCATTAGTGCGTTTTTTGCGTTGAGTAAAAAAGAGGGCATTATCCCTGCTATTGAATCTAGTCATGCTCTAGCCTATGCGCTAAAGATTGCACCAGAATTAAAGGGTAAAAAAATTCTTGTGAATCTTAGTGGCAGAGGGGATAAGGATATCGATTTTGTGGTAGAAAAATATGGCTATGGCGAGTGAAGTGTTTTGCTACAATTTTTAATGCAGCGCTTCTTGCTTGGCGCAATTTTTTTAAGGTTTTTGGCACGGAAAATGGCTTCTTTGATAGCATTAAAATAGCTTTGTAGATTGGCTTTGTTGGAGTAAGCAATGTCAAAAGCTGTGCCATGATCCACAGAAGTGCGGATAATAGGGAGATTTAGAGTAAAGTTAATACTCTCTTTAAAATAAAGGGTTTTTAGCGGAATAAGTCCTTGATCATGATACATAGCGACATAATATTTTAAGTGTTTGCCGATAAAAGCAGTGTCAGGCACAAGTGGTCCAATAAAAATTTCTTTGCCAAGTTGTTCATTAACGCAACAAATTGCCTGTTTGATTTCATTTTCTTCATTGCCTAGGACGCCTAAATCTCCAGCATGTGGATTTAACCCCAAAACACCACAGGGCGTTTTGGTGATGTGGGGTGCGAGTTTTAAAAGGAATCTTGTTAGGGATTCTTTGGTGATTTTGTTTGGCACTTCTTTGAGAGGTATGTGATCGGTAAATAAAGCAACATATAGCTTAGGAGATCCTAAAATCATAATAGCATCTTGTTTGAATAAATCTCTAAAAGCTTCAGTATGTCCTGCATAGGGGATATTGGCTAGTTGCCACGCTTTTTTGTGGATTGGGAGTGTAGTTAAGGCTTTGGTTTTTTTGTTCTGTGTAAGATTTAGAGCGCAGAGAAAACTAGCATAAGAGTAAGCACCACTTTCTTTGGTTAGGGTAGCAGGGATAATTTCAGGAATTTTGGCATTTGGAGAAATGCAGATGAGATCTTTTGGTATCTTAATATCAAGTATTTTGGCTGCTTTTTTAAGAAGGGGTTTATCAACACAATAAAGTGGAGTGCAAATTTTGGAGATTTTTGTGTGGCTTCTAAGCAGGATCTCTAGCCCAATTCCGTTAATATCTCCAACGCTAATGGCAATTTTCATTAATAGCAATCCACTTGAGTTTGGAGTTTATAATTAGAATGAATAAGGGATTTTGGAGCTTCAAATAATGCTTCAAATTCAAAAGATTCTTGTTTTTTTAAGGGTTTTTTGTAAGTTTTTTTGTAGAGAAAAATGGGATTTAGTTTGTATTTGATTTGCTGGAATTGATTGGAGTTTTTGGGTATAAAGTTTGCTGTTAATACGCAACCCCTTAAATCAAGATAACCGATATTTTTGACTACACCTTTGATATAATAGATGTCATCATATTGGAGTTTATTGTTATAAGAGAAAGTCGATTCTGTTTTTTTGAGATAATTTTGCATAATATGCTGATAAACAAAAGGAGAAGTTAAAAATAAAATAGCACTTACAAAAAGCACTAAAATGCGCCCAATAATATTTGATGAAATTATAATGCTTAAAAGAAAGAAAAGTAAAATGGTTAAAAAAAGCGATGCGAGAATCAAATAATCATATAAAGAAAAATATCGCGTAAATTGTGTTAAAAGCGAAAGAAAAGATTCAAGTCTTTGTGGCATTATTTCTCTCTAGAGTTTTTCTCTTCAATTCCGCTAAGCCCAAAACGCCGGATAATCTCTTGCTTAACTAAATCAGGGCTTAAATCTCTATAAGCTAATCCGACAAGAGAATGATAGAGTAAATCTGCAGCCTCATAAATAATATCCTTAGATTCTTTATCTTTGATAGCAAATCCTAATTCAGCTGCCTCTTCAACTATTTTTTTGGCAATGGTGTTTTCACCTTTGTGAAATAGTGAAGCTGTGTAAGAAGTGTTTGGATTAGCGTTTTTACGCTTTAGTAAGGTATGATAGAGTGTATCCACAGCACCATAAAGCTTGGAGGTGTCAATAGTGTTTTGGGATTTTTGCGTGATTGTATCTAAGGAGATTTGATTAAAAAAACAAGTTTGATTACCTGTGTGGCAAGCAACCCCCTCTTGTTTAACTTTAAGTAGCAAAGTATCCTTGTCGCAATCAAGATAGCATTCAATAATCTCTTGTGTATGACCACTTTGTTCGCCTTTTTTCCAAAGACGATTTTTTGTGCGTGAAAAATAATGAGCGTAGCCACTTTGCAAACTAAGCTCTAAAGCTTCCTTATTCATAAAAGCAAGCATTAGAACTTCATTGGTTAGGTAATCTTGAGTAATAGCAGGAATAAGTCCATTTTGGAGTTTATCCCAAGCAATAGTTTCTAAAATATTCACTTATTGCCCTGCTGCACTTGATCTTTGCGTGTCTTTGGAATCAAGCCAAATATTTGGAGTAGATCCACCTGGAGTTAAGAAAATTTTTGCATCACGATTATTTTGGAGTGCTTCATTAAACTTCCCTTGCACTTCAATTTGACGGAGTTGCAAAAGTGGATTGCTTAAGCTTTGACTAATAATTCTGTTAGCTTTGGCTTGTGCATCTGCTTGAATGATTGTTGCATCAGCAGCACCTTTGGCTAAAGCAGCTTGTTTTTCTGCTTCTTGTTTAGCTCGTTCTACTTCATATCTTGCTCTTTCTGCTTCTTGTCTAGCAACTTGCACACGCTCAATTTGCTCTTTAATGGCAATAGGCAAAACAATCTCTGTAAGCTGGATTGATTCTAATTGCACGGGGCGATTTTCTAAACCATTAATGTTATCGCGGAATCTTTGATCAATCAGTGTGGCAATTTCGTTGCGTTTAGTTGGTAATTCTTCAGCTGGAAAACTTCCTACGACATTGCGGACAATTTCTCGGATAACGGGGATAATGATTCTCTCTTCCCAATTTTGTCCCCAAGTAGCGATGGTTTGAGGCACTCCCAATGGATCTAAGCGGTATTGAACAGCTAATTCCACAGAGACAGATAAGCCTCTTGAATCAAGCACACTAATGGCTTTGTCTCTAATGCTACCTTCATCAATATTGCGGAAATTCTTTGCTTCAGCGCTTGTAAATTCCGCAATTCTCACTTTAGTATTTACAGGGATAATCTTTTGGATTCCGGGGATAAAGAAGTGGATTCCAGGTTGCAAAGGTGTAGGATCAAATTCCCCTGTGGTGATTTTTACTCCCACTTCACCGCTGTTGATAATAGTAAAGGGTTTAAGTAAAAATAAAAGTGCAACAAGAATGATAATTACATAAAGTGTTGCCATTTTTTTGCCATTTGGTATGTTAAAAGAGGGCATTTTAGGATAGTTTTGAAAACCTCTGTTGCGATTGTTTCCATTATCTCCATTACCACCATTATTATTGTCATTTTGAGATTTATAGTTTTTATTTTTCTGTTTTAAATGTTCATTTAAATCAATGGGCATAAATAACCTTTATGAAATGTAAGTTAGCCAGTGGCTATATTTTGGATTGCGTCCATAAACAATATCAAAGAAAGCATTTTGGAGTTTATGAGTGATTTCTCCTCTTTGTCCATTGCCAATGATGCGAGAATCAAGCTCACGAATTGGAGTTATTTCTGCTGCGGTTCCTGTGAAAAACGCTTCATCGGCAATATAAGCTTCATCGCGTGTGATATTGCGTCTTATGACTTCTAATCCTAAATCTTTGGCGAGTGTAATAACTGAATCTTGCGTAATGGATTCTAAAGAAGAATCATTAGGTGGAGTGATGAGCTTACCTTCTCTAACGATAAAAAAGCACTCTCCGCTACCTTCTGCTATCATTCCTAAATCATCAAGCAATAAGGCTTCTTCATAGCCACATTCAATAGCCTCAAATTTTGCCATTTGTGAGTTAAGGTAATTTCCAGCTGCTTTTGCTTTTCCAAAAAGGGATTTTGTAGAATTTCTAGTGAGTGATGAAGTCTTTACGCGGATACCCTTTTCTAATCCTTCATCACCAAGATAAGCGCCCCATTCCCAAGCGGCAATAGCAACTTGCACTGGAGAGTTTTTGTGATAAACTCCCATGGCTCCATAACCTAGATAAATTAAAGGTCGAATGTAGGCATTATTTGTAAAATGATTGTCTTTGATGATTTCAATTTGTGCTTTTTCTAATTCTTCTTGAGTGTAGGGGGAATTAATTGCGACAATTTTTGCAGAATTTAAAAGTCGCTTGGTATGTTCTTTTAGTTTGAAAATAGCCATTCCTTTGTCGGTTTTATAGGCTCTTGTTCCTTCAAATACTGCATTCCCATAGTGTAAAGTGTGAGTTAAAACATGGATTTTTGCATCTTTCCATGGCACGAGTTTGCCATCCATCCAAATTGATTTTGCTTCATTCATTCGTATAAGCTCCAATATAAAAATAAGCACTGGAATATATCAAAATGTTACTTAAAATTCTTTTATTTTATCCCAAAAGAAACTCTTTTGGTGGAGAATCTTCAAAGCTATAATCTAGCAATGCAATTTTTTGTGCATGTAGCAAGATACGATTAGCGGGTTTTCCTCCATAAAAGGTATCGCCGATAATGGGGTGTTTAATATGAGCTAAGTGTGCTCTTATTTGGTGGGTTCTCCCTGTTTTGATTAAAATCTCTAGCTTGGTTTTTTTGCCCTCAATTTCTATGGGAGTGATTTTTGTGTAAGCTTTGATTCCATTTTTCTTTGCCACGATGACTTTAGCAAAATGCCCTTTTTGAATAATAAGGGGCTCAGTAATTTCTTGTTCTTCTTCAATGATACCCTCTACAATAGCGACATATTGTTTAAAGACTTGTTCCTTTTTGAATTCTTCCTTTGCTTTAAGATGAAAGGGGCTATTTTCTTTGATAAACAACAAAATCCCGCTTGTCTCTTTGTCTAGTCGATGAAGTAATGCCCATTGTGGATAGAGTTTAGCAATTTCTTCTGAAGTTAAAAAAGCTGGTTTGGAGAGGGCAAGAATATTTTGGTCTTGAAAAATTATTTTAATAGGCGGAAGTTGTTGAACTTTAAAATGCGTATTTGGGCTAAGCAAAGCGCGAGCAATTTTGAGTTTCTTTCCTTGAATGGTAACTAGCCCCCTATCAATAAGACTTTTTGCTTCATTATGAGAGATTCCCTCTTGCACGCTTAAAAGCTTGTAAGCCTTTTGTGCATTGCTTGGAATCTTTGCAGGAATGGATTGATTCTTTTGGGCTGAATTCTTAGTTTGTTTTGGTTTCATTTTTCATTCCTTATAGTATTAATGATTTTGGATATATCTAGTTTTTTTGTGATTTTGCATGGGAGAAGTAAATCGGATTTAGTCAGTATTTTATGAAGATTTTCTAAATCGGTTAAAGTGTAATTTTGGAGTGATTTAAAAAGACTTTTTTGATTATAAATATAGGGACCGCTAATGAGTTTGGTTCTAAAAAATGCCGGTTCTATTGGATTGTGTCCTCCAATATTCGGCAAAAAGCTCCCACCTAAAACCACTAGTGAGGCAATAGGGTAGAGATTGTTTAACTCTCCTAAAGTGTCAATAAATCCAAAGGGTGCATTAATGCTAACTTGGATTCCATTTTGGGAAGCAACACTTAGGCTTGGGCGATGATTTTGTTTAAGAAGGGCGTTGAGTGTTTTTATTAGTTGCGTGAAGCGCTCTGGATGACGAGGAGCAAATAGGATTCTAGGGTTGTTGGGTGAATCTTTTGGGAGAATCTTCAAAATCTCTTTGAGAATGAGAATTTCCTCTTGCTTGGAGTTTTTTTCGTGCGTGCTAGCAATCAGCCATAGCTCTTGGCTTGGTTTTTGGTAGTGTTGTGTGATTTGTGGAATTTCTGCAAGTTTGAGATTGCCAAACACCTTGATATTTCTTGCTCCTAGGGTTTGTAGGTAATGCTTGTCTTTTTTTTCTTGACAAAAAATATTATCAATAAGAGTAAAAAGTCTGCTATAAAAAAAAGTTAGCCTATGATATCTATTGTATGAATTTGATGAGATTCGAGCGTTAATTAAAAGAGTGGAAGCATTTTTGTTTTTGGCATAAAAAAGTGGCATAAGCCAAAGTTCAGCTTCTATTAAAGTGAGGCTTTTGATTTTGAGATTCTTAATCCAAAAGGGGATAAAAGTTTCAAAAGGTAAAAAGCAAACAAATACATTTGGAAAAAGCTGTTTAGCTAAGTTGTAGCCTGTTTGTGTGGTGGTGGTTAAAAGAATCTGTTCGTTGGGTTTTAAAAGTGGGCTTAGGTTTGTGATGATGCCTTGCAGAGATTTAACTTCGCCATATGAACAAGCATGAAGCCAATGGATTTGCATTTTACTCTCAATAAATTGCGGAAGAAAAAATCGCCTTTTAATAGAAGTAGTGTATTTAGATTTAAAACTTAAAATAAATAAAAGAGGCAAGGCGCAAATATGCGCCACACAAAGGAGTAGATAGTAAAAACTTACAAACAAGCCCATAAGATTTAAGCATTTTCTTCTTGGTTGTAAAGGATTCTTCCACAATGTGGGCAAGTGATAATATCATCAGAGCGGATAACATCAGAGTAAATTTTATCATTAATGCGAATAAAACAGCCCCCACAAGCTTGTCTAGTAATAGGCACTACGCTTGTATTTTTTGCCCATTTACGGATTTTTTCATAAAAAGAAATAATTTTTTGATCCATAATTTTAATTAGGGTTTCTTTTTTGTTAAAAACTTCTTGTTGCTCTTTTTTGATTTTTTGAATTTCTGTTTCAACTTTTTTTTCAATTTCTTTTTGCGATTCTTGAAGTGCGCTAATCTTGTCTTGCAATTCTTTGATATTGCTATTTTTAGTTTCTAAAAGAGTATTTAGACGCGCGATTTCCTCATTAGCAAAAGTGATTTGCTCTTTTGCAAGCTCTTCTTCAAGACTTAAGGCTTTGCTTTCTTTTTCGGTTTTTATGATTTTGGTTTTCTTGGCAATTTCTTCAAGCTTCAAAGAGAGATCTTCTAGGTGATTCTCATTTTTTTGAATAGAGAGAGAAATGTCTTTTGCAGTATTTTTTACCTCATCTACTTGAGTTTGTAGCGTATTTTGTTCAGATAAAAGCTGATTTAATTCCTTGTTGGCTTCTTTGATTCGTGGCTCAAAAGAATCGATTTCTTTATCAAGATTTGCAATTTCTATGAGCTGAGTTAGGTGTTTATTCATAAATTACTCCGATTTTAAAATGACCTTTAAATGTAGCTAAAAGGATTTTTTGAGTCTAAAATTATAGCTTTATAGCCGAGATTTGTCAAAAGTGATGAAAGAATTTCCCCAAAATAGCGTTCTAATTCATAATGACCACAATCAATAAGGTGGATATTTTTTTGCATTCCCTCCATGGCTTCGTGGTATTTAATATCTCCTGTAATAAAGCAATCAATGTGATTTAGTTTGCTTATAAAACTTCCCCCGCTTCCTGTAATAAGTGCAATATTCTTGCATTGTGGGTTTGTGGTTTGGGTAATTTTTAAAGTTTGGAGTTTGAATTTTTCTTTGATTAAGGCACAGAGTGAATGAAAATCGCTATCCCATTGAAATTGCACTAAAAATTCCTCTTGTGAAAAATTTTTGATTCCTAGAATTTCTTTTGTGATATATTTACCAAAATGTGTTTTGTCAAAATTAGTGTGCATTGCAATGAGTTGAATATTTTTTTGAATAGCCAAGCAAAGCAAAGAGGAAGGATAAGATTCGCTAATAAGCTGCTTTAGTGGAGAGAAAATTAAGGGATGATGTGTGATAAGTAATGAATCTGCTTTTATTTGTTCTAAAAGCTCTTGAGTAACTTCTAGTGCAACATAAATTTGCTTAAAGCTTCCATCTTTACTTCCTAGAATCAATCCTGAATTATCCCAGGATTCTTGCAAAGAAAAAGGGCTTAGTGAATCTAAAATATCTAGAAGATGAGAAATGTTATTTTTTTGTTTTTTTGGCATTTTCTAATCGCTCCATACGCATTGGTTCTTGCTCTTTGTAAAGTATTGCACAAGCTTTTGAGAGATCGCGAATTTTTAAGATATAGTTCTGGCGTTCAGTAGCTGAAATAGCTTTTCTAGCATCAAGCACATTAAAAAGATGGCTAGCCAACATAGCACAATCATAAGCAGGTAAAGGAAGTCCTGCTTCTAGAGCTTTTCTACCTTCTTCTTGCATTTTGGCAAAAAATTCAAAAAGCATTTTGGTATCAGCTACTTCAAAATTATATTTTGAGAATTCATATTCCCCTTCTAAATGAACATCTGCATAAGTATAATGTTCATTCCAAGCAATATCAAAAATATTTTCAACGCCTTGTAAATACATTGCAAGGCGCTCTGTCCCATAAGTAATTTCTACTGCTACAGGTTCGCAAGGGATTCCTCCAACTTGCTGGAAATAGGTAAATTGTGTAACTTCCATTCCATCAAGCCATACTTCCCAGCCAAGCCCCCAAGCACCGAGTGTTGGTGATTCCCAATTGTCTTCAATAAAACGCACATCATGATCTTTGAGATTAAGCCCTAAGAATTCAAGGCTTTTAAGATAGAGTTCTTGGATATTATCGGGATTTGGCTTGATTAAAACTTGAAATTGATAATAACTGCCCAAGCGATTAGGATTCTCTCCATAACGCCCATCTGTTGGGCGACGAGAGGGGGCAACATAAGCAACACTCCAAGGCTTAGAATCAAGACTTCTAAGTAAAGTTGCGGGGTGAAAAGTCCCAGCACCTGCTGGAATATCATAGGGTTGAATGATTAAGCAACCTTGTTCTTGCCAAAATTGCTGGAGTTTTAATAAAAGTTCTGAAAAATATAGCATATTAATCCTTCTTATAGCCATTGTAAAATAGTCTGTGGGAGTAAGTCTTTATCTACAACTTGTGTGTGAATTTCATTTTTAGCAAAGAGTTCCAAAATTTGTCCTGGAATGGTAATAGAGAATTTTTTTGCAAGAGCATGTAACGCTTCTTCATCGCTTAAATCTCCCATTTCTAAGGCCTTTGTGAGAGTTGGTGCGAATTTAGTCCATTCTGCAGTGGAGCAAAGTATGCAAGGAATACTAGAATCAAGGCTTTGGATTTGTTCGTAAGCCTTAATACCACAAGCAGTGTGTGGATCAATAATAATCCCCATAGTAGCGTATTTTTTAAGTGTTTCAAGGCAATAAGAATCATCACAAAAAGTAGCTTCAAAATATTGCTTAATCATTTGAAGTTCGGATTTTTCAAGAGAATATTTTTTATTTTTTTCAAGATTTTCCATTAGCTCTCTTGTGCGATTTTCCCCAAAGAGCGCAAATAACACTCGTTCAATATTAGAACTTTTTAGAATATCCATTGCAGGAGAATAGGTTTTTTGCAAAGATTTGTGAGAAATATCATAAGTTCCTGTTTGGATAAATTCTGTAAGGATATTATTAGAATTTGAGGCAATCCAAATTTTTTGGATAGGGAAGCCCATTATTTTTACATAAAATGCACCAAGCGCATTTCCAAAATTCCCGCTAGGGACAATGATATTAATAGGTTTTTTGGTTAGTTTATAAACTTGCAAACTAGAATAAATATGATAAAGAATCTGAAATGCGATTCTCCCAAAATTGACAGAATTTGCAGCACTTAGAGAAATGTTTTTTTGTTCCAAAGTTGCTTTGAAATTTTCATCTTTTAAGAGAGTTTTTAGCATATTTTGCGCATCATCAAAATTTCCATTAATTCCAATTACTTTAAGATTTTTGGCTTCTAGGGTTGTCATTTGTAGGCGTTGGACATCGCTTGTGCCACCTTTTGGATAAATGCAAACGACTTTGATGTTTGGCTTATTTGCAAAACTTTGGAGAGTAGCAGGACCGGTGTCTCCACTTGTCGCTGTTAAAATAAGATATTCTTTGGAAGAATTGCTAATAAAATCACTAAAAATTGAGCCAAAAGGCTGCAATGCCATATCCTTAAAAGCTCTTGTTGGACCACAATAGAGCTTTTGAATATAGAGAGTTTCATTGATTTTTTCAAGTGGAGCAGGAATCTCTGGGTTATCAAAATTTTCATAAAGCTTTAAGGCGTTTTCAAGGATTGAATCTTTGATGCCTAATCCTAGTGATTGAAAGATATTTTTTGCAAGAGAAGCATAATTTAAATTTGCAAAAGATTGAATTTGCTCCTTAGAAAAAGTGGGTAAGTTTTTTAAAGTGTATAATCCGCCATAAGGAGCATTAGGGTTTAAGAGAGCATCTTGAAAGGTTACAGAAGGGCAATTCCCTCCCCTTGTCCCTGTGAAGTATTGTTGTTGCACGCAAGTCCTTTATTAAAAATTGTCGTATTTTATCATAGCTTAAGCTAAAAAAATCTTAGTTTCTTTTGCTTTAAATAGGGATTTTAAAGTTTATTTTTTAAATATGAAGCTTTGGAGTTAAACTTTTCCTAAAAAATTTAGGAAAAGAATTAAAAAGGCCAAACACTTTCAATAAGTTTTGTTCCCCAGCCTTTTTCTGTGCTCTTCTTAAGTTCGCCTTGGGTGTCATACATAATCTTTGCATCAGCGATATATTGAGATTCAATGGTATTGTTTCTTGCAATGTCTGTTGGGCGCACAACGCCACTTAAATGGATAATTTGTTTTTCGCCATTAATTAGCACTTCGCGACTACCTTCAATAAAATAATTGCCATTTTGTAAAACTTTAATAATCCTTGCTGCAATGGTTGTGGTAAAGGTTTCTTGGCGGTTTTGAGTTCCTGTTCCTGCATAAGTAGAAGTGTTGTTCCCAAGGTTAATTCCAAAACCTGTGGCATTGTTGATTCCATTAACAATGCTTCCGATGCTTGAGCTAGATCCCGCATAAGAAAGGCTTGGAGCGCCAAAAGTTCCACTTGAATTTTCATTCAGATTCTTATTGGCACTTGAGCTTGCTTGGGCGGTTTGATTGATGATAACAGTTACAAGATCATTTAGCTGCATTGCACGCCTATCAGAAAAAAGTAAGTTATCTCCCTGTCCAAAAATACTACCTGGATTTCCGAAATTATCCTCTTCCTCTTTGGGTGGTAATTCTTCAACATAAGCAGGTGGTTTAAAGGAGATTTGCGGTTCTGTGGTGGCACAACCATTTAGTAGCAGTCCATAGATAAAAGCAAGACTTGGGAAAGCAGTTTTTAAAAAGTGCGTGGTTTTCATAGCTTATCCTTTGTTTTTGGTTTCTTTATTAAGAAATAAGCAAAGTTCGTTCCAAGTTAATTTTCTCTAAAAATTTATTTTTTTATGATTTTTTCTTGATTCTCTTTAAAGGTATTTTAAAAATTAAAGTAATTTTTATAGTAATTTTTTGTAGAATCATCATATTTTTATGCATATTATTCGGAGGAATTGTGAGTATTAAAGATTTTTTGCGGTATGAAAGGGCTTTGCATTTAAATGTTGAAGATATGCAAAGAATTGGAGTTATTACTTTGTTTGTATTGTTAATTATAGTCTTAGTGATGTGGAATGATGATAACATTACAAACTCGTTATTTTTAGGATTTGCTGCAATTGTTGGTGGATATATGGCACTTAATATTGGCGCTAATGATGTTGCTAATAATGTTGGTCCTGCAGTTGGTTCTAAGGCTTTAAGCATGTTTGGAGCAATTACAATTGCAGCAATTTGTGAAATTTCAGGAGCTTTGATTGCTGGAGGTGAAGTTGTAGATACGGTGCGTTCTGGAATTATTTCTATGGATGCGATTGGTGATTCACGGAATTTTGCAACTTTAATGTTAGCAGCCTTGCTCTCTGGTGCAATTTGGCTACATTTTGCTACTGCAATTGGTGCGCCAGTTTCAACAACACATTCTATTGTGGGTGGAATCTTAGGGGCAGGAATTGCAGCGGGTGGCTTTGGTGTAGCTAATTGGATGGAGTTTGGGAATATTGCTGCTAGTTGGATAATTTCGCCTGTGAGTGGTGGGATTATTGCTGCTTTATTGCTATTTTTTATTAAAAATACCATTACTTATAAACAAGATAAAAAGCAAGCAGCTAAGAGGGTTGTCCCTTATTTAATTGCTTTTATGACTTGGGCTTTTACTTTATATCTCATTAATAAGGGTTTAAAGAATGTAATTGCAGTAGATTTTGCAAGCGCACTGATAGTTAGTATAGTTCTTGCTGTGGTGGTGTTTTTGACAGTTAGGGTGATGATTGCTAATGCTGTGGAGAGTATGGAAAACAAAAAAGAGGAAATCAACAAACTCTTTACCATTCCTTTGATTTTTTCTGCAGCACTTTTGAGTTTTGCACATGGAGCAAATGATGTGGCAAATGCTATTGGACCTTTGGTAGCTATTTATGATGCGTTAAAAGAAGGTTTTAGTTTGGGCAGTCAAACGAGTATTCCATTTTGGATTATGTTTTTGGGTGGGCTTGGAATTTCTATTGGTTTGGCATTATTTGGTCCTAAATTAATTAGAATGGTTGGAAGTGAGATTACTGAGCTTGATCAGATTCGTGCCTTTTGTATTTCTATGAGTGCAGCTCTGACTGTGCTTATAGCAAGTGAGCTTGGAATGCCGGTTAGTTCTACGCATATTGCTGTTGGTGCGGTCTTTGGTGTAGGGTTTTTGCGCGAGTATTTAAAGAAGCGGTATAAGCAAATGGAGCTAAAAATACTAGAATCTTATAAGGGTAATGATAGTGAGCAAATTCGGAGATTCTTGGAGCGTTTTAGAAGGGCTTCCATTAAGAAAAAGGCAGCTATTTTAAAAAGCATTGATAGAAAAAAAGCAAAACGCAAAGAAGGGATTCCAGAAATCAAGAAAAAAGAGCAAAAACAACTCAAAAAAGTCTATCAAGAAGAGCTTGTTAAGCGTTCAGCAATTAATAAAATCATTGCAGCTTGGTTAATTACCGTTCCACTCTCTGCATTGCTAGGTGCGGTAAGCTTTTTTGTTTTGCGATGGATGGGAATTTAAGCCTTGGATTATTCTAAGTCGATTTATGTTATTGGTGATGTGCATGGATGTTTGGATACTTTGTGTGCTTTGATTGAAAAATTACCACAAAAATGGGATTCGCAGATTATTTTCACGGGAGATTTGATAGATAGAGGAGCAAAATCCTGTGAAGTTGTGGATTTGGTGATGAAATATAATTATGCCTGTGTGCTTGGGAATCACGAAGAGTTAATGTTAGAATATTATCATGCTATTCCTTCAAAAAGTTATAATAAAATTTGGATTAATAATGGTGGCTATGAAGCAATGGAGAGTTACCAAAGAAATGGTGGATTTGAGAAGATTCACGAGCATTTGGAGTGGTTTTTAAAGTTGCCACGATTTTTAGAGATTCCGCTTTGTGATGAAAAAGGACAAAGACTTTTTGTAACCCATGGTTTTGGATTGCCTTACTACAAAGAAAAAGAAAAGAAAGCAGAAATGGTGACTTGGAGTCGGCTAAAATCTCATAATTGGGAAAAAGAATCAAAGAAAAATTATGGGGTTTTTAATGTCTTTGGGCATGATGTGCGAAAAGTGCCAATGATAATGGAGAATTTTGCAGCAATTGATACAGGCTGTGTGTATGTGGGAGATGATTCTAAAAGTGCGGTATTGAGTGCTATAGAGTGGCCTAGTAAGCAGATTTTTCAACAAGATAATTGTGAGAGATAAAATGTCAAAAAATAATGTTGTTTTATTGGGTGGCAGTAATTCTATGATGAAAAATGGCATAAAAAGTGGATTGGAGCAAGATAATGTCCATTTGACTAATTTGGCTTTAGGTGCTTCAGGGAGTTTGCAAAATTTATATGAATTAAAATTGCCACGCAATCAAAAAGCTATTATGGAGGCGGATATTATCATTACAGAAAGCAACATTAACGATATTGAAAATCTTAATGCATATGCTAAGCTAAAGCTAGAAGTGGTTATTGCAAGTATAGCCTATCTTTATAATGAATTGTCTAAGTTGAATAAGAAAGTACTTGTTTTAATTTTACCTCTTTATGATAAAAGTTATTCTGATATAGAAACAATTAATAATGCTCATAGATATTGGGCTAAAAAACATGGGTTTAATGTGATAGATATGCATGGTTTTTATGAAGAAAAGAATGTGATGGACTTTTATATGCAGGGAGATAAATTGCATCAAATTAACCCAATAATGAAAACATTGGGACAAAATATTGCAAGTTATTTAGATTTGCTTAAAGGACAAAAAAATACCAACATTACAGAAACACAAAAAATGTATTTTACTATTCTTTCTCCAAAAGATATGGAAGGTGGGGAAGAATTAGAAGTTAATGAGATAAAAAATTCTGTATTTTGTGAAAAAGCTTTTAAAATAGATAAAGATATTGAATTAAAATTTAAAGAGCAATATTATAATACTTTTTTAGTGGGGATTCATACTTGGAATAATGAAAAAACAGATATTGGTGGAGATTTCATTGCTTCAAAAATGCGTATTAAAACTAAAGATTTTTGCATTATCAAGGGTAGCCCTAATGGCAGAATCTTTCACACCATTAATCCTATTTTAATTGATAGTCAAGTTACCATTTCTTTGGCAAATAAAAATACTCAAATGACAGAGGGGAGTGAATGGTTAAATACTAAACCTAAAAAGATATTGGATTATTGCAATTTGGTAGATTTTTTTGTAGTATCTTGCGAAAAATTAGAATATGAAAGCTTTTTAAAAGAAGATATAAAAATAGAAAAAGAATATGATTTTAATTTTTTAATTCCTGATGTAATATTTATCAAGGAAGCCATTGAGGAGTATTGTGGTGGAATTGCCGGAAGTATCAGCTATTATCTGTTATTGATAAAATTAGGCGAAGCGGTACTGAAAGCCCCTAAGAGATGGTATAAAGGAGGGTATCTGTGGCTCTGGTATAAGGTTTATCAAATTAAGAAAAAATACGCAAAAGAGCTTAAGGAGAGAGAATAAAGTCTTGTGATCCATTGCTTGAGTGATAAATGGTTGTGCCATAGTTGAGTGAGAAATATCGCATTAAAAGTTTTTGTAGAGTTGGTTCTATACTGGGCTTAAACCAAGCATTGTTGCTAATAGCAATCAAAAAACTTGGAGAATCTTGATAAAATTCTTGTCTTGTAGCTTCATAGCAAATTGCAATTTGAAAGTGTTGATTTTGGAGAATTGTTGAGTTTGGTTTTTGATTGGAATTGGTTGTAAAATCCATTCCACCTTTAAAAAAGATTTGATTGATTAAATCTACAAAGAATTGGGGGAGGGGGATTTTTTCGCCAAAAGGAACCAAGATAATTTTATCAAAAATTTGCATTTCTCCTTGATTAAAAAGATAAGCACTATTGTAATAAGAATTGCCTTGCTTATGGATAGCACCCACTAAAATCGTTAAATCTTGACTTAAATCTTGCAATATTTTAAGCAGAGAATCTTCGGCATTTAGAGCGATAGGGAAAGCGGTTTCAGGTAAAATTACTAAGTCATATTTTTCTTGTTTGGCTTGTTGAATAAGGCTAAAATTTTCATCAATAATTTGTTTTAAATTGCTAGAATCCCAGCGTAAATTTTGGGGAATATTTGTAGAGATTGTTTTGATTTTAAGGGGCGATTCTTTGGGAGTTGGGTAGAGAGTTTGGCTAAATATCCCAATGCTAAATAAACCCAAAATAAGCCATAAAAAGCTTATTTTGTAGAATTGCTTTTGAATAAGAAAGCTAAAAATAACAAGCAATATTAATAAAAGTGCAAGAATGCTTTTTGAAGGAAAAAAGTAGCTTTGAGTGAGTGTTAATTCAGGAATAAACCAATTAAAACTAAAAGGATGAATAAAGCTTGCACAAAGTAGGACAGAGATTCTGTAAATTGGGGTTTTAAAATAACACAAAGCTAAAAAAAAGATTCCAAAAATCAATGCTACAAAAATCCAAACTAATGGAATAAGGTAGGTTAAATCATAAAAACGAAAGCTTAAGCCAATCCAATAAAACCATAAAATTCCAATGCTACTACCACAAACAAAAGCACTTAAACGCGAGAGTTGCAGTAGCATAAAAAATCCAATAATTGCAAAAAAGCTAGAGAAAAGAGGGTGTCTCCAAGTGTTAAAAAAATGCTCTTCATAAATAAAAACACTTAAAAAAAGAGCCGCAAGAATCCCCAGTGTAATTTGGGTGAATTTTGTTTTGCTAGATGAAAATATCCCTATCAAGTGAAGTTTCCAAAACTTAAAGAAATTTCTAATTCCATTTTTTTGAGATGGGCGATAACTTTTTGGAGCTCGTCAATGTCTTTGGATTTAATGCGAATCTCATTCCCTTGAATCTGCGTTTGGACTTTGAATTTTTGATTCTTAATTTCTGCGTTAATGGTTTTTATATTTTTATCATCTAAGGCATCATTAAGTTTGTAAGTTATTTTGAGATTTCCTCCACTTGCATTGTCTTTGGAGACTTCTTTTAAAACTTTTAAAGAAAGATTGCGTTTGATGAGTTTGGAATCAAAAATATCCTTAATAGTCTTTGCTTTATTTTCGCTTGTGGCAAGAATAGTGAGAGATTTTTCTTTTTCATTAAAATCTAAATCTTTAACTTTATCATCTTTAAAATCAAAGCGGTTTGCAATTTCTTTTTTTGCTTGTTCTAGGGCGTTTTTAAATTCTTGAATATCAACTTTTGCTGAGAGATCAAAACTGTGTTCCTTGCTTGCCATTTATTTTCCTTTTTGTAATGATTTTTTAAAGATTTTTTCTTATCATATCTTTTTTTAGGTTAGTTTTGTGTAAAATAATAAAGTTAATTATGTATTTTCTAAAAGGTTTTTTGTTTTGAATAGTTTTAGTTATTTTGATTTGGTCGTTGGTTTGCTTATTGTATTGGTTGGACTTAAAGGTATTGTAAATGGTTTTATCCGTGAGGTTTTTGGATTAATTGGAATTGTGGGTGGTGTTTTTATCGCTTCAGTTTATGCAACAGAAGCGGGGGGTTGGATAAGCCAACATATTTACACTTTTGAAAATCCATCGGCTATTTCATTGATTGGTTTTTTAGTCTTGCTTGCATTAGTATGGATTTTATCTTTGGTGATTGCAGAACTTTTGCAAAAAGTTACAAGAATTAGTACTTTAAATTCTATGAATCGTATTTTGGGCTTTTGCTTTGGGGCTTTTAAAACCTTTATGATTTTTTCAATCATTTTTTATGCAATTTCTAATGTTCAAGTAGCAAAGAGATTTATGCAAAAATACACAGACAATAGCTTTTTATACCCATTATTACTTGATTCTGGAGCGGTAATTATTAAGCTTGATTTACCACAAGGGGAGGTTAAGGAAGCTAAAGAAAAAATAGAAGAAAAAAATTAGTAACTACAAAAGGATGGAGGAATCTAACTAAAATTAATAAGATTAAGCAAAAGATTAAAGGAGTTCAGTTGTTTGAAGATGATATTTATGTTCAAGGTCGAATTCAAAAAGCCAATTCCCTAAGGGAGATAGGAATCAATCCTTATGGCAATGGGGTGCCAAAGGAGATGGATTGCAAGGCTTTTTTGGAGGCTTTTGATACACTTAAAACTCTAGAGAGTGAAGAAAAAAAAGATATAAATAAAAATGCACAAGTCGCTGGTAGAATTAAATTTATTCGCCTTATGGGAAAAGCGGCTTTTATTAAAATTGAAGATAATAGTGGGATTTTACAGATTTATCTTTCTAAAAATGAATTGGGTGAGAGATTTGATATTTTTAAAAAATACATTGAGGTAGGCGATATTATTATGGCAAAGGGCTTTCCTTTTGTAACAAAAACAGGAGAATTAAGCCTACATGCCCTAGAGTTTCAAATTCTTACTAAAGCCATTAGTCCTTTACCAGAGAAATATCACGGATTAGTAGATATTGAAATGCGCTATCGCCAAAGATATTTGGATTTGATTATGAATAAGGAAGTGCGAGATACTTTTGTTTTGCGCTCTAAAATCGTTTCTTGTGTGCGGAAGTTTTTTGAAGAAAATGGCTTTTTAGAAGTGGAAACGCCAATGATGCACCCAATTCCTGGTGGTGCAAATGCCAAACCTTTTGTTACTTTTCATAATGCTTTAAATGTGGAGCGTTATTTAAGAATCGCTCCTGAGCTTTATTTAAAAAGACTTGTTGTGGGCGGATTTGAAGCTGTCTTTGAGATTAATCGTAATTTTAGAAATGAGGGAATGGATCACTCACATAATCCGGAATTTACGATGATTGAGTTTTATTGGGCTTATAAGGATTATAAAGATTTAATTCAATTAACTAAGGTGCTTTTTAATTATCTTTTTGAAGCCTTGAATCTTTCTAAAACTTTGCAGTTTAATGAAAAAGAGATTGATTTTAGTGAGTTTAGAGAGATTACTTATTTGGATTCTTTAGTGGAGATTGGTGGAGTTCCTAGAGAAGTTGCGACCAATGAGGATAAATTATATGAGTATTTAATTAGCCATAATATAAAAATAGAATCAAAAATGGAATTGGGTAAATTGCAAAGTGAAGCTTTTGACGCTTTTGTGGAAGATAAATTAATTAATCCAACTTTTATTACAGATTTTCCTATTGCTATTAGCCCACTTGCAAGGCGTAATGATTATAATCCAGAAATTGCTGATAGATTTGAATTGTTTATCGGTGGAAGCGAGATTGCCAATGGATTTAGTGAATTAAATGATCCATTAGATCAATATGAGCGCTTTAAGGCTCAAGTAGCTGCAAAAGAAGCAGGAGATGAAGAAGCGCAATATATGGATGAGGATTATATTACAGCACTTTCTTATGGTATGCCTCCAACGGCTGGAGAAGGGATTGGTATAGATAGGCTTGTAATGTTATTAACAGGTCATAACATTATCAAAGATGTGATTTTATTTCCTGCACTTAAACCACAAAAAAAGGATTAAAATGAGTTATTTTTTGGAAAGTTCAGATCAAGAGGTTTTTGGTTTTATACAAGAAGAATTAAATCGCCAAAATACACATTTAGAAATGATTGCTAGTGAAAATTTCACCTTTCCTAGCGTTATGGAGGCTATGGGGAGTGTTTTAACCAATAAATATGCCGAAGGTTACCCTTATAAGCGTTATTACGGGGGTTGTGAATTTGTAGATAAAATAGAAGAATTAGCAATTAATCGGGCTAAAAAACTTTTTGGTTGTGAATTTGCAAATGTGCAACCACACGCTGGTTCTCAAGCCAATGGCGCAGTGTATGCGGCATTGCTTAAGCCATATGATAAGATTTTGGGAATGGATTTAAGCCACGGTGGGCATCTAACACATGGATCAAAGGTGAGCATTACAGGGCAAATGTATCAAAGCTTTTTTTATGGGGTGGAGTTAGATGGGTATATCAACTATGATAAAGTTCAAGAAATAGCTCAAATTACAAAACCTAATATGATTATTTGTGGGTTTAGTGCATATTCAAGGGAGCTAGATTTCAAGCGTTTTAGAGAAATTGCAGATAGCGTTGGAGCGATTTTGTTAGCGGATATTGCTCATGTTGCAGGACTTGTAGTAGCAGGAGAATATCCAAACCCATTCCCTTATGCAGATATAGTAACGACTACAACACACAAAACTTTACGCGGACCTAGGGGAGGAATGATACTGACTAATAATGAAGAATTTGCTAAAAAAATTGACAAGGCAGTATTCCCTGGAATGCAAGGTGGTCCTTTGATGCATGTCATTGCGGGTAAGGCAGTTGGATTTGGAGAGAATCTAAAGCCAGAATGGAAAACATATGCAAAGCAAGTCAAGGCTAATGCGAGGATTCTAGCTAGTGTGTTGCAAAAGAGAAATTATAAAATCGTGAGCAATGGAACAGATAATCATTTGATTTTATTGTCATTGCTTGATAAAGACTTTAGCGGTAAAGATGCGGATTTAGCATTAGGCAATGCAGGGATTACGGTAAATAAAAACACAGTTCCAGGTGAGATTCGTAGTCCATTTGTTACTAGTGGTGTGAGAATTGGTTCTCCAGCATTAACTGCAAGAGGATTTAAAGAGGCAGAATTTGAGATTGTGGCTAATAGAATTGCTGATGTTTTAGATGAAATACAAAATACACAAAAGCAAGCACAAATAAAAGAGGAATTAAAGGAGCTTGCGTTAAAATTCCCTGTGTATAACAAAGCAATATTTTAAAACTTTTAAAAAGAGGTGGAAATGCTAACAGATATGGATTTGAAACTTATCAAAATGATTACCACCCATTATTGGATTAAAGAGCCAGGAATTGGACAAAAAATCCACCATAATGGTCGGATCTTTTATGATAAATTTAAAAGAGTTGATGAGCCGCTTACTAGAACTATTCTACAAAGTCATTTTAAAAAAGAAATTACGGTGGCGCATTCTCTTATTAATGCTCAAGAAAAAGTGGAAAATATTGTATTTGATTATAATGGTTTTAATGCGGAGAGATTTTGGCATAGAGCGCAATTGCTTTTAAGAGAAGAGGGGTTTATTAACTTCACTGCTTATGAAACAAAGACACCAGGGCATTTACATCTCTATATTCATAAAGGACATACGACTTTTCAAGAAGCTTGTCAATTAGGAAAAATGTTAAGTGCGAAGTTGGCGCAAAAAATGCCAACAGAGTGGAAAATGTTTCCTTCGCTTGATATTCCTAGAAGTTTCAATGTCCTTGCAGTTCCTTATCGGGTTTATAATAAGGAGCGTGGGGCATCTTGGTCGAAACATATGTAAAGGAGAGAAAATGAAAAATATTGATGAGAACAAAAAAGAGGAATTAGAGCTTGATGATTTGCTAATTAGTGGTAACGAAGATGAAGAAGTAAGAGAATCTAAGAGTAAAAAAACAATTTTATTAGTAGCAATTGGAGTGGTTTTATTTGCTATTATTATTTTGGTAGTGTATTTATTACAGGGTGATACCAAACAGGCAACTTCAACAAATACTGCAATTAACAAGCCATTAGAAGAGGCAAAGTTACCAGAGGTTGAACAAAAAGAAACTAATACAGATTTTGGGCAAGTTCCAATTCAATCTCAAAATTCAAGCAATTCTGATGAACAATTCCAGAGAATCATTGATCAAATCAAAGCCCAGCAAAAAGAACAAAGCTTACCTAATCCGCCTAAAGAGGAAGTTGCTCCTATAAAAGAAGTGGTTGCGCCAAGCAAATCTGAACCTGAGGCGAAAAAGGTGGATAATAATGTGGCAACTCCAAGTGCTCCTAATGTAGCAACACAATCAAATCAAAGTAGTAATGAAATTACAAAAGGATTTTATATTCAAGTGGGATCTTTTAGTAAGTTTTCTCCTAATAAAGAGTTGCTAGGGACTATTAAAGATTTGAATTTTAAATATAATATGCAAAAGGCAGGTGAGGTTAATCGCTTATTAATTGGTCCTTTTAAAACAAAGTTAGATGCGCAAAATCAACTTGGCTTGGTCAAAGAAAGACTTAATAAAGATGCCTTTATTAAAGAAATCAAATAAGCTTCATGCTTGTTTGGTTAAAATTTAATAATAAAACCTCTTTCTAAATTAGCAAGATCTTGGTAAAATTCTAGCTTCTGATGCGGAATATTTTGCATAAGACTTTCTATACTTTCTCTTTGATTATAGCCCATTTCACAAATTAAGTGTGGAATCTCATTTTCATAAGCCAATCTAATGATTTGATGAAGTATTTCATCTCCCTTCTCTCCGCCAAATAGAGCCTTTTGCGGCTCAAAGCTAAGAGAAGTTGGCAGAATCTCCCCTTTTTTGATATAAGGGGGGTTAGAAACTAATAAATCAAAACAGATATTTTCTTCTTTGTTAAAATCTAAAAAGGAACTTTTATAGAGTTTGATGTTTGAAACTTTGAATTTTTTAAGATTAACATGAGTGTTAAAAAGCGCCTCTGGGGCAATATCACTTGCATAAAAGTTTAAGTTTGAATCGGGTAATAAAAGAGCTAACATAATGCTTATAATTCCACTTCCAATGCCAATTTCAGCGATATTTTTGTAATTATTTTGCGCAATAATATCTTTTGCTTTATCTACCAAAATTTCTGTTTCAGGGCGGGGAATTAAAACTCCTCTATCAATGTAAAATTCTTCTCCATAAAAACCAACTTTATTAGTAATATATTCAATGGGTTCAAGATTTTTTCGCCTTTGGATAAGATCTATAAAAAGCATTTCGTGAAAGGATGAGAGATTTTGTGTGCTATGGCTGTGGAGATAGATTCTAGATTGGTTTAGAATGTGAGAGAGTAGGATTTCAGATTCTAAATAAGGGCGTTGGATTTGATTGTTTTTTAAAGCATGAGCGCCAAAGTCTATAGCTTCTTTGAGTGTCATTTTTGATTCTCAAATGCCAAATGTTCGCAATTTAGAGCGATTAATCGCGCCATAAGGGGTGGATGAGTGTAATAAAAGCGCATATAAAGTTTGTGTGAAAGGGGGAATGAATTGTTTTCTTTTACAAGTAGCAAAAGGGCTTTGGCTAAGGCTTCATTACTAGTGAGTTTGGCACCAAATTGATCGGCATTGTATTCATTTTTGCGGCTAAAATAACCAAGAATGGGGGTAAAATAAAAGCCAATTGGCGCACTTAAAAGCAATAAAAAAACAATAATGCTGTGTGGAGATTGCACAATATTGGCTTCTGCAAATAGGGATTGTGGCAAATTGGCAATTAAAAGCAATAAAACAAAAAAGAAAGACAAAACGAGCACCATCATTTTATAAATATCATTGCGTTTAAAATGTCCTAATTCATGCCCTAAAACTGCCAAAATAGAATCTTTTGGGATTTTTTCTAAGAGTGTGTCAAACAAAATCACACGCTTTGTTTTGCCAATACCACCAAAATAAGCATTTAATCTACCATCTCGGCGTGAGGCATCCATAACAAAAACTCCGTTAGAATGGAAGCCAACTTTAGTTAAAAGATTTTGAATGGCATTGCTTAAATCTTTATCTTCTAGGGGGGTGAATTTGTTAAATAAGGGCGCAATTAAAGTGGGATATAAAAGGTTAGTTCCAATAATAAAAAGAGCGCCTATAATAAAAGCATAAAACTCCCATGAAGGGATATTGGCAATAATCCAAGTAAAAATAAAAATCAAAATACCGCCTAATATCAATAAAAGCAAAAAAGATTTTATGGTATCAGCAAGAAAAAGTTTGATTCCGCCTTTGGCAAAGCCAAACTTTTTATCAATTACTAGAGTCTTATAAGCATCAAATGGCAAAGAAAAAAGGCTTTGGATGAATAAAAATAACAAAACAAAGAGTGTGCTACCTAGGAGTGAGTTTGTGGGTAAGAGAGATTCTAGTATTTGTAACCCAAAAAGAATCCAAACCCATAGCAAACAAAAATCTACAAGGGTATTTAAAAAGGAGATTTTTTCCTTGATAATAGAGTAATTAGCGGCTTTTTTAAATGAAGTCGAATCTAAAATATAAGGTTTTTTGTTATATTGGGTTTTGAGAAATCTAAGTTCAATAATACTTAGAAACATTTTGGGGAGTGTTAAAAATAGACCATAAAATAAAATAAAAGACATTAATTTCCTTGCAATAGGTGAATTTTGCAAATTATAGCAAAAGTTGATGAAAATAGAGTTTTAAATAGCAGTTTGCAAGTAGTTTTGTTATAATTTTGTAAAATATTATGGGTTGGAGAATTATGGCTTTATTAGAAAGAAATGATATTGCAATTGATTTGGGCACAGTAAATACCATTGTGAGAAATAATGCAGAAGATATTATATTTTGCGAAGCGACTTGTATTACTTTAGAGGATATGGGCGATTCTAAGAGAGTGGTGTGTATTGGTGATCAGGCAAAGAAGATGATGGGGCGCGCACCAAGTAATTTTGAAGTGATTAATCCGCTTTTAAATGGAGCCATCAGTGATTTTGAAACAACAAAAACTTTTATTAGTGCTTTGATTTCTCTTGGTCAAACTTCGAAACTTGCACCGCGCGTTGGGATTAGTATTCCAAGGAATCTCACGCAAGTAGAGCGCCATTCTTTGTATGAAGCTACAATACTTGCAGGAGCCAAAGAAGCCTTTTTGATAGAAGATCCCTTTAGTGCTAGTGTGGGGGCAGGATTAGATATTAGCACAGCAAGAGCAAAAATGGTGATTGATGCGGGTGGGGGCTTGATTGAAGCAAGTGTTATTTCTCTTGGAGGTTTGATAGCAAGTGCTTTTACAAAAGAAGCGGGAGATTTTGTGGATTACGCCTTAATAGAGTATTGCAGGTATAACAAAAATATCGGCATTAGTAAAGAATTGGCAGAAAAAATTAAGCGACAAATCAGAGTTTTTGGTGAAAATCCTATTATTAATATTGGCGCTAAGTCTTTATCTAATGGAATGCCTATTTCCTATGAATTGAATTTAGATGAGTTAAAGCATGTGCTTTTGACAGGAATGTTTAAAATCAAAAATACTATTTTAGAAACAATTCAGAAGTCTCCACCTCAAATTGCACCTGATTTGATAGAAGATGGAGCAATTCTTACTGGGGGTATGGCATTGATAGAGGGAATGAAAGAATTTTTAGAAGAAGAACTTAAAATGCAAATCAACCTTTCTCCTAATCCTTTGTTGGATATTTCTAAGGGGGCTTGTATAATTATGCAAAATTATGATGCTTATGATAGAGTGGAATGGAGCGGAGGGAGTATCGTTGATAATTCCTAAGGGTTTAGAGCTTTGGTTAAGCAAAGAGGGGAGAAATATAGCTTTTCATGCTGGAAATTTAACCAAAGAAGCAGTTAAGCAAAATCAAAGTATAGAGCTACAAAGTCGTGGTTATTCTATAGAGCAATTGTGCTTTTTAAATCAAGTGCATGGGGATAATATTTTAAAGGCTTCTAGTGGTGGATTGCTTGGCGATGGAGATGGAATTGTTTTGGATAAAATCGGCTTAGTTGGCTTAATTATGGTGGCAGATTGTAATCCTATTGTTGTGTTTGATAAGGCTAAGCGAGTTTTAGTATTGCTTCATGCAGGTAGGCTTGGTGTAGAAAAAGGAATTGTTTTTAAGGCATTTTCTCTTTTGCAGAGAGAATATCAAAGTTGTTTGAGCGATCTTTTTGTTTATATTGGTCCATCAATTAGAGGATGTTGCTATGAAGTGGGCATAGAAGTCTTAAGCCAAGCGCTAGAGAGGGGCAAGATTGCTAAAGAAAGAAAAATATATTTAGATTTAATAGAAGTTTTAAAAGAACAATTTAAGGAAATTGGTATTTGTGATTATGAGATTGATCCGCTTTGTACTTGTTGCAGTGGGCGATATTTTTCTTATCGTAGGGATAGAAATTGTGGGAGATTTGGAATATTCGCAAGTTTGACTGAAAAGTAAGGCGATTCTGCTATAAAGCAGAATCTAGTCTTTAGTGTAGAGCTGAATTGAGTTCTATTTTTCGGTTAGAGCGAAAAGCAATCATAACACCACTCTTAGAATCGCATCGGAAGTGGATTCCATTTTTGCCTGAAAGTTCCCTGCCTTTGTAAAGCCCATTGTCTTTGATTTCAAAGTCTGGATTAATTTCTTTAATTTTTTGAGCTTCTTGCGGAGCAATTTGGAAAATTGTTCCTGCTAAAATCGCAATTCCACCATCTACAATACACCCATCGCCCAAACTAATACCTGTAGAGCTATTTACGCCAAGTAGGCAGTTTTTACCAATGCTAATAGGATCAGAGTTACCACCACTTAGCACACCTAAAATACTTGCACCACCGCCAACATCACTACCTTCCCCAACAATTACGCTAGATGAGATTCTGCCCTCATTCATGCACGTGCCCATTGCACCGGCATTGAAATTCACATAGCTTGCTCCAGGCATTTGTGTATAACCACCGGTTCCTAAATACGCACCAAATCGAGTTTTTGCAGTGTCAAGAAGGCGGATATTGTCATATTGTGGAATAACTTGCATTAAGTAGCGTGGGAATTTATCGACAAAATCAATTGCAGGGAATTCTCCACGCATTTTAAGAGCAATTTCATTTTCTCTTAGCCAATCTAGCTCAAAAGGCACATTTCCACTCCACGCTACATTGCTTAAAAGCCCAAAGATTCCATCTAGATATAAACTTCTAAGAGGTGCTTTGCCCAAAGAGAGTGCAAGGAGTTTCATATAAGCAGATTCAACACTTTTACATTGCTTATCTTCATAGATGGCGCAGAATCGGTATCTAAAATCGCCATTTTCAGTATAGATTCTATCCTCTTGTAAAGCGCGTTGTAATTCTAAGACTACTGCTACATTTTTATGTGCGTTAGGATTGCTTTGAGTTTCTGCTAAATAAGGAGAGAAAGCTTCTAAGGCTTTGATAACAAACTCTTCTGTGATACCAAAAACCAATTCGCTTTCACAATCCTCTAAGATTTCACACTCTTCGCGCAAATCCCAAAAAATAGCATAACTACCAAAATTTTCTTGCCAGTTTAAAACAGGGTAAGTGGCTTGTAAAACTTTGTTGCTCATTACTCCGACATCAGCATAGCAGATTCCAAAGCCAAGAGGCGTTTTATAATTACTTTTTGCTTGAATCTCACTTACTTTTTGTTTAAAATCGTTTGTATTCATATAAATTCCTTCCATTTTTTATTTTGCTATTATAACCAAAGTTTAACAATTCTACAAAAATTAAAGTGAAGTTAGAATATAATTGAAGTCTAGAGATTAGAGGGAGTAGATTTGAAAATGCAACAAGATTTTTTGTTTTTAGTATTAATGGGTGCGGTGATAGGGATTTTATTTTTGGGTTTGTTGGCTGCCTTTTTGCTAAAAAAACCTAAGGTGGCTAAGGAGGCAAAAAACTTTCCTAGAGCCCAAGAGATTTTAGAAGCTTTAAAGCAAAAAGATAAAAGTTTGGAGGATTTAAAAAAGTGTGTAAATTTGGCTAAGATTTACTATAATGCTTATATGGAAGAAATTTTAGATTTTGATGTGCAATTTGTATTATTGCTTGCAACGCATAGAGCAGTCAATGCAAAATTGCTTTTAGAGATTGAATCGTATTTTAAAAGTGCTAATCCTAGTCGCAAAGAGATTGTAGATAAAGCTTTAGAAGTTGGAGTAACAAACCGAAAATGAGAGCAGTTTTTTAATTTAATCTGTAGAAATTTAAGTTAATTTCTATATAATTTCTTCAAAAAAAAGGTAAAAAATGCAGTGTCCAGTTTGTAGTGGCGTAGATTTAGTGATGAGTGAGAGAAGTGGTGTTGAGATTGATTATTGCCCTAAATGTCGTGGAGTTTGGCTTGATAGGGGTGAATTAGATAAAATTATTGAGCGTTCTACTCAAAATATGCAAACTCCAAGGTATGAGGAAAGAAGGCAATATGGGGATACAAGATACAAAGAAAACTATAAGCCTAAAAAACGAGAAAGTTTTTTGGGTGAATTATTTGATTTTTAGACTATGATTATTATTCCTGCTAGATTAAAATCTACACGCTTCCCTAATAAGATTCTTGCTCCCATTGGCGGGATTCCTATGGTGATTCGAGTTGCAAAAATAGCAAAAGAAGTGGATGAGGTTGTGATTGCTTGTGATGATGCTAGCGTAAAAGAAGTGTGTGAGCAATATGGCTTCAAGTCTATTCTAACAAGCAAAGAGCATGAGAGTGGCACAGATAGAATCGCAGAATGTGCAAGAATTTTGGGCTTAGGACAAGATGAAATTATCATTAATTTGCAAGGAGATGAGCCCTTTATTGAAAAAGAAGTGATACAAAAATTAAAAAGTCTTATGGAATCTAAGCTAAAAGAAAAAGGGGAAATCCCTTTTATGGGGAGTTGTATGCGAGTGGTTTCAAAAAAGGAGGCAGAAGATCCTAATTTAGTTAAAGTTGTGATAAATCAAGAAAAAGAAGCGATTTATTTTTCGCGCGCTAGGATTCCTTATGATAGAGAAAATATTCTTGATTCGCATGATAAGTGGCAGTATTTTGGGCATTTAGGAATCTATGCTTTTAGTGGAAAGAGTTTGCAAGAATTTTGTAATCTACCTAAGTTGGCGCTAGAAGAAATTGAAAAATTAGAGCAGTTAAGAGCCATAGAAAATAAAAAAACAATTGTAATGGTGGAAGTGTGTAGTCAATCTTTTGGGATTGATACTAAAGAAGATTTAAAAAGGGCTTTAGAAATTTTTTCTCTTTAGAATAAAATTTGTAGATTCTAGTTTGTCTGACTAAAGGCTTAGAATCTGCAAAGCTTAAGTGGTATTTGTGAATAATTTATTTTTAACCAAATGATAAAATTTACCTTTTGTGAAAGTAATTGATTCTAAAGAAAATAAAGCTATAGATTTTAATTATCTTTAAGGTTTTTTAGAGTAAAAGCTAAATTCATTTTGATTTTTTAGAAAATGAAAGATTTTATAAATTTATTTGAATAATTTGAAAGGATAATAAAATGAGTGAGGCTAACAAAAGGGTTTATTTGGATAATAATGCAACAACAATGTTAGACCCTAAAGCTAAGGAATTAATGGATTCTTATTTTTGTGAAAAATATGGTAATCCTAATTCCTTGCACATTTTTGGAACAGAAACGCACAAAGTCATTAGGGAAGCCTTTAATCATCTCTATGAGGGTATTAATGCAAGAGATGAAGATGATATTATCATCACTTCTTGTGCTACAGAATCAAATAACTGGGTGTTAAAAGGTGTGTATTTTGATGTTTTACGCTTTGGTGAAAAGAATCATATTATTACTACAGATGTAGAGCATCCAGCGGTTTTGGCAACCTGTAGATTTTTAGAAAGTCTTGGAGTGGAAGTAACTTACCTCTCCATTGGCGAAAATGGGACATTAGATGCTAAGCAAGTAGAAGAAGCCATTACAGATAAAACAGCGTTAGTTAGCATTATGTGGGCAAATAATGAAACAGGAATCATTTTTCCTATTGAAGAAATTGGTGCAATTTGTAAAAAAAGGGGTGTTTTATTTCATACTGATGCGGTGCAGGCTATCGGCAAAATTCCTGTTGATGTGCAAAAGGCTAATGTGGATTTTCTAAGCTTTAGTGCGCATAAATTCCACGGACCTAAAGGAATTGGTGGGCTTTATATTAAAAAAGGTGTGAAATTAACTCCACTTTTCCATGGTGGTGAGCATATGGGTGGAAGACGCAGTGGAACGCTTAATGTGCCTTATATTGTTGCAATGGGAGAGGCAATGCGACAAGCTTGTTTGTATTTGGATTTTGAACGCAATAATGTAAGACGATTGCGTGATAAACTAGAAGATGCACTACTAGAAATTCCTGATGTATTTGTTGTGGGAGATAGAGCGTTGCGTGTGCCTAATACGATTTTGGTGAGTATTCGTGGAGTTGAAGGGGAAGCAATGCTTTGGGATTTGAATAAAAATGGTATTGCTTGTTCAACAGGAAGTGCTTGTGCGAGTGAAGATTTGGAGGCAAATCCAGTTATGAGTGCCATTGGTGCAGATAAGGAATTAGCGCATACTGCAGTAAGAATCTCTTTAAGTCGTTTTACAACGCAAGAAGAAATTGACTATGCAATCACTATTTTTAAAAAATCAATTGAACGCCTAAGAGCGATTTCAAGTAGCTATTAAAAAGGATTAAATATGGCAAAAAATGAATTACTTGGTGGAGCATTGTGGGATGCTTATAGTAAAAAAGTTAGCGAGAGAATGGATAATCCAACTCATTTGGGAGTTATCACGCAAAAAGAAGCTGATGAGCGTGGCTTAAAGCTGATTGTGGCAGATTATGGCGCAGAGGCTTGTGGTGATGCAGTAAGGCTATATTGGCTTGTGGATTCTAATGATGTGATTGTGGATGCTAAGTTTAAAAGCTTTGGCTGTGGGACTGCTATTGCAAGTAGTGATATGATGGTTGAGCTTTGCTTGGGTAAAAAAGTGCAAGAGGCAGTTAAGATTACAAACATTGATGTTGAAAAGGCTTTGCGCGATGATCCTGATACTCCAGCAGTTCCAGGACAAAAAATGCATTGTTCTGTTATGGCTTATGATGTTATTAAAAAGGCAGCAGCTTTATATTTGGGTAAGAATCCAGAAGATTTTGAAGATGAAATTATCGTGTGTGAGTGCGCTAGAGTAAGCCTTGGAACAATTAAAGAAGTGATTAAACTCAATGATTTAAAAAGTGTGGAAGAGATCACAGAATACACTAAAGCAGGGGCTTTCTGTAAAAGCTGTATTAAACCTGGAGGACACGAAGAGAGAGAATATTATCTTGTAGATATTTTGCGTGATGTGCGCGCTGAAATGGAAGAAGAAGCGCTAAAAAACAAAGCAGATTTAGAATCAAAGGGAGATTTGAAGTTTGCTGATATGACTTTGGTTCAAAAAATTAAAGCCATTGAGAGTTTAATTGATGAAAAAATTCGCCCAATGCTAATGATGGATGGCGGAAATATGGAGATCATCGAGCTTAAAAATTCTAGCGATGGACATACTGATGTTTATATTCGCTATCTTGGTGCGTGCAGTGGCTGTGCTAGCGGTGCGACAGGAACGCTTTTTGCCATTGAATCAGTTTTGCAAGAAGGGCTTGATTCTAGTATTCGCGTTTTCCCTGTGTGAGAAGTAAATGCTAATGCGTCGCAGTGAATTTGAGTGTTTTGATTCTCAAATGCTACAGACAATGTTAGCAAAAATTGAGTTTGGAGTGATGGTCATCCCTGATGGTGAGCCTTATGGAGTGCCTATTAGTTTTTGCTATGAAGAAGGTGAGATCTATTTTCATGGAGCAAAAAGTGGCAGAAAATATCATTTGTTAAAGGAGAATCCAAAAGTCTCCTTTAGTGCTACAAAAATTTATTCTTATATTCCTTCTTATTTTTTAAATAACACAATGATTCCTACGCAATTTTTCTTTTCTGTTTATCTAAGTGGCACTTTTGAGACAATTACAGATTATCAAAGAAAAAAGTGCATTTTAAAGTCGTTAGTGCAAAAGTATGAATCTCATAATGATTCATTGGATATGGATTTGGGTCAATTTAAAGGACAAGAAAGGGGTGTATTTGTTGGAGTAATAAAGGTAGAAAATCAAAGCATAAAAGCAAAATTTGGGCAAAACTTAAAACAGGAAGTTAGAGAACAAATAATCAGAGATTTGACTAATAGAGGCACTTTATTAGATCAAGAAACTATTGAAATGATGCGCTATTTTAGCCCCCAACCTTGAGGTTTGTTAGTGATTTAAAATTAATAGGCTAAAGGCTATGACTACCATTCCTAGAATTAATCCATATAAGCTATCGTGTGCTTCTCCATAGTTTTTTGAAGCGGGAAGTAATTCATCTAGTGAGATAAATACCATAATTCCAGCTACAAAGGCAAAAGTAATTGCTAAAGTTAAATCTCCCATAAAAGGTAATAGAAATAATGCACCAATGATTGCTCCTAAGGGTTCTGCAAGTCCAGAAATAGCAGAGTAATAGAAAGCTTTCTTTTTGTTGCCTGTGGCGTGATAAATAGGTAGGGAAACCGCCATACCTTCAGGAATGTTGTGAATGGCAATGGCAAGTGCGATGATAATACCAAATGAAAGATTATCTAAGCTTGAAGCAAAGACTGCAAAGCCTTCTGGAAAATTATGTATTCCAATGGCAATGGCTGTTAAAATCCCCATGTGTTTAAGTTTTAAAGTTTCTCTTTGTGAGATTCCAGGATGATAGCTTGGTTTTTGTTTGCCACTAGGAATGGGGCAAATTTTTAACTCTAATAACTCATCATTATCTTTAGGATTGTGTGGATTAAGTTCTTTTGGGATTAGTTTATCGATAAGTAGGCTGATTAATAAGCCTCCAAAAAAACATAATAAACCTATTATTTCGCCAAAATCTTTAGAATAGGTTTTGAAATCTAGCAATGAAGAGGGTAGAATCTCTACAAAAGCAATATAAATCATAACTCCCGCAGAAAAACCCAGCCCAAAAGATAAAAATCGAGTATTATTTGCATATGAAAAGAAAGCAATTAAAGCTCCAATTGCACTTGAGGCACCTGCAAAAAATGTTAGCATGATGGCATAAAAAACCTGCCAAGATAAAATTTCCATAATTAATTCCTTTAATAAAAACCAAATTGTAGCACTTTTTGTATTAATAAGATAAAGAGAATAATATTAACAATATAATTGTATTTTTTTAATGATTTAAAAGTAAATAGTTTATTTTTCTTTGTGATATATAAAATGTTACAATATGTAATTATAAAATCAATAAAGCAAACCAAATTATAAGAATCTAGTTTAAGTGCAAGTTTTATTTAAAGCATCGTGTTATAATCCTGTTAGTTAGCTTATTTTAATTGAGGCTGTGAGTGAGATATTGATACAAGTAAGCCATTAGATTCTTTTTAAAATAAGATAATAATTTTTAAGGAGATATTTCATGAAACACAAAGCTTTTGCATTCTTATCTCTCTCTCAACTCTGCTTTATTCTCAAGGCAATCAAGTTACGATACAATATGCTAATTCTCCCCTAGCAAATCCTACGCAAATTGATTACACTGATATTTTAGGTAAAGATTCGCTTTTAAATAGTAGCGATATTGCAAAGAGTTTGCAGCAGATTCCTGGGTTTTCAGTCGCTAAAAAAGGCGGAGGTGGAACAGAAGCGTTTTTTCGATCGCTTGGTGGAGGTAGATTGCCAATTGTCGTAAATGGAGGGACTTTATTAGGAGGTTGTGGTGGTAGAATGGATACGACTTTAACCTATGTGTTCCCGCAAAATTATAATTCTATTACCATTATAAAAGGTCCTCAAGATGTAAGATATGGATCTTTGATTACTGGGGGAATGCTTTTTGATAGAGAGATTCTAACACTTCAAAAACCAAGCTTTAATGGTGGTGTGGATGCACTTTATGGAAGTTTTGGAAGGGTTGATGCTAATGCGCATTTAATAGGCGGAAATGAACTAGGTAGCTTACAGGCTATTTATTCAAACTATAGAAGTGATGATTATGAAAGTGGCAGGGGAGATAGGGTGCATTCTGCATACAAAAGACAATCTGGGACTTTTGTTGGCGCTTTAACTCCTAGTCCTGATTTAAAGCTAGAACTTAGTTTTGATATTGGCAGGGGAGAAGCTGCTTATGCAGATAGGACAATGGATGCGAGAACTTTTGATAGAGAATCTTATCAAGCACATCTTGTTAAATTTTTCAATGATGATAAGCTGGATTTTCATATTTATCATCACGAGATTGATCATATTATGGATAATTTTAGCCTAACTAATGGTATGCCAAAAATAGGAAATAAATATCAAATTAGCAATCCCAATAGGACAAATACGGGCGGAAGATTAGAATATCAAAAAAAGTTTGATCTCTCTAAGATTTACTTTGGTGGAAATTATAATTTAGATAAGCACAAATCTAGGGCTATTGCAAATCAAAATAGCGCACAAGAAGCAGAAATGATTCTAAATAGCCCTTATGCGCCTAATTATACTTTTAAAAGTTATGGGGTTTTTTCGCAAATAGAAACCTTTACTTCATCTAATATGGGATATTTTGCAGGTATAAGGGGCGATAGGGTGGATATGACAGCCCACAAGCTAGATACTTCTAATACAAAATATGCCCTAAGTGGTTTTGGAAGAGCTGAAAAATATTTGGGTGATTACACGCTTTATGCAGGTTTGGGCTATGCACAAAGGATTCCTGATTTCTGGGAAGTTTCTAAGGGAAATGGCTTGAATCTAAAAAAAGAAAAAAACACGCAATTAGATTTGGGGGCAACTTATCACAAAGAGCAGCTTAACTTTAGTGTGTCTAGCTATGTTTCTTATATTCAAGATTATATTATGTTAAATTACAATACAGCTACCACTACAGGCTTTAACACTGATGCGTTATTATTGGGTGGAGAAGCAGAGATTTCTTATGAATTTTTGCCTAATACATTTGCATTAGCTCAAATGAGCTATACCTATGGACAAGACACAAAAGAAAATAGACCACTAGCGCAAATTGCGCCTTTGCAAACACTCTTTGCGCTAAAATATGATGACAATAAATATTTTATTAAAGGTGAAATCATCGCGCATGCAAAACAAACTAGAAGTTTAGAAGGCTATGGCAATGTGGTGGGTCAAGATTTTGGCGATTCAAGTGGATTTGGTATTATAAACTTTTATGTGGGTTACACTTATGATAATATCAAACTTTTTGCAGGGGTTGAAAACCTCACAGATAAACTCTATAGCTACCACCTCTCTAAAAATAGCATTGATTTGAGTGTAGCAGACAATCCTGTTAATTCTAGAATTTACGAAATGGGAAGAAATTTTTGGATAAGAGCTAAAATAGATTTTTAAGGATTAAAAAAAATAAAAAGTAAAAAACTTTCACCTAGAGAAAATTAATTTGCTTTTTTTAAAAAAAATAAATATAATTTCAGTCGCCCTTTTTGAGACTTGTGCAATGGGTTTTTTGAATAATGCTTCAGGGTGGGAACACAGCAGAGCCTTCAAAATACTTATGTGCCGCAAGTATCTTAAGAAGGGTTTTAAAAAACTTCATTTTTTTACTACTTTAACCCTTTTATCAAAAATATTTTTTTATAATTCTAAAATTTTTTAAAATTCATGGAGTATTAAATGTATATCCCTACTTTACAAGAAGCATTGAAACTCGATAAAGATGGAATTAGAGAGTTAAAAGCAAATTTAACACAAGCAATTAAGCAAAGCAATCTTAATGCTTATGTGGGAGATTTGCAAGATTATAATAAAGAATGTCTCCCTATAGCTATTAAAGATAATATTAATGTTAAAGGTTGGGAGATTACTTGTGCAAGTAAGATTCTACAAGGCTATATCGCACCTTATAATGCTACTGCAGTAGAGAATCTAGCAAAACATAAAATGGCACCTTTTGGGCGCACTAATATGGATGAATTTGCTATGGGAAGCACAACTGCAAGTAGTTGCTATGGCAAAACGCTTAACCCAAAAAATCCAAGCAAAGTCCCAGGTGGAAGTAGTGGGGGGAGTGCTGCAGCAGTCGCTGGTGGAATTGCAATTGCTGCATTAGGCAGTGATACAGGAGGCAGTATCCGCCAACCTGCTAGTTTTTGTGGCTGTGTGGGATTAAAGCCCACTTATGGTAGGGTTAGTCGTTATGGGTTGGTGGCTTATAGTTCTAGCCTTGATCAAATCGGACCTATTACACAAAATATCACAGATTGTGCGATATTATTTGATGCTATTAGCGGATATGATAAAATGGATTCTACTTCTGCAAATTTTTCATCTACAAACACTTATGATAATCTTAATGGAAATCGTAAGATGAGAATTGCAATATTGCCTAGTCTATTAAAAGATGCTGATAAAAATATTCAAGATGCATACCAAAAAAGTATTGATCTCTTAAGTGCTAATGGACACACTATTGTTGAAAAAGAAATGCTTGATACTAGCTATATTATCGCGGCATATTATGTGATTTGCACAGCAGAAGCAAGCTCAAATTTAGCACGCTTTGATGGAGTGCGCTATGGGAATAGGGCAGAAAATGTTAATAATCTTAAAGAATTGTATTTAAAAACCCGATCACAAGGCTTTGGTGATGAGGTGAAGCGTAGAATCTTGCTTGGTTCTTTTGTATTAAGTAGCGGATATTATGATGCTTATTATATCAAGGCTCAAAAGGTGCGCACTCTTATTGCAAGACAATACAATGAAATCTTAAAAGATTGTGATGCGATTCTCTCTCCAGTAGCACCAAGCACTGCTTTTGGATTTGATGAATGTAAAACACCTTTGCAAATGTATTTAGAAGATATTTATACAATTGGGGTAAATCTTGCAGGACTTCCAGCGCTTTCTTTACCAGTTGGAGAGAGTGAGGGAATGCCTATTGGAATGCAATTAATTGGTGCGGCTTTTGAAGAGCAAAAGTTGCTCGATTTGGGCTTAAATTTGGAAAATCTTATTAAGGAGAGCTTATGAAAATTAGAGCGCGTGCATTGACTTTTGAAGATGTGTTGTTGGTTCCAGCTTATTCAGAAATTTTACCTAAAGAAGTTTCTTTGGGAACAAAGTTTAGTAAAAATATCACTTTAAACTCACCGCTTGTTTCTGCAGCGATGGATACGGTTACAGAATACAGCACAGCCATTGCTATGGCAAGGGTTGGTGGAATTGGTATCATTCATAAAAATATGGATATTAACTCTCAAGTAACACAGATTAAAAAGGTAAAAAAGAGTGAAAGTGGAGTAATCATCGATCCAATTTTCATTAGTCCAGATGCAACTTTAATGCAAGCCAAAGCCATCACAGATAATTATAAGATTTCAGGAGTCCCTGTAGTTGATGATAATGGTAGTTTGATTGGAATCTTGACTAATCGCGATATGCGTTTTGAGGCAGATTTAAGTCGCCCTGTTAAAGAAATTATGACAAAAGCGCCTTTGGTTACTGCAAAAGTTGGCACAAGCTTAGAAGAAGCGCGTAATATTATGAATAAGCATAAAATTGAAAAATTGCCAATTGTCAATGAAAAAGGAATTTTAAAAGGATTGATTACTATTAAAGATATTCAAAAAAGAATTGAATATCCAAATTCCAATAAAGATGATTTTGGCAGATTGCGCGTGGGAGCAGCTATTGGTGTTTTTCAATATGATAGAGCAAAAGCATTAGTAGAAGCAGGAGTTGATGTTTTGGTACTTGATTCAGCACACGGGCATAGTCGTGGGATTTTAGAAACAATCAAAGAGATTAAAAAGCATTTAGTTGTGGATATTGTCGCAGGAAATGTGGCGACAAGAGAAGGTGCTCAAGCGCTAATTGATGCGGGAGCTGATGGTGTAAAAGTGGGTATTGGACCCGGAAGTATTTGCACTACTCGTATTGTAGCAGGTGTAGGTGTGCCACAGATTACAGCCATTGCTGATGTGTCTGAAGTTTGTCATAAAATGGGAGTTCCGTTGATTGCCGATGGTGGGATTAAATATTCAGGTGATATTGCAAAAGCACTTGCAGCAGGGGCTAGTAGCGTAATGATAGGCAGTATGTTGGCAGGGACTGAAGAATCTCCAGGTGAGACAATTATTTATCAAGGCAGACAGTATAAAAGTTATCGCGGAATGGGTAGCTTAGGAGCGATGAATAAGGGGAGTGCAGATAGATATTTTCAAGAAGGCACCGCACAAGAAAAACTTGTCCCAGAGGGCATTGAGGGTAGAGTGCCTTATCGTGGAAGGATTTCTGATGTGATTCATCAAATGCTTGGTGGATTGCGATCTTCAATGGGATATTTGGGAGCTAAGGACATTACCACTTTGTGGGAGAAAGCAGAATTTGTGGAAATCACACAAAGTGGATTGCGTGAATCGCATGTGCATGATGTAATGATTACCAAAGAAGCTCCAAATTACCATATTAGCAATTAATTTAGTGTGATTCTAGTTTATTTTAATAGACTAGAATCTTTTATTTTCCAAAACTTATCTTTATTTCAGAATGGATTACTTGTGCAATAAGAGGTAAAGTTAAGATTCTTGCTTTTATCATTCAATTTTCTTCTCTTTTGAAATATACAATAAACTCACTTCCAACACCTATCTGACTTTTGACTGATATTTGTGCATTATTGTATTTTAAGGCTGATTTGACAATAGATAGCCCAAGCCCACTCCCACCAATTTTTTTGCTTCTACTTTTATCTACACAAAAAAATCTCTCAAAAATTCTTGATAAATATTCCTCAGGGATTCCTATGCCACTATCTTTGATGCTTAGCAAAATCTTATCTTCTTCATTTTGTAAGATAATTTCTACAAATCCTCCCCTTTTATTATATTTAATAGCATTATCACAGAGATTAAAAATACAATTTTCTAAAAGCTCATTTACTCCAAAAATATAACAATCTTCAAGATTGCTGAGTATCTTTATTTCATTTTTATTTGCGATAAATTGTAATCTTTTGATTGTGCTTAGCACAATATTTTTTAGATTAATTTTGGTTTTTTTAAAATATTCTTCTTTACATTCATCTAAAAAAGAAATCATTAGAATTTCATCAATCATCTCTAAGAGTCTTTTGGATTCAAGAGCAATCCTATTAATAAAATCCATCAAATCTTCTTTAGCTACCAAATGATTTTTAATCATCTCGCTACTCGCTAAAATAGAAGTAAGTGGGGTTTTAAGTTCGTGGGTTACATTCGCACTGAATTCTTTACGCAAATTTTGTGCAAGCTTTTTTTCTGTGATATTTCGCAAAACAATCACCATACCCTTAAGCTTTTTATTTTTTGAAAAAACAGGTGAAATTACCACTTCACATTCGTATTTTGCAAGTTGTATTTGTAAAATTTGATTATCCAAGTTTTTGCTTTTTTTAAACTCTTTCAAAGATTCTAAAATCATTTTTAAAAATCTTGAATCTTCTAGTTGATAAATACTACTAATATTTTCAAGGTTTGTAAAATAAGTTTGTGCGCTTTTATTAGTATTTAAAATGTTTCCATAACGATTGAGTAAAATCAAGCCATCACTCATATTTTCTGTTAATAAAAGCATTTCTTGTTGCTTTTGGCGTAGATGCTTGAATTGATTCTTGATAGTTTTATTTTGTGTTTTAATTTTTTTAACAAAGCTATGTAATTCGCTATATAAAGAATCTTCATTCAAATGTTCCAAATCAATCTCTAAAATTGGTTTTAAAATTGTTTTCGTAAGAATATGTGCTAAAAAATATAAAACTACAAGTAAAATAAGAATTTCTAATACAAAATAGGGCACGAATTCTATTAATAATCCCATAATGTAACTTTGTGTGCTTGATAGACGCAAAACAAGATTCTGTTCTTTTAAAAAAAGTGCAAAATATAGTGTCTTTTCTCCTAAAGTATTTGAATGGCGAATTTCCTTAGATATGCCATTTTGAATTGCTTGTTTTATTTCTTCTCTCTTAGCGTGGTTATCCATTTTTAAAATATCAGTTTGATTGTCGTATAAAACTTTTCCTTTTATATCAATTAAACTTAAACGATAAGGATTTTTTCCAAGAAAATCTAAGAAAATTCGCGAATCTTTTTGTAATCCTTTTTGTAAATAGGGCTCTAATTTTTTTGCTTGCCTTTCTAGCTCTACAAACATTTCTTTTTGTAAAAATTGTTCTAAAGCTATTACAAAAAAGATATTCACCAAAATAAGCAAACAAAAACAAGTGCTAAAAATAGAGTAAAAAATCTTTTTTTGCATAGAATCTAAACTTCCCGCACGAATTGATAACCCAAGCCACGAATCGTCTTGATATGATCCCCCCAATCCCCTAATTTTTGCCTCAAAGTTTTGATGTGAATATCCACTCTGCGACTTTCCGAGCTAAAACTATCCCCCCACAAAATCTCTAGAATCTCATCTCGACTAAAAGCGCGTTCTATATTCTTAAGTAATAATCCTAAAATCTCAAATTCCTTTAGGGTTAAAACAATTTTTTTACCTTTTAGTTTTACGCTGTGTTTAGAATAAGAATATTCTAAATCCCCCAAAATAATTTCATCCTTGCCATTTTCTTTTCTGCGCAATAAAGCTCGAATTCTCGCTAGAAGCTCCATTATGCCAAAAGGCTTGGTAATATAATCATCTGCACCAAAATCCAAGCCTTTTACTTTATCTAATTCACCATTTAAAGCACTAAGCATTAAAACTGCAATCTCTTTTGTATTTTTATTTTTTTTGATTTCTTTTAAGATTTCAAATCCACTCATACAAGGCAACATTACATCTAAAATCAGGATTTGTGGTATTTCTTGTTTTAGAGCCTCTTGTAATGCTAATGGCTCACTAAATCCTTTAGCTTTCAAATTTTGGGATTTTAACGCATACAAAACTAATTCCAAAATAGAATTATCATCTTCTAGCACATAAATCATCTCTTTTATTTACCTTGTTTTTAAAACAAAATTTTAACATATTATCCAAATCTTCCGCTTACATAATCTTGTGTTTTTTTGTTTTTTGGTTTGTTAAAAATCTTATTAGTATCATCATATTCTATCACTTCGCCAAGCAAGAAAAAAGCTGTTTTATCAGAGATTCTAGCTGCTTGCTGCATATTATGTGTAACAATTATAATGGTGTATTCTTTTTTAAGTCGCATAATTAGTTCTTCAATCTTTAAAGTTGAGATAGGATCTAACGCACTTGTTGGCTCATCCATCAAAATAACTTCCGGATTCACCGCAAGTGTCCTAGCAATACACAGCCTCTGTTGCTGCCCTCCACTAAGCTCTAAGGCACTTTTATCAAGCCTGTCTTTTAAATCGTCCCATAAAGCTGCGTCTTTTAAAGATTGCTCCACGATTTCATCTAGCTTGGATTTTTTTTTAATCCCATGTGTTTTTGGTCCAAAGGTAATATTGTCATAAATGCTCATCGGAAAGGGATTTGGCTTTTGAAATACCATTCCAACGCGTTTGCGTAAGATATTAACATCGTAATCTTTATAAATATTTTTGCCATCAAAAAGTATTTTTCCTTCAATCTTGCAATCCTCTATCAAATCATTCATACGATTAAGACTTTTAATAAAAGTTGATTTTCCACAACCACTAGGACCAATAAAAGCCGTAACTTTCCCTTTATTGATTTGCATATTAATATTTTTTAGGGCTAAAAAATTCCCATAATATAAATTCATTTTTTTAATATCAAAACATTCTTCTTTCATCATTATCCCTTTGTTAGTTTTTTAGCTATTAGATTTGATAGTGCATTAATCACAAGAACAATTAAAATCAAAACCATTGCCGTGCTATAAGCTTGATTGATATGTTGGCCTTCGCTTGAAATTGCATACATATGCACACTCAAGGTTCTCCCAGATTCCATAATTCCAGCGACTTTTGCTACACTTCCTGAAGTATAAAGTAGTGCTGCACTCTCGCCTACGATTCTGCCAATACTTAAAATTACACCTGCTAAGATTCCTGGGATTGCTGCAGGGATGATAATGGCAAAAATTACTCTAAGCTTATCTGCCCCTAGGGCAAAACTTGCCTCCCTAAAACTCATAGGAACACCTTTTAATGCTTCCTCAGAACTTCGCAAAATCAAAGGTAAAATCATAATAGACAAGGTCAAAACTCCAGCTAAAAAACTTGTCCTAAAGCCAAAATAAATTACAAATGCCAAATACCCAAAAAGTCCATACACGATGCTAGGAATCCCAACTAAAGTATCTGAAGCGATTCGCACTAAGTTTAAAATCTTGCTTTTTTTATTCCCATATTCGCTTAAAAAAATAGCTCCAAAAATTCCCAAAGGTAAGGCAAGCACCAAGGATAAAAGCACCATATTAATCGTATTGATAATTGCTGGCATCATAGAAATATTGGTGCTAGTGTATTCCCATTCAAAAAGATCCCAAGACAAATACATAATGCCTTTATAACAAATAAATCCTATTAAAATAAAAAATACAAATAAAACGCTAAATATTGAAATCTTAAGCAACCACGATAAACAAATAGAGAGATAATCCACTCTTTTGGATTTTTTCATCTTGTCTTCCTTTTTAGTGCATTAAAACAAGCATTGATTAATAAAATAAACACAAATAAAACCACCGCATTTGCTATTAAAACTTCTTTGTGTAAATCTGTTGCATAGCCCATTTCAAGCACAATATTTGTGGTTAATGTCCTAACCCCATCAAGCACACTTTCTGGAATTTGCACTTGGTTACCTGCAACCATAATCACTGCCATTGCCTCGCCAATAGCCCTCCCAACACCCAAAATAATCGATGAGAGGATTCCGCTTTTTGCAGCAGGAAGACTAGCAAAAAAAACGCTTCTCTCTTTGCTTGCACCAAGTGCTAATGCACCCTCACAATAACTTTTTGGAACAGAATCTAAAGCGGCTTTTGAGACTAGAATAATCGTTGGGAGAATCATAATTGCCAAAATAATAGAAGCTGCCAAAACACTTTTGCCTGGAATCCCGCTAAAAATATTTGCCAAAATCGGAACAATAACAACTAATCCAAAAAATCCATAAACAACAGAAGGAATCGCGCCCAATAATTCTACTGCTGGGATAATGATTTTCTTAAGTGTTCTGGGGCAAAATGCAGAGATATAAATAGCACTTAAAACACCTATAGGCACTCCAATAAAGATTGCTAAAGCCGTCACATAAAAACTCCCTATAATGATAGGGAAGATTCCAAAAATCTCCTCTGTTGGATACCAATCCATTCCAAAAACAAAATAAATAAATCCAATCTCATGGATTGTGGGGATTGCATTAGCAAACAAAAACAAACAAATCATTCCCACTGCTAGAATAGAAATGATTGCACAAAAGGCAAAAACTCCTTTAAAAATCTTTTCTTTTAAATACATTATTTAATTTGTCCCCAAGAAGTAATTTCGCCTAAAAATATTTTTTGCACCTCTTCTTTTTTGAGATTATCAATCGGATTTTCCTTATTCACAATCACAGCTAGACCATCAATAGCCAAAACTTGTGCGTCAATCCCCTTTTTAAGCTCGCTTTTTTTAATCTCACGTGAAGCCATACCAATATCTGCAATTCCCTCGACTACAGAATTTACTCCTGTGGTTGAATCAGATTGTTGGATTTCGATTTCTGCATTTGGATTGATTTTTTCATAAGATTCTTTGAGCTTTTCCATCAATGGTGTTACAGAGCTAGAACCTGCAATGATGATTTTCCCACTAGGTTTTATGCTAGTATAGGAATCTTTTGCTATTGAAATATATCCTGCTTTTTCTACAATCCCTTTAGTCTCTTTTGAAAGGGCATATTTCAAAAAATCTTCAATTACAGGATTCATAGCCTTTGTAACAACATTAAAAGGGCGTGAGATTGCATATGTTTTGTTGTTGATATTTTGCACACTAGGCGATACCCCATTGATTTTTACAGCTTTAATTGTGTTATTTAGAGAACCAAGGGAAATATAGCCAATGGAATTTTTAGAATTTGCAATAGTTGTTATCATCACTCCTGTTGAGTTTGTAATCTCTGCTTTTTTGGTGGTTGCATCGATTTTTTTATTTCTCACTTCCTTATGAATTTCAAAAATCTCCACAAAAGCTCCTCTTGTCCCAGAACCCATTTCTCTTGAAATAGGAAAAATATTTTGCGCCATTAATACACCACTTAGTGCACAGCTTACCAATACTCCTAATAAATGCTTTTTCATTTTTACTCCTAAATAAAAATATTTAGAAGTATAAACTAGTATTGTAAAATCTAATTTTTAAGAATGTAAAGATTTTGTAAAGTTTAAGATTTATACTACAATATCTATATTTATTTTTATGAACATTCATACTCAAATGAATATCCTGTATGGTTTTTGCGTAATAACAATCTGCATATTAAAGGTAATTAGGGTAATGCTTTAATTTTTAAGGCTTTAAAAGATATTATCAAACAAAGAAGTTTTAAAATTATTTTGTAAAATTGCAAAGGAGAAATTATTCCTATCAAAAATAAATAGTATAATTTTATTCTAATAAATTTAAGGATTTTTTTATGGTTCAAATTACTGGACTTTCAATGCATTATGCAACTAAAAAATTATTTGAAAATGTCAATTTAAAACTAGACAAAGGGAAGCGCTATGGGCTTATAGGTGCTAATGGTGCTGGTAAATCTACTTTTTTGAAGATTCTAAGTGGTGAAATTGAGCCTAGTAGCGGGGATATTGCCTTTAATGCCGGTACTAGACTCGGGGTTTTGGGACAAAATCAGTTTGCTTTTGAGGATTTTAGTATCAAAGATTGTGTGCTTTATGGAAATAAACGCCTTTATGAAGCTATTAAAGAAAAAGAAAAGCTTTATGAAGCGGGAGACTTTAGCGATGAGGTTAATGAGCGTTTAGGTGAATTAGAGATTATCTGCGCTGAAGAAGATCCTACTTATGAATATGATGTGCAGATTGAAAAGATTTTAGAAGACTTAGGATTTCCTGCTAAGATTCACAATGATTTAATGAAAACACTCACGGGTGGAGATAAGTTTAAAGTGCTTTTAGCGCAAGTCTTATTCCCTAAGCCTGACATTTTATTTTTAGATGAGCCAACTAACAATCTTGATTTAAGAGCCATTAGCTATCTTGAAGAGCAGTTAAAACGCCACGAAGGGACTTTAGTGGTTATTAGCCATGATAGGCATTTTTTGAATAGTGTTTGCACTCATATTTTGGATTTAGATTTTAGAAATGTTAGGGAATTTAGTGGGAATTATGATGATTGGTATATTGCATCAACTTTGATTGCCAAACAACAAGAAATGGAGCGAAATAAAAAGCTCAAAGAAAAAGAGGAATTAGAATCTTTTATTGCAAGATTTTCAGCTAATGCTTCTAAAGCCAAACAAGCTACAAGCCGTCAAAAACAGCTAGAAAAGCTAGATATTCAAGCCCTAGAAGTCTCTAGTCGCAGAGACCCAAGCATTGTCTTTAGGGTGAATCGTCAAATTGGTAATGAAGCCTTAAATATAGAGAAACTTCAATTTAGCTATGGTGATTTGTGCGTGTTGAAGGATTTATCGCTTGATATTTTACCCGGCGATAAAATTGCTTTAATTGGCAGAAATGGGATTGGAAAAAGCACCTTTTGTGATCTCATTTGTGAAAAACTCAAACCTCAAAGTGGTGTGATTAAATGGGGAGCAACAATTGAGAGAGGATATTTCCCTCAAAATACTACCGAAGTGATTGGAGGAGAAGAAACGCTTTATGAATATTTGCGTGGATTTGATAAAAAAAGAGAAGCTACAGAGATTCGCAATGCCTTGGGGCGAATGCTATTTAGCGGTGAAGAGCAAGAAAAAAGCGTAGGATCGCTAAGTGGTGGTGAGAAACATCGCATTATGCTTAGTAAATTAATGCTTGAGGGGGGAAACTTTTTAGTTCTCGATGAGCCAACAAACCATTTGGATTTGGAGGCGATTATTGCTTTGGGTGAAGCGCTTTATAAGTATAGTGGCAATGTGATTTGTGTTAGCCACGATAGAGAGCTTATTGATGCGTTTGCAAATCGTATTATTGAATTTAAAGAAAACAATGAGGTGGTGGATTTCCGTGGAAGTTATGAAGAATATCTTGCTTCACAAGGCTTAGCATAAGGGAAGTTTATGGATAATTTGTCTCAAGTCTTAAAAGAATCGTTTCAAAAAAATTCTAATAATATTGCCCTAGAAGTAGAAAAAACAAAGATAACTTATAAGGAATTATATTCTGAAGCTACAATTCTCGCTTCATTGATTTGTAATGTGCGGGAGGGGGGTGGGACTTTAGCAAATGATTCTAGAATCTTAATTTTTGCTTCTAGAAGCATTTTGGTTTATACTTCTATTCTTGCTTGTGTTTTAGCTTATCAAACCTATGTCCCATTAAATCCAAAATTTCCAAGCCAAAGACTTTTGTCTATGATAAGGCGAAGTGAAGCTTCGGTAATGTTTTTGGGAAAGGAATGCTATGATTCTTTTATTGTGATTGCAAAAGAGCTAGAATCAATGGTGATTTTGGTAGAGGAGTTAGGAGATTTACCCAAGAGATTTCCCAAATTACATTTTATAGCCATTCCTAAAGCCCTAAAAAAACAATTAAATATATTTGAAAAATTAAATTTTAACAACGATTCTAGTATTACTGCATACCTGCTTTTTACTTCAGGTAGCACTGGAGAGCCAAAGGGTGTTATGGTAAGCCGTGATAATCTTTTTGTTTATACCATGAGAATGCTTGAAAAATATTGTTTTAATAGCAATGATAGAATCTCTAATTTTTTTGATATTACTTTTGATTTATCAATGCACGATATTTTTTGCGCCTTTTTAAGCGGAGCGACTTTGTGTGTGATTCCCAAGCAATCTTTGTTGAATCCTATCAGGTTTATTGTTCAAAAAAATTTGAGTGTATTCTTTGCTGTGCCCTCTCTTATTTCTTACCTTGTGAAGTTTAAGGCTCTTAAGCCAAATAGTATGCCAAACCTTAGATTGTCTCTTTTTTGTGGTGAGGAGTTTCCAAACTTAAATGCAAAACTTTGGAGCGAAGCTTGTCCAAAAAGTGTAGTAGAAAATCTTTATGGTCCAACAGAAGCAACAATAGCCTTTATGTCTTATAATTATAGAGATTGTAAAGAATCTATTGTTCCTCTAGGGATTCCTTTTAGTGGGCTTTATGCGAGTTTAAGAGATAAAGAGGGTAAAGAGGTGCCAAAGGGACAGAAGGGGGAAATTTGGCTTGGTGGGAATCAAATTGCACAAGGTTATTTAAATGATGCTCAAAAAACTAGGCAGAAATTTGTGTATGAAGAAGGTATTTGGTGGTATAAAACAGGTGATTTAGGGGTTTTAAAAAAAGTTTGCGATAAGGAAGTGTATTGCTTTTTGGGTCGTGTTGATTTTCAAGTGAAGATTCAAGGCTTTCGCGTAGAGCTTTTGGAGATTGACAATGTTTTAAGAGAGGCTAGTAAAAATCAAAGTGTGAGCGTGGTAATCAAAAAAGATGGACTTACAAATATTGTGGGTGTAATAGAATCAAATTTAGCAGAAAGTCAAAAAATATTGGATTTTTGTAAAGAAAAACTTCCAAATTATATGATTCCAGTCAAAATTATTGGTCTTGAAAAATTTCCCCTTAATAGCAATGGGAAAATAGATAGAGAGCAAATTAGAAGTCAAGTTGAAGTTATTTTAAGCACAGATCAAAAAAGCATGGAAGCTAAGAATTGCAAACTAAAAGGGCAAAATCTACATCAATCCATCAATCAAAAAGATTTGCAATGTCAGAATAATGAGAATTTAGAGTTTGGAGATCTAATGTATGGGTTTGCTTGCGATATTTTTAAGATTCCGCGATCTTTGAGTGGGAATGGAAATAGAGAGACTTTAAAAGAGGTTAATAAAATTTTAAATGGGAAGTTAAAAGTTTATGAGATTCCAAGTGGAACTAAAGCTTTTGATTGGGAGATTCCAAAGGAATGGAATGTAAAAGAAGCTTATATTGTAACTCCAAATGGAGATAAAATTTGTGATTTCAAAGAAAACAATTTGCATTTAGTTGGGTATTCAATTCCAGTGAGAAAGTATTTGAATTTTAGGGAGTTAGATTTACATTTACACAGCCTAAAGGATCAAAGAGGAGCTATCCCTTATGTTACTTCTTATTATAAAGAATATTGGGGATTTTGCTTGAGTGATGAGCTAAGAGAAGAGTTAGAAAATAAATTTGGCGATTCTAAAGAGAAATTTGAAGTAGTGATTGATTCTGTCTTGGAGGTTGGATCTATGAGTTATGGAGAAGTAGTAATAAAAGGAAAAAGTGAGAAAGAAATTGTGCTTAGCACTTATATCTGTCATCCACAAATGGCAAATAACGAACTCTCTGGAATTTGTGTGGCGACTTATTTGGCAAAATATTTAAATCAGATTCAAAATTACTATACTTATCGCATTTTATTTTTGCCAGAAACTATTGGTGCTATTTATTATTTAAGCTAACATTTAGAAGCATTAAAGAAAAAATGTATAGCAGGATTTGTCTTGACTTGTATAGGTGATGAAGGCGATTATTCTTATCTTGAATCAAGAGAAGGTAATAATTTAGCAGACAGATCAGCAAAGCATTTTTTAAAAACAAAATACCCAAATTATAAACATTATTCTTATTTGCAAAGAGGTAGTGATGAGAGGCAATATTGTGCTCCAGGTGTGGATTTGCCTTTTTGCACTCTAATGCGGAGTAAGTTTGGGGAATACCCTCAATACCATACTTCTCTAGATGATTTATCTTTTATTAGTTCTAAAGGATTGCAGGGTGGATTTGAGATGGTTAGGGATATTTTGAAGCTTATTGAGCTTAATGGTGTTTATAAAAATACTATTTTATGCGAACCCCAACTTGGCAAAAGGGGGCTTTATCCAAATCTTTCCACCAAAGAAACTTTTAATACAATTAAGGATATGAGGAATTTATTGATGTATTGTGATGGTAAGCTAGATTTGATAGAGATTGCTGAAAAATGTGGTTTTTATCTTTTGGATATGGAAGATTGGATTTGTAAATTTGTAGAGAATGGATTGATAAAAAAGGATTAAAATGGAAATAAAGCAAATTGTTTTGGAGTTTTTAAAAGAATGTGATAGAAAATGTGAAGATGGGAAGCTTTTTGGTAATGAAGGACTTGATTCTATTGGATTTTTAGAGTTACTTGAATTTTTGGAAGAGAGGATTGGAATTGACTTGGATTTAAGTGAATATGAACCAGAAGAATTTAGTAGTCTTGATGGGTTTTGTGAAATTGTCAGAAATATTAAAGAGGCAAAATAATGGAAATTAATTGGAATAGTATTTATAGCAAAGATTTTGTTTCTTTTAAAGATTGTTATTTGACTTGCGATGGTTATTGCTGTAAGAATTTTTTTGGAGATTATTTTAAGTTGCTTCATAAGAAAGCTGTAATATTGCCTATGCTTGAGGGTGAATTTTTATATTACAAAAGTCAAGGTGGGATACAGAATATTACACAAAAATATAGAAAAGAAGAGTTTAGTTTTGGAGATAAGAAATTAGTTTTGTATTATCTTTCTTGTGAGTGTGGGGGGTTGTGTAACCCGCATTACTTGAGACCTTTGATTTGTAGAATTTATCCTTATTTTCCTATAGTAAATATTTATGGAGATATTTTAGATTTTTATCCTGTTAGCCTAATGGATTTATTTTTTAGCTCTAGTGCTAACCATCGATGCACTTTAGTTCGCGAGTATCAAGATGATTTAAAAAAACAGTTGAGTGAAAGTTTAAAAGAGCTTTTGTGCTATCCCTTGTTTATATTTATTTTTCAACTTATGGAAATCTTGGCAAGATCTTTGCGCGATTCATTAAATCATCAATGCATTGATCTATTAAGTGAAAAAGAAAAAGTTGATTTCTTAAAAAAAATAGAGTGGAATTTATTGAGCAGAAAGCCTTGGAAGCAATTAAAATTCAAAGAAGAAACTTATCGGATCTATAAAGAAATAGTAGCACATTATGGAGAGTTTTTGTGAGAAAATATACTCAAAATGAAATAAGGCAATTATCTCAGGATTTGTTATTGAATAATAAAATTATTCTTTGTCATAGCGCTTTGCAAAATCTTGGAAAATTAGAGGGAGAAAATTTTAGAGATATACCAAGAATTTGGCTTAATATTTTAAGCGAATATTCAAATAATTTAATAATGCCTTGTTTTAATTATAGTTTTCCAAAAACTAAATTTGCAGATTTAAGGACACTAAAAAGCGAGGTTGGAATCTTGAGTGAAACTTTTAGAAGCCATGGTGTTACAAGAAGCACTCATCCAATGTTTGGTTTTTGTGGCATGGGTCAAGATATACAAGAGATACTTATGCCAAATGAAATAGAAAATAATCCTTTTTGCAAAAATAGCGTTTATGGAAGACTTTTGGAGCAAAATGCGTTGATGATGTTTTTGGGAATAGATATTAGGGTTTGCACTTTTATGGTATTTGTTGAAGCGATATTTGGGGTAAAATATAGATATTTTAAGCCTTTTTTTGGAAAAGTTATTGGGAATTTTGGGGAGGTAGAGGATAGTTTTTATCATTTTTGCCTTCCTTTGGGCGAAACATTAAAGGTAAATTTTTTTCGCGTTCAAGATGAAATGATTGCTAAGGGCATTATTAAAGTGATTGATTTTGGGGGTGGAAAAATTTATCATTTTTATGCGCAACCTTTTTTTAAATATATTACACAAAGGCTTTTAGAATCGCCTTATATTTTACTTCAGAATGCGCCTAGAAGAAATTATGTTTTTAAAGATGGTAAAGAAGTAATTTTGGCGGAAGTGGATTGATTTATCTATGAAGTAATTCATTAGATAAAGATTAAAAGAAATAAAAGCAAAAATGGAGAGCTAAATTATTTTAGGCTCTCCACATAAGCACCGACATCTTCCATATCTTTTTTGGTGTATCTTTGGGCGATTTGATTTTTAATAAAGCGAGATTGTCCTTGGAAGTCTTGATTTTGATAGCTTTTGATTTCATCAGCTATATCTTGTGCGCTCCAAGTGTTAATAGGAGTTTTTTTAGCAACTGCAATTTCTCCTTTTTCTCCATGACAACTAGCACAATCGCGATTATAAAGTTTTTTGCCATTTTCAAGATCATTTTTTTGGTTAGAGGAGGCGACTTCACCTGTCCCAATAAGACTCTCTAAAAAGCTTTTTTCTTGAATGGTTAAATCCGCATCTTCTCTGATAACTTGAATATCTTTAGAACCTAAATTTTTGGAATATTTTTTTAAAATCGCTTTGATTTCTTCCCCAAATTCCCCTTTTAGTTCAAAACATACACATTCATTTGCATTAAGTAAGCTAAGACTTAAAAGGGTAGAAGCAAAAATTTTTTTTATCATAATATTCTCCTAAGATTTTAGTTAAGGTATTGTGCCAAAAAAATACTAATTTTGTAGTTAATTGTTAAAAATTAAAAGCTACTTTTAGCTAGGATGTTTTATAATTTTATTGCCTGAGTGGAACGCGATTTATTTTTTTGGAGTCCAACACATCAAATATTGCTAGTTGTATAGATTCTTTTGTGTGATGGTGTTTTCGCTATTAGTCTCTTAAGTTGAGACGAGAATCTGCCGCCTAATAAAGAACTTATGGCTAGAATCCTTAAATTTTTTAGGGCTTACACAATTATAAGCGCCCACTTGGGTTTTTGCTTTTTATAATTCCTAAGTTTTTAGGTATTGTAAAAATCAAATTCTAAGGGTTGTAAAAGATGGAAATCGTTATTGTTGGAAGTGGTGGCAGAGAGTATTCTATTGGTTTAGCGTTGCAGAGAGAATGTCGAATCGATGGGATTTATTTTTATCCGGGAAATGGAGCGACAAGTAAGCTTGGCAAAAATATTGATTTTAAAGATGATGATGAGTTTGTTGAATTTGCAATTACGCAGAAAATTGGTTTGGTGATTATTGGACCTGAAGCGCCTTTAGTGGAGGGGTTGGCAGATAAATTGCGAGAGAATGGAATCTTAACCTTTGGTCCAAGTCAAGCAGCTGCTAGATTGGAGGGTTCTAAAGCTTATATGAAAGAGTTTGCAAAAAAATATGAAATCCCAACAGCGCAATTTATTCAAACGCAAGACTATGAGGAAGCGTGTGATTTTATTGATTCTTTAAATTTGCCTATTGTTGTAAAAGCAGATGGCTTGTGTGCAGGAAAAGGTGTGGTAATCACACAAAGTTATGAGGAAGCCAAAAGTGTAGTGCAAGATATGCTTGAGGGCAAGAGTTTTGGAGATTCTGGCAAAAAGGTGGTGATTGAGGAATTTTTAGATGGTTTTGAGTTATCGGTTTTTGCAATGTGTGATGGCAAGGATTTTATTGTCTTGCCTGCTGCGCAAGATCATAAGAGATTATTAGATGGAGATAGAGGTCCAAATACTGGTGGAATGGGGGCTTATGCGCCTTCTCCACTTGCTAGTTCTGAATTAATTAAAGCAGTAAAAGAGAGCATTATTTTACCAACTTTAGCAGGAATGGAAAAGGAGGGAAATCCTTTTAGTGGTGCTTTGTTTTGTGGGATTATGGTAGTTAAAGATAAGCCTTATTTGTTAGAATTTAATGTTCGTTTTGGCGATCCTGAGTGTGAAGTGCTAATGCCACTTTTTAAAAGTGGTTTGCTAGATTGCTTTTTGGGTTGTGCAAGTGGGGATTTAAAATCTGTCCATTATGAATTAGAAGATAGTGTTTGTGTGGGGGTTGTGGTGGCTTCTAAAGATTATCCTTATAAAAGCTCTAAAAAAGCAAAAATTACGATTTTAGAAAATCATTCCAAAGATTCTCTTATTTCTTTTGCAGGAGTGAATAGTGAGAATGGAGAGCTTATTGCTAGTGGTGGGAGAGTTTTGGTTTGTGTAGGAAAGGGTCAAAGTGTCCAAGAAGCAGTAAAGAATGCCTATGCTAAAGTAAGTGAAGTTCATTTTGAGGGTATGCAATATCGTAAAGATATTGCGTATCAAGTGTTAGGAAAGTAATGGATATTGAAAAAATTGAAGAAACACTTGCAAGAGAAGAGATAAAGCTTGCGCCCTTGTGGAAAAGATTTGTTGCCTTTATGGTTGATGATTTATTGGTTTCTATGATTCTTATAGGGATTAATTGGGATAGAATCGCACAAAATGCGCAAGACACAGAGGTAATGTTAAGTATTGTTTCAAGCTCTTGGATGGCGCTGTATCTCATTAAACTTCTTTATCAATGGTTTTTTGTGCATTTTTATGGAGCTACCATAGGAAAAATAGTAGTAAGAATCCGCGTTATAGAAGTTGAATTGCTGGATAATCCTAAGATGAAACAAGCCTTTATTAGATCATTTTTTAGGCTTTTGAGTGAAATTTTAATGTATTTACCCTTTTTGTTGATTTTTGAAAATAGAATCAGACAAGCTTTGCACGATAAGGTTGCAAAAACTATTGTAGTTAGTCTCTAAAGTATGTTAATGATAATAAAAAAGGAAATTTTTACATTAAGTTTGGTTGCAGCTCTTGCTTTGATTTCAAGTGATGTGGAAGCAAGGGCGGCTATCAAACAATTTAATAATAAACAAGAATCAATTTTTGAATTTTTAGCCGATGATATGGAATATAGCAAAACGGAAATTATCGGTAAAGGGCATGTAACTATTATCAATCTTGATTATTTTGTTACGGCAAATAAGGCTGTTTATGATACACAAAATCAAGAAATTATTTTAAGTGGGAATGTTAATGCTTATAAAGGAAATTCACTTTATCTAAAATCTGAAGAAGTTAAAATTAAACTCCAAGAAGATTATTCGTTTTTAGAGCCTTTTTATCTGCAGGATTCTGAGAGTGGTTTGTGGGTGGATTCTCAAAGTGCGGAATTTAATAACAATGTCTATCAAATTAAAGAAGCTAATGTTTCTACTTGTAGCGTGAATAATCCCATATGGAAAATCAAGGCAAAAGAGGGAGAATATGATGCTAATCAAGAATGGCTAACAATTTGGCATCCATACCTTTGCGTTTATGATGTGCCTGTGCTTTATTTTCCTTATTTGTCTTTTTCGCTAGGCTATAAAAGAAAATCAGGTTTGCTTTATCCTATTGTTGGGAATTCTAGTGATGATGGATTGATTTATTCGCAACCTGTTTTCATAGCCCCAGATGATAATTGGGATATGACTTTTGCACCACAGATTCGAACTAAAAGGGGTGGTGGATTTTATAATGAATTTCGCATTATTGATGATAAAGATGAGATTTTATGGGCTAATTTAGGGTTTTTTGCTAATAGTAAATCTTATCAACAAACCTATGATTTAGAGAATCGTGAGCATTATGGATTTCAATTAAAATATGGTCGCGAGAATCTTTTTTCTAAAGAATCTGATTATTTTTATGAAGATGGGTTATATCTTGATATTTCACAGATTTCAGATATTGATTATTTTAGATTGCAAGATAAGAATGCTCAAAATACAGCGGATTTACAAGGAAATTTACTCACTTCTAGAATGAATTATTATCTTAAAAGCAGTGAAGATTATTTGGGATTTTCTGCGAGATATTATTCGGATTTGGAGCAAACAAGTAATGCTAGAACTCTGCAAACTTTACCGCAGATTCAATACCATCGTCAAATTGAAAATATTTTAATAGATAATTTATACTACACTTTTGATTACAAAGCAAATCATTTTACGCGTCCTATTGGTTATCGTGCTATCCAGCAAGAAGCCAAGTTGCCTATTATTTACACACAGAGTTTGTGGAATGATTTTGCTAATTTTTCGCTTTCACCTACTTTTTATGGCACGAGTGTGGATTATTCTAATGTGGGAAATGGGTTGCATTTAAAAGATGGCAGGTATTTAAGTCAATATTATCAAATCAAACTCAATACAGATTTGGTTAAAAAATACGATCATTTTGGGCACACGCTTAGCTTGGAGGCAGAATATATTTTGCCTGGATTTGAAAATAAGGCAGGTGATTTTACAAACTTTTTTACTTTGCCTGGGGAGAGACAAGAGCTAAGAGTAAGTGGAAAGCAGCATTTTTATACTTTAGATAATTCTTTGATTTTATCTCACAAGATGGAGCAATATTTTTATTTGAAAGATGGTGGAGAAAAATTAGGAGAACTAGAAAATGAAGTTCAGTATTTTTTAGATTATCAATGGAGCTTTTTAAGTGATATTTTTTATTCGCACAAAAAGGGAAGAATCTCTGAAGCAACACATCAAATAAACTATGAAAGTGATTATGTTAGTGCAAGTTTTGGACACTTTATGCGAGAGGATTTTGCGCATGAGGATTTGTTAAATGGCAGGTTCGGAGAGGCAAATTATATTAATGTGAATTTTAGAAAAGAATTTGAAAGTTTTGATTTGTTTGCAGGTGCTGGTTATGACTATAAAGAACGCTATTTTAAAACTTGGCAGGTTGGAATTGATACGCAAATTCGGTGCTTTTCCTTTGGAATAAAATATGTGAGTGAAATTTATCCTGTGCTAACCTCAAGGGGGGCTGAAGCAAGAGATGATAAATATGTTCTCTTAACTATCAAATTTGTTCCGCTCTTAAGCAGTGATGTGAAATTAGGAAATTAGCTAGTAATGGAGAAATTATGGGCGGTATGACACATTCTTTAATGCGCAAGGCATTGTTTGAAAATCGCAATGATGCATTGCAAAAATTACTCAATAATATGCCACTTAGCTTTTTTGAAAATCAAGATTGTATTGTGGTTGGAATCTCTTTTAATGGAATCTTGTTGGCAAACTCCTTAGCACAAGCTATCAAAGCACCTTTGGCATTTCTCTTTACTGCCCCAATTCTTGCTCCTAATAATCCTGAGTGTGAAATTGCTATGGCAACAGAAACTCACGATGTTGTTATTAGTGAAGCATTAGTGCGTTCTTTTGGGATTAGTTTGGATTATATTTATGGGGAAGTGCAACGGCAATATGAAGATAAAATGCTTCCACTTATCTATCAATATCGCAAGGGAAATCCGCTTATTTCACTTAAAAATAAGCGTGTTTTGTTAGTAGATGATGGGATTGATAGTGGTTTAACAGCACTTTCTGCAATAAAATCTGTTACGACTTTACAAGCAAAAACAATTTATTTTGCAACACCAGTGGCGCCCTATGAAGTTGCTAAGGCAATGGAGGAAGTAACTGATGGGGTATTTTGTCTTTATAAAACTAAAACATTTGTAGATATTGACTATTACTACAAGGATTATCCGCCTGTTAAACCAAGTATGATAGAAGAAATTTTTTCAAAAATACAATCATAAGCCTAAGGAGTAAAAATGGGACAAGTAACTTTATCGTTTTTAGAAAAAGAAGAAAAATATATTTTTGATAAGTTTGCAAAACAATGCAGTGGTAGTGTTTATTTGCAAAGTGGAAATAATGTTGTATTGGCAACTATAGCCATTGACACGCAAGAAGTTATAGAAGAAGATTTTTTGCCCTTAACAGTTCAATACATTGAAAAAGCTTATGCAGCAGGGAAGTTTCCTGGTGGTTACATCAAAAGAGAAGCTAAGCCTGGTGATTTTGAAACTTTGAGTGCTAGAATTGTAGATCGAAGTTTAAGACCGCTTTTCCCAAAAGATTATTGTTATCCTACACAAATTACCCTTATGGTTTTGAGTGCTGATGAAGATGCGGATTTACAGCTTTTAGCGCTAAATGCTGCAAGTGCAGCACTTTATGTGAGCGAGATTCCGCTAAGTTTTCCTGTGAGTGCTGTGAGGATTGGGAGAATAGGGGGCGAGTTTGTGATAAATCCTAGCTTAAAAGAGCTAGAAGAGAGCACATTGGATTTATTTGTAAGTGGCGTTAGAGAAGAATTATTGATGATTGAAATGAGAAGTTTTGGGGGAGTTGCTATTCATCGAGAGAATGCAGAGTTTAGTGCTAATGAATTGAGCGAAGAAGAGATGATTGAAGTTTTGGAAATGGCTAAAAAGGCAATTTCTCAAAGAAGTCAAGCGCTTGAGGAATCTTTTAAAGAATTTGTGAAAACTCCAATAGTTTTAGAAAATAAAAGAAAAAGTTTTGTTTCAAGTGAGATTGTGGAATACATTAAAGAATCACATTTAGAAGAACTAAAAAGTATTATTCAAAGTCTCTCTAAGACAGAACGCAATAGCCTTTTACACGCTTTTGCCAAAAAAATCCAAAAAGAATGGGAAGAGAAGAATCTAAAAGAGATAGAATCGCTTGAAAAATGTGCGTTAGAGAGTGTGTTAAAAATTAAGCGAGAGATTATTAGGGCAATGATTTTAGAAGAATCCAAAAGGGCTGATGGGAGAGGATTAAAAGAAGTGCGTCCAATTAGCATTGAAACAAATTTTCTGCCTAATGCACACTCAAGTGCACTTTTTACGCGTGGGCAAACGCAGGCTTTGGTGGTGGCTACTTTGGGTGGAGAAATGGATGCACAAAGTTATGAATTACTTACGGATAAAGCACCACTAAAAGAGCGTTTTATGGTGCATTATAACTTCCCGCCCTTTAGCGTTGGGGAGGCAAGTAGTATTTCTGCGCCTGGTAGAAGAGAGCTAGGACACGGGAATCTTGCTAAAAGAGCCTTGGAAGCAAGTGTGATTAATGGAGATTTAAAGACGATTCGCCTTGTTTCTGAAATTTTAGAATCCAATGGTTCTTCATCTATGGCAACGGTTTGTGGTGGATCTTTAGCGTTAGCTGCTGCTGGGATTAAATGCACAAGTTTAATTGCCGGAGTGGCAATGGGACTTGTGTGTGAGAATGATAAATATGCGATTTTAACTGATATTATGGGTTTAGAAGATCACGATGGTGATATGGACTTTAAGATTGCTGGTTCTAGGAGAGGAATCACAGCAATGCAAATGGATATTAAGCTAGGTGGGCTTAAGAGTGAAATTTTGCAAAGGGCATTAACACAAGCCAAAGAAGCGCGAAATCATATTTTGGATTTAATGGAAGAGGCAAAAGAAAAAATCGTACTTAATGAATCGGTTTTGCCAAGCTTGCAAATTTTTTCAATTGAGCCTAGCAAAATTATTGATGTGATTGGACAAGCAGGGAGAACGATTAAAGAAATTATTGAAAAATTTAGCGTTGCAGTGGATTTGAATCGTGAAAATGGTGAAGTAAAAGTCAGTGGAAGCAATAAAGAAAAAGTAGAAGCGGCTAAAATGCACATTTTAAAAATCATAAAAAATCCTCAAGAGCTTTATAAGATTGGTGATATTTATCAAGGTAAAGTGAAAAAGATCGTGGAGTTTGGTGCATTTGTGGAGTTGCCAAAAGGCTATGATGGACTATTGCATATTTCAAAAATCACGAATAATCGCGAACAAAAAGTTTCTGATGTTTTAAAAGAGGGCGATAATGTGGAAGTTGAAGTGTTATCGCTTAGTAAAAACAAAGTGGAGTTAAAACTATTGCAGATTCTAGCCTAATTTCATTTTGGGCTTAGATAATATATTCACAATCCATTTTTGTAAATTTATCCAAAAATTGCCTAGCCCTTTGTGTTTTGGGTTTTGTAAAAAATTCTTCGGGAGTTGCATCTTCTAGAATCTCCCCATCAGCCATAAAGAGGATTCTATCTGCTATTTTCCTTGCAAAATTAAGCTCGTGCGTTACTAGAATCATTGTTTTGTTTTGAATCATTTTGATAACATTTAAGACTTCATCTACAAGCTCAGGATCAAGTGCGGAAGTTGGCTCATCAAAGAGTATAACCTCAGGATTAAAAGCTAAAGCTCTAGCTATGCCTATTCTTTGTTGCTGTCCTCCACTTAGCATACTAGGATAGCGATTAGCTTTATCTTCTAAACCAACCATTTTTAAATATCCATAAGCAATATTTTCTGCTTCAGCCTTGCTGTATTGATGCACTGTGATTAGAGATTGTGTGATATTTTGGAGTGCAGTTTTGTTAGCAAAAAGATTGTAATTTTGAAAAACCATTCCCGTATTTTTTCTAATTTTAATTAAGTCCTGCTTTTTGATTTTATGGGAGAAGTCAATTTTAATATTATTTAAAAGCATAGTTCCACTATCAGCGCATTCAAGGAGATTGATACATCTTAAAAGTGTGCTTTTTCCTGATCCACTTGGTCCTAAAATAGCATAAGTTTTATTTTTTTGGATATTTAAAGAAATATCTTTTAAAACTAAATGACTATGAAAGCTCTTAGTTAAATTCTGAATGCTTATCATGATTTCCCCATAACTTTTTTATAAGAGATGAGTTTTGCTTCAAGTATGGCAAAGCTTTTTTCCAAAACAATGCTAATAACCCAATAAATAAGTGCAGCTATGATATAGACTTCCAAAAATTTAGAACTTCTATCAGCTTCTAATGTTGCTATGCCCATTATTTCTGGAACTGAAGCAGCAAATACCAACGAAGTTTCTTTGATAAGCATAATAAAAAAATTTAAAATATTAGGCAAGGCTAAAAGCATACTTTGTGGTAGAATAATAATAAATAATGCTTGGGTGGTGCTCATTCCAACGCTATAAGCGGCTTCTAATTGTCCTTTGTCTATGCTTAAGATAGAGCTTCTAAAAATCTCACTAAGGTATGCAGAACAATATAACGCATACACAAGATACATAAAATAAATAGCATCGATACCCGAAATATCAATGTTTAAATTATATTGATAATTAAAATACCTAAGCACTAAGGGGATACCATAATAGGCTAGAAAGATTTGAACTAAGACAGGAATTCCCCTAAAAAAAGAAATATAAAGTGTTGCCAATTGAAATAAAATAGGAATTCTATAAATTCTTATTAAACTTAAGATTAATCCTAAAATAGCGCCCAATATAAAGCCAATAATGGCGATGGCTAAGGAGATTGGAACTCCTTTTAATAAAGTGGGAATGGCACCTAGAGCATAGTCGAAGTCAAATAATTGCATTTTACTGACTTTGATCTACCCCAAAGTATTTTATGGAAAGATCGTGTAGTTTTCCTGATTCTTTTGCTTTTGTTAGCGCAGCATCTACTTTTTCAATGAGCTCTTTGGATTGATTCTCTTTTCTGAAAGTGAGATAAACTGGACTTTGAGAGATACGCTCATCAAGCACTTTAAGATTCAATTTTTGTTCTTTGATGATATCAGCAATAGAGGCAGGATCATTTAAATGAATATCTATGCGCTTATTAACTAAATCTTGTAGAAGTGGTATTAAATCTTTGTAATATCGTATTTCTAAGACATTTCCATTTTTATTATTCCATTCTTCAAGGATTTTTGTGTGTGCAGATCCTACAACGCATCCTGCAATCTTTCCTTTTAAATCTGAGGTTGTGTTAATATCTGTATTATCAGCTCTAGCAACAAATTGCGAAGTGCTTACAAAATAGCTCTCTTTACTAAAGAGGTATTTTTCTTCTCTTTCTTGTGTTTTGATGATTTGGTTAGCAAGCATATCAAATCTAGCAGAATCTAAGCCCAAAAATAGAGCATTCCAAGGTGCATAATTAAAACTAAAATTCAAAGATGGATCAATTTCTTGTAAGATTCTAACAACTTCAACATCATAGCCTGTTATTTTTCCATCTTTATCCACATAAGAAAAGGGTTTATAAGCGCCCTCACTACCTACTTTTATGCTTTGTTGGTTTTCTGTATTAGAACAAGCATTTAAAAGAAATGCGATTAATGCTATTAGTAATAATTTAATTTTCATAAAATTCCTTTAAATTTTATTTAATGCAAAGTCTAGGGCTGATATTAAATCCTCTTCCTCTTCTAATCCCACTGAGAATCTTAGGAGATTTTTAGTAATATTCATTTGCTTTTTGATATTTTCATCAACACTACCATGACTCATATAATAAGGGCAACCAAAAAGACTCTCAACGCCACCCAAACTTTCTGCTAGAATAAATAAATCTAGGTTTTGCGCAAAACGCTTCATTCCTTCTTCATCTGTATCCAAATAGGCACTTACGACAGCACCAAATAAGCCATTCATTTGCTCTTTAGCCAAAGTATGTTGAGGGTGAGAATCTAAGCCTGGATACAAAACTTTTTTAATTTTTTTATGTTTCTCCAAGAAACTAGCCACAGCAAAGGCATTCTCACATTGTTTTTGCACACGCAATTTTAAAGTTTTAACACCCCTTGCATTGAGATAAGAATCAAAAGGGCTTAAAATCATTCCTGTGCTGTTTGAAACAAAGCGAAGTTTTTCATAAAGTTTTTCATCATTAAGACAAATAGCGCCAGCAATGCTATCGCTATGTCCATTGATATATTTGGTCAAGCTATGCAAAACTGCATCAGCGCCAAGATCTAATGGTCGTTGTAAAAATGGTGTAGCAAAGGTATTATCAACTATACTTAAGACATTGTGTTCTTTTGCAAGATTGCAAATTGCTTTAATATCGCATATTTGCAAGAGCGGATTTGTAGGCGATTCAAGCCAAATGGCTTTAGTGTTTGCATTTACAGCGTTTTTGATATTTTCTATCTTTGTCATATCGACATAAGTTACCTTAATGCCAAAATGATTAAACACAAAACTAAGCAATCTTCTAGTTCCGCCATAAATATCATCAAAGCAAATGACTTCATCGCCACTTTTAAGAAAACTAAGAATAGCTACACTTTCTGCAGCTTGACCACTAGCATAGGCGATACAATGTTTTGCATTTTCTAAAGCCGCCACCTTTTTTTCTAAGACTTCTCTTGTTGGGTTTGTTAGTCTGGAGTAGCTAAAGCCTTTAATATTATTTTCATAATCAGGTTTTGCAAAAGTGCTAGAGAGATGTATGGGAGAAATAACATCGCTTGAAGTGTATCCGCTTAGATTTGGATTTTCAGCTGTAGTAATAGCTTTGGTACTAAAGTTCATAAAAAACCTTTTGTTTATAATCTATAATGTTTAAAATAGACTGAAATTATATTAATAGAAAATAAATATAAACTTAAATTTAAGATTCAATTAAATATAAAAGGTATTGCGTGATAATATTGCTTAGTTATTTTTCAGATTAAAACTAAGAACAAAAAGTTTCTGATGTTTTAAAAGAGGGCGATAATGTGGAAGTTGAAGTGTTATCGCTTAGTAAAAACAAAGTGGAGTTAAAATTATTGTAGATTCTAGCCTAAAATTTTTAGGCTTGTTTTGTGAATCTGCCTAGAAATGCTTAAAAAAGGTATTTTTCAATACCTCTTGTTTTTGGGATTGTAAAAGCGGAAGTGCAGAATCTAAAAAAGAAATTTGAGATTGGATTGTCTCAATGCTTTGTGTGATTTTTTCTTGGGCTTCTAGTGGCGGGAGGGGGATTGTAAGATTTTCATAAAAGCTTATGGGAACTCTTTTGTGCCCACTTGCTCCAGTCATTGCAATCGCAGCTTGCTCTCTTATGGCTTCTTGATTTAAATTGTAAAATAAAAAGTTGGGTTTCAAGCCAGATTTGGCTCTAAAAATGTGAAACTCTGTGCTACCAAAACCTATATTGTTTGTTAAATTTGTTGCAATTGCACATTTACCATTTTCCATACAAGGGGTTATTTTTGCAATCAAGACATCATTTTCTATAAAATAGGTATAACCCTTTTTAACTTCTTTTAGAGGTTTATTTATCTTTCTTTCAATGTATCCTTTGTCTGAAACGCTTGCCATTTCCACAAAAGACACAAGCATATTTTCATCATAATTATTGATTTCTTTTTTTGGGTTTAAATCAATAAATCTCGTATCTTTTAACCAAATTCTTTCCCATCCATTGCTTGGTGGAGTTGGGAGAGTGTTTAAGATATTTGTTAGATTCTGCAAAAATGCTTTAGAATCTTGTTTTGTCTTTCCTAAAAGCTCAAAGTCAAGTTTGGATTCTAACTCTGCTAAAGACATTAGGATAGAATCAAAATCTTTTGTAGATTCTGTAGTAATCCCACAATGCCAAAGAATTGCTTTAATGAGTTCTTGGTATGCCCTGATACTCTGCTCTATTGTGTTGCATCGTGATTCTAGGCTTTCACATTCGCTTACGATTTGTTTTTGGATTTCTAAAGGTGGCAAGGGGATTTTGAGATTCTTAAATTCTGGTTTTTGTAAATGCTTTAAGCCTGAACCCTTAAAAAGAAATTGATTGATATAGCCTTGTTGCATTTGTAAAACATAAAAAAGAAATTTCGTAAGCAATTTTTTTAGAATCTGCTTTAATCGCGTAAGTATCAGTAGAGTATGCACTCTCTCCTCTGTAAAATTGCACAAGTGCATTGCCGCCTGTTGAGAGATAAATGTTTTCTCCACTTGTTAGAGCTTCATCATAGCGATAAATATTTACCCCACTCGTATAAAACGGATATGCTCCCGTTGTATTTTCTTTTGCCTCTCTTACTTGGATTTTAGATTTTGGATTCTCTAAAATAACCTCCCCAAGTTTCACCAACTCATATTTAGAATTTGCAAAAGGGTTGGATTGCACACTATGAGAATCGTTAGAATGCGGATTAAGACTTATCGCTTTATTAAACTCCACTTTGCTAAAATCTATCATATCAATTAGTCTTGTCTTTGTGGCGTAGGTTTGCAATTCTTGTGGGATAGAATCAAGCGTATTGTCAAAAGATTTGCGTATCAAGGTGTTTAGTTTAAAATCATTGTGTGGATTGTCGCGTTCAAAAAGTGGGCTTTCATAAGGGTTTGATAATTCTTTTAAGCCCTCATCGCCTTTGCGATTGCTCCATTCATAGCCTAAGAATCGCTTTTGTTCTTTTATATCGCTTGGGGCTTTGATGATAAGCACTTCTTGATTGAGACTTAGAGAGAAATAAAGCAATTTGTCTTTTTCAATCTTTTGGGCGTAGGCTATAAAATGTGTGCGTTCTAGGGAGATTTTGTCTTCATCTTTAGAATTTCTATAGGCTTTAGATTCGGTAAGTTTTTTGTATTCACTTGTTTGCTTAAACGCATTGAGATATTCTTTGAAAGTAGCAAGCTTTAGAATCTCATCATTAAGATTTCCCTCCAAAAAGCTTAAAAAATGCTCTTTGTTAAACTCTCTACAATCACAATATGCACTTAGATAGTTTTGATAAAAATCATCATTGTCTTGTAGATTTTCTGATTCTAAGCGTTCTTTTATAAGGCTGTAGTCTTGGGAGACAACCCTTTCTTCTTGTCTAAAAGTTTCTTTTTTGCGTAAAAATAAAATAATAGTGTTTGTGCCTGTGGCTCCAAAGGTTTGGCTTCCAAGCTCTGCAATAGCGATAAAATCAAAGTTTTGGAAAAGTATTTCTCGTGTGGATTTGTAGATAGAATCTTTGTTTAAAATGGAGCTTGGCAAAATGATAGCGGCTTTTGCATTGTCTTTTAGAATCTGTTTGGCTCTCTCGATAAAAAAGCATTCAATGGAATTGTTAGATTCTATATTGATGTCGGTATTAAAAAGTTCATAGGTTTTTCTAGATTTTGGGCTTAGCGTTTCTAGGAAGCCTTTGACAGAATAGGGTGGATTGGCGATGAGTAAATCAAAGCTGTGTGATTGAATCTGTGGTTTTGGCTTTTGACCTTCCAAAACTCTTGTGTTGGCTAACTCAAAGCTTGAGAGGGCATCGGCGTAGAGGATATTGATTTCATTTTGTCCATACATAGCACTTGAGACTTTTGCGACTTTGCTTAAGCGATATTCTTTTTCAATGCCATAGATATTTTTGTAATGCTCTTTTAAATCTTGTGTATTGATGTAGCGTTTAATCTCATTGGCATAAGTGTTTAGAAAATGTCCTGCACCACACGCATAGTCAATGACTTTTAGAGGTTTTGTGCTTAGCATAGAATCTAAGGGGAGAGAATACACGATAAATTCGCAAATTTGCATAGGTGTGAAAAACTGCCCCTCATCTTGCTTCATACCTTTTTGTAAAAACAGCTCAAAGAGATTGCCTAAAAATTGATTGGTAGAGTTTTGTGTGAGTTTGTAGGGTGCAAAAAGCTCAACGATTTCTTTTAAAACAAGGGCATTTTTTAAAAATAATTCTTTGTTATGCACTTCAAGGAATGCAAAGTCGTTGTTAGAGTAGAATTTTAGTTCTTTGATGTAGTTTTGCATTGTTGCTTTGAGGGCTTTGACTTTGAGTTTTTTGAAGTCTTTTTCTATGTCTTCATTAGAGACAAAAGTGATTTTTTCGCCCAAAAATTCTCTCATTGCTTCTTTGTAAAGCCACATTAACCTATCTTGCATACTCGCATAAGTATCTGCCATTACGCCACGATAACCAAATTTTAGATTGTCTTTATAAAAACTCTCATCATAAATTTTGCAAAGAAAAATATTGACTAGTTTATCAAAGGCATTTTCTTTGCCTGAAATATTGTGTTTGCGTAAGATTTTGGCAAATTCGTGGTATTTGCCCTCTTCTTTGAGCTCTTTGAGGTTTTCAAAGGTTGGAGTTGTTTGTAGAATCTTATAAGCGTTGTAATATTAACATGATCTCTTGACAGCGTTATGACAAAGGATTGAAATGTGATGGAAAAATTACATATTTTAAACAATGTAAAGCAAAAAGACTAGATATAGGTTGCAAAATGCGATTAAGCTAAAGCTACCTTAATCGCATTGTTTATATATGTTAGGATTCCAATGAGATTTTAAAAAATATCAATAATTTTTTCTATCTTAGTTTTAACCTCATTATCTCGCATTTTTAACGCTTCTACATTCCATTGCTTATGCTTAAAAATATCTTGTGTGATAGTAAAGCTTGTGCTGACATTATCCTTGTTGAGATAGACTTCGCGTTTTTCTTCATAGCTTTTATTTTGAGCTTGAGTATTCTTTTTAAATCTTAACAATGTTAGATTAGCTATGGCATTTGTCCAGCTATCCCTTTCTTCATTGCTAAAGATTTTTTTCCAATCGTCGTTGGGAGTTCTTGGTAGGATATGCTCTGTATGAAGCTTATTGTCCATTTCTATAAACCCAATTTCATCATCTTTAGAAAAGTATTCAAGCAAAAGTAATGTTGGTTTTACCCACTTCAAATCATAAACATCTGCATCATCTAGCCATTCTTTATAATCTTTTGTTGTGCCATATTTTTTGAGATTTTCACGCATAATGTTTTTTATCTCATCTATTGGTTTAATATCCTTGACTGCTTTAAGGATATTAAATGAAACTTGCTTAAATCTATTAGCTGTTGCCATACCTATAAGGTTTTGGTAATAGTAAGCCATAAGCAATTCTTTTAGCTTATTGTAATCTTTATAATCCACCATTTTTGCAGCACACAAAATGCTTCGCCAATAGATTTGATTAGGCAGATACCTTAAGCAATAGATATGTTTATCCTTAGTGTTAATTATCTCAATGTAGTGGTTTGCAAATGTTTTTATCTCTTCAATAATGGCTGTTGAATCTTGCTTAGTTTTTTCAAAATAAGTTTTAAGCTCTTTATCAAGCCTTCCTTTAGGATTGTCTGCTATCGCATAGTAAAGATAAGCATTTAATGTGTCATACATAGAAAATCCCATTGTTTCCAAATTTGACATAATCTCTTGCCAAGTTGTTTTAAAAGCTTCTCTACGCTCTTTGTCTAATGACTGCATAAGAGAAGATTTTAAAATATCCACAGGGCTAAGTGGCATACCCCTATCATTTAAAACATTAAAGATTCTAATCGCACTTTCTTCATCAGGGCATTCAATTCTTGTTAAAATCACCTTTGTATAAAGCCACGACACAAAATCGTCTATATCAATACTATTTTCGTCAATTGCTCCTTTAAGCCTTTCTTTTAGATAATACGCATTTTGCAAATATCTATTATCCTTTATATCTTGTGCTTTTTTAATATCTTTTAGCTTTTCTTGTAAAACATTTTCTCTTAATACACTATTTTCAAAGGCAATTTGATACTTTTCATCTGTTAAAAATTTTAGCTTGTGTTTGTCTTTATCATATTTATCATATATGCTATCTTGTATGCGATCTTTGTTTTCAGCTCCCAAGTTGTCTATGTGAAAATCCCTAATCACACAGGCTAAAATGGTAAAAGTTGTAAGTCTTTGTTGTCCATCTATAATATCATATCGCTCACTATTTGCACCTTTTGCAATCACTAATGAACCACAAAAATATTGTCCTTCTTTGCCATTGCAATAAGATTCTGTCAAATCCTCGATTAAATCGCTAATTTGATCTTTATCCCACGCATAAGGTCGTTGATACGATGGGATTTGATATGACATCTTTTTATTTGCCAATAAGTCCTCTAAATTGAAACCTTCTACTTTGAAATCATTTGCCATTATCGCTCCTTAAATGTAATATGTGTATGCGTATTATAATCAAAAAAAATAAAGCAAGGGATTAAAGTCATTATTCCCACGCCTTTTGTGAATCTCTGCCTGTTTTAAAAAGCCGCTTACTTTTTCAAAAAAGTCTTTATATTCCACGCTTTTACCCTTTCTTTAAATTTAATGTAGTAAAGATTAATCGCTACAAATATAAATGTATATTACAATCAAAAATACAAGACTAAATATCGCCTAGCCCACTAGCTTTTCCAACGCCTTTATAATCTCCACCATAGCAAGTGTATCAAGTTTGCAATATGCTAAAAGGGCTTTGCGATATTCTATCTGCTTTTCTTTTGGCATAGATTCTAATGCCCCAAAGCACTCCATCGCCTCGCCACCATTATGCACGAGACTTAGCTCTTTATAAGCGGATTCCATTTGTGGCACAAGGGCTGGTAGCACGACTTTGATAGAGTGGCTACCATTTTGCTTATAATGATAATAATGCCTAGCGGCAAAGGGATACATTAAGTCTTCAATCTGTGAAGCAATATGCAAAAGCTCTTTTTCATATTGTGGAAAACTTGCAGCAAGTCTTGTAATGACACCTTTTTCAAAACTCGCATTATAAGCTAGGATAAAGGCATTTGGCGGGATAGAATCTAGCAGGGTTTGAATAAGTTCAACTCTAGGGTCAATGCCACTTTTGGCTAAAAACTCTTTATGCTCTAGCTTGCCATCTTTATGCTGGATATGGAGTGAGAATTGAAAAGGGATTTGCTCATACGCACAAGTGCCTACAAATCTAGGCACAGCAGGTTGAAATGTCTCAAAATCTAAGTGATAAATGGGGTAGGATAAACTCCCTAAAAACTCCTTGATTTTATCCTTTTGTATATGCACGGATTTATTCTTAAAGCATTCTATTTGTAGTTGTTGCTTGTAGTTTAAGCTATCTATATCTTTTATATCACTAAATCGTGCTATCCCTTGTCTATATAGCCCTAGCTTTTTATCGCCATTAAGCCAAGCAAGATTAAATATGCAATCTTCTCCTGTTATATTCCTTTGGGCTTCCCAGCAATATGACTTTGCCTCGCAAGAGTAAGGATTATCACAATGTAATCCTATATCAATATTTGGCTCATTCTTTGTCTCTAAAATCTCGCTAAAATCACTTAAAATTGTTGGAATCTTTGGTGTAAATTCTTGCACAGATTCTAAGCAAGGCACACTTACAAAAAGCCTAGTTAAATCAAGTGATTTACCCCTTTTATAGTCTGTGTTTAAATGGATAAGATTCGCTTCCTTTATACTATATCCACAATGCGTGATGACATAGTGCTGCACGCTTAAATCATAGATATATACTTCCTTTAGGCTTGTGGAGCTTTTCACTTCATTGATGATAAGCCCTTGTGGCGTGTTTTGTAAAATATCTACCATTACAACAATGCCTTCATATATAAAAGTCGCTTCATATATCACGTTAGTGCCAGAATCTAGCAATTCCTTTGTGCGTTTAGCGTTATAACTTATACCATCACAAAAGTGGATTCTAGCTCCCTTAGGGAATAACTCACACGCTAAAATCCCTACATCTTCACCTACGCTAAATCGCTCTGTTTGCTGCATATCTGGCTCACTTAGGGCTTCTTTTTTATGAGTTAAAAGCCATAGTAGCTTTTGACACTGCATACCTTTGATAAAGCGAGATTTTGAGAGATTCATAGCTGTCCTTTTGTAGAGATTTGTTTGCCAGAGAAACTAAGAGAAACTTTAATGTCATTTTGCATATAAACTTTGATATTGTTTTCAAAAATACCTTGCTTTTCGTGGTGAAATTCATAGCTTTCTTTCCATACAGAAAAAAGTTCAAGATTGTTGGTTGCTTTTGTATAGGATTTTTCTAATTCTTTTTCGTTTAGGTATTCTTGGTTATCAAAGGCTTGTATGATGTAGTTTTGATATTTGAGAGTATCATCTATAAAGTCGCTTGTGTAGAGACATAGATATTTCACGCCTCTTTCTTGTTGAAAATAAGAGAAAAGTTGTCCGCCATTTTCTAGCATTTTTGCCCATTCTTTGGCAAACTCGCTATTTTTAGAATCTGTGGTTTTGCACTCGATGAGTAAATAAGGACTGCCTTGATGATCTCGCACCAAAATATCTGCTTTCCCACCTTTTGCCTCTCGCCCTAGATTCCACCTTGGCTCTAGCTCTAAGTGTTCTGGCTTATAACCCTTTTGTAATAGCCTATGCACACATTCAAAAACGACGAAATTTTCTGGGTGAGAAAAGTTTGAGGTGGTTTTGTCGTGGATTGTGATTTGCGTGGGGTAGATGATTTCTTGTTTGGCACAATCTACCCCTATGGTTATATCGCCTATGGTTTTTGTATAAACCTTGTCATTTTGTATAAATCCTAGAGAATCTAAAAGTGATTCCATATTTTGTTTTGTAATCATTTCGCACCTTTTGCATTCACCGCATAAAGTGTTAGTTCTAACTTTTTGTTGCTTAGAAAAGAGATTCTTTTGGTGTAAATAGATGAATATTTGTATTTTGCTTTAAAGCACAAATTTAATGCGAGAATCTTTTTGTAAATCCGCAAAGATTTTATCTCTTTCTTCTTTGGTTTCTACATTAATTTCTAAGTTGATACTATGGTATTTTCCACCGCTACTTTCTTTGCCTAGCGTGTGAATGAATTCTTTTTCAATGATTTCAAAAGCAGCTTCTATGAGTTCTTCTTTGCTGTTACCGATGATTCGATAATGCCAAGCGCAAGGGTATTGAATTTCGTTTTTGTTTTCCATAAAATTTCCTAGTGTGAGATTTGAAAGATTTCTTTTGCCCATTGTGGAATCTTAGTGATTCTTTGAGTGGTGGTTTCAAGACAAACAAGCGTGATAATGGCAGTAAAAATAGGCTTAGAATCTGATTTTTCAAGGCTATTTTTTTGCAAAGAATCTCTAAAGATAGTCTGTTTTAGAGTAATAGAGGCGTTTTTTTGCTCTAGAATCTCGGTGTGAATTGTTAGTAAATCTCCAAGTTTGGCTGGAGAAAGAAACTCTAAAGCCATATTTTTTACTACAAATCCGATATTGTTTTGTTGTGGCAAAATGCCTTGAGAAAAAAACCATTCACTCCTTGCTCTTTCGCAATATTTAAGGTAGTTTGAGTGATAGACAATTCCGCCACAATCTGTGTCTTCATAATAGATTCTTGTTTGATACATTTGGCTTCCTTCCATTTAATAAAGGGTATTTTATCTTTTTGGTTGTTTAAAAGCAAATTGAGAAGTTTGAAAACTAGAAAATTTGAAAATGGATTTTAAAAGCTAGATGGTGCGGAAAAGAGGACTTGAACCTCCATGCCTTGCGGCGCCAGATCCTAAGTCTGGTGCGTCTGCCAGTTTCGCCATTTCCGCAATTGAGAGAATGAAATTCTATCTAAAATAACTTAATCTAAAATGAAAAGCCAAAAAATTATTGAAATTTTTTGAGCGCTTCATAATTTAGAGTGCCTTTTGGGAATTGCATAGAAATGCAATGGAGGCTTCCGTGTTGTCGGATTAGGACAGAACAATCAATGGGGATAATTTTATGCTTTGGAAGTGCTTTTTGGAGAATCTTAATTGCCTTGTTGTCATTTTTGTCGTGATAAATTGGCAATAAAACAGCACCATTTAAAAATAAGAAATTAGCATAGGTTGCAGGAAGTCGCTCATTATGAAAATACTTAGCCTCACAAAAGGGTAAAGAGACAAGTTTAAAGGGCTTTTGATTGAGATTTTTTAGTTTTTTTAGTTCTTTTTCCATTTTGGCTAAGGCTTGATAATGTTCATCATTTTTGTCTTCACATTTGAGATAAGCAATGGTGTTTTTATCAATAAATCTAGCTAAGGTATCGATATGGCTATCGGTGTCATCTCCTGCTAAATAGCCGTAGTTAAGCCATAGAATCTTTTTGGCTCCAAAATCTTTTTTAAGGATTTTTTCAATCTTGTTTTGGGAATAGGCTGGATTGCGATTTGATTCTAAGAGACATTGGGTGTTTGTAAGTATGATTCCCTCGCCATTTGATTCGATGCTTCCACCCTCTAAGATGATTTTTTTGGTTTTAATTTGTTTAAAAATCCCTAGTTTATGGAGTTGTTTGGTGATGTTGTTGTCATAATTGGCTGCAAATTTTAATCCCCAACCATTAAACCCATAATCTAGCACAAGATTTTGCCCTTGATAGTTAATGGTGATTCCCCCAAAATCTCTAGCCCAAGTATCATTAGTTGGTATCTCTATAAGATAAAGATTTTTTAAATATTTAAGATTCCATTGAGAGTTTTTGGCATAACTTTTGATAATTTGCTTTACTTCTTCTTTGTTTTGACATAAAACAAGACAGGATTGGATTTGAATGATTTCATAAATGATTTGACAATAAACTTCCCTAACTTCTGCCAAATATTCTCTCCAATCAGAATCTTGATGAGGGAAAGCTAGGAGAATACCATCTTGTTTAGTCCATTCGGCATAAAATTTTTTCATTGTTGCTCTTTTTTAAAAAAATGTCGATATTATTATATACAAATTTTTGGTCAAGGAGGACAATATGTCAATACAATCTCTTAAAAGTGGTGTTGATTATACACAAGAATTACAATCAGCAATGAGTTCTAGTCCGCTATCAAAGGAAATTTCTAGCGCAGAAGAGAGACAAAAAAAGATTCAAGAAGTCGCTTCAAAGGTTGATGCAAAATCAGTAATGACTGGCTATATTGTGCAATTTCAAATGGAAATAAGCATAGTAGCTAAAAATAATTTTGGTGCGCAAGGCGCCACTGGGTTTATGGGGACAAGTGCCTCTGAAGATCCTGCTAAGCTCAATAGCATTTTAAGTGGATTAGATTTAGAGGAGATTGGCTATGATGGTAAGGCATTGCAAGATTTAACGACGCAGGAAGCCAAAGATTTAATTAGTGAAGAGGGATTTTTTGGGGTTAGTCAAACTTCAGAGAGAATTGCTGATTTTGTTTTGGCGGGTGCAGGTGATGATGTCAAAAAACTTCAAGCGGGGAGAGAGGGAATTATACGCGGTTATGAACAAGCAGAAAAGACTTGGGGTGGGGAATTACCAGATATTAGTAAAGAAACCCTGCAAAAAGCTTTAGAAAAAATTGATAAAAAACTTTCAGAGCTTGGTGTAAATGTCTTAGAGCAGGAAGTGTAGAGTTAATTTAACAAAAATAAGGGGTAAGTATTTGATTTTAAGTATTGAGAGTAGTTGTGATGATAGTTCGATTGCTATCACGCAAATCGAAGATAAAAAGATTGTTTTTCATCAAAAAATCTCACAAGAAAGGGAGCATTCTAGTTATGGAGGAGTGGTCCCTGAAATCGCAAGTCGTTTGCATGCAGAGATTCTTCCGCAAATTTTAGAGCACACTCAACCTTATTTTAAAGACTTAAAAGCCATTGCAGTTACGACAGAGCCGGGGTTAAATATTACTTTAATGGAAGGCTTAATGATGGCAAAAACCCTAAGCTTTGCACTTGAAATTCCTCTTATTAGCGTAAATCACCTTAAAGGACATTTGTATTCGCTCTTTTTAGAGCAAGAAGCGATTTTTCCCTTGGGGGCTTTGCTGGTTTCTGGTGGTCATACAATGCTACTTGAAGCAAGAAGTTTTAATGAAATTAATATCATTGCACAAACTATTGATGATAGCTTTGGAGAAAGCTTTGATAAGGTTTCAAAAATGCTTGGGCTTGGTTATCCTGGAGGTCCTATTGTGGAGCGCTATGCAAAAAAAGGTAATGATAGGGCTTTTGAATTGCCTTTACCCCTCAAAAGCAAAAAGGATTTTGCTTTTAGTTTCTCTGGGTTAAAAAATGCTGTGCGACTAGTCATACAAAAACAAGAATCGCCAAATGAAGCTTTTATGGGAGATGTTTGTGCAAGTTTTCAAAGAGTGGCAATTGAACATTTAAGTAAAAAAACTCAAATATTTTTTGAGAAAAATTCTAAAAGTGCTGATTCTTGGAAATATTTTGGAGTTATTGGCGGGGCTAGTGCAAATCTTGTGTTGCGCAATGAGATTCAAAAAATATGTGATTATTATGGAGTTACATTGCTTTTAGCGCCTTTGGAGTATTGTTCGGATAATGCAGCAATGATAGGCAGAGTTGCCTTAGAATCATACCTTAGAGGTGAGTGGAGTGATTTTAATTTGCAAGTGAAACCTAGAGTGTCAAGTCTCTAGATTTAATTAAAAACAAAATTACTTAAGAATATCTGCAATTTTTTCTAGGGAAAGTTGATTTTGTTGTTCTCCGTTTTGCATATTTTTTAGTGAAGCGCTATGGGTGGCTTGTTCGCTTTCTCCAGTTATAATAACCCATTTGTAGTCTTTGTTGTTGGCATATTTAAAAGCCTTTTGTGGTTTAATAATTTCTGGATAAACTTCAATTTTTATTCCAAGTTCTCTCAAGCTTTTTGCAGTGGCATAAGCATATTGGAGATTGTCAAGTGGGATTAAAATGGCTTTGGCAGGTGTGCTAGAAGTAATCAGTCCTAATTCTTCTAATCCCGCTAAAAGCCTATCAAGTCCAATGCTTGCGCCCACTCCACTCATTTTTTCATTAGAAAAGTTTTGTGTGAGATTATCATATCTACCTCCAGAACAAACCGAACCCAAAGAGGGTAAATCCCCTAATGTAGTTTCATAAATAATTCCTGTGTAATAGCCTAAACCCCTTGCAATAGAAAGATTAATTTGATAAAAGTTTTGAGGGATTAGGGAGGCTAGAATCTCACAAAGTGCTTCTAATTCTTCTAAGCCTTCTTTGAGTGTTTGATTATAAGTCTTATAAGGAGAAAGCAAGGAAAGGAATTTAAGAGAATCGCCCTCTTGTTTGAGTGCAATAAATTCAAGCAAAGTTTGGATTTGAGTTGGGGTGAGCGAAGTTTTTTCTTGGAGCTCTTTGCTTACGGAATCTTGCCCAATTTTATCAATTTTATCAATGATTCTTAGGATTTCAGTGGTATCCTCTTTGGCATTTAGCGATTCACATAAGCCATTAAAAATTTTGCGATTGTTGATGTGGATTGTGAAGTTTTTTAAGCCCAAATCACTTAAACTTTGGAAAATTACTTGTATAATCTCTGCATCACTTCCGATGCTTTGTGTTCCAATGAAATCAAAATCGCATTGTGTGAATTCTCTATAACGCCCTTTTTGTGCTCTTTCTCCGCGAAAGACATTTCCAATACAATAGCGCTTAAAGGGTAACCCAAGTTCATTTTTGTATTGAGAAATAAATCGAGCAAGTGGCAAAGTTAAGTCAAATCTCAATGCCACTTCACGACCGCCATGATCAATGAAATGATACATTTCTTTTTGGATTTCATCGCTTCCTTGTTTTTTTAGAATCTCGGCATATTCTAAATGTGGGGTTTCAATAGGGGTAAAGCCAAACTTTTCAAAGGAAGTTACAATACTTTTTAGCATCTGTGATTTAGCATAAGCTTCTTTGGGAAGTCTGTCTTTAAAACCGCTAAGTGTGCGAGGTGTGATAGGCATTTTACACTCCAAATTCGATAGAATTTAAAACAGAAATTTTAGCAAGAAAAAAAAGAATAAAAAATAAAAAAGAATGGTTTTACATAAAATTTTATAAAAATATGCTATGATTACAGCTTTAATTTGTATTTGAAAACATAACATAAAGAAAGGTTAGTTGAATGAAAAAAGGAATTCACCCAGAATATGTGCCTTGTAAAGTAACTTGTGTTACAAGCGGAAAAGAGATTGAAGTAATGAGTGTTAAGCCAGAGTTGAGAATTGATATTTCTTCTTTTTGCCATCCTTTTTATACAGGTTCTGATAAAGTTGTAGATACTGCAGGTAGGGTAGAGAAGTTTAAACAAAGATATAATCTTAAATAACCATATTAAAATGGTTACTTTTCTTCCTACTCCAATAGGAAATTTACAAGATATTTCATTCCGTACTTTAGAGGTTTTAGAGAGATGTGAAGTGCTTTTGTGTGAAGATACAAGAGTTACTAAAAAACTTCTCTCTTTGCTGGTAGAGCGTGGTTTTTTAAAAAACAAAATTTATCAATATATTCCCTTTCACACACACAATCAAGCTGAATTTTTAAAACAAGTTTCTTTGGATTTTTTTTCACAAGACATTGCTTTTTTGAGTGATGCAGGTATGCCTTGTATTAGCGACCCTGGAGTGGAGTTGGTGCGATTTTTACAAATCAATGCTTTGGAATATGAGGTGGTAGGTGGTATTAGCGCTTTAACTTTGGCGGTGGCTTTTAGTGGAATTGTAGAGAAAGAATTTACTTTTTTGGGATTCCCCCCTCATAAGAAAAAGGAGCGTTTAGAAAATTTTGCAGAAAATTTTAAAAGTGCTTACCCACTTATTTATTATGAATCGCCTCATCGTTTGCTAGAAACACTAGAGATGATGTGCGAAGTGGATAGTCAAAGAGTGGTTTTTTTGGCAAAAGAACTCACTAAAAAATATCAACAAACTTATAAAGGCACACTTCAAGAAGTTTTAAAAGAATTACAAAAAACTTCTATTAAGGGAGAATGGGTTGTGGTGCTAGAAAATAAAAAAGAGATAGAAAAAGAAAAAACACTCACTCAAGAAATGATTTATTTATTAGACATACCTCCAAAAATCAAAGCAAAAATATTGTCAAAATTAAACAATAAACCAGCAAGTGAATATTATGATTTGCTGTGTCAAAAATAAATAAGTAGAAAAACAATGAAAATAGGATAAAATTAATGGTTGTTTATGGAAAGCGTATTGTTGAGCTAATTTTGGCGCAGCATCAAGAAAGAATTATTAATATTTATTTGGCTAAAGAAATTGATAAAGCTTTTTTCAATCGCTTAAAAAAAACACAAAAACCAATTTTAAGGTTGGATTCTAAAAAAGCACAAGCAATGGCAAAGGGCGGGAATCACCAAGGGTATTTGCTAGAGATTGAAGCCCTAGAGCCAGTGGAATTTCGCTCCATTAAGTCTATGGATTTTGTGCTTGTTTTATGTGGAATTAGCGATGTTGGGAATTTGGGCTCTTTGTTTCGTAGTGCTTATGGGCTTGGCGTGGATGGTATTGTGATTTGTGGGATTCATGACTTCAAGCAAGAAGGTGTTTTGAGAGTGAGTTCAGGGGCAATGCTTGGAATGCCTTTTTGCGTGGTATACAATCCTTTGGATGTTTTTCATGAACTAAAACAGGCAGGTTTTGCATTGCTTGGGACAAGTTTGCAAGGGCAAAATTTACCGATTTCTTTAGAGAGTAAAAAAGCATTAGTTTTAGGTAATGAGGGTGAAGGGCTTTCAAAAAAGGTCTTAGCAAAAATGGATTATAATCTTACAATCCCTATGAAAAGAGATTTTGATTCGCTTAATGTGGGCGTAGCGGGAGCAATTTTAATAGATAGGATAATCAATGGAAGAGATTGAAAAGTTAAAACAAATTGGCGCAAAGGAAATCGCTAACAAAACTCATATCGCATTAAATAAAATCGAAAAGATTTTAAAAATGGATTTTGAAGGATTAAGAGATAGAGTAACTACCATTGGTTTAATTCATATTTTAGAGCGCGAATATCAGATTGATTTGCAAAAATGGTGTGAGGAATATGAGAATTTCTTAAAAGAGAACAAAGAAGAAAAAGAAAAGACAGAGGCAAATATTAATTTTAAAATTATGCACGAAGCAACACAGCAAAATGATTTTAACAATGGTTTGATTATCACTGCGGTAGTAGTCATTCTACTTGCAATTGGAGCTTATTTTTATTTTTATTTTAATTTTAATTTCATGAATAATTCTGTTGAATCTGTAGAGCAAAATAGCACACAAGAACTAGATATGAAAGAATCACGCAATGAAGTGATGGATAAAAGAATAATACAGGAAAATACAGAAGTAGAAAACAATGCAACGCAAAATTTAGAAATTGCACCTAATCTCAATCTTGATTCCTCTGCTTCAACGCCTTTAGAAGATACCCTTAAAACAAATAGCAACCAAGAAATTCTTACTGAAGAAAATCCTTTAGAAGAAGTAGCACCACAAGTTGAGGCTAAAGTTGAAATTCATCCCTTGTCTAATGTGTGGATGGGAATTATATATTTAGACACTAAACAAAGAGAAACAATGATTGTGGATAAGACTTTTAAAGTGGATTTAAAAAGACCACAAACTATTATTACAGGGCATGGAATGCTAGAGGTGAAAAATAAAGACAAGATGGATAACTATAATCTAGCAAGGCGAATGTATTTTATGGTGAATGATAAGGGGGAGTTTGTGGAGATTAATAGCGCTCAATATCGTCAATATAGCGGAGGTTTGGAGTGGTAAAAAGAATCTTTTTTGCTTTATTATTGATTTTTTTTGCTAATTCTAAACTTTTTTGTAATTCTTTAGATTTTCACATTATCTCACTTGTTGGAGTGCAGGATTATCGTGTGAATCAAAAATTCATACAGAGGCTTTTTGATAATCAAGATGAATTTTTAGATGGAGTTGGACAGCCTAATTTGTATAAAATCTCTAAAGTTCTCAAAGAAAATGGATTGCTAAAGCTGACTTTTGGAACACCTATGGAACTTGAAGTTTCATTTGAGATTAGGCAAAATCCAGCAGCTTTTATGAGTGTGCTTTCTGATGTTTTGGGAGCGATGGGATATTATTATTTTTTAGTAAAGCAAAGCATGCTTGATAGTGAGAAATATCGTTTTGTTTTGTCGATGAATACAGAATATGCCATTGACCCTGTGTTATTGCAAGAAAAGTTGCGTGATTATGGGTATAATGTTTCAAAAATTGAGAGACAAAATGTTAAGCAGTGGGTGTATGTGATTACTCAAGATATTTTAAAATACCCTAAGGCTGTGTTGTTAGAAAAGGGGATAGTTCAAAAAAATGCAAATCTTAAAGGCGAATATTGGTATTCTCTAAAAGAGGGGGGTAAATTATCCATAAGTAGCTTGGGCAATGTTTTGTGGTATCCTAAGATTGTTTTTTTTGATGAGAATTTGGGGATTATCAAAGTGGATTCTTTGGAAGATTCAGTTAATAGAACAAGTGTGATGATTCCAAGTGGGACGGCTTTTGTTAAAATTAGTGATAACTATTTACCGATTGTTATTAAGGGTGGTTTGAGCGTAACTTTAGAATAAAGGAGTTTAAATGTTTGATGAAATTGAGTTTGAGAGAATAAAAAGATTACCAAAATATGTGTTTGCCGCTATCAATGAGATTAAGTTGCAAATGCGACAAAATGGTGAAGATGTCATTGATTTTAGTATGGGAAATCCTGATGGTCCCACTCCAAATCATATTATTGAAAAGCTTTGTGAAGCAGCCCATAAGCCAAAAAACCACGGATATTCTGCAAGCAAAGGAATCTATAAGTTACGACTAGCAATTGCGGATACTTATAAGCGTAAATATGGGGTGGAATTAAATCCAGATACACAAGTGTGCGTGTCAATGGGTTCTAAAGAGGGTTATGTGCATTTGGTGCAAGCTATTACCAATCCAGGTGATACAGCAGTTGTTGCAGAGCCAGCTTATCCTATTCATTACTATGCCTTTATTTTATCGGGTGCAAATGTTGCAACTTTTGGGTTAAAATGGAATGAGGATTATGAATTGGATATGGAATCATATTTTCAATCGCTCAAAAACGCACTACACAATACAATGCCTAAGCCAAAATTTGTTGTAACAAATTTTCCACACAATCCAACGACTATTGTAGTGTATAAGGAGTTTTATGAAAGATTGGTAGCATTAGCCAAACAAGAGCGATTTTATATTATTAATGATATTGCCTATGCGGATTTGAGTTTTGATGGCTATGTGGCGCCTTCTATTTTTGAAGTGGATGGAGCCTTGGATGTTGCTGTTGAGGGTTATACACTCTCAAAAAGTTATAATATGGCAGGTTGGCGTGTGGGTTGTTTTGTGGGGAATGAAAGATTAATTGGCGCATTACAAAAAATTAAAAGTTGGCTAGATTATGGGATTTATACTCCTATTCAAATTGCTTCTACTATCGCACTTAATGGGAATCAAGAATGTGTTAAAGAAATTGCAGATAAATATGAAAAGAGAATGGAAGTTTTAATAGAGAGTTTTGGGGCAGCTGGATGGAAAATGAAAAAGCCTAAAGCAAGCATGTTTATTTGGGCAGAAATTCCTGAATGTGTAAAGCATTTAGGAAGTATGGAGTTTTCTAAACAATTATTGCAAGAAGCAAAAATTGCTGTAAGTCCAGGGATTGGATTTGGGCATGAAGGGGATAATTATGTGCGAATTGCATTGATTGAAAATGAAAATAGAATCCGCCAAGCTGCTAGAAATCTCAAAAAGTTTTTATCACAATTTAAAGCATAAATAGGCGATGACTAAAAGGTATTGTGATCATTGTCGTTTAGAGTTTGATGAATCAGTTTTAATTCAAACAGAAATTGCTAATCAAAAAAAATATTTTTGTTGCAGGGGTTGTGAGGGGGTTTATAGATTATTGCAAACTCAAGGTTTGGAGGATTTTTACTCCAAACTAGGCGATCAAAAATTAGAACCCATTCAAGAAAATAAAAACACGGATTTTATGCAGTATGATTCGGTATCTTTTTTGGAGCATTATGGAGAAAAAAGGGGGGATTTTTTTGAAATCTCTTTGATTTTGGAAAGGATTCACTGCATTGCTTGTGTATGGCTAAATGAAAAAATTCTCTCTCAACAAGAAGGGATTGTTGAAGTTCATATTAATTATACGAACAATAAAGCAACAATCTTATTTGATCCTACTTTAATAAAAGTCTCACAAATTATCCAAATAATTCAACAAATCGGTTATGATGCGCATTTTTATGATTCAAGATTGCAAGAAACCTATGCCAAAAAAGAAAAAAAAGACTATTATATAAAAATGGTCGTTGGAATCTTTTGCGTGATGAATATTATGTGGATTGCTGTGGCGCAATATGCAGGGTATTTTTCAGGAATCTCACAAGAAATGCGAAATATTTTAAACATTGCCGGATTTATTTTAGCAACTCCTGTATTATTTTTTAGTGGCGGAGTATTTTGGCGTGGGGCTTATATGGCTTTTAAATACAAGTCTCCCAATATGGATTTGCTTGTTATTAGTGGTGCTACTTTGGCTTATATTTATTCAATTTATGCAAGTTTTAGGGGTGGAGAAACTTACTTTGAATCAGTGGCGATGATTATTACTTTTGTTTTGATTGGGAAGTTTTTGGAGATTCGGGGTAAAAAAAGTGCCATAGATAGCTTAGATAAACTTAATGCGCAAATACCATTTAGTGTTATGGTGAAAGTGGGTGAAAATTTTCAAGAAAAATCCATAGAATCAGTGGAAGTAGGAGATGTTATACAAGTTAAAGTGGGTGATAGGGTAGCACTTGATGGGATTTTACTCTCCAAAGAAGCCTTGTGTGATGAGAGTGCTTTGAGTGGGGAATCATTACCGCAAGAAAAAATAAAAGGACAAAATATCTATTCTGGTTCTTTGGCGTTAAATAAAAGCTTTATTTATGAAGTTACTAAGGTTTTTAAAGAATCTTTAATGACAAAAATTGTGAATTTAGTTGAAGATTCTTTAAATGCGCGTCCAAAAATTCAAGAAGTGGCAAATAAGATTTCGCGTTATTTTTCATCTGTGATTCTTTTGTTTGCTTTGATAACTTTTGGGTTGTGGTATTTAGTTTGGGAAGTGAGTTTTGATAAAAGTTTAATGGTGATGATTTCTGTGATTATCATTGCTTGTCCTTGTGCTTTGGCTTTGGCTACACCTATTGCTTCTTTGGTTGGACTTGGAGAGGCTTTTAAACAAAAGGTGCTTTTTAAGGAAGCAAGATTTTTAGAAGTGATTGCTAAGGCAAATACTTTAGTGGTGGATAAAACAGGCACACTAACAGAAGGCAAATTGCGAGTTATTGGATTAAGGGATTTTGGTGCAGAGATGAGTGATTTTGAGATTTTGTATGGAATGGTAGAAAAAAGCTCTCATCCAATTAGTGTGGCGTTATTAGGGTATTTTGAAAAATCGTATAAAAAAGCACAGATAGAGAGTGTGGAGCAAATTAGCGCTAGGGGGATTAAAGCAGAAATTAATGGTAAATGCTATGTAGGTGGAAATTTAGAGCTACTTAAAGAAAGTGGTGTGGCATTGCCAAAGGATTTGCAAGAATCGCAAAATAGTGTTTTTTATTTTGCTAGAGAGGATCGCCTTTTGGCGGAATTTTCATTGGAAGATACACTCAAAAAAGATGCAAAAGAATCCATAGAAAAGATTCAAAAAATGGGAATCAAAGTAATTTTGCTAAGTGGTGATAATAGAAGTGTTTGCCAAAGGGTAGCGCAAAGTCTTGGGATTAGCGAATATTATGCTAAGCAAAACCCTATTAACAAAGCAGATTTTATTGATAAACTTCACAAAGAAGGTCAGGTGGTGGTTATGGCAGGGGATGGGATTAATGATTCTATTGCTTTTGGGCGAAGTGATATTGCTATTGCAATGGGCAGTGGGATTGATGTTGCCATTAGCATTAGCGATATAGTGGTGCTTGATGATAGGGTAGGTGGTATTGCTGAGGCTTTTAGAATCGGAAAAAGAACCTTTAAATTTATCAAACAAAATCTTTGGATTTCGTTGCTATATAATGCCTTTATGATTCCACTTGCAATGTTAGGTTATGTTATTCCACTTGTTGCAGCGCTTTCTATGTCTTTAAGTTCTCTTGTTGTTGTGGGTAATAGTCTGCGAATAAAAAGATAAATTATAGTTTGAATATTTTTTTGAGATTTTTTAAGTGTGGATTTGGTTAAGGTGTTTGTGCGTTATGGTAAGCACTCTATGCCATTTTTTAGAAAAACTGAAATTAGCGATGAAGAATTGCAATATTTAGGAGAATATCTCAGTAGAAATTACAAATAAAATACAAAGCTTTCTAGGAAAGATTATTTTTCCTAGAAATTTTGAGTAAAAAGCGAACAATTTCTCCCACAATAATAACACTAAAACCTACAAATAATATTTTTATCCACATTATCAAATCCAATGGTGTTGTCTTGAAAGCTTCTCCTCCAAATTCTACAATTAAGACTTGCAAAGCAAAAGTAAGAATAAAAACTCCAAGCATAAGGCGATTGTTGGTAAGGTTTTTAAAAATACTTTGATTATGCAGTTCTCTTGCGTTAAATGCGTTAAAGAGTTGAAAAATAACAAAAAGCGTAAAAAGAACAGAGCTTTTTTCTTTAGGAGTTGCGCCTAAGAAATTTGTAAAATATTGCAAGAGGCATACAAAAGCAATGAATACTCCATTAATTATAATAAGAATTAGCATATCTTTAGTTATAATATTGGCATTTCGCTTAATAGGTTTTTGGGCTAAAAGGTTTTTTGAAATAGGCTCTAATCCTAAGGTTAGCGCAGGTGGTCCATCCATAATGAGATTTACCCATAAAAGTTGCAAAGCACTAAAGGGTGCTGTTAATCCTGCGATAACTGCAAACAAAACAATTATTACAGAGGAAAGATTGACGGTGAGTTGGAATTGAATGAAGCGTTGGAAATTTTGATAGATGCCTCGCCCCCATTCAATAGCTTTAACAATAGTTGCAAAACTATCATTAAGTAAGATAATATCACTAGCTGCTTTGGAGACTTCTGTCCCGCTAATTCCCATAGCGATTCCAACATCGGCATTTTTAAGGGCTGGAGCATCGTTAATTCCATCTCCGCTTAACGCTACAACATTACCTTGAGATTTTAGAATATTAACAATTTGCATCTTGGTATCCGGTGTGGATCGCGCAATGATTTTGATTTTTGGGAGAATTTGAAGTAATTCTTTTTGGTTTAAATTTTCTAGTTCACTAGCTTCAATGGCAATAGAATTATGATCTAGTAAATGTAGTTGATTTCCAATGGCTTTAGCAGTAGATAGGTTGTCTCCTGTTAGAATCTTAACATCAATTCCTGCTTTTTTGCAGTCCATAATAGCTTCATATACTTCAGGACGTAATGGATCAGAAATCGCTACAAAGCCATCAAAAATCATTTCAGATTCAAGCAATTCTCTATTTTTAAAATCCCCATCATCTGCAATTTCTTTGTGTGCAAAGGCAATAACCCGATAGGCAAGATTTTGGAAGTAAAGAATTTGTTTGTTAATCTTTAGTGTATCTTGGCAAGGCATCATCTTGCATTGACTTAGGATTTTTTCGGGACTTCCTTTGCTTAGGCAAAGAACTTTTCCTTTGAATTCTACTAGGCTTGTCATATTTTTTGTTTGGGAAGAAAAAGGAAAGGAATGTAAGATTTTAAAATTCTTGCGTATTTCTTTATAGTGGAATCCTATTTTCTCTCCAAAAACAAGTAGAGCGCATTCGGTTGGATTGCCAATGAAATCGTATTTTTCTCCTTTTTGACTAATATCGGCAGTGGAATTTAATGCGGCATTATGAAGCATAAAAAAAGCAGAATCTTTAATGGGGCTTGTTTGGAGATTTTGTAGAGAGTGAGAATGGAATTCAAAGATTCTATCTTGAATAAAGGAATGTTCTACACTCATTTGATTTTGAGTAAGTGTTCCAGTTTTATCACTACAAATAATATTAACACAGCCAATTGTTTCACAAGCAATAAGTTTTTTAATGAGGGCATTTTGTTTAGACATTTTAATAATATTAAGAGCTAATGATATGGCTACAATGGTAGGCAAACCTTCAGGGACAGAGGCAACAATAAGAACAACGCTTGAAATAAAAGCTTGTGTAATGTTTTCAAAACTAATAGTGTCTCTTAGGACAAAAAAGACAACCTGTATGAGAAAGGCTAAAAATGCAGCACTTGCTCCAAAAATTGTGATTCTTCTACTAAGTTTTTGGAGTTTTTCTTGTAAGGGTGTTATGGTTTGGATTGTTTGATCAAGAGCTTTTGCTATTTTTCCAAATTCAGTGTGATTTCCAACAGCTACGCAAATAGCTTTTGCATTGCCTTGAGTAATAAAGCAACCGCTATAAAGCATATTTTCATAAGTATTATTAGGAGTGTGATTAGAGAGAATAGGATTTTTGATGCTTGGCATACTTTCACCTGTAAGGCTTGATTCGTTGCACATTAGACTTTGAGAATGTATAATGCGACAATCGCAGGGAATCTTATTGCCAGTTTCCAAAAGTAAAATATCGCCATTGACAATCTCTTCTTGCGGGATAAGCTTAACTTCTCCATCACGCAAAGTTTTTATGGTATTGCCTTGAGTGATAGCATTGAGAGTTTCAAAGGCTTTTTGGCTTTTATTCTCCATAATAAGCGTAATAGCTACAGAAATAAATATAGCAATAAAGATGCCAATACATTCTAAAAAGTTTGATTGATTGTGGTAGAGATATTCATAGGTATTAATTCCAAGAGCAAGAAGGGCAGCAAAAATAAGCAATAAAACCATAGGTTCTTTGAGTGCTTCTAAGAGTTGCTTTGTAAGTGTAGGTGGAGGGGATTTTTCAAAGATATTTGCACCAAATTTTTGTTTGTTTTCTAGGGCTTGTGTGGAAGTTAATCCATTTTCTTGATCACTTTGAAATTTGGTAAAGAGTTCTTGTAGTGGAATATTGTGAAACATTTAGCTCCTTTTTGGCTATATATGAAGCTAAATTTTAGGAAGTTTTAAGAATCATATATAGCTATATAAGTTATATATGAGTCTCATAATTTAAGGCAAAACCAGATGAGAATCATCAGTATGTTGGTTTGCCACAAGTAAAAAACTTGCTTACTACTCCCTCATGTTTTCAAAATTATAGCAAAAAAAAATTTAAGAAAACAAAAGAAAATATGAAAGAATATTGTAAGTAGCCCCTAAAGGCTACTTTTGCTTTAAGATTTTTTAAGCGTGGAGAGAGTTCATATAGAAATTTACAGAGTTTAATCCTTCTTTTTTTGCCCATTCTAATGATTTAGAAACAAAATCCCAGTGAATGTGGCTAAAGAATTTTTCTAAGTAAGCAGGTCTAGCATTTCTGTAATCTACATAATAAGCGTGTTCCCAAACATCAACCACTAAAATAGGAATCAAGCCTTGTGTAACAGGAGTTTGTGCATTGCTTGTTTGAACAATTTCTAGTTTTTTAGAGTTTGGATTATACACAACCCAACACCAACCAGAACCAAAAAGTGTAGTGGCAGATTGCAAGAAAGTTTCTTTGAATTTATCAAAACTTTCAAAGCTTTCATTGATAGCTTCTTGCAATTCGCTACTTAATGGAGTTTCTTTGGGTGAGAGGCAATCCCAATAAAAATCGTGATTATAAACTTGTGCAGCGTTGTTAAAGATTCCGCCTTGTGCTTTTGTAACAATTTCAAATAAAGAAGCCGATTCAAATTCTGTTCCTTTAATAAGATTGTTAAGATTATTAATATAAGTTTGGTGGTGTTTTCCATAATGGAATTCACAGGTTTCTTTGCTAATAAAGCCTTGGATTTCATTAAAAGGTAATGCGCGTAAATTAAACATATTTTTCCTTTAATTTTTTAATATTTTAGACTTTTAAAGTCAGTTAGAATTTTACAAAATAAAAATAAAAAAATGCATTAAATTGAAATATTTAAGTGCTGAATCAATCCATTCTCATCAGTTTGAATTTCATCTTGAGAATCTTCTTGTGTTTCTAGTGTTTTTGTTGTTTCTTGATTCTCTTTTTCTTGATCTTCCTTACCATTATCTTCTTTATCTTCATTGGTTTTTAGGGTTTCTTCAGTTGGGCGCACTTCTTGGATTTCATTTTCTTTATCTTGCATTTCTTGGAGACTAATCATAGCTTGAAAATCTAATTTAACTTGATTATTTGCTTGTTGAATTGAGCCAACTTGTGAGTTTTGATTAATAAAATTTACATTGCTAATTGGAGAGACTGCCATTTTTTCTCCTTTATTCCTTTATGATTTGGAGTGTTTGTTCCTTTCCGTAGATTACATTTGCGCCTTGAGTAATTTTTACAAATTTTCTTTTGGTGTAATCCACCTCATAATTCCCACTAAAGCTTTTCAAAAAGCCTACTAAAATCTTAGCAGCTTTTTGCAAGATTATATCAGGAATCTTATTTTTTCCACAATGAATAATAAGATGAGAGCTTGGAATATCGCGGATATGCATCCAAATATCATCGGCTTTTGCTTCTTTAAGTAAAGCGATATTTTCTTTTTCACTTTTACCAATAGAGACTTTAAAACCTTCGATAAAAAAGCTCTCAAAGGACTTGGAAATTTTTTTTTGTTTGATTTCTTTTTGGGAGTTTGAATCCAAAATTTGCAAATCATTGAGATTTGTTACATTTTGAACCATTTCTAAAAGTTTAGAATAAAAGGTGATTTTATCCTGCAAATTCTCTTCTTGAAGATGGATATTTTGTGCTTTTTTGCTTAGTTTTTTGGAGTTTTCAAAGAAAATTTGTGCGGCATGGCTTAGAGAAGTGGCTTTTGGTGGAAGCGTGATTTTGGTATCTTGGAGAATAATTTTTGTGCCTTTGAAATTGGGATAAAGATAGAGATTTTGGAGAATGAGTTTTCCATAATTTGATTCGTTTTGCGCGGTTTTTTCTAGCTCTTGTTTGTTTTCTAAATTTTTTAAAAAATATTGAAGTTGCTTGATTTTTTGAGTGATATGGGTGCTTGATTTTTGGATTTTTTGCTTTAATTCGTTTTCTTTAATTTTTAAAAAATTATTCTTTAGAGTTTCTAAAAGCTCACCTTCATCTTTTAAAATTGGCTTTTTATTGGGCTGTGGGAGAGGTAAAAGAGGGCGTGAGATTTTAACTTCGCGGAAAGATTGATCTTTTGTGATGTGTCGCAAAGCATCAATAACAATGAAGTCTGGAGTAAGTAAAATAAGATTGGTATAACAGCCTGTAAATTCAGCTTGCAAAAGAGTGATATTGGTTTTGTAACTATTTTGTGTTTCTAAGAAAAGCTGTAAAATCCGATTGTCTCCATCAACTTTGGCGTTTTTGATTTGAGCGTTATAGCAGAGTTTTTGGAGACTTTTATCAAAAGGAGCATTATAGAGTTTAGGAGGGATTAGTTGATCTTGTGTGAGATAAATGCTACTTTTAGACTTGCTTAGATCAAAATAAAAGATTTCTCCGCTAATATCAAGCTTAAAAAGATTATCCCCAATGCGCTTAATGGAGCGGAGTTTTTTGGGAGAATCGTTGAGATAAATGGCAAATTTTTTTAGAGTGTTTAGATTCATAGCTTGTCTTTTAGAGATTTTGAAGTCGTTTGGTGGCAAAATCGATGGCTTCTTGTGTGATTTCACTACCGCTAATCATTCGCGCAATCTCATGGATTCTGCCTTCCTTATTAAGCAAGGTGATTTGCGATCCTTGGGGCTGTTTTTGGACGAGAAAGTGGGAGTGCGCTAGGCTTGGCATATGAGATTGGTGAGAGATAGCAAAGATTTGATAGTTTTGTGAGAGTTGATATAGGACTTCTGCAACACCTTGAGATTCTTCTCCACTTAAGTTTGCATCAATTTCATCTAAAATAATAATAGATTGATTTTTTGCTTGTGTGTTTTGAGTAAGCAAAAGGGCTAGGGAGAATCGATTGAATTCCCCAGCACTTAAATTTTTTAATTCCGTGTTAAGGGTGATATTAAAATTAACATTCCCCAAAATTCCCCATAAATCAGGTGAAATTTCTTGAAGTGAGATATTAGCAGGGGGCATTTTTAGATTCTTTAAAGTGTTATTTAGGGCTTGAGTGAAAGAAGCAAGATGAGTATTTCTTGATTCCAAGAGTGTTTTGGCATTTTTTTTGAGTGATTGTTGGCATTGGTTTAAGGTATTTTGAGATTCTTTTAAGAGAATGTCTAAGTTTTCATATTTGGCAAGTTCTTGTTTTTTGTTTTTTAAAGTTTCTATGGCTTCATCTACTCCGCCATAGCGATGTTTTAAAGCACTTAAAGCTTCAATTCTATTAAGAATCATTTCAGGATCAATAGATTCAATTTCGTTTAATCGCTCACTTTCTTGTTGGCAAATTGTTTCTAATTCATTGAGTGCATTTAAAATAGAATCGTTTTTGCAATCAATAAGGTTTAGAAAATTAGAGATTTTGTGGGTTTGACTTAAGAAACTTTGAATCTCTTGCAAACTTTGGGCTATTTTTTCTTTTTTGGAAAATTCTTTTTTAAGCATCAAAAGCTCTTCATATTCGCCTTTTTTGGGATTAAGCGTTTCTAGCTTTTGGATTTCAAATTGCAAAAATTCTTTGAGTTCATTGACTTTGAGCGATTCTTCTTGGAGTTTTTTGAGTGCATTTTTAGCATTTTGGTATGCGCCAAAGGCATTTTGGTAGTCCTCTAAAAAGTTTTTGTGTTTTGAATCTTGAGCGTTGCAAAATGAATCTAAAGCAAAAAAAAGATTCTCTTCTTTAAAAGAATTATAAGATTTTGTGCCTAAGTGTTTTAAAAATGGGGCAAAGATTTCAGTAATTTTCTTTTTAGGAATATTTTGCGCGTTTAAAAAATAGCGGATTTTGTCTTTTTTGGTAAGTGTTAAGATAACTTCGCCCTCATCAATTAAGCCTTGAAATTCTTCTGGGATTCCATAGAGTTCTAGCGTGGCTTCTAGGGTTTGTGCGTTGCTTTCTTTTAATCCAAAAAGAGCTAGGATTGATTCCATTAAAACAGACTTTCCAGCCCCACTTGCTCCACTAAAAACATTAAAAAAGGGTGAGGGTTCAAAACAAGCAACTTTAAAGGCAGGAGAATCTTTGATAACGATTTTTTTGATTAAGATTTTTTGCATTATTCATAATCTCCCCAATGAAATTTTTCTTTGAGAATTTTAAAATAATCCCAATGAATGTTGTGAATGAGCTTGGCTCCATCTTTTTGGGTTTTTATGGAGATTTTTTGCCCGGATTTGAGAGTTTTATTTTCTTGTCCATCAATAACAATATTGCAAATCCCTTGTTCTCCAAGCTCTATATCAATGGTAAAATTTGCAGGTAGAATTAGAGGTCTTTGGGTTAAAGAATGCGCACAAATAGGGGTTAAAAGTAGATTGTGAGAGAAAGGATAGACAACGGCGCCACCCGCGCTAATATTATAAGCTGTAGAGCCTGTTGGGGTAGCAAGAATCAAACCATCTCCATAGTAAGAATTAAAGTAATTTCCATCAATATAGGCTTTGAGATGAATCATAGAAGCATCATTAGGACGGGCTAAAATAATATCATTGAGTGCAAAAAAGCTTGTTTTATCATCAATTTTTCCTTCAAGCATCATATGATTGGTGATATTGTAGTTTCCAGTTTTAAGATTTGGCAAAAAAGATTGAACTTCGTGTTTTTGTAAATCTGTAAGGAACCCTAAATGCCCCATATTGATTCCCAAAATTGGCTTTTGATATGAAAAAGATCGTCTAGCAGTGGAGATGAGCGTGCCATCACCTCCAATAGAAATTAAAGCATCGCAATATTGGCAGAGATCTTGGAAGTTTAAACCATTTCTATTAATCATACCACCACTAATAGAATCTAGCAAAACTTCAAAGCCAAGTGAATGGGCAAGGCTTTGAAACTCCAAAAAATATTCTTTGAGTTCGGGGGTTGAGGGGCGTAAGATTACACCTAAAGTGTGAATTTCTTTCATTCTACGAAATAAGCTTTGATTCTATAGCCTCGTTTGTCTTTTGATTCTAAACTTGGACCTTCAAAGGCAGTAACATTTGGCAGCTTTTTGTTAATTTCTCTAATTGCATTCCACGCTCTAAAACTAGCTAAACCTTCTTGCTTGAGTTCAGGAGAAAGACCTTTATAGGGGTTGTTATCAACGATTCCTTGCACTTCAAAGGCAACAACTTTTTTGTCATTTTCTAATTCTTTGTTAATTTTGGTAGTAAGAGATAAAAGGCAACCTTGTGGAATCTCCCATTTTCCAGTTTGCATTGAAAAGCACTCTGCTATGATTTGTTTTTTAGGTTTGATGGTATAGCGTAATTGCAGTGTTGTTGGCTTTTGTGTTGAGTTGCTTAGAGATTGAGAGAGTTTTTGAAGCTCTTTTTCTTTTTGAATAAGAGCGTTTTGTAGGCGTTTAATCTCTTCATCTTTGGCGTATTCTTGTGTGTGTTTTTGATTAGCAGGTTGCATTTCTTTTTTGTTTAGTGAGTTTTGTAGATTGCTGATGATATTTTTGCCCACTCCGTTATTAAGGAAATAGTAACCTAGGCTAAAAATAATGGCAATAAGCAAGATTAGCAATAACAGATAAGTTAAAAAATGGCTTTTTTTAGGTTTTTCTTCAAGATTTAATTCAACAGATTCATTTTCTTGCGACATTTTAGCTCCTTAAATAGCATTTAAAGTTTGATTTAATGTTTTCATAGGCTTCATTGATGATACGAAATTTTTCAGAATAGCCCTCAATGATTTTGGAATCTTGTCCATAAACATTGTCAGGATGATAAATTTTTGCAAGTTCAATGTAGCGATTTTTTACACTTTCAAACTCATCGTCTTCTCTGCAACCTAAGATTCTATAACTTCTCTTAAGCAATCTTTCTTCCTTGGTAGTGTAGGGCTCAAAGCATTCAAAAGTGTTGTTGGTTTTGAAAGTTTCATAATCAAAATCCAAAACAACATTGTGGATAATTTTTTGAGAGAGCATTGCAATGAGTTTTTCCCAAAAATAAGAGCTACTTGAATCTAAAAAAATTTCTTGCTTAGTGTAGCTAATAAGAAAATCTTGAAATAAGGAAGTCAAATAGCGTCTTGCAAGACGATTTGGGCGATTTAGTCGCAAACAAACTTGCGCTCTTGCTAGGCTACTATGCAGGATTTGCAAAGAAACAATGATATGCTCTAAAATAGCCTTGTTTTCAATCATTTTAATGCGGATTGGAAGGTGGCTACTATCGATGATGGATTGGAAGCTTGGATTGTCTTTTTTATTTTCTTCTTGCATAGCGACATGATAAGCCCAATTTAAAAAATAATCCTTTTTATAGCGTTCCCCATCATCTAAAATCAATACTGAACTAGAGAGGCGATAGGCTTTGGAGAAGTGCTTGTATGCAAAATCAATAGCGCGTTTTAAAAAGCGCGATTCTTTTTCAATGCTAATTTGAATGTATGGCTCTAAGAGCTCTACTTTCATTTAAACTTCCTTGTTTTTAGTGTCTTGTCTGCTTATAAGCAACTCTGGTTCCATATTCATAAATTTTTTGATAATTTGTAGATTTTTTATAATTTTATCAATTTCTGTCTTAAGATTTGTCATTTGATCATTAATGAGTTGAATTTTATCGCGCGTGAGATTCTCCAAGCCTTTTAAAAATTGAGAATGGGTTTTTTTAAGTAGATTCATAGGTCCAAATAATTGAGCTTGTAAGGGTTCAAAACAAAAAGATTCATTAAGATAATCGCGGATATTTTCTAGGGTGGGTGAAAAAATTGCAAAATCTTGATTTTCTTGATGTTTGGCAATGGAGTTTTTAAGTTTTAAATCAAGCTTGTTGAGTGCCGATTCAATTGCGTTATTATAATTTAGTGTTAGAAAATGGCTTAAGAAGTGAAGTTGGCTTTGGAGATTGGAGGTGGCTAGTAAGTCATTTTTATCAAAATCAGTTATAAGGCATTCGTAATATTGCTGTGAAAAATGTTGCAAGTCTTTGAAGCTTTGGCTATTTGGGGCGTATTTATAAATCTCTTGTTTTTGAACTTCTTTGTCTTGCCATTGCTTGGTTTTGGATTTTAAATCTTTTGAGAATTCTTCCACTAAATCTCGGAATAAATTGCAAAAATTATGGATTTGTGCGCTTAAGGCTTTGAAATCTTTTTGAAAAGGTGAATCTTGATTTTGGAGGCGGATTTTAATTTGCTCTAATGGTAGCGACACAACTTCCTTGCTTTGTAAAATAATTTTTTCTTTAAAAAGTGATTTTTGTTTAATGGGAAAATTAAGAGTGATTTTTTCTAGGTTGTTATAGATATTTTGTGCAAGAGAATCCAAAAGCAAATCTAAGGTTTTATAGAGATTGTTGAAAATTTGCTGTTGCTTTTCTTGGTGAGTTTGGCTTTTTAGAGTGGTATTGTGGAGATGATTAATAAATATTTTAGTTAAAGATTTGTAGCAAAGTAAAGTTTTGTGGTATTGGTAATGAAGTAAAATATGCATTTCTTTAAGTTTTTTAAGAGTGCTGTATTCTTTAGAAAGGGTTGCTTTGGGCTTGATAGTATGTGTTATGAAATCAAAGATAGCTTGCATATTGGATTGTTTGATGAGGTTTATATAATCAGTATTGTTTTGGCTTGTGCTTTGAATGGATTTTGAAGTGAATTGAAAATCAGATTCTAAGGTGCTTAAAAGTGTTTCTTTATTTTCTATGTGAATGAGATTTTGAATCTTTGAAGAGAGATTGGAGAGAAGATTTTTTAGGATTTTTTGAGGGGAGTTTAGATTGGCTTGAAGTCCTATTTTTGCAGAAATTGGAATGACTTCTGCAAAGATTCCATTAAAGGCTTCTTTGGCATATTGAACGCTTAAATTGATTTCTTCTTGAGATTTTAAGCGATCTTTTTGGTTTAAAACACAAAGGCTTTTTTGTGCATAATGTTTGATGAATTCCTTAAGGAGCTGTTTTTCGCTATTTTTTCCAGCATTATCAATAAGCGTTAGCCAAATAATTCCATCCACATTTTCTAGAATTTTTAAAGTTGTGTTGGTGTCTTCTTGATTTTGGGAGTTAAACCCTGGAGTGTCAAGAAAATTAATTTCTTTTAAGAGTAAAATAGGTGCATAAAGGCAAAAATAATCAATGTTTTGAGAATTTTGTCTTGTAAGCTTGTGGAGAAAATCAATATTTTGTGGAATCTTATGCCCATTTTTATAAACAACCTCCAAAATATATTCATCTCCATAACAGATTTTACAGACTTTTGAAGTTATTGGTGTGATTCCAGTTGGCAAGATATTTTCACCCAAAAGAGCATTTAAAAAGGTGCTTTTACCGCTTGAGAATTGCCCAATAATAGCAATTTGCATAGATTCTTGATTTTTATCATAAAGATCACGAAAAAATTCTAGGGAGTAGTCATTTGGATTAAGATTGTTTTGGCAATCTAAAAGTAACTTTTGGATTGGGGTGGTTTGTGAGTTTTTTTGTAGAATCTCTTGGCATTCTTTTAGGAATTGTTTAAGCATTGGAAATCCTTGTTGCGTATTCTTGGATATTTTGGAGTTGGTTTAGGTGATTTTTGATTTGTTCTTGAAGGGCAAGAATTTCTTGTTCTTTTTTGACTTTGTTTTCTGAATTATTTTGTGAATCTTCAAGGCTTTTTTGGAGAATCTTTTCTTTAGTTTGCAAAATAAGTTCTGATTCTTCTAAAATCTCATTAAAGTGATTTTGGAGATTTAAAAAGAGCTGCGATTGGATAGTTTTGCTTTGGTTATAGATGGATTCTTTAAAAGATTCAAAGCCTAAAGAAAAAGCATTTTGTAGCGAATTTAAGAGTTTTGCATCTTTGTGTTTTAATGAAATATGATTTAAAATTTGTATTTTAACCTTAAGAATCAAAGTCTCATTAAGCTTGATTTGTGAGAGTTTTAAGCTGTGATTTAGGGTAAATTGGCTGATGAGTTGAGAGATTTTTTGAGAAAAATTATACTGATAAACTCTTAGAATATCAATTAAAAAATCTTTTAAGCCTTGCAGGAGAATTTTTTCTACGCGTTCTTTACTTGGTGTTTTGTTTTGATTGTAATCATACATAATGTCTTCAAAGATTCGTTCAATGAGTATGTTTTGTGCTTCAAGAAGCTTTTGGGAGAGCAGGTTTGTTGCTGTGTTGGCATAATCTTGTAATTGTTGCTGTATGGCTTGTAGTTTTTGCTTGGTGGAGTTTAGCTCATCTTTAGCTTTTTGTGCTTCTTGTTTAGTGCTTTCAATAAGAGAGAGAATGGATTCTCTTGAGCTAAAAAGCAGTGTTTTTTCAAGATTGAGATTTTCTTGCAAAGCAAGAAAGGCTTTTTTAAAGCCTTGCGTAGCTAGATAAATGAGATCTTTTGCTTTGGTGCTATTGCTTCCTATGAGAGTTTTTTGTAAATATTCAATGAGAGCATTAAAATTGGATTCTTGGAGGGTGTATCCTAACTCTTTAGCTTTTTGGGGATTAGTTTGGCAAAGAAGTGCAGGATAGCTTGCAAGGCAAAGAAAATCTAGGCGCTTTATCAACAGAGCACCATCTTGGAGTGTAGAGATTTGGCTTTGTATAGTTTCTTTAGTGTAATCTAGAGCTTGAAGTAGATCTTTTTTTGAGAGTAAATCAGCGTGGGTTAAGATAATAAGAATCCTTGAAATATTGGAGTTTTGCAAAGCTTCTAAAATAAAGTTAATATCTAATTGGGTGGCGCTTTGTGAGGCATTCATCGCATGAATGAGCAAATCGCATTGGCAAAGATAATTCTTGGTGATTTCTTCTCTTTGGATAATAGGATCATCAAGTCCTGGAGTATCAACAATTTCCACTTGATTTTGCAAGAATTGCAAGGGCGTAAAGAGCGTGGTTTCTTTGATAAGATTGCAAAGTTTGCTAGGAGAGTTCGCAGAAGTGAATTTTGGTAGCTCTTCAAGTGGAATCTCAAGGCTTTGTTTGGGATTAGAATCTAAAATATATTGAGAAAGAAAGCTTTGGAATTCTTGGTTTTGCAATAAAGATTCAAGATAGTTTGGTTCTAGGGTATTTTTTAAATCTTCCCATTCTTGTTTGCTCCAAAAATTTATTTTTGCATAGGAAGTTTCGTTATATTTGAGAGTTGTTAGACTTGCAGTTTCTGGTATAGTGGAGCTACCTAGAATCTCTTTGCCTAAAAGCGCATTTAATAAAGTGCTTTTGCCTGCACTTAACACTCCTGTGATTCCTATGGAGAAATGTTGAGACTTGGTTTTTGTTAAAAGATTTTGTAATGATTTTTGAATATCTGCAAACATAGGGATAGAGTGCATTTGATTTTCTAAAATTGCAAGGCTTTCTTCAAAGAAATTTTCAAAATGTTGTATGGAAGAAGTGGGTGGGGTAGTTTTGGTTTGTTGAGAATCTAAAGGGATTTTTGAGAGAAATTGCAAAAGATGTTTGAAGTGGGCTTCTTCAATGATTTGATTTTGATTGAGAATTTTAAGTTTATTTAGAGTTTCTTGGAGAATGGTTTTGATTTTTGGGTTATTAGATGAGTGTTGTAGCTGAAATAATAGGCTAAGTTGGGCTTGTTTAATAAGCTTAAAGCTTAAAATTTCTTGGAGATAATTTTGGCAAATATTTTGCAGGGTTTGGGATTGCCAAAAAAGATTAAAACTTTTTAGACTAAGGCTAAGTAAAATAGCTAAAATATCACTGCAAGAATTTGGCGGTAAGTTAAGGATATTTAGATTACCTAAAGGGTTTATTTGATCATAATTTTCTTCTAGCCATTCCATAGATTTATCCTTTGATAAAATGTTTTTTAGATTGATAAAAAATCAAAGCGCTTACAAACAAAATAATCCCTAGAATCAAACAAAGAGTATTCCAGCCAAAAGGGCGATAAATGTAAGTGGGCAATGTTGTCCCAAGTGCGCCACCTGCATAGTATGAAGCAAGATACAAGCCATTGATGATTCCCTTTTGCTTGGTGGAGATTGTGTTGATTAATGCAGAAAGAGTGGAGTTAATGATAAACATACCGGCACTTAACACAAACACTGCAAAAAAGAGTTGCCAAAAATCTCCATAAAGCATCATAAGACACGCACAAGAAAAAATCACAAAACCGATGCTGATAGTTTTTATTTCTCCGCCAATAAATTTGATAATTTTTTGTGAAAAAAGAGCAGCTAGAATACCAATGATATATCCAAGATACATAAAGCCAATTTGTGCTGCAGTAGTGCTTGGATCAAGGGAGGAAACATAAAGGGGCATAAAATTAAGAGTGCCTTGAAAACAAAAGAGGATTAAAAATGCTGCAAAATACAACAAGAAAAAGCGTTTGTCTGTTAAAAAATCTAAAAAGATTCTAAAGGTGATTTTTGTATTTTTAATTTTTTTGTTAGTATTTGGGAGCTTTGTAATAAGTGCTGCAATCACAAGACTTGTAATTCCAAGGGCTAAAAAAGTGAATTTCCAAGAAAAAATAGTCGTCAAAATTCCGCCACCAACGCGAGAGAGAACACCGCCAAAAATTGTAGAAGCAATATAGGCGCCAATGTATTTATTGCTAGAATCAATGCGTGTAAGGCAAGTAACGGTTGCTGTAAGTGCCGCAGGAATAGCAAGTGATTCTCCAATTCTAAGGATTAGAAAACTGCTATATTGTTGGCTTAAACACAAAAGGCATTGAAAGATTCCAAGCAAGGCTAGTGAAATAATTAAAATAAGTCGAGTATCAAACTTTTCTAATAAATAACCATAAAAAATAGGCGCGATGGCTAACATAAAAAGGGGAATGGAAGTAAAAAGGGTAACTTGAGTGGTAGAAATAGAAAACTCTTTAATTAATAAAGGCTGTATGGGCTGTGTGATATAAAGTGTTGAAATAGTAACCATTGCACTTAACATAATGATAAAAAGATGATAGTTTTTTTGCATAAGAAATTCTTTATCAATTTTGTTTAGGTTTAGGTTTAGGGTTAAAAAATTTTTGTATCATATTCTTAGAAACTTTAAAAAAGTATAAAATAATTAAACTATTTTTTATTTTTGGTAATAAAAGCAAAAAACTGAAATATTCTCTTATTGTTTATTTAATAAAAAATGTTAAAATTTCAAAAATTTAAGGAGTATCGATGAAAGTATTATTATTACAAGATGTGAAAGCATTAGGAAAAAAAGGTGAAATTTGCGAAGTAAAAGATGGGTATGGAAAGAATTTTTTAATTGCTAAGGGAATGGCAGATTTTGCAACTAATGAAGTGATTAATCGCTACAAAGCAACACAAAAAAAGATAGCACAACAAGCAGCAGAAAATAGAGCTTTAATGGAAATGGCAGCCAAGAAGATTGAGGAAATTACTCTAAAAATTTCTCAAAAAGTTGGTGCAAATGGATCTCTTTATGGTGCAATTACCAAAGAAGATATTGCAGAAGAGCTTGCTAGAGCGCATCGTTTGGAGATTGACAAAAAAAGTATTGAGCTTAAAAGTCCCATTAAATCTACAGGGGTTTATGAAGTAGAAATTAAATTAGGCGGTGGAATCCACGCAAATTTGAAAATTGATGTAGAGGCGCTGTAATGTTTGAAGCAACAACGATATTAGCCTATAAAACAGAAAATGGGGCAGTCATTGGCGGAGATGGACAAGTTACTTTTGGAAATTGTGTCTTAAAGGGTAATGCTACTAAGATTCGCACACTTTATCACGGACAGATTTTAAGTGGCTTTGCAGGAAGTACAGCAGATGCTTTTAGCCTTTTTGATATGTTTGAGGGAATCTTAGAAAACAAAAAAGGGGATTTGCTTAAATCAGTGATAGAGTTTTCTAAAGAATGGCGTAAAGACAAGTATTTAAGGCGTTTAGAGGCGATGATGATTGTTTTAAATAAAGAGAAAATTTTTATTTTAAGTGGCACAGGCGATGTGGTAGAGCCAGAAGATGGAAGAATTGCTGCTATTGGTAGTGGCGGAAATTATGCACTCTCGGCTGCTAGAGCTTTGGATAGATTTGGTGGTGGGCAAATGCAACCAAAAGATTTGGTTTTAGAATCGCTTAAAATTGCAGGAGAGCTTTGCATTTATACTAATCAGAATATTAAGATTTTAGAACTTTAAAATAAGGAACAAAAGTAGGAAAAATGGAAAATTACATTGCGATGACACCAAAAGAGATTGTGAGTTATTTGGATGAATATATTATTGGGCAAAATGATGCTAAAAAAATTGTCGCTATTGCATTGAGAAATCGTTATCGGAGATTGCAACTTCCAAAAGAGATTCAAGAAGAAGTTATGCCCAAAAATATTTTGATGATTGGTTCAACAGGAGTTGGTAAAACTGAAATTGCAAGACGCATGGCTAAAATGATGGGATTGCCTTTTGTTAAAGTAGAAGCTAGCAAATACACGGAAGTGGGATTTGTGGGAAGAGATGTTGAATCAATGGTAAGAGATTTGGTGGTGGCTTCTATCAATCTGGTTAAAGAAGAGCATCGCCAAAAAAATGCACAAGGGATTCAAAAATATGTTTTAGATAAGATTGTAGAAAAATTAATCCCTCCGCTTCCTAAAGGTGCTAGTGAGCAAAAAATAGAAGAATATGAAAAAGCTTCAGAAAAGATGAGACAAAAGGTAGAAAATGGAGAAGTCGATCATCTAAAAATTGAGATTGAAGTTCCAAAACGCGCCTTTGAGATTGAAGATGGAAATATGCCAGCAGAGTTTGCAAAAGTGCAAGAGACTATTGCTAGGGTTTTTATTGCTTCGCCTAAAGAAAATCCCAAAAAAGAAGTGAGTATCAAAGAGGCAAAAGAGATTCTAAAGATTGAAGCAAGTGAAGCCCTATTGGATTTAGAAGGCATTAAGCAAGAGGGGCTAAAAAGAGCGGAGAATAGCGGTATTATCTTTATTGATGAAATTGATAAAGTTGCTGTGAGCTCTAATGCTCAAGGCAGACAAGATCCAAGCAAAGAAGGAGTTCAAAGAGATTTACTACCTATTGTAGAGGGAAGTATTGTAAATACCAAATATGGAAGTATTAAAACTGATCATATTTTATTTATTGCTGCAGGGGCTTTTAGTTTGAGTAAGCCTAGTGATTTGATTGCAGAATTACAAGGAAGATTTCCTTTGCGCGTTGAGCTAAATAGCCTTGATGAAGAAGTGCTTTATAAAATATTAACTCAAACTAAAAATTCAATTTTAAAGCAATATGAAGCACTTTTAGCAGTTGAAGAAGTAACTTTAAAATTTAGTGAAGAAGCCATTAGGGCTTTGGCGCATTATTCTCAACTAGCTAATGAAAAAACAGAGGATATTGGGGCTAGAAGATTGCACACGGTTGTAGAGCAGGTTATTGAAGAAATTAGCTTTGAAGCAGAAAATTACAAGGGTCAGGAAGTGGAAATCACAGAATCTCTTGTCAAAGAAAAGCTAGATAATCTTGTGGCTAATAGTGATATTGCACGATATATTTTATAGGGTTTTTCTTGGAAAGTAGAGCAGGATTTGTAGCGGTATTGGGACGACCAAATGCAGGGAAAAGCACTTTTTTAAATACGCTTTTGGGTGAGAGATTAGCGCTTGTTTCACATAAGGCAAATGCAACAAGAAAGCGAATGAATTTGGTTTTAATGCACGAAGGGGTGCAAATTGTCTTTGTGGATACTCCTGGGATTCATAAACAGGAAAAATTACTCAATCAGTATATGTTAAAAGAAGCAATGCAGGCGATGCAAGATTGCGATTTTTTGCTTTTTTTAGCACCAGTTAGCGATAAGATTGGTTTTTATGAAGAGTTTTTGCAAAGTGCAAAAAATAAACCCCATCTGCTACTTTTAACTAAGAGTGATAGTATAAGTAAAGAAGAGTTGTTTTGCAAAATACAAGAATATCAAAAATATCAAGATTTCTATAAAGCATTGATACCTATTTCTTATAAGGATTTGGGCTCTTTAAAAAATGTTGTGAAAAAATTAGCAGAAATGATGCCACCAAATCCTTATTACTATAATCCAGAAATTTTAAGTCCAAATAGCACCAAAGAGATTGTAAAAGAGATGATTAGAGAATCGTGTTTTGAAAATCTTAGTGATGAGCTACCCTATGAAAGTGATGTTGTAGTCAATCTTTATAAAGAAAAAAAGGATTTGGATTATATCAAAGCAACTATCGTTACTCACAAAGAAAGCCAAAAAGCAATGGTAATTGGCAAAGAGGGTAAAACTTTAAAAAGAATTGGAAAAAGCGCAAGAGAGAAAATAGAGAAGTTTATTGAGAAAAAAGTGTATTTAGAGCTTTTGGTTAAAGTTGTGTCAGGCTGGAGTAAGCAAAAAGAAAGCTTAAAGAAAGTCGGCTATGATTTTGAAGATTAAATGGAGAGAAAATGAAAGTTATATGGTTATTGTTAATAGCGGTTTTGAGTTATGCTAATGAGTATGAGTGGATTGGGCTTTATAGAGAAAAAGGAGTGGAAGCACTAGAAAAAAAGATTGATGAGATTTTACAAACACGAGATTATTGGAAAGAAATGCTTAAAAACCAAGATACGCGCTTTGGTTATTATGAGAATTTAAAATATCTTTTTATTGCTTCAAAAGATGCGCCAAAGCTAGAATCTCCAAAACTAAAACTTTATGTTTTGGAAAATGGCAAGTGGGCGGAGAGACTAAATGCAAATAGTTTGGTTGGATCTAAAGGCGGAAATAAACAAAAAGAGGGAGATTTGGCAACGCCTATTGGGGTTTATACGCTAGAGCAAAGATTAGTTGGTTTAAATCAATATTATGGACCTTTGGCTTTGACAACTTCTTATCCTAACCTTTATGATAGATTGCAAAAACGCACAGGTTATGGAATTTGGATTCATGGAATGCCACTTAATGGAAACAGAGAAGAGCTTAATACACGCGGTTGTATTGCTATTGAGAATAATCTTTTAAAAGAAGTGGATCAAATTGTTAATCATCGCGATTCTTTGTTAATTACTTTTGCTAATGAAATTAAAGAAGCCAAAAAAGAGGACTTAGAGATTATTTTATCAGATTTATTTCAGTGGAAAGAAGCTTGGAAAAATAATGCCATTGATGAGTATCTTTCTTTTTATGGTGAAGATTTTATTCGCTATGATGGGCAACAATACAATGCATTTGCTGCAGTGAAGCGACAAATTTTTAATAAGAGAGAGGAGAAAAATATACAATTTAGTAAAATTAATATCTCGCCTTATCCTAACGAAGAGGGTAAGAATCTCTTTAAAATCAGCTATCATCAAGACTACAAAGCTTATTTAAATGGAAAGCTTAATTATTCTTCAAATGGAGACAAGGAGCTTTATATCGAGCTAAAAAAAGGGAAAATGCAAATTTTAGCCGAAAAGTAAGGATTTTAGAATAAATTCCGCTCTTTTTAGAGCGATGGTGCGGTGCGAAATTGAATTTTTTTCTTCATCGCTAAGTTCTGCTAAGGTTTGATTAAAGCCTTTGGGGATAAACATAGGATCATAGCCAAACCCATTTTTGCCTCGTTTATGCGCAATCACATCGCCATACATAAATCCATGAGTGCTAAAGTCTCCGTAAAAATGGCTAATTCCAATACTTGCACAATAATAAGCACTTGAAGTTTGATTGGGAAGTTTGGCAACTTCTGTTAAAAGTTTTTCTAAATTGGCTTGAGAATCTCCTCCGCTATATCGAGCACTATAGATTCCTGGCTTACCACCAAGTGCATCCACACAGATTCCGCTATCATCAGAGAGAATAATATCGTTTTGTGTTAAGAGATTCTTTTCTTTGAGGGCGTTAAAAACACTTTTGGATTTAATAAGCGCGTTTTCTTGGAAAGTTTGCCCATTTTCTTCTATCTCAAAGGGAGAGATAAGTGCATCCCAAGCAAGAATCTCTAGGTTGTCTTTTAAGTTTTGATAAATTGCCTGAATTTCTTTGATTTTATCTTGATTAGAGGTGGCTAAAATTAGTCGCATTGTATTGCCTTATTTATGGTATTTTAGGTAGAATTAGCTTTCTGTTTTTGTAATTTTAGCAAAAAAATGGAGAATCTATGAAAGAGCATTCTTTAATAAAACAAACAATACCTTTAAGTATTATTTTGGCAGGACGATTTTTTGGTTTATTTGTTGTTATGCCACTTTTATCCTTATATGCCCTCTCTTTAGAGGGAATGAATCCTACTTTGGTGGGCATTGCTATAGGTGGCTATGCGCTTACTCAAGTCTTATTTCAAATACCTTTTGGTTTTTTGAGTGATAAATTTGGGCGCAAAAGTATTATTGCTCTTGGATTACTGATTTTTGTTTTAGGTTCTATTGTTTGTGCGATGAGTGATAATATTTATATGCTTATTGTAGGGAGATTCTTGCAAGGAGCAGGAGCGATTGGAGGAGTAGTAAGTGCGATGATTGCAGATTTGGTGCGTGAAGAAAAACGCACTAAAGCTATGGCATTAATGGGCGCTACTATTTCTCTTAGTTTTACAGCCGCTTTGATTTTAGGTCCTATTTTGGGGGCTTATTTTGGTGTATCAAGTTTGTTTTGGATTACGGCTGTTTTGGGAGTTTTGAGCTTAGGAATCTTGATTTTATTTGTGCCAGAAGCCCCCAAGATTCATTATAGTTTTATCTCAAGTTCAGATAATTATATGACAATTTTAAAAAATAAGAATCTACAAATTATGAATATCACCAACTTTTTACAAAAAAGTTTTATGACTTTAGCGTTTTTAATTATTCCCATTGCACTAACTAAAGGCTTTGAAATGCCTAAAGAAGATTTATATCAAGTTTATATTCCAGCTAGTCTTTTGGGGTTTTTTGCGATGATTCCAGCAGCTATTTTTGCAGAAAAAAAGGGCAAGTTTAAAAATGTTTTGGTGCTTGGAATCTTGCTTTTTATGTTGGCATATCTTTTAATGCTTAGTCAAAATATTTGGCTGTTTGTTGTTGGGGTTTTAATATTTTTTATTGGGTTTTCAGTGCATGAGCCCGTTATGCAGAGTCTTGCTAGTCGCTATTGTAAAGCGCATCAAAAAGGTAGTGCCTTAGGAATTTTTACTTCTTTTGGATATTTTGGTTCTTTTATTGGTGCGCTTATTGGCGGGCTATTGTATGAGTATTTTGGTATGTTTGCTATTAGTGTTTTTGTGGTTTTAGTTTCGTTTTTGTGGATTTTACTTTTGGTGTTTTTGGCTAGTCCAACTTCCCAGAAAAATTTCTATTTACCTTTGAGGGAAAGTGTTAAAAATGAAGATTTGGAGATTTTAGTAGAACTTAAGGGAGTTTTGGAATGGTTTATTAATCAAAATGAAAAAGTAGCAGTCATCAAATATGATAAAAACTTAATTTTAGAGCAAGAAATTAAAGAATTTATCGCTACAAATCTTCAAGAAAAAATTAAAGAAAATTAAGAGTAGAAATGGAAAATAAGATTGAAATTAGTAAAAAAATTCTTAAGATTACAGGTAGCACAAATGCTGAATTTGGCTTAATAAAAGAGGGTGATAGAGTTTTATTGGGTTTGAGTGGCGGAAAAGATTCGATACTTTTAGCAACCCTATTAGCAAGATTAAAAAAATATGCTCCCTTTGATTTTGAGTTTAAGGCACTCACGGTGGATTATGGCAGAGGGGGGGAATATGAATATATTTTTGAATATTGCGAAAAATTAGGGATTCCCTATGAGCTTTATCGCACAGATATTTATAAAATTTTAGAAGAAAATCGCCGAGAGGGTAGTGTGTATTGTAGCTTTTGTTCGCGTATGCGAAGAGGGGCTTTGTATTCTAAGGCTTTGGAGGGAGGATTTAATAAAATTGCTTTAGCCCACCATTTAGATGATGCAGTAGAGAGTTTTATGATGAATCTGACTTATAATGGTGCTTTGCGCTCTATGCCACCTATTTATAAGGCACAAAATGGTTTGTATGTGATTCGTCCATTAATTTTTGTAAGAGAAAGGCAGATTATTGACTTTATTGCCAAAAACAATATTTATATTGCTCCAGATTGCAATTGTCCTATTATGTGGCAAAGTGATGATAAACGCCCTTATGCAAGAGAAAAAACAAAGCAAATGCTAAAAGAAATGGAAGAAGCTAATCCAGATTTTTTCACTTCTTTAAAAGTAGCGTTAGGAAATGTGCATCTTAATAGTTTGTTTGATAAAAAATATTTAGATAAGCAGGATTGAGAGCAAATTCCACCAAAAGAGGTGGAATGAGATTATTTCATTTTGGACACGAGCGCTTTGGTATCGCGTGCTATCATTAGTTCTTCATTGGTAGGGATTACACATACTTTGACTTTAGAATCAGGGGTAGAGATGATTCCCTCAACACCAACGGTTGCAAGATTTGCTTCTTCATCTAAGGTGATTCCTAAGAATTGTAAGTGGGAAACGATTTTACCGCGAATAAATTTTGCATTTTCTCCCACTCCAGCACAAAAGGCAATAGCATCAACTCCAGTTAGCGCAGCAGTATAAGATCCAATGTATTTTGCCACTCTATAAGCAAAGACTTCTCTAGCAAAACGGGCTTTTAAATCTCCATTTTCATCAGCTGCCAACAAATCTCTAAAATCGCTTGAAAGCCCAGAGATTCCAAGAACACCAGATTTTTTATTTAAAATATTCATAATTTCTTTTGTGCTTAAATTTTCTTTTTGGGCGATATAATCAATAACTGCAGGATCAAGATCTCCACTTCTTGTTCCCATAACTAAGCCTTCAAGCGGAGTTAATCCCATACTTGTATCAATGCTTTTTCCATTTTCTATAGCACAAATACTAGATCCATTACCTAAATGACAGGTGATAATTTTGGAATTTTCAAGTGGGATTTTTAAAAATTCTGCAGTGCGTTTAGAGACATAGCTATGACTAGTGCCGTGGAATCCATAGCGACGAACTTTGTATTTTTCATAGTATTCATAAGGAAGTCCATAGATAAAAGCCTTTGGTGGCATAGTTTGGTGAAATGCTGTGTCAAAGACTGCAACCATTGGAGTGCTTGGCATTAAAGCTTGACAAGCGCGGATTCCCAATAAATGTGCGGGATTGTGCAAAGGTGCAAGATCGGCGCATTCTTTAATGTGTGAAATCACTTCATCAGTAATAATAGCTGAATGTGTGAAGTGTTCTCCGCCATGCACGATTCTATGCCCTACTGCTTTGATTTCATCTAAAGAGCTAATAATGCCTGTTTTAGGATTGGTAAGTGCTTCTAACACGAGCTTTATTGCGACTTCATGGTCTTTCATTTCAGTATTTTGAATAGATTTTTCACCGCCTTGTGGCTTATAAGTAAATTGCCCTCCACTAATACCGATTCTATCGCAGATTCCAGCTGCCAAAACAGCTTCTGTATCAGTATTGATAAGTTGATATTTAAGAGAAGAGCTTCCACAATTAATAACTAAAATATCCATATTTTCCTCCTAATTTTGTTGTGCTTGGAGTGCTGTGATAGCAACAACTCCAACAATGTCATCACTGCTGCAACCTCTTGAGAGATCATTCACAGGCGCAGCAATCCCTTGTGTGATTGGTCCATAAGCTTCAGCTTTGGCTAGTCTTTGTGTGAGTTTATAACCAATATTTCCTGAATCCAAGTCAGGGAAAACTAAAACATTAGCATATCCTGCGATTTTGCTTTCAGGAGCCTTTGATTTACCAACACTTGGCACAATGGCTGCATCAAGCTGAAATTCTCCATCAATGGCAATTTGTGGAGCAAGACTTTGGGCGAGTTTAGTGGCTTCTATGACTTTATCAACATCGAGATGTTTAGCACTTCCTTTGGTTGAGTGAGAAAGCATTGCTACAATGGGTTCTTTACCCACAAGAGATTGAAAGCTTTTGGCTGAATCAATAGCAATTGAGGCGAGTTCTTGAGCATTTGGATTTTGCACTAAACCACTATCAGCAAAAATAAAAATTCCTTTTTCACCATAATCACAATTGGGAACTACCATTAAAAAGAAAGCAGAGACAAGCTTGGAATCTTTTTTTGTCCCCAAAATCTGCAAACTTGCACGCAACACATCAGCAGTAGAGTTAATAGCTCCTGCTACCATTCCATCTGCTTTTTGGGATTTGACCAAAGCCACTCCAAAATAAAGTGGATTTTCTAAAAGCAACGCTCTAGCAGATTTTTCACTCAAACCTTTATGTCCTCGAAGCTTAACAAATAGCTCCACATAGTTTTCTAGTTCATCACAGGAAACGGGATTGATAAAAGTTGCCGCATCTAAATTCAAATTGGCTTTTGCTGCTTCTGCCTTGAGAGTAGCTTCATCTCCCAACAAAATGAGATTTGCAATTTTTTCTTTCAAAACTTTATGAGCAGCTTCAAGAGTGCGTATGTCGTTAGTTTCAGGTAGGACAATAGTTTTTTGATTTGCCTTTGCCTTTTCTTTAATTGTTTCAATAAAGCCCATTTATACTCCTTTTTGTCTATTTATGGATATTTTAAATTTTTTTTGTGAAAAAGAGTATAAATAAAAGAAAAAAAGTGAAGAAAAATTTAAATATGTGTAAATTTTTCTCTCAATATTTTTTTTCCAAATTCAACACCTGGTTGATTATATGTATCAATTTGTAGCAATGCTCCCACGCAAGAAGTAAGTAATTCATAATAAAAAATAAGCTCACCCACGCTTTCTTCACATAAAATATCTAGAGTAATAGAATCAGTGGGGACATTTTCTGCAATAATGCTTTCTTTGGTGGAAATGCATTGTAATTGCAAGAGTTTATTAAAGGAGGTGCCATTGACAAAATCTGTTGATTCTAAACCCTTTAGTTTAATATTAGGGATATAAAGTGGCTTTTGAGAAAATTTTTCAACACTCAAAAAAGTAACACTTTTGTTTTGCGGACCTTGCATAATAAGCTGCAAAAAGGAATGTTGATCAATGCTGCCAATAAGGGCAATGGGAGTTAAACCCCTTTTTTGCCCTGTGTAATCTAGCTTTCCTAAAGATTCTCCCCAAAGCTGCACATACCAAGCATTAAAATGTCTAAAAACACTGCTGTAAGAAAAAAGCACATTAATGGGGTAGTTTGTTTCGCAATGAGCTAGAAATGCTGCTTTTTTTAGAATCTCATTAGTGGGGTTTTTAAAGAAATATTGACTCATATTTTGTGCACCTTTAAGAAGGCTTTGGAGATTGTAGCCTAAGATACCAAGTGGGAGCAATCCTGTGGTGCTTAATACAGAGAAACGACCACCAATATTTGGCTTTATGGTGAAGTTTTGTATTTTTTGTTCCTTGCTCCAATGAAAAAGTGGAGAATCTTCATCACTGATTGTTAAGAGGTGATTTTTTCTCTTAGAATCTAAGAGATTGAAATGTTTTAAAACATATTTAAAAAGGGAAGTGGTTTCAATAGTTAATCCAGACTTTGAAATTACAATAAATAATGTTTCTTCCCATTTGATGCGTTGAAGCTCTTTGTTAATTACAATAGGATCAGTGTGCTCTAAAAAGCGTAATTTAAGCCTTCTGCGATTGTGTTGGTGTGAAAGTAGAGCGTCAATGGCTTTTGTGCCAAGAGAACTACCGCCAATACCTATAATCACGAGATTTTTAAGATTATCCAAAAAGCAGTGATATTCTCTAAGATAGGTAAAAATATCTGAATTTTCTTGGAAGGGCAAGTGGTAATATCCGCTTACCCCATTCTCTTTTTCTGCTTGAATCTTTTCAAAGCAAGATTGCAAGGATTCTTTAGATAAAAAGCTAGAATCATAGTTTGGGGAGCTTTGGTAGGTATTTTCTAAATGAATCATAGAGATTGCCCAACAAAATGCACCATATCTACTAAGCGCGTGGAATAACCCCATTCATTGTCATACCAAGCAACAATTTTTACTTGATTTTCATTGACAATAGTGGTGCAATCAGGAATAAAAATCGCGCTATAAGGAGATCCGATAAAATCACCCGAAACAAGTTTTTCTTCATCAACAAAAATCAAATCTTTCATTGATTCTTGAGAGGCTTTTTTGAAAGTTTCATTAATGATTTCTTTAGTGGCAGATTTTTCTATCACACAAGTTAAATCAACCAAGCTTACATCAGGGGTTGGGACGCGAACTGCAAAGCCATTGAGTTTGCCTTTAAGCTCTGGCATGACAAGTCCAATAGCCTTTGCAGCCCCAGTGGAGGTTGGAATCATATTAAGCGCAGCGGCTCTTGCACGACGCAAATCTTTGTGCTTTGAATCAAGTAAGTTTTGATCGTTGGTGTAGCTATGGATAGTTGTCATTAAACCACTTAGAATCTTGAAATTTTCGTGTAAGACTTTGGTGAGTGGTGCTAGGGCATTTGTGGTGCAACTAGCATTAGAAATAACAGGCTCATTAGCATAACTTAGATGATTAACCCCATAAACAAAAGTTGGAGTATCAGTAGCTGGTGCTGAAATAACAACGCGCTTAATACCATCATAGAGATGTAGTGAAGCTTTAGAAACATCATTAAAAGCCCCTGTGCATTCTATAACAATTTCAGCGCCGTATTGACCAAAATGTGTTTCTTGAATATTTCTTGTGCTAATGATTTGGATATTTTTTTGTTTGCCAATACAAATTTGATTTTCGCTAATCTTAGTAATTTCGCTACTTTGATGGACAGAATCGTATTTTAAAAGGTGGATTAAAGTATCAATGGACATAGTGGTGTTAATGGCTACTAGCTCCAAATCATCGCGTTGTCCAAGAATCTTGCAAACACACAATCCAATTCTCCCTGTCCCATTCACTGCTACTTTAATTGACATAATCTCTCCTATTTAAATTATTGTTAATTTTTTGTGCTAGATTCTATTCAAAAAAAGCTTAATAAACTCCATTTTATAATGATTTTAATATAAGAAGTTTGCTTTATTGGATAAGAATGATTAAAAATAGCTGTAAAATACGCGCAAAAAAGTTCATTTTTCTGCTAAAAGCCTTGCAAAGCTAATAATTTATGCTACAATAATGGCGTTTAAAATAAAAATATGGAGGTTCTAAATGAACAAATCTGAATTTGTTGACTTGGTAAAAGAAGTTGGTGAGTATGAAACAAAAAAAGATGCTGAAAAAGCAATCAGTGCTTTTACTGCTGCAATTGAAAAAGCACTCTCAAAAAAAGATGGAAGTGTTGAGCTTGTAGGTTTTGGTAAATTTGAAACTGTGCTTCAAAAAGGTAAAGAGGGAACCGTTCCTGGAACAACTAAGAAATATAAAACAAAAGATAAATTTGTTCCAAAATTTAAAGCTGGAAAAGGTTTCAAAGACGCTGTTGCAGCTGCAAAAAAATAACTTCTGCTTTGCTTCTCCCCTTTTTTTGGGGTTTTTTATTTTTAAGTCCTCGTAGCTCAGCTGGATAGAGCACACGATTCCTAATCGTGAGGCCATGCGTTCGAATCGCATCGTGGACACCACTTCAGTTAGATTAGAAAAATTTAAGGATTATCTATGAGTAAAACAAGTGCAATTATTTTGGGAATATTTTTTGTTATTTGTAGCGCTATTGTTAGCTTTGGGGTTAGTAAGGCTATTGTAGATATTAAATCAAAAGAGAGGAGTGTTGTTGTTAAGGGTTTGAGCGAAAGAGAGGTTTTAGCGGATGTGATGATTTTTCCTATCAATTTTACGCGTGCAAGTAGTGATTTGAATGTTTTGTATCAAGAATTAGAAAATGATTCTAAAAGAATCATAGAGTTTTTACAAAAAATAGGCATTCAAGCACAGGAAATTAGAATAGAAGCACCAAGAATCACCGATAAAGTAGGGAGTGCTTATGGTGAATCACAAAGCATAGTTTATCGCTATTCAGGTGAGGGTAGGGTTTTGGTTTATACTAATAAGATTGATTTAGGTAGAAAAGCTTTAGAAAAACTTACAGAACTTGGCAAAGAGGGCACAGTGGTTAGAGTGGAAGATTATGAAATCGAATATCTTTATACCAAGCTTAATGAAGTGAAACCAGAAATGGTTGAAGAAGCAACTTTTAATGCAAGAGAAGTGGCACAGAAGTTTGCACAAGATTCTCAAAGCACATTAGGTAAAATCAAAAAGGCTTCGCAAGGGCAATTTAGTGTATTAAACCGCGATAGAAATACATCTCATATTAAAAAAGTGCGTGTAGTTTCTACAATTGAATATTATTTAAAAGACTAATATTTTGCATCGCTTAAAACAAAAGCCATAAGCACTTCTGCACCTTTCTCTGCTAGAAGCTTTTGGGCTTCTTTGAGTGTTAATCCTGTGGTGATGAGATCATCAAATAAAATAATTTTTTTGTGTGTAATGTTGCGCATTAAATAAAAATTGCGTGGATTATTTTGGCGAAATTTCAAATCTTTTCCTGCATAAGAAACAGAATTTTGAGCTAATAGCGTGTGATACAGCGGGATAATACCTAGTTTTTTGAAATGTTTAAGAAAGATGGCATTGTGTGCATAGCCTTGTTTGCTAATTTTATCATCAATTCCTATTCCATAAGCTTTTAGTGGAGATTTTAGTGTTTGTTTTAAAAATAAACAAGCCTTTTTGGATAATAAGTGATAAATTTTGCTTCCGATAATTTGGTATTTAGCATGCAAGAGAAATTGGATTTCTTGGTAATCATAAAAGCTATAAACTTTAAAATTTCCTAAGTCTCTTACTCTAGGTTGAATTGTGATTGTTTGAAAACAAGGATTGCAGAGGGTTTTAAAGGTAAAATTTCCACAAATTAAACAACGCAATTTTCTTTGCCTATGAAATCAATTATTTCTGTTGTAATGGAATCTTTAGGTAAATTAGCATCGATAATGTGGTGTTCTAAAGATAGTTTTTGAGTGATGGATTTTATCCTCTCTTGCAAAGATAGAAGGTATTCTAAGCCCCTTTGCTCGATTTTATCATTTCCTTTGGAATTTAAGCGTTTTTGCAAATCATCCTTTTGTAATTCCAGAATAATAACTTTATTAGGCAAGATTCCTTGAGTGGCAAAGAGATTAAAGGCTTTAAGTGTATCAAAGTTAAAGTCTCTTGCATATGCCATTCCAGAAATTAAACTCCTATCAGAAATAATAAGATTATTGGCGTGAGATTTTAAAATCTCATTTGCGTGTTGCGCTCTATCAGCAAGAAAAAGTAGCATTTCAGCTCTACTATCTAATTGTATCGAATCTTGTAATAAAATTTCCCTTAGCTTTGCTCCAAGATTGGTCGCGCCAGGCTCAAAAGTAAAAATAGCTTTTTTTAAAAAAAACTTAAGTGCTTGAATCTGAGTGCTTTTTCCACTTGTATCAATTCCTTCAATGGCAACATACATGGTGATTCCTTATAAAGTTATTAACACTTTTTGGCACGAGATGAGAAATATCTCCATTGTGAAGCAGGATAGAACGCACAACACTTGAGCTAATAAAAGCGTTTTGCAAGGAGGGCATGAGATAAATTGTTTCTAATTTCTTATTAAGGGAGGCATTGGCATAGCCCATTTGCAACTCGTATTCAAAATCGCTAACAGCTCTAAGTCCTCTAATAAGGATATTTGATTCTTGTTCTTTGGCAAAATCCGCAACAAGATTGTTAAAACCCTTAACATCAAGTGCACATGCAGTTTCTTCTAGCTCACTAATGGCAAACAAAACCATTTCTATGCGCTCTTTTTGTGTAAAAAGGGGCTTTTTACTATCGCTTTTTGCAACCGCGATGGTTAAGCCATCAAAGAGCTTACAAGCCCTTTGAATAACATCTAAATGCCCATTGGTAATTGGATCAAAAGTGCCAGGATAGATTGCAATTTTTGCCATTTAAGCTAAACTCCATTCTAAAGTATTTCCTGCAAACATAGGCACAATGCCATTTATCTCTTCGGTAACTTGCATAGGTTTTTTAACAAGGGTGATTTTTTTGTTAGTGCGCACTAGATTGTAGATTTTACTAGCATTAAGACTAACAAAAGATTCTAAGTTTTCTAGTGCATTGTGTGTATCAAAAGTCTGTGCAAGAGCAGGAAGCAAGATAGGAGCGCTAAAAATTCCTGCAGCCCCTTTTTTGCTTTCTTTATTGATTCTAAGGTGGGGGGCTGAATCGCTTCCAAAAGAGAATTTTTTATGCGCATTAAGTGCAACTTGAAGTAGCGATTCTTGATCTTTTTTAGTTTTTAAAATAGGTTTGCAAAAATAATGTGGATTTAGCATACCCCCAATTACATCATCTAAGTTAAGTAAAATATGGTGCAAAGTAAGCGTAGCAAAAAGATTTTCGTATTTTTCTACAAGGGCAATTGAGCGCCTATCGCTAAGGTGCTCAAAAATAATTTTGAGTTTTGGGAAATTGGTTGCAAGGTATTCAAAAATAGAATGAAACTCCACCTCTCGCTCTAGCACAAATCCATTGCTTTCTCCGTGGATACTTAGAATCATTCCCATTTCTTGTGCTATTTCTAAGATTTCTAGAATTTTTGGGCTTAGAATCTCACTTACGCCATTTTCGCTTCCAGTGGTTGATCCCTTTGGGTAGAGCTTGAGAATAAAGATTCCGTTATCCTTGGCAATTTGTAATTCTTCTTTGCTAAGGTTTTCATTAAGATATAGAGACATTAAAGGTTCAAAATCTTTTGATTGTGAAGCTTGTAAAATTCTTTGTTTGTATGCCAAAGCAGATTTAACTTCTAAAATAGGCGGATTGAGATTTGGCATGACAAGTGCGGAGCTAAAGCAACAAGCTGTGTATTCTATGACATTTTGCAACATTTCTCCATCTCGCAAATGCAAATGCATATCAAAGGGAGATTGCAAGGTGATTGTATCCATTATTAATCCTTTTTAAGTAATCCCAAAAGGGCATTTTGGTAAGTTTCTTTTGCAAGATTGGTTTTGGCTTCAAAGCGCGTTACTAGCACGGGTGTTGTATTACTTGCTCTAATTAACCCCCAACCATCTTTAAAAATCACTCTTAATCCATCAATATCAATAATTTCTATAATTTCTGGAAAATCCTTGGGAGGATTTTTGAGTGTTTCTTTGAGCTCTTGAATGATTTGAAATTTTCTTTCTTCGGTGGTTGGGATTTTTATTTCATCGGTGGAATAGAGTTTTGGGAGTGTTTGAAGAATTTTATCAAACTCTAACCCATCTTCTTTAATAAGCTCTAAGACACGCAAAGCTGCATAGGTTGCATCATCAAAGCCAAAGTATCGATCATTAAAGAAAATATGTCCGCTTACTTCAAAGGCAAGGTGAGCATTTGTTTCTTTAAGTTTGATTTTAAGGTTACTATGCCCTGTTTTATACATAATTGCTTGTCCGATTTTATTGATAGATTCAAACATATTTAAAGAGCATTTAACTTCTCCAATGATGATAGGATTTGGGATTTTTTGTGCAAAAATAATTGCTAATTCATCGCCCTTATAAACTTTATCACCCTTGATGAGTGCCAATCTATCGCCATCTCCATCAAAGGCAAAACCAATTCCACCCTTTTTTGCTACTAATTTTTTAAGGTCCTCTAAATTTTTCTCTTCACTTGGATCTGGGTGATGGTTTGGAAAAGTTCCATCAGGATTAAGATATAAACCTTCAAAGTTGAGTTCTAGTCTTTTTAGAATCTCAGCAATCCCAACAGCTGCAATTCCATTTCCGCAATCTAGGTTAATGGGGATATTTAAGCCTTTTAGGTGTTGAAACTCTTGAGAGAGAAAATCAATGTATTTTTCAAGTATATTGAGCTTTTGGGGTGTTTCTGTTTTGACTTTTGGGGTTTGCAGGGAGTAGAAGTCTTGTTCGAGTTTGTAAATATCTTCTCCAAAAAAAGGCTGTTTTAAGAGAGTGATTTTAAAGCCATTATATTGTGGGGGGTTATGCGAACCTGTAATCATAATGCTACCATCAAGACTTAATCCATCAAAATCAGTATAAAGTGCAAAATAGCCAACTGGCGTTGGAATCTGACCTAGGTTATAGGTTGTGATTCCACTTGCACCAATCCCGCTGCATAGCCAATTAAAAATAATGGGAGAATGCACCCTTGCATCATAGCCCACCCCTAGAGTTTTTCCTCCTCTTTTTTTAAGCTCTTTCCCCAAAAGAAAGCCAATTTTAACAACATTATCTTGAGTTAAGTCTTGATTATAAATTCCGCGAATATCATATTCTCTAAAAATGGTTAATTTTTCCATATCTCTCCTTAAATGATTTGTTTTCCGCCAATATAAAGGGCTTTAGCTTCTTTTACATAAAGTAAAAGATCAAGTGCGCTTTGGCGTTTAGTATTTAGTTTAAAAATAGCAAAATCAGGTAAAAAGCCCTTTTGGAGTGAGCCTGTTTTTATCTTTAAAGGATTGTTTTTGTGAGCATAATAAGTAACTCCTAAAAGTAGAGTTTTAGCTAATGATTCTAAATCTTCATTAGCATAAATATATAAAGCAGTGCGGAGCTCATCAAGGAGTGAGAGTGAATCATTGGAGCTTTTACCGTCGGTAGCAAAAATAGGATTAATTCCAAGTTTTTTACAAAGATTTAAATCTAATACTTTGTTGTTTAAAAGACGATTTGATTTCACACAAGAAATGATATGTCCTTGCATTTTAGCAATGACTTCTAATTCTTGATAGGTGGCTTCTAAGCAATGCACAAAATAAGGCTTTAGTGTTTTAAAAGATTCTAAAAATTCACTAGGAGTGTAAAAGGGTTGCATTTGAGCATTGAAAAATTTTTTAAAAAAGTTTTGAAAATATCCAGTTTTAGATTCTAGCCATTCTCTCTCTTCTTTGGATTCCAAAAAATGAATGCTTAGTGGCAGATTCTGTGTTTTTGCTAAGCTAAGGGTTTGTTTAAGCAAGGCAGGATGCACAGAATAAGGTGAATGAATGGCAAGAGCAGGAAAAAACTTTTGAGAAGCAAATTTTTTAGATTCTTCTAGCCTTGCAAGGAGATTTTGATAAAGTGCGTCTAAAATTTCAGGCTTAGAGCCAATGACTTCATTAAAATAAATTGTGCGCAAAGGACTATTAGCAAGTGCTATTAAATCATAACCATAGCTTGAAATTGCTCCTACAAAGCCCACACCACTTTTAAGCAAATTTTGGATTTCTTGCTCCATTTGTGTTTGAAGTGAATCATCCATTAAAGAATCGCGGTTTTCTATCACGCTATCAAGCCAAACTCCAAAATTCCCAAACTCCAAAATTCCCTTATTTTGACTAAACTCTAAATGCAAATGAAGGTTAGAGAGAGTCGGGGTAATAACGCAATTATGATAGTATTTTTGATATTTTGCGGGTTTGTTTTGTAGTTTTTCATATAAATCAATTTCTAAAATTTCTTTTTCATTGAAATAGATTCCGCCTTTTTTTAATGTTGTAAAGTCTTCATTGCAAAGCAATAAAGAATCAGCCCCTATTAAATACATTATTTTTTGCCTTCAAGCAAAGGTGTTTGTGTGGGATTAATATTAATATCAAGTTTGTTGTAAGGAATTTCAATGCCTTGTTGTTCAAAAATGGCTTTAACTTTTTGGGGAAGTGTAATATTGGCTTCAAAGTAGTTTTCGGTTTTAACCCAAAAACGCACGAGTAAATCTACGCTACTAGCATTTAAGGCATGCACACCAACAACGGGCATTGGATCTCCTAAAACTAGTTCATCTTGGGTAAAAATTTCCTCTAAAATTTGCTTGGCTTTGGCTAAATTGCTCCCATAATCAATCCCAAAAATCAAATCCATACGCCTTGTAGAATTGATATTGACATTAATAATAGGCGAGGAAACAAGTAAAGAATTTGGCATAATAATTACTTGATTATCGGGGGTTGTGAGTTTGGTCTCAAAGAGATTAATTGAATCAACTTTTCCTATGATAGAATTCACATTGATAGTATCGCCACGATTAAATCTTCTTAAGGTAACTAAAATGATTCCACTAGCAAGATTAGAAAGAGAATCTTTTAAAGAAAGAGCGATTGCTAAACCAGCAGTTCCTAAAACAGCGATAATGGAAGTTGTTTTTACACCAAGATTGGTTAGAGCGGTAATGAAAGTAAGTAGCAAGATTCCTGCAAAGACAACATTTTTTAAAAAAAGTCCTAGAGTCTCATCTTTGGTAGTTTTGATGATGGCTTTTTCTGTGTATTTTGAGAGAATACGCGCAATGTAATAGCCACAAACCATGATTACAATAGCACTAATTAAATAAGGGATAAAATCAATAGACCATTCTATGAATTTATCGGTTAATAAAATAATTTTTGCTTCTATTTTCTCTTGCATTAATTTTCCTTAATAACTCTTTTTCCTTTGATAAAATGTTCCTTTACTTTTCCAGAGAAAACCCAATCATAATAAGGTGATTCTATGTTGTTAATCACTTGCGATTCTTTTGGATTAAAAAGAACCAAATCCGCATAATAACCTTCCTTAAGAAGTCCATAATTATCTAATCCCATGATTTTAGCAGGATTGAGTGAAAGAATTTTGCTAAGATCTTTTAAACTCATATGCATTGTTTTAACCATTAGCGTGTAGCACATTGGTATAAAATATTCAATCATATCAATCCCAAAGGCAGCCTCATCAAAAGGCAAATCTTTTTGGGCTAGGGGTTGAGAGAATTGCAAGGAGGTAAGCAAATCAATATCCATCGTTTTTAGATAATTAACTAATTTTGAGCGAGTTTCTTCAGATTTTAAAGGGGGTTTGATTTTTGCAAGAGTGTTGTAATTATTGCAGTGATTTTCTGTTAAGATTAAATGATGGATAGAAGTTTGGATAAAAAGACTAGAATGCAGTTTTTTGATATTTTTTAGTATTTCAAGACTTCTAATTGAAGCAATGGAGTTAAAAATAGATTTAGTTCCCATAAAGCGTACTAGTTCGCTAATCATAGCTACTTCCTTAGTTTCACTAAGTTCGTTAATCCCTAAGAGTCCAAGTTTGCTACTAAGTTTTCCTTCATTCATAACACCATTGGCACTTAGTGAAACATCTTCGCATTCAAAGAATATTGGAATATCAAACATTAAGGCAAAATCACAAGCAATGCGCAAAGCATTTCCATTTTGGCTAGATTTTGCATAGATTCCCTTTGCACCTTTTTTGTGGAGAGCAGAAATGTTTTCAAAGCCATTTTGAATAAGCCCCAAAATTTGCGCTTCAAAAGAATCTTGCAAGGTATTAAGAAGTTCTATTCCAAGCTCTGCGCTAAAGGAATCTGGAAAATTAGGTGTAAGAGCTAAAAGGCTAATTCCCCCTAATGCAGCTTTATGTGAAAGATTAATGAGATTTTCTTTATTAAAGCTTTGAAGTTGCACATTTAAATCAATAGCGCTTGGCATAGCCACTAAGCCATTTGCCTCTAAAATTTCCTCAGAATCGTGAGCTATGATACTGCGATTTATTTCTATAATTTTGTCATCTTTTATGCGAATGTCACCTTTGTATTCACCATTTGCATCACAAATCATCGCCCCTTTAATCAGCATACAAATCCTTTTTGTGTTAAAAATTTACTAATTATGGCAAAAATAATAATAAAAGCGAATAAAAATATTCATTTATTGTTTAATTTTTTTTGAAATAAAGGATTTAAAAAATCCTTTAAACTTTGCAGTGCCTTTGCCTCATTAAGTTTGATTAATAAACAATCGCTTTTTTGAGAATCATCACAGCCTTCTTTGCCACAAGGAACGCATTGCAAGGTTTCTTGATAAACAAGGTGTTTGCCCATTTGTTGAATTCCATTAGAATTGGGATAAAAGTTAGATTCTAAGGCATTATCCCATGGTCCCCAAACCTTAACATAACTTGGACCAAAAAAGGCAAAAGTAGGGGTATCGTTTGCAGCAGAGAGATGCATAATGCCTGTATCAACTCCGATAAAAGCCAAAGCCTTAGAGTTTAAAAAAGTAACTTCAGCTAAGTTTAATGTCCCATCAAAGAAGAGTGGTTTGCTTTGGCAGAGTTTTAGGATATTGTGTAATTTTTTGGATTCTTTAGAGTCATTAGCAGCAGTCAAGATACAATGAGTTTGATAATTATATGTGATAAAATCAATCATTTTAGCACAAAAAGAATCGCTAAGACATTTGTAAAAACAGCGACTAAAAAGATGCAGATGAATGAAAGTTTGTGGTAGATTTTGAAGTTTTTCTGTTTTTTGTGGAGTGGGGGGGAGAACTTTTTTTGATAAAATAGGAATGTTTAGGATTTTTAAAGCTTCAAGATTGTTTTCTAAGGCGTGTTGGTATTTTTGTGTGAGTTTTAGTGTGTAGATATTTTTTGCCCAAAAGGCTTTGGGTGGGAATCCAACGCGTATTTTTGCGCCACTCCAAAATGCTAAAAAGGCACTTCTATCACCGGCAGTTAGCGAAATCACCCTATCATATTTTGCTTTTTTTATGGCTTTTAGAAGTTTTAAATCATCCTTGATTCTTTGGAGTTTATTTCGACTTCTTTTTAGAGTATGTATTGTATTTAGGTATTGCATAGAAAGAATACCTTGAGTTCCTTCATTAACAAGTATGTCTAAAGTGCAAGATTCTCCATAATGTTGCTTGAGATTATAAAAAAGTGGGGTAGTGAGTAAAACATCTCCGATATAGGCGATTTTGATAATTAAAATTTTCACTTTTTAGCCTTGTATATTTCTGGATATTGATTCTTGAATTTTTTATGAAACCACAACCATTCTTTTGGATTTTCTCTGATAATTTGCTCTAAAATATCGCTTTGAATTTGAGTGAGGTTATGAATATCGCTTTGTGCATCATCTGTTTTTTGGAATTCAATGGGGGGTAGAATCTTAATAAGAATCTTTTTGTAATCTTTGGAATAATAAGCAATAAAATGAATGATTTTTGCATCAAATTTTCTTGCAAGCAGTGAAGCAATGGGTGTATGGCGCACTTTTTTGCCAAAGAAATCCACTAACTCACCCTCTTTAGAAGTGGTGTTTTGATCGGTTACGATTCCCACTACATTATCTTTCTTAAGCGCCCTAGCAAGAGGGATTGCAGCTCCTTTTTTATCTAGGATAGTGATATTAAATTTAGAGCGAACTTTGATGAGATATTCATTGATAAGTGGATAGGGAGTCATACGCGCTACAGCAGTGATTTTGTGATTAAAATAACAAGAAAAGGCTGGAGTAGTGTATTCCCAATTCCCAAAATGAGCAGTTACAAAAACAATCTTGGTGTTAGTTTCAAGAAGCTTATGAATGATTTCAGGTTTATCAATTCTAATTGTATTTAAAATTTGGGTTTTATTGCTAACAGATAGCATAAAAAAGCTAATGCTATTATAGACTAAATTAAGATAATTGGTTTTTAAGATTTCCTTTTTTTGTGAGGGTGGGAGAGAATGATTATAGGCAAAATCAAGGTTTGTAAGAAGATCAAATTTACGCCTTCTATCAAGCAAAAAAAGGATTAGAGCGATTGTTTTGGCAAAGCCTAAGCGTAAAAAATGAGGCATATATAAGAAAAGATAACCAAGACATTTTAAAAAAGAAAACAACAGGAATCTTTTCATATTTTTCCCTTTAGGAGAGTGATTGCTAGGTTAAAAATTTCTTTTGGTGAAATCTTTTGAATGCTAAAATCTTGCTTAGCATAATTAGCATTAGGATTTGCCATAAGATAGTGATTTTGCTTGGTTTGGAGATTAAATCGGCTTGGAGGCGTGGCACCAAAGAGTGTGATAGAGGGACGCTTTAGAGCCCAAGCTAAATGAGTGATTCCAGTATCTCCACCGATAACTAAATCCATTTGCGCTACAAGAGCTTTTATGGAATCTAAGCTAAGATTGTTAAGGGCTTGAAAACTAAGCGCAGAATCAGCTATGGTGCTTTTGTGGCTTAGGAGAATGGGCGAGAGATTGGCAATATTAAAAAGCTTTGTAAGCTCTAAAAAAAGATGTTGCGGATAGGTTTTGTTGGGTTTTGAGGTTTCAAGCACCAGGAGAATCTTAGCAGAATCTTGATTGAGCTTTGGGGTTAAATTTGGATTATATCCTAAAAAAGACTTTGGATTTAGAAGTGTTTGAATATCAGGAATAGGGAGATTAAAAGCACTAAAAGCAAGTGTGGCATTGCGTAAGAGAATATGTTTTTGGTAGGGGATTTGTATGGTTTTTTTATAAAATAAAGAAGCTAGAGATTCTTTAGTGCTTTTAAAGCTAAAGCCAATGTATTGCTTGGAATCTAAAAGCTTACCGATGATAGCTGATTTAAGTAATCCTTGAAAGTCAATTACGATGTCATAAGATTCAAGCTTTAGGGTTTGATAGATAGCATAGAGAGCCTTAAGGTTTTTATTTTTTAGACTTTTTTTAAGTGGGAGTGCAATGATTTTGTTAAGATAAGGCGAATCTTGCAAGATTTCTTGAAATTCTAAATCAACATACCAATGAAATATAGGCTGATAGTGTTGAGAGAGTGTTTGGTGCAAAAGAGGTAAAACACTGGCACTATGAATAATATCTCCCATTGCAGTGAGTCGCACAAAGGCTATTTTAAGAGGTTTTAGCATAGTTCTATTTGTATTGTTTTTGGGAGTGTTAGTTTTTTGAGTTTTTCTTTTGTGAGATAAGAAACACTAGGGTGAGTGATTTGGAGAGTATGACTCCCGTTTTCTAAGAAATTAAAAGAAAAAAGCTCGGGCTGTTTGTTGTAGCTAAGAATCTCTGAAAGTCCGACAAAAAAGCTCAAAACTCGTAAGGTATCTAGGGGTGGCAAGAGATTTTTGAAAGCTAAATCTTCAGGGATTTTTTTGCCATTAAAGCGCACAAGTGTAGCGATAATTAGCCTATCTTCGTGGCTTAGCGCATAATTTAGCGCATTTAATAAAATATAATTACTATGATGATTTTTTTCATAAAAATTAAGTGCAATGCCAATATTACAGAGCTCTGCGGCAACACTAAGGTGATTTTTAAGATTTGGACTAAAGAGTTTTAAGGATTCTTGTGCTCTAAAAAGCTTTAGAGCTAATTTTTTGGTGATACTAGATTGCTGATGATTTTTAATAAATCGATCTTTGAGATTTCTCACACTTGGGTTGAAGTTATCAGGAAAGTGTTGATTATGATTGCGTAAAAGATCATTTAAAAATACACCTTCTCGCACTCCAACTCCGCTTGTTACGATAGTTTTAGCCTCAAAAAGCTCTAAAGCTAAATGAAAAATTAAAGCCCCTCCTTGAATAGAATCTAAGCGGTCTTCTTTGATATTTAAGCGCAATAAATCCTCTTGTGAGCTTGTGTAGATTGTTTTGAAAAAATGATGATAATCTTTGAAGTAATATTCAAAGCCATGGAGTGTGTCTAGCGGATAATTGATTTGTTTTTGAATGGCTTTGCTTAGTGCCCTTGCAGTTCCACCAATTCCAAAGATTCTAGCATTTTTAAAATGATTAGGAACACTTTTTAAACTCTCTAAGACAAAGTTTCTTGCACCTTTATAATCGCCTTTGTCAAAAAAGAGTTCTTTTAAGCGGATTGTCCCAAGATTAAGGGAGATTTTATCAATAATTTTGCGATTTTGTATTAATGCGCACTCAGTGCTTCCACCGCCAATATCAATGGTGATACCCTCTTTGTAAGGTAATAAATTTAAGGCAGCAATTGCCCCAAAATAAGCTTCTTTTTCCCCATTGATAACTTTAATATTAAGACCAATTTTTCTAGCTTGTTGCAAGAAAATATCTCGGTTTGGTGCATCTCTTAGGGCAGAAGTGGCAACACAAATAATTTTTCGTGCTTTATGGAGTTTGGCAATCCATAGAAAATCTCGCAAAGCATCGATAGCCCGCTGCATTGGAATTTCTTGTAAAAAGCCATTGTGTTCATAGGTGGATTCGGAGATTCTAACCTTGCTTTTAGTTTCATAAAGCAAGTGGAATCCTAAATGGCTTGTTTTTTCAAAAATAGCCATTCTTGCAGAGTTGGAACCAATATCAATGATTGCAGTAATTTTTGCCATTAATCTTCTTTGCGGATTTGAGAATGTTTGAATTTTAATTCTTCAAGTGATTCGATATTGTCAGGATCAGAGACAATCGCATCTACAGGACAAACCGATAAACAAGCAGGTTCATCATAAAAACCATAGCATTCAGTGCAAAGCTCAGGATCAATAATGTAATAAGGATCTCCCTCATCAATCGCTTCATTTGGACACTCTTCACGACAGGCATCACAAGCAATGCATTCTTCATTAATCATTAAAGACATGGACGCTCCTTAAGGAAAATTAAATCAAAGTTTTTAACCAAAAGATTCTAAAATAATGCTTAATTTTTTATTTTTTTATGTTTTTAAAGAAAAACAAAGCAAGAATCAACCCCTTTTGTTTTTTGGAATGCTTGATTGGCAAGAATGATTTTGTTATTTGGTATAAGGGGGATTAAATCAATAGAATCTTGTATGTTTAGAATCTCCACACCAGCAAAAATAGCCTTACGCAAATCTTCTTTAGTGGTTATTTTAAAAATACTTTGCAATCCAAGTTTGATGGTGAAATCATTAAGTTCTTTAAGTTCTTTTTGAGATAAAATGGCAGGATTTAAAATAATACAATCAGCGCCAAAAACTAGTGATTCTAGAATCTGATAAGAATCAACTATGGGATAATTAAAGATAAGGGGTATTTGGACATAGCGTCGGATAAAGGTTAGATTCTCTAAAGAATAAACCGAAAAACAAGAAGCTAGAGTTTCGTTGGTTTTAGCAATTTGTAAAAAATCATTGGTTAGAGGGATTTGATAGATATTTTTAGGATTGAAATCTTTGGTTTTTGTTAGGATTGTTTTAATGGGGCGTGGTTGGTATGGCGTGTAGGCTAGGCTTCTGCCTAGCCACTCTTGGGGGTAGTCTTGCTTTTTTCTATCAATTTCTTTTTTGAGTTTGGTAAGATCTAAAGAGTTAAAAAAATTCAACAACAATTCCTAAAAGCTAATTTCTTTGATGTCTGCGATTTCAAGGAAAGCTTTGTAGATTTTAGCGATAAGATTTTTACGATTGTTTTTAAAATCTTCATCAGGCGCATTAACCAAAACTTTATCAAAAAAGCGACTTAAAAGTGGATTTAATGCTAAGAGATTCTCTAATTGTTCTTGGTAATTTAAAGTTGCAGACTTTTCTTCATAAGCACAAAAAGCTTTGTAGAGTTCTATTTCTTCACTAGCTAAAAGTTTGTCAGTTTTAATAGAAAGATTAGAATCTAAATTAATCTCTTTGGTGATGTTTGCTACTCGCTTGAAAGTTTGTGTTAATAGGGTTTTATCTTGATTTTTTAGGATAGAATCTAATACAGAGAGCTTTTGATAGATTTGCAATAAATCTCTCTCTCCGGTGGCTAAAACCGCGCGAAGTAATGAAACATTAAAAGAAAGCATAGAATCTAGTCGCTCTAAAATAAAACTTTCTAATTGTTGCAAGTCAAAAGGGCGATAAAGTGGTGCAAGAAGAGAAAAAATCTTTTTGAGATTAAAAGGTAAGTTAAAATGTAAAATAATCTTAATGATTCCGATTGCTGCGCGTCTTAGGGCAAATGGATCTCTAGAGCCACTTGGGATTTTTTTGACACTAAATAATCCCAAAAGATTATCAAGTTTGTAAGCAAGGGCAACAAAAGCGCTAATAAGATTGCTTGGAAGTGGGCTTTCTTCAGAGTTTGGCAAGTATTGTTCTTTGATTGCTAAAGCGACATTGCTCTCATAACCTAAAGCATTGGCATAGTAATAACCCATAATACCTTGCAAATCGGTGAATTCATAGACCATTTCGCTCATTAAATCTGCTTTAGAAAGGCTAGAGGCTTGGTCTAGAATCTCTAAAGTAAGCCCAAAATCTTGTGAATTGAAATTTGTTTGATAAAGCGGTGCTAGTATCTTGATAATTTGTCTCTCTCTTTGGGCTTTATCCCACATTGTCCCTAATCCCTCAACAAAAGTAACCTCTTTGAGTTTTTCTGGATTTAAGCCATTTTTTAAGTCATTATGGTAGAAAAAGAGTGCATCTTCTAATCTAGCTTTTAAAACTTTAACATTGCCTTCAATGATGATTTGATTTTTTTCTGAAAGGCTATTAGAAACCATTACAAAGCCATTGTGGAGTTTTTCATTTTTGTAGGTTGCAAAATAGCGCTGATTGATTTTCATTGAAGTGATGATACAAGGTGGTGGTAACTCTAAAAAGTATTCGCTAAATTCACCAAAAAGTGCTGTTGGGTATTCAGTAATACTAACTATCTCTTCTAAAAGCCCCTCATCAATTTCAACTTTAATCCCTTTTTGGGCTTGGATAGCTTGGATTTCTTGCAAAATCTTTTCGCGTCTTTGATCTTGTTTGAGAATAATCTTGCCTTCTTGTAAGACTTGGAAGTAGTCTTCAAAACTTGCAACTTCTTTGGCATCAAAGCTGATATTACGATGAATAAAAGTCTGACTTTTAGAGTTTATGCCATAAAGATGAAGGGGGATAAGAGTGTCATTTAGTAAACAGAGAATCCAAGAAATAGGGCGTATAAAAGATTCTCTGTGATTGCTCCAACGCATACTTTTTCCAAAGTTTAGTGATTCTAAAAATTCTTGTGTAATAGTTTGGAGCAGATCTTGTGCAGGTGTTTGCGGAGATTCTTTTTTGAAATATAAGATTTCTTTACCATCTTTTATGAGAGTGGTGGCTTCTTGTTGAGTGATTCCGCATTTTTTAAAAAAACCTAGCGCAGCTTGTGTTGGTTCATCATCTTTGTAAGCGATATTTAAAGGCGGTCCAAAAAATTCAAGTGTTTGAGATTTTTGTGTAATTGGGAATTGTTTTGCAATGAGAACTAAACGCCTTGGTGTGTAGAAAAAATCAAAGTCGCATAATAAGCGATATTTTTCTAAAATTTTTGCAAATTTAGGCTTAATATTTGGAAGCTCTGTTAGAAGCGGGATTGCAGGAAGCTCTTGAGTTCCGATTTCAAGTAAAAAAGTCGTTGTCATTACAATGCCTTAAAATAAAAATGAACGGAATTTTAACAAAACTAATACAATAAAAAGCTTTAATAGCATGATTAATTGATTTTGATTTGGAATAATTTTGTTATAATCTTAGATAAAATTAAATTTGTGGATTAAAATGCTAGAGTGGAATGAAAACTATTCAATTGGAATCTTAATCTTTGGAATTTTGGTTGCGATAACTTGGCTTTTGTTATTTTTTGTTTTTAATTATAGAAAAATCTTGCAAGACAAAACAAAGCTAGAAACAACACTAACAGAAAAGCAAGAAAAAATCAAAATTTTAAGTGAAGAATTAGCTATGCAGCTTGAATATGAAGTAGCTAAGAGAATACACAGCGATCATTTATCAGAATATTTATTTGAAAATAGTTTAAATCCTATTGTGATTGCGAAATATTCCAAAGTAGAAAGGTTTGAGATTTTAAAATACAATCAAAGCGCATTAGAAATCTTAAATATAAAAGCAATGAAAGAATGTTTTTTGGAGTTATTTGGGGACTTAGAATCGCAAAATTTTGTTTTATCAAAGATTAATGAAGCATTAGAGCACAAAAAGAAACAAAATTTTAAAACTATTATAAAAAATGAGCGCAAAAATTTGCCTGTGATTGTTTCGGTTCATGCTTTTGTTTATGAAGGCAAAAAGGCATTATATTTTGCTTTTGTAGATATTTCAGAGATTGTGGAATTAGAGCAGAAATTACGCAATAGGCAGGCTATGTTGATACAAAAAAGCAAAATGGAAGAAATGGGGAAAATGCTTGGAAATATCGCGCATCAGTGGAAGCAGCCACTTAATTCACTTTATTTATTGTGCCAAAATCTTAAAGAAATGAGACAATATGGAGAGCTTGATAAAGAGAGGTTTGAGAAGTATATTAAAATTATGTCTGAACAAATTCGATTTATGTCAAAAACTATTGATGAATTTAGAGAATTTTTTAAACCATCAAAGGATATGGAGAGATTTGGGGCTTATGAGGCAATTAAGAATATTTTAGAGTTGTTTTATCAGCTTATAGACAAAAGAATTACAATAGAACTTAACATAGATGAAAAAGCGAGTATTTTGGCTAGTAAAAATGAATTTCAGCAAATTATTGTGGTGCTTTTGGATAATGCTATTGATGCGATTAAAGCAAGGTTTTTAAAAAATGAGATTGATGAGGGGAAGATTGTGATTTCTTGTGATAAAGATCAGAAAAATAAACTTTGTTTTTTAAAGATTAGAGATAATGGTGGTGGTATTAGCGAAGAGATAGGAAAGAAAATTTTTGAGAGTTATTTTACAACTAAAGAAAATGGTAGTGGGATTGGACTTGCCATGGTTTTTGTGATTTTGGAAAAAATGGGTGGCAGCATTTCTTATAGCAACTGCAAAGATGGGGTGGAGTTTCAAATCAAAATGCCTTTTGCTAGAGATGATATAAATTTGTAATGATAAAAAATATGAAGGTTTAGATTGCGATAGGAGATGAAAAAGTTTTTGAAAGTACATTTAATGAAATTAAAAAAGTAAATGGTGTATAATGCCACCTAAAGTTTTTTAGATAACTCTTTTTAGAAAGCTGGGGATTATAGGACATGAAAATATTCAAAACAATTCGATCTAAAATTATTGCGCTTATTGTAGTATTTTTGGCAGTGCTTTTGGGGTTGGTGCATTTTAATCTCAACAGGGGGCTAGAGAACATTGTAGAAGATAGCTTTAGAAAGGAGCTAAACAAACTTAATGCAATGCTTTTTGAGGGATTGGAAGTGGCTATGAATACAGGAGATCCCATAATTATAGGTAGCTTTATTGAGGGATCTAAAAAAGTTCCTGGAATTGTGAATATGGAAGTTTTTCCTGCTAAAAATGTTATTGAACTTATGGGGCTTGATAAAGAATATACAAATAAGCAAGAGATTTTAGATGTTTTTGCTAGTAAAGAAGAATTGTTACGACCTTATGAAGCTAATAAAGACAAGGGTTATTTAATGGCAAAGCCAATTATCGCAGAAGAGTCTTGTCTTATGTGTCATGCTACTTCGCAAATAGGCGATGTGCTTGGAGTTGCTGAAATGCAAGTTTCAAGTAAAGAATTAGTTGAAAATTCTAATGTTATAAAATATAAAATTGTATTTTATATAGTGTTAGTGGGTGTTATTTTATTGTTGTTGCTTTTGTTTTTTATTAATCGTTGGGTTTTTTATCCAATTTCTAATTTATCTAATATGGCTTATGATCTCTCTCAAGGCGATGGGGATTTGACTAAGCGTTTGCCTGCAAAAAATGGCAATGAAATATCTAGAGCAAATTCTTATATTAATGATTTTATAGAAAAAATTGGAAATATGGTTTCAAATGCTAAAGAGCTAAGTCATCAAAACATTGCTCAAGCCAACAGGCTTTTTGTGGCTTCTAAAGAGATTAATGAAAGAATAGGGAAGTCTGTAGAAGTAGTCCAAAATAGCACCAAGCTTGGGAAAAATATTGAGAGTATGCTAAGCGATTCAATGGAATTGGTGCAAAGAAATACTCACAATATCCAAGAAACAACTAAGCAACTTTTGCAAACAAAAGAAATGCTTATCCAAGTAGCTAATGATGTGCAAGAAAATGTTAATGCAGAGCATCATATTGCAGATGGATTGGCAATGAGCGCACAAGAAACAGACAAAATCAAAGATGTTTTGAGTATAATTTCTGAAATTGCTGATCAAACAAGCTTATTGGCACTTAATGCTAATATTGAAGCAGCACGGGCTGGAGAAGCAGGCAGGGGATTTGCTGTAGTAGCTGATGAGGTAAGGAAACTAGCAGAAAGAACGCAAAAAAGCTTGAGTGAAATTAATGCAGTTGTGAATACTATTATTCAGTCTATTAGCGATTCTAATAGTGCAATGAGCGATAATGTTCAAAAAATTAGCAGGGTTTCTGATTCTTCTATGGATAGCACTAGAATCCTTGAAAGTAATGTTAAGGCTTTGGAAGGTTCTGTGCAGGCATCTTTGGAGACAATGCAGAAAATGCAAGATCTCTTTTCTAATGTAAGTGAAGTCTTAAAACAAGTAGGAGAAGTGGAAAAACTTACACAAGAAAATACACAAAGTGTAGATTTGATTAATGAAATTACGCAAGAAATTTCAGAAAAAGCAAATGGACTAAATGATCAGCTTGATTCTTTTAAATGCTAATTTTCAAAATCGCTATGCGAAAAGAAATTTAAAATCTCCTCACGCATAGTAGTTGGGTTGGTGATAGCATTAACTTTGCTGCGAAACTCACTAGCACCTTTTAGTCCTTTAGAGTAGGCGTGGAGGTTCTTTCTAAACATAATGGCTCCATAATCCCCTCTAAATTCAATTGTTCTATCAAAATGTTCTAGGGCAACTTGTTTTCTTAGCGCAACTGATTCTTCTAGATTATTTTTAATTTGTGTAAAAATCCATGGCTTTTCAATAGCAGATCTTCCTATCATAATACCATCAGCCCCTGTGAATTCTTTCACTTTTTTTGCTGTTTCTGGGGAATTAATTTCACCATTTGCGATAAGTGGGTGAGGAATATTTTCTTTAATGATTCTAATTGAATCATAATCAATTTTGTCTTTTTTATAACCATCGCTCTTAGTTCTGCCATGCACCACAACATAATCAATAGGAGAATCGCTAAGAGCTTTGGCAATTTCTAAAGGGATTTTTTTATCAAATCCTAAACGAACCTTAACACTAAGATAGGGGAAAAGACTAGTTTTTCTTAAAAGATTTAGAATCTTAACTAGCTTATTTAAGTCTTTAAGCAAAGAACTTCCACTCCCATGACTTGAGACTTTTGGAGCAGGACAGCCGCAGTTTAGATCAAGAATCTGAATAGAATCTTTGAATTGATTTAAAAATTCAACAGCCCTTTGGATAATCTGGAAATCATTCCCTGCAATTTGCAATGCAAAGGGATTTTCAAGGGGAGATTTTTCTATCATTTTAATGGTTTTTTTATTTTGAAAAGCAAGAGCATGGACACTTATCATCTCACTCACAGTAATATCTGCACCAAACTTTTTAACAACTTCTCTAAAGGGTAAATCGCTATAACCTGCCAATGGAGCTAACATGAGAGTGTTTTGCTTAATAATAGGTTCTTTCAAATATAAGCCTTTTTAGCGTGGGATTTTATCATAAAAATTAGAATCTTGGTATGGAATGTAGTTTTGCGATTGATAGAAATTTCAAGAAAAATTTTATTAATCTTGACAAAAAATACACAAAAAACTACTACAATTCTAAATGAATTTTTACAAGAAAGGATTAAAAATGAAAATCAAGAAAATTATTACAGGATTGTTAGCAGTGGGTTTGTTTAGTCTTCCAGCAGTGGCAGATTTTGATATTGATGGGCAAATTACTCAAATTAATGATGCTAAAAAAACAATTACAATTGCAGGACCAAGTGGAAATGTAGAAATACAAGTGTTTCCTTATACAGAGTTAAAAGGAGATGATTGTGGTATGTTTGGTGCATGGGATACTCATGAGAAATTTAGTGCTTTAAAAGTGGGAATGTTTGTGAGTGTTGATGCGATTCCACAAGCACAAGGTATGCTTGGAGCAAAAGAAATTGAATGGCAATGTGGCAGAAAAGCTTACTAATTAAAAGGCAATCACTAAGCCAAATTGGCTTAGGTGGTTGCATTCTTCAAAATTAAAAGAATTTTTTGAAATAAAAAAATAAATTTTACATTTATATTTTAAAATTTCCGTTAGTTTGCGCTGATAAATTAGTGATAAATCCAAATGAGTAAAAAAAACCAAAAGAATACTTTGAATGCGTTGGTGTTTTTTGAGTGTGGAGAGTGTGTAATCAATAGATTTTTGCCATTCTTTTTGGATTCCAATTACACTAAAAGGATTTAAAAGTTCTTTTGGAATAAAGTGTGGAGTGCAAGATTCTCCAAAAATCTTATAATTCTGCATGGATTAAATCTCTAATTTCGTGGTATTCTAATTTTTCCTTAGTTAAGAGTTCTTTTTGGATTTTCTCCAAAAGATATTTATAGTTTTTAAAGAAACTTAGGCGATCATTTTTGCAATCTTCTAGTATTCTTACCATATCTTTTTCGCTACCAAGCAATAATTCTCCCATACCATAAGATTCTACCATTTTATGAGCTAATTTTTTGGCTTCATTCAAATCATCTTTAGCATAAGAATAGCTTTCATTATAAAGTAACTCTAATGCAGCAATTCCAGATAGATGAATTTTGATTTGATTTTCCAGCTCATTTTTGCTTAAGAGCTCTTTATCAAGGTATTTTAGAGTGTTGCTCATTAAAGTAATTTTTTCAAAAGGAATTTCAAACCAATAAGCACTAAACGCCTTTGCGGCTTGATAATACGCTAGGATTTCTTTTTCTTTCTCATCATAGCTTAATTTTTTTCTAATCCCTACAATTACCTTATCGCGAACATTTAAAATATCTTCTTTTTGGATAATATTAGAGTTTCGCTTGATAGCAAAAAGTGCCGCTTCATTGACCAAAGAAGCAAGTGCAGCTCCACTAAACCCCACGCAAAGCTTAGCGACTTCTTCATAGTTAAAATCACAATTTTTGTCTCTTGTATGCACTTTTAAAATCTTAATGCGTTCTTGCAAATTGGGTAATTCTATAAAAATTCGTCGATCAAATCTCCCGCTTCTAAGTAGAGCTTCGTCCATTGATTCTATGTTGTTAGTCGCCCCAATGACAATAATTCCGCTACTATCTTCAAAACCATCCATTTCTGTTAAGAGTTGGTTGAGTGTGGTTTCGCGCTCTTCATTACGCATTCCACCACGCGCCTTGCCAACGGCATCAATTTCATCAATAAAAATAATCGCAGGTGCGTTGAGTTTGGCTTTGGTAAATAAATCATGCACTCTCTTAGCGCCCATTCCCACATAAATTTGCACAAAACTTGCACCACTTTGGTAATAAAAGGGAACCTTTGCTTCTCCTGCTAATGCTTTTGCGATGAGTGTTTTCCCAACACCAGGGGGTCCTACTAAAAGCACGCCTTTGGGGAGTTTCACACCAAAATCTTGGTATTTTTTTGGGAATCTTAGATAATCTACAATCTCTTTTAGCTCTTCTTTGGCTTCTGAGATTCCTGCTACATCTTCAAAGCCAAGATGAGAAGTAATGGGCTTAATATTATGCAAAAGAAAGGCTTCAGAAGCAATAGCTCGTGCTTGTTTTTGATAGTCAGAATCTTTTTGGGAGTTGTTTTGTAGGTTTTTTTGGGGTTTAGTTAAAAAGAATAAAATTACAAGCATCAATAACAACGCTAACAAAAATAAAGCAAAATTTTCTAAAATACCATTTTCTTGCGTAATTTCTAAAGGTATTGTTTGTCCAAAACTTTTTAAATCAATCGTGTCTTTAGCAATTTTATAGTTTTTGCCATCAAGATTAAAATAAAGATAGTCTCCTTTGATTTTTGCTTGTGTGGGTAGGGAGTCTTGGAGTATTTTATCTAGATGGGTTGTGCTAATTAAGATAGCATTGTCTTTTAGAACAAAAATACTAAAGATAACAATTGCAAATATTAGGGTAAAAATTCCAAAATAGAGAGTTTTAAATTTCTGCATAGTTTTTATCCATTTGTGGTATAAAGTGTGGTATTGTAATCCACGAATCTTTGGTTAATGGGGTTTTAGAAGTGATTTGAATCTTGTTGTAATATTCATCAAAACCACTAGCAAGATAAGAATTTTCATTGCTTTTTACTTCTTCAATCAAGACATTGAGAGACTTATTGTCTTTTGAGAGTTTTTTCCTAAAAGCAAAATTGTTTTCTGCAACTTTGGATTCGATTTGTTTTTTGCGGATTTTTGAAATATCTCCAGAAACTATTTCTTTTAGTGAAGCTGAAAAAGTCCCTGTTCTAGGACTATAAATAAAGCTATGAAGATGTGTAAGGGGGAATAAAACAAAGTTATTAAAAGCTTCTTCCCAAATTTTTTGGCTTTCTTGTGGGTGTCCAACGATAAAGTCACTTCCTAATGCAAAGCCTTTTTTGGCTAAGGCATTAAAAAGCTCTAAATCTTTTTCAAAAGTATTTTGGCGATTCATAAGCTTTAGCATAAAAGGAGAAGTATGTTGTAGTGCAATGTGTAGGTGTTTTTCAATCTTTGGGTGATCTAGAAAATCTAAAAAATCTTGTGTGATTTGTGAGGGTTCAAGACTCCCTAGGCGCAGTCGTTTGACTTCGGGAATTGCGCAAATTGATTCTAATAGGTTAGTTAAACTTTCATTTAAATCTTTACCCCAACTTCCCATATTAGTGCCAGTTAAGATAAATTCGCTAAAGCCATTTTGTGTGAGCTTGGCAATTTGATTGATAATTTTATTTTTCTCAAAACTTCTTGCTTTTCCCCTTACACTAGGAATAATACAATAAGAACATGCAAAATCACAACCTTCTTGAATCTTGATAAAAGCACGACTTTTACCAATAAAATCACTAATAATGTTGCGATCTAAACTCTCTAAATCACCTTCTAAATAAAAATTTTGGGTGCGCTTTAAAATTTCATTGATTGATTCTTTATAAGAATGACCAAAAGCACCGATAATAAGTCCTTTTTGCAATAATTCTTGTCCTTGAGTTTTCACACCGCAACCGGTAAAAAAGATTTTTTTACCCTCATTTTGAAGGCGATTAATGTAGTTTCTAACTCCACTATCAGCGCCATTAGTAACAGTGCAAGAATTCACTACAATAATATCTGAATCTTCTTCATAAGGGGTTTGCGAAAAATCCTTTAGGGAATGAATCATAACTTGTGTATCAAAAAGGTTGGTGCGACAACCAAAGGTTTTAAAAAATACTTTAGGTTTTTGCATAGGGAACTTTCATGTAAGTGGGATTGAGCCATTGGTTTTAGGCAATGTGCTAGAGAGTTTATTGCCCTCATAAATTGTGGTGCTTGGATAAGCAATTTTGATATTTTCTTCTTTTAAAATAAGATCAATAATTTCAGAGCTTATGGTGCTTCTAAGAGCTAGAGTGGCATAGGCATTGGTGAGATACCATACAGATATTTTAATCCCATTTTGCTCTAAAAGACTAAATACGCGCGGTTCTACATTGGTATTTTTAAAGGTGTAGCGATCGCGCAATTTATTGAATTGTTTTCTTGTGGATTCTGTGTATCCTTTGGCGTATTTTTTTGCACATTCTCTAGCGATATGACAAGCCTTAGCGTGATCTGAATCAAAGGTAATAGTAAAGTCAATACCATCCCAAACGGTTTTGATTCCTCCGTGGGTGTAGTTTGAAAACATAGTGGTAAAAACAAAGTTATTAGGGATAAAAATGACACGCCCAGCTCGGCGATTTTCGGTATAAGTTGTGAGTGTGATGTCTTCATATAAGGTAATGCGTAAAATTGAAATATCAAGCACATCGCCTACATACACAGCCCCTTCTTTGACGACTTTGATTCTATCGCCTGCATGCACAGAACCACCCACAACAATAACAATCCAGCCCAAAACAGACATAAAAAGATCTTTCATTGCAATAGCCAAACCAGCAGAGGCAAATCCAAGCACAGTAACAAGGTAACCCACATTATCTAAATAGGAAAAAAGTAAAATAAGGATAATAAGGGAAATATTTAAAAAATTAATGATTTTGTTGGTAGTGTAGATTCTTTCGTTATCGTGAATGTATTTGCGCACTCCAAGTTTGATAAAAAAAGCAATTCCCAAAAGAATTAAAATGCTAACACCAATTGTAATTCCCTTAATGATCTGGGATTTGATTTGTGAGGCTAGATGATTATTAACTTCTTCAATCTCTTTAGAAAAAATTTGTAAAGTTGTGGCAAAAATATTTTTGGTATTTTCTAGGATTTTTAATGCATTGGTGGTGTTTTTGATTTCCTCATAGATTTGATTGATGCTACTAAAAATGCAGTAATTTGCGGCACAAATTTGTTGAATCTTTGTTTTATCTTTAGAAGTTTCATAAAGAACAAGTAAATTTTTAAGTAGTTGCTCTTTTTGTCGGAGTTGCGAGATATTTTCTTCAAGAGTTTCATAATTTTTTTGGAGATTCCCTAGCTCCTCATTATTTTTTTTGATACGAGAGAGAGCATTAATAATCAAAATAGGATTAGTAACATTGGTAGTTTTTTCTAATTCATTAGGCTCGATAAGTTCTTTAAAGGGCGCATCTTTGTAGTGCCCTAGCAGATCTTTTTGGTTTTGGAGAGCTATGAGATTTCGTTTAAGGTTATTGAGTTGAGTTTGATTTTCAAGTGTGTTTGGGGATTCTTGAAGTGCTTGAATTTCTTTTTTGGTTTGATTGAGATTAAAGCTCACTTGCTGATAAGCTTGATAGTTTGAATATTTTTTCATCCAAATATTATTTTGGTGATTAAGAAAATTGTTAATTTTTGTGATTTGTGAATCGATTTGTTTAATTTGCTGAATATCATCCTTGAGTTCTGCAAATAGCGGAGTTAGAAATAAAAACAGGAGAGAAATTAAATGCAGAAGTTTTTTCATGCAAATTCCTCTAAGACCTCAATAATCGTAGATTTTGGAATATTAGTCTGGAAAGAAAAATTACCAATGCCACTAGGCAAAATAAAGGTGATTTGATTGTTTTGGCTTTTTTTATCTAAGAAAAAGGCTTGATAAAATGATTCTGTATTTTTAATCTTGTAGCTTGTAGGCAAATGGAATCTTTGAAGGGTTTTTAAGATAAGCTTAGATTCTTCTTGTGTGATGAGATTGAGTTTTAAAGCAAGGGTATTTGCCATAACCATTCCCAAGCTTACGGCTTCTCCATGAAGATAAGTCCCATAGCCACTTTGTAGTTCAATAATATGTCCAAAGGTATGCCCATAGTTTAGAGCTGCTCTAATTCCTTTTTCTTTTTCATCTTCTGCAACAACTTTTGCCTTGATAGATACAGCTTTGTAAATGACTTGTAAAAGGGTATTTGAATCATTGAGATTGGAGGTGCAAAGCTGATTAAAAAAGTCCTTATCAAAACAAATAGCCATTTTAATAATTTCTGCAACTCCGGCACTAAATTCTCTTGGCGGTAAAGTTTGCAAGAATTCTGTGTCAATATAAACTGCCTTGGGTTGATGAAAAAGCCCAATGAGATTTTTCCCAAATTGATTGTTAATTCCTGTTTTGCCTCCAACACTTGAATCCACTTGTGAAAGCAAGGTTGTAGGGATTTGAATAAAGTGGATTCCGCGCATAAAGATTCCTGCGGCAAATCCTACCATATCACCAATTACTCCTCCGCCAAAAGCGATCATTAAGGAATTTCTATCAAGGCGATGGTTAAAAGCAGCCTCTAAAATAATTTCAATACTTTGAAAATTTTTATAAGATTCTCCATCTTGGAGACAAATGCAATATACCTCAGTAGCTTCAAGGTTAGCAAGCAGCTTTTGTAGATGTAAGCCTGCAATTTTTGGATTTGTAATAACTAAAACTTTACCCCTGTGCTTGATTTTAGGTAGAGCACCAAAAGAAATTGTGTAACTAGGTAGTGTAATTTCCACTTAAATTGCCTTTGAAAAATAGTTCTGTATTTTAACACTTTTTATTTTTAGAAAAGCTTTTATGCTATAATTTTGCTATGAAAGTCTTTAAACTTCAACAAACCATCGATCCTCCTTGTTGTTAATTTTTCTGTATTACGACTTAATTTTTGTAAATATTTTTAATTCAAAAGGGTTTTTAAGAAATGTTTCGTGCGTGGTTATTTTTAATAATGGCTATTTTTTGTGAGGTATTTGGGGTTTCTGTTATGAATTATTCTGGGCAAGTTAATAAGTTTTTTGCTTATGGTTGTATGTTTTTTATGCTGGGAATTTCGTATTATTTTATGTCTTTGGCTATCCAAAGAATTAATGTAGGCACGGCGTATGCCATTTGGGAAATTGTAGGTTTATCATTGATTACGATTATTTCGGTTTTTATTTTTGGCAATCATTTAAATACACAGGAGTATATTGGGCTTACTTTGGCATTAATTGGGATTATTTTAGTAAATTTAGGCGAGAAACACTCTAGTCAAGATGATTTGGGGCGGTAAATAATGTTTAGTGTCTATTTTATCTATGTGATTTTAGCGGCCATTTTAGATATTGTTGCTAATTTAGCTTTAAATAAATCAGAGGGTTTTAGAAAGTTAAAGTGGGGATTATTTTCTATTGCTCTTGTGTGGTTAGCATTTTATTTGCTTGCATTGAGTGTGGAGGGGGGTATGAGCTTGGTAATTGCTTATACGCTTTGGGGTTGTATAGGTATTTTTGGGACAACTTTGGGAGGTTGGTATTTTTTTAATCAGAGACTTAAGCCTATAGGATGGATTGGAATTTTTATTATTGTTATTGCAGTTATTGTGTTAAAAACTGCTTAAAATGAGATGAATGGCTTTGCTCTTTGCTCCAAAAAGCAAAGCTAAAGAAGGCTTTTTAAGATTGGCAGAAGTTTGCGATTCTAGCAATACCTTTTTTAATGCTATCAAGATCGGTGGCAAAAGAAAAGCGGAAATACCCTTCTGCGCCAAAACCAATTCCTGGCACTACAGCTACCCCTTCTTTTTCAAGCAACGCTTTAGAAAATTCCATAGAATTAGGATTAACATTTTTGCAATTTACAAAGAGATAAAAAGCACCATCAGGCAAATCCACGCTTAGATTTTGAATCTTATTGAAAAGTTCGCAAGCAACATTTCTTCTTTCTTTGAAGGCTTGACACATTTTTTGAATATCTTGTTCTGCTCTGCCATCTAGCGCTGGAATTGAAGCCTTTTGTGTGATTGAGTTAATGTTGGAAAGAGATTGGCTTTGTAAGCCAACAATGAGTTGGCGTAACTTTTTGTCTTTGGTAGCAAGATATCCCATTCTCCAGCCAGTCATAGCAACAGCCTTGCTTAGTCCATTAATAGTAATGGTTCGCTCTAGCATATCTTGGCTAATGCTCCCACAAGAAGTAAAAGCGTTGTCATAAACAAGTTTTTCGTAAATTTCATCACTAATTACCCAAATATTTGTGCCTTTTAGAACTTCTGCAATAGATTCTAATTCGCTTTTAGAATACACCATTCCCGTTGGATTTGATGGGGTAGTTAAAACAAGGATTTTTGTTTTTGGCGTGATAGCGGATTTGAGTTGCTCTGGAGTGATTTTGAAGCGGTTTTCCTGCGTGGTTTGAATAAAGACATTTTTTCCACCACTATAAGTAACAAGTTCGGGATAAGTTACCCAGTAAGGACTTGGGATAATAACTTCATCATCTTTTTCAATGAGTGCTTGAAAAACATTAAACAAGGAATGTTTAGCGCCACTATTGACAATAATTTCTTCGGGAGAATAAGTAAGATGATTCTCATTTGAGAGTTTGTAGCTAATAGCTTGGAGTAATTCAGGAATCCCTGCAACCGCAGTGTATTTGGTAAAGCCATTTTGAATAGCTTTGATGGCTTCATCTTTGATGATTTGCGGAGTGTCAAAGTCAGGTTCTCCTGCAGAAAAAGAGAGAATGTCTCGTCCTTGTGCTTTGAGTTCTCTGGCTAAAGAGCTAATGGCAATAGTGATAGATTCTGATAGATTGGTAACTTTAGATGCATACATTTTATTTCCTTGCGCCTTTATTAAGCTTAATTTATTGTTTTTGACAATATCAAAAAGTTTATCCATTTTTTCTTTATTAAAAAATTAAAGTAAGAATCTGTAGTGAATATTTCTAGATTCTACAGAGAATTAAAGTAGCAATTTAAATATTAAGTTTAATGAGCTAATTAATATTTAGTCATATAGACTAAGAATTAATGACTTTTTTTACTAAAGATATTGACAAGCATAAAAAAAGTGATTATAATTTCACTCGTTTTTATAAAGATTTTTTAAATTATGGAGGTAATCCTATGAATTTTAAACCACTTGGTGAAAGAGTTTTAGTAGAAAGACTTGAGGAAGATACAAAAACTGCTTCTGGAATTATCATTCCTGATAACGCAAAAGAAAAGCCTTTGATGGGTGTTATAAAAGCAATTGGGAGCGAAGTTAAAGAAGTAAAAGTTGATGATAAGGTTGTATTTGGAAAATATTCTGGCACTGAAGTAAAGCTTGATGGGACAGAGTATTTGATTTTAAAATTAGAAGATGTTTTAGGCGTTATTGCCTAATTCAATATATTTAAAATAAGGAGTAAAAAATGGCAAGTAAAGAGATTAATTTTTCAGATAGCGCAAGAAATAGATTATTTGAGGGTGTAAAGCAATTAAGCGATGCAGTTAAAGTAACAATGGGACCAAGAGGGCGAAATGTGTTAATTCAAAAAAGCTTTGGTGCTCCAAGCATTACAAAAGATGGTGTGTCTGTGGCAAAAGAAATTGAATTAGCTGATCCTATTGCAAATATGGGTGCACAGCTTGTTAAAGAAGTCGCAAGTAAAACTGCAGATGCAGCAGGAGATGGAACAACAACAGCAACTGTCTTGGCTTATAGTATTTTCAAAGAAGGTTTAAGAAATATCACTGCTGGTGCAAATCCGATTGAAGTAAAAAGAGGAATGGATAAAGCAGCAGAGGCTATCACTCAAGAGTTAAAAAAGATTTCAAAGCCAGTTTCTGGTAAAAAAGAAATCGCACAAGTTGCAACTATTTCTGCAAACTCTGATGCAAAAGTAGGTGAGCTTATCGCTGAAGCAATGGAAAAAGTAGGTAAAGATGGTGTTATTACAGTTGAAGAAGCTAAGGGAATCAATGATGAACTAAGCGTAGTTGAAGGTATGCAGTTTGATAGAGGTTACTTGAGTCCTTACTTTGTAACTAATAGCGATAAAATGGAAGCAGAGCTAGAGCATCCTTATATTCTTTTAACAGATAAAAAAATCACTTCAATGAAAGATATTTTACCACTTTTAGAATCAACAATGAAAAGCGGAAAGCCTTTATTGATCATTGCTGAAGACATTGAAGGTGAAGCACTAACAACTTTGGTAGTGAATAAATTAAGAGGTGTTTTAAATGTTGCTGCAGTTAAAGCTCCTGGATTTGGCGATAGAAGAAAAGAAATGTTAAAAGACATCGCAACTCTAACAGGTGGCGAAGTGATTAGCGAAGAGCTTGGCAAAACTTTAGAAAATGCAACTATTGCAGATCTAGGACAAGCTTCAAGAATCGTTATTGATAAAGATAACACAACAATTGTAGATGGAGTAGGAAGCAAAGATGCAGTGAATGCAAGAATTGCACAAATTAAAACCCAAATTGAATCTACAACAAGTGATTATGATAGAGAAAAACTACAAGAAAGATTAGCAAAACTAAGTGGTGGTGTAGCAGTTATTAAAGTAGGTGCTGCAAGTGAAGTTGAAATGAAAGAGAAAAAAGATAGAGTAGATGATGCGCTCTCTGCTACAAAAGCAGCTGTAGAAGAAGGAATTATTATCGGTGGTGGTGCAGCTCTTATTCGTGCAGCAGCAAAAGTGAGCTTGAGTTTAGAGGGTGATGAGAAAATTGGTTATGAAATCATTAAACGCGCTATTTCTGCACCTATCAAACAAATCGCAACAAACGCAGGTTTCGATGATGGTGTAGTGGTTAATAATGTAGAACAAGATTCTAATGCAAACAATGGATTTGATGCATCAAGTGGTAAATATGTTGATATGTTTGAAGCAGGAATCATTGATCCATTAAAAGTAGCAAGAATCGCATTACAAAATGCTGTTTCTGTTTCAAGCTTGTTACTCACAACTGAAGCTACAGTGCATGAAATCAAAGAAGATAAGCCTGCAATGCCTGATATGAGTGGTATGGGCGGAATGGGAGGTATGGGCGGAATGATGTAATCCCCCCCCTCACTTTTTTATCTTTAATCCACTTAGCCTTTAAGGTTAAGTGGATTTTTTTGTATTTCCTTTAAAATCGTTTTTAAGTCCCCCAATAAGATTGTCAGTGTTAATTAAGCATAAGCAAATGAAAGCTTGTAGATATTCTTGAGTTTAACTGCTTTGTCTAAGGAATTAGAATTGTATCGTAAAAGGGGATTATGTGGGTTGGATTCCTTGGTATTTAAAGTATGCCGCACAAGCTCCCTCGCTACTTACCATACAGCTACCTAATGGATTTTGAGGGTTACAAGCCTTACCAAAAAGTTTGCAATCATAAGGTTTTTTATTTCCTTTTAAAATTTCACCACAAAGGCAATTTTTGTGTTCTTCTTTTGGGATTCCACCAAGATAATCTTTAAAAATAAGCGCTGCATCAAATTCACCAAATTCCTCTTTGAGTTTTAGTGAAGAGTGTGGGATTTCTCCAAGTCCGCGCCAATAGAAACTTTTTTCCAAGGTAAAGTATTGTTCAACTAGGCTTTGTGCTTTGAGATTCCCCTCATAAGTAACGCTTCTTGCATATTGTGTCTCTACTTTTGGGGAATTAGCAAGGCTTTGTTTGAGGATTGATAGAATGCTTTCTCCAACATCCACTGGTTCAAAACCACAAACTACAATGGGAATATGATATTTTTTAATCAAAGTTTCATAGATTTTAGAGCCTGTGATAACACTTACATGTGATGGAGCTAGAAGTGCGTTTATTTGACAATTTTCATCCCCTAAGATAATATCTAGAGGCGGGGGAACTAGCACATGATTGATATGAAAAAAGACATTTTTAAGATTTAATGTAATCACTTTTTGTAAGAGTGCAGCAGTCATTGGCGTAGTGGTTTCAAAACCTATTGCAAAATAAACGACTTTTTTATTTGGGTTATTTTGGGCAATTTTTAGAATCTCTAGGGGAGAATAAACAAAAATAACATTCAATCCTTTAGCACGAGCTTGCTGGAGACTCCCATAACTTCCTGGAACTTTTATCATATCTCCTAGCGTTACAAGAATCGCATCTTTTTGTGAAGCGATTTTGTAAGCACAATCAATGCGCCCTTTAGACATTACACACACAGGACAGCCTGGTCCATGCACAAATTCAATATTTTTTGGGAGGAGTTGAGGGAGTGCGTATTTCATAATGGTATGTGTATGTCCCCCGCATACTTCCATAATCTTAAGGGGTTTTGCGAGATTCTTGCTTAGTGTTTTGATAGCATTAAAGGCTTCTTTAATTTTTTGTGGATTGCGATAGGTGTCAATATAGGGATTCATCAAACCTTCTTTATTTAAAATAGTAGAAATTATGCCATTTTTTGTGTATGAAAAAATTTAAATTATGGTGTTTTTAAGGCTTTTGAGATTAAAGAATCAAAATGTTGATCATACATTGGATTAAACAAAGCTATTGGGATTTCATAGTTTTGTTTATAAAAAGAAGTGGTATCTTGAGTAATAACTTTAAGATTGAGTTGTATCAGATAGCGAGGATATGCGCTAAAAGAAATGCTTGGAGAGCGATCACCTTGAGATTCATTGTAAAAATGTGTAAAATGATAATGAATGGCTTGAATTTTTGGATTTGGATTTTGATTAAAAAGGATTTTGATGCGATTATCTAGTGTTTTTGAAAAATCTGTAGGAATAATGCTAGTGTCTAGAGTTTTATCATAGATAATTTTTGGATAAGGGGGTGTTGGATTATTTGGGGCAAGGGCAGTTTGATTGCAATTTACAATAAACAAAAGCGTAAAACTTAAAACAAAAAATGTTAGAATTCTATTTTTCATTTGATTATCCTTAAGTTATCATCAAAGCAGGTAAAAATTGCGATAGTTTAGCACAAAAATTTTAAAGGTATGGTTTTGAATGGTATTTTTGTGGCAAAAAAGCCTTTGTTTGTTTCTTCAAATGGGTATTTAGGGTTTTTAAAAAGACGCGATGGAGTTAAAAAAGCTGGATTTAGCGGGATTTTAGATCCTTTTGCTTGTGGAGTTTTGGTGGTGGCTTATGGACAATATACACGACTTTTTCCTTTTCTTAAAAAAACTCCAAAAGTTTATCAAGCGACACTTTGGCTTGGTTTGGAGAGTGATTCTTTAGATCTTGAAAATATCCAAAAAATTCATCAAACCAAAGTATTTTCTGAAGATCACCTAAAGGGAGTTTTGCAGAAATTTTGTGGAAAGATTCGCTTCATTCCTCCAAAATATAGTGCTAAAAAAATCAATGGGCAAAAAGCCTATGAACTTGCAAGAGCAGGAAAAGAAGTGCTACTAAAAGAGCAAACTATGGAGATTTTTAGGATTGAATTTTTAAATTACTCTCACCCTTTTTTGAGTTTTAAAGTGTGGGTGAGCGAGGGAAGTTATATACGAACTTTAGGTGAGATGATCGCAAAAGAGCTAGATTGTTTGGGGGGGCTTAGTTATTTGGAGAGATTGAGTGAAGGGGGATTGTGTTATGAGGGCGAAAAGCTTTTGGATCCTTTGGAGATTTTGGAGCTACCCAAAGTGCTTGGGATAAATAATAAAGATTTGAAGGAAAAGGTAAAAAATGGAAAAAAAATTACACAAGATGAATTGCAAATCGCCAAAGATGGAAAATATATAGTGCAATTTGAGGAATTTTTTTCTATAATTTCAAATCAAGAAAATAAAATAGAATATTTAGCAAACAGGATTCCTTTATGTTGATTTTATCAAGAAAAGAAAATGAAAGTGTTAGTATTGGAGAGGATATTACAATCAAGATTATTAGCATCGATAAGGGAAGTGTAAAAATAGGTTTTGAGGCGCCACCTCATTTGACAATCTTAAGAGAAGAGTTAAAACAAGCTATTTTGGAAACCAATAAAAAATCCCTTTCTCATAAAGAAGATAGAATTGATTGGTTAGTGAATGCTAAAAAGAAAAGCTAAATGATAAAGAGTTGCGCTAAGATTAATATTTTTTTAAAGATTACAGGCAGGGTGGTCGTAGAATCGGTTAAATACCATACGCTGTATTCACGCTTTATGTTAGTTAAGAATCTTTTTGATTGTTTGGAGATACAAGAAAGTAAAGTAGGGTTTGAGATTCTTGGAGATTTTGATTGTCCTATGGAGAAAAATACTATTTATAAAGTCTATGAAGTGGTGCTTCCTCTTTTAAATCAAGAAAGACAAGAATTTTTATCTCATCAAAAAATAGAAGTTGAAAAAAAAATACCAAGTGGTGCAGGATTGGGCGGTGGAAGTTCTAATGCAGCGGCTTTTTTATTGTGGATTAATGAGGTATTAGAATTACGATGGAGTTTTGAAAAGCTAAATGAAATTGCTCAAAAAGTGGGCAGTGATGTTCCATTTTTTGTAAGTCAATATGAAGTAGCAGATGTAAGTGGGCGTGGGGAAAAGATTTTTAAGAGCAGAGAGAAAGCTTTAGAAGTAGAGATTGTTACGCCAAAGATACATTGCGATACCACAAAAGTTTATCAAACCTATGCAAAAGACTTTTATGAGCCCACGCAGGAAAATTGGTTAGAATTTAGTAATGCAAAGATTCTAGGGCAATCGCCCTATGAAAATAATGATTTATTAAATTCTGCCATAAAGCTTTATCCAAGCCTAAAAGAATATGCGCAACAAGGCTATTTTTTAAGCGGAAGCGGAAGTAGCTTTTGGAAGGTAAAAGAATAAAAATGAAAATAATTGCCACTAACAAAAAAGCTTTGTATGATTTTTTTATTTTAGAAAAATATGAAGCAGGAATCGCACTAGAGGGCAGTGAGGTCAAGTCGATTCGAGCAGGGAGAGCGAATCTTAAAGATAGTTTTATAAAAATTATTAAGGGTGAAGCATTTTTGTTTCAAGCACATATTTCAGTGCTTGAAACGACAAATCGCCATTATAAGCCTGATGAGAAACGACCACGAAAGTTGCTATTGCATAAAAAGGAAATTGATAAGCTTTTTGGTAAAAGTCAAGTGGGAGGAATGAGCATTGTGGCTTTAAAATTGTATTTTAATAAGCGTAATAAAGTTAAGCTAGAAATCGCTTTAGCAAAAGGAAAGAATCTGCACGATAAGAGAGAAACGCTAAAAGAAAAAATACAAAATAGAGAAATTGCACAAACACTAAAAGAATTTCAGCGAAGATAGGGGGTTGTTTTGTTTGGATTAAACTTAAAAGAAATAGTAGAATATGGTGTGATGGGGATTTTGATACTAATGAGCATCATTGCGCTATGGGCAGTTTTTGAGCGATTTTTATTTTACCGCTATATCAAGCTTGTTTTGTATGAAAATAAAACAGAGTTAGAAATTGATCTCTCTAAGAATCTAACTTTGATTGCTACTATTGGTTCAAATGCGCCTTATGTTGGGCTTTTGGGAACGGTGTTTGGAATTATTATGACTTTTGTGCAAATAGGGCAATTAGGAATGGTGGATACTGCAAATATTATGACAGGACTTGCATTGGCTCTACAAGCTACAGCAGGTGGGCTTTTGGTTGCAATTCCATCCATTATTTTTTATAATCTTTTGATGAGAAAAAGTGAGGTTTTGATTGCGCAATGGGAGATTTTGCAAGAGAAAAAACAACGCAATCGTTCAAAAGAAGTTGAATCTTTTTAAGGTTTTGTAATGAGATATTCTAAGCGAATGGATAGTATTAATATCGTCCCCTTCATTGATATTATGCTTGTTTTATTAGTTATTGTTTTAACAAGTGCGACTTTTATTGCGCAAGGCAAGATACCCATTGCAATCCCTAAAGCACAAGGTTCTGAGACTATAAAAGAAGAATTAAAAAGTGTGGAAATTACTATTAATGCACAAGGGGAGTATTTTTTGGATAAGAATCAAGCTAGTCTTGAAGCAATCAAAGAAGCGCTTTTGGAGATGTCAAAAGACACTCCAATTTTGCTTAGGGGGGATCAAAAAAGCTATTTTGAAAAATTTATTGCGCTTGTTGGAATGTTAAATGAAATTGGGCGTGTGAATGTTGATATACAAGTGGAGCAAATACAATAATGTTAAAAGAAAATTATGATTTAACAACGATTATTTCGGCAGTTGTTACTTTTTTAATAGTTTTATTAGCAATTCGATTTATACTTTTTATAGTTAATCGCAAAGGTAGTCAGATACAAAAACCAGATTGGCTAGAGGGTGATGAGCGATTTGAAGTTAAAAAAAGAAAAAAAGGGCGATAAATGGAAAATATCCTTGTTAATATTGTTTTTACAATAGTTATGTTGGGGCTTGCATTATGGGATTTCTTGAGCTATGGGAAGCAAAAACACAGGGATTTTAAGTCTATTATTATGAGTGCAGGGGTTTTGGGGACCTTTGTGGGGATTTTTATTGGGTTACAAGATTTTAATGTTAATGAGATTGAAAATTCTGTCCCTTTTTTGTTAGAGGGGCTTAAGACTGCTTTTTATACTTCTATTTTAGGTATGTCTTTGGCGATTCTTTTAGCAATTGTTCAAAAAGGTAAAGCTGTTAAAAGTGATTTTGAAAATATGATGGATTATTTTTCATTGCAAGCCTCCAAACTTGATGATTTAAAATATTTAAGAACCATTGTAGATCAAAATCTTAAATTGCAAGATTTTCAAGAAAAATATCGTCTTGCCCAAGAAGAGAATTTTTTAAAAATTAGCAATCATTTTGATGCAACTAATCACACCTTAAAAGAAGCAATGCAATATCTAGTGCAAGGTGCCTCTAAGGAGCTTATTTCGGCATTAGAGAGTGTGATTAGGGATTTTAATCAAAAGATTACTGATCAATTTGGAGATAATTTTAAAGAGCTGAATGCTGCTGTTTTGCAGATGATATTGTGGCAAGAAAATTATAAAAACACTCTTGAGGGCTTAGATGAAAATCTAAAGAATACACTAGAAGTCTTTAAAAACTCCCAAGAAGTTTTAGAAATGGTAGCAGAGCGCAATAGTGAAGTGCTAGAAGTTTATAATGCTTTAGCCCATAGTATTGAAGCTTCAAGGATTGAAAATCAAAAGCTCTCTGAAATGTTATTAGGCTTTGAAGATATGCACAAAAACGCACAAAACGCTTTAGAATCAGTGCAGAGCCTAACTCACATTATGCAAGAATCTCACATACAAGCAATGGATTTAACAAAACAAAATTTACAAGAAGTGCGTGGATACTTGCAAACAAGTGTGCAAGAGCATAAAAATGCAACCCAAGAAATTCTAACCGGTAATTTACAGGTCTTGCAAAAGGATTATTTAGAATTAAGTGGAAATTTGAGTAATTTCCAAAAGGATTTGGGAGAATTTGCCCAAGGTTATTTGGTGCAAAATAAAGAAAGTATGGATCAATTTTTAATTCAAGTTCAAGAAAAATCAGAAAAATGCCTGGATTATATACAAAAAAGCAATGTTGAGTTAAATAATCAGAATCTTGAAATGCTAAAGGGTGCTAAAGAAAATATTGCAGAATATTTGAAAAAAGTAAGTGGTAGTTTTAAAGAAGCTTTAGGAGAGCTAGATAAGACACAAAAAGAATCGCTTTTGCTACTTGAGGGGCAAACACAAAAAAGTGATGCTATTTTGGAGCAACATAGACTAGAATTGGAAAATATCTTAAAAAATACGAGCGGGACTCTTGAGCAAATGGGAAGTGAAGCTAAAGAGAGTTTGCTTAAAAATACTAATGCATTAGAAGAACATATTGCTAATGCGGTTTTGGGATTTGATTCTTTGCTTGGCAATACCACTAAAACGCTACAAGAAAATTTTCAAGAATCCAAAGAAACCCTAAAAGAAATGTCTAAAGATATTGAAGATTCTATGCTAGTGGTTACAAAAAGCCTTGATTCGATGTTAAATGAAACTGCTAATTCTCTTAGTAAAAGCGCACAAAATATTGAAGAATCATTAGTAGATACCACTCAAAATCTTAAGGATAGTTTTTCTAAAACTACGCAAAATATTTCACAAAGTGTAGATAGATTGCTTGCTTATAATCAATCTAAATCAGAAGATATTCATAAGTTAATGGAGCAAAATTTAGAAGATTTGAATGTGAATCTCCAAACAATGTCGCAAAATGCACAAGAACACTATGAAGAATTACAAAACCAAATGCGATCAAGCTTTGGAGAATCGTATAAAAATGCAATAGAAACCCTTGGAGCTTATCTTAAAAATTCTTCTAATCTCTATCAAAATCAACTCTCTAAACTCTCACAAAATAGCCTAGAAACCTTACAAAAACATCATTTAGAGAGTTTGCAAAGCCACCAAGGAATGCAGCAAGATTTGCAAAAAAGTTTAAGTGAGATTGCACAGAAATTTGGTTTGGGAAGTAAGCAGATTCTAGGGACAATTGAGGGGTTATCTAAGGAATTGTTGCAGTTTTCTAGTCAGCATTTAGATAGTCATTCTCAAAAAGTCATAGCGCAATATCGCACTTTAGAGGAGAAAGTGAAGAGTATATTACAAGAAATGGCAAAGCACTATTTGGAGATGCTCTCTACTCTAACACAACAAAGTTTGGAGATACCCAAAAATGTTAGCACCGAGCTTTTAGGTGAGTTTAATAAATTGCAAAAGAATCTAGGAGAATCTTTGAGTGGAGCCTATATGGCTTTGGAAAGTAATCGTAAAGAAATTGAAGGGATTTTAAAAATTATTCAAAGCAATGTCGATACTTCACTTTCTAAAACAGCTAATCTTAATGAGAATCTTTGTCGCTCCCTAGGGGATTTAGATGATGCATTGTCTAATATTACTTTGGGATTTAGGCAGGATTATGAATGGTTTTTAAGGCGAATTAGAGAGCTTATGGGAGCTAGAAGCTAATGGCAAATGACTTCAATAGAGGGAATGAGTGGATTAGCATTTCTGATATGATGGCAGGGGTGATGATGATATTCCTGCTTGTAGCTGTGGGCTATATGGTAGTTATTAGTAAGACGCAAAAAGAGCTCGCCTTGCAAAATGCGGAACTTTTGGCATTAAATAGACAAATGAGTGATGTTGCCAAAACTCATCAGAATCTTCAAACAGAGCTTTATAAGGATTTAATAGCAGAATTTTCTAAGGATTTGGGAAAATGGAATGCGGAAATTGATGAGGGCAACACAGTGCGTTTTAGAGAACCAGATATTTTGTTTGATCAAGGTGAAAAGGAAGTGAAATCAAGATTTAAAGAAATTTTAGATGATTTTTTTCCTCGTTATATTAAAATTTTAAATCGCCCTCAATACAAAGAAGATATTGAAGAGATTCGGATTGAGGGACACACTTCTAAAGAATGGAAAAATGCAAAAAGCCTAGAGGATAGATATTTGGGAAATGCAGAATTATCTCAAGCAAGAGCTTTAGAGGTTTTGAAATATTGTTTTAATAATCAAGAAATTGCCAAAGAAAAGGAATGGCTAATTAGCGTTTTGCGTGCTAATGGATTGTCCTTTGCTAAACCGCTTGAGAGTGCTGAGCTTTCGCGCAGGGTTGAGTTTAAAGTTTTAACTAAGAGCAATCAAAAGATTCTAAAAATTTTAAATATTAATAAAGAAACGCAAGAAACGCAAACTAAACCTGCTAAAGATGAACTAGAATCTACAAAAGAAAGTAAAACAATAAGCAAAAATTAGATTTGCCAATCAATGGGATCTTTGTGAAGTGATTTTAGAATCTTGTTGGTTTTTGAGAAATGTCTGCAACCAAAGAAAGCACCACGAGCTAAAGGAGAAGGGTGTGCTGCTTCTAGGATAAAATGTTTTTTTGAATCAATGAGTTTTTTTTTGGCTTTGGCATAATTGCCCCAAAGCAAAAAAATAATCCCCTCTTTTTGTAAAGAAATGGTGCTAATAACATTGTCAGTAAAAGTCTGCCAGCCAAAATTTTGATGCGAAGCAGGTTTGTTTTGCTCTACACTTAAAACGCTATTAAGTAGCAAAACACCTTGTTTTGCCCATTTGCTTAGGTCTCCATCGTGGCTTGGTGGAATCCCTAAATCTTCATATAATTCCTGATAAATATTTTTTAAAGAGGGAGGAAGTGAAATCCCCTTTGGCACACTAAAAGATAATCCCATGGCTTGATTGGGGTTGTGATAAGGATCTTGCCCTAAAAGGACAACTTTTAGGGAAGTAAAGGGCGTGAGATTAAAGGCGTTAAAGATAAGATTTGCGGGTGGATAGAGAATCTTTCCTGCATTTTTAGCCTTTAGATAATGGCGTTTAATCTCTAAAAAATAGGGTTTTAAAAATTCATCTTTTAGTGCGAGTTTCCATGATTCTTCAATTTTAATATTTTCAAGTGAAATATTAATATCTTGCATTATTCAATAATTTTTGGAACAATAAAGAAATTCTCTTCGCCCTTGGGCGCATTTTTAAGAACATTAGCCGCAATTTCAGGTTTATTTTCTACTACATCTTCGCGCATAGGAAGTGTTGAATGAAACGTATTGAAAGAAGCAGGAATCTCGCTCAAATCTAGCGCATTGATATTTTCAACAAAATGCACGATTTCATTAAGATTTTCTTTGGTTGATTCTAATTTTTCTGGGCTAATTTCAAGACTTGCCAAATTTTGTAGGCGCGCTAGTAATTGATTGTCAATGTTGTTCATAATGTCTCCTTGTTGTGTTGTAGATAAAGCAAAAATACATGTGCAGCTTTTCTTGCGATTCTTTCTGTTTCTTCATTGTTTGGGGGAATGTAATTAGAATCTAAAAGAGAATGCAATAAATAAGGACTAACAATAAGATCAATGCAAAATTTCGCATCTTCTTGTAAGTTTTGAATGTAGATTTTTTCCCTTTTAGCATAAGTTTCAAGGCATTTTGAAAAATAAGAAAGGATTTTATCAACACACGAAACTTGAAAAGTCTGTAACAACTCTGAATCATTATAACCTTCAACAAAAATAAGGCGGTTTAGCGCAATGGTTTCTGGTGTGAAAATTTCACTAAGAAGTTTTTTCCCAATGAAAATAAGAAAATCTTGCAAACAAAGTTCAGACTGCTCTACTTGCGTAAAATGCTCTGCTAAAGATTGAAAAAAATCGCTATTTTCTTGTTCAATGACCTTTTGAAAAAGATTCCTTTTATTTCCAAAAAGTTTATAAATAGTCGCTAAAGAACCACCACTTTCTTTGATGATCATTTGTAAGCTAGTTTTTTCATAGCCGTATTTCAAAAAAAGTTGATAGGCAATATTGAGTGTTTTTTGATATTTTTCTTGAGCGCCTCTTGCAAGTCTTTGTGCTTCCAAAACATTCCTTTAGAAAGCTAAAATTTAAATGTTATTTAAAATCTATTTTTACTTTAAGTCTTGGAATTCTATAAAATTTTGACTTAATATTTACTGCATTTAAAAACTCTTTAAAAACATTTCAATTATTATTTTAAAAATATTTTGACTTATAGGAGTTATTTGGTGAGAAAAGAAACAAAAACTTATCGACCCAATGTTGCTGCTATCATACTTTCTCCAAAATATCCATTAACTTGTGAGGTTTTTATCGCAAGTCGCACAGATGTTAAGAATGCGTGGCAATTCCCGCAAGGCGGAATTGATAAATCAGAGACGCCTAGAGAAGCTTTGTTTCGTGAGCTTAAGGAAGAGATTGGAACAGATAAGGTGGATATTGTTGCAGAATATCCAGAGTGGATTAGTTATGATTTTCCACCTTCTGTTGTAAAGCGAATGTATCCTTATGATGGACAGATACAAAAGTATTTCTTGGTGCGCTTACAAGAAAATGGAATTATAGACATTAACACAGAGGAGCCAGAGTTTGATGAGTATAAATTTGTAACATTTGAGGATTTATTTAGTCATATTACTTATTTTAAGCGTCCGGTTTATCGTCAAGTCTTAGAATATTTTAAAAGAAAGGGGTATTTGTAATGCTAATTGTTCAAAAATATGGTGGCACTAGCGTTGGTGATTGCGAAAGGATTCAAAATGTCGCCAAGCGTGTCGTGGAATCAAAAGAAAAGGGGAATAGCCTTGTTGTAGTGGTTTCTGCTATGAGTGGAGAGACTGATAAGCTATTGGGCTATACGAAGTTTTTCTCAAGACTCCCAAAAGAGCGGGAAGTGGATATGGTGCTTAGCGCAGGTGAGAGAGTTACAAGCGCACTTTTGGCTATTGCTTTAGAGGAAATGGGTTATAAAGCAATTTCTTTGAGTGGTCGTGCGGCAGGGATTGTTACAGACACTTCGCATACCAAAGCAAGAATTGAAGAAATTGATACAACCTATCTCAATGAGCTACTAGCTAAAGATTATATTGTTGTGGTAGCAGGGTTCCAAGGGGTTACAGAAAAAGGTGAGGTAACCACGCTAGGCAGGGGAGGGAGCGATCTCTCTGCAGTGGCACTTGCTGGAGCATTGCAAGCAGATTTGTGTGAGATTTACACAGATGTTGATGGGGTTTATACCACCGATCCAAGAATTGAACCTAAGGCAAAAAAGATAGATAAAATTAGCTATGATGAAATGTTGGAGCTTGCTTCAATGGGAGCTAAAGTTTTATTAAATCGTTCAGTTGAAATGGCAAAAAAACTCAATGTTAATTTGGTTACAAGAAGTAGTTTTAATTACAATGAAGGCACATTAATTACAAAGGAAGAAGAAATTATGGAACATCCAATTGTTAGCGGAATCGCATTAGATAAAAATCAAGCAAGAGTGAGCATTTGCAATGTAGAAGATAGACCGGGGATTGCAGCAGAAATTTTTGGGGCTTTGAGTGAGGCAAATATCAATGTTGATATGATTGTGCAAACAATTGGCAGAGATGGCAAGACAGATTTAGATTTTACAATTCCAGAAGTGGAGCTTGAAAACACAAAACGCGTTTTAAAAGCATTTGAAGGAAGTGTGGAGAGTATTGATTATGATTCAGATATTGCAAAGGTTTCCATTGTGGGCGTGGGTATGAAATCTCATAGTGGAGTGGCTGCAAGAGCATTCCAAGCTTTAGCAGAAGATAATATTAATATTATGATGATTAGCACAAGCGAGATTAAAATTTCAATGGTGATTCGCTTAAAATATGCAGAATTAGCCATTAGAACTCTCCATAGTGTGTATCAATTAGATAAATAATGCAAGATATTGTTAGCTGGACTACGCAGATTCTAAGGCATGATGCTAGTCGCCCTACTTGGCTTGAAGAGCGCAAGTTTGAGTGGATTCCACTCATTAAACGCGCCCTGCAAAGAATCTTTAATGGTGAGAGTATGATTTTGATTACTGATAGGGATAGGGAGTGGTTTGCGCATTATGTGATTTTTTCTATTAATAGAACTAATAATCGCCCTTATGTCCCTGTTGTAAGCATTAATGCGCTCTTCCCTCAAATTGATAAGAATCAGCAAGATGATTCAGAGGTGCTTTTAATTAGTGATTATTTGAATAATATTTTTTCTCAAGGTTATTTCTTTTGGTATGTTGGCAAAAATGATGCCTTGCGCGCTAAACTTGCCTTGAGTCATGAGGATTGCTTTTTGTGGATTTTTGACACTGAATTGCAAAATAGCTTTACTTTGCAATCAACTGATCCTTTGGTGGATATTAAATTAATGCAAATGTATCGAATCTTTAATCTAACCATTGAAGCGGCTTTGTTTGGACAAATTACAATGGAATAAAATGCAAAATCATATTTTGTTAGTCAATGATCCTATTGCAGTTGCAAATCAACATTACGAGAGTGAGAACCATCAAAATTGCCGACTTTTTTGTGCTGAGGAATTAAGTATTGAGTTGGCAAGAGAGATTATTGATGAGAGTTATATTGCAGCATCTAGCTATAAATTAGTATTGATTGCGGCAAATTCTTTTAATATCTATGCGCAAAATGCACTTTTGAAAATTTTAGAAGAGCCACCCAATCAGGTTTATTTTGTGCTTTTTGCAAGAATGAAATCTCAACTTCTTCCCACTATTCGTTCAAGAATGCCAATTATTAATCAGATTAAAAAAGAAAAGCTTTTACCCTTTTCTTTGTCAATTAGCACTCTTTCTTTAAGAGATATTTATCCTTTTTTAAAAGAAAAATCTAAAGAATTTGGCACAAATCCAACACAGCTTAAAATTGAAATTCAAAGTTTATATTTAGATTGTATTAAAGAAGGCTTAAACTTTAATTTAAAAGAAATGCAGCTTTTTGAAGAGGCTTTGTTTTGGGCTGGACATTATGAAAGGATTCAGCATATTTTCTTGGTTTTACTTTTGATGATTCTTAACAAAAAGAAAGAAAAAATGCAACAAAATATCAAGGTATAAGGCGCTAAAGGAGATTTGTTAAATGGAAACTTTTATCAAGGCTTTGAACAATCCATTAAAAGAGTTAAAAGAGCTAGGTTGCGAGGAGATTGGTTTTGGGATTATGAAAAACAAAATACAAACAGATTGTTTTTATGTTTATAACTTAAAAACTCCTGCAGCACAGATTTTAAAACAGGAAGCTTTGGCTTGTGGTGGAGATTTTGCGCTTCCTAAAGATGCCATTTTGTATCAACAAGATACTTATAATGGAATCTTAATGCTTAATAAAGCACAAAGTAAAGTGTTGCTTAAAAAGCTAAAGATTCAGCCTTTTGGATTAAAAAAAGTTGCAGAAAGTCTAGAAAAACATTGGCAAAGAAAGAATTTTAAGCCAAAAATTATGGGCATTATTAATGCTACTCCTGATAGTTTTTATAAAGATTCGCAAAAAAGCACTCAAGAAGCCTATGAGCGGATTTTTGAAATGATAGAAGAAGGAGTGGATATTATTGATATTGGGGGAGCTTCTGCGCGTCCTGGAAGTGAGTGGGTTAGCAGGGAAGAAGAGATGGCGCGCATTAAGCCTATTGCGGATTTTATTGCCTGCGAAAAAATTTATGAGCGCATAGCCTTTAGTATTGATACTTATACGCCAGAAGTAGCAGATTATTGCTTAAAAAATGGTTTTGCTATGGTAAATGATATTACTGGATTCCAAAATCCTAAAATGATTGAAGTGGTTGGGGATTATGATTGCGAATGTGTGGTGATGCATATGCAAGGAAATCCAAAAGAAATGCAAAAGAATCCTCATTATAAGAATTTATTTTGTGAGATTGATAACTTTTTTAAGCAGCAAATTGAGGCATTACTAAAGCATAATGTTAAAAAAATTATTTTAGATATAGGGATTGGATTTGGCAAGACTTTGGAGCATAATTGTGAATTAATTAGAAATCTTAAGCATTTTGCGCATTTTGGCTATCCTTTGCTTGTAGGGGCTTCAAGGAAATCTATGATAGATAAAATCACCCCTTGTGATGTGGTAGAGCGATTGGCAGGAAGTTTGGCAATTCATCTAGAATCGCTAAAAAATGGAGCAAGCATCATAAGATGTCATGATACCAAAGAACATATACAAGCCCTTAAAGTTTGGAGCGCATTGCAGTAATGGAGAGAAAAGAGCTAATTTGGCAATTAGGGAAGCACGGACATTCTAAAGATTCATTAGAAGCAATGCCTTTAAATGATTTAATTAAATTGTTTAAAAAAGAAAGTAAGCAAGCAATTTTGAATTATATGCAATTAGCCAAGGAAGATAAGCAAACTGAGAATGTGATTGAAGATAATGAAGCTTTAATTGAAGCACAATTAGCAGAAATTCACCTTGCAATTAGCGGTGAAATTATTGATTTTAAGGGTTTGTATGGAAGTGTTGAGAAAATCTTTGCACAATATGGATTGCATGAAACAATAGAATTAGTTTTGACGCAAATTAGAGATGGGAGATACAAGCAAGTTACGCGTATTGTGGAATTAGCTTATCGAGCTTACCAAGAAAAGTTATTAGATACCTTAGAAAAATTATTTGAAGATTATCCACAGCAAGAGAGAATGGAGCAAATGAAGTTTTATGGATCTAGGCGAGAGGATATTCAATTTTTGCGAGAAACAATACAGGTTTTAGAAAATCAAAAAGAAAAAGAAAGTCTAAGTAAAATAGCTCAAATAAAATATGGAATCATTAAAGATTATTTTCCTGATTCTCTGTATGAAAATTATGAAGTGTATTATGAAGATGAGGAAGAAAAAAATAAGATTATAGAGAGGATTATGAAGCTAACTAATGCTTATAAAAGACCTGATTTAAAAAAGAAAAAAAGGCAGGTTTTGCAACATATTGAAAGGGTTCTGCTAGAAGATAAAGAAAGAGAAAAAGAAGAGAAAAGTTTGATTAAAAAATTCACTAAGCAAATTGGGGAAGCTATTGTAAGCGAAGATGAATATGAGTTTAGTAGTGTGGTAAAAGAAGCATTAGATAAGCTTGATGAGCGAGATGTAAGGCGTATTGTGTTAAGTTTTGATATTTCAAGCAATCCCATATTAATCCAGCAATTTAATGTCTTAATTAAAGAATCTAGGCGTTCATGGGAATGAAAATGTTTCCTCTTATTGTATTATCAGTTTTTTTGATTTTTCATTTTTTTATTTATTTTTTCTTTATTAAAAGAATCATTAAACCTAAGATTCCACTCTTGGTTTTCAAATATTTTTTGATAGCTAATTATCTAGGTGTTGTATGCTACTTTTTGGGGCGTTATTATTGGAATATGCCACAAAGTTTATATTTTTTGGTTTCACTTTCTATTGGAGTTGGGTTTATTTTATTAGTAGCAAGTTTGCTTTATCAGCCTTTATCTTTAATACCCTATTTTAGCAAAAAGAGGCGGACATTCTTACGCAATGGAATCAATGTTTTTAGCGGATTTTTTGCAGGAGGATATTTGGGGTTTGGTTTGATTGAGGGGGGAATGCAGCCAAAAGTAGAGCAAATTAATCTCCCCTTAAAAAATCTTAAAACGCCCTTTAGTGCGGTGCAGGTTAGTGATTTGCATATTGGAGGATTGATTGAAGAAAATATTGTGAGAAAGATTGTAAATCAGGTTAATTCTCTAGGAGCAGATGTTGTTTTTTTAACTGGAGATATTATTGATACAGAAGTTTCTAATGTTCCTAGGGCAATGGAGGAATTATCAAAGCTTAAAGCACCACTTGGAGTGTATTTTGTAACAGGGAATCACGAATTTTTTCATAATATTGGCGAGTTATTAGCAACGCTTAAGGGCTATGGGATACGCGTTTTGGAAAATGAAAATATTGTTTTGGTAAAAAATGGTAAAAAATTGGTGAATTTAGCTGGGGTGTATGATTTATTTGGTAGAAGAGTGGGGGTATTGGAGCCAGATTTAACAAAGGCTTTAGATAAAAGAGATGATTCTTTGCCTACAATTTTGTTGGCACATCAGCCAAAATTTGCTTTGGAAGTTGATGATTCTAAAAGTGTGGATTTGATTTTAAGCGGACATACTCATGGAGGGCAGATTTTCCCTTTTCGCTTTTTAGTGATGATTGATCAGCCTTATCTAGCAGGGTTGTATCAACACTCCACAAAAACTAAAGTTTATGTGAATCGTGGAACGGGTTTTTGGGGACCTCCGATGCGGATTTTGGCAAGATCAGAGATTACTCATTTTAAATTTGTGACAGGATAAAAAGGTTTGATAAAAAATTTAGTGCAAAAAAAGTATAATGTGAAATCAAAATTTTTGGAATGCAATGAAGATTATTAAAAAAATTACTCTTTTGCTGCTGTTGGGGGTGGATTTCACCTTTAGTTTGGAGTTTTATGTTAATAGTGGAAGAGAAGATTCAAGAGATTTTGCTGTTTTAAATATTGTTGATTCTGAGCCTTTTTCTTGCAAGGAAAAACTCAATAGAGAATCAGAAGTGGAAGAGATAGTTTGTGAATTTGAATCAAATCTCATTTCGCATTTTTCAAAAACTAACACGCTTTTTTTTAGCATTAATCCAGAAATTACAAAAGAGCGATTTTATTTGAGAATCACCCCAAAACATAAAATAAGGCTTTTTAATGTGGGTCAAGATTTGCTATCATCAAAGCCTATTTTTCAAGAAAAAGCTCAAAAATCTAGTAAGTGGCAAATTATTGGTTATGGGGGTGAGATTCCTTTTTTAGAAGAGGAAGAGAATGAGGGGCTTAATTTTCCTATTTCTTTTAATGGAGATTCTTCATATCCAAGAGTTGGAGTTTTAGATTTTGGAATGCGTCCTATGGATAATGAAGTTGGACAAGATAAGGACACTTTTTTGGCAATTCAGAATCTTTTAAAAAACAAATCTTATCAAGAGGCTTTAGCTAGAATTAATGAAATGCTGCAAATTTACCCAGAAACTATTTTTAAGCACGATGTGCTTTTTATGAAGTTAAAAGCTTTAGAGGGCATTGGGGGTGAGGAAAACTATGAAGAAATTGTTTCTTTGGGAAAGGCGTGGTTAAGCGCGTATCCAGCAGATATTCATATTCCAGAAGTTTTGTTGCTTTTAGCAGAAAACTATGCTAAGATGAATTTTTTTGAGGAAGCAAGTTATTATTATGATCGTATTTTCAAAGAATACAAAAATGATAAAAGTGAGCTTTTAGCAAGATTAAGCTACGGACAGAAAGTTTTTGAGCGCGGTGATAGAAAAATGCCTTTAGAGCTTTATCAATCAGTATTGGATCAAACGCAAGATTTAGAAGTTGCTTCTTTGGCAGCTTTGTTGCTTGGAGAATATTATCAAGAAGTGGGAGACAAAAAAAGGGCAGAAGAATATCTTAAAAAAGTGCTTGATGCTAATCCAAATTATTTCTTAAACGATATTCCAAAGCATTATGCAATATTGCAAAAATGGGCAGATCTAGGAATTTATGAAACTCCAGCAGAGGTTGCAGAAGTGATGTTTTTATCACTTAGCGATGATGCGTTGCCTTATTATCGTCCTTTGCTAAGAGATATGGCAGAGTGGTATGATAAAGCGGGTAATGTCTCCAAAGCGCATCAATATTATCAACTATTACTTAAAAAACCAAAAGATATTCAAGAAGAGAGGGAGATTCAAGCTTTAGATGATTCCTTGCTCTTAAATGACAAAGAAAGCAATGCCACAAAGCGTTTGGAGCATTATGATTATGTGATTAAGACTTACAAAGGAAAAGCAGAGGAGCAAGAAGCATTACTAAAAAAAGCACAAACACTTTATGAAATAGGAAATTATCAAGCAGTTTTTGAAATGAGAGATCTTTTACCAAAGGATGATTCTGTATTGCTTCAATCAGTTGGAGTGCTCACTCAAGAATCAATTGCTAAGCGTGATTGTAAGAATACGGCATATTATGGGAATTTATACGCACAAAAAATCCCTTTAGATTCATCAGGAAAAATAGATTTGTTTGATTGTCTTTATGAAAATCAGCAGTTTGAACCTGCGCTAAAAATCGCGCAAGAAGAATCATCAAATGCGAAGAATTCTGAAGCAAAAGAGAAGTGGCTGTATCGTTTGGGGTGGGTGGAATATCATATGCAAAATTATCCTAAAGCAATTTTGGCTTCTCGCGATGTGGTTGAAATCTCTAAGAATCCAAACCATAAAGACAGCCTTTGGGTTTTGTTTATGGCTTTGGACAAAGAGAATAGAAAAGAAGAAGCCTTTAAACTTTTGCCTAAAATGGAGGAGAGTTTGGGGGCAGATAGCAGAATGATAGAAGTCTATCGAATCATGCTTTTAGATGCTTTGGGGAGAAAGGATGATACAGCTATTAGAATCTATGCTAATAAGTTAATGGATTTACAAGAACAGCATAAAAAATATGAATATTCCCCTTGGGTGGAATTGAGTTTGGTAGAAGCGCTAAATAGAGAGGGGAAATTTAAAGAATCTTTGGAGGTATTACAAAAGTCTCAAGCGCATATTGCTACGCCTAATGATAAGATAAGGATTTTATATTTGCAAGGATATTTGAGCGATAAGCTTAATCAAAAGGCAGAAGCTATTTCTTTTTATGGGCAGTGTGAAGCTATTAACGTGCAATCAAATTGGAGAAATCTGTGCATTGAAGCAAAGAAGCTTTTAGAAGCAGAGAATACAACAAAGGAAAACAAATGAGTTATAAAGCGGTAGATGAAAAAAAAGATTTTGAAATGAATCTTAAAGAGATTGAGGAATGTTTGGAAAAATTAAATGATGAGAATATAGGTTTGCACGAGAGTATGGAGATTTATAAAAAAGGAATGGAAACTTTAAAAGAGGCACAAAAAATGCTTGAAAATGCGCAAATACAATGTAATGAAATTAAAATGCAATTTGAAACAAAGGAAGAAGAATGAAAATTGCAGCCTTGCAACTCTCTTTGGAGAAATCGCAAAAGGAAATCAAAAATTATTTAGAAGTTGCACATTTGCAAAAAGTAAAATTGATTCTTTTTGGTGAATATTTTTTTGGGTCTTTTTTTAAGACTTTAGAGCAAAGTAAAAAAGGTCAGCTTATTTCAAAAATAGAAAGTCAAAATAAAAATCTTATAGCTCTTTCCAATGAGTATCCAATGATTTTTGTTGCGCCTATTTTAGAGATTGTTGGGGCAAAGATTTATAAAAGTATTGCAATTATCAATAAAGGAAAGGTGTTAAAATACAGAGCACAGAGATTGATGCCTTATGAGCATTGGAATGAAGCAAAGTTTTTTGCAAATACTTTGCCTAAGCTTATCAAAACTCCCCCTATTTTTAATGTAGGTGGATTTAAATTTTCGGTGCTTTTTGGCTATGAATTGCATTTTGATGAATTTTGGTTGAAATTTAAGCAAAACAATGTAGATTGCGTACTTTTGGCTAGTGCTTCTACTTTTGATTCATCATTGCGTTGGAGAAATATCATTAAGATGCGCGCTTTTTTAAATAGTAGCTATATTTTAAGGGCAAATCGCATAGGACAATATCAAGATACTATCACACAAACTCTATGGAATTTTTATGGTGATTCTTTGTTGGCAAATCCTAATGGAGAAATTGATGATTGTCTAGGCGATAGAGAAGAATTGCTTATTGCTACGCTAGATAAGAAATACTTAAAAGAAATTAAGGAATGTTGGAAATTCCGCTAAAGCTTAGATTCAATAATTTTGGGTATAATCCGAAATTTTTCATAAAATATTCTACTTTTAATTTTTACTTTTTTGGAGTTGTGAAATGTCTGTAAAAAATATCAATCAGCAGCTCGAAGAGCTATTTCAGTCCGATTCTAAATATGTTTCTTATGAGAAAATAGCACAAGTTTTAACCAAACTCCCAACAGCCGCACAAGCCAAAAGAGTATCTGAGTTAGCAAAAAAATACAAAAAACAGCTTATGTCAGCTTCAGAAGTTGCAAAATTGCTCAATCAAGATGAAGCAAGAAAAATCAAAGAGGATAAAAAGCGTCTTTTAGATGAAGAACTAGAAGAAGAATTTGACTTTATGAAAGAGCGAGAGTTATTAGAATGGAGCAGAAGTGATAGCCCTGTAAGAATGTATTTGCGAGAGATGGGACAAATACCTCTTTTAACTCGTGAAGATGAGGTAGAATTAAGTAAAAATATTGAGCTTGGCGAAAATATTATATTAGATGCCATTTGTTCTGTGCCTTATTTGATTGATTTTATTTTAGACTACAAGGAAGCTTTAATTAATCGTGAAAGACGCGTTAAAGAGCTTTTTAAAAGTTTTGATGATGAGGATGAAGAGGGTGGTGAAAGCGATGAAGAGGAAATAGAAGAAGATCAAGAAGAAGAAGAGTCAGGCAAAAAACCAATTAGCAAAAAAGATCAAAAACGCGTTGAAAAGGTGCTTGTAAGTTTTAAGGCATTAGAAAAAGCCAAAAAAGATTGGCTTAAGACTTGGGAGCAAGAGCAAGGTGAAGAAAGTGGAGATATGTTATACCTTTTAACTCTTGCACACAAAAAACAATTTTTAAAAGAAAAACTTCTTGATTTAGGACCTACAAGTAAGCTTATTACCGAGCTAGTTAAGGCAATGGAGAACACTATTAAAAGTGATGAAGGATTTGATAGAGAGCTTAAGCGCTTGGAATATCGTTTGCCTTTGTTTAACGATATTTTGCTTGGCAACCACAAAAAGATTCTGGATAATATCACAGAAATGAGCAAGGCAGATATTGTCGCAGCTGTCCCTGAAGCGACTATGGTTTCTACTTATATGGAAATCAAGAAGCTTTTTCAAACGAAATTAGCTAGTGAGGGAAGCTTTGATTTAGAGCCTGAAAAGCTAAAGCAGATTCTAGAGCAGATTAAACGAGGGAAAGATATCGCTGATAGAGCAAAAACAAAAATGGCAAAGTCAAACTTGCGTCTTGTGGTGAGCATTGCTAAGCGCTATACGAATCGTGGATTGCCATTTTTGGATTTGATTCAAGAAGGTAACATAGGGCTTATGAAAGCAGTTGATAAGTTTGAATACAAAAAAGGTTATAAATTTTCTACTTATGCGACTTGGTGGATTAGACAGGCTATTTCAAGGGCGATTGCTGATCAGGCGCGAACAATTAGGATTCCTATTCATATGATAGAAACCATTAATCGAATCAATAAAATTATGCGTAAGTATTTGCAAGAAGAGGGTAAAGAGCCTGATATTGACAAGATTGCAGAGGAAGTTGGATTGCCTGTTGATAAAGTTAAAAATGTGATTAAAATCACTAAAGAACCCATTAGTCTTGAAGCACCTATTGGAAATGGAGAAGATGGAAAGTTTGGTGATTTTGTAGAAGATAAGGGCTCTGTTGGACCAATGGATAGCATTTTAAAAGAGGATTTGAAAGAACAAATTGATGATGTTTTAGATCAGCTAAATGAGCGAGAAAAAGCAGTTATTCGAATGCGTTTTGGGCTTTTAGAAGATGAATCAGATCGAACCTTAGAAGAAATTGGGAAAGAACTAAATGTAACAAGGGAAAGGGTAAGGCAAATTGAATCAAGTGCTATTAAAAAATTAAAACATCCCAAAGTTGGGCGAAAGCTTAAAAACTACATTGAAGATTAATTTTTATACTTAATGCCTTTGTTAGTATAAATGCGCTAAAATCTTGCTTATTTTTAGCATTAAAAGGTCTTAGAATGAGCAAGACTCCAGATGAAATCATAACTCCACAAATTTCTTTCACTCATTTGCACTTACATACAGAATATTCTTTATTGGATGGCTTAAATAAAATCAAAGTGCTTGCTAAGAAAATTAAAGAGCTAGGAATGGATAGCGTTGCTATCACAGATCATGGAAATATGTTTGGTGCTATTGAGTTTTACAAGGCAATGAAAGAGCAGGGAATTAAGCCAATTTTAGGAATGGAAGCTTATTTGCATAATGCTGAAGAAATTAGCGATAAAAGTAATCAACGATTCCATTTATGCTTGTATGCTAAAAATTTAGAGGGTTATAAAAATCTAATGTATCTAAGCTCACAAGCGTGTTTGTATGGGTATTATATGAAACCACGAATTAGTAAAAAAATGTTGCGTGAGCATAGTGCAGGCTTGATTTGTTCTTCTGCTTGTTTAAATGGAGAGGTGCAATGGCATCTTAATCTAAAAAAAGATGACAATAAGGGTAGAAAGGGCTATGATCGGGCAAAAGAAGTTGCCCTAGAATATAAAGATATTTTTGGAGATGACTTTTATTTGGAGCTTATGCGCCACGGAATTGAAGAGCAGCAGCTTATTGATAATCAAATTGTTCAAATCTCTTTGGAAACAGGCATTAAGATTATTGCAACCAATGACACGCATTATACCAAGCAAAGCGATTCCACTGCGCAAGAAGTGGCTTTTTGTATTGGATTTGGAAAAGATTTTAATGATCCCAATCGTATGCGACACACTGTGCAGGAATTTTACATTAAAAACCCCCAAGAGATGGCAAAATTGTATGCAGATTTTCCAGAAGCATTAGCAAATACTCAAGAAGTTGCTAATAAATGTAATTTGGAATTACACTTAGGTGATCCCACTCCGCCTAGTTTTAAATTCACTGCAGAATATGCTAAAGCTGAAAATTTGGATTTCACTCAAGATAGTGAATATTTTGCTTATAAGTGCAGAGAAGGACTAAAAAAGCGTCTTTTAAATATCCCTCAAGAAAAACATCAAGAATATCAAGAGAGATTAGAGAGAGAAATTGAAATCATTAACAAAATGAAATTCCCAGGCTACATGCTTATTGTATGGGATTTTGTGCGTGCTGCAAAAGAGCGTGGGATTCCAGTTGGACCAGGTCGTGGAAGTGCAGCAGGGAGTTTGGTAGCTTTTTGTTTAGAGATTACTAATATCGATCCGATGAAATATGATTTACTTTTTGAGCGATTCTTAAATCCTGAACGCGTAAGTATGCCTGATATTGATATGGACTTTTGCCAAAGTAGGCGTGAAGAGATTTTGGAATATGTGACAGAAAAGTATGGGCGTCATAATGTTGCGCAAGTGATTACTTTTGGTATGATGAAAGCAAAGGCTGTTATCCGAGATGTGGCAAGGGTTATGGGAATGCCTTATGGAGAAGCAGATTCCTTTGCTAAACTTATCCCAAAAGATCTTGATATTACTTTGGAAAAAGCTTATGAAAAAGAACCTAAGATTAAAGAATTAATTGAAAAAAATCCTTTAGCTAAGAAAATATGGGATTTTGCAGTTATTTTAGAAAATACCAAGAGAAATCCAGGAACTCACGCTGCAGCAGTTGTTATTGATTCAGAAAATGAACTATGGCATAAAGCACCTTTGTATCGATCTTCTAGGGATGGAATCATTGCGACGCAGTATTCAATGAAATATCTTGAAGATGTGGATTTAATTAAATTTGACTTTTTGGGTTTAAAGACATTGACTTTGATTGATGATGCTTTGAAATTAATTAAAAATCGCCATCATTTAGAGATTGATTTTTTAAAACTTGATGTAGATGATAAGAAAGTGTATGAAACCTTGCAAAGCGGTAACACGCTTGGAATATTCCAAATTGAATCAAGTATGTTTCAAGGAATTAATAAACGCTTAAAGCCAAGCACTTTTGAAGATATTATTGCAATCATTGCATTAGGCAGACCTGGACCTATGGAATCAGGAATGGTGAGTGATTTTATTGATAGAAAGCACGGAAAAGCACCTATTGTCTATATGTTTCCTGAATTAGAACCAATTTTAAAGCCTACTTATGGAACGATTGTGTATCAAGAGCAGGTTATGCAAATAGTGCAAAGAATCGGTGGTTTTAGTCTTGGAGAGGCGGATTTGATTCGTAGAGCGATGGGAAAAAAAGATGCGCAAATTATGGCGGATAATAAAAGCAAATTTGCTCAAGGTGCGCAAAAGCAAGGCTTTGATAAGGCAAAAGCAGAAGAGCTTTGGGAATTAATTGTTAAATTTGCAGGATATGGGTTTAATAAATCACATTCAGCAGCTTATGCGTTGATTACTTTTGAGACGGCTTACTTAAAGACTTATTATCCTAAGGAATTTATGGCAGCTTTACTTACTTCAGAAAAGAATGCTACAGATAAGATTGTAGAATACATTGAAGAAGCCAATAAAATGGACATCAAAGTGCTTCCACCTAACTTGCAAAAATCAGAGTTAGAATTTAGCGTTGCAAAGATTGAGGGTGAGGAATGTATTTTATTTGGATTGGGGGCTATTAAAGGCGCAGGGGAAGTGGCTATTAATATTATCTTAGAAGAGCGTAAAAATAATGGCGAATTTAAGGATTTAGAAGACTTTTTAGCAAGGATTGATCCTCAAAAAGTCAATAAAAAATCTTTAGAATCTTTTATTAAAAGTGGAGCAATGGATTGCTTTAATTATACAAGAAAAACGCTTTTAGAACAGGTGGAGATTCTAACAGAAAGTGCAAGAGTGGCACAAACGGCTAGAAAAGAAGCAGAAAATTCTCTTTTTGGAGATAGCGAGGAATTTACAAGTGTTGCATTGGAGCTTGAAAACAAAGGAGAGTTTGATAAAAAGCAGATTTTAGAGTTTGAAAAAGAAAGTTTAGGATTCTATGCTTCAGGGCATCCACTTGAAAATTACAAAGAGATTATAAAATCAATTGATTGTGTTTATACTAATCAGATTCAAGACATTGCAGAAAATAGCCATATTTTGCTAATAGGTAGCATTGAAGATGTGATTACTAAGTTTTCAAAAACAGGTAAGCGCTATGGTATTTTGAAATTACAAGATTTGTATGGAAGTGTAGAGCTGACTATTTTCGAAAAAACACTTTTGGCTTTAGAGGAAATGGATAAAGATATTCCAATTGCCGTTAAATGTATGGTTCAAGAGCAAAATGATTCAAAAAGTCTTAAAGCAGAAAAGATTCTAAGTTTAGAAGAAGCGCAAAAAGAAAAAGTGGAATTTGTAGTGCAAAAAGCTGATACAAGCGATCCTTTGATTTTATTAATTAATTCACAAATCAACAAGCAAATACTCCAAAATTTAAGGGAAGCAGCAATCAAGCATCAAGGCAAAAGGGAATTAAGGATTTTGTTTAAAACACAAACTCAAGAGTTAGAAATGGCAAGTGCGTTTTTTGTACATAGTCAAATTAAAGAAGAATTTAAAGAGTTAGAATGGATCGATTAGATTTAAGTCATTTGTCAATAGGCGCTAACTTTGAAGATGCTATTGATGTGCTTTGCAAGAAGTGCGAGAATCTCCAAAGTCAATGCGTTTGTAAAAAGAAAGAAGAAATAAGGGAGAGGGATTCTTATTTTTTATGGATTAAGGAAGAGAAGTGCAAGGGAAAGGATATTACGCTTTGTGGTGTTGTTTATGAAAGAAATGAAACAATTGTAAAAATGTTGAAGGAAATTAAAAAAACTTTGGCTTGTGGTGGTAGCTTTAAAGAGGATTTAGGAGGATATATTTTGGAATTTCAAGGGAAGCATCTAGAAAAGCTTAAAGCTTTTTTGAAAAAAGAAAAATTTAAATTTAAAAAGTAAAAATATGCGATTAAATCAATATATAGCTCATCATTCTAAGTTTTCAAGAAGAGAAGCAGATCGGTTAATTAAAGAGGGTAAAGTTTCAATTAACAAAGAAATTATCAAAGACTTTTCATATCAAGTAGATAATCGCACAAAGGTGTATGTTAATGGAAAATGCTTGAGAGAAAAGGAAGAATACACAGTTATTGTTTATAATAAACCAAAGGGTGAGTTGGTTAGTAAAAAAGATGATAGGGGGCGCAAAGTAATTTATGAATCATTGCCTAGGCGTTTTAAGGATTTTGTCCCTGTTGGTAGGCTTGATTTTGCTAGCGAAGGGTTGCTTTTATTGACAGATAAAGTGGAGGTGGCGACAAAACTAATGGAAAGTAAGCTAGAACGCACCTATCTTTTAAAGCTTTCAGGTGAGATTAAAGAAGAGGTGTTTGAAGCTATGGAAAATGGTTTGAGTTTGCAAGATGCAACACTAGGAGGGCATCAAAAGAGCAAAATTAAAGCAATGGAGTTTTCGCCTTTTCTTGGATATTGGGTGCTAAAAAATACGGCAAAATTTTCTAAAATTAAAGTGGCTATCAGTGAGGGTAAGAATCGTGAATTAAGGCGTTTTTTTGCCCATTTTAATTTAAGGGTTTTGGATTTAAAGCGTGTTGCTTATGGGTTTGTCTCGCTAAATAATCTCCCCACACAAAAAGTGCGTTTTTTGGAGAGGGGAGAGTATAATAAGTTGCATAAATTTTTAGGAGAAGATTAAGATTTTGGTCGGAAAGCTTTAATGATGTTGGGGTTAGTTTGCAAATAAGTAGCACCAATTAAATCAAGGCAATAGGGGATAGCAGGAAAAACTGCATCAAGACACTCTCGGATTGATTTTGGTTTGCCAGGCAGATTGAGGATTAGAGTTTGATTGCGGATTCCTGCTGTTTGGCGTGATAGAATTGCTGTTGGGACATATTTGAGGCTAGTTTGTCGCATAAGCTCTCCAAAACCTGGTAGTATTTTTTGGCATACGGCTTCTGTGGCTTCGGGCGTTACATCTCTTATTGCAGGTCCAGTTCCACCTGTAGTAACGATTAAATCGCATTTTTCAATGTCGGCTAATTCTATGAGTTGAGATTTGATTTGTTCTAAATCATCGCCAATTAAACGATAGACACTCTCCCAAGGGGAAGTAAGATATTCTTTGAGCGTGTCAATAATAGCCTGTCCTGAAATATCCTCATAAATTCCTGTACTTGCTCTGTCTGAAAGAGTTAGAATACCTATTTTTGCTTGATTCATTTATAGTCCTTAATATTTATGTTAATCCAATCTAGAATTTCTTGAGGGTTGTTTAAATTCAAAAGTGGAATATTTTTGGGCAATGAATCTTTGTTGATTGAATCATCAATGGCTAAAGCATTGCTAAAGGGCAAAAAGCGCTCATCAAAGACTTCTCTGGCAACACAGATTCTAGGTAAAGGCAATTCCTTTAATCCCTCCACAAAAAGATAGTCGCAATCTCCAAACTTTTGGATTAATGATTCTAGGCTTAAGTTTTGATGGAATCTTAGTGTGGTTTGTGTAGGACTTAAGATAGCAATATCCGCACCTGTTTTATAAAAAATATCAGAATCTTTGCCTTCTGTGTCAATGGAAGCTTTATTTTTTGGATCGTGTTTGACAATGCAAACGCGCTTTGTAGGGGGTAAAAGAAGAGAAAGTTTTTGGATAAGTGTGGTTTTTCCGCTGTTGGAGTTTCCGCTAAAGGCAATGGCTTTCATTGTAAGATTCCACTAAAAGGTAATTTATAACTTCGCTCTTTTGCATAGATTCTTGTTCCATTTTTTAAATCATATTTCCAAATGGGAGCTTTATGTTTAAAATCTTCGATAAAATCTTCAAAAACTTCTAAACAAGCGCGTCTTTTTGCGCTAAAGATTCCAGCCATATAAGAGCTTTGATGATTAAAAACATCGCCCCTAGAGTGTGCCATTTTTAAAAATACGCCATTTTCTAAAACTTTCTTATTCCAATCCAAAAACCACTGCTCCAAAAGTGGCTTATAAATATCAAAACTTAATCCATCACACCCATTTTCTGCGCGCACAATCCCTGTAAAAATACTATTGGCACCTAGGTTGTTTTGAGAAGCAAAATCATACCATTTTTGATAAATTTTGGCTGTATCTAAAGCCCCATCAAAAATTTCTAAACCCATTATTTTAGTGAGCATTATCCACCACACACTGGAGGTAAAATCACTACTTTATCTCCATCTTTTAAGGGGGTATCTAGAGATTGTACAATTTCATCATTTAAAGCAATAGCACAATCTTTAAGCCAATTTTGTATTGCAGAATCTTGTTGTAATTCTTTTTTTAGGGCATAAAAATCTTTGGCATTGCTTGTGAATTTTTGATTTCCAAGTGGTCCTAGTAATTCAACTTCAATCATTAAAATCCTTTCTATAAAAGCTCGATGTATTCTTCATTCATATGATAGGGGGGCGTTTTCTCTTTTTTGGGGGGGTTTGGCGCTTGGGGTTTTGGTGTTTGTTTTCTTTGTGGTGTTGTTGCGACAATCTTTCCTGTTCTTGCATCCACCATAAAAGCCGTTCCTTTTGGATATTTTTGCATTTCTCTTTGAAGTGATTTGTCAAAATTATCTAGTGGAGTAATTTGTAATTTTGGTTTGGGACGGAATTTGACAAAGGTATCAGCATAAAGATAAGAGGATAATGCAGTAGCGCAAAATGATAGAATTAAGGGCTTTAAAAAAGTTGATTTCATTTCCGAAATTCCTTTTGTTTTGAAATTAATTTGTTATAATTCTATAATATTTTAAGAACAAAGTAAAGGAGAAACCATAATGTTAGAGATTACAGCAACCAAAAAAGCACCTCAAGCAATTGGTCCTTATTCGCAGGCAATTAGCGCAAATGGAATGGTTTATACTTCAGGTCAAATTGGGCTTACACCAAGTGGAGAATTAGTTCAAGGTATTGAAGCTCAAACAAGGCAAGTTTTAGAGAATCTTAGCGAGGTTTTAAAGGCTTCTAATAGTAGCTTAAAGCAAGTTATTAAAACAACTATTTTTTTAAGCGATATGGAGTATTTTGGTATTGTTAATGAAATCTATGCGGAATTTTTTGGAGATCATAAACCAGCTAGAAGCACGGTGGCTGTAAAAACTTTACCAAAAGATGCGTTGGTTGAGATTGAGTGTATTGCATTACAAAATTAATGTTTTATTAATAAAAGAAAGAGTAGAATCCGAGCTTTTATTATTCTTTAATAAAAAACAAAAACTTCAAAATAAAATGTAAAGGAATTGTATTATGTATGCAATCATTCAGAATGGAGGCAAACAATACAAGGTAAGCGAAGGCGATATTTTATTGCTTGATTGTTTAAACCTTGAGCCAAAGTCAAAAGTTGAAGTCAATGAAGTTTTAGCTCTTTTTGATAACGGAGATGTGAAACTTGGAAGCCCTTATGTAAGTGGCGCTAAAGTGGAATTAGAAGTTATCAATGAAGGAAGAGGTAAAAAGGTTATTACTTTTAAAAAGCGTAGAAGAAAAGATAGTAAAACCAAAAGAGGTTTTAGAAGAGATTTTACGCGTGTTCGTGTTATTAAAATTGCGGCATAGATTGCTACATAAGGAGTAGAAATGGCACACAAGAAAGGTCAGGGGAGCACCCAGAATAATCGCGATTCAGCAGGACGCCGTTTAGGTGTGAAAAAATTTGGCGGACAATTCGTTCGTGCAGGAAATATTATTATTCGCCAAAGAGGCACAAAAGTTCATCCTGGAAATAATGTGGGAATGGGTAAAGATCACACTATTTTTGCATTAATTGATGGGATTGTTTCTTTTGAGAGAAAAGATAGAAATCGTAAAAAAGTTTCTATTTACCCTGCTTCTTAAAATACTTCATAAATCCCCTTTTGGGGATTGAATTTTCCAGTTAAGGTTTTCTTATGTTTGTTGATAGAGTTGAAATCTTTGTATCCTCAGGCAAAGGTGGAGAAGGCGCCGTATCTTTTCATAGGGAGAAGTTTGTCATCAATGGTGGTCCTGATGGTGGAGATGGCGGTAAGGGTGGAAATGTTTATTTTATAGTAGATCGCAATACTGATACACTTTCTCATTTTAGAGGACACAAACATTTTAAAGCGCAAAATGGAAAGCCTGGGCTTGGAAGAAATAAATATGGAAAAAAGGGCGAAGATTTAGTGATTAGTGTTCCACCTGGAACGCAAGTGTTTGATATTGAGAGTGGTGAGTTGTTGTTGGATTTGGTTGAAGAATCTAGCAAGATTTTATTCTTAGAAGGCGGCAAGGGTGGTTTGGGTAATGTGCATTTTAAAAGTGCTACCAATCAACGCCCAACTTATGCGCAAAAAGGAATGCCTGGAACTGAAAAAAAGATTCGTCTAGAGTTAAAATTAATTGCCGATGTTGGATTAGTTGGCTTTCCTAATGTTGGTAAATCCACTCTTGTTTCAGTGGTTTCTAATGCTAAACCCGAAATTGCCAATTATGAATTTACCACTTTAGCCCCCTCTTTGGGGATTGTAAATTTAGGAGATTATCATTCTTTTGTAATAGCAGATATTCCTGGAATTATCAGTGGAGCAAGTGAGGGGAGAGGTTTGGGGTTAGAGTTTTTGCGGCATATCGAAAGAACGCGATTCTTGCTTTTTGTGCTTGATATAGCTAATTATCGTTCAATAGAAGAGCAATTTATGATTTTAAAAGAAGAGTTAGAAGAATTTAGCACACAACTTGCTAAGCGACCTTTTGGAATTATGCTCTCAAAGAGTGATGCTAAAAGCAATGCAAAAGGAGAAAAGACCGCTATTTTGACTGATTTTTTAGCGCATTTAAATATAGCTTTAAAGCCACATCAAGAAATTCCTGATTGCTATGTGCAAAAAAGCAAAGAGAATTTCGAAGAACATGATTATTTAAAGCCGATATTTGTGATATTGGCTTCTAGTGTAAATGGGGAGAATATTAGACCGCTTAAGCATTTACTTTATGAATCGCTAAAAGAAGTAAAAAAGGAATGCACTAATGCAGAAAAGTAGAGTGGTGATTAAAGTTGGTAGCGCCCTTTTAGTTAAAAATCAACTAATTGATAAAGAAAGAATGGAGGCTTTAGCAAGTTTGATTGCTAAATTGCGCCAAAAATATGAAGTGATTCTAGTAAGTTCGGGTGCAGTTGCAGCAGGTTTTACAAAAGTAAAGCTAAGCAAAGGAGATTTGGCTAACAAACAAGCCTTGGCAGCCATAGGACAGCCTTTGTTAATGCAGACTTATGCTGAAAATTTTGCTATTTTTGGGATTGCTACAGCGCAGGTTTTGCTTTCTGCTTATGATTTTGATTCGCGCAAAAGAACTCAAAACGCTAGAAATGCGATGGAAGTCTTATTGCAAAATGAAATTTTACCCATTATCAATGAAAATGATGTAACAGCAACAGGTGAGTTGTCCTTGCTTTTGGAATTTGGGGATAATGATCAACTCTCTGCCCATGTTACGCATTTTTTTAATGCGGATATTCTTGCGATTTTGAGTGATATTGAAGGTTATTATGATGAAAATCCAAGTATTAATCCAGCAGCAAAAATCTATCCCAAAGTCTCTGAAATTTCTGCAGAAACCTTAAAAGAACAAGCAACACCCAACAATGCTTTTGCAACAGGTGGGATAGTCACTAAGCTAAAAGCGGCGGATTTTTTATTACAGAATCATCGCAAAATGTTTCTCTCAAGTGGAAAACGCTTGGAGGTTTTAGAAAAGTTTTTACTAGAGGGAATTCAAGTAAGTGGGACTTTGTTTGAAAAATAAGCATAAAGGGGGAATTAGATAGTGAATATTGTTTTTATGGGAACTCCTTTGTATGCTGCGACGATTTTAGAATCGCTACTAAAAAAACATACTCTTAAAGCACTTGTTTGTCAGCCAGATAAAAAAGCAGGGCGAGATATGCACTTAAAAATGCCTGCTACAAAGGAATTATTATTGCAAAGAGATTTGGGGATTCCTATTTTTCAGCCTGAAGTTTTAGATGAAGGGTTTCTTGAAGCATTAAAGCAAATTGATTTTGATGTGATTGTTGTTGCAGCCTTTGGAAAGATTTTGCCCAAAAGTATTTTGGAGCTTGCCCCTTGTGTTAATTTGCACGCTTCAATATTGCCAAAGTTTCGTGGTGCTAGTCCGATTCAAGAAAGTATTTTAGAAAATGAGAGGTTTTTTGGCGTAACTTTAATGCAAATGGAAGAGGGTTTAGATAGTGGAGATATTTTAGGTTTTAGAATCTTAAAAAATAGGGGACAGAATGCAAGGGAGCTATTTGGTGAGCTTTCAGAAGCAGCTGCAAAATTGACTTTGGATTATCTTGAGAAATGGAAAGAAATTGTCCCCCTAAAGCAAAGTAATGCTGATGCAAGTTATTGCAAGAAAATCAAAAAAGAAATGGGAATGGTGGATTTTAGCGAAGCAAAATCGCTTTATCTTAAAGCATTAGCTTATGAAGGGTGGCCAGAGATTTTTTTGCAAAGTGGCTTAAAACTTAAAAAAGTCTTTTTAAATGAAAATGAAAGCGCTAATAAGGCAGGTGAGATTCTAGAGATTTTAGAAGATAAGATTTTGGTGGGTTGCCTTAGGGGTAGTATTTGGATTCAAGCTTTACAAGCCCCCTCTAAAAAGATGGTAAATGCTTATGAATATTTGCAAGGTAGAAGGCTAAAAAAGGGTGATATTTTAGAATAATGAAAATTCTAACTTTTGAATCTTTGCCCTCAACGCATCTATTTTTGAGTGAGAAAATTAAAACTGGAGAGCTAAAAGCTCCTATTTTGGTCGTAGCTCATCAGCAAAATTCAGGCATTGGTAGTCGTGGAAATGTATGGAGCGCTGTAAAGGAGGGATTGTATTTTTCTTTTGCGATTACAGAGAGGGAATTACCTAATGATTTGGCTATTGAATCTGTTTCGATTTATTTTGGTTATCTCTTTAAGGAAGTCTTAGCAGAGCTTGGTTCTCAAGTCTTTTTGAAATGGCCTAATGATTTATATCTTGGTGAAAAAAAAATCGGTGGTATTCTTTGCACAAAAATTTCACAAAATATTTTAGTGGGAATTGGTTTAAATTTAGTGGTAGAGGATTCTGCATTCGGCGCTTTGGACATTTCAGTCTCCAAAGAACAAATACTTTTTCTTTTTATTGAGAAGATAAAAATTTACACATGGAAGCAAATTTTTAGTAAATATAAGTTAGAATTCTCTAGAAATTTTTATTATAACTTTCACTATCAAGGTGAGCAGATTTCTCTAAAAGATGCCAAGCTTTTGGAAGATGGTTCGATACTTTTAAAGGGTAGAAGAATCTATAGTCTAAGATAACAATAAACGGAGCGAAAAATGTGTGAAGTGATTTGTATAGCAAATCAAAAAGGTGGGGTTGGAAAAACGACAACAGCAGTGAATCTTGCAGCTTCTTTAGCGGTAGAAGAAAAGAAAGTTTTGCTAATTGATGCTGACCCTCAAGCCAATGCAACAACGAGTTTAGGATTCCACAGAAATGACATAGAGTATAATATTTATCATGTTTTAATCGGAACCAAACAGCTTTCGCAAATTATTCAAAAAACTTCAATCCCGACACTTTTTTTAGCTCCTTCAAATATTGGCTTAGTAGGAATTGAAAAAGAGTTTTATAGCCAAAAGCGTAATGGAAGGGAATTATTATTAAAAAAGAAAATAGAAGAAGTGGGGAGTTTGTATGATTATATTATCATTGATTCTCCACCTGCCTTAGGACCTTTAACGATTAATGCGCTAAGTGCTTCCCATTCTGTGATTATTCCTATTCAGTGTGAGTTTTTTGCGCTTGAGGGATTAGCACAATTGCTTAATACTATTAAGCTTTTAAGAAAAGAGATTAATCCAGACTTAAAAATCAAGGGGCTTTTGCCAACGATGTATAGCGGACAAAACAACCTTTCAAGGCAGGTTTTTACAGATTTGTTGCAGCATTTTGAAGGGCAACTAATCAAAAATGATACCAAAGATGTGATTGCAATTCCACGGAATATTAAGTTAGCCGAATCACCTAGTTTTGGGAAGCCTGTTATTTTATATGATGTGCGCTCTCAAGGTAATATTGCTTATCAAAGTCTTGCAAGAGCGATTTTAAAGAGGGCTTAATGGCAAAAAGTGCAGGCTTAGGGCGTGGATTAAGCGCTATTTTGGGGGAAGTAGAAGAGGCTTATCAGAATAATTTAAATGATAATTCAGGTTTGGTAGTTGAAATTGATATTGATAAAATAAAAGCCAATCCCTTGCAGCCTCGCAAAGTATTTGATGATGAGAGTTTGCAAGAATTAGCCGATTCAATTCAAGAATATGGTCTCTTGCAACCGATTTTGGTCTATGAGGATAGTGGAAAATCTGATGAATATTTTTTGATTGCAGGTGAGCGGCGTTTGCGCGCAAGCAAAATTGCAAAAAAAGAAACAATAAAAGCTATTGTTGTAGATGTGCAAGAGAAAAAGTTACGCGAATTGGCTTTGATAGAAAATATCCAAAGGGAAGATTTAAATCCGATTGATTTGGCACAATCTTATAAAGAATTAATTGATGAGTATGGAATCACGCACGAAGAAGTTGCCAAGCGACTCTCAAAGTCAAGAGCACAGATTACAAACACTCTGCGCCTATTGGATTTGGAAAATGAAGTCCAAAAATATATTATAGAAAACAAAATTTCACAAGGACACGCTAAGATTCTGATTACCCTGCCAAAAGAGAAGCAATTAATGGTGGCTGATTCGATTGTAGGACAGAAGTTGAGTGTTCATGAAACTGAAGCGATTGTAAGGAATATTAAAAGTATTAAGTCTAATGATAAGGCAAAGAAGGATTTATCAAAAAAAAATGTAATAAGTTTGCAATCTCAAAATGAATTAATGAAAATCTGTCAAATGATGCAAGAAAATAAATTAAAGGTAAAATTGCAAAAAAAATATTTTATTGTGGAGTTTAGTAACGATGAGGAGGTGGAAAGGTTTATTAAATTTTTACCAAATTTAAGTTTTTAAGAAAAACTTAGAAAAAGTCGTGATAGAATAAAAATGTTATTTATATTTAAATAAAGGAGTGCAAATGACTATTATCCCAACTCCTTGGGTAATGGCGCTAGTTTTTTTTACTTTCCTTATTTTGATTTACTTGCTGAATCGCATTTTGTACAAACCTTTGTTAGGTTTTATGGATGCAAGAGATTCATCAATAAAAAAGGATAGTGAAGGTATAGAAGGTAATGCGGCGGATGTAAAAGCATTAAAAGCGGAGGCAGAGGTGATTTTGCAAAATGCAAGGCAGGAAGCAAGTCTTATAAAAAATAAGGCGCAAGAAAATGCTAAACAGATGGCAGATGCAAAAATTACGCAAAAAAGGGAAGAGTTGAATCTAAAATACAATGAATTTACAGCAATTCTTGAAGAAGAGAGAGAAGAACTTAAGAAAACATTGTTGTCTAAAATTCCTCTTTTTGAAGAAAGCTTAAAAGCTAAAATGGCGAAATTGTAGGAGGGGAAATAATGAAAAAAAGTTTTTTGTTTTTGATGGCAATGTTTTCTCCTTGCATATTGTTGGCGGCATCTGGTAGTGGTGAAGTGGATATTGTTGAGAGAACGATTAACTTTGTTATCTTTTTTGCGCTAGTTTATTACTTTGCAGCAGAAAGGATTAAAGGTGTTTTCAAAGAAAGGCGAGAGGGTATTGCAAATTCTTTAGCCAAGATTCAAGAAAAACTTCAAGAATCGAAAAAAGAGCGACAAAAAGCAGTTAATGAATTAGACGAAGCTAAAAAAATTGCAAAAGATATTGTAGAAGTAGCACACAAAGAATCAGCAATTATTTTGCAGAAGGCAGAGGAAAATACAAAAGCAGAAATTGAAAACTTGATTCGTCAATTTAATGAGAGTATGACATTTGAGAGAAGAAAAATGGAAAAGCTGATTATTGATGAAGTTTTAAAAGAGTTTTTAAGCAAAGATTCTGCAGTATTGCCTAAAGATGTCTTAACTCAAGCTTTATTGAGAAAGGTTGCTTAAGATGAAAGAATTGATAGCAAAAAGATATATTAGGGCATTTTCTAAGGATGCGCTAAAAAATGAACTGGAAAAGGATTTAGAATTTTTAAGCATTCTTGCAAATGCTTATCAAATTTCTAAATTTAAAGAAATCATCGAATCGCCTTATGTGGAGATTTCTAAAAAGGTGGAGTTTGTTTTGCAAGTTATTTTGGAAAATAAGGCAACACAAAGATTTTCTAATTTTGTTAAAGTTTTGGCAGAACATAAGCGCTTGAACTTGTTCCAAGAGTTGTATGCTGAATTGTTTTCTTATATAGCTTCTTTAAATAAGGAATATATTGCCAATCTAAAAGTAAATGAGAAATACGATGAAGTAGTATTAAAGGATATACAAGGTCAGTTTAGCAAAAAACTAGGCGTTAATTTGATTCTGAAGCAGGAGATTGTAGATGAAGTTGGAATCAAATTGATTGTGGAGGATTTAGGCGTTGAAATTTCCTTTTCCCAAGAGAAATTTATTCAAGACTTAAGAAGTCATATTATGAAAGCATTTTAATTTTTTTATGAAGGAGTAAGAGTGATAGCAAAGTTACAAGCTGATGAAATTAGTTCTATTATTAAAGAAAGAATAGATAATTTCGAATTGGATTTAAATATTGCGCAAACTGGTAAGGTTATTGCATATGCTGATGGTGTAGCAAAAGTTTATGGACTTAAAGATGCTATGAGCTATGAAATGGTTGAGTTTGATACAGGGGACAAAGGTCTTGCATCAAGCTTGGAAGAAGGCAGCGTGGGTGTTGTTGTCTTGGGTGCTGGAAAAGAGATTAAAGAGGGCACTTCAGTTAAGAGACTCGGTAAGCTTTTGCGTGTTCCTGTTGGAGATGACTTGATGGGAAGAGTGGTTAATGCTTTAGGTGAGCCCATTGATGGTAAGGGAGCAATTGAAGCAAAAGAATTTAAATTCATGGAAGAAAAAGCTCCTGGGATTATGGCAAGAAAATCAGTTCATGAGCCACTTCAAACGGGTATTAAGGCAATTGATGCATTAGTGCCAATTGGTAGGGGTCAAAGAGAGTTGATTATTGGTGATAGACAAACAGGTAAAACAACAGTTGCAATTGACACTATTATTAATCAAAAAGGACAAGATGTTGTTTGTATTTATGTTGCCATAGGACAAAAAGAATCCACAGTAGCGCAAGTGGTGAGAAAACTAGAAGAACATGGAGCAATGGAATATACAATTATTGTTAATGCACCTGCTTCTGATTCTGCTGCGATGCAATATCTTGCGCCTTATGCGGGTGTAACTATGGGAGAATATTTCAGAGATAATGGTAGACATGCTTTGATTGTTTATGATGATTTAAGTAAGCATGCAGTTGCTTATCGTGAAATGTCATTAATTCTAAGACGCCCTCCAGGTCGTGAAGCTTTCCCTGGAGATGTTTTCTATTTGCACTCAAGACTATTGGAGAGAGCTGCAAAGGTAAGTGATGAATTGGGTGCTGGTTCTCTAACGGCTTTACCAATTATTGAAACACAAGCAGGAGATGTGGCTGCGTATATTCCTACCAATGTTATTTCAATTACTGATGGACAAATTTTCCTTGAAACAGATTTGTTTAACTCGGGTATTCGCCCTGCGATTAATGTGGGTCTTTCTGTATCTCGCGTGGGTGGTGCTGCACAAATCAAAGCTACCAAACAAGTTTCAGGAACTTTGAGATTGGATTTGGCTCAATATAGAGAATTACAAGCTTTCGCACAATTTGCTTCAGATCTTGATGAATCAAGTAGAAAACAACTTGATAGAGGACAAAGAATGGTGGAAGTTTTAAAGCAACCTCCTTATTCTCCATTGCCAATTGAGAGACAAGTTGTAGTTATTTTTGCAGGAGCAAGAGGCTTTATGGATGATATTTCTGTAGCTAATATTACTAAATTTGAAGCAGATTTATATCCATTCTTAGAGGCAAAATATCCACAAATTTTTGAAGATATTCGATCTAAGAAAATGCTTGATAAGGATATTGAGGAAACTCTAAGTAGAGCTTTAGAAGAGTTTAAAGCTAGTTTTATAGCATAAGTAGGGAGTTGTTATGGGAAACAACTTAAAAGATATTAGAAAGCAGATATCAAGTGTTCTAAACACCCAAAAAACTACAAGAGCAATGAAGCTTGTTTCAACCTCCAAGCTTAAAAAAGCTGATGAGATGGCAAGACGATCTAAGACCTATGCAAATAAAATTGTAGAGGTGCTTGGAGAGATCAAAGCAAAGGTAGCAGGTGGGGAAAATGCGCAAGACAATCCCTATTTTATACCAGCTAAAGAGACAGGGCTTGTAGATATTGTTTTGGTGACAGCAGACAAAGGCTTATGTGGTGGTTTTAATATTAACACAATTAAAGAAGTTAATCGGATTATTCTAGAGCATAAAGCTAAAAATGCAAAAGTTCGTTTGCGCGTTATTGGCAAAAAAGCAATTGAATACTTTAAGTTCAATGAAATAGAGATTTTAGATAGTGCGGTGGGTTTAAGTGCAACGCCTAACTATGCTCAAGCTGCAGAATTTATCAATAAGGCAGTGAATGATTATTTGCAAGGCATGACTTCAAAGATTATTTTGGTGCATAATGGTTTTAAAAATATGATTTCTCAAGAAATGAAGGTTTCACAACTTTTACCTATTAATAGTATTGAATTATCTAAGGAGTGTAGTTCTGTCTTGGAAGTTGAACCAAATGAACAAGAAAATGAAGTTTTAAATCAACTAGCTAATAAATATATTGAATTTAGCATGTATTATGCTTTGGTGGATTCTTTAGCAGCAGAGCACAGCGCAAGAATGCAAGCAATGGATGCTGCAACTAATAACGCTGGAGAATTGGCAAAAAGTTTAACGGTTGCTTATAACAAAGCAAGACAAGAAGCAATTACGACTGAGCTGGTAGAGATTAATACCGGTGTTGAGTCTATGAAATAAGGAGTATAGTAAATGTCAGAAAATATGATAGGGAAAATAGTTCAAGTAATGGGTCCTGTTGTGGATATTGATTTTGAATCATATCTTCCAGCAATCAATGAAGCGTTAGATATTGATTTTTCTATTGATGGACAATCTCGCAAATTAGTTTTAGAAGTTGCAGCTCATATTGGTGATAATCGTGTTAGGGCGATTGCTATGGATATGACAGAGGGCTTAACTCGTGGCGAAAAGGTTGTTGCAAGAGGTAATCCTATTATGGTTCCTGTTGGAGAGCAAGTTTTGGGTAGAATCTTTAATGTAACAGGAGATGTGATTGATGGTGGTGAAGGTTTAAATAATCCAGAAAAATGGTCTATTCATAGGGAAGCACCAACTTTTGAAAACCAAAGCACAAAAACTGAAATGTTTGAAACGGGAATTAAGGTTGTAGATTTGTTAGCTCCTTATTCAAAAGGTGGTAAAGTAGGATTGTTTGGTGGTGCAGGTGTTGGTAAGACTGTTGTTATTATGGAGCTTATTCACAATGTAGCATTTAAACACAGCGGTTATTCTGTGTTTGCGGGTGTTGGAGAGCGAACAAGAGAAGGAAACGATCTTTATCATGAAATGAAAGAATCGGGTGTTTTAGATAAAGTTGCCTTGTGCTATGGTCAAATGAATGAGCCACCGGGTGCAAGAAACAGAATTGCTTTCACAGGACTTACAATGGCGGAATATTTCCGTGATGAAAAAGGTCTAGATGTATTGATGTTTATTGATAATATCTTTAGATATGCTCAATCAGGTGCGGAAATGTCAGCGTTGTTGGGTAGGATTCCTTCTGCAGTTGGATATCAGCCGACATTGGCAAGTGAAATGGGCAAATTGCAAGAGAGAATCACATCAACTAAAAAAGGTTCCATTACTTCTGTTCAAGCAGTTTATGTTCCTGCAGATGACTTGACTGACCCTGCTCCTGCTTCTGTTTTTGCTCACCTTGATGCAACAACAGTTTTAAATAGAAAAATTGCAGAAAAAGGGATTTATCCAGCGGTAGATCCACTTGATTCAACTTCTAGAATCCTTGATCCACAAGTAGTTGGTGAAGAGCACTATAAAGTGGCTACAAGTGTGCAACAAGTTTTGCAAAAATATAAAGATTTGCAAGATATTATTGCGATTTTGGGTATGGATGAGCTTTCTGAAGAAGATAAAAAAGTCGTTGAAAGAGCAAGAAAAATTGAAAAATTCCTTTCTCAACCTTTCTTTGTTGCTGAAGTCTTTACAGGAAGCCCAGGTAAATATGTTACACTACAAGAAACATTGGAAGGATTTAAAGGAATCTTGGAAGGAAAATATGACCACATTCCAGAAAATGCTTTCTATATGGTAGGTAATATTAATGAAGTTCTTGAAAAAGCTGAAAAAATGAAGGCGGGCGCGTAAGGAGCTTTAATGGAAACCTTGAAATTAGATATTGTAACGCCAGAGGGGAAGATATTTTCTAATAATGTCAAGAGTGTAACACTTCCTGGAAGCGAGGGGGAATTTGGGGTTCTCCCAGGACACGTTGGGATTGTAACTACACTTGATAGTGGTGTTATTGAGATTGAAAAACAAGATGGAAAAAAAGAAATAGTGGCTATCAACTGGGGTTATGCTAAGGTTGATGAGAGAAGTGTCGATATTTTAGCAGAGGGTGCAGTGGATATTAATGGTGATAGTGAAAGTGAAATTGCACAAGCTATTGCAAGCGCTAAAAAACTTCTTGAAGAATCATCAGATAATAAAGTTGCAGTTTCAATGGTTGTTTCTCGCATTGAAAATGCAGCAAAGAGCGTTTTATGAATTTAATGAATTTAACTGGCAACTATGGAATGACAACCATAGTTGTTCTCTCTTGGCTTTCTTTTTATTTTATTTTGGTTGTTTGGATTTTTTTGTATCGTTATTTTACTCTTAATTCTATGATTCAAAGAGAAAAAAAGAATGTGGAATGTCTTTTGAAAGGCAAAAATATTGTGTTGCGCGAATCTACATTTAATCTGAATGGAATCGATAGAAAAAAATCCGAATCTTTATTGCAATATTTTCTTAATAAAACAATCAAGGAAGCTACAATGGGTTTGACTTTTTTGGGCATTGTGGCTTCAACAGCTCCTTTTATCGGATTATTTGGAACGGTAGTTGAGATTTTGGAAGCTTTTTCAAAGCTTGGTATGGAATCTAAAGCAACTTTAGATGTGATAGCTCCTATTATTTCAAAAGCTCTTATTGCAACAGCTGCTGGAATTTTAACGGCGATTCCTGCTTATACCTTTAATTTGTTTTTAAAGCGAAAAGTCTTTGAGCTAAATACTTATTTGCAATTACAAGTTAATCTCTTGGCTTACTCAAAAGACAAAGAATAAAAGACAAAAGGAAAATACGCGGTGAATTTTAATTGGGATGAGAATCCAGAGCTTAATATCACACCACTGGTTGATATTATGCTGGTTTTGTTGGCTATCTTAATGGTAACAGCACCAGTAATTGTTTATCAAGAAGAGATTGCTTTGCCTCAAGGCTCTAAAACTAGCAAAGTTCAAGAAGATTCTAAGATTGAAATCCGTGTTGATTCTCAAAGAAAAATTTATTTAAAAGATGATATTTTAGATTTTAGGAGTTTTCCTGATGTCTTTATTGTTTTTGCTAATGGGTATGATAGAAACACGCAAGTTTATATCAGAGCGGATAAAAATCTTAAATACGATGATGTGATTTATATTTTAAAAATTGCCAAACAAAGCGGTTTTAGCAGAGTTTCATTAGTTACTGATGGATAGAATATTTTTTCTTTTTTTAAGTGGTATTGTCGCTATTTTTACCTATTTGTTTGTTGTGGGGATATTTTTATGGCATTTTTATGTTTTCAAAGATTCGCCAAAGCAATACACAACTTATAAAGAGACAAGTTTTAATGTAGCGTTGATTGAAGAAAAAAAAGAAGCTCCAAAAAAAGTCAATCAAACGCAAAAAAATAAAGAAAAAGAAAAAATAAAAGAGATTCCTATCAAAAAGGAAAATGCTTCAAAAACTGCAAATGTAGGCTTGGGTATCAACAAATTGTTTCAGCAAGTTGAAACTAAAAGAGAAGTTCCCAAAGAAGCTCTAAAGCCACAAAGTCAAAATGATAAAATAGCAAGGCGTAAAAAGGCTTTGGAGAGTATGCAAAAAAGAGAAGACAATTTAAAAGAAAATATTGAAAAAATTGTTTCTAATCTTGAAATTAAAAAAACAATGGGATTCCTAACTCCAAAGGGCGAGTATGATGAATTTTATGCAAAAGTGCAAGAAATTTTGTATGAAAATTGGAATCCAATACAAACACAAAATGAAAATCAATCTGAAATACAAATTACTATTGATTGGCAGGGAAAATTTTCCTATAAGGTTATAAAATTATCGGGAAATTTAGAATTTGATAAGGCTTTGCAAGAGTTTTTGGATATAATGCAAAATAAAGAATTTCCAAAATATGAGGGTGGAGATTCAACTAATATTATTGTAACTTTTAAGACAGAGGTGTAAATGAAAAAGATTTGTTTTTTATTTTTAATGAGTTTGAGTTTTATTTTTGGTAATCCAAATGTTGATGCAACTTTGGAGGTTGTTAAAAAATTTGACAATCTCCCTAATATTTTGGTTCAGTATTCTGGAAAAGATTATACCCAAAGAGAATATACGCTAAAAATATTTAAGATGCTGATTGCTGATTTGAAGGTTACTGGGCATTTTGCAGTGCAAGAGGGCGAGGGATTTTCTGGGGCAATGGCAATTAATTTTGATGAGTACCGTAAGTCTAAAGTGGATTTGGTAGCACGAGTGAGTGCAGAGGCGATACGAGATGATTTGGTTGTGAATTTGCAACTTTATGATGTTAATGCTGGAAATGTAGCATTAAATAAAGAATACAAAAGCACCCAATTATCGACATATCCGTTTTTAGCTCATAAATTAGCGGTGGATATTAATGATTATATTAAAGCGCCAAGTGTAGATTGGATGCAAAGAATGGTAATTGTGTCATATTATACAAAACCTGGCGAAAGCGATATTATTTCTAGTGATTATACGCTAACTTATAAAAACACTCTTATTAGCGGTGGTTTAAATATTTTCCCTAAATGGGCAAATGAAAAACAAAGTGCATTTTATTATACGAAGTATTTAGACAAGCCTACACTTTTTAAATTTGACTTACTTACAGGAGAGAATAAGCAGATTCTTAGTAGCGAGGGTATGTTAGTGGCTTCTGATGTAAGCAAGGATTCAAATAAGATTCTATTGACTATGGCGCCCAATGAACAAGCTGATATTTACTTGTATGATTTAACAAATGGAGCATTAAAAAAATTAACTAATTACCGCGGAATAGATGTAAGTGCAAATTTTATTGAAGATGAAAAACGCGTTATGTTTATTTCAGATCGTCTGGGTTATCCAAATGTATTTGCTGTTTCTGTAAATGGAGAGAGCGCGGGAAGTGTAGAGCAAATGGTTTTTCATGGAAAAAATAACAATGCGGCAAATGCGCATGGAGATTATATTGTTTATTCTAGCAGGGAAACGAGCGATGAATTTAGTAGAAATACTTTTAATCTTTATCTTGTTTCTACCCAAAGTGATTTTATTAGGCGATTAAGCGCTAATGGGGTTAATCAGTTACCGCGTTTTGCAAAAGATGGAGAAACAATTATGTATATTAAACACGAAAGCAATCAAAGTGCTTTGGGAATTATTCGTTTAAATTACAACAAAACCTTACTATTTCCGCTTCGCGGAGGGGTTATTCAATCTATGGATTGGTAAAACTTTATGTTTTATAGCACTTTAGCAAAAAATATGCTACAATGTTTTATCATTTTAAATAATAGGGAGAGAAATCTATGAAAAAAAGTTTAGTTTTTGGTTCTTTATTGGCTGCATTATTGATGGTAGGTTGTAGCCAAAAAAGTAGCAATGTAGATACAAGTAACACTCAAGATTCTGTTGCAGAGCAAAGTATTTCTCAAGGTTTTGTAAGTGGTCGGGATAATTTTGTGAATCTAGAAGAGAGAATTCAGTATGTAGAAGGTGGTTTGCAAAATATCTTTTTTGATTTTGATCAATTTGTGATTCGTGGAGATATGCAAAGTGCAGTTGATAATGATGCAAATGTTCTAAAAGACATAAGTGCAGCGCCTTTGAATGTAAGAGTTGAGGGAAATACTGATGAGTGGGGAACTGATGAGTATAACTATGCATTGGGCTTAAAAAGAGCAGTTGCTGTAAAAGATGCTTTGGTATCCAAGGGTGTTAGTGAAAGCAAAATTGTGCTTGTAAGCTATGGAGAAAGCAAACCTACCTGCACAGAGAAAACTAGAGAATGTTGGGCAGAGAATAGAAAAGTAACATTTAAAATGTTGCCATAAGTTTGGAGAAAGTGCTTGTTAAAACAAATTGGTGTAGTTTTAGTATTAGCTAATTTGCTTTTTGCTGAGGAGCCATCGGCTTTTAATGCCGGTGGCGATACTCTAATGAAAACTAAAGAACAAATTATAGATGAAAAACTTTTTAATCTTTCTAGTAAAGTAAAAAATCTTGAAGTCTCACAAGAGGGATTGAAAAGTGTTTTTGAAGGTCAGCTTCAAAGAATTCAAGAGGTTTCTCGTGAGTTAAATACGCGAGTTGATGAAAATAATGCAACAATTGCTAACATAAAAGAATATATGGAAGCAAATTTTGCTACACAAAATGAAAATATTCAAAAGTTACAACAAAGCATTGCAGCTCTTGGAGAGTTGATTCAAAAGGTTGATATGCAGACTAAATCTGAAATTGATGTTATTAAAAAAATGCTTTTGGATGAGGGGCAGCAAGAAAAAAAAGAAGTTAAAAAAAATAATTCAAATCCAAGACAAACTGATGCTAAGGTGGCAGAAGAGTTAAGAGATAAGCCATTAGCAGAAGTGTTTGCAGAGGGTGAAAAATTGCTAGAACAAAAGCAATATAAAATAGCAAGTGAGTATTTTAAAAAAGCAGTTGATGGGCATTACAAGCCTGCTCGAGGGAATTATTTGTTAGGAGAATCGGCTTTTTATCAAGGAAAATATGAGGAAGCAATTCAATATTATAAAATCAGTGCGGAGCGCTACGATAAGGCGGATTATATGCCTTTATTGATGTTGCATACCGCACAAGCTTTTAAAAAACTCAATAATAATGAAAATGCTTTGAAGTTTTTAGAATCTTTGGTGGCGCTCTATCCAGATTCTAAAGAATCGCAAGAAGCAAAAAAACTTTTATTTAAGTAATTTAAGGAGAATTTTATGATAGAAAAAAATCAAGTTGTTAGTATTGAATATGAAGTAAGAGAAAATGGCAAAGAAGAGATTTTAGATTCTAATATTGGTGGTAAGCCTTTAGAATTTATTATGGGAGCAGGCGAGATTATCAAAGGGCTTGAAGAAGCAGTTGCGGAAATGTCTGTAGGGGATAAAAAGCAAGTTATTATTGCTCCAGTAAATGCTTATGGAGAATATGTATCAGATTATATCCAAGAGGTTCCAAGAGATCAATTTGTGGGTATTGATTTGCAAGAGGGTATGACGCTTTTTGGTCAGGGAGAAGATGGTCAAACTGTACAAGTGATTGTAAAAGATTTTAATGATGAAGTGGTTATTGTAGATTACAATCATCCTTTAGCAGGGAAAGAATTAGATTTTTCTGTAACAATTCTTGGTGTGAGAATGGCTACTGAAAAGGAATTGGCTTGTGGATTACATCATCAAGAACAACATGGTCAAGGCGGTGGTTGCTGTGGTGGAGGGTGCGGTTGCCACTAGAGAATTAAAACTAAAAAGGCTAAATAGTGGATTATTCCTATGCCTATACGCACTCAAAGATAGTTTTTTACTTCAAGCAAAGTCCGCGTGATTTTGTAGTAGAAGAGATTCCTCTCTATTCTTTTGATGGGGAGGGAGCGCATTGGATTGTAAAAGTTCGCAAAAAAAACCTGACAACTTTTGAATTAATTAATTTTTTTTCTTCGTATTTTGGAGTCAAATCAAGTGAGATTGGCTATGCAGGTTTGAAAGATAAAAATGCATTAACCATTCAATACCTTAGCTTCCCAAAACATCTTATTAATAAAAGCCTTTTAGAATCTTTTGAGCATCCAGAAATCAAGATTTTAGAGATTACTGCGCATAATAATAAGATTAAAATCGGACATTTAAAGGGGAATAAATTTTTCATAAGATTAAAAAAGCTAGATAAGCTAAATTATCAAAAAATACAACAAGTTGTGGAAAAAATTAAACAGCTGGGGATTCCAAATTATTTTAGCTATCAACGCTTTGGTAAAACTTTAGATAACTATTTATTGGGGCAAGAAATTGTCAATGGCAAAAAAAAGATTCGCGATAAAAAAATGCAAAATTTTTTTATTAGTGCCTATCAAAGCCATCTCTTTAATGAGTGGTTGTCGCTAAGAATCAAACTCTCTCATTTGATTGAGAAAATTGATTCAAAAGATCTTTATAGGGCTTTGAGTTTGCAATTTGAAAATCAAATAATACCAAAGATTTTTTTAGATAAAGAATATTGTAAAACGCTAAAAGAGCAGAGTCATTTTTTTAAACTATTAAGTGGCGATTATTTATGCCATTACCCTTTTGGTAAAAATTTTCTTACAAAACAAGAGACGATTTTAAATGATTCTCAAAGGTTTGCAAAAAAGGATGTTGTCCCAACAGGATTATTAAGTGGTATAAAAGCACAAATTTCAGAGAATGAAGCAGGATTTTTTGAAAAAAATTTTGTGGATGAAAAAATTAAAAGTGTTGGTCAAAGGCGTTATGCTTGGATTTTTCCAGAGGAATTAATTTTGTGCTACAAAGAAGAAGAAGCTCAAGGTGAATTAGCATTTTTATTGCCTAAAGGTGCATATGCAACTAATTTATTAAGAGAATTGGCGCATAGTGAAATTATGGGAGAAGAGTAATGTTTGACAAAATTATCCAAGAGAATCGCTTTAAAACACAATGTGTAATTATTCTTTATGTGGCTATTTTTATTGTTATTGGTTTGTTAGTAGATATTGTTCGGATAAATGCTAGTAGTCTTTTGGGTGGATTTTATGCCTTGCTTACTTTTCAGCAGTTACCGATTGTTACACTTTGTTTGTTGTTAGTAGCGTGTGGGATTGTTTATTATACCATTGGTCATTTTAAGGGTATTTTATTAAGTGGAAATGAATACAAAGAGATTGTTAAAGGTTTTGAGGAGACTTCGCAAGAAAGGGAATTAAGCAGAATCTTAGATGAATTAGTTAGGGAAGCGTGTTTGGATTTTAGACCTAAATTATACTTAATGGAAGCTCCCTTTATGAACGCTTTTGCAAGTGGTTGGAGTGCGCATAATTCTTTGATTGCATTAACGACGACTCTGGTTAGGAATCTCAAGAGAGATGAAATAAAAGCGGTTATGGCGCATGAATTAAGCCACATTAGACACGAAGATATTCGCCTTACTCTTGTAGTAGGAGTTTTGAGTAATATTATGCTTTTAGTGGTAAATTATGGAGTTTATATGTTTTTAGGAAATTCCAGAGAGAGAGGCGCAAATACAGCAAGAAACATTCTTATGATCTTGCAATTTGTTTTGCCTTTGCTGACACTTGTTTTGCAAATGTTTTTAAGTCGAAGTCGTGAATATATGGCTGATTCTGGGGCTGCTTATCTTATGGGAGATAGTATGCCTATGATTCGCGCATTGCAAAAGATTAGTGGTAGCTATGCGCAATCTGATTTTAGTGAAGTTGATACAAATCCTACAAGGTCGGCACTTTATATTGTTGGATTTAAAGAGATTTTTAGCACACATCCAAGTATTGAAAATCGAATCAAAGCTTTACTTGGAAAATAAAGGAAAATAATGGAAGATTGCATTAGATCTTTTTTTGATTATATTGGAGAGGATAAAGCAAGAGAGGGGTTGCTAGAGACGCCAAAGCGAGTTATAAAGAGTTGGGAACATTTATATAGTGGATACAAAAGCGATCCTAAGGAAATTTTGGGTAAATGTTTTAGCGATGGGGCTTGTGATGAAATGGTGGTTTTAAAAAATATTGAGTTTTATTCGGTGTGTGAGCATCATCTTTTGCCTTTTTTTGGAAAGATTTCTATTGGTTACATTCCTAATTCAAAAGTAGTTGGCATCTCCAAGCTTGCAAGACTTGTAGAGGTGTTTTCAAGGCGATTACAAATTCAAGAAAAAATGACAGGGCAGATTGCTGATACAATTATGGAAGTCTTACAAGCTAAGGGAGCGATGGTGGTTGCAGAAGCACAACATATGTGTATGGTAATGCGTGGGGTAGAAAAGCAAAATAGTATAATGATAACAAGTGCTGTTCGTGGGCTTTTCAAAAGTGATCATCGCACAAGGGAAGAGTTTATGGGGCATATACACAATTAGCTTTAAAGTGTTGAAAAATCACCTTAAAGAAGCATCAAATTTTTTTTGTAAGAAAAGTGGCTGATAAGATTGCTTGGCTTTTCTTAAGCCCTCAATCCCTAAATCCTCTTCGCGATTGACAAGCGCATAGTCTTTCCATTGGTTTGCTAAAAACTCACGATTAATAGCTTGATAAGCTCCTTGATATTCTATATCTGCTTTTTCAATATGAATTACAATGGTATTGTCATTAAGTGGCTCTCCAAAACTAAAAGCAATGATTTTTTCATCAACGCGTAAGATTCCACCATCAAACTTTAAACACTCTAGTGCTTTAAGTGATTCGATAATACCAATGTATTCATTTTTTAAGCCATTACTTGCATTATCACTAATCCTTCCAAACCATTCTTGATAAGTGTGAATAAGCTCTTTGGCATTGGTTTGGTTTAGAGATTCGTAGCTAAAAGGATAGCGTTCTATAAAACGATTGAGATGCGTTTTTTTCTTGTGATATTTTTTGCCTTTGAGCTCAATGAGTTCGGGAATTGAATAAACATAATCGCTTCGGTCCTCACGATAGATAAAGGTAAAAGTATTGGGCATGAGAAATTCTAGCTCTTTTTTATCTATTTCGCTTAGAGAATGGATAGAGAAGTTCAAGCCATTTGCCTTGCAATATGACATCATATCTAAGATACATTGCCTTTTAGCCTCTGGATTATTTTCTTTGTGAAGGGGATAGAAAATAAAGGGATTTTCATTAGGGTATTGGGTCTTAATAACAAGACAATCATTAAAAATAATATAGCTAATATGTCTTGAATAATGCCATAAGTAAAGGTTTGTGAAAGTTAAATCTGAAACAAGAATCTTATTATTTGCAAAGAAGCTATCAAGAATTTCCTTGTCTTCTATGCCAATTGGTTTCCATTGCATTGTAATTCCTTAGTTTTAAAAGAGAAATTTTAATACAAAGAATTAAAAAGATAAATTAAGTTTTTGCACTCTTTCTTGTTTGGGCAAGAATTTTTTGGTTTGCTTGAGCTTTCGCATTTCTTCAGCAAGTTTAGCTTTTTGGGCGCGTGCGTATTCTCCAATTTGCTCTAAAACAGCCAAGGCTTCAAACATTTCATCGCGAGTTTTTAAAATAGGAGTATTTGCCATCAACTCTGTAATTTTTGCATCATTTTTGTTGAGATATGCTATTTTGAGTTCATTAAGCCAATTCATTTTGATTCACCTCTTTCCATGCTTCAAGTAAGCCTTTAGCTACTTTGATAACAATATCAATTTTTTCTTTACTATTTTCCATATTTGCTTGAGTTAAAAGTTTGATTTGATGAGTGTAAAGCCCTGTTAGATAATGGGCAACTTGTCCGCCTTTTTCATAATCTAAAGAATTAAGAAGCTCCACAAAAATATCTGTTGTGCGATTGATATAATAAATTTTCTTTTCAATATCATTAGCATCAATGCATCTCTTTGCCATTGAAGCAAAACGCAAAATACCCTCATAAAGCATTTCAACTAATCTTGCAGGAGATTCGACTGCGACAGAATTTTGTTGATAGGAACTATAAGCTAAATTACCTTTCATCATCTAACCTTTATTTTTTAAGAATTCATTGCTTGATTGATAAGCTGAGTAATGGTCTTTGAAGATTGTTGCATTTGTGCAATCATTTGATCATAAGCTGACCATCGCTCAGCCATAATATCATACTTGTTGTCAATGGATTTTTGGGTGGAAGTTTTGTCACTATTGAGTGTTTTTTGCTCATTCACAAGCGTTGATTCTAGGATTTTTAGAGTGGAATTACTACCTGTGATTAAAGAATCCATTGTATTTCTAAGTTGCGTGAAAACCCCATCAATCTCAACACTTTCGCCTTTGACCGTTTTGGTAGAGCTTCTAAAAAACTCTACAGCTGCATCTGGATCTTCTTTGAAGGTGGTATTAAAAGTATCTTCTTTAAAAGTGAGTGTCCCATCTTCATTCATATAAACACCATATTTAACAAGACTATTTCGATTTGCATCAGTGGAGTTGATAATAGAATTAAGTTGCCTTGTGATACTTCTAATCTCACTATTTCCATTGAAAACTCCAGCAATTTCGGTTTCTTCATCGTATTTGGTAAGTTCTTGGAGTTTGTTATACATTTCATTATAACTTTCTACAAATGCTTTCATTTCTTCAGCGATTCCCTCATCGTCTCTAGCGATTCTCACAATTACATCTTTTCCTGTTTCGGTTACCGAAGTTAATTCTAAAGACAATCCAGAAACAATATCATCAATACTATTTGTATCTCTTTCAATTGGGATACCATTGTAAGTGAGTTTAGCATCTTGTGCTTTTTGGATATTGGTAATGTCCATTTTCTCTAAAAAGCTTTTGCTAGAAGTGTAAGATCCCGCTGTTAAACCAATAGAATCTAAGACTTTTTGTCGTTCAGATGCATTTGCTCCCTTAGCAGCAATATTGATAGTTTGCCCATTATTAGAATTGAGCGTAAGAGTTCCTTTGGTTGGATCTCCACTAGCGGTGATTCCTGCCTTCTGTAAATCTGCATCATTATTAATGGCATCCATAATGGAAGTAAAGTTCTGTTCGGCGGTATTACCTGATTTTGTTAAATTGCTTAAATCAAACTCTCTTCCATTGATTGTAAAAGTCCCTGTAAGAGCACCTGCTGTAATTTTCATATCCACAAGACCTGTATCGCTACCGACAGTTTTTTTTGAAAATCCTAAGTCTGTATCGACAGCACTCGTGCCTTGAGCAGCTTCTACTTTAATACCATTTGTGGTAACATTAATCGCTCCTCCTAAAGAATCATTAAGCATAATGCCTTTGCCGCTATTATTTAAGCCAATAGTGATTTCGCCACTATCGACTTTCTTTTTTAGAACGGCAAGATTAGGATCAGTATCAATTTGATTTTTAATCGCATCAACAATTAATTTTGCATTATCTTCAGCTGTATTTCCATAATTGCTTCCGATTTTGCTCATATCAACACTGATTTTCTCACCGCCAATTTCAATCTCAAGTTTTCCTTCGGTAATTTTACCCCCTGGAGTAGCGGCACTTTCTAAGGTGCTACCAAAATAGACTTTGTTGTCTGCACCAGAATTTTTGGATTGAATCATTAATTGATAAGGGTTGTCTCCTCCTGTTTTCATAATGATTCCCATTACTTCTCCATTGGTTGCATCTGTGATGCTTTGTGCAACATCTGAGAGAGTCATACCTGCTTTGATATCAATGTTATAGTTTGTTCCATTGTGATAAAAATCCAAAGTTGTGTTTTCATTGCTAAAAACACTATCTCTTGAGGCGAATTTCAATCCAACTTGATTGACATCATTTTGTGCAAGTTGGGAAACATTGATTGTAATGTCTTGAATAGCTAAACCATCTCCAGCAGTTGCTTTAACTCCACTACCTTCTACACTTGCTTGTCTTCTTTGATAAGTGCTATAATCAGAAAGATTTTTAAAGCTCGTATTGAGTGAAGTCATCATGGTTAGCAATGAAGTAAGCTCAGTTTGCTGCTCCATATTTTTTTCAATTTTTTTAGTGATTGGGTCGATTTGTTGGCGTACATTAAGTTCTTTCATTTGTTCGATAACATCCCAAGTAAGGTTGCTTGAGATTCCTAATACAGATTGTGTTCCTAGTGCCATACTCTCTCCTTTTTAGGCTTGTTTATCAAAAATCATTCCCACAATTTCTTTCATCTTTGCCATAAGCTGCATTGCCTCATCGCTTGGAATCTTGCGAATTAAACGATTAGTGTCTTTTTCGCTTACGGTAATGTATAGCCCTTCAATATCTTCGCTAAAATTAAAAGCGATACTGGTGTTTAAAGGGCTTAATTCTTTATTAAGCTGTTGAGCTAGCTCATTAAGCTTTTGTTTTTGCTCTTCAGTATTGTCTTTTTCTTCTTGAGCTTGCAACCTTTGTTGTTGAATCTCTGAAGAACTTGTTTGATTTGCATTATTTCTTTGACTTGCATTATTTCCTTGTTGATAAGGATTTATTTGCATGCTAGCAATATTCATTCCATTTTCTGAAATATTCACCATAACCTCCTTGTTGATAGATGAAATTATTTTAAAAGTATATCGGATATTTTACAAAAAAATGTAGCAAAAATTATAAATTTTTTTCAGAAATTAATTCTAAAGGATCGATATGTTTGTCTTTTAAGGTTACTTCAAATTTTAATGCATTATTAATTCTTCCTATGGTGTAACCTTTTTTGACAATGCTCCCTGGTTTGATGGTGGGGGCGATTTTATCAAGTTGGGCATAAATAGTGTGCATATTATTTTGATGTTCAATAATAATAACTTTTTTGAGAATTGGAGTGTCTTTAGCAAAGATAACTTTCCCATCTAAAACACTTTTGACTTTATCATCTCCGGTGCTGATAAGAGTAATAGATTCATTAAAAACTTTCATTTTATATACAGGATCATAGTAGGGACCAAAACGCTTATCAATCTTGAAATTATCCAGAGGCGCAATGGTTTTAGCGCCTTTATATTTGGTAGTGCTAATGTTGTGGTAGGAGCTAGCAACTTGTCGCACATCAAAATCACTTTGAGTGCTTTTGGGGGTTGTGGTATTTTCGGTTTTTGCCAATTCTTCTCGTTTTTTGCGTTTTTCTTCTTCTTGACTTTTTAGGATATTAAGTTGCACTAGAATCTCTTGCAAACTATCACGCTCTTTGGTAATTTGCTGAAGCTCTTGATTGTATTTGTCAATTTCTTTCTGGTAAGCATTAAGCGCCTTTTTTTGTTTGGCTTGGAGATCTTTTAGATTAGCTCTTTTTTTGTTTTCTGAATCAATGAAACTTTGTAGTTGTGCGATTTCTTTTTGCAAAGTTTTTAGGTCTTGTATGATTTGGGTTTGTTGTTGGCTTAGATTGGCAAGTTCTTTTTTGGTGGTGTTATTTAAAACTTTAAAACTCTCTTCTGTGATTAAATCCCTAATTGATTCTGGTTGAAAATCATTAAGTAAAATTGCAAAGGAGATATCTTTGGCCACCAAATCAATAATGGCAAGCTCAATGTCTTTGCGTTTTTGGTAGAGTGATTCTTGATTAGATGAAAGCGTTTTAATAAGGGTTTCCTTCTTGGAATATTCTTGTTTATTTTTAGAAATATTTTTTTCGCTTTCTTTGATGATATTTTCTATGGTGCTAAGTTCTTCTTTTTGTTTATTGATTTCTTTGCCTAATTCTTGGAGTTTTTGATTGACTTGTGCTTCTTTTTTCTTTTGATTTTCTAAGGCAGTTTTGTTCTTTGAGATTTTTTGATTGATTTCTTGGTTAGCTTGGAGTTGAATTAAACACAAAAAAACAAAAAACAATCGCAACATACTAGTCCTTTTGCTGTAAGCTTACAATCCAAACAGCGATTAATGAGACACTTAAGCCAACAAGCAATAAAATAACAGAATCATAAAAGGGCGAAAAGATTGCAGAATCTAGTCCTAATTCTTGCATAAAAATAAGTAAAGTTGGGTTTTGAGAGAGATAAAATAATCCAACACAAACCAAAGCAGTGGCGATAATGGTATCCAAACAAGCAAGACGAAAAAGGATTTGCGAACGCATCCACAAAGGTGCGCCAAGTAGAGTCATAATTTCCATTCTCTCTAAATGTTGGAATTTCCAAATTTCAATTTGCTTAAACATTAAAAGTAGGCTAATAAGTGCAATTAAGCCTGAAAAAATTATCACGCTACTATTGATGATTAAAAGGAGTTGGTAAATTTGACTATGGCTTTTTGTAAAAGTTTCTATGCGTATGATTTCATCAATGGATTTTAAGGTTTTTTCAATAACCTCTAAGCGAGAAGTGCTAGGATAAGAATCAAGATTCAAAGAATAGAAATAAGGCAGAGTATTTTTTAAAACAATAAGATTAGCTTGACTGATATTGTCTTTTAGGCGTTCTAAAATAACTTTTGAATCAATAGGAGCCAGAGTTTTGGCTTCAGAGATTTTTTCTTTTAAATCCTGTAGTTTTAATTCCTTGTTTGAAGCAAGAACAATGGCGTAGTTTTTTCCTAGTTTGCTTTCATAGTCGCTAAGAGTTCTATTAACAAGCAAAATACTCTCTAAAGCAAAAAGAAGGGCAACTAATGGAATAATTAGCGAGAGATGATTTTTAAGAGAGTTCATAAATCACTCCTTCTTCAATATGTAAATGGCGGTATCTAATGCCAAATGCTTCTGGGATTCGGTGTGTTACAACCACAATTGTGATTCCTAACTGCTCATTTACACCCTTTAATAAACTCCAAATAACTTCACTGGAATAATCATCAAGATTTCCAGTTGGCTCATCTGCAAGAATTAGAAGTGGATTGTGCGAAAGTGCTCTTGCCATTGCCACTCTTTGCTGTTCTCCACCGCTTAGTTCTAGTGGATATTTATTGCCTTTGTGTGAAAGTTTGATGTGGGCGAGTAATCGATCGGTTTGGGCTTTGCATGATTCTTTGGTGAAACCTCCAATAATCATTGGCAACATTACATTTTTTTCAACATTGAAGTCTTTGATGAGTTTATAGTCTTGAAAGATAATTCCAAGGTGGCGGCGTAGAGTTTCTATATTTTTTTTTCCGGCTTTAAACATTTCCATTCCACATACTTCTAGAGAGCCGCTTTTAAGAGGTAAGTCTCCATAAATGGAGCGAATCAAGGTGCTTTTACCACTTCCGCTAGGACCACTTATAAAAACAAATTCTTGGGGAAAAATATTAAAACTAGCATTTTTAATAATCATTTCATCTTTATAGCCTAGGTTAATTCCTTCTGCTTTGATAATTGCATCCATTATTGTTTAGTTTCCTTTATAAAATGGGTTTCTAAAAGCCCCTTTAAGAGCTGATGGGCTTGATGATTAATTTGCGTGGGGAGTGGATTTTCCCTAAAATAGTGCAAGGAGGAATCTTCTAAAATATAGCGCGTTTCTGGATAGTTAAAATCCCCAAAAGAGACTTTAAATAATTTATGACTTGGAGAGAGTAGAAGATCTTCTAGATGTAAAAAATAGTCTTCTTTGATAATTTTAATTGGTTTAAAAGGGATTTGAATATGGCTTTTGTTTGGAAAATCAAAGTTGTAATCTAGTGAGATTTGGGGGCTATTTTGAGTGGCAAAAAGCTCTAAATTATAAATATCCTTTTTTTGTTTAAGCCATCTTGCTTCATATTTACTAATGATAGCTTCTTGGGAGTTTTTGCTATACTCTAGAGTAAAGTTGGGATTAGCAAATGCCAAATCCTTTGCGTAGTTAAAATACTCCAAACTATCGGTGCGCAATTGCAAATGACCTTGCGCTACTAGAACTCTTGAGGATTGGGAGAGAAAAGGTGCGCTAAAGATTCTTCTATGGGGTTTTTTATCCCAAGGCACAGGAAAATGCACAAAGATTTTTTCAAGCACATTAGAGGGAAGAAGCTCTAAAAAAATACGCGCATCATAAGCTAGAATTAAAATATTTTTTAAATTAGAGAGTTCAATTTGTCGTGCAACTTGCTCTAAAGAAGGATAATGGATTTCTAATCCAATATGAAGTATTTGTGGGTGTTGTTTGGCATTATATAAAAGATGTCTTCCGCTACCAAAACCAATTTCAAGCCATATTTTTGGGTTTTTTAAATCTTGATTTGTAAGCAATGAATCAAAGTCTAGGAAATCTTCAATATGCTTAATAAAGGGAAGTTTATTGGTGTGGAGTGTATTTTTGCTATATAGATTGTGGGTGTTAAGTGAATTTTGATAGGTTGCTAGGATTTCTAGGGATTTTTTGATAATGCCAATGGGTGCGATTTTTGAGTTTTTATCGCACTTAACAATAGTTTCTTGCTCATTTTTTTTGATTTCTAGAAAAAAATCTTTATTTTTAAGATGAGAATCTTTTGGGGTAAAATGCACTTGCAATAGAGAAAAATTAGGCTGATTGACTGAAGTAAAAAGCTCTAAAAATGAGAACTTCCCCTCCTTAGTTGTTAGAGAAAAGGGAAGGCTTGGGAGAGCTAGGGAGTTAGTTTTAAAGTGCGGCATTATTGTGCAGGTAAGAAAAGCATAATTTCTTGTGTTTGTTTTGATTCTAAGCCATTGGCATCAACAGCGCTAACACGATAGTAATATTTTTCTCCCGGAGTAACTTCACGATCAATAAATTCCGGTGTTAAGACTTTGTTGTAACGCAAAGTTTCTCCAAAGAAACGCGAATCTTTTTTATAAACAATATATTCTGTAGCACGATCATCTTGAGGCATCCATCGTAAAACCGCAGAATTACCTTCAATTTGCGCATAAGTAATCACTGGAGTGCTTGGAATCCCTAAGGTCATACCCATAATGGGACCAACTTCAAGACTTTCAATGCCATCTTTATCAGTAGCAGTGATTTTATAGTAATATTGTTTTCCATCATCTTTGATGGCATCTTGATAAGAATTGGTGCTGTTTGGGAGAGTAGCAAGTTTACTAAAAAAGCTTGATTCGAAGTTGGATCGGAAAAGAGTGTATTGGGTTACTTCTGGGTTTGGATGAAGATCCCATTTGAGCATAATTTGCTTTGGAACATTGGTAGTGGCAGTAAAGTTTGAAATTAGAGTTGGTTTAGGCTTGGTAGCAGCTTTAACGCTTTTAGAAGGGAGTGAATAGGTTTTATTAGCATTGTAAGCAAAAACACGATATTCATAAGAAGTGTTGTCTTCAAGTCCTGTATCAAGGTATTCTACAAGCAAACGACTATTAATATTTGCTAATTCACTCCATTGTCCATTTGTCTTTTTTTTCTCAATCACATAACCGATTACGCGAGTATCTTGGTGAGGATTCCAAATAATCTTGACTTTGCGCGGGTAATTACTGATGGCTTCAATATAATTAATAGCTTCAATAAATTGTGTTTTTGCGCTAATAGGGGCTGAGAATTGTGAAATATTTTTTTGTGCATCAAAAGAAGCGAATTGATAGAAGTATTCAGTGTTTGATTCAAGCTTGTTGTCCGCATAATGCGTAATAAAACGAGAATCTAAAGTGGCAATTTTGCTAAAGCTTTGCTCACTTGGTTTTTTGCGATAGATATAATACCCTGCAATTTCTGGATTTTGGATAAGATTCCATTCAAAAGCAATGGTATTAACATCGCTAAGTGTGCGGATATTACTAGGAGGAGTGATATTTGGATTAATTGAAGGGGTGGAGCCAAAATTAAGATTTGAGCTACTACAAGCACTAAAGAATACAAGAGTAAAAAAGAGCAGAATCTTTGCCCATAATGAATCAAGCTTAGAAAAATAGGATAAATTAACCATATAAAAACCCTTTGAAAATTATCTATTTATGTCAAGTTTATTTGAAAGGTGCCTATCATAGCATAAAAAAGCAAAAAAATACATTATATTTCAAGAGGGGTTAGGAATTTGAGAAACTTGAATGATAAAGTTGATCAAGTGGAATTTTGAAGTTTTTTTTGAAATATTCAAGATTTTGCGTTGGATAAAATTCTTGGTGCAAAAATAATAGCATATCTTCCCAAAAGGGAGCATAGATTTCTAGGCGTTGTTTGGTAGTGGGGTGTGTGAGATAGAGTAGGTGAGAATGTAGCAGTATTCTAGTGGTGTAATTTCCCTTGTAGCCATAAAAAGCATCGCCCAAAATGTGTCGTTGTATTTTGCTAAGGTGTGCACGGATTTGATGTGTCCTTCCACTAAAAAGCTTGGCACCAATTAACTCTATCTTATTGTTGTTGATTATTTTATAAAAAGCGGTTTTTGCTTCTTTACTAAGGGGAGTGTTTTTTGTAGTGGGGATGTATTTAAGTCGATTTCTAGGGTGTCTTATAAGGGGGGTATCAATAAGAATATTTTGCTTAAGGGGTGAATCAATCACGCAAAGATAATAACGACCCATTTCCCTGCTTTTGAGCTGTTGGCTTAGAATTTCGTGGGCGTGATTATTTTTGGCAATCACAATTGCGCCACTTGTAGTTTTATCAAGGCGATGTATAATGCCTTGTCTGCAAGAATCTCCTAGATTAGAGAGTGGAAAATTATTTTCTTGCAACCAATCTTGCAGTGTGTATTGAGAATCTTCTTGATGAGTTTGATGAACGATTAGGTTAATGGGCTTATTAAGGATTAGTAAGTCCTCGTCCTCATATAAAATAGGAATATTAAGATTGCTTGGTTTTATTTTTGCTTGTTTATTAGTTAGAGTCAGAGTGATTTGATCGTTATAATTAAGGGAAGTGCCATTTTTTTGAATAAAAATTCCATTGAGGGTGATTTGTTTTTCCTGGATTATTTTACTAATTTGATTTCGCGATAATCCTAGCTTCTGTGCAAGAAATTTATCAAGTCGCATTTTTGATTCTTCTTGTTGGACATAAAATGTTAATGAATCGTGCTTGTTTTGTTTGTTTATTTGCAATTTTTACTCTCTCTTTTTATTAGAAATTATGCTAAAATTAAAGCTTTAATTTAATAGCTTATCATCATAATTTTTAAAGAAATGGATTTGACTTTTGAGATTTAATAGGAATATTTTATCATCTTTTGATTTTACTTTACCTTTATTAGTGATCCCACTTGTAATGTTATCGTGGTTTTTAATTAATGAAAATAATGCTTTTTTGGGTGATAAAGTTTTGGTTTATGTGTTTATTGGAGTTTTGGTATTTGCAGTAACTTTTTTATTGCCTATTAAGCGTATGTCGTGGGCGATTGTGATATTTTATTGGGTTAATATTGTTTTGCTTGTAGCGGTAGATTTTTTTGGTGATGTGCGACTTGGTGCGCAAAGGTGGCTTGAGATTCCTTTTGTGCATTTTACTTTTCAGCCCTCTGAGACAATGAAACCTGCTTTGATTTTGATGTTAGCGCATTTAATTGCGAAGAATCCCCCCAAGGGAGATGGTTATAGGATTTTTAGTTTTCTTAAGTTTTCTTGTTATATTTTATTGCCTTTTGTGTTGATTTTAAAACAGCCAGATTTGGGGACTGCACTTGTGCTTTTGATTATGGGTTTTGGAGTTTTGTTTTTGATTGGAGTGAATTATAAAATATGGCTTACTTTGCTTGTTGGGATGTGTTTGCTTTCGCCTATTTTATACGCAAATTTGCACGATTATCAAAAAAAGCGTATTGAAGATTTTATCTCTAAAGAACCAGATTATCAGGTAAGACAATCTATTATCGCAGTTGGGGCAGGTGGGCTTGATGGCAAAGAAAAGGAAGAAGCCACGCAGACGATTTATCGTTTTTTGCCTATTGCTACAAGTGATTTTATTTTTCCTTATTTTGCAGAGCGCTTTGGATTTGTTGGAATTATAGGGTTGTTTATTTTGTATGCGTTTCTTATTTTTCATATTTTTAGTATGGGGAGCATTGATGTTAAGGATTATTTTTTAAGAGTTATTGCTTATTGTGCAGGTCTGCTTGTTTTTATTTATTCGGGTGTAAATATAGCAATGACAATTGGCTTGGCGCCAGTTGTGGGTATTCCATTACCACTTTTTAGTTATGGTGGGAGTAGTTTTATTACTTTTATGATACTTTTTGGGCTTTTAGAACATTTACTTGCTTTTAAGAATAATTTTGTATATAATTACGCTTCCAAAAATTTTTTAAAGAAGGGTCCTTAGCTCAGATGGTTAGAGCACTCGGCTCATAACCGATTGGTCATAGGTTCAAGTCCTATAGGACCCACCACTTACTATCTTTCATTCTTTAGGAATACTTTATGAAAATCCAATGTATTAATATTAAATGTCAAGGTTGTGTTAATAAGATTCAAGAATCTTTAGGACAAAAATATCCTAGCTTAAAAGTTGATATCCCCTCTCAAAGCGTAGAAGTTGAAGCTAATGAAGAAGGGATTAAAGAAATTAAAGCTAAATTACAAGAATTAGGATTCTTAGCTGCTGAAGGAATAATGGGGAAACTAAAAGGATTTTTTAAATAATTTTTAAGGGGTAAAATGGAAATTTTATTATTAATTACTATTGTTATTATTGCAGTTGCGTTTATTAATTTTAAAGATTATTTATCCAATCCTCATAAGCGCCCACAAATACAAGATTCTAACTATAATTTTAAGGAAGAGTTCCAAAATTATGAAGATCCCTATAAAGCTTTAAGCAAAGAAGAAAAGATTAAAAAAAGCGAATATGGGATTATGGTTAGCTTGATGTCTAAATTAGCACAAAGCGATGGAAAGATTTGTGAATTAGAAGAAGAGTTAATGGAAAGTACAATTGAAGATATTGCTCAAGCAATTCTTTTGCAAAGCGCAATGAACCAAAAGCAAGAAATTTTAGAGATTCTGCATACTATTTTTAAAAATACCGCAGAAGATGTTGAAACATTGAGTTTGGCTTATGCAGAACTTACCAAGGGGCAATATAAAACTCGTTTGAAACTTGTAGAATATTTGTTGAGTTTGGCTTATGCTGATAGGGTTTTGGGTGAAAAAGAGCGTGAGGTTATTTTAGATGTTGCTGCTTACTTGGAAATTCAAAATGATGATTTTAATGCTTTGTATGATTCTTTTGTAGAATTTTATTCTAGGGAAATGGCATATCAAGACTATAAAGAAGCTTGTGCTACTTTGGGTGTTAGCGAAGATTCAGATATGGAGACTATCAAAAGGGCTTATAAGGATTTAGTGCGTCAATATCATCCTGATATTTTGCACCATAAGGGATTAGAAGAATCAATTATTAAAACCTACACCGAAAAACTACAAAAAATCAATGCAGCTTATGAAGTGGTTAAGAATCATAAAAGAGAGCAAGATGGAGAATAAGATTCTTTTAGATATTGCTAGGCTTTATCGCTATTTAGAGGAAGAAAATAAAAAAACTAATGCTTTGTATGAAAATATTAAAAGTAATGTTCCAGAATTTCTAAAACCAGTTTTTGAAAAACTGCCCAATAATCAAGAAGTTTTGTTAGCACTCATTGATAGAGTTGTAGCCCTAAAAGAAGGCGCTTTGTTAAATATTTTAAATAAACTTCAATTCAAGGAAGAGGATATTTTAGAAGTTCGTGCCTTAATGTTGCATATCACAGAAAATTTTTATGTAAAAAAACATCAAAAACTTTTGGAATTTGTTAGAAATGAGAATCTTTTAACACCTTTTTTACGAGAATTATTAGTAAGCGTTCATCAAGTGGGTTTGGTTTTTAATAGTTTTTTTGCAAATTGGCAAGAAAAACTAATTTTAGGAATCAATAAAGATTTGAGTCAAAAATTCAATGATAATTTGCCTAGTATTCTTGAGGCTTTAAAGAGCGCTGAGGAAGTTTCACAAAATGGCGAAGTAAGCGATAGAAGCTACTCGGTGCCTGTATTAAAAGAAAATGCCTATCAAGCCATCGCTTATGCAGATTTTTTTAAAGAGGATTTTGAGTTATTTCAAACTACTTTTGAAAAAATGCTTTTAAGTCTTGAGCTCATTCCTGAAGTTTGCCCAAAATTTGAACAAAAAGATTCTTATCTTGCATATTTTAAAACACTACAAAAAGCTTTGATGGAAAAAGATACCGCAAAACTCTTAGAATCTTGGCGTGATGTGGATAGGGCTTGGATGAAAATCACAACGCCATTGCAAGTGGGGCATCCTTTGGAGTATTATGAAGATCATTATAGAAGAGCAGTGGCGCCAGAGTGGGATTTAAGAATCGCTAGAATCTATGAGGGAAAAGATTTACTTGATTTGGCTTCTACTAGTGAAGTCAATAAAGAGGCTTTTGTGGAATTTTATTCTCAATATACAGCAAAAATGCCACAAACTTCATATAAAGAAGAAATTGATTTTTGCGTTCAAGAATCTTTGGCAAAAACGCAAAGTTATGGCGGGCAGCCTTTGTTGTTTTATGGTGCAGAGCTAAATGGTTTGTTTAGTGCGCAAGTTGTGCCAAATGATGAGAGTGTGAGCTCTAAATATGGCAAAAAGATTTTTTATTTTCCAGATAGAGTATGGGAGATTTCTTGTGCTAAGCCTTTTATGCTTTTAAGCCGTAAAACTTTTCCTGAAGAGTTTTTGGATTTTAATCGCGAGATGCTTTATTATCGCAAAGAAGATTGGTATAAAGTTTATGAGATTTCTACTATAGGACATGAGTTTGGACATATTTTGTGGGTTAGCTTGGATAGTGAATTGCAAATTAATAGAAGTGGTCAATTTAAGAATATTGAAGAGTTTAAAGCTACAATGGGTGGTTTAGCCTATTATTTTGTTGCTAAGAATCAACCATTACTAAAAGAACTTGTGTTTAATACTATTTCAAGGGCTGTTGGATTAATGGCTTGGAAAAAAGAGGGTGAAGTGTTGCCTTATTATTGTGAGGGATTGATACACCTTGATATTCTCTTTAGCGCTGGAATTTTGGAATATGTTGGAAATTTTGAATCGGTGGCTTTAGAGATTCATGAGGAAAAAATACCACAATTGATTGAAAAGTATTTGCAAACTTACGATGAGCTTATTGAGATTTATTTAAATAAAGCAGATGCGCTAGAGTTTCTCTCAAGGTATGCTCTAAAGGATAAAGAGGGGTATTTTATGCCCTTAAGGAAAGAGGTATGTGCTTTTGTGAGAGATTATTATGAACAATATAATGCCATAGGGCAAGTGGTTGATACTTTAAGCGTAGCTAAGTGGAAAGAAAATTATTTAAAAGGTAAGAAACTTGCCACTCATCAGTAGCAATGAAATCGATAAAGCACGAGATTTAATCTATGAGATGGCTGGGATTTATTTGCCAAGCAATAAAGATTCTACAATAAAAAATCGCCTTGATAAATTGGCGCGTGATTTAGGAATAGATGATTTTGATAATTTTTTTATACAGCTTAAGAGTGGGCGATTTAAGCAGGAATTTATCAATAGTTTTACCACTAACAAAACAGATTTTTTTCGCGAGGGGTTCCATTTTTTGGATATGATTAATCGAATCTTGCCCCATCGATTTAAAGAAAGTGAACCTATTAAGGTGTATTGCTCGGCAAGCTCTACTGGAGAAGAGCCTTATTCTATTGCTGCAACTTTGCTTTATGCAAAAGAAATTTATCATTCCAAAACCCCTATAAGTTTATTAGCTACAGATATTGATACTTCAGTTTTGGAGTTTGCTAAAAGAGGTAAATATATCGTGGATACTTTTTTAAATCCACTTCCAACTTGGTTGGAGTTAAAAGATTTTTTTGATATGACGCCAAAAAGTCAAAGAGAAATCTTAATGGACGCTAAGTCAAGCTTAAAAAATATTATTAAATTTAAACAACATAATTTGTATGCCAAGACTTATCCTTTTGGGAAAAATGAATTTGATATTATTTTTTGTCGTAATGTTTTGATTTATTTTAAAGTGAGCGATCAAGAGGAGATTTTGCAAAAGCTTTTTAATTGTTTGAAAGTTGGTGGAACTCTTTATTTGGGTCATTCTGAAAGTATTTTAGGATTGGCTTCTAAAGTTGATCGTTTAGGGCAGAATACCTTTATTAAAATAAAGGACTAATGTGATTAATCATAATGAAAAATATCATCCCGATTTAATCTTAAAGTCTAATCCTTGCAGGAGCGAAGGGAAAAAGCTTATTGCTATTGGGGCAAGCACGGGCGGGGTGGAAGCGATTTCTAAGATTATTCAAAGGCTTCCGCCTAATTTACCACCTATTGTTATTACTCAGCATATTCCCGAAGGCTTTTCAACTTCCTTTGCTAATCGTCTTAATCGCCTTGCGGTCATTGATGTTTTTGAAGCAAATGAAAAAATGCATTTGCATAATTCTTGTGCTTACCTTGCACCGGGTGGAAAACATTTACTTTTGGATAAGGTAGGCAATGATTATTTTATCAAAAGCGTTGATGGAGAGAGGATTTCTCGCCATAAACCAAGTGTAGATGTGATGTTTCGCAGTGTTAATAATGTTGTTGGTAAAAATGCTTTGGCAATTATTATGACAGGAATGGGCGATGATGGTAGCATTGGAATTAAAGAACTTTATGACAATGGAGCTTACACGATTGCACAAGATGAAAGTAGTTGTGTAGTTTTTGGAATGCCTAAACAAGCAATTGCTAGAGGAGCAGTGTGTGAAGTGGTTAGTTTAGATGAGATTCCAGAGAGGATTATACAATTTTCACAAGGGAATCTTAAAAGAGGGAAGTAGTGGATTTGTATTATCCAACTGAAGTTGCTCAAAGCATTTTTGAGGCTAAAGGTTCGCAATTTCTCTCTTTTCTTATTCCTATTGAGTGTTTTGAAGAATTTTTAAACGAAGCAAGAGTCAAACACACAAAAGCAGTGCATTTTGTAACAGCAAGCCGATATTTCAATGCACAATCTCAAATTGTTGAATCTTTTAGTGATGATGGTGAGCCAAAAGGCACTTCAGGTATGCCAACTTTAAAGGTGCTAAGAGGATATGATTTGATAGAATGTGCATTGCTTAGTGTGCGGTATTTTGGCGGAACATTGCTTGGAACAGGCGGATTGGTGCGCGCTTATACCCAAGGGGCAAAAGGAGCTATTTTGCAAGCACAAGAGCAGAATATTCTTAAAGCCTATATTCCACAATCCAAAGAAACACTTTTTGTTTCTTTTTCGCTACTAGCGCAAGTGGAATATTTGGCTAAGAAAATGGAAGTCAAAATTCTTAAAAAAGAGTTTTTGGATAAAGGTGTAAAATTAGATATTCAAGCACATAAAGATTATTTGAGTGCTTTTGTGTTGAAAGTGAAGAGTTTAAACTTTTGATATTTGTTAGATTAATTCTTATTTTATTTTGTAATGTTATGCTCTTTGGAGTGGAAGAAACGGCAATATCTAACTATCTTCGTAAAGAGATTCATCATCAAAATCCTTTGAATAATTATAAGAAATTTGGTGATATGTTTGGAGTCCCTTTGCCTGTAATTGAAGAGAAAATACCAAAGCACTACAAACAGCCTTTTTATAAAGAAAAAGAAGAAGTAAAGAGCCTTATTGATGAAAATGCTGAATGGGATGCTTATAGCTTGAGTAATAAGGTTTTTAATTCAACTCTAAAAGCAGCTTCTCCTATTTTTAGTGAGCAGCTAAATAATGTAGCAGGGATTTATATACCCAAGGTGGAATTTAAAGTTAATCTTAATTCTTATTTTACGCGTGATGATCAAAATATAGGTGGAGATTTTAATCTGAATTTGCCGATTTTAGAATATGAAGATTTTTCTTTGCTTTTAGTGGGTGGATTCTCCAGAGATCCTCAAACACTTAATTGGGGTGAAAAATATGGAATAAAACATCAAGTTGAAAATGTTTTGTTGCAAAATCTAGTTTTAATGCAATCTGTGGTGCAGAATAATGAAGTTGTTAATGAGCAAACTTGGAATTATGGTGTAGAGTATTCACCTTTCAAATCTATTAAGCTTTTTTTACAAAGAGAGAATAATAGAATTCAAGAAGATAATACAAAAGCAGGAATACGATATAGATTTTTGTTTTGATTCTTTAATGATTTTTTAAGTGATTTAAGACTCTTGTGGGAAATAAAGATAAAATGGTGGAGCTGTGGGGAATCAAACCCCAGTCCGAAAACTAGACCAACACAGCTGATATACATACTTCCTTGGGTTTAGAATCTTTCTTGTCTATAAAAACTCCCAAAAATCTATAAACAAGGCAACCTATTTAGCTTAAGTTTTACTCTAGGTAGATAAAACCGCATCTAGCAGAAATGATGCTTTTAGAAAATAGCTAGAATCTTAACTAAAAACAGCTCCAAAAGAGTTAATAAACTTACGCGACTTTAGCGTAAGCAGGAGCGTAATTTGAATTGTTTGCGTTTATATTTAAGAGCCAGTTTTACGACTTAGCACAAGTCGGTATGCAACTAGAGCCATCTAACTCCCGTCGAAATTCATGTCAGCCCCAAATCCTGAAATTTTAATGATATTTTAATTAAATGTCAAGTTTTTATCAAAGAAAAATTAATGTGAAAATATAGTAGAATTTGTTTTTAGATTATTTGGGGGCAGAAAATGAGCATTCAATCTACCATAAAACAAACAACAATTACACAGATATTGGAGAAAAAAAATAAAGAAAAAATTACAATGATTACAGCCTATGATGCACTTTTTGCAGGGATTTTTGATAGCGAAGTGGATATGATACTTGTAGGTGATAGTTTGCATATGAGTTTTTTTGGAGCAAAGGATACTTTGGGAATTGGTTTGGATGAGATGATTTATCATACAAAAGCTGTGTGTAATGGAGCCAAACAAAGCCTTATAGTGTGTGATATGCCCTTTGGGAGTGTGGTTACTCCAGAGATAGCTTTACAAGGAGCAATTAGAATCTACAAAGAAACCAATGCTCAAGCGGTTAAAATTGAAGGTGGAGCAGAAATGTATGAAACAATTAGAAAGCTTGTTGAAAATGGAATTGCAGTGATGGGGCACATTGGATTAAAGCCACAATTAGTAAGAAGTGAGGGGGGTTATAAGGTCAAGGGGAAGAGTGAGAGGGAAGCTCAAGAGCTTTTGTGCGATGCTATTAAACTCCAAGAGGCAGGGGCTTTTTGTCTTGTTTTGGAGGGGGTTAAAAGTGAAGTTGGGCAAGTGATTACACAAAACTTAAAAATTCCTGTCATTGGCATTGGTAGTGGAGTAAATGTTGATGGGCAAGTGCTTGTATGGAGTGATATGCTAGGATTCTTTGAAGCTTTTAAGCCAAAATTTGTGCGACAATATTTGGAGGGAGCAAAGTTGGTTAGAGAAGCAGTGCAACAATATGTAAAAGATGTAAAGAACGGAGATTTTCCTAAAATAAATGAGAGTTACTAAGGGGAAGGTTTGGAGAGAATTGTTGAAATTGAAAAAATGGAATTAGAGGGTGATGAAGAGGTTAAACTTCGCCCAAGCCATTGGGATGATTACATAGGACAAGAAAAGCTTAAAAAGAATCTAAAAGTTTTTATTGAAGCGGCTAAAAAACGAAAAGATGTATTAGATCACTTGTTACTTTTTGGACCACCAGGGCTTGGCAAAACGACTTTGGCACACATTATTAGTGGCGAAATGAATGCACCAATTAAAGTTACAGCAGCACCTATGATTGAAAAAGCAGGTGATTTAGCAGCTATTTTGACTAATCTAAGTGAGGGAGAGATACTTTTTATTGATGAGATTCATAGGTTATCTCCTGCTATTGAAGAGATTTTATATCCTGCAATGGAGGATTTTAGATTGGATATTATTATTGGCAGTGGTCCTGCAGCCCAAACGGTAAAGATTGATTTACCGCGTTTTACGCTTATTGGAGCGACAACAAGAGCAGGAATGATTAGTAATCCGTTGCGAGATAGGTTTGGAATGCAGTTTAGAATGCAGTTTTATGAAAAAGAAGAATTGGCTAGAATTGCACAAATTGCTTCCATTAAGCTACAAAAAGAATGTTCTAGTGAAGGGGCATTAGAGATTGCTAAGCGCTCGCGTGGAACGCCTAGAATCGCCTTGCGTTTGTTAAAGCGTGTGAGAGATTTTGCAGAGGTAGCAGAGGAAGAAATCATCACAAAAGAGCGAACACAATATGCTTTAAATGAGCTTGGGGTGAATGAATATGGTTTTGATGAATTAGATTTGCGTTTTTTGAAAATTATTTGTGAGAGCAGGGGGCGTCCTATTGGGCTTAGCACACTTGCTGCAGCAATGAGTGAGGATGAGGGAACTATTGAAGATGTTATCGAGCCTTATTTATTGGTAAATGGATTTTTGGAGCGCACCGCTAGAGGTAGAATCGCCACTCAAAAAACTTATGAATTATTTTCTTTTAGAAATATAGAGAGTTTGTTTTAAAATTGCAGGATAGCAAATAAAAAGCTGTTAATGCTAAAAACCGCACATACTTTAAAGCGTATTATTTTTAAGAAAATTTCTGTGTTGCTATTTTTTTAATACTTGATATTTTCTAATAACTATCGCAATTTTAAGAATCTAAAAAAGTTAATATAAAAATCTTATAAATCAAAATTAATTGAATTTGTGTTTTGATTTATATTTTAAGATTGATTTTTTATGCAAAGAAAGCTTTAGAGCTTTCTTTGAAAAGTGGGTTAATTAGCGCCCTTTGGAGCATCAAAAGCACTAAGTGCTGGAAGATCACCTTTAAATTTCTCGATATTTACAAGACCTGTATGAGAAATATTACCATTTGCAAGTTTTGAAGTTGGAATATCCATAGTCAAAACATTCGCATTTCCGCATTTGCAAAGTCCATTTTCATTAGGATCATACCAAGCACCCTCACATAGTCTTGCAACGCCTTGCATAATATCATCTGTTACAACTGCACCTGCTAGAACTTCTCCGCGCTTATTGAATACTCTTACAACATCGCCATTTTTAATACCAAGTTTTTTAGCATCTTTAGTGTTGATTAAAATTGGCTCTCTGTCTTTTACTGCATAAGTATCTCTTAAGCTTGTGTGGCAAAGTTGAGAGTGCAAGCGATCTTTTGGGTGGTTTGTAAGCAAGTGAAAAGGTGCTTCTTTTGTAGCGTTTCCAAGCCACTCAATTGGTTCAAACCAAGTTGGATGTGCTTTGCAATCATCATAGTTGTAATTTTTAATTGTTTCAGAGTAAATCTCAATTAAGCCTGATTCTGTTCCTAGTGCATTAAGGATTGGATCTTCTATGAATTCCAAGAAGCGTGTCCATTCGTAACTTTCTGCAGTTGCATCAAAAGTAATAGGTTCATTTTTTGCCCAAAATTCTTCAAAATTTGGCATAGGAGTTGCAAAAACTTCACCAAAGCTTTGAGTTTGTTTTAAAGCACTATTGTAGTATTCTTTAATGAAATCTTTTGCCTTTTTGCCATTTTCTGTATAGGCATTAAATACATCTTTGCCATAAACTTTGCAGATGTCAGAGAAAATCACATAATCATCTCTACTCTCGCCCACTGGCTTAACTGCTTGTTTCATTGGTACAATATTCATATTAGAATAATCCCCAGTCATAGTAATATCATCTCTTTCATAAGATGAAGTTGCAGGCATTACAATATCTGCCATTTTGGCTGTTGGAGTCCAGTAAATTTCATTTACAACTATAGTTCTAGGTTTTCTCCAAGCTTTTACATTGTTGTTAGTATCTTGGTGATGAACAAGTGGGTTTCCACCTGCCCAGTAGATAAAATCAATGTCAGGATAAGTGATTTTACCACCATTATGGTCGATAGTTTTGCCAGGGTTAAGCAATGCATCTGCTATTCTTGCCACTGGGAAAGAAGCACTTGCAGCATTTTGAAGCCATTCTGCACCACCAGCTGCTTGATTTGATTTAGCTAAGCCTTTGAATTTGCCATTTTCCCAAATTCCCAAGCTTCCTGCATTAATACCGCCAATTACACCACTTTTGCAAGTTGGCACACCGCCATTGCTATAATGATAACTAAGTCCAAAACCACCACCTTTGGTGCCGATTTGTCCTATCATAGAAGCTAGAGTTACAAGCATCCAGTGTGGTTGCTCACCATAATGAGCTCTTTGCATTCCCCATCCACTCATAATCATAGTAGGATTATCATAGAAAGTTTCTGCTAATTCTCTGATTGTTTTTTCACTGATACCAGAAATTTTACTTGCCCATTTAACATCTTTTTTAACACCATCTTCTTTGCCATCAATATAATCTTTGAATTTATCAAAACCAGTAGTATAGTTATCTAAGAAGTCGTAATTAACTTTATTTTTGGCAATTAAATGACTTGCCATACCAATCATTAAAGCCACATCGGTATTTGGTCGTGGTGAAATCCATTTTGCATTTAAGAATTTAGCTGTATCAGTTCTCACTGGATCAATACAAATAACTTTTATTTTGCTTTTTTTAAGTTTTTCAAAATAAGCCAAACCTCTTTGATCAGACGAAGTCCAAGCAATACGCAAAGTTGAAATTGGATCAGCACCCCAAATAACAACATATTTAGAATTTCCTAGAATATTTTCCCAAGAAGTTTGTTGTTCATACACTTCAATTGATCCAACTACATAAGGCATGATAACTTGAGAAGCTCCTGTAGAATAATCCCCAGTAGAACCAACAAAACCACCTGTAACATTTAAGAATCTATGTAGTAAGATTCTTGCATTTTGCATATTACCGCTAGATTTCCAACCATAACTTCCACCAAAAACAGCACTTGTGCCTTTAGTGTCTCTTGTTTTTTTGAGTTCTTTTGCGATAAGTTTTATAGCCTCATCATAGCTTACACGCACAAATTCTTCTTTCCCGCGAAGTTCAGGTTTGGGATTATCGGGATCTTCAAGGTAAGATTTGCGCACATAAGGATATTTAACGCGAGATTTATAAACCATATCTGCAGTGTAGTGTTGTAATGGGTTATCCATGTTAGTGGCTTTTTCCCAAGGCTCACTTTTAATGATTTTGCCATTTTTAATAGTAAGCTTTAAAGCTCCCCAGTGAGCTGCTGTGATAACTTCACCATTTTTAATAAGCCCAAAACTAACTTTTGTAGCCTCTACACTTTTTGCTGCACTTATAGATGGAATAAGTGGAATAGCTGTTAATGCTGCGCCAACCTTTAAAAATTTTCTTCTATCTAACATAAGCCTTCCTTTTTATTTTGCTTTAAAATCTTTTGCATTTTTTTGTAAGTATTGTATTACTAGCCATCTGTCTTTTTTGTCAATCCCCGTTCTATCTGCCATAGAGCGAAAAACTGCTGGCCAAGCATTAGCTGTAAATTCTTTTTCGGGGTGTAAAGCGTGACAAATTCCGCAATTGTTAGCAAAAAGATCTTTTGCATAACTTAACATTTTTTTGTTGTCTTTAGCAAAATCTTTTTTATCTGCCCAAACTTCAAGACTAACTTTATCCCATTTGCCATTTTTCCCCGCAGTTTTTTGTAAGAAATTAAGCTTTGTATTCTTGGAAAAAGCAGCAACAATGATTCTTTGAGAATCGTTAAAATAAACTACAGAAGGAGATTTTGGATTTACATATCCATCAAGCTTGATTAAAACTCTGTCTTTATCGCTTTTTAGAATCTCAAAAGCGTTTGTAGGCAAAAGTCTTCCTGTAACTTTAGTGTCATCTTTATTAAGGTAAAGCGACACAACTTCATCTGTATAAGCTATCTCTTTAGCCCATAAAGATGCCACTAAAACAAACAAAGAAATGAAAAATTTCATCACCAATCCTTTAATATTCAGATACAGTATGATTCTAGTGTGCGAAATATTAATTGTTTATTAATGGGTTATACTTGATTTTATAGCTTGATTTTATAGCTTGATTATTTGGTAAATTTATAGTTATCTTTTTTTTTGAGTTTATTTAGATTAACGATGTTAAAAAAACATTGAGAAATTAATTACTTGAGAAATGGTAAATTTACGATTTTTTAAGGATTTTAAGGCTTTGTATGTTGTATTTTGTGGTCAAAGTTTGTATGACTTAATAGAATGGTTTAGAGTAATTATAAAACATTATTTAGAATAAGATATTAAAGCAATCCTAAAATGCCAAGCTTTAAAAGCTTGTCATATGTAATTTACTAGCGAGAGTTGCGAGATCTTTCCGATAGAAGAGAGCATTGCTTGATAGTTTAAAGATAGAGTAGAAAATTGCAAATATGCTTCTGCAAAATCAGTGTCAATTGTTTCAGAACGTAAGGTTTTAACTTGCACGATAAGTGATTCAGTGCGTTCAATAGAGTATTTAAATGAATTGCCTTGTGCCCCATTTTTAGTGTGTACTTTATTGACATGATCGGCTAGATGATCAAACACTAAAAGTGCGTTTTGGATACCAGGATTTCGCATACTATCATCATACTCATTGCTACCTCCAGGTCTATAAGTGCCATCTTCTAGTGCTTGAATGATTGTGTCGATTTGTTTGAAAAAATCCACATGTGGATCATCAGCAATAATGGCATTATTGGCTTGGAAAGTTAGTGCAGGGTGTCCTGTTGTATTTACTCTGCCATTAGCATCAAGAGCAAAGTTGCTACTTTGGTTATCATAAAACATAAATTCCATTCTTGTAGGAGAATTATTAAGATCTTTGAGCTGCATTTGTCCGCTTGAATCAAGGCTAATGGAGACATTATTTTTAGCATTGCTAATGAGTGTTTCATAAGAAAGCTTGACATCTGGATCGTTGAAGTCTGCACCACCTTGAACAAAGATATTTTGCAAATCTGCTTGGCTTGAATTGGATAAATTCATTACGATACCTAAAGTATCGGCTAATTGTTGGTAGGTAACTTCATCAGCAGGAGTTGGATCACCTGCGACTTGGGGTGGATTTCCATTGGGATTTAAGATAGGGATTTCAATTCCATCAATATCCACCCCATTAATTGTGGCAGGAGAATCAATAATCATCACACTTCCTGCATCTCTAAACTCTATTCTACCGCTAATTGGAGTTCCATTGACATCTTTGACTTCAAAGTTATAAGTGTGCCCATTAAGTCCAACTCCTGAAACTTCTGAGAGTTTTGTGCTCATTGTGGCATATTCATTGGTATCGCGAACAATTTGTGAGACATTGGAAGTTAGAGTAGAACCTTCTTTACTAAAACCTACTCTATCGTATTCCACGCTATAATCATTGCGGAATCCATTGACACGACCCCCTGCATTTTGAGCAGTAATGGTTAAGCTTAGGGAGCTTTCTCCTGTGAAAGGTAGATTATCTTGAGATTGATCGGGTGGAGTTTTTTGGGAAACATTATTGTCAATAATAGTAATTTTTCCATTGCTAAATTGCACTTCAACATTGGCACCTTGTTGATTGTTATACATTGTTTTGATAGAATCCATTAAATCTTGCACAGTGGAAGTTGGAGTGATATTAAAAGTAGAATTTAAGTTATTGTTGGTTGGATTTTTGTCTGCATCATTGGCGGAGATTCCTCTTAAATCAAGTTGTGTAACGCCATTAGGAAAAATATCTGTTAGCAAAGTTGAAGTTTTTGCAATCTCGTTGTTGTGATTCCTAAAAGTGGTTGGAATCGTGTGAAGTCTATGATCATTGTAGTCTTCAACAGAAGTGATTTGAGAATTTGAAAAACTACCCAAATAAGGACTCTGAACATAGGTATTTACCTTTGCTCCGCTATTTAAGAGTGTATCAATATCTGCCGTGCCTACTCCATCGCCATTTGGGTTAATTGGAGGTCGATTGTTTGGATCTTGATAGCTACTTGATACCATATAAAATTCAATATTAGATCGCCCTCCTGTGAGATCTTTTATTTCAATTTCTCCCCATTCATTAAGAGTAACTTCTACAGATTGACTAGTTTCTGTGTTACCAAATTCTTTTCCGATTCTATCAAGTAGATCTTGCACTTTGACAGCTTGATCTTCATCGTTGTAAGCCACTTCCATCTCAAATTTTGATTTAAAGGCTGTCCCATCTGGTCTGCGACCTGTAATATAAAAAACTTCTGGATCATTGTTGTTAGTATCAGAATCATTATCGCCCACTAAATCGCGCAAGGTATCTTCAGCGGTAATATAAACTTCTTCGCTATTTCCGGTTGGGTGATTTGGATCCATAATTTGAGGGTTTAGAGCGCTTTGGTTGAATTTGGGGACATTAGTTGAAATGATTCGATTAGTATCATTATCAGAACCGAAAAATAACTCATAACCCGTTATATTATAAGCTACAGAGTTGCTAGAACTAAGAAGTGCATTAAGTGTTGCATTGTTTCCATTATAGCTTCCATCGCTATTAAATGGCTTAGAAGTTGTTGCGGTTCCTGCAAAGATAAATTCTCCACCAATGGAGGTATTAGCAATGGATAAAAAGTGATTGCGAAGGGATTGTAGATCTTGAGCAATAGCTAGGCGTGAAGTTTCGCTATGGATATCATTGGCTCCTTGGACAAGTTTGCTTTTGAAATTATCCATATTTTTGACTAATTCACTCAAGGCAGTATCGGTGTGTCGAGTAAAAGTAAGTGCATTATTAGCAAGTTCTTTGCTTTGGGTTAAAGTTGTAAGGTTGTAGTCTAGTTCAAGTGTTTTATTAAAAATACTACTATCTTGATAGCCATATTGAATCTTTAAGCCATTCATTTGGGCTAAGATTCCATTTAAGCTATTTTGTGTTTTTCCTTGATAATATTGTAACATTGTATAGCTAGAGTTCGTCCCTATTCTCATTAGCATTCCTTAAAATTAGGTTTTTAAAACTTTGAAGATCTAAAGCAAAAATTATTCCTTTTTTGCCTAAAAGAGCGACAAATATCAAGAGATAGTGGCTATAAAATTAAATTTAATTCTTTTAAATGTTATATTATAACTTTTTTGATAGAATCCACTTTTTGGTAACAATAAAATTTAGGAGTAAGCGTTTTGAGAAGCCATTATTGCACAGATTTAGATGAAAAAGATATTGGTAGGGAAGTAACTTTATGCGGTTGGTGTAATACTTATAGAGATCACGGCGGAATTATTTTTATTGATTTGCGCGATAGAAGTGGAATAGTGCAGCTTGTTTTTGATCCAAAAGATTCACAGCAAGCTCACAAAATCGCTAGTGAAGTGCGAGATGAGTATGTGCTAGTTGCAAAAGGCAAGGTAAGAAAGAGAGGAGAGGGCTTAGAGAATCCAAGACTTAAAACCGGTAAAATTGAAGTTTTGATTGATGAATTAACCATTGAAAACAAAAGCTTAACTCCGCCTATTGCTGTGGGTGATGAGAGTGTGGGAGAAGATGTAAGATTAAAGTATCGTTATTTGGATTTGCGTAATCCCCGCTTACAAGAGATATTTATCACAAGAAGCAAGGTCGCTCAAGCCGTGAGAAATACTCTAAGTCATCTGGGGTTTTTAGAGATTGAAACTCCGATTTTAACTAAAGCTACTCCAGAGGGCGCAAGAGATTATCTCGTGCCAAGTCGTGTGCATCATGGAGAATTTTATGCATTACCGCAAAGTCCGCAACTTTTTAAGCAACTTTTAATGGTGAGTGGATTTGATAAATATTTTCAAATTGCAAAATGTTTTAGAGATGAAGATTTAAGACTAGATAGACAACCTGAATTTACACAAATTGATATTGAAATGAGTTTTTGTGAGCAAAAAGATGTGATAGGGGTGGCAGAGGAAGTTTTAAAATCTATTTTTGCAGCTTGTGGTATTACTATTCAAACGCCCTTTCCGCACCATGCTTATAATGAAGTTATGGAGAAGTATGGTAGTGATAAGCCTGATTTACGCTATGAATTACCACTTGTTGAAGTGGGGGATTTGTTTGTTGATTCAAGTAATGAAATTTTTGCCTCCATTGCTAAAGATTCCAAGAAAAATCGCTTTAAAGCACTTTGTGTTAAAGGTGGAGATAATTTCTTTAGCCGCAAAACTCTAGGTGAAGCTGAAGAGTTTGTGAGAAAGTTTGGAGCAAAAGGCTTGGCGTATTTGCAAATCAAAGAAGATGGGATCAAAGGACCTTTAGTTAAGTTCATCAAGGAAGAGAATCTTAAAGTTTTATTGGAGCGTGTTGGCGCTAGTGTTGGCGATATTATTTTCTTTGGCGCTGGGGCTAAAAAAATCGTTTGGGATTATATGGGTCGTTTGCGCCAAAAAATTGCTAGTGATATGGGAATGATTGATGAGAGTGTTTATCAATTCCTTTGGGTTGTAGATTTTCCTATGTTTGAAGGCAATGATGATGGCAGTATTTCTGCATTGCACCACCCCTTTACAATGCCAAAGAATCTAGAAGTGCAAGATATTGAAGAGATTAATTCTGTGGCGTATGATGTAGTGTTAAATGGATTTGAAATTGGTGGTGGAAGTATTAGAATTCATAAGCAAGAGATTCAAAGCAAGGTATTTGAACTTTTAGGAATCAGCCAAGAAGAAGCGCAAGATAAGTTTAGCTTTTTACTTGAAGCGTTACAATTCGGGGCGCCACCACATGGAGGAATTGCCTTTGGTTTGGATAGAATTATTATGTTGCTTTGCAAAGCGCATTCTATCCGAGATGTTATTGCATTCCCTAAAACTCAAAAAGCGACTTGTCCGCTTACAGAAGCTCCAAGTCCTGCTAATGAAGAACAATTAAGAGAATTACACATTAGAGTAAGAGAAACAAAAAAATAAGGAGAATTTATGAAGAAGTTATTTTTGGTGATTGGTGCGCCAGGAAGCGGTAAGACCACAGATGCAGAGATTATTAGTAAAAACAATAGCGATTCTATGGTGCATTATTCTACAGGTGAATTACTACGCGCTGAAGTGGCAAGTGGGAGTGAGCTAGGGAAGCTGATTGATAGCTTTACAAGTAGGGGAAATCTTGTTCCTTTGGATATTGTAGTTAAAACCATTGTTGATGCGATTTCTAATGCTCCTAAAAATGTTGTAATTATTGATGGTTATCCTAGAAGCGTGGAGCAAATGCAAGAGCTAGATAAGATTCTAGCACAAAAGGAAGAAATCATTTTGGAGAGTGTGATTGAAGTTGAGGTGAGTGAAAAAGTTGCTTGTGATAGAGTGCTAGGGCGTGCTAGGGGCGCAGATGATAATGTCGAAGTGTTTAATAATAGAATGAAAGTATATTTAGAACCTTTGGCGGAGATTCAGAAATTTTATACAAGCAAGGGCATTTTGCATAAAATTAATGGGGAAAGAACCATTGAAGAAATTGTAAGCGAAATGGAAAGCTTTATTAAAAGTAAAATCTAAAGGAGAAAATATGAACTTAAGCAAAATTGAAGTAGGAAGTAATCCGGATAAATTAAATGTTGTAATTGAGATTCCTTATGGAAGCAATATAAAGTATGAAATTGACAAAGAGAGTGGCGCAGTTGTTGTTGATAGAGTGATGTATAGTGCGATGTTTTATCCTGCTAATTATGGGTTTGTGCCAAATACCTTGAGTGATGATGGTGATCCTGCTGATGTGCTGGTAATCAATGAATATCCTTTACAAGCAGGAAGTGTGATTAAGGCGAGATTAATTGGTGTTTTGATTATGGAAGATGAAAGTGGAATAGATGAGAAATTGATTGCTGTGCCAGTTTCAAAGATTGATCCAAGGTATGACAATATTAAATCACTAGAAGATTTGCCAAAAATTACACTTGATAGAATCAAAAATTTCTTCGAAACTTACAAGATGCTAGAGCCAAATAAATGGGTAAAAGTTAAAGAGTATTGCGATTTGGAGAGTGCTAAGGCGATTTTGGATAAGGCGATTGCAAATTATAAATCATAATAAATTAAATACTTTGTTTCAAAAAGTAATTTTTATAGCCTTAAAATTAGGATTTCAAATAAAGAAACAAAAATAAACTATACTTTTAGCAAAACTCTGTAAAATATGAAATCTTACGCTTAAGTGTAAGTTTTTATATTTTTATTTTCCAAAAGGAGAGATTAATGAAGAAAATCATTTTAGCTTCAATATTTGCTACATTTGCTTTGGTAGGTTGTGGAGGTGGCAACAAAGAATCTGTAGCCACTGATGATCCAAACAAAGTGTATGAGGTTAAATTTGCTCATGTTGTGAGTGCTAATACCCCAAAGGGAAGGGCGGCGGATTTTTTTGCAAAACGAGTCAATGAAATGACAGATGGTCGCATCGTGGTGCATGTATTCCCATCAGCACAACTTGTTGATGATGACAAGGTTTTTCAAGAACTTAAGCGTAATAATGTGCAATTAGCTGCACCTAGCTTTTCAAAATTTACCCCTTTTGCTAAAGAGTTTAATTTATGGGATATTCCTTTTATTTTTCGCGATACAGAGCATTTACATAAAGTAATGGATGGAGAAGTAGGGCAAATTCTAAAAGATGTGGTTACTGCTAAGGGTTATGTGGCATTGGATTATTGGGATGCTGGGTTTAAGCAATTTAGCACTAATAAAAAGCCAATTGTTTTGCCAAGTGATGTGGAAGGACAAAAAATGCGTATTATGAGTTCTAAAGTGTTAGAGGAACAAACAAAAGCAGTTAAAGGGATTCCACAAGTTTTACCTTTTGGAGAAGTTTATTCAGCATTGCAAACTGGTGTTGTTGATGCAGCTGAGAATCCGCTTTCAAACCTTTATAATTCTAAATTTTATGAAGTGCAAAGCTCTATTACAATGTCTAATCACGGATATTTAGGCTATTTGGTAGTTGCAAGTGAGAAGTTTTGGAATGAATTGCCAAAAGATTTACAGGAGAAATTTGTTGCAGCAATGAAAGAAGCGACTGCTTATGAAAGAGAAGAGAGTGCAAAAGAAGAAGCGATGCTTTTAGATAAACTTAAAGCAGATGATAAAACAGGAACGCAGATTTTTGAGCTTACTGAAGATCAAAAGCAACAATGGAAAGATGTGATGGTTGCAATTTATCCAAAGTTTTATGATTTAGTTAGTCAAGAGTTAATCGAAAAGACAATTAATACTAAATAAAGGGTTGGATTTGAAAGGATTGTTATTAATAATTCAAAAGCCGTTTTTATATGCGCACAAAAGTCCTGAAATCAACAAATTCTTTGCAATTTTAGATGTAATTATTGCAGGAATTAATAAAAATGTTGCTGTGTGTGGAATGGTGATTGGAATTGTGATTACAGCAATTAATGTATTTATGCGATATATCGCCGGGTTTTTCCCGGAGATTGGCTCATTAACTTGGGCAGAGGAAGTGGCACGATATTGTTTTTTGTGGTCGGCTTTTTTTGGAGCAGCTTATGGCTTTAGAAAAGGTGTTCATATTTCTGTAACAATGCTTCTTGAAAAATTCTCTCCATCTTGGGCAAAAGCTTGTGTTCTTGGGACACATATCTTGAATTCTATTTTTTTAGGATTTATGTTTTATGCAAGTTTGATGGTTTGCGTGTTGAATTACGAAATAGGCTATATGAGTGAGGCACTTCATAATGTCCCTTTATGGATTTTCCTTCTTTGTTTGCCAATTGCATTTTTTGGGGCAACTTACCGCAGTATAGAAAAAATTTATGAAGTTTCTTGGATGGATGCTGATAAAGTTGTTAAAAATGCAGAAGAAGAAATGATACATGATTCGGTGATTAAGGATTAAGGGGAGATTATGAGTGTTGCATTTTTGCTAATTGTTTTGTTTGGATTGTTGTTGCTTGGTGTTCCTGTTGCAATTTCCTTGGGAGTGAGTGCGGTATGCACGATGATTTTATTTAGTTCCTATGATATTATGGGAGTTCCAGAGATTATGCTTAATGGTTTAAAACCAGCGTTAATGGCGATTCCAATGTTTATTTTAGCGGGTTCTTTGATGAGTAAAGGAAGTTCCGCACAAAGAATTGTTGATTTTGCAAAAAGCATCGTGGGGCATTTGCCAGGTGGGCTTCCTATGAGTGCGATTTTGGCTTGTATTATTTTTGCTGCTGTAAGTGGAAGTTCTCCTGCTACTGTTGTTGCAATTGGTTCGGTTATGTTTGTTGCACTAAACGAAGCAGGATATCCTAAGAGCTATTCTGTGGGCGCAATTACTTCAGCGGGTAGTCTTGGGATTTTGATTCCACCTTCTGTTGTAATGATTGTTTATGGTGTAACAGCGGAAGTTTCTATTGAAAAGCTTTTTATGGCGGGAGTCATTCCTGGTTTAATGATTGGTGGAGCGATGATGCTTTATGCATATATTGGTGCTAAGCGACTTGGATTTAAATCAACAACTCCAGCAAGCTTTAAAGAACGATGGATGAAGTTTAAAGAAGCTTTTTGGGCGTTATTGATTGTTTTTGTTGTAATTGGCGGAATCTATGCAGGAATCTTTACTGCCACTGAAGCAGCAGGAATTAGCGCAGTGTATGCTTTTATTGTCTCAATTTTTGTGTATAAAGACATTAAAATTAAAGATCTATATGGTGTATTTTTGGATGCTGCCATCACAACAGCGATGATTTTCTTTATTATTGGTTTTGCAGTTGTCTTTGCACATTTCTTAACAAGTGAGAGGATACCACATATTATTGCTGAGAGTTTAGTGGATATGAATATGACTTGGTGGATGTTTTTGATCCTAGTTAATCTCATTCTCTTTATAATGGGGCAATTTATGGAGCCAAGCTCGGTTGTTATGATTATGACGCCATTGCTTTTGCCAATTGCATTGCAGCTTGGAATTGATCCTATTCATTTTGGTATTATTATGATTGTAAATATGGAGATTGGTATGCTAACGCCACCTGTTGGCTTGAATCTTTTTGTGGCGAGTTCATTGACAAATTTAAGCCTAAAAGATGTAACAATTTCTATTATTCCTTGGTTATGTGTTTTGCTATTTGGTTTAATTTTGACAACTTATGTTCCAGAAATTTCCTTGTGGCTACCTAATTTGCTAGATTAGTAACTTTTTTGTAATAGGGATTGCTTTTGGAAGAATGGTTGATTGTTTTTTTTGACAAGGCACCACTTTTAATCAGCTTTATTGCAGGGATTCTAACTTTTATTAGTCCCTGCGTTTTGCCACTTATTCCTGCTTACCTCTCTTATATTTCAGAAGTATCTATCAGTGAGCTTAAGGCTTATAAGAAGTTGGATTTGAGAATGCGCTTAGTGATTGTTCGTAATGCTTTATTTTTTGTTTTAGGGATGGGAATTGTTTTTGTTTTATTAGGGGCTGTGGCAGCTAGAATCTTGGGTGGAGGTATTTTGCTTAGTCCTATTGTGGCGTATTTTGCTGGAGGGATCTTAATAGTTTTTGGGTTGCATACGGCTAGAATTATTCAGATTCCTTTTTTGAATTACCAAAAAACTTTTTCCATTCAAACAATCTCTTTTAATTTTTTTCGTGATTTTTTTACTCCTTTTTTGTTAGGTGTGAGTTTTTCGTTGGGTTGGACACCTTGTGTGGGTCCTATTTTAGCAGGAATTATTTCTCTAGCGAGTTTGGAAGCTAGTGATGGGATTAAGCTTATGGTGGTTTATACTCTAGGATTTAGTTTGCCTTTTTTGCTTTGTGCTTTTTTGGTTGGGTATGTTTTTGCATTTTTGGATCACATTAAGAAATATTTTAAATGGATTGAGTGGTTTGCTGGTGGGTTATTAATTACAATTGGAATTTTGATAATGAGTGGAAAAATGGCTTGGCTATCTAATTATCTTGTAGGAGTTTTTGCTTAAGTGGTAATTTTAAAGAATTTTGTTGAGCTTGATGATTGTCAAAAGCGAGAGATTTGGGAATGGAGAAATAACCCAAAAATTTCTTGCTTTATGAAAAATAAGGTAATTTCTTGGGAAGAGCATTTGGGTTTTATTGAAGGGTTAAAAAATAATTCTACAAAATTGTATTTTTTAGTTTTTTTAAATCAAGAGGCTATTGGTGTGATTGATTTTGTGGATTTAAAAAGAGGCAATTCGTGTGAGTTTGGATTATACCAAAATCCACATTTAAAAGGCTATGGTGCAAAACTTATGGAGATTCTTATGGATTATGCTTTAAAGGAATTGGCTGTTAAGAATCTTTATGCTTGTGCTTTTAATGAGAATATCAAGGCTATTAATCTTTATTTAAGATTTGGCTTTATTTTAACAAAAAAGGATGAGATAATGAGTTATTTTAAATATTATCGGGGGGGGGGGGGCTAAATAATAGTTTTATTAGTTTTCCTATTCTTCAAAGAAAGGCAAGTTAATGAGAGTAGCAATTTTAACTTCGCCCAATCAATGGTTTATTCCTTATGCAGAAGAGTTGCGTGCTAAGATTCCTAAAAGTGATTTGTATTTCTCGCATCAAGAAATTAAACAAGCTTATGAGATCATTTTTATTCTTTCTTATCATCAAATTATCCCTAAAACTTTTTTGGTGAAAAATAAGTATAATCTTGTTATTCACGCTTCTAATTTACCTAAAGGAAAAGGTTGGTCTCCAATGTTTTGGCAAATTTTAGAGGGTAAAAATGAGATTATTTTTTCTTTGTTTGAAGCAGATGAAAAAGCCGATAATGGTGAGATTTATTTGCAAAAAATATTAAAGTTAAATGGGGTAGAGTTATACGAAGAGTTAAGAGATAAACAGGCTAAAATGTGTCAAACAATGTGTTTGGAATTTTTGGAAAAATATCCCAATATTTCCCCTAAAAAACAAGAAGGGAGTGAGAGTTTTTATCCTAAAAGAAGCCCAAAAGATAGTGAATTGGATTTGACAAAAAGTTTAGAGGAACAATTTAATTTGTTAAGAATTGTGAGTAATGAAGAATTTCCAGCATTTTTTTGTAAAGAGGGTAAAAAATTCATTTTAAAGATTTATGATTTTAATGAAAAATAAAATTAAAATAGTGAATAAAAAAGTTATAAAATATCTTAAGAGAAAAAACAAGCTTATAAAAAAGTGAAAATTAACTTCTAAGGCGTTATAATTTCCAAAATATTTTTTAGAGGTTTTGCTATGTCTAAGATAGAGACAAAATATATATTTGTAACAGGAGGGGTTTTAAGCTCTCTTGGTAAAGGGATCACTTCTTCATCTATTGCAACTTTATTAAAACATTCTGGTTTTGAAGTGGGGATTTTAAAAATTGATCCTTATATCAATGTCGATCCTGGCACAATGAGTCCTTTAGAGCACGGAGAAGTCTTTGTTACGCGAGATGGTGCGGAGACTGATTTAGATATTGGGCATTATGAGCGGTTTTTAAATATGGATTTTTCTTCCAAAAACAACTTTACAACTGGGCAAGTGTATCTTTCTGTTATTGATAGAGAGCGCAAAGGTGGGTATTTGGGTAAGACTATTCAGGTGATTCCACATATTGTTGATGAGATTAAAAGAAGAATTAAACTTGCAGGTGAGGGCAAGGAGATTTTGGTGGTCGAGCTTGGTGGAACTGTGGGCGATATTGAAGGATTACCATTTTTGGAGGCAATGCGCGAGATTAAGCATGAATATGGGATAGAGCGTGTAATTAGTGTGCATGTTACACTCATTCCACTTATTCGTGTGGCAGGAGAATTAAAAACAAAGCCCACGCAACATAGTGTGCAGGAGTTAAGACGCATTGGTATTACTCCGCAAATTATTATTGCACGCACAGAAAAAGAATTATCAAAAGAGTTAAAAAATAAGCTCTCAATGGGTTGTGATGTGGATTATGATTGTGTGATTACTGCTCAAGATGCTAAAAGCATTTATCAAATGCCTTTAAATTTCCTAAAAGAGGGGGTTTTGGTTCCAATTTCAAGGTTTTTGAAATTACCACAATCTACACCTAATATGAAAGAATGGGATAGTCTTGTTAAGCGAATCTTAGCCCCTCAAAATGAAGTAAGTATTGCTTTTGTTGGTAAATATCTTAACCTTAAAGAATCATATAAGTCTCTTATTGAAGCTTTGGTGCATGCAGGGGCAAATTTAGACACTAAAGTGAATATTCAATGGATTGATAGTGAGGAGTTAGAACGGAATCAAGAACTATTAGAGCAATTAAAATATGTTGATGGAATCTTAGTGCCCGGTGGATTTGGTGAGCGTGGGATTAAGGGCAAAATGGAAGCAATTAAATTTGCAAGGGAAAATAAAATTCCATTCCTTGGAATCTGTCTTGGTATGCAACTGGCAATTTTGGAGTTTGCGCGTAATGTATTGGGAATTAAGGAAGCTGATTCAATGGAGTTTAATCTAGAAACAAAAGAGCCTTTTATTTATTTAATTGAGAATTTCATTGATCAAAATGGGGAAAAGCAGATTCGTACGCACACTTCTCCTATGGGTGGGACAATGAGACTTGGAGAGTATGAGTGTCAAACTAAAGAGGGTAGTAGGCTACAAAAAGCTTATAATGGACAAAAAACTATCAAAGAAAGACATCGTCATCGTTATGAAGCAAACCCTAAATACAAAGAGATTTTAGAAAAAAATGGATTGATTATCTCAGGGGAATCAAAAGGACTTATTGAAGTGATTGAGTTAGAAAATCATCCTTGGTTTGTTGCTGTTCAATTCCATCCAGAATTCACTTCAAGATTGCAGGCACCTAATTTGGTAATCTTGGAGTTTATTAAACAGGCTTTAAAGTATAATGCCAATTGATTTGCAGAATCTACCTTTACTTAACAAAGAACTTATTAGCAAGAAACTTACTACGCGCTTTAGTGCAACGGAGATTTTAAATCTACAAAATCTCCCCTTGCCAAGCACTTTAAATAATCTTTCAGAAATTGCCCAAAAAATTGCCCAAGCCATAAAAGAACAAAAAAGAATAGTTGTAGTTGGGGATTATGATGTGGATGGTGTTGTGTCTTGTGCGATATTACAAGATTTTTTTAAAAGAATACCCTATAAGATTGCAATTGTTATACCTAATCGCTTTAGTGATGGATATGGAATTTCTAGTGCTTTGGTAGAAAGAATAGAGTGTGATATGATTATCACAGCAGATAATGGGATTAATGCCATAGAAGCTGCAGAAGTTTGCAAAAAAAAAGGGATTGAGTTAATTATCACTGATCACCACACCCCCCAAGAGATTCTACCAGATGCACTAATTTGCAATCCTAAGCTTTCTCCAAATTTCCCAGAATCTGAAATTTGTGGAGCTTGTGTGGCGTGGTATCTGTGCGCTGCTATTAAAAAAGAAATGAATTTGCAAGTTTCAATGCTTGAATTTTTGGATTTGTTGGCTTTGGCTATTGTGAGTGATGTTATGCCTCTAAGGGGCATTAATTGGGTGCTTTTAAAAAAAGGGCTAGAGATTTTAGAGCAAAATAAACGAGTGTCTTTAAGTTTGTTAAGGAATCATTTTAAGAAATATCCACTTAATTCTCGGTTGTTGGGATATTATTTTGTCCCACTTTTGAATTGTGCTGGTCGGCTAGGAAGTGCTGAACTTGCCTATCGGTTTTTGATACAAGATGATTTTAAAGTAGCCTGTGCAATTTTGGAGGAACTTTTGGAGCTTAATTGGCAAAGAAAAGCTATACAAAATCAAGTTTTTTTGGAGGCAAAAGAAGAATTTATGCGTCAAGAGAACTTTGAAACTTTGCCTTTTGTAGTAGTGTGTAATCCGAATTGGAATGAAGGGGTTATTGGGATTGTTGCAGCAAAACTTTGTGAAGAGTTTGAGAGACCTAGCATTGTTTTAACTAGCAATGAGGGTAGGTTGAAGGGAAGTATGCGTTCTAACAGCATAGATTGTGTTGAAGTTTTGGAGAGAAATAAGGAATTTTTGGAAAAATTTGGTGGGCATTTTAAGGCAGCTGGTCTTGGATTACTGCAAGAAAAATTTATAGATTTTAAAAGTGCGTTAATGAATATGGAGATTTATAGCAAACAAAAAAATCAAAATGATGTGCTTGGAATCTTGCCGCTTCAGAGAATAGATAGAGAAATTTTTAAAACTTTAAGTGAATTTGAGCCTTATGGAGAGGGTAATGCTATCCCAAAATTTGTAACAAGGGCAAAAGTATTATCTGTAAAGCTATTTGGAGGAAATAATAGTAAAGTAATTTTGGAGCAAGAAGGAATTACAAAAGAAGCTTTGAGATTTTTTGAAAATCTTCAAGGTTATGAGAATCAAGAAATGGAGCTTGTGTATTCTTTGCAGTGGGATTGTTTTAGCTCTGATGTGATTTTAAAAATAGAAGATTATTTTTTAGCATAAAAAGTCATTAAAAGTGTCGGAAGTAAAATAAGTGAGCTTATTAGCATTAAAAGCATAACAAGAGTAGTGAGTAATCCAAAATAAATAGTGGGAATAAAATTGCTACTCATCATTGAGCAAAATCCTATAACAATAATTAAAGTTGTGTAATACATTGCATTGCCGATGGAGTTATGGGAGTTTTTAATGGCTGTTTTTATAGGGTAGAATTTTAATTCTTCTTTGTAGCGGTGAATGTAGTGAATCACATCATCAACGCCAATACCAAGGCAGATTGCCGCAATGGTAACACCCATTAAATCTAGCGGAATCCCACTTATCCCTAAAAATCCAAAGATAGCGCCCAAGGGAATAAGATTGGTTAATAAGGCAATAATGGAAAGCTTTAGGCTTCTAAAAATCAAAATAAATACGATAAAGATTGCACCAATAACAAGACTAAGTGTATCAATTTGAGAGGCAATAAGATTTTGCAAAAGATTATTATAAAGCACCATTACGCCATTAACTTGAAAACTAACAGGTTCTTTTTGCAGGATTTGTGTTAAATCATTTTGAATTTCTTGAATAAAGGCATTGCGCTTAAGATTGGGATTGGAATCAAAAGTGCGAAAAACAAAGCGCATTTGATTTTTTTCAAGATTTACATAAGGTGTAAAAAGCTGACTTTTGAGGGTTTGGGGGGAATTTTTGTATAAAAAAGCCATCATAAAATCATCAGCACCTAAGCCTAAAGATTCAACCAAAATAGAAAGGCTATGGAGACTTAAGATAGAGCCGATGAATTCTTTGTTATTTAGGTAATTATGGATATTTTTGGCAATCCGTAGCTTTTGACTATCAAACCAATAAGAATCTTCCTTTTCTAAAGCATTAAATTCTGCTTCAAATTCATCTTCAAAACTTGTAGAATGGCTATTAGATTCTTCATCAAAAGTAACAATAATTTCCAGTGGAATGGTGCCACCTAATTCTTTGTCAATAAGAAGTAAGCCTTGTTTAATCTCGCTCTTGTCTTTGAAATAATTAACAAAGCTATTTTCTACTCTTAAAGACAAGATACCATAAATGCTAAAGAGAATGCAAAATAAAGCAATACCATAGACTAGTTTTGGTTTATTGATTGCAATGTTGGCGCAATTGCTTAGTAGATTTTTATGCCATTTGGGAATATTTTTATGTTGAGTTGGTTTTGGCAGTAGCACAAGAATTGTCCCAAAAAGAATAAAGGTGGATATAAGAGCAACGCTAACTCCAATACTCATAATAATGCCTAGATGAATAATAGGGAGAATTTGAGAAAATATTAGGCTTAAAAATCCTATAATAGTTGTTAAGACTGCAAAAAAGCTTGGTGAAAATTTGTTGAGCATTACAGCAAAGACTAAGTTTTTTTGTGAGGCTTTGGGGAATTTCTTGTAAAATTCCAAATAAGAAACAATTAAATGCACAATTAAAGAAACAGAAATAATCAAAAGCAAAGAGACATAGTTACTAGAAACAATCGTAATTTGATAGCCTAAAAATGAAAAGATTCCACTGCTTACAATTAAAACAAAGAGACAAACACCAAAGCTAAGAATAACAAAATACATTTGCCTAAAGAATATCCAAAGCATCAGAGCTAGAATAATACTTAAAATAGTGCCATAAGTGATGAGATCGGATTTGACATATTCAATCATATCATTAGTTATAAGAGTGATTCCCCCAAGATGAATCTCGCCTTTGGATTGATATTGACTTTGGAGTGATTTTAGATAATGAATAATTTCTGCATTTTGGTCTTGAATTTGTTTTTTATGAGTGCGTATAAGTTCTTGTATTTGTTGAGATTCTTGGGGTGTGGCAGATTTTTTGAGCAATAAGAGTTCTTTGAGTTTGGAATCTTCTTTTAAAAAGATAAGAATCCCAGCTACTTTTGCGTTTTTGGAAATAATGTTTTGTGTATAAAAGGAGTGGTTTAAGATTTCTTGTTTGGCTAGATTTTTGTCAGTTTGCGGGGAAAGCAAGGTGGGATTGATTTTTAAAATATCTTGAAGCTCTAGGGTTGGAGTGCTTTTTAGCAATGGGGCATTAAGAATGCTTAGGGTGCTCTCTACTTGCGGAATTTTTTGAATATCATCAATAAGATTTTCAAGTGTTTTAAGGGAATGTGGATTAAAAATATCATCATTTTGGGGACTAAAAGAGAGAATTAAAAAGTCTTTGCTTTGATAATTTTGTAGAATCTCCTCATAAATTTTAAAATCTTTATTATTTTCTGCGATTAAACTTTCAGAGTTTGCATCAATAGGGAGTTTGAGAGTATAAAAAAGAGAGATTAAGAAAACCAAAAAGCATAAAGATAAAATGCTTTTGGGGTATCTTAAAATGTTTTTAAAAACAAAAAGCAAATCTATATTAATTTTCAAAGATAATTTCACTTTCTATTTTTTTTAGCAGGGCTTCAAAGCCTTGTTGATCAATAATATCAGCAAATTGTGAGCGGTAAGTTTGGATAACGCTAATACCTAAAACATCAACATCATAGATTTTCCAATCACCATTTAATTCTCTGAATTTAAAGATAATGTAGTTGATTTTTCCATCTAAAATAATAGAAGTTTTAAGGTTGTAGCGATTATTTTTGATTTTTTCTCCACCTAAGACTTTTATTGTTTCATCTTTGTAAAGATGAAGTTTATCAGTAAAACTGCGTTTTAGACTTGCTTCAAAAGCTTTATTAAAAGCATTTTGCTGATCTTTTGTTAAATCTTTGTATTTTTTTGAGAGGGAGAGTTTTGCCATAAGTTCATAATCAAAGACCATATCAAAAAGATTAAAAATTTCTTGTGCAATAGTGTTTATGCTTTGATTAGAAGTTTGTAGGATTTGTAAGGTTTTATTGATTTTGTTTTCCATAGTTTTATCGATTTGGTTAAATTCAAGCGCAAAACTTGAAAACACCAAAAATAAAAAGCTTAAAACAAATTTCATAGGTTACTCCTTGATTAATTCATTTCTAAATTGCTCATAAGCATTTCTCATTAAGATATAAGAATCTAGACCATCTCTTCTAATTGTATCAATGGTGTCTTTGTGTCTTGCAGTGTAGTTAAATTCTTTTAAGGTGTAAATGGCGCTCGAAGTCCAAAAAGAATCAATATAAGTAGCAGGATAAGCAAGAGCATTAAGAGGCATTGCAAGAATGTCGCGAAAATTTGAGGGACCAAGTAATGGCAAAACAAAGTAGAATTCTCCATCAAGCCCCCATTTCCCAAAGGTGATTCCAAAGTCAGAACGCTTAGAATACAAGCCATTTGGGGTTGCAATATCTAAGATTCCTCCAATTCCAAAGGTGCTATTAAGCGAGAATCTTGCAAACTCATTACCTGCTTCTTTAAAATGTAAAGTTAATAATTGCGAGAGAAAACGCAAGGGGGAAGCAAGGTTGTCAAAAAAGTTATAAATACCAATTCTTAATCCAAGTGGAGTAACGGCGTTGTAACTCTCTAGGGCAGGGCTAAAAACATAATCATAAATCCCCCAATTGACATTGCTCATAAAGCGATTATAAGTTTCAAAAGGATCGTTGATGGCTGTTGAAGCGTATTCAGATTCAAATTCATTTAAAAAGTCATCTTGCGCAAAAATGGATTGTGAAAACATAAAACACAAGAAAAATAAGATTTTATACATTTTCTTTTCCTATGATCTTTAAAATTTCTTTGGCAATATTTTGCGGATTAGCTCCCATTAGAGATTCTATTTCTTGTGTTATGCCATGAGGAATAAAAGTATCTTCAAATTCAAAAGAATGAATTTTGATTGAAAGATTGTAATTTTGGGCTAGGGTGCAAAGTGATTCGCCAACTCCACCCATTTTGGCACTATCGCTAAAGATAAACCAACAAGAATATCTTTGTCCAAGATTCTGTAAGGACACTTCATCAAGTGGTTTTAGGAATCGTAGATCTACTATGCCACATTCTAGGTTTGATTTTTTTAGAATCTGAGCACATTTTATAGCTCTACCAACCCCATTGCCATAACCAATAAGTAAGATATCGCTTTTAGCTTCTTGTAAAATCTCTAGTTTGCCATAGATAAAAGGAGTGGGCTGAATGAGATTATCTTCAAGCAAAAATGATTTTCTAGGATAGCGGAAAGCACAAGGTCCATCAGAAAAATCTTTTGCAAAAGTAATGGCTTCTTTTAAAGTAGCATTATCGCGTGGTGCAAAAAGTGTAAAATTAGGGATTATTTTAAGATAGGCAATATCAAAAACGCCCTGATGAGTTTCTCCATCTTCACCCACAATTCCTGCGCGATCAATAGCAAATTTAACTGGCATTTTCATAATGCCTACATCATGGATTAGCTGATCAAAAGCGCGTTGCAAAAAGGTGGAATAAATAGCAACAAAGGGCTTAAAGCCTTCTTTTGCCAAAGAGCTTGCTTGTGTTGTGGCATGTTGTTCAGCAATAGCAACATCCCAAAAGCGTTTAGGAAAGTGCTTGATAAGTAAATCAAGCCCTGTTCCGCTTGGCATTGCTGCGGTGATACCCACTATTTTTGAATCATTTTGTGCGTATTCTAAAAGCGTTTGTGCAAAGATTTGAGTTGGGCTTTTGGAAGTTGATTGTGAAAGAGAAACTCCCTTTTGCATATCAAAAGGACTCACACCATGCCAATGTTCTAAATGACCTTCTGCATAAGGATAGCCTTTGCCTTTTAGTGTTTGAGTATGCACTACAATAGGTTTTTTTAAATTTTTGGCAAGTTTGAATACATTGATTAATTCTTTAAGATTATGTCCATTAATAGGACCAATGTATTCTAACCCAAGTTCTTCAAAGAGTAATCCTGGGGTGATAAGTTTAAGGGATTCTTCAAATCGTTTAGCTAGGTAAGTAGCATTTGGCATTTTGTTAAAAGCATTACTCACTTTTGATTTGATTTTTTGAATAAAACTTCCTGCAATGACTTGGGAAAGATACTTACTAATTGCACCAATAGGCTCTGCAATACTCATTTCATTATCATTTAAAATAATAACCATAGGATATTTTCTATCACCTAGCTCATTAAGAGCTTCATAAGCTAATCCAGCGCTCATTGCGCCATCTCCAATTAAAACAACGGGAATATTTTTAGAGTGATTAAGTAAAAAAGCTTTTGCTACTCCTACTCCAAGGGAGATAGAAGTGGAGCTGTGTCCTGCTATGAAATAGTCGTGATTGCTTTCTTGAGGTTTTGTAAAACCACTAATACCATTGGTTTGACGCAAGGTTTCAAAGCTATCCCAACGATCTGTTAGAAGTTTGTGCGCATAAGCTTGGTGGCTAACATCAAAAATAAAAGGATCATTTGGCGAATCAAAAACACAATGCATTGCTATAATTAATTCTACAGATCCTAAACAGGAGCTTAGATGACCACCATTTTTGGAGACAACCTCTAAGATTCTTTGGCGTATAGCCTGTGCCAACTCATTGAGTGTGATATAATCATCCTCGTTAAAATTATCTTTTTTTAAAATTTCTAAGTATTTTGGATCAAGAGACATTAGAATCTACTTTCTAAAATGGATTTTTTAAGGGCTTCAAAACGCATATAAATATCTCCATCAATATTGCCTTCATTACTTAAAATAATTACACCTCCTTTGGCGATTGCTGGATCTCCTTGAATGCTTACATTATTTAAATCTTGCAATGTTTCTTTTAGCTCTTCTAAGTCCCCTGGGAAAACTTTTAGTGTAACTTGTGTATTTTCTGCAAGATTTTGCAGGAGATTTCTTGCTAGAGAAGTAGCGATTTTAGCGCTATTAGTATTGACTTCATTGGTGATGACTTCTTTGGCGATGTCAAGTGCGATAGAGCTCAATTCTTTCTCAAGATTAATAATGTGATTTTTGGCATTACTAATATGCTCATCAATGCGTTTAATGCTTAAAGAATAAAGCTCTTTTTGGCTATTGATTTGCGCTTCTAATTCTTGTTTGGCTTTTTGATAGCCTTCATTAAATCCTTGTTCTTTGGCTTCAGCTTTGGCTTCAATAACTTTTTGGCTAATTTCTTTTTCTTGTTTATCAAATTGTTCTTGGAGTTTTTGCAAAGATTGCGCTAGAACATCACTCTTCTGGAGAATCTTATCAACAACCTCTGTTTCAAAGAGTTTGAGTGAAGGAGCTACTTGAACTGGTATTTCTTCTATTTTTTGCACTTCTTGAATTTGCTCTTCTGATAAATCTTGAGATATAGGAGAGGTTTGTGATATAGTTGGTTCTGGCTCTTTTTGTGCAAAATCTTTTTTTGTATCTAAAGTTTGTTGTTTTTTGGCAACTTCCATATTTCTAAAACTATATTTTTGAATATCGTGTTTTGATTTTCTTTCTTCTGTGATGATGTTTTTGTGTTCGTTAATGTTATTCAATGGTATCCTCTTGTTCGCCAATTTGTATTACGCCTTGTTCAGAGAGTGATTGCACGGTTTCTACAATTCTTCTTTGTGCAGCTTCAACATCTTTAACCTTAACAGCGCCTAAAAATTGCATTTCTTCTAAAAACTGATCACTAGCCCTTTGAGACATATTGGACATAAATTTTTGTTTAAGCTCCTCTGGAGAAGCTTTAAGTGCTAGAATCAAGTCTTTTTTATCGACAATTTTTAGAATCTCTCTAATGGCGTTATTATCAAGCTTTTCAATATCTTCAAAGGTAAACATCATTTCTTTAATCGCACCTGCTAATTGATCATCAATTTGTTCGATATAAGCAATAGTTGCCTTAGCGGCTTTTTGACCTAAGCGGTTAAAGACTTCTGCAACAGCACGCACACCACCCACTTCTACTTTGTAGCTTGTAAGCGATTCGAGTTTATTTTCCAAAACGGTTGAAACGCGCTTGACAACATTGGGTGAAATATCACCAAGATTAGCCATACGAATGGCGATTTCTGCACGCAAATCATCTGAAAAGAAACTTAATGTTTCTGCAGCATTAGTAGGATCCATATGTGCAAGAATTAAAGCAATAGTTTGCGGATGCTCGTGAATAATAAAGTCTGAAAGTTGTTGTGGGCGCACACGCGAAAGATAAGCAAAATTCTGTGAAGATTGCATTGATTTTGCAAGTTTATCCAAAACTCTTTTGGCAGCTTCTGGACCTAGTGTGCGATAGAGTAATTCTTTAGCATATTCAAAACCACCTGTTGAAATGTATTGATTGGATTGAAAAATAGCATAAAATTCTTCTAAAATAGCCGCAGCGATAGTTTTATCTACACCGGAATTTTGGGCGATGTATTTTGAGATTTCAGTAATAGAATCTAAGTCAAGATGCGAGAAAACTTCCCCAGTAATTTCATCACCTAACTGAACTAATAAAATAGCAATTTTTTCCGCCATAGAGAATTCGTCATATTGCGCTTGTTGTCTCGGATTTAATGTGATAGATGGCATGATTATTTACCTCCTCTTGGCGCACCAATACTATCAATTCCTAATTCATCATGCACCAAAGTTTGAAATAAATTGGCTAATTCGGTTGGTTTTTCTTGGGCGATTTCACGAATTTTTTCTAAAAGAACTCCGTATTTAACTTCATCTTCATTGCTTCCATTGCCAAAGCCAAGTTGATCTTCAATGCGTCTTCTAACTTCATTAAGTTTATCACTACTTTCTTCTTCATCTTCATCAATCTTAAGAAGCGATTCGATTTCTTCTTCTTCATCAGCTTTGGCTTCAAGCATTCTCTCGCTGAAAGGCAAGATGACCTTTTTGTAGAACAAGAATAAAATAATCCCCACAATGACATACTTAAGAAGCGGCATAAAAGGTGCAAGTAGATTTTGTGTAGTTTCTAAGAAACGCTCTAGCGGAGTTCTAGCCTTAAAGCCTGAATTTTGTCCATTAAGCTGGAAGTTGCTTACAGAGACTTCATCGCCCCTTTGTTCGTTAAAGCCAATAGCTTGTCTTACAAGTGCAGAGATTTGCTCCATTTCACCTTGGTTTAGTGCGGTGTATTGTAGCTGTTCAACGCCATTTTCATCAAGTTGTTTTAGGTATTTACCATCAACAACTACGGCTGCAGAAAGACGTCTAATTGTGGCAAATTCTCCTTTGATATTAGAGATAGTTTTGCTAATTTCATAGTTTGTAGTAGTTTGTGATTTTTCATAGCGTTCTTTATTGTCTTCATCTTCTAAACCTTGGATAGGTCCGATATTGCTGACTACTCCTGGGACTCCACCTATTTCTTTGGGCTTAAAACCTTCGCGTTTTTCTTCAAGGTTTTGTTCGCTTCTTACGACATTGCTTGGGTCATAGTATTCTTGTGTGCTTTCTTTTTGAGCAAAATCAAATTCCGCAGTTACCTTGGCTACCACGCCCTCTCTTCCACCTGCAATAGGAGCTAGAATATTGATAATCTTTTCTTCCAAAGATTGCTCAAAGTTATTTTTATAACGCAATTGCGCAGCAGCTAATTCCCTTGCGCCACCTAGCTCATCTAGTTCGCTAAGAGGCTCACCTTTTTCATTGACAACTTCCACATTTTCAATGGTTAAATTAGGCACTGCAGAAGAAACAATATTTTTGATACCGGAGATTTGCTTAGGGGTAAGAGTTTGTGCTGGTTTGAACGCTAAAACAACAGAAGCAGTAGGTGGAGTTTGCTCACTTACAAAAACGCTTCTTTCGGGTTGCGCAAGATGCACGGTTGCTTTTTGGATTGGAGAGAGACTTTCAATAGTTCTTGCAAGTTCTCCCTCAATGGCGCGGAGGTATTTGATTCTCTGATCAAAATCTGTGGCGCCAAAATCTTTTGTATCAAAGATTTCAAAGCCTACTTTGCTACTTTTTGGAATCCCATTGCTTGCAAGTTTCATTCTTTGCTCATAAACAAGCTCTTGTGGGATTAAAATTGTATTGTCCTTAGGGATGCGATAAGGGATTTTGTCTTGTTGGAGTTGCTGGATAATTAACGCTCCATCTTCTGGGCTAACTCCTTCAAACAAAACAGCATACCCCGGATACATTACCCCAGCTTTATTGTTCATAGAATTCCAAACAATCAAGCCCGATATAAAAGCAACAATGGCTACAATAGTAGCTAAAATAACAATTTTTTGTTTTTTATTAAGGCGTTTGTAAAGGCTTCTTATTTGTTCAAATAATACTTTTAAATCCATTTTTTACTTACTATCCCAAGAATTCATCAAAAAGAACAAAAAAGCGTTGATTCTGACTTTCTGTCCCAATGGTAATACGAACAGCATTCAATCCATAAGAAGCAAGATTGCGAATAATCATTCCTTTTTTGAGAAGATAATCAGCAATAAAAGTTGAATCAAGTGGTTTTTCAAAAAGATAAGTAATGAAATTCCCATAAGATGGAATGTATGAAATACTTTTTTTATTGGCGTAATCTTCATAGAGTTTCATTTGCTCTAAATTGTTTTTGGTAGTTTGCTTGATATGTTCTTGGTCTTTTAGTGCTTCAATGGCAGCTGCAAGAGAAAGGGTGGTGATATTAAAGGGCGGACGCACTTTTAAGAGTGCTTGTATGATTTCTTCCATGGCAATTCCATATCCAACTCTCATACCGCCTAATCCATAAGCTTTAGAAAAAGTTCCTAAATAAATTGTATTAGGGAAACTTTGAATGAGTTCTTTTGGATTAATGGCTTTGCTTGTGTCTTTGACTTTTGCGTATTCTTGGTAGGCACCATCAATAATTACAAGTGTTTCTGAATCGATTTTACTTAGAAAATCAAAAATTTCATCTTTGCCTAAACACTCACCTAAGGGATTGTTTGGGACGCAAAGAAAGATGATAGATGGATTGTGAGTTTTATAAAGTTCTAAAAACTCTTTAAGGTTATGAAATTGGCTTTGTGCTTTGATGATAGTTGCACCCACCATTTTAGAGTAAATTTCATACATTGCAAATGTGGTTTTTGCCATTAAGACTTTGCTATTTTTATTAGCTTTTGCGTGGATACAGAATTCAATGATTTGATCGCTTCCTGCTCCAATAATGATTTGCTTTGAATTGACTTGATAGTGTTTGCTTAAGCCTTCTTTTAAGGCAAACATTGAATCATCTGGATATAAATGCGCATTTGCGGCATTTTTTGTAATTGCTTCTATGGCTTTTGGACTTGCACCAAGCGGATTTTCATTGGAGGCAAGTTTAACAATATCTTTTGAAGCGATACCAAATTCTCTTACAACTAACTCTATTGGCTTTCCAGCTTCATAGGTCTGGATTAAATCTAAAGTGGAATTAAAAGTCATATTCAAATACCCTAAAATAAAAAAGTAAAAACTATTTTGCTATTGTAGCAAAATTTCTATTAAAGAAGTTTGGGATTTTATAAAATCATGCGCATCATATCAATAAATTGATCTACATCTCCTTGGGTGATAAAATAAATAATTCCCTTTTTCTTAGCATCTTCCATAAGAGATTTATCGAAGTTTTTAGGCACAATAGCGCAAAAATTGATTTCTTTTTCTGCTTTAAAGGTTTGATAATATTTTTGGATAAACTCTAAAAGGCTCATTTCATTGACTACCCATTCCATCACAATAACATCATAATGAGATTGTAAAGTTGGATTGAGATTGTTTTGGGGTTTGTTAGAGGTTGTAATCTGTAAATCATTGTCAAATTTTTTTAGGTATTCTTGATAGCGCTTGCTATCTTCTTTTGAATTTTGGATTAGTAAAATATTTTTTTTACTAAAAGCTTCTAAGTATTTAAGCAAATCAAAAAGTGATTGTGTTTCTTTGCGAATTTTTGTTTTATCAAGACTTCTAAGAAAGTATTTTAAAAAAGTCTTTGAGCTATAAGTTCCTGTGATACCTGCTTCAATAAAGAAACGCCGAACACTTAAACTTCCCTTAGCTCTTTGCCATAATAAAAAATCTAAGTCAAAAGCTTTAGTGTTTAAGAGCTTGATAAAATCTGTTTTAAAAGCTTTGATGAGTGGGAGATAGCCTTTTAAAAAAGGTTCATAGAATTTATCATAAAATTCTTCCTTAGCCTTAGTGATTTTAGCTAATTTCTCCTTTTGTAAGGAAAGATAATGGAGTAAATCAACATATTTTTTACGAAAATTTTTAAGATAAGATTGTGCTTGGATATAGTTTGCGGAGTTTTGATCATTGCGTTTGGCAAATTGTTCTTCAAGTCTTTTAAGTGCCTCTCCCATAGAGACTTGTTGTATTGTGGCGCTTTTGATGATAGATTGTGTGGTTTGAATGAGTTCTTCAGTTTTAACATATTCAATTTGCTTTGCTAAAAAAATTTTTTCATAAGAATATATGGGAGGATAAGAAGCTTTTTTTATAAAGATTTCATAGGTTTTATCCAAAGCAGTTAGTTCGGATTTGAGATTGCTTAAAGCAAGGTTTGGAATCGTGCTATCTAGTTCAAAGAGATCATTATAAGCTGTGAATAAAAAGCGTTTAATGCGTAAAAAATCTAATTCTTTTTTGGATTTAATATCTTTTTGGTAGCGTTTGATAATATCTTCAACTCTCCCATAATAATCATAAATGCAATCTTTGATGCTTTTGGTTTGGTGGATTTCAAAATTTTCTTTAATGAATTTTGGTTTAACAAAGATAACTTCTTTAGAATCAGAGACTTCAAATTCAACTTCTCTATTAGGTGTTAGTTCATCTAATTTTCCTTTCCAAATATGTAAATCAAATTCGTAGCGGCGCTTATTGTTGGCTTGTTCAATTGCTCCGCGTTTTGTTTTGGCATTAATGGCAACCAAATAACCTGTCATTTATCCCTCACTCTAAGTGAATTAAAAAAATGTCTAAGAAACTATAATTTTAACTTTTTGTAGATTTTATCTACCTTAAAAAAATATTAAGGAAAAATCAATTAGTAACTTGTGGAGTTTGTGTGATTCTTTCGATTTCTGCCAAGGCTTGAAGAATCGCATAGCGATTTAAAACCACATTAGTTCTTGCTTGAGTTAATAAATATTCTGCATCTAAAAAGTCGCTGGTGCTTTGGATTCTCTCTTTGTAACGATTTTGGGAAATACGATAGTTTTCTTCAGCTTGAGCAAGAGCGCTTAAAGCGACTTTGTAAGCATTTAGTGAGAGATTGTAGGTTTCTAGGGCGGAGAAAAGTTGCAAATCTAAATCTTCTAATAAAGTGATTCTTTGGCTCTCAAAGGCAAGTTTATTGACTTTAGTTGATTCTAAGGTATATTTGTCGTTAAATCCATTAAAAAGATTGAGATTAATTTGCAGAGTAATCATTGTTTCGTCGTTATATTTATTAGTTCTTTTAGTAAGCTTGTAATCCTCTCCATAGCGCATATAATCTCCAATAACATTGATATTAGGTAGGAAATTCCCCTTAGCGCTTTTAACCAAGTAATCTTTGCTTTGGATTACTGAATCTAAAAAAAGTAATTCAGAGCGTTTTTGATACATTAAATTTTTGAGTGTTGATTCTATGAGAGTAGGTTGGTGAAGTCTAAGTTCAACTAAATCTTTTAGGTTAATTTTAGTGCGCGTGTAGCGTTCAAGATTTTTTAGAGAATAGGCTAGATTGCTTTTAGTGCTTAGTAGGGTTTGAATAGAGTTATTAAGCTCAACTTCCACTTCTAATAAATCATTTTTGGGAATCAAGCCCACTCTATAAAATTCTGCACTTTCGCGCCTTTGTTCTTCTAGGAGTGCTTTGGATTGTTCAGCAACAATGACATTTTGCTTTTGTCTTAAGACATTGATATATGCGGTTTTAACAAGCAAAATAATATCTTCTTTAGTAGCTTGGAGTTGGTGTTCTTGCGCTTTTGAGAGAGATTTGTAACTCGCAAGATTATAATAATCACTCAAACCATTAAAAAGATTTAGCTGTATGTTTGCACCTAGATTCCCTGAAGTTTTTCTAGTGCGTTGGCTTGAGATTCGGTTGGTTCTATCAGTTGAATAAGTGGCATTAATAGAGGGGTAAAATGGGCTTTGATAGGTTTTGTAATTGTATTGTGCTTCTTGCAAAAGAAATTCTTGCTCTTTGATAGTATGATTTGCTTTGAGTGTTAAATCAATCGCTTCTTGCAAAGTAAGAGAATAGCCAAAGCTTATAAAAAAGCATAAAGAAAATAGTGTTTTAAGCGACATTTTTTACCTCTTTTTTGATGAAAAATGAAAGTAAGCAAGGGATTAGGAAAATAGTAAGAAATGTGGATAATCCTAATCCGCCTAAAATAACCGCTCCAAGTCCCCGATAGATTTCACTACCAGCGCCTGGTGCGATGACAAGTGGTAGCATACCAAAAAGTGAAGTGAGTGTGCTCATATAAATAGGGCGAATCCTAACTTGCACTGCATTTAAAATAGCTTCTTGATAATCCATACCATAAAGTCTAATATTGTGTAAGGATTGATAAACAATTAAGATTGCATTATTGACCACGGTTCCTACAAGAATAATAAAGCCAAGCATAGTTAAGACATCTAAGGGTTGGTCGGCAATGAATTGATTAGTAAGCCATAATCCCAAAATTCCTCCTCCAAGGGCAAGTGGGATTGTAAAGAGAATAATCAAAGGATAAATAAAATCTTCATATAAAGCAGCCATTAAAAGATAGGTAATAAAAACAGCCAAAATAAATCCTCCCTCCAAAGCTATTCTAATTTTAGTGAGTTGATTAGCAGTTCCACTTAGGGTGATTTTATTGTCATTTAAAGCACCGCTATTTTTTAGCTTTTCTAAAACTTCGCCTTGTATGATTTCCATTGTTTCTTGAATCGTGATATTTTTGGGAGGATTGATTTGTAGAGTGATTGTTCTATCTCTCTCTAAATGTCGAATCTCATTAATCCCATATTCTAATTTTTGGATTGCTAGAGAGGAGATAGGCAAGATTCCACCTTCTGGAGTATAGATTGAGGCATTATAAAGTTCTTCTGGGGAAGTGATTTGTGATTGCTGGGTTTTGAGTATGAGATCAATTTTTTCTCGCCCCTCTTCTTTGTATTCAGAAATTTTTCTCCCATCCATTAACACATCAATAGTAACTCCAAAACTTCGTGCATCTAAGCCTACTGCTTTTAGTCTTTCGTTGTTTGGGTAAAGATTTATTTCAGGATAGAGCATTTCTAGGCTTGGGCGTGGTGAAGTTTGGGTTTCTTTGCCTAAGGTTTCTAGGGTAATGCGTTGAAGCTCTAAAGCAGTAATGATAATTTTGTCTAAATCTGTGCCACTAATATCCACATCAATGCTTCTGCCTTGCCCTCCACGCCTTTCAAAAATACCTTGTTGGGAAGCACTGCCTGTGATGCCTGGGATTTGAGCCATACAAGTTTTTGCTAGAGGAATTAACTCACTTGCTCTTGTTTCTTCAGCAGAACGCATACCAAATTGTATATTTGTTTCATTGGCAAAATAATACATATTTGCAATAGGGGGTAAAGTAGCACTGCCTTGATAACCGCTAGAGGCATAGTAATCTTTAAGGCAAAGATAGAGTGTTTGTCCAATTTTAACGCGTTCTTCATAGGATAAACCCGGCGGGGGATTGAGTTTGGCAAAGATGAAGTTTTGATTTCCTTGGGGTAAATATTCCATTTTGGGAAATAAAAAATAAGCAAAAGCAATGGAGATAAAAGTCAAGCTTGTGATTGTTAAAATTTTATTTTTTGTATTTTGCATTGACTTATTAACAAAAAACATAATCCATTTTACACAATAATTACCAAACTCTACAAATTTCTGCGTTAAAAGCAGAAGGAATTTTGGTGGAGTTAAGCTAATGGTGCGTTTATTGACTTGATAGCTTAGAGTGGGAATAACAAGCACAGAGACAAAAAGAGAAAGTCCCACAGCACTACTTGATGCAATGGCAATATCGCGAAAAAGTTGTCCGGCTTCTTCTTGAACATTGATAATAGGAATAAAAATCGCCACAGTGGTTAAAACCGAAGCAATTAGTCCGCCAACGACTTCTGTTGTCCCATCGCTAACAGCTTGAATAGGAGATTTTCCCATTTTTCTGTGGCGATCAATATTTTCTAGCACCACAATAGCCGAATCAACTAACATACCCACTGCAAAGGAAATCCCTGCTAGAGAAACAACATTTAGTGTTCTATCTAGGGTTGCCATAATAATAAAAGTCCCAAATACACTAAGAGGCATTGAGATTGCAATAATAAGCGTGGAAGTAATGGAGCGCAAAAAGACAAAGAGAATCCCACAAGCTAGGAATGCACCCACTAAAATATTGCCTTTTACTAAATCAATAGCTTGTGTGATATAGTTTCTTTGATCGCTAACCCATTCTAGTCTTAAACCCTCTTTTTTAAGAATGTCTTCATTTAGATTTTTAAAAACTTCTTCGACTTTATTGGTTAATTCAAGTGTATTTGCATCAGCAGTTGGTTTAATAAAGATATTAAGAGAATTTTGCCCATTATAAAAAGAAACTGCCACTTTGTTTTTAAAGCCTTCTTGCACTTTTGCAACATCGCTGATTTTAACTCTTTTAACTCCATCGCTCCAAATGATTGTTTCTGCAATCATTTCTGGTGTTTTGTATTCAGCAGTAGTTCGGATTCGATAGGCTTTTCTTCCATAGTTCATTGTGCCTGCGGAAATGTTTATGTTTTCTCTCTCTAGGGCATTAATAAGTGTATCGATAGTCAAGTCATAAGCAGCAAGTTTTTGATAATCTAAAATAATATGCATTTGCCTATCATCACCGCTTGGAAAAAACACTTCAGCCACTCCATCAATGCGTTCAAAATACTGAATCACCTTTTCATTAAAAAAAGTTCGGTATTCTCGAACATTTTTAGAATCGCTTACTAAAGACATTCTAATAATTGGAGAGGTATCATCACCTGTGGCGCGGATAATAGGTCTATCTATATTGTCAGGATAGCCTTTGACTTCATCAAGTTTATTACTCACATCAAGCAAGGCTTCTGTGAGATTTGTGCCAATATTAAACTCTAAAGTAATATTAGCTCTTGAATTTCTAGAGCGTGATTCTAAGGAAACAAGATTATCAATTCCTTTTAAGACTTGTTCTTGTCTTTCAATAATTTCTCTTTCAATTTCATAAGGCGTTGCACCATCCCAAGTTGTAGAGATTGAAATAATCGGGCGAGTTACTTTGGGGGTGAGTTGGTAGGGCATTGTTTTTAGGCTTAAAATACCAAAGAGTGTAACAAGAATCATTCCAACAATAACGACAACAGGGCGATTAATAATTTTTTCTACCATTTGGTTACTCTAGTTATTATTTTCTTTAATGGGTTGATTATCTCTTAATCTCTCAAAGCCTTGAGTGATTACTCTGTCTTTTGTGGAGAGAGTGGCATTAACAGGTGTGATAGAAGCGTTTAAGCCCTCATAGCCATTGACTTTAATAAATACTTGTTTTGCCTTATTGTCTTTAATAATAAAAATACAATCTCCATTTTGAGTAGGAAGTATAGAATCTCTAGGCACTAGAAGGCTTTCTTGGGATTTAGTGATATTGAGATTTGCTCTCACTTCTAAGCCCTCAATTAATTCGCCCTTTTTATCATCAATGGAGAGTTTGATAGGAAAAGTTCTTGCTTTGGAATCGCCCAATGGAATAAGGGCGATAATTTTAGCAGAATAGGTTTTATTAGCGATATTAACTTGCACTAAATCGTCGATTTTTAAAGAGCGCAAAATGCTAAAGGGAACTTCAATATTAGCTTCTAGTGGGCTTAGTTTGGCAATATTAAAAATACTTGCACCAGCACTTACCCATTCGCCTTGTTTAAGAAGTCTTTGGAGTATTACGCCATCATAAGGGGCTTTGAGAATTTTTTTATCTTTTTGGGCTTTTAAGTGTTCTAAATCTGCGGCAATTGATTCTGTGTTTCCCTCTTGGGCTTGGAGATTAAAGAGAGCATCTTCGTATTCTTTATAAGCAATAGAATCACTCTCATAAAGGCTTTTGTAGCGTTCAAAGTCTTTTTTGCTCTTTTTTAAAAGTGCGGTGGATTGCTTAAGCAGGGATTCTTTGGCTTTTATTTCTTTTATAAGCAAGTCGCTATTGAGTTTTGCTAGGGGTTGTCCTGCAGTAATCTTTTGCCCCTCTTGAACAAAAAGCTCTTCAATTACTCCAGAAACTTCAGAGGCTAGTAAAGCCCTTTCGCTAAAATAAAGCGATCCCACATAAGTGTGGTTTTGACTTAAGAATCCACTTTGTATTGGTTGTGAAGTAACAAGGATTTGTGAAAATAAAAAAAATGGAAAAAACAATAATAGCAAAATCCTGCTCATTAAAAGCTCCCTAGTTTATATTGAGGCGCAATGCTAACATAAAAGTGTTAAGTTTTTGTGAAATTCGATACAATTTTAAAAGTGTCAAATTTTAAAAAGGTTTTGTGGTTTGAAAAAGTGGTTTTGGTGGGCTGTTTTGGCTTATATTGTGTCGCTTTTATTGCGTTTTTATTATCCTTTTTTGCTTGGAGATTTGTATTATTATAAGGGTTGGTTGCTTAATACTAATGATGGTTATTTTTATGCACAAGGTGCAAGGGATCTTTTGTTGGGAGTAAAATCTACATTGCATTCGCCTATTAATGAAATGCTTTCTCAAATTACTGCCTTTTTGGCTTGGATTCTTCCTTTGTCTTTGGAGCAGATTATTTTTTATATGTCGGGATTTTTTGGGTGTGTTATTGTGTTTTTGATCGTGTATCTTACTAGGCATTTTGGTGGAATTATAAGCTTTTTGTGTGGTGTGCTTAGTGGTATTGGGGTAAGTTATTATAATCGCACGATGTTTGGATATTATGATACCGATATGCTTGTGGTGGTTTTGGGATTGTTAGTGGGGGTTGTTATTTTTGATATGCTAGAGAAAACTAGCAAGATTCAAGGGATTTGTTTGTTAGTTTGTAGTGGAGTGGCTTTGGTTTATTATCCTTCTTTGCGTTATGTGTTGATAGGGTATAGTGGCGTTTTGGTGCTTTTTGGATTTTTTGGGAGTAGGGCTAGGGTTGTTAATGGAATCTTATTGTGTGTGCTTTTGGGTGTTAGTTTGTTTCCTCAATCCTTGATTTTATGGATTATTGTTTGTGTGGCTTTGGTTTTGTTGTTTAATGATTCTTTATTTAAGTTTTTTGGGAGAATTTATTATGCGCTTTTGGTGGCTTTTAGCGTGGTGTTAGCAATAAAGATTTTACCTGAAATTTTTGGAAGTGTTTATGTTGTTGGGAATGTTAGCAATGTAGATTTTCATTATTTAGATGTTATGAAGAGTATTGCTGAGGTTTCAAGTTTAGGGTTTTTAGAGTTTGTGTATCGCATTAGCGGGAATCTTGCGTGGTTTATTTTGGGAAGTTTTGGAATCTTGCTTTTGTTTATAAAAGATAAGCGATTTTTAATTTTTCTACCTTTCTTGGTTATTGGATTTTTTGGTTATTTTAAGGGATTGCGATTCACCTTTTATGCTGTGCCAATTTATGCTTTAGGTGTGGGTTATTTGCTCTTTGTGGTTTTAGAGATTTTTAAGCCTAAGAAAGCATTGGCTTATGGATTAATTGGGGTTTATTGTGTGGCATCATTATTTCCTCATTTGGCGCATATTAAGAGTTATCTGCCTTTGCCAATTTTAGAAAAGCAAGAAGTAGAGAGTTTGAGTGAGATTCCTGCTAAGAGTGGGGATTATGCGTTAGCTTGGTGGGATTATGGGTATTGGATAGGCTATTTTGCGAAACTTAATGTATTTATTGATGGGGGGAAGCATAGTGGGAGGGATAACTTTCCTATTAGTTTTATTCTAAGTAGCACCAATCAAAAACAAAGCTATAATATAGCAAAATTGCTCTTAAATAATCTTAGCTTTGAAGAGTTTGCTAAGGCTAGAAATTTGTCTTTTCAAGAAGCTTTAGAAGTGCTAAAGGGCGATTTGGACTTAGAGCCTAAGAATCAAGATTTGTATTTTATTTTGCCTTATAGAATGCTTTCTATTTTTTCGGCTATTGTGCGTTTTAGCAATCGGGATTTAGAGAGTGGGGAGGCTTTTTTGGATAAGGTTTTAATGCTTTCTCAAAAGAAAATAGGGAATAGAATCTTTTTTGATTCTAGGGTTTATGTGGATAAAAATAAGGGTAAAATAGGGATTTTGGGGGAAGAGTTTGCTATGGATATTGCAGAAATTTTGGTTTTAAAAGATTCTGCTAGAGGTGTTACATTTAACTCTCAAAGTCCTGTTGTTTTGCTTGATTTGGGTAATGAAGCGTATGTTTTGTGTGATAGGGCTTATTTGGATTCTTTTTATTTTAGGGGAATGTTTTTTGATAATTTAGATGAAAATTTATTCCAAAAAGTGGCAAAAAATGAGAAAATAGCGATTTACAAACTAAAGCAATAAAGGAAAAGATATGGAATTTACCCATTTAGATGAAAAAAGAAATCCTAAAATGGTAGATGTTTCAAGTAAGGATTTGACTAATAGAGTGGCTGTGGCTAGAGGTAAGATAACGATGTCTAGGGAAGCCTTTTTGGCTGTGATTAATGAAAGTGGTAAAAAGGGAGCGGTGATTCAAACTGCGATTACAGCGGCGATTATGGGGGCAAAGAAAACTTCAGAGTTGATTCCAATGTGCCATATGATTTTTCTTAGTTCTGTCAAATGTGAGATTAAAGAAATAGAAAGTGAAAATGCCTTTGTGCTAGAGGTAAGGGCAAAAAGCTATGGGCAAACTGGAGTGGAAATGGAAGCGCTAATGGGTGTGAATATAGGGCTTTTGACAATTTATGATATGGTTAAGGCTATTGATAAAGCAATGGTGATTAGTGAAGTGTATTTGCTTGAAAAAGAGGGGGGCAAAAGCGGACATTTTGTGCGTGAGTGATTTGGAATGCTAAAAAGAGTGTAAAAAATCTCTCATAAACCCATAAAGCAAAGCGCAATAAATATTGGTGCTTTGTGTAGAATCTTGGTGCTAGGGGTAAGGGCGTTTGCAATGCTTGTGAAAATCCATAAGAATCTTGTATGATGCCATAAATGTGGAGTTTGGCATAGGAAATTTATATTTTAGTTGATATGCGAAACTTTTTATTAATTTAGAGTTTAAAGGAGATAAAATGTTTAAAAAACTTTTGTTGATTGCAGGTTTGTGTGCCTCGTAAATATCTGCAGATTCTTTTGTCCAAGTGCCTGTATTGTCTAATGAGGCGGTGCAGGGAATCTTGCAAAAAGCAAGTGCGTTTGCGGTGCAACATAATCACGCAGTAAGCATAACAATCGTGGATAGGTCGGGTCAAGTTTTGGCTGTTTTTAGGGATTATAATGCTGGTGTGCATACTCTGCGATCTAGCTACAAAAAGGCTTACACTGCGAATTCTCAAAAGAAAGAAACCGCTGATATTGCAAAGGGCATTAGAGAGGGCAAGATTCCTGAGGATTTGAAGTTTTTGGATGAAAATTTTTCGTTTTTAGATGGGGGTGTGCCTATCGTTGTTAATGGTGTCGTGGTCGGTGGTATCGGTGTCGGTGGTGCGCATGGCTCTGAGGATGTGGCTGTGGCAAAGGCTAGGCTGGAGTTTCTTAGCAAATAGCTTTTGCTTGTTTGTCTAGCCAAAGGCTAGTTTGGCACTATGGAGTTTTTTTGTGCGGTTTTCTTGTGTAGTTTATTTTCATAATATAAACTTTTAGCTTTTTGATAACCAATTTTACTTCTTTTATAAGATTTGCTTTATATTTGGAGTTTTAATATATTTATAAATATACGAGACATGGTAGCACAACTTCTCGTAAAAGGAATATTTTATAGTATCTTCATTTTTTGTAATATTTTCTATAAAAACACTACTATCAAGATAATAATTAGGATAGGCTTGTTTAATTTTTTTTTGATTATCCAAAGAAACCAATACTGCATCAATATTGTTATTTTTTTCTAGATCGTTATAATGTTTTCTCGCGCTATCTAAGTTATCTTTTGAAAAGCCATCAATATGAATTTTTTTTTCACTATAATTCAAACTAATTACAAAATAAAATTTTTTACTAGCATTTCTAATAATATGCTCATTTGAAATCACTAATGCGGAGAGAAATTCTAATATATTGTGTTTTGTATATAATTTTTTTAAAAAATAATATGTTTTTTTTAAATCGTAACTTTTATATTGCTCCATAACATTTGTTTTTTCTAGATATGAGAATAAAACACTGCTTAACCTAAAAAAATCTTTATAGACAGCCCCTCCATTACCTTGTTTAATTTTAGAATTATTTCCCATATCTATAATTTCAACAGCTGTTGCCCATGAATGTTGTAATTTTGTTCTAATCTGAATTTCTACTTTGCATTTCGTTTCAATATTTGTAAATATCAAATGGCATGATCTGTAACCATCATCTTTGGGTTTATTTATATCATCACTCATGCTATTATATTTAAAAACATTAGTATTTTTTTGATAATGTTTTTTTAGTTCATCTCTTATTAAATTAACATCTTCTATACTATCACATATAATTCTCATTCCAGCTATATCTTGTATTCTATCAAGAGCCAAATTTGGATATCTTTGCAATTTAAAGGAAATAGATTCTAATCTTTTGGTTCTTTTAGCTATAATGTAATTTCTTATCTTTAGTTTTTTTAACTTAATCGATAAATGATTGTTCATCTTTTTCATAACTTTAAAATGTAAATTTAACCAATAAGACAAACAATCTTGTTCCTCATTTGTCAGTTCTTCGTTATTCTTTATTTTTCTCCCAATAGTCTTAAGTTTATTCCCACTTATAGTTTTAAGTTTATCCTCGCTTATATTAATCATTTATCCCTTTCAATAATTTTATTTCTTTTTCATTTAGATTGTAGAGTTTATAGACTAGAGAATCTATGTGAGATTCTAGCTCTTTGGTGTCTTTTGTAGGGTCTTTGGCTTTGGAATCTAAAATTTGCTCTACTAGGCTTATTATCTCATCGCTTAGGGCTTTGTTTGTAGAATCTATTTTGGGAATAGGAAGTTTTTCTATATATTGTTTAATCCATCTAAAAGCACCATCGCCTAAATTTGATGATATGCTTTTCATATAATTATGAATCAGGTTACTATTTAAGATTCCTAATAAATATTTATTGTGTTCGTGAATCAAAAAATAACAAGTTTGATTAATAAAGAAACTATTATTATCGTATATAAAAGATGGTGCATTTGTCATTTCTGCCCATACAATCTTTTCTTTTTCAAATTCCTCTAAATATGCACAATTTCTAAGATTATAAGGCGTGATACCTTGATCCTCTCTATCAAAAAGCCCCTTGCCTTTTCCTTTGTGATTCTTTCCTATCTCATCAAAATAAGCTTTTAGCGTTGGATAATCCTTTATATCAATAGGCGGAATCTTATTGCCTTTGGAATCTTGGTAGCCATTGTGCGTATTTATAAGCCACAATCCCGCCCATTCATAGCCATAGCGTTTGATGTCTCTACCTCGTAGCATTTTTTTGATGAGTTTGCTTGTGCGTGTCTTCTCGCTTTTATCCTTGCAGTTGTTTAGAATCTCCTCTCTTTTTGCGCTATCTATGATAAAGGCTTCATTGTAGCCTGTTTTGATTCCATAGTTTATAGAAATGTCCCATTCTTTTAGCGGTGTGCCAAGGCTTTCTATCTTTGCCTTTAGGGCTTGGTTTGCTTGGTCTTGGAATATAAAAGAATCTTTGCTTAGGCTACTTTGGTGCAAAGGCTGTGCGTGTAGCTCATCTGTATCTAGGCTAGGCTGTGTAGGTGCTAGGTAGTCAAAGCTATCTTGGCTTGGCGGTGTCTTTGCAAAAGTGATGATACTTGTATCCACGGTGGCAGAATCAAAGATTTTTAAGCCATTTAGGTCAATGTAGTGTAGAATCTGTGTGTTTGCTAGGATAAATGCCCTCAAAGGTTCGCCATAGCCTGCACGCGTGTATTTGTTGCTCGTGATAAAAGATAGGAGTGCCTTTGGCTTTAGAATCTTGTAGCCTTGCTCAAAAAAGTAGGTGTAAATATCGCTCGTGCCTTTGTAGATACTAAAGGCTTTTTTTAGATGTGGCTTTAGGTGCTTTATCTCTTCTTGGCGGATATAAGGTGGGTTGCCGATGACTAAATCAAAGCCCAAAAAATCGCCATTGTTATCTAGCACTTCTGGGAATGCAAAGCGCCATTCAAAGGTGTTTGTATCGTGCGTGAGATTTTCATATTCTTGCATAGAATCTATAAGGGTTATAAGCTCTTTTTCTACAAAACCTTTTGGTTCTTTGGGTATGTCTAGGCTCTTATGGAAATTAAAGGCGATTATATATTCATTTAGAGTTGTTTTCAAGGCAGAATCTAAGCTTTTACCTTGTAAAGTAGCATTATCAATACCATTGTAGCCATAGCATTGCAGGTAACTAGATAAGGTATTTTTGAAATCTTGGTAAGCCTTACTTGTTTTGTGAAATATAGAGATGATAAACTTTTGTGTATCTTGGATTTGTTGCTTATGGAGTGATTTTAGTTCAGCATTTGTCTCATTTTTGTAAGCATTTACGGCATCTTTATAAGATTGTATGGTGTTTGGGAGCTTATTTTGTATATCATTGATTGTGGATAAAATCTCATTTGCAAATTCTAGAGTGGCATTACTATTTAGTCTATTTTTTAAATCTTTTTCTAGGCTTTCTTTTGTCATATCTAGGGCTATATTACTTACAAGGCTATTACCACATTTTATGTTGATGTCTATGTTTGGGAGGGTTTGGAGGGTGTTTGTGTTTTTGCCATTTTCAAAGATATAGTAGCTATATTTCAGTAGCTCTATCCAAAGTCTTAGCTTTGTGATTTCGCAAGAATTGTGGTTTATATCCACGCCAAAAAGACAAGATTCTATAAGTGTGCGTTTGTTGTGGAATATGGCTTTTTGGAGTTTGTGGGATTCTATGTTTTGGTGGCTTGGGATTTGGTAGATGTGTGGGTTGCCTGTAGAATCTTGTAGCACAATCTCATCGTTTTCTAGGCGTAGTTGTATGTCTTTTAGGCGTTCAAAGTTTTCATCACAAAGGATTTTTAGGTGGAATTTTAGCTCTATCATATTGTTTAGCATAGAAACGAGGAAATGTCCGCTTCCTACGCTTGGATCGCATACTTTTATGGAATCAAATATCTCATTTGCTTCTTTGTAGCCATCAGGTGAATCTGTGAGTTTATCTAGCCTTAGTTTTAGGGATTGTAAATCTTTGCAATCCCAATTTTTGGCGGTGTTAAACTTCTGTATCACGACTTGCTGCAGGGATTGCTTACACATATAGTTTGTGATAAAGCTTGGCGTGTAGAAACTGCCTTCTTTATAGCCATTTAGCTTTTCAAAGACTAGCCCCAATACGGCGGCGTTGATAAGTTTGTCGTGGTTTATTTTGACATTGTCTTGTATGTCTTTTGGGGTGGTGGTGAAGTCATAAGCGTTTAGGAAGTCAAAGAGATATTCTAAAAGTGGCAGGGGCTTTTTGGTGTCTTTGAGGATTGATTTTTTATAAAGTGCTAATGGCTTTGAATCTAAAAGCTTGATTTCTTTGCCTTGCTTTTCAAGCTCGGTTTTGTCAAATAGGCTTGAGTTCAGGTAAGGGATAGAATCTAGCTCTTTTGGTATGCTTTTGCGGACATTTTCTCTAAGTGCGAGAATCTCAAAAAAGAGTGTGTTTAGCTTGGCAAAGCTTTCTATCACGCTTGAATCCAAAAAGGGCTTTGGGATATGTTTGAAGCTTAGCAGCATAGATTCTAACAAACGCAAGAATAAAAGGCGGTTATTCCATGTGATGATAAGCTCAAATATGCTCTCAAAATCTCGCACGCAATCTAGCCCTAAATTTTCTCTTATCGCGTAGCTTAGGGTGTTTGGCGTGTCGCTAAGTTTGATGAGTTTGTTGGCGCCATCTTTTGTTTCTTCTAATCCCAAGATATATAGTAGCTCTTCATAGAAGTTTTGGTTTAGCACATTGCTATCGATGTGGGTTTTGTAGCCAAGTAGCAGATGTGGGCTAAAGACTTGATATAGCAAGACAGGCTCGGTGTCTTTAATCCCAAAATGTGTAAAAGTCATCTCCATATCAAGTGTGCTTAGGATTTCTTGGGCTTTTTGATAGAATTTTTTTGTGCTTGTGTCGTTGCCTTGCTTTTTGTCGACATTTTTGTAGGCTTTTTGCAATTCTTTGTTTTGGGAGAGTTTCTCAAACTCTTTGGCACTGATGAGATAAAAAGATTCTACATTGCATAAGAGAATACATTTGAGGTTGTTATTTCCCTCGTTTTGTTCTCTCATATAATACAGCAGGGCTTCATACAAGGCTTTGGAATCTAGGGATTGGGTGCTTTTGGGGAATTCGCTTTTGTTGGCTATGGATTTGACTTCAAAAAATGTCTTGACTTCATCATCTTCGTATATGGCAAGATCGATTTTATGTTTTGTGTTGATTTTTGGGTAGCTAAATGCTTGTTTTAAAAAATCTGCAATAAGGTTCTTTTGAAATTCCTCACTCTCGCTTGTATCTTGCGCGGTGTGTTTGTGGCATTGGGCTAAAAAATGATCTAAGTGTTCTTTAAATGTGTTAAGGGATTGTGTCGTGGGGTTTGGTAATGTATATGTGTGTAAAAATTCTTGTAATGGCTTAGAAATGTAGTGCATACGCCTCCTTTGTGGTATGTAATGTGTAGCTTAGTATATCGTATATTTGTGTGAAGTAAGTTTAATGGTTTAGCGAGGGTTGAAAAACCCTCAAGTATAATCATTCTAGCTCACTTTCTTTTGGGATAAAGATAGAAACGACTAAGATAAAGAACATCATCACTGCTAGATAGATGAAAAATCCATTTTCAATACCGGCGTTTTTGAATTGTAATGCCACATAAGGTGCAGAACCTCCAAAAATCGCATTGGGTATCGCATAACCAAATCCTGTTCCTAAAGCCCTGACATGCTCTGGAAAAAGCTTGGCTTTGAAAATCCCTGCTACTGAAGTGTAAAAGCTCAAGATTGTAAAAAGTGCTATAACAACTAAAAAGATGAGTATGCTATTTTGTGTGCCTTTTAAGGCTGAAAATAAAGGATAGAGTAGGAATAAGGCAAGGACTGCAAAAATCATTAAGAAGTTTTTGTGTCCTATTTTGTCTCCCAAGGCCCCAAAAACTGGTTGCATAACCATTAAAAGGAATAATGCAATAAGCATAATGTGGTTTGAAGTGGTTGCATCGATTCCTGCACTATTAATCATAAAGGTTTTTACATAAGTTGTGATTGTATAAAACGCTAAAGAACCTCCTGCGGTGATCCCTACAACAAATAAAAATTGTTTCCAAGAGGTTTTAAAAAGTGCTTTTAGCGTCCCTCTGTCTTCGTGATGGTGTAGTTTTGTCGCACTCTCATTCATAATAGATCGCACAAACAACGATCCAAGTGCTAATAAGCCCCCAATTACAAATAAGATTCTCCACGCATAGTCATTCATTTGCTCGTTGGTAAAAAATAGCAACATAATAGAAATACTAGCTACCGCTAAAAGCTGTCCGCCTATGAGAGTTACATATTGAAAAGAGGAATAAAAACCTCTATTGCCCTTACTTGCAAGCTCACTTAGATAAGTGGCGGCTATGCCATATTCGCCTCCGACACTCAAGCCTTGGATTAATCTTGCGACAAGTAATAATAAAATAGCAAAATCACCTATTGTTTCTTTGGAGGGGATAGCGGCTATCATAAAAGATCCTAGTGCCATAAGGATAACAGAAAAAACCATAGAAGATTTACGACCGATTTTGTCTGCTAATGATCCAAAAACCCAAGATCCAATGGGTCGCATCAAAAATCCAAGGGCAAAAATCCCAAATGCTGAAATTTGCTGTATTGTTGGATCTTGTGATCCAGAGAATTTGTGTGCAAAATACACTGCACTAAATGCGTAAATATAAAAATCATACCATTCTACCAAATTTCCGCTACTTGCAGCGATGATAGATCGAATCCTTTGTGATCTTGTAAGATTTTCTTGCATATCTAATCCTTAAATCAAAGATGATAAATAATTTAAATTATTTATGCTATCTATCTTACACTTAAATAAAATGAGATGCAACATAACATATATAATTGTATGGAGATTTTTTAATTTCTAGTAATTATTGTAACAATCTATTTTTCTTGGTGCGTCTTTTTGGTGTTTTGCAGTGATTCTTGTGAAAAAGCGGTAGAGTGAGATTAAAAGCAATATTTATTGTAGAGTGGAATTTGAGTGATTGTAAGATTTGCAAAGGCAATGTGTGGTGTATTTGCCTTTGTTGTTGCTTTAATGCTTGGCATTATTCTTTGAAAATGATGATTTCATAAGAACTTTGCTTTTTGGTAACGGATCTACTTGGTTGATTGCTTTTGAGTTTTTCTAGGTGGATTTGCAATTCTTCAATTTCTCTATCTTGCTCATCAAGCTTGTCTTTAAGGCGCAAGATTATATCCACTCCTGCTAGATTCACGCCTAAATCGCGCGTTAGTCTTAGAATCGTTTTTATCTTGTCAATATCTCTTTGGGAATACAAGCGCATTTTGCCATCGGTTCTGCCTGGTTCTATTAAGCCCTCACGCTCATATTGTCGTAGCGTTTGGGGGTGGATTGAGAGAATCTTTGCTACTACACTGATGAGATAAACGGGTTCATCATAGCTATACATTGGCGCTCCTTATAGGTATTTTTCAAGCGATTCAACAAGCTCTTTTGGGAGTGAATCAATGTCAGGTAAAATAATATTAGCTTCTAGGTATAAATCTCCATAGATTTTGCTTTTGCGATTATAAGCTCCAAGCTCTTTTACGCGGAATCGTTGGTTGTTTTTGGTGTTTTTAGGAACTTTTAGTGTGATAGGCTTATAAAGTGTCTCTATCTCGACTTTGCCACCAAAAAGTGCGGTTTTTAGAGGTAAATCAAACTTTTTGGTGAGATTGTCGCCTTCTTGGGTGTATTGTGGGTGTGGAGCAACAGAGACTTTTAGCAAAACATCACCGCTTTGATTTCCCATTGTATTGCCTCTTCCTCTTAGCCTTATGGTTTCGCCATTTTTAATTCCTGCTGGGATTTTAACATCAAAGTTTTGGTTTTGTAGGCTTACATTGTGTTTGCCTCCAAGAATCGCGGTGCTAAAGGGGATAGTGATTTGTGCGGTAATGTCAAGATTGGGTTGGCTTTTTTGATTAAATCCCCCAAAACCGCCAAAATTACTAAATCCACCAAAACCGCCAAAATTTCCTGTGCCTTGAGAGAATCCGCCTCCGCCAAAGATTTGACTTAAAATATCATCTAAATCCACATTGCCTTGCCCTCTTGCAAAATCGTGGAAATTTTGTCCGCCAAACATTGAATCGCCAAATTGATCGTATTGTTTGCGTTTTTTCTCATCGCTTAAGATTTCATAGGCTGCGTTGATTTCTTTGAATTTTTCTTCGGCATCTTTTTCTTTATTGATGTCTGGGTGATATTTTCGTGCTAAGCGACGATAAGCCTTTTTTATTTCTTCGCTTGTTGCATTTGAAGAGACTTCAAGTGTTTCATAAAGACTTTTTGACATTTGCCATTCCTTAAAAAATAATAAATTCTATAAACTTTTAGCATATTATATAACAAATCTTTAGTATATGTCAATCAACTTTTAGGATTCTTAAATTAATGTTATAATGATGCAAATTTTATAAGGAAATACAATGGAAAGTGCCTTATTGTGTTTGAATGCAAGTGCGGGGAGTGGGAAAACTTATCGTTTGGTTTCGCGTTATCTTGAACTGCTTTTTTTGGGTGCTAAGCCTTCAGAAATTTTGACTTTGACCTTTACTAAAAAAGCAGCAAAGGAAATGGAAGAACGCATTGTTAAGAGCATTCAAGAAATCTATCAAAGAAAAAATGATAGAGAATATATTAAACAACTTGAGTTTATTAGTATAAATGATTTGGAGGGAATTGAGCAAAAGATTACAAAAATTTATTATAGTTTTTTGCGTGAAGATTTGAAAATTACGACAATTGATTCGTTTTTTCAGAGAATCTTAAAGAGCTTTTGCTGGTATGTGGGGGTTGAAAATAATTTTGAAATTCAAAATGAGGATTTTGAAGCAATTACAGAGATTTTTTTGGAACTTTTGAGTGATGAAGCCTTTGAGAGAATCGTGCTTTTTTGCGCCCAAGGGAGAAAGAGTATCGATAGTGTTTTGTCGCTTTGTTCTTTTCTTGATTCTTTTAAAGAAATGCTTAAAAAGGGATTTTTTGTCTATGAAGCACAAAAGGGCGATAAAGAACAAGCAATGGAATATGCTTATAGACTTCAGCGAGAATATAAAAAGAGTAAGGGTGAGAGTGAGAGTGAGAGTAAGACTTCTAATCCGATGGATTTTAGCGATTTTAATTCTTTGTTGCATAAGGGTAAAACTTGGCTTACAAAAGAGAAAATAACTGATTTTAGGGGATTTGGAAAGATTCCTTTTGATGAGAGAGATTTTGAAAGTCTAAAAGAAGCGCTTTTGGGAGTGTATTTAGATGAAGAATCGCAATATCTTAGGAATCTGTATGAAATTTTTCAAGTTTATTTAGAAGCCAAAGAGAAGTATTATAAACAAAGCAATACTTTGAGTTTTAATGCGGTAACTTCAAAGGTTTATGAGCTTTTGCTACAAAAAAACTTTGATAAGGAATTTTTGTATTTTAGACTTGATAGCACCATTAGCCACATTTTGATTGATGAATTTCAAGATACAAGTATTTTGCAATATGAGATTTTAAAGCCTATGATTGATGAAATCAAAAGCGGTAAGGGTGTTAAAGAGTTTTTGCGTAGTTTCTTTTATGTGGGAGATATTAAGCAGTCTATTTATCGCTTTAGGGGTGGTAATCCAAATCTTTTTAAAATTGCTGCTGATGGAATGAAGCAAGAGAGTTTGCAAAAGAATTATCGGAGTGCTAAGAATCTTGTGGAGTTTGTCAATGAAGTCTTTAGCAACAAAATAGATGGCTTTGTCTCTCAAGAAGCTAATAGCCATCAAGAGGGCTTTGTGAGGGTTGTCAAAAATGAATCAGATAAAGAAGAGATTTCAAAATGCTTAAGGGAGCTTTTGGAGCTTGGTGCTAAAGAAGAAGAGATTGCTATTTTGCTTTTTGATAATGATTGGGTGGTGGAGTTAGCAGAATACTTGGAAACTAGTGGTTTTAAGGTCGTAATGGATACGAGTGCAAAGCTAGTATTTCATAATGAAGTGCGCGCTTTGATTGAGTTTTTGAAATATTTAGATTCTAAAAATCCCTTGTTTTGTGAGGAATTTTTTATGCTATTGGGATTAGAAAAAGAATCATTGGATCGGCATTTTGAAATTTTGGAGAATCCACCAGCAGTGATTTTGCTACAAGTGATGCAAAGTTTTAAGATTTCTAGTTTGAGTGCTAAGAAGTTTTTGGAATATGCCTTGGGGTTTGCAAGTGTGGGGGAGCTACTAGAAAAAGTTGAAAGCTTACAAGCAGATATTGTTTCAAGTGAGTGTTCAGGGATTAGGCTAATGACAATCCATAAATCTAAAGGCTTGGAATTTAATCATGTTTTGGTGATTGATGATAATAAGGCTAGAAGTCGTTATAATAATGTCTTTTTTGAATTCAAAGAAAATGGCGTGGAGATTCAAAGGGTGTTTCAAAAAAGCAATGATTTAAGAAAAAGCTTGGATAAAACCTATCAAAAGGCGATTTTTAAGGAAGAGATTTTAAAAGAAAAGGATTTAAAAAATCAGCTTTATGTGGCTTTGACACGCGCTAAAAATACGATGCATATTATGCTTTTGAGTGAAAAAGGGCGCTTTGATTCTTTAGAATTAGAAAATTTACAAAGAGGGGATTTAAAAAAAGCATTACAAGAAGTCAAAGAAGCTACAAATTTACCCAAAAAAGAAGAACAAGTATTTTTTGAAGAAGCAAGTTGTAAAAAGAGTTTGGTGTCTTTGGGCACACAAAAGAAAATGCAGGTGATTCAAAAAGAAGTGCAAGAAGGTAAGATTCAAGGGATTTATTATGGTGTGGCGTTGCATTTTGTAATGGAGCAAAAAATAAAAAATAATTTAGATGATTCGGTGCTTTTGGAGATTTTGTGCAATAAAATGGGCTTTTTAATGGAGAGAGAAAGCTTAAAAAATGTGATTAAACATTGTAAAAAAATCTTAAAAAATTCTCATTTTATTGAAATTCTAGCTAAAGGAAAGGTAAAATGTGAAATTCCTTTTTTATCCAATGGCAGACAAAAACGCTTGGATCTCTTGATTATCGGAGAAAACGAGGCGTTTGTGATTGACTATAAAAGCGGAGCGCAAAGGGAATCTTATGCGACGCAAGTGCTAGAGTATATGCAAAGTGTGGGAGAAATTTTGCAAAAACCTGTGAGAGGTTTTGTCTTTTATACAGAGGGTGAAGGAAGATTAGTTGAAGTTATAGGGGAATAAATGGAAGCAGAAAATCAAAATGGCTTTATGTCTAGCCTAAAAAAAATCACTCAAAGTGAATCGTTTGCGGGAGTTTTGTTGCTTTGTTGTGCTGTTTTGGCAATGATTGTTGCAAACTCACCTTTAGCAGAGGGTTATGCGGCACTTTGGAAAAGTAAAGTGGGATTTGATGTTAATGGCACTTTTATTGGAATGAGCTTGGAGCATTGGATTAATGATGTATTAATGGCATTTTTCTTTTTGGTTGTGGGCTTAGAAATCAAACGCGAAGTGTTGTTTGGTGAGTTAGCAGGGTTTAAAAGAGCAGCCTTGCCTGTCATTGCTGCTTTAGGGGGTATGATTGGTCCTGGGATTATTTATTTTGCTCTAAATGCTGGAAGTGCTTCTGAACACGGATTTGGAATTCCAATGGCGACAGATATTGCTTTTGCTTTGGGAGTTTTATCAGCGCTTGGCAAAAGAGTTTCTATTTCTGTTAAAGTATTTTTAGTTTCTTTAGCGGTGGCTGATGATTTGGGTGCGATTATTGTGATTGCATTGTTCTATTCTAGTGGGATTAGTTTTGGTTGGTTGGCAGTTGCTGCTGGGATTGTCGCGGTTTTGGTTATGCTTAATAAAATGGGAGTAAAAGCACTAACCCCTTATATGATTTTGGGTGTTGGTCTGTGGCTTGCTGTTCATAATTGTGGTATTCACGCGACTATTGCAGCGGTTGTTTTAGCCTTTACTATTCCTGTTGCGCCCAAAATGGATACTTTAGATTTTATGGATAAAATTAAATTAGTGATTAGTAATTTCCAAGAAGCGCAAAAGAAAAAAGATGGAATCTTATTGCAAAACGAACAAATTGAAGCCTTGCATCATATCGCCCAACACAAAAATGCAGTGCAAAATCCACTTTTGCGATTAGAACACGCTTTAGCACCTTATTCTAATTATCTTATTATGCCTATTTTTGCTTTTGCAAATGCAGGGGTTAGTATTGGGTCTAATATTGATTTTGGTGTGGATCATGTGTTTTTGGGTATTTTTTGTGGTTTGGTTATTGGGAAGCCATTGGGTATTTTCCTTTTTACTTTCTTGGCAGAAAAGTTTGGAATCGCAGCGCGTCCAAAAGGTGTTACTTGGGTAGAAATCTTTGGTGCTGGGGCTTTAGGCGGAATTGGATTTACTATGTCAATGTTTGTAACTAACCTTGCCTTTAGTGGCGAACACGCTCTTGTAGCAACGGATGTGGCAAAAATTTCTATTTTGATTGCTTCTCTTACAGCTGGTATTTTAGGAAGTATTTTCTTTTTTATTAGAGATAAAGTAACACACCATTAAGCAAAAAGAATCCTTTTTTGGATTCTTAGCTTAGAGATAATTTTTTTATTGGATTGGAGTTAAAATTTAATCAAAAAGTTATCTAAAAAATAAAAACAATGGTATTTATTAGCAAATCATTAGTAAATAAATGGTAGAATCTTCGTTTAATTTTATTTAAGAGAGGTTAGCACTTATGGAAAATGCTGGAAATATCTTTACACAACTTTTGCCTTTGGTGGTTTTAATTGCGATTTTTTATTTTTTGATTATTCGTCCGCAACAAAAACAAGCCAAAAATCATAGAGAAATGATTGCTTCTTTGAGCAAAGGGGATAAGATTGTTACAACTGGCGGATTTATTGCAGAAGTGGTTAAACGCGAGGAAGATTATTTTATGGTGCGTTTGAATGAAGATACTATCGTAAAATTAGCAAAAGATTATGTTGCCAAAAAAGCCGAATAAAATAAAATGAAAAAGAGTTTTAATACTAAATTATTTTCTTTTATCATAGCAGCATTATTTGGGATTATTTTATCAATTCCCTCTTTGTTTCAAACTCAAGGACCTAAAATTACACTAGGGCTTGATTTGCAAGGAGGCTTGAATTTGCTTTTGGGCGTTAAAACTGAAGAAGCGGTTAAGACGCGCTATGCTTCTTTGGCTTCAGGTATAAACTACTATGCCATAGAAGAGCAGATTTTACTAGATGGCTTAAAAGTAGATTTAGAAAGTGTCGTGTTTGAGTTGCTTGATTCTAATGAAAAAGAAAAAATTGACAATTATCTTAAAGAGATTCAAGGTTTAAATGTCATAGAAAATGGTTTAAAATATACTATTACCCTCACAGAAGCAGAAATTATCAATATTGAAAATTATGCAATTGAACAAGCAATTGGTAATATCCGTAATCGTTTGGATCAATTTGGATTATCCGAGCCTAGCGTAACAAAGCAGGGAACTGATTCAATTCTTGTGCAATTGCCCGGAATCAAAACTCAAGAAGATGAGCAAAGGGCTTTGGATTTGATTTCTAAGGGCGGACATTTACAGATGATGGCAGTAGATGAATCAAGAAATGCACGAGTGCATACTATAACAGAGCTAGAAGCAGAATCTTATGGTGATGTGATATTGCCCTTTATTAACGATCCCAATCAAAAAATCTTGCTTAAAGCTATTCCGATTTTAGATGGTGCAATGCTTACTGATGCAAGGGCGGCTTATGATCAAAATGGGCAACCTATTATTAATTTTACCTTGAATGCACAGGGAGGGAAAATCTTTGGGGATTTTTCTGGAAAAAATGTAGGGAATCGTATGGCAGTTGTGCTAGATGGCAAAGTTTATTCTGCGCCAGTGATTCGTGAGAGAATTGGAGGAGGTAGCGGACAAATTAGTGGGGGCTTTAGTGTGCAAGAAGCAAGCGATATTGCTATTGCATTGCGTAGTGGAGCTTTGCCTGCACCTATTACTTTGCTAGAAAAACGCAGTGTTGGTCCAAGCCTAGGTGCTGATAGCATTAAGGCTTCTATGATTGCATTAGCTAGTGGAGCGGTGCTAGTTGTGGTGTTTATGATTTTTTATTATGGCATTGCAGGAATTATCGCTAATATTGCAATGGTGATTAATATTTTATTGGTAATTGCGGTAATGGCGCTTTTTGGCGCGACATTGACTTTACCTGGAATGGCTGGAATTATTTTAACCGTGGGTATGGCAGTGGATGCTAATGTGATTATTAATGAACGGATTAGAGAGGGCTTTAGAGCAGGGGAAAATTTCATTAAGGCAATGGAAAATGGTTATGCCAATGCTTCAAGGGCGATTTTTGATTCAAACTTAACTTCTTTAATTGCTGCAGTTTTACTTTATATGTTTGGAACAGGCGCGATTAAGGGCTTTGCAATCACAATGAGTATTGGGATTATTGCTTCAGTGATTACAGCAATTGTTGGGACTCACGGAATCTTTAGATTATTGCAAAATAGAATCATCAAATCAGGCAATTATTCTCTTTGGTTTGGTTATAAGAAAAGAGGTGCTTAATGGATTTTTTTAAACACAACAAAATTTATGACTTTGTTAAAATGTCTAATTATGGGATTGTGCTTTCTTTAATCTTATTTATTGGATCTTTGGTTTTGTTTATTAAGCCTGGTTTTACTTTGGGTGTGGATTTTGCAGGTGGAACAATTATTCAAATACAATATTCAAAAGAAGCACCTTTAGCGGAAATACGCCAAAGGTTAGAAAGTGTTGAAGAGTTTCAAGGCGCACAAGTAAGTGAATTTGGAAGCCCTGAAGAGATTTTGATTAGACTTGCTACGGCAACTTCTAGTGTTAATCAAGATATTGGTGAGGAAGTTACGAATCTTTTGAAAGATACTGGAGATTTTCAGATTAGGCGTGTGGATATTGTAGGACCAAAAGTTGGAGATGAACTAAGAGAAAAAGGGATTTTGGCTTTAAGTTTTGCAATTATTTCTATTATGGCTTATGTGGCATATCGCTATGAGTGGCGCTTTGCTTTAGCGAGTATTTTGGCTTTGATTCACGATATTGTGATTGCTGCTGGTGCGGTGATTTTGTTTGATGTGGATTTGAGTTTGGAGGTGATTGCTGCGCTTTTAACACTGATTGGTTATTCCATCAATGATACTATTATTATTTTTGATCGTATTCGCGAAACAATTGGAATAAGAGCAAGTAATAATTTAAAAGCAGTAGTTAATGAAGCACTTTCTGCAACACTATCTAGGACAATGCTCACTTCTCTTACGGTATTTTTTGTTGTTTTAACACTTTATTTATTTGGTGGAGAGATTATCAAAGGCTTTAGTTTGCCAATGTTGGTTGGTTCGATTGTGGGGAGTTATAGCTCTATTTTTGTTGCAAGTAAGCTTGTAATGATTTTGGGATTTGATTTGGGAAAATATCATAAAAAATTAGTAGATCAAGAACGCAAAGCATTAGAGAAAAAGAAAATGCGCGAAATGTATGAAAGAGGAAGAGTTTAGGAGGTATCAAGATGGACTGGGGAAAAGTAATTTATGTCTTTTTTATATTAATGAGTTTGACTTCTACCATAGGATTTTTGTGCGAGCAAAATATCATAATGCTTTTTATTGCTGGGGGTGTAAATATTATTTCTACCATTTTGAAAGTTGGGGTAAGAAATTATATGTCTGCTGAACTTATGGCAGCCTCTCTTGTAGCGGATTTGCATTTGATTCCGGCTTTTATTTATATGCAAGTGCTAAATAATATTAATGTTGCTATAGCATTGGCTCTTGGTGCTTTGGTGGCTAATATTGTTTCAATTGTATTTGTGGCTATTGAGAGCATAAGAAATTACAACGATTTTAATTAAGGGTTAGCAATGGAATATTATGCAAAAGGGATTGAAAAAAAATGGCAAAATTTTTGGGAAAATAGCGGTGAGTATGAACCAAAAGAAGATAAAAGTCTGCCTAAAAAATATATTTTAAGTATGTTTCCTTATCCAAGTGGAAATATCCATATGGGGCATGTAAGAAATTATTGTATTAGTGATGCAATTGCTAGGAATCTAAGAAAACAAGGCTATAATGTGCTACACCCCATTGGTTGGGATGCCTTTGGAATGCCTGCTGAAAATGCTGCGATTAAAAATAAAACTCACCCAAAACAATGGACTTATAGCAATATTGAACATATGAAAAAGCAACTTTATTCTCTGGGTTTTTCATTTTCTAAGACTCGTGAGCTTGCGACTTGTGATTTAGAATATTCTAAATGGGAGCAATTGCTCTTTATAGAAATGTGGGAAAAGGGATTGATTTATCGTAAAAAAGGCTATTTAAATTGGTGTCCTAATGATCAAACGGTTTTGGCTAATGAGCAAGTGATTGAGGGTAAGTGTTGGCGTTGTGATACGCAAGTTATCCAAAAGGAAATGTATCAATATTACATTAAAATTACAGATTATGCAGAAGAATTATTGCAAGATTTAGAGAGCTTGGATGGCAAATGGCCTAATCAAGTGCTAACAATGCAGCGCAATTGGATTGGAAAATCTCAAGGATTGAGCTTTTGTTTTCAATTAGAACAAGAATGTCAAGGTATTAAGGAATTTGAAGTTTTTACAACGCGACCTGATACAATCTTTGGTGTAAGCTATTGTGCTTTGGCGCCTGAACATAGTTTGGTTAAAAAAATGCTTGAGAGCGATGGATTGAGTCAAGAAGCTAAAGATGAGATTCTTAAAATGCAAAATACTTCTGCAAGAGAGCGATCACAGCAAGAAAAATGTGGTGTGCCTTTGGGGATTTTTGCCATTCATCCTTTAAGTGGAGAGAAGATTCCATTATGGGTGGCTAATTTTGTTTTAATGGATTATGGAAGTGGTGCGGTTATGAGTGTTCCTGCGCACGATGAGAGAGATTTTGATTTTGCACAAAAATATCATTTGCCTATTAAGCAAGTGATTGTAGATAAAAAAGATCCTAATGCACCTTTGCCTTATTGTGAGAGTGGGGAATTAATAAATTCTAAAGAATATAGCGGAATGGAAAGCAATGAGGCTAAAGAGGCGATTATTAAAAGCTTTGAATCACAGAATCTAGGCAAGGCTGTGGTGAATTTTAAATTGCGTGATTGGGGAGTTTCTAGGCAAAGATATTGGGGAACTCCTATTCCACTTGTCCATTGTGAGGCTTGCGGTATTTTACCAGAGAGCAAGGACAAACTTCCTGTAGCATTGCCAGAAGATGTTATTATCGATGGAGAAGGAAATCCGCTTGATAAACATTCTACTTGGAAGTATTGTGTTTGTCCTAAATGTGGTCAAAAGGCTCTAAGAGAGACAGACACTCTGGATACTTTCGTGGAATCAAGCTGGTATTTTTTGCGCTATACCACTCCACAGCAATTGCGCGATAAAACGCCTATTAGTTTGGAAGATGAAAAATATTGGATGAGTGTAGATGAATATGTTGGGGGTATTGAACACGCAATTTTGCATTTGCTGTATTCGCGATTTTTTACTAAAGTTTTAAGGGATTTGGGATATACGCATATTAGTGAGCCTTTTTCGCATTTGCTAACGCAAGGAATGGTAACTAAAGATGGTGCTAAAATGAGTAAATCTAAAGGCAATGTAGTTGATCCTCAAGAGATTATTGATACTTATGGAGCAGATACGGCTAGACTTTTTATTCTTTTTGCAGCACCGCCTGTAAGAGAGCTAGAATGGAATGATTCTGCTTTGGAGGGATCTTTTAGATTTATTAAGCGGTTGTGTGCAAAAGTGGAGAACATTGATTCTGTGCAAGGGCTTCCAAAGATTGATACTGCTAAGCTCTCTAAAGCAGAAAAATATGCTAGAAAAAAAGTCTATGAAGCCTTAAAAAAATCTAATGAAACTTTTGTGCATGAAAATGGCTATGCTTTTAACACCCTAATTGCTGCTTGTATGGAAGCAATCAATGCTTTAAGTGAGCAAGAAAATAGAGAAATTTGGAGTGAGGGATATTTTATTTTGTTGAATATCTTAGAGCCAATTATTCCACATATTTGTTGGGAGTTAAGTCAGCAGTATTTTGGTTTAAAAAATTTTCAAACTATTGTAGTGGATAATGAAGCTTTAAAAGAAGATTCAATTACTTTAGCAATCACTATTAATGGAAAACGTCGCGATGAGCTTGAAGTGGATTTGGAAACTTCTAAAGAGGAGATTTTGGCGCTTGCTAGAGAAAAAGTATCTAAATGGCTTGAGGGTAAGACACTTATAAAAGAAATTGTAGTTCCAAATAAGTTAGTAAATTTTGTCGTGCAGTAAAATGAAAAAGCTTTTTTTGTTCTTAGTGGTTTGTGTATTTTTGGCGGGGTGCGGTTATCAGCCTATCGCTCACCAAGCCAATAAAGCGCTTGGTGGTAAAGTATTTGTAGAAGTTAAAATCAGCTTAAGAGATCCTCAAAATAGTGTGGAGTTAAAAGATTCTGTTTCGCGAAGTATTTTTGAGCGTTTTCATAGTAGAGTGGTGGATAAGCAAGAAGCAGATTCGGTGGTGGAAGTGGAATTGCAAAATGTATTGTTTCATACTCTAGCAGAGAATAAAACTGGATTTGCAACCTTTTATCGCTGTGAAGTGAATGTGCGCTTTAAATATACTAATCGCTATACACAAAGCACAAGAATTTTTAGCAAAAAGGGCTATTATAATTTTTCACTTGGAAACTCATCTAATATCACCGATTCTATTCGTATGGAAGCGATTAATGAGGCAGTGATTCAAGCACTTGATGGGTTTATTTCGCAAGTGGGAATTGAGACTTTTTAATGCAGATAATTCAAAAGATTGCTAAAGAAGCTTTGAAAGAATTGATGCAAGAGGGCAGTGATCCTACGCCAGAGGCTTACACTGATTATTTTTGCAGACAAGCCAAAAAAATGGGTTTAAAATCCTATGGGGATTATATTAGCTTAAAAAATATGTTAGAAAAAATTGATGCAGAAGTTAGAGACAATTTAGCTAATAAAGAATTTAGAAATAAAGATGAATTAACGATTCATTTGATTGTGGCATTAAATCATATGTATTTTTATAAGAAAAATTTTGCGCTTTATGTGGAAATTATCAAAATTCTTTTGCGTATTTTGGCGACTTATCCTGAAAAGTCTATCTCTTCACTTGCTAAAAGTCAGCTTTTGGAATTTGACAAATCTAATCCTAAGATTATGCAGACTTGGAAAGAAAAATGGAATGAATTATTAAAAAAAGGTCTAGAAGTCCAAAAAAATAAAAGTGTATTAGAGATTTTAAGTGATTTTAAAATCAATAATCAAGCCTTTCAGGAATGGCAGGGAGAAGTGAAAGAGTTTCTAAAATTTCCACAAAATTTCAAAGAAGAATATTTATTAAAAAACTTGGAGAAAATTTTAAACCAAGAGCTTGTTATACAAAAAATTTCGCAACAAGAAGAAATTAAAAACTCACCAAAAGAAAGAATAAAATATCAAGAAGCAAGTTCTTTGCCTATAGATTCGATGACAACTTTGGTTAGCAAAGAGGGAATGCAAAAAGTTTTGGGATTTGCAGAAGAAGCATTTTGCAGGCAAGATAAAAACTACGCATTAGTAGTTTTTGGGGTTGTGGGCTATGATAAGATTGTAGAGGATTTTGGCAGTGAGGCTGGGAAAAAGATTCTATCCATTTTAGGAAGACTTTTAAAAGAATACAGCGGTCCAAGTGATTGGATTTCATATTATGGTAGGGAAGAGTTTGTAGCTTGTTTGTTGGATAGTCAAAAGAATGATGCGATTGAATTTATTAAAAATTTGGACTTGGTAGTTAAAAAGAGCATTTTTGCATATCAGCAAATGCACTTTAAAATTAAGCTTAGTGCGCAAGTTTTGCAACGATCTAATCAGACAAGTTTGGAATATATGCTAATGAAACTTTTAGCGGATTTTCAAGAATCCAAAAACACTCAAGGTGTGATTGGTGATGAATGAGTTAAAAAAATTTTTAGAAAAAAAGGGTGTTGAATACGCTCCTTTTGATCCTAAACGCGCTCCAAAGATTTTAGAAACTCTTAAGATTCCTTTTTTAAAACCTAAGGTAATACATATTGTTGGCACAAATGGTAAGGGTAGCACAGGGAGGTTTCTAGCACTAATGCTTCATCAACAAGGGCTTGATGTGGGGCATTTTACTTCTCCGCATTTATTTAGTATTGAAGAGCGCTTTTGGCGTAATGGAAAAAATATTACACTAGAAACTTTAGAAAATGCATTTTTAGAATTTGATTTAACACTTTTAAAGGAGGCTAGTTATTTTGAGATTTTAACTTTTTTAGCCCTTAAAGTTTTTGGTGAGTGTGATTATTTGGTGCTAGAAGCTGGACTTGGCGGGGAGTTTGATTCGACAACAACTTGCGTTAAAAGGGATTTAACACTCTTTAGTGCTATTGATATAGATCATCAAGAGTTTTTAGGAGAGAGCTTGGAATCTATTGCAAAAACTAAACTTAATGCAATGGCAAAAAAAGCAATTTTGGGGATTCAAAGTCATTTTGAAGTAATTAAGATTGCACAAAAAATTGCTCAAGAAAAACAAATAGAATTAGAAATTTTAGATATTCAAAGTATTTCACCATCTATTAAGGAATATTGCAAAAAACATCATTATGCGAGATTCCAAGAAGAAAATCTAGCATTAGCATACTCTGGATTTAAAGCCCTAGGGTTTGATATGAATCTTAAAGAGCTTAAGTCGTTGGATTTGCAAGGTAGGGCACAGCAGATTGCACCTAATATCTGGGTTGATGTTTTGCATAATCCAAATGGTGCTAGGGCGATTTTGAAAAATTTTAGTAAAGAAAAATATATTTTAGTTTATAATTCCTATCTTGATAAGAATCCAAAAGAGATTTTAAAAATTTTAAAGCCTATTATTAAGCGTGTTGAGATTATTGAAATTTCAAGTTCGCGTAGGATTCCAAAAATGCAACTAGAAGATATTTTAAGAGGATTAGATTTGGAATTTACAGATTTTTGCAACATTAAAAAAGATGAAAAATACCTTGTGTGTGGATCTTTTTGTGTGGTCGCAGAGTTTTTAAAAAGAAGATAGCAATGGCAATAAAGAATCGCTTTGTAGTAACAATTACAGATATTGCTGGTTCTAAGCAGTACAATATTCATCAGTATGTTAAGCAGATTATCTTGTATATTGTTTTGTTTATTGTGGCTGTTTTTTTCTTTAGTGCTATTTCTATTAGGCTACTTTTAAACGAAGTTAAACAAATTAAAAATAAGCGTGACTTAATGCAGCAAGAATTTTTAAAAATCAATGAAAAAAATGAGCAATTACAAGCTTTAATTGATGAAAAAACTGAAGAATTAGTAAAAGTTTCTGATAAGATTGAGGATTTAGAAGGAATTGTTGGACTAGGGGAGCAAACTAGCCAAAGAGATTTGAGTTTGATAGAAAGAGTTGATTTGGCTAGTATTACAGGTGCTCAAAAGGCGTTTGTAATGCAACTTATCCCAAATGGTGTTCCACTTAAGGGAGATTATCGCATCACAGCTGCTTGGGGAACAAGATTACATCCAATTCTTAGGCGCTCTCACTCTCACACGGGTATTGATTTTGGAATGCCAATTGGAACACCTATTTATGCACCTGCTGATGGGGTGGCTGATTTTACGGGGACAGGTTATAATGGTGGGTATGGAATTATGGTAAAATTAGAACATTCTTTTGGTTTTAAGACTTTTTATGCACATTTGAGTAAAATTGTTGTAAAAAGGGGTGAGTTTGTAAGGCGAGGGCAGTTGATTGCTTATTCGGGTAATACTGGGAGAAGCACCGGTCCGCATTTGCATTATGAAATTCGCTATTTAGGGAGAGATTTAGATCCAAAACCATTTATAGAATGGACTATGCGTGATTATACGCAAATTTTTGAAAAGGAGAAAAACATAAAATGGCAATCTTTGCTAACAATGATAAACAAACTATCGGAAATTCGGGAAACACCAGTATTATTGCGCAGGGCACAAGAATAAAGGGAGATATTGTTAGTGAGTGCAATTTGCATATTGATGGTGAGTTAGAAGGTAGCATTATTACTAAGAACAATATCGTTATTGGCAAAAGTGGGAATGTAAATGGCACTATTAATGCCGAACATTTGGTAGTTAGCGGAAAGTTAATGGGGAATTGTGAGTGCAGTATTGTTGAGATTCTACCTCAAGGTAGAATTGATGGAGAAATCAACGCTAAAGAACTTATAATTGAAAAAACAGGTGAGTTTGTTGGGCATAGCATTACACACAAAAATAATGAAATTAGAAGTGCTTTTGAAAAAAATAAGCCACACAATGATATTTCCAAAAAAGTTGAGAATGTAGTTGGTTCAAAGTAGCTTTTATGAGTTTTTAAAAGCCAAAAAAGATGGTTTTGCTAAGACTTATTCTAAGGGATTGATTGGTTTAGCTAAGGATAAAAATGAAGCGCAAAGAATGGCGGATGTTGCTAGTTTTTTGGGCTTTGATTCTTATGTATTAGAGGATTTTAGGGCAGTTTTTGGAGAGGATTTAAGAAGTTATCAAGATGAGCTTGGCGAGATTTTTAAAACGCTTAAAAGGTTTTATGAATCAAAAGAGCAAAAAATCTTGCTAACGCCTTTGCAAACTTTGCTTAATCCTATGCCAAAACTAGAATTGTTAGAGGGTTTTAGTGTTGAATTTGGAGAATGTTTAGAGCTTAAGTCATTTCAAGAGAAGTTATTATATTTTGGCTATGAGTTTGTGGAGCTTGTTGAAGTCAAAGGAGAAGTTTCAATAAGGGGTGATATTATTGATCTTTTCTTGCCTAATTTTGAAAATCCCATTCGCATTTCTCTTTTTGATAATGAGATTGAGAGTATGCGATTTTTTGATGTGCAAACACAACTTTGCATACAAGAAGAATTAGAACAAATAGAGATTCTACCTGCTTTCTTTAATCTCAATGAAGAAACTTATGAAAAGCTTGTTAAAAAAATAGAAGAATCGCATTTGCAAAATGCTTTGCAGCTTGAGGGGAATAGTATTGCTTCATATGGGCTTTGGTTTGTGGAAGGCACACAGAATCTCTTAGAAGAATATCCTTATATTAAAGCGCCCAATTTAGAAAATTTACTTAATGAGCTTTTGGAATTTAAGGAGCAGAATCAAGGTTTGTTACATCAGATCTTAGAGCATTCAAGTCTAGAAATTAGTAAAAATTATGAGGATTTTGAATACGCTTTTAGAAATATTCCGAGCTTTTTGGAATTTCATAAACACAAAAAAATCACGCTAATAGCCAAAACTGAAGCGCTAGTGCGACAAGCTGGAATCACGCCTAGTGAGCATAAAGATTATGAATTTGTGTTGGGAAAAGATTATGGGGTTTGGATTTTAGGTAAAGAGGAATTAATACTCTCACTCAATGTTCAACAAAAACAAACTAAAAAGCGCCCTAATAAAATTTTAATTGATGAATTAAAGACTGGGGATTATGTTGTGCATATTGATTATGGAGTGGCAGTTTTTAATGGAATCATTCAAGCTAATATTTTTGGCGCAACGCGGGATTTTATTGAGCTAAAATATTTGGGTGAAGATAAATTACTTTTGCCTGTTGAAAATTTAGATAGGGTTGATCGGTATATTGCAGATGGTGGCATTCCGATACTTGATAGGCTAGGCAAGGGTTCTTTTGTAAAGCTTAAAGAAAAAATCAAAGAAAAGCTTTTTGTTATTGCTAATGGAATCATTGCTCTAGCAGCTAAAAGAGAATTGATTGATGGGATTATCATTGATACTAATAAAGAAGAGATTCTAGTTTTTCAAGGGCAAAGTGGATTTGTTTATACAAAAGATCAAAGTCAAGCTATCCAAGAAATTTTTAAGGATCTCTCTAGTGGTAGAGTGATGGATAGATTGTTAAGTGGGGATGTTGGGTTTGGTAAAACAGAAATAGCTATGAATGCAATGTTGGCTTGTTTTTTAAGTGGCTATCAAGCGGCTATTATTGCTCCAACGACTTTATTAGCCTATCAGCATTTCTCAACAATAAAAGCTCGTTTTGAAAACTTTGGTGTGAAAATGGCAAGGCTAGATAGATATGTTAGCGCCAAAGAGAAAAAGTCTATTTTAGAGGGATTAAAGCAGGGGAGTGTGGATATTGTTGTTGGAACTCACGCGCTTTTAAGCGTAGTTTTTAAAAAATTAGCTCTCATTGTGGTGGATGAAGAGCATAAATTTGGAGTGAAGCAAAAAGAAAGAATTAAAGAAATAAGTCAAAATATTCATTTGCTTTCAATGTCTGCTACTCCTATTCCAAGAACACTTAATATGGCACTTTCACACATTAAGGGTTTGAGTGAATTAAAAGAAGCTCCAAGTCAGAGATTGCCTACAAGAACTTTTGTAAAAACTTATAGTGATTCATTGCTTAAGGAAGTGGTTTTAAGGGAATTAAGACGCGGAGGTCAAGTGTTTTATATTCATAATAATATCACTTCTATTAACCAAAGAAAAGAAGAAGTTTTAAGTGTAATACCGCATTTAAAGATTGCTATTTTACATTCGCAAATTTCAGCTCAAGAATCTGAAGATATTATTATGGAGTTTGCAAAAGGAGAATTTAATCTCTTGCTTTGCACTTCTATTGTTGAATCAGGAATTCATCTTCCTAATGCAAATACGATTTTGGTGGATAGAAGTGATTGTTTTGGGATTGCGGATTTGCATCAGCTAAGGGGGCGTGTAGGGCGAGGCAGTAAAGAGGGATTTTGTTATTTTTTGATTGAAGATTCAAATAAAATCACTCAAGAAGCACAAAAACGCTTAATGGCGCTAGAAAAAAATGCGTATTTGGGAAGTGGTGGCGCTTTGGCTTATCATGACTTGGAAATAAGAGGTGGGGGTAATTTGCTTGGTGAGGCTCAAAGTGGGCATATAAAAAATATTGGTTACTCTTTATATCTAAGAATGCTAGAAGAAGCTATTTATCAGTTAAGCGGAAATGTAAAAGAAGAAAAGACTAATATTGATGTGAAGTTAAGTGTAACAGCATTTTTAAATCCCGAGTTGATTGCTTCAGAGAAATTGCGTTTAGAGATATATCGCAGATTATCAAGATGCGAGGAAGAAAGCGCAGTTTATGGTATAGAATCAGAGATTGAAGAGAGATTTGGAAGTTTGGATATTTACACAAAACAATTTATTGGTTTAATTATTATTAAAATTAAAGCTAGAATGCGTGATATTGTGAGTGTTTTAAATTATCAGCAAAATATTACTTTTATGGATTCAAAGGGTGAGAAAAAAACTATCGTTGCAAAAAGCAAAGATGAAGAAGATATTTTAGAAGCGGTTATGGAATATTTGAAGTAGTTAAAGGGATAGATAAATGCGTTTTGGATTTATTGGAGATATTGTAGGAAAAGTTGGTCGGAGATTGGTTGGAGATTATTTGGGTGAAGTGCGAAAAAAATATGCAATTGATTGCGTAATAGCTAATGGAGAGAATGCTAGTCATGGATTTGGCTTGAGTGTTTCAACTTTTTTGGAACTTCAAGGCTATGGAGTGGATATTTTTACAAGCGGGAATCACATTTGGGATAAAAAAGATATTTTTCCACTTTTATCTCAAGATGATTCAGTGATTTTGCGTCCGCATAATTATCCAAAAGGTGTAATGGGAAGTGGAATCTATAAAGGAGAAATAAAAGAAGAGAAGTTTGCGGTGTTAAATCTTATGGGAAGTTTTGGAATGCCGCAATGCGATAATGCTTTTGTTTGTGCTAAAGAAGTTGTAGAATCTTTGCAAGAAGAGGGAATTAAGAATATTATTGTTGATTTTCATGCTGAAGCAACAAGTGAAAAACGCGCAATGTTTATGATGCTAAAGGGAAAAATTAGCGCAATTCTTGGGACACATACGCATGTTGGGACTGATGATTTGGAGATTTTTGAGGGGACTTTTGGGGTGAGTGATGTGGGTATGAGTGGAGCAAGAAAAAGTGTGATTGGAATGGAAATGCAAGAACCTATTGAAAAGTTTTTGACAGGTGTGCCAAATCGTCTTAGGATTCCTGAAGGCAAGGGGATTCCTAGTATTTTTCAAATGGTTGTTTTTGAGTTGGAAAATGGATTTTGCAAAGAAGCTTTTAAACTCAAAGCATTGGATAATGGTGAGATTAAACAAACCTTGATAGCTTTTTAATTAAGAAGTGAAATTAGGAGATAAAAATGCGACAAACTTTAGATTTATTAAAAGCACATAATGAAGTTAAAATCATCTCTGAGCCTTTGGATATTAATTTGGAGATTCCCCATCTTGCGTATTTGGAAGTTAAAAAGTCTAATTCTAAGGCATTGCTTTTTACTAACCCTATTGATAAACAACGCGGGATTAACTTTGAAATTCCAGTTTTGATGAATCTGTTTGGAAGTTTTAGTCGTGTGGAGTTGTTAATTGGCGATACGCGACAAATTGCAAATGATCTTGCATTTTTGCTAAAATTAAAACCTCCTAAAAATTTCAAAGAAATAATGCAAACACTCCCTAAGCTTTTAAATTTACGCTATTTGTCTCCAAAAGCTATTAAGAGTGGTAGTTTATGTCAAGAAGTGATTAAGACTGGCAATGAAGTAGATTTGCAATCTTTGCCTATTTTAAAAACTTGGAGTGAAGATGGGGGTGCTTTTATCACAATGGGGCAATGTTATACACAAAGTCTTGATGGTAGCGTGCGGAATCTTGGAATGTATCGTTTGCAAGTCTATGATAAAAATCATTTAGGATTGCATTGGCAGATTCATAAGGATTCAGTTGGAATCTTTGAAGAATACAAAAAAGCAAATCAAAAAATGCCAGTTAGTATTGCAATAGGGGGGAATCCGCTCTATACTTGGTGTGCAACTGCACCTTTGCCTTATGGCATATTTGAATTAATGCTTTATGGCTTTATTAAAAAGCAAAAAGCAAGACTTGTAAAATGCGTAAGTAATGAACTTTGTGTGCCTTATGATAGTGATATTGTGATTGAGGGTTTTGTGGATACTGATGAACTAAGAGATGAGGGGAGATTTGGAGATCACACAGGGTTTTATACGCCTATTGAGCCTTATCCAGTGCTTGAAGTGAGTGCAATTACGCACAAGAAAAATCCTATTTATCTTGCTTCAGTTGTAGGCAAGCCTCCTTTGGAAGATAAATATTTGGGCTATCCAACAGAGCGGATTTTTTTACCACTTTTGCAGACGACCACTCCAAGTTTAATAGATTATTTTATGCCAGAAAATGGTGTGTTTCATAATTTAATTTTAGCCAAAATTGAAGCACGATTCCCAAGTGCCGCTAAACAGAGTATGCACTCTTTTTGGGGAGTAGGGCAGATGAGTTTTGTTAAGCATGCTATTTTTGTAGGAGAGGATGCACCAAGCTTAGAATCAAAAGAGATTGTGCCTTATATTTTAAATCGTTTTAATGTGAAAAATTGCCTTTTTAGCGAGGGGGTTTGTGATGCGCTTGATCATGCTTCCCCTAATTTTGCAGAGGGTGGTAAGCTAGGAGTTGATTGCACAGGCAAAGAAATTGAAAATCTTCAATTAGAGATTTTAGAAAATGAAATATTGCTAAAACAAATAAAGGAGATTTTCCCTAAGGCTGAAATTTTAAGACAATATTTTAAAGAAACAAAAAATCCAATTACTTTGCTTGGGGTTAGAAAGAAAGCAGACGAGTGTTTGCAAAAGTATTTAAATGAAACTTTGTTTCAAGCTTTGCAAAAGCATATGAGGATTCTTGTGTTGCTTGATTGGGAGAAAAACGATCTTGAAAATCTTTATATGATTTTGTGGCGCGTGGTTAATAATATTGATTCAAAACGAGATATTCGTATTTTTGGGAATATTATTATCATCGATGCAACGGATAAAAATATTGCAGATGGTTATAGGCGTGAGTGGCCAAAAGAAACAGATTGTGATATAAAGATTTTAGAATCATTAAAACAAAAAGGTTTATTAGAGGATTTTGGTGATAAAGAGTTGGAGGAATTTTATCGCAAGTTTCACATCGATAAATCTTATGCAACAAAAACTTAAAAACAAAGAATCTAGCTCATTGATATAAGGTCAATAAACTAGACATTTGTGAGGATTATTTTTGCTTTATAAAATCTTGTGTTGCTTGATTGATTGCAGAGTAAATAGCATTATTTAAGGCTAGTTGTATATGGGGTGGATTTAGATTTGAATCATTTCCGATTCCTAGAAATTTATCGGTGGTATTTTTAAAAGATGCCTTGCTTTTATAATATCTTGTTTCCTTATCATTGCTAAAAGCGAGTAAAACTTCAATGATTGCAGTATTATGCGAAGTGGATTTCCAAAATCCTCCTTGTTTTGCTTGTTGATTGATACTTCCATAAATAGATTCTAGAATATAAATATTTGGTGTGTTTTGCTTGGCTTTTATAAAGCATCCGCTGTTTTGTAAGGCATTTTCTATTAAAGAGAGAACTTGCTTTTTTGGAATTTGCAAATCGTTAAATTCCCCTATTTTAATATTTTCTAATTGATAAGCAATAATGGGAGTTTGACAAGATTTTTGAAGTGTAACTGGTTGAATTGTGTTTTGTTTTTGAGCGCAAGCAACTAATAAAAGTCCAATAAGAGTAGCCATAAAACAATGTTTAAACATGGTTTTTCCTTTAATAAATATAAATGTAAAGTTAATTTTATCATATTTTATTGATAATTATTTTTAAGATTGATACAATTCCTAAGATTGAAATAAAAAGGGTATTTTTGGGTAATTGTAAGAAAAATTTATTAGCGCATTTGGCGCTTTTGTGTTGTTTGTGTGGCAGTGCAGTTTATTGTTATTTTTATATAAAAGAAATTTCACAAAAACAAGATACTTTGCTGTATTATATTAATATTAGTGGAAAACAAAGATTCTTAGCACAACGCATAGTATTTTTATCGCAAGTTGCTGCAACAAATTATGTCTTAAAACGAAATAATTACGAAAATTTTATGGAGCTTAGATTTTGTATTAATCAGCTTTTAACAATCCATAATGTTTTGAGAGACTTTGCTGTTTCTATGGTAGTGCAAAATAAAGATAATTCAACGCTTGATGATATTTATTTTGGAAGTGGAAATCTTGTGGTAAAAATGGAGAGTTTTTTAAATGATGCTAATCAAACTTTTATTTTGCGTAATGTTGAAGCATTTTTAGAAAATAATCAAAAGCTTTTGGTGGCATTAGAAGGGGATAATGGATTATTGACAAGTTTGGAATTAGCCACCTTAAGTCAGCAATTTTATGCACAAAATATATTAAAAGATTCGGAAAAAAAGATTAGCTACTTTTTGTATGGAATCTTTTTGTTTATTGTTTTGGAGATTTTTTTATTATTTAAAAAATCTAAAAGCTAAGCTTTAGCAGGTTTTCAAAAGTTTGGAATTGAGAGAGAAGTTTAATAAGAATTAATCCTAATAATCCTGCAAAAAAACCTGCTAATAAATCATCCCCCATAACCCCTAGACCGCCTTTAGTATTTTTATCAATTCTACCAATGATTGAGGGCTTCCAAATATCAAAAATGCGAAAGAGAATAAATGCAAGCATAAGGGCAAAATAAGTGTGTCCTATCATAGCAATACTAATCCAAACCCCAGCTAGCTCATCAATCACTATTTCTTGCCTATCGTGATTTAAGCCTTGATTTTCATAGTTATCAATTATTTTAATAGCAATCACGCTTACAAGTAAGGCAAGTAAAAATAAAGTGCTGGGTGCAATAAAATAAGCAATAGCCCAGCCAAAAGGAAGTGCTACTAGTGTCCCAAGAGTGCCGGGAGCTTTTTTGCTTAAACCGCTAAAAAAAAGGGTGAGATACATTTTACATAAAAAATCTTTGGTATTTTGGAATTGTAAAAAGAAATTCTTATCTTGCATGAAAAAGTCCTAATTGAGAGAATGAGTTTGATAGAGTAAAGAGAGCTTGATATAGAAATCTTCCTCGTTTTGTTCAGTGATGATTCCATTGTCTGCAAACATTGTTCCAAATTGCTTAATGAGATTGCTAAAACGATTTGGGAAAAGGTAAGCAAGAATTTTTGCTGAAACTTCTTTGCGCACAAGAATAGTTGGCGGAATAAGTCCGGATTGCAAGATACCTTGAATGAATCTTGTGTGATAGTTAATGTGATGGTGTTTGCCATGGGGACAAGTTTTGACGCTTACGATAGTTTTGCATTGCTGACAATAAACAAATTCACTTAAAAATTTAATTCTTATTTTGATTTCTTTGGTGGTATCAAAAACAGAATATATTTTTTGCTTTTCATAATAAAAGGCGAGATTGGGGTGAGTTTCGCCGATAACCATTTTATCGCAACCTAAGTTTTGAGAAATAATTGCATTAAGCAAGATTCCGTGTGTTCCTTCAAAGAGATAAATATCATTAAGGGGGAAAATAATAATACGATTTTTTGGGAGATAATTTTCTATGACATACTCTAAGCATTGTTTTCGGATTTGGAAGCTTAGTAAGTCTTCTTTTTGCTTTTTAAATAAAAATAAAACTAAAAGTTCATTTTCGTCTAAAATAAGTCGAAAAATTCTCTCATGGATTCGAGTAATAGGAGAGACATCAAGCATCATAGCAGTAATACTAGAAGCTTGGATATTTTTTTTAATTTGCAAAATGGTTTCTTTTATACCTTTGTTTATAGGGTATGTGATTTGAGGATAAAGCTCATAGTCTCCACAAACTGCAAAATCTCCAAGCCTTTTATAAATATCTTGTGCTTTTTTAGAGTAAATATCGCCACCTGTGATTTGCATAAGTCTTTGTTTTTTGTCAATACAAAAAGTAGAATCAACAACAAGTTCACCACACACTTGATGATCACAAATGAGACTTAAAGTTTCTCCTTTGGAAACATTTTGTAGAATTTCTTGATTGCGTTTTCCAGCGGGAGCTAAAATAAAAGAAAGAGGAAGAATTTGATTCTTTTCGCTCTGTTGCATTTCATTTTCATTCATAAGATGATTAATGGGCGCTAAAAGTCCTTCTTTGCATAAATACAGCGCAAACAAAGCTTCCTTATCTATAAAGAGAGATTTATTTTTTCTTGGTGATTCCATATTTTTTTCTTTTTTCCCATAGACTTTTTCTTGACATTCCTAGCTTTTTGCTTAATTCTGTATCAGGGTATTTGTCTTCAAAGTTTAAAATCATTGCTTTAACATACTCATCAACACTTAAAATCTCTTCATGGAATCCTTGAGAAATATCTTTGGTTTCAATTTCATAAACATTGGCAAAATCTGACATATCCCCATTGAGAGATGAGAAAATAATTGGAATATTTTTTAAGAGTCTAATGCAATTTTCTTTGTTTTCCCTAGAAAGAGTTTCAAAGCCAATAACATAGTTTAACTTCTGCTTGGAAATTGCCTTGATTAATTTGTTATAGTCAGGAATTTCATAAAATGAAAGAAAATTAATGGGAAGTTTTTTGTGGATAGCGTAATTAGCCACACACATATCAATAGTTTTTTGAGAAGTGCTCTTAATAATAAGGGGAAATGAAATTTTAGAATTAATAGCATAGGAGGAAGTCAATAAAGAATTGCAAAGATAATCGCGATAAAAGGCAATTTCTTTTTGAGAGTGCTTAAAGCTATTGTGCTGTTCAATTTTTCTTACTAATTCATCAATCATAAAAGGCTTTACAATATAATCGTTTGCTCCAGCTTGCAATGGTCGTGTTACAGTTTCATCATTAATATAAGGTATCATTAAGATGATAATTGAATTGCAAAATTTTTCAATAAGGGGATAAAAATTTTGCCCAGAAATACTTGTGGATAACAAAACAATATCGGCTTTATCTCGATCTAATGCTTCTTGTATACTTGAAGTAATTTCGCAATTAAAGCCCAAGTGACTTAATTTTGAAGCAATGCTTTGTGCTAAATAGACTTCGTTTTCTACAATTAAAATTTCCATAACAACCTCATTATAATAATTTTTTCCAATTAAAGTATTCTAAAGCAACATTAGCTTGAACCATAATACCTTCTTCTCTACCAACAAAACCAAGTTTTTCTGTTGTAGTGGCTTTAACATTAACACAAAAAAGCGGAATACCCAAAATCTCTGCAATGCGCTTTTCTATAGCTTGTTTGTAGGGTGAAATTTTTGGCTTTTGTGCAAAGATAGTGAGATCGACTTGCTTAATGCTATATCCTACATCTAGAGCGAAATCAGCGATTTTTTGTAGTAGTTGTGCAGAATCAGCATTTTTATAGGCATCATCGGTATCAGGAAACCATTCGCCAATATCTCCCGCTCCAATCCCGCCCAAAATGGCATCGCTTAAGGCGTGTAAGCAAACATCACCATCGCTGTGAGCTATGAGTTGATATTCGCAAGGAATCATAACTCCGCCTAAGACAATACCATTTCCTGATTTCATAGCGTGTATATCGCTTCCTAACCCTATAATGTTTTTAGGGCTTGGTGAGGGAAGTGGAAGGGAATTTAAATCTTCAAGGTATGTAAGCTTATTGCCCTCTTTGGAGCCTTCTACAAAAGTAATCAAGCCGCCATAAGAAGAAATGGCACTACTTTCATCAGTAAAATCCCCTTTAAGTAAGGCTTTTTTTAAGATTTTGGTTTTGCTAAGCTGTGGAGTTTGTATGATTTTAAGCTTTTCTCTTTTTAGGTATTGTAAAGTCTTATCATCATAAGCAATGGTATCTGGAATACTTAAATAGGGCACAACACAATCAGATTGGTTAGTAGAGGAGAGTATTTTAGTGAAAATACTTTTTGGCATATTGCATCGAGCAATATCACTTACCAAAACCCATTCCTCTTCCACTTTTAAAAGAGCATTTTGTAATGATTCTTGTCGCGTTTTTCCACCTTTGGTGAGAATAAAATCCAAATTATAAGAATCAAGATATTTCTGTGTGTATCTTTTTTCTTCTTCTTTAATGCTTAAGATGCACTTGCTAAAAGGATAATAGCTAGTAACTTCTTTGGCAACTTTGAGCCAAAGCGGAATCTCATCAATGCGCAACCATTGTTTTTTGGGGCTTTTTTGAGACTTAAAACGACTGCTATCACCAGCGCCCAAGAGTATCAAAGCGACATTACGCAAATTTAGCCTTTCTTGTTTATGATTTAAAAAATGAAATTATAGTGAAATTTTATAAATCTCCCATAAATATGGGAGAAAAAAGTTTATAGTTTAAAGTGATTGATATGATTTTTTAAGATCGATGAAATTTCTTTTAGTGTTTGGGCAGATTTTGTGTTATTTTCCATAGAATTAGCCGTATTTCTTGAAGTTTCAGAAATTTCTTTTAAATCATTGGCAAGATTTTCCATATTTACAGTCTGTTTTTCTGCAGCACTAGTTACCTCTCTTGCCTTGTTGAGTGAATCGGTTGCTTGGGAGTTAATTTGATCTAGTATCTCACTTGCTTCATTAGCCAACTGCATTCCTTTCTCAACTTGTGGAACAGCAGTTTGGATAGCTTCAACTGCGGTTTGTGTTTCATTTTGAATTACTTCTATCATGCGTGCAATTTCAGAGGTGGCAACACCTGTGCGTTCAGCGAGTTTTCTTATTTCATCAGCAACAACTGCAAATCCTCTTCCAGCCTCACCAGCTCTTGCAGCTTCAATAGCTGCGTTAAGTGCAAGGAGATTAGTTTGATCGGTGATTTCTTTGATTAGTTCAGCACTACCGCTAATTTCTTGAGAGTGTTTTTCTAACATTCGAATATGTTCTGAAGATGAGGAAACGGTTTGGGTAATTTTCTCAATTTCGTTAATAGTTGTTTTCATTGCTTCAATACCTTTATTAGAAAGGCTTGTAGTGATTCCGGAGTTTTCTTCTGTTTGTTTTGCTATTTGTGAGACATAAGCTACTGCATCAACAACTTCTTCAATTTTTTGAACCGAATCTTCAGAGCTATTGAGTTGTCTATAAGAGGAAGCTTTTGCTTCTTCAGAACTATTGGCTACTTCACTAGCTCGCTCATTAAGCTCTCTTGAAGAATTCATAACCTCTGAAACAATTTCTTTAAGCTTCCTTTGCATTTGTTCGACAGAAGCCAACATGCTTTCTTGATAATTGGTATGAATAGGAGTATTTAAATTTCCATTAGCAATACTTAAAACTACCTTAACTGCTTCTTTTGGTTCACCACCTAATGATGAAATAATAAGCTTTGTAATATAAATAGCGATTAAAATTGCAATTACAAAAGAGATTCCAGCCAACCATAAAACAAGGCTAAGATAGTTTCCTATTTCCTCTCTAGCACTGATAGTAAGAGCTTGATTTTTTGATTCTTGGTAATCAATAAATTCATTTATAACTGCTAACCATTGAACAAAAGCACCCCTTGCTTGGGAAAGAAGTATATTGTGTGCAGCTGTTAGATCCCCATTTGCTTTAAGTTCGATAATATTGCGAATTAAAGGCATCGTAATGCTTTCTACTTTTTTAATACGACTTAAGATCTCTTTATCTTTGTCATCAACCATAACAGGATTTTGAAAGATTTGATCCATTTTTTCACTTGAATCGCGGTAGAAGCTTTCTAGCTTCTTGATTTGATTAAGTGTTGCTTCAAGCTCAACTGTATCTTCTAATAAAACAACATCTCTAACAGCGATTGCTCGATCATGCACACTCCCTCTAAAGTTAATTGCATAGCGTTGTTTAACCGCATTATCATCACTGATTTTTGTGAGTGTATTATCTACAAATTTGATTTTTATATAACCTGTAGCTGCAATGATAATAATAAAAGCCAAAATGATACCAAAGCCAATGAAAAGCTGACCCTTAAGGGATAAATTTTTTCCTATCATAAATAACTCCTTTATATAAAGTGCAAAATTCTAATATAAAATAATTTAAAAAAAATTAAATCGCAGAGGCTTTAATAATCTTTTGAATTAGCTCTAAAGGATGTGCAAAAAGCGTTTTGACTTTTTCTTGATGGAGAGCATTATTGAGTTGCATACGACATGCACTACATTCTGCTACAACATATTTAGCTTGTGTTTTGTTAATCATTTGAGCCTTTTTATTTCCCACTTTACTTGCTAGATTGAATTTTTCTGTTTGCATTGTGACACCACCAAAACCACAGCAAGCATTAGAATCTTCCATTTCAATTAAGTTGTAATTTTGACAAAGTAATTCGCGTGGCTCTTTCCAGATACCAAGCACTTTTCTGGCATGGCATGGATCGTGATAAGTGAATGTTTCTTGTAACTTTGGAAGAGTGGAGAGATACTCTTTGAGATTTGTATTGTGCATAAGCCAATGGGTTGCCATATGGATTTTAGGTAGTAATTTTTGGATTCTTTGTTTGTAGTTTGGGTTTTTCTCCATAAACCTTTCCCAATCTTCCAAAATCATTGCCGCACAAGTAGCTTCAGGAATCAAAATCGCCTCTACTTCATTAATGAAGCTTTCAAAGTAGGCGACATTTTCTATGATGAGTTGATTGACACTTTCAAAATCACCTGTAAAATAAGCAGGAGCACCACAACATTTTTGTTTTTTTGGAATCATTGTGTTAATCCCTAGCTTTTGGAGTATAAATACAAGCGATTCTCCCACGCTTTTATAATTATAATTTCCCAAACAGCCAATGAATATGGCAACTTTTTTGGGGTTGTCTTTGTTATAAATGAGATTTTCTTTGTGGGAATTTAAAAAACTTTTAGTCTGAATGGCTCCAAAGATTCTATTAGAGATAAAGGGGAGTTTAAAACGTGGTTTTATAGAATGATTATCGCTTGTTTTTTGGAAAAGCAAGGGTGTAAAAAATGCACCTAATTTCATACTAAAATCCATTATTTTACGATGCTTTAAAAGGTAGAAAAATATTCTCTTAAACCAAGTAATTCCGTATTTTTGGGCAATTTCATAGCGAATATTCTCAATAAGTGTGTCTGTTGGGAGAGAATTTGGACATACACTAACACAAGTGGTGCACAAAAAACAGGTCTCAAAAATATTCTTAGCATTTTTATCAAGCGGAATCTCTTTTCTTTGATAAGCACCCAATAAATCAATAAAACCTCTTGGAGAAGTAGCTTCATCGCCATTGATATTAAAGATTGTGCAATCTGGAAGGCATTTGCCACATTTAACGCAGGCATCACTTGTTTTTAAATAATTATAATCCTTAAAATGTTTCATTTTACGCCTTAGATTGTTTTGCTAAAGATTTTTTGATTGGGGCTAAACTTTTTAATATAGGCATCAAAAGCCATTACAATATTTCGGATAAGCAAAGTGCCAGTTGGGCTTACTTCAATACCATTGTTGTGAATTGTAATTAAATTTTCTACTGCAAAAATCTCTAATTCCTTTAAAGATTCACTAAAATATTCTTTAAAGTTAATATCAAATTGCTTTTCAATGGCTGAGAAATCTAATTTGAAATTACTCATAAGCTGCATAATAACGGACTTTCTAATCCTATCATCAAGGCTTAGCTTGATTCCTTTGGAGAATGGCAAAATACCTAAATCAATGGCTTTTTTGTAAGAGGGGAGATCTTTGTGGTTTTGAGCATAATAATCCATGCCCTCTCCAATAGAAGTTAAGCCAATCCCAATAGTTTGGGTCCCTCCTTTGGTACTGTAGCCTTGGAAGTTGCGCCGCAATTGTCCTTTTTGAATGGATTTAAAAAGCTCATCATCAGGTTTTGCAAAATGATCCATACCAATCATTTTATAACCATTTTCTTGTAAATGTTGTATGGTGCTTTTTAGGATATTAAGCTTTTCTTCGGGTATTGGAAGTGTGGTCTCATCTATTTTTCTCATTGTTTTTTTAATCCAAGGCACATGAGCATAATTAAAAATCGCAAAGCGATCTGGATTAAGCTTAAGGCATTGGGACAAAGTTTCTTGAAAAGTTTCAAGTGTTTGATAAGGCAATCCATAAATAAGATCAAAATTAATTGAGCTAATGCCAAAATCTCTAGCAATGCTAATGGCATCTTGAACTAACGAGAAAGGCTGGATTCGGTGGATTGCTTCTTGCACTTTGGGATTAAAATCTTGAATCCCAAAGCTAAGTCTGTTAAAGCCTCCATTTTTAAGCACTTGCATTTGTTCTTTGTTGAAGAATCTTGGATCGATTTCACAGGCGATTTCTGCATCGTTATGGAAGTTTGGAAAAGTCTCTTTTAACATTTGTATTAAAACTTCAAGCTCTTTAGCATGAAAAAAAGTAGGTGTTCCTCCTCCAAAATGTAGTTGACAAACTTCCTTGGTGCAATCCAATGTATTCTTTAGGATTTGTAGTTCTTTTTTTAGAATTTCTAAATAGAGTGTTTTGTTTTCTTCTTTACTTGTGTAAATCACATTGCAACCACAAAAATAACAAGCACTGCGACAAAAAGGCAAATGCACATAAAGCGAAAGGGGATTTGTATCTTTTTGTAAATCTTGTATGTAAGAATCATAGGTGTAGTCTTGATTGAATTCTACGGCAGTAGGATAGCTTGTGTAGCGAGGACCTGGTTTGGAAAATTTAGCAAATTTTTTAAAATCAATAGTTTCTTTCAAATTTTTAACCTTCAATAAGTTTGGTTTAATGATAGATTAAAATCCATAAACAAATAAGGGTAGCGTTTTCGGATATTTTTAATAAGATTTTTGGGATTTTTATTAAAATTCCCTGCCAATTCTTTTAGGGCAATGCACCATACATCTTCAAAATCAATAGGCATATTTTTGTATATTTCTTGCTCTAGTTTAAAAAGATATTTGTTTTTCTCAAGCTCTTTGGCTGATTCTATAAGAGAATTGATGCAAGAATCAGAAAGAAGATAGTATTTTTTGTTATTAGAATCCCTAAAGCAACAAGCTACAAAATCTTTTTCTCTAGAAAGTTCTAGCGTTTGTGGAAGGGGTAAGATATTCTCTTTTGCTTCCATTAATACTTGCTTTAATTCTTGATAGCCATTAGCCTTTTTGTGCTTTGTTAGCGGTTTTGGTGTAGCCAAACCATAACTCCTTTTTGTGCGTGTAAGCGATTTTCTGCTTCTAAGAAAATCTTACTTTGTGAAGATTCTAGGACTTCTTCACTAACTTCTTGTCCGCGATATGCAGGCAAACAATGCAAGAAAATGCAATCAGGCTTTGCTAATTGCATTGAATCTTTGGTAATGCAATAGCCCTCAAAAGCTTTTTTTCTCGCCTCTTTTTCGCTTTCTTGCCCCATAGAAGCCCAAGTATCAGTAGTGATAACATCAGCATTTTCAAGTGCTTCTTGCGGGTTATTGGTTAAAATTAATTTTGCGCCTGAAATTTTAGCAAATTCTTGAGCCTTTTGGTAAATATTTGGACATACTTCATAATTTTTAGGAGAAGCAATTCTTAACTCAAATCCCATTTTTGCTGCAAGCATAAGCCAAGAATGTGCCATATTATTTCCATCTCCTACATAAGTTACGATAGGGTCTTTATCTTTTTGGCATTCTTGCATAGTTAGATAATCTGCCAAAAGTTGCATAGGGTGAAAACTATCACTTAAACCATTAATTACAGGGATGCTAGAGTAATGAGCAAACTCTTCTAATCTTGCGTGTTCGTGTGTTCGCATCATAATCAAATCCACCATAGATGAAAGCACTCTAGCAGTATCTTTAATGGGCTCTCCTCTTCCTAGTTGTGTTTCATTGCTGGAGAGAAAAATCCCTTGTCCGCCTAATTGATAGATTCCAGTTTCAAAACTAACGCGAGTTCTTGTGGAGTTTTTTTCAAAAATCATACCAAGCGTTTTTCTCTCTAATAAATTGCTATATTTTCCTGCCTTTAAGTCTTTTTTAAGAGATTTTGCTATGTCTAAGATTTCTAAAATTTCTTGTTTGCTGAAATCTGCCAAAGTTAAAAAATGTCTCATATATTACCCTCTTTGGAGTGTTTTTTGAAAAATAAAAGCGATATTTTACACTTAAGAAGCTAAAATTTATTTTTAAAATGAAATAAAAATATTAGGGAATCTTTATGCACGAGTTTTCTATTGTGTCTTCGTTGATTGAAAATTGTGAAAGAATTGCCAAAGAAAATGATGCTAAGTTAGTTGTGGAAGTTTATTTGGAGATTGGGCGGCGCAGTGGGGTTAATGCGGTGTTGTTGCAGAGGGCATTTGAGGAGTTTAAGATTGGAAGCGTGTGTGAGAGAGCAAAGCTTTTGGTAGAGGAAGTAGAAGTGGAAGTATTTTGCGAGTTTTGCAAAAAGCAAAGTCAAGTTGTAGAGATTTGCTACACCAAATGTCCGCTATGTCAAAATGAGGGAGTAAAAATTGTAAAAGGAACTGAAATGCTTATTAAGCGATTGGTGATGGAATAAAATCTCTTTGGCGAATCCCTTCATAAAGCACGATTCCAACGCTTGTTGCTAGATTTAGACTTCTTGCGTTATTTTGCATAGGTATGGTGTAACAATAATCTTGATAGCGTGAAAGCAAAGCAGAATCTAATCCTGCATCTTCACGCCCAAAATGCAAATAAGCGCCTCTTTTTAAAGGGGCATTGTAATAGGGTATTTGACTTTTGGTAGTAAGATAGAAATGTGGAATTTCTAAAAGGTTTGATTCTACAAAGCTTGAGAGATTCTCCCATTCATAAACCTTAAGATGATCCCAATAATCCATTCCAGCGCGTTTAAGTTCTTTTTGTGTGATGCTAAAGCCCAGTGGATGAATCAAATGCAAAATACTATTGCTAGCAAAACATAGTCTCCCAATATTTCCGGTATTTTGTGGAATCCTTGGTTGGTGTAAAACAATATGAAACTGCATTTTATTTCCTTGGTGTATAAAATTAGCCCTCTATATTTAAAGGTGGTTTTGGTAGGGGTATATCTAACTCTAGATCATCAAGATGAATGGTTGATTCTTGATTGGTCTTTTGATTAACTATTTTAGATTCTGCTAAATTTGTTGATTTGTTTTGGGGTTTTGATTTTTTATTGTCTTGCGCGACACTTTCGCTCTTAATGAGTGCTTTAAAGATCAGTGCTAATGCTTTAGGATTATGTTTACAAAAATTGCTAAATTGATATTTAATAATATTGATCCGAATATCATTGATTTGCTGTTTTTTTGGCATTAATCTCCCCTAAAAGGGGAATTATAGCATATTTAATTTTTTTTGGAGAGCTCAATTCTTGCTTGTTTGCGTTTCTTTGCGTTATTGTAGCGACGAATTTCAGCTGGTGTCTTGGGTTCTAGTTTTGGAGCAGCAATTGGTTTGCCATTCTTATCGACACAAACCATTGTGAAATAGGCGCTATTAGTGTGTGTTACGATTCTTTTGTGAATATCTTCTGCAATGACTTTAATTCCCACCTCAAGAGAACTAGTGCCAGTGTAATTAACTGAAGCAAGAAAAGTAACAAGATTTCCCACTTCAATGGGATATTTAAAGGTAACACTATCAACAGAAAGTGTAACCACATATTCACCACAATATCTTGATGCACAAGCATAGGCAACTTGATCAAGCAATTTTAGTAAATCACCACCATGCACTCTTCCTTTGAAGTTTGCCATAGTAGGAGTCATTAAGACAGACATAGTAAGAGATTTTATATCAAAGACATTTTCTAAATTATCCATTCTTTATTCCTTAAAATTAAAATACCCTATCATATCATTTTTTAAGAGAATTATTACCATAAAGTATTAAATTTTTTAAACTTTCTAGAAAAAATCAAATAAAATGATACACTATTACTATAAAATCTTTAATTTGAGCTGTGTTAGAATTACAAAAAAGTATTAGGTTATTATTATGAATATTATGATTACAGGCGGTGGAACAGGCGGTCATTTAAGTGTTGCTAGAGCGTTTTTGGATGAATTTCATCAGCGAGGTTACACTTGTTTTTTTATGGGATCTATTAGGGGTCAAGATAGGGCTTATTTTGAAGAGGATAAAAGGCTTGCCAAAAAGTTTTTTTTGCAAACAGGTGGAGTGGTGAATCAAAAAGGATTTAAAAAAATCTTTGCTTTATTTTCGCATTTTAAAGCTTTTTTATTAGCAAGTAAGATTCTAAAATCCAAAAAGATTGATTTTGTTTTTTCTGTTGGGGGATATTCCGCAGCACCTGCAGCTTTTGGTGCAGTTTTTTTAAGAATCCCACTGGTAATTCATGAGCAAAATGCTAAAATAGGTCGCCTAAATAAAATTTTAAAGCCTTATGCGATGCTTTTTTTTTCTTCTTATTCAAAGGATTCTTTGATTAAATTTTATCCCGTACAAAAAGATTTTTTTAAATATTTTAGAGTAAGAGATAAAATACAAAATATCTTATTTATGGGTGGATCACAAGGAGCACAAGCGATTAATAATTTTGCTTTAGAAGTTGCCCTAGAGCTAAAAAAAAGAGGCATTAAACTCTATCATCAATGCGGAAAAAGTGATTTTCAAAGAGTGTTGTATGGGTATAAAAAAATGCCTCTAAAAGTTGTCCATATAACTAACACAAAAGATCTACAGGGTGATTTTGATGTGGCGGTGTTTGATTTTTGTAAATTTATGCCACAGATTTTTGGGGCTTGTGATTTTGCAATTTCAAGGGCAGGGGCTAGCTCATTGTGGGAATTGTGTGCTAATGGCTTGATGACACTCTTTATTCCTTACCCTTATGCAGCTGCAAATCACCAATATTTTAATGCAAATTTTTTAAAAGAAAAGAATTTGGGATTTTTGTGCGAAGAGAAAGATTTATCTTGTGAAGTTTTGTGGGATATTTTATTACAATCTCAACAGAATATAAAGCAAATTAGTCAATCCCTGCAAAATGAATGTAGTATCAATGCAGTAAGAGAAATGGTTGATTGTGTGGAGAAAACTTTGAAGAGATAATTCTTCCATACAAGAAGCTATAAAAAGTAAGTATGAGAAGTGATTGAGTGAGTTATAAAGGCAGATAATGCAGAAAAAAAGAGATTCTGCATTAAAAAGTGCGCTTAAGGAGTTCTTCTGGGCGTAAAATTGTAATGAGTCTATCATCTCGTTTTCCAACTCCATAGATGAGATTTTCATCTTGACTAATGGTTTCTGGAGTTGGATCAATGTCAGATTCTTTAATTCTAACTGCCTCTGTGAGACGATCTATTACAAAACCTGCTCTTTCTTCTTGATTGCGTATAACAATATAGCGTGTATCCTCAGTTGGTTTTTCATAAGGTAGTCCAAATTTCAAGCGCAAGTTAATTAGTGGCACAACCCATCCACGCATATTAAAGACACCCAAAACATAGTTTGGAACCCCCGGAACCCTTGTGTATTCTAATGGTTTAATAATTTCTTGAATACTTAGGATTGGCACAGCAAACTCTTCTGATCCAACCACAAAGGCAACAAGCTGAATAATATTTTCAGCTTCAGATGCTGGTTTTTTTTGCTCTTGTTGTTTTTGTAGAACATCGCGTAATTGATTGCTCATTATTCGGTTACCTCCATAGTTAAATTAATATTTCTCTTAACAACATTCATTAAATATTCTGGTGAATAAGGTTTAGTGATGTATTCTGTCATTCCTGATTCAACTCCGCGCATTCTATCGGTTTTACTTGTCCTGCTTGTAACAGCAATGAGAGGAAGGTTTTTGAATTTAGCATATTTTCTAATCTCTCCTGCTAGAGTATATCCATCCATTTTTGGCATTTCAATATCAATCAAAATAGCATCAAAGGTTTTATCACCATTTTTAACAATCTCAAGAGCTTCCATGCCGTTTGTTGCTTCTGAGATACTAATTCCTAATGGTTTAAGAGATTTTTTCATAATCGCTCGATCTGTCATTGAATCATCAACAATTAAAACTTGGTAATCACTAGGTGAATTTTTTTCTTTTTTAGTTTCACTTTCTTGAGCAAGCTTGCTAATACTAACTTTAACTTGTTTTGCCATTTGCATCATTGCAGCAATATCTACAATAAGCGTTACTCTACCATCTCCGCGGATTGTAGCACCTGCAATACCTTCTGTTCCTTTTAGATAAGAACCAAGCGACTTAATAACAACCTCTTCTTGACCAATGAGGAAATCTACAATCACCCCAATTTTATTTTCTGCCAATCCTATAACGACAACATAGGCTTGTTCTGCATTGTCAAATACCGAATCAACCCCAAAAATATCCGCTAAACGCACTAAAGGCAACACTTCATTTCTTAGGCGCAATACACTTTTATTTTCAACAGTGTAGATTTCATCTTGAGAGATTCTAACGGTCTCTATAACAGAGGCAAGCGGAATAGCATAATATTCCTCTTGCACTCCAACAAGCAAGGATTGAATAATAGCAAGTGTTAAAGGAATTTTTAGCTTTAGGGTAGTTCCTTCTCCATAAGTGCTATCAACATCAATAATTCCATTAAGTTTTTCAATGTTTGTTTTTACAACATCCATACCTACACCGCGTCCGCTAACATTGGTTACAACCTTTGCTGTAGAAAAACCGGCTTTAAAAATAAGAGAATAGGCTTCTTTATCAGTCATACTATCTGCTTCTCTTTCGCTAATTATCCCCTTTTCAACAGCCTTGGCTTTAAGGATTACTGGATCCATTCCCTTACCATCATCAGTGATTTCGACGACAATGTGATTTCCTTCATTATAGGCTTTTAATTCAACAGTTCCTTGTTCCTTTTTGCCAGCTGCAATTCTTTCTTCTTTGGATTCAACTCCATGATCGCAAGCATTTCGGATTAGATGCACCAATGGATCCCCAATTTCTTCTACAATAGACTTGTCAAGTTCTGTCTCTTCACCACTAATAACTAATTCAATATTTTTTCCAAGTTCTCTTGAAAGGTCGCGCACCATTCTAGGGAATTTGTTAAACACCCTTCCAATAGGTAACATTCTTGTTTTCATAACCGCAAGTTGAATATCTGTTGTTACCATAGATACGGAAGCAACGACTTGATTAAGCTCTTCTAAAAATTTTTCTCCCTCATAGCGCTCTTCAACATCATTGTAAATTTTAATTAAGCGATTTTTACCTAAGACTAATTCACCAATTAGATTCATTAAGCTATCCAATCGCTTAACATCAACGCGGATAGTTTGCTCTACAGATGTGGCAAGTGTTTTATTATCATCTTGTCGTGGCGCTGACTTTGCCTGCGGCTTTGGTTCGGCAGGTTTTGGAGAGGGTTTTGGGGCTTGTGTGGCTACCGCTGGAGTTTCTGTAATTTCTTTTGGAGCTTGAACATCGCTAACTTCACCTTTAGCTTTTTTTTCTTCTCGTTTTTTCTTATCTTCTTCTTGGCGCTTATTAAGTAGCCTTTCAATCTCGCTTTCAATTTCTTCAGGGGACATATTAGAATAATCTAATTCTTCTTCATCTTCTTGTGCGGTCTGCGGTGCGGATTCTTCTGCTTTTGGAGCTTCTTGTGCAACTGGTGCTGTTTCTTGTGGAGACTCTCCTTTAGAAATTGCATCAAGACGCGCTACAACATTAGCAATATCTGAATCTAATCCAGTGTTAGCATCTGTTCCTGCATCGCGAATTGCATTAAGCAATTTTTTCATAAAATCAATTGATTCTAAGACAACATCCATAATATCAGGAGTAATGACTAACTCCCCATGTCTTGCCTTGTTTAAAACATCTTCCATATGGTGTGTTAAATGGGTTAGGACTGAGAAGTTTAAGAACGATCCCGAACCTTTAATAGTGTGTGCTACTCTAAAGATACGATTTAACAATTCTAAATCCTCTGGTCTGTTTTCTAGTTCCACCAAATCTTGATCTAGTTGCTCTATCATCTCAAAAGCTTCGATTAAAAAGTCTTCTAATATTTCTTGCATTTCATCCATTTATTTTTCCTTTTTTGATAGATTTGAAATTTTAAGCATTATTTAATTCTTGATTGTATTTGCTAACAATCCGCGAAACTTCTTCATGGAATTTGTTGGCATCAAATTTAACAAGATACGATTCTGCACCTGCTTCCTTGCCACGACTTTCACTAAATTGATCGCTAATTGAAGAGCTGAAAATAATAGGGATTTTTGAGAATCTCGGATCTTCTTTGACTTTGGCAGCAAAGTGAAAACCATCCATTTGTGGCATTTCAATATCGGATATGATAATTTTTAGCTGCTTAGCAAGATTTTCGCTGTAGTTTTCATATAATTTTTCTAGTTTTTGCAATCCGGCTGCCCCATCATTTGCTTCCACAACATTAAAGCCCATTTTCTCCAAGAAATCCTTGATAATCTTTCTTGCAATGGAGCTATCATCTAAGATAAGTGCTAATCCATCAAATTTATTATAAGTGTGATCAGAGCCAATTTCTGGGTGGTAAAAACCTAAATCCTGCACAATGCTTTCTAAGTCAAGAATCAACAAAACTTGATCGCCCTCAATCCTTGTAACTCCTGTTACTCTGCTTTTATCTAAATTTTCACTTGCAGAAGAGCTAAAATGCGCGGGTTCAATATCTTTCCAGCTAATACGACGGATTCGCTTAGCTTCATGCACGATAAAGCCAATCATAATGTTATTGAATTCTGCGATAATAACTCGGGGTTTGATTTTTTTATTTTTTGGAGTTTCGACATTCATCCATTTTGCAAGATTGATTACAGGTATGACTACTCCGCGCAGGTCAAAAATACCTTCAATGTATTCTGGCACCCCTGGAAGTTCAGTGAGTTCAGGTAGGCGTATGATTTCATTGACTTTAGCAACATTGATTCCATAAACACCTTCATAAAGCTTACCTTTTTCGATTTTATAGATTCTAAAATCGACTAATTCCATTTCATTGGTGCCAATTTTTAAAGTATCGGTTTTTTCGAGATTTGACACTAAAACTCCTTTGTTTTGAAGGATAAAGAATAATTGTTGGATTCTACAATAAAATATGTTTTTTTACAAGTAAAAAGGGGCAATCCTATATAGTTAATTGAATCTAATTTTGCTATTTCCCCTAAATGAAAGTGTCCTTCTATAATATAAGAATCGCTATGTATGCCAAGTTTTTTTTGGTATTTGCGGATTCTATTGTTGATAAAATCTTTAGGATAATTAAATTTTATTTTATTTTTATTTTGGAGATAAGAGAGAATTTTTGGATATAAAATGGAATTAAAACAATTTAAAAAAGTGAGAATAAAGTGGTTTCTAATTAAGTGCGCATAAAAATGATAATGCCAATTTAAAAAAATATCCCCATGCGCAAGATATGCTTTTTGTTGATTAAAAAGAAAGCAAATAGGTTGTTTGGCAAGTGGATAATAATGGATATTTTTAAAAAAAGGTAGATTTTGTAAAGAGAAATCGTGATTACCTTCAAAATAATGTAATTCATGCTTTAAAGAGAGTTTTTTAAGTATTTCTAGTGTTTTTTGATTATCGGTGATGCTTCTAGATACTTCCCCTACTAAAAAATCAAAAATATCACCCATAAAAAAAATTTGTCTTTTTTTTGATTTTAATAGAGAGATCAAAAAATCATCTAAGACATTATTATAAAGAGAATGGTGATGGGAATCGGCTATAAAAATGGCATCTTGCTGAATGGAAATAGGTTGCATTAGGGGATATAAGCAATTTGGGGTAAGCCTAATTTTTCATCCAAGCCAAACATTAAGTTTGCATTTGCAACAGCTTGAGAACTAGCGCCACGCAAGAGATTATCAATGCTGGAGTTGATAAATAAATCTTTACCATCATTTTTGGCATAAATATCGCAGAAATGTGTTCCTGCAACATTTTTAATTTGTGCGCAATTTTTAGTGATGCGGACAAAGAATTCATCTTTATAGTGTTGATTAAGAATCTCTAATGGATTAATTTCTTCTTTGAGTTTTGCATAAACAGAAACTAACATTCCTCGTGTAATAGGAACAAGATGTGGGACAAAAAGGGTTTTAAAATCAACTTTGCTAATTTTTTTGATTTGTTCGTTAATTTCAGGGCAATGGCGATGTGTGATAGGAGAATAAGCAAAAAGATTCTCATTGATAGTAACAAAATGAGAAGTTTGAGTAAGTTTTTTTCCAGCACCGCTTACACCGCTTTTAGCATCAATATAGAGTGTTTGAGAGGGATCTAAGTAAGACATAAAAGGTAAAATAGCTAACAATGAGGCAGTTGGATAACAGCCTGGATTTGCAACAAGATTGGTATTCTTAATTAAATGTCGATTGTATTCAGGTAGCCCATACACAGCGTTTTTAAGATTTTCCTTATCTAAATGAGGGCAGTAAGATTCTTCATATTTTTCAGCTGATAAGCGGTAATCGGCGGATAAATCTACGATTTTAATATTTTTAGCAGAGAGTGCTTTGACATATTCCATTGCCTTTTGGTGGGGGAGAGCTAGAAAAACTAGCTCGCATTCTTTTGCAATTTGCTCGATTCTAGCTTCTTGAATTGGCATACTAAGAGTGTTTTTTAAAGAGGGGTGAAGTAGGGCAATATCGCTGTAACTTTCTGTAGCACAGAGTGTATGAAGCTCAAAAATAGGATGATTAATCAATATTTTCACGAGTTCTAAACCAGTATAACCACTTACGCCAACTATTCCAACTTTAATTTTCATTGATAACCCTCAGTAATAAAATATATTTGTTTTGTGAATTCAAGAAAAAGAGTTTAGCAAGAATCAGCCACCACCTAAAAATGTGAAGCATTCAATAACATCGCCATTTTTAAGCATATAACTTTCCCATTGATCTTGTTTGATAACCTCAAGATTAACTGCAATTGCAACGCTTTTTTGTTCAATTTTGTATTCTTTTAATAATTCTAAAAGATTTTTAGAATGGGTAGCAATGAATTGACCATTAAGCTTTAATTCCATTGATTTTAACCTTAGATTTTTAAAAATAAGTAACGCAATTTTTATGTTTTTTTGCTGAAAAATTTATAAAAGAAACCTTCTTTTCTGATTTTTTCTCCTTGAGTTAAAAATAATTCACCCTGTTTAATATTTTCCCTTATAGTGCTTCCTGCGCCAATAATGCAATTATCTTCAATTGTTATGGGTGCGATTGCTTGAGAATCGCTGCCAATAAAAACATTTTTGCCAATTTTGGTTTGAAATTTTGCTTTTCCATTGTAGTTGCAAGTAATAAAGCCAGCCCCAATATTTGTCCCCTCATCTACTTCGCAGTCGCCAAGATAGCTCAAATGTCCAGCTTTAATTCCATTAAGTGTGGATTTTTTTACTTCAACAAAATTGCCAATGTGGGTGTTTTTTAAAATGCTTTGTGGGCGCAAATGTGCCATAGGTCCAATATCACTGTTTTCAACATGGCTTGATTCAATAACGCTATGGGATCTAATATGAGAATTAATAATTTCTGTATCCCCATAGAGACTAACTCCATTTTCAATAATGCATTCACCTTTAAATTTAACTCCCTCTTCAATATAAATTGTGTGGGGTAGTTTCATAATTACGCCTTGCTTCATTAGCATTTTTTTGATTCGATTGCCCAAAATTACTTCAGCATCAGCCAAATCTGCCTTATCATTCACGCCTTTAAAATTTTCTAATTCTACAAATAAAGGAATAATATTTTTAGAATCTTGTTTAGCTAAAGTGATAATATCGGTGAGATAATACTCTTTTTGTGCATTATTGTTTTTAAGCTTAGGTAAGTAAGTTTGTAAAATTTCACTCTGAAAGCAATAAACTCCAGCATTTAGAGTGCTTAAGGCTAGGATTTCAGAATTAGCATCTTTTTCTTCAATGATGGCTTGGACTTGATTGTCTTGTATTACAACGCGCCCATAACCATTAGTGTTGGGCAGATCTATCACACTCATAATAATGTCACCTTTAGCAATGAGAAATTGTTGTAATTCGCTTGATTGAATAAGCGGCATATCTCCATTCAAAACAAGGATTTTTTGGTGTTTTGGATGATAGTTTTTTAGTGCCCCCCCAGTGCCAGGATAATTTTCTGTATCTTGAAAGATGAAGTTGATTTTATCTAAAAAATATTTTTCCATCGATTTTTTAATTTTATCTGCCTCATAGCCTAGCACAACACTTACATCATTACTGAGCTTTAAAGATTCTTTGATGGTGTAATAAAGCATTTCTTTGCCACAGATTTGGTGTAAAACCTTTGGAGTCTGCGACTTCATACGCGTTCCTTTGCCTGCAGCTAAAATAACAATTGATAATTGAATGGTTTCCATAAAAATATCCGTGTATTTTGAAGATTTTAATAAAATTTTAACACAATAAAGTTTAGAATTTAAAATATTTTTCGAAAAACTTGAAATTAAAGCTTTAACTTTTTAATAAGGAACAACAAAGTTATGGATTTAGCAACTATTATTGGTATGTCTTTGTCTTTTATTTTGATTGGAACGGCTATGATGCTTGGGGTTGGGGTTGGTCCTTATATTGATATTCCATCGGCTCTAATTACAATTGGAGGTTCAATTACGAGTTTGTTTATTGGTTATAAGATGGAGAATATGAAAAAAATTTTCTCTTATTTTCTTGTTGCTTTTAAGCCACAGACTTTTGATGTTCCAGCATTGGTTAAAAAGTTGGTTGATTACTCTACACAAGCAAGGCGCGATGGTATTTTGTCTTTGGAGCAACAATCTAATCAAGAAGAAAATGATTTTTTAAAGCGCGGTTTAAATATGGCAATTGATGGTGCAGAGCCCGATAGCATTCGAAGCTTATTGGAAACAGATTTAGATCGAACTTTGGAGAGACATAAAGCAAATGCAGGGATTTTTGATACTTGGGCAGCATATGCTGGGGCTTATGGGATGCTTGGGACTTTAATTGGATTGGTGGCAATGTTGCTTAATATGTCAGATCCAAGCTCTATTGGTCCTGCGATGGCAGTTGCTTTGATTACAACTCTTTATGGTTCGATGGTGGGTAATATTGTTGGTGCGCCCATAGCTAATATTTTGAATGTACGAGCCAATGATGAAGCTTTAGTAAAATTAATGATTATTGAAGGGATTATGTCGATTCAAGCAGGAGATAATCCACGATCCCTAGAAGCAAAGTTGCTAACTTTTTTACCTCCAAATCAACGCGTTAGTCAATTTGAATAATTGTTTGGATTTGTTGTATGGCAAAGCGTTGTCCTTCCTGTGATTGTCCTCAAGTAATGCCTTTGTGGCTTGGGACATATGGAGATATGGTTACATTAATCCTTACTTTTTTCATTCTTCTTTTAACAATGGTTACTTTTGATGCCAAAAAGCTTACAGAAGCAGAGGGGAGTATCCGCGGTAGTCTTAGTGTGTTATCAGGGGGAATTAAAACTGAAGAGAGTAAAAATCGCATTCAACAACAAGCAGACATTACCACTGACCCAGAAACAGCTGAAGAGATAATAAAAGTGGAGAGTGAAATTTTAGAATTTAAAGAAGATGCTAGAGTATCTTTGGGTCCTTCTGTGATTGATGATGATGGAAAAGATGGATTTATTTTGCGATTCAATGGTCGTTTGCTTTTTGATGAAGAAAAAACAATAATTGAAAATGCTGATGAAATTTTATTTTTAAAAAGGCTGGCTTTAATTTTGCAAAAAATGCCTCAAGCGATTCATTTGGATATCATTGGATATGCTGATAATGTAGAGGGAAAAGCTAATTTAAAATACCGAGATAGTTTGGGTTTAAGTGCCTTGAGGGCTTCAAGTGTTGCTAAGATTCTTATTGATAATGGAGTTAATCCGCAAAAAATAACTTCTCTAGGTGGGGGCGCAACAAATTTTTTATTACCAAATATTAATGCAGAGAATCGTGCGCAAAATCGCCGAGTCGAGTTTCATTTTTATCCACAAGATAGACATTTGCATCGCGTAAAAAATGTGCTAGATAAGACAAGGGAACAAAAGCTTTATGAGCAATCTCAAAAAAATATCCCAGCAACATTGCAAAATAATGAAAAATAAGGGTTTTTTGATGTTGCGTGTGTTGTTGTGGTTGGGGTTTTTTGCAGTGGTCGCATTTTCAGCTCCACCTGAATTGCCACAAAGTCCAACTATTCCAACAATTGATTTAACACTTAGCGGTCCTAACGAACCAGCAGATCTAGTGGCTATTTTAAATATCGTTATTGTTTTAACTCTACTTGTTTTAGCCCCTTCATTGATTTTGATGGCAACAAGTTTTGCAAGACTTCTGATTGTTTTTTCATTTTTGCGCACAGCATTAGGAACACAACAATCTCCCCCTACACAACTACTTGTTTCCTTTGCTTTGATTTTGACTATGTTTATTATGGAGCCAGTATTTAAAGAAGGGTATGAGCAGGGGGTAAAGCCCTATGTTGCAAAAGAGATTTCCTATCAAGAGGCTTTTGTGCGAACTTCTCAACCTTTTAAGGATTTTATGATTCGCAACACGCGCCCTAAAGATTTGGCATTGTTTTATCGAATTAGAGGAATGGAGAATCCACAAACTGCGCAGGATGTGCCTTTTACTATTGCTTTGCCAGCCTTTATTATCAGTGAGATGAAGACAGCCTTTCAAATTGGCTTTTTGCTTTATTTACCTTTTTTAGTAATTGATATGGTAATTAGTTCAATTCTTATGGCAATGGGTATGATGATGTTGCCTCCAACAATGATTTCATTGCCTTTTAAGATTTTGATTTTTATTTTGGTTGATGGCTTTAATTTGCTTACAATGAATCTGGTGGAGAGTTTTCGCTAGTGTTCTGTGAATATCTTGGAGTTTGCGGTGGTTGCAGTATTTTGGAGGAATGTGGCTTAGAAGCCAAAGTTGCTTATGCTAAGCAACTTTTGGGAATCAATAAATGTGATGTTATTAGTCTAAAACAAGATTCTTTTAGAGCTCGTTGTGAGCTTGGAATCTTTCACAAAGATGATAGCATAAGCTATGTAATGCGCAAAGATAGGCAATTTGTTTGCATTGAGAATTGTTGTAATTTATTAGAAACTTTGCAGAAGTTTTTGCCAACTTTAAAAGAAAAGCTTAATCAAGAAAATTTCAGAGATTTTAGGCAGAAGCTCTTTGCTATTGAGGTGCTTAGCACACAAAATAATGAAATTTTGCTCACTCTTATTTATCATAGAAAGCTTGATGAGTTTTGGCTAGAAAAAGCCAAGGCTTTAAAAAAATCTTTGCAAAATTTTCAAGTGGAGATTATGGGGCGTAGCAAGGGTGTGAAATTGATTGTGGATAAAGATTATGTTGTTGAGACATTAGAGATTTTTGATAAAAAGTATTTTTATCGTTATGATGAGGGGGTTTTTACTCAGCCTAATCCCAAAATTAATGAAAAAATGATTGAATGGGTATTACAGAGCATTCCATCAAGCAGTGGAGATTTGCTTGAAATGTATTGTGGTTGTGGTAATTTCACGATTCCACTTTCTCAAAAATTTAAAAAAGTTCTTGCCACAGAAATTTCCAAAGTTTCCATACGGGCAGCAAAATTTGCATGTGAGCAAAATGGAAGTGATAATATTGCCTTTGTTCGTTTAAGTGGTCAAGAATGCATTGAAGCAATAAAGGGTTTAAGGAAGTTTGAACGATTAAGGCAAATTAACTTAGAGACATATTGCTTTTCTATGGTTTTGGTTGATCCACCAAGAGCGGGATTAGGTGAAGAGGTGTGTCAATTTTTGCAGGATTTTCCATCTATACTTTATATTTCTTGCAATCCTTTAAGTTTGGCTAAGGATTTGGAGATTTTAAATCAGACACATAGGGTTGTCAAAGTGGCTTTTTTTGATCAATTTCCACATACTCTACATTTAGAGACAGGGATTTTATTGCAAAAAAATGATATTGATTCGCAGATATATTAAATACTAAAGAATCGCTACTCTTAATTTTTAAAAATAAATTAAAATATTAATTATTAATAAAATTTAAAGCATTTTTTAAAGAAAATACCATTTCCAAAAAAAAATTAAATGGAAGGTAAAAATGAAAAAAATATTTCTTATTGCAATGCTTGGAATTCTAGGCTTTGGATTGGTAGGTTGCAGTGATACTAAACAAAATGCAAGTAATTCACTAGAGACCATTAAGCAAAAAGGCGTTATTACAATAGGAGTTTTCAGTGATAAACCACCTTTTGGTTTTATTAATAAAGAGGGCGATAATGACGGATTTGATGTGAAAGTTTCTAGACAAATTGCTAAGGATTTATTAGGTGATTCTAGTAAGGTAAAATTTGAGCTTGTTGAAGCAGCTAGTCGTGTTGAGTTTTTAAAAAGTGGAAAAGTTGATGTGATTATGGCAAATTTCACAAAAACTCCTGAAAGAGAAGCGGTGGTAGATTTTGCTTCACCTTATATGAAAGTAGCATTGGGTGTAGTTTCTAAAGATGGAGCTATTAAAAGCATTGAAGACTTAAAGGGTAAAAAACTTGTTGTTAATAAAGGAACAACAGCTGATTTTTATTTTAGTAAGAATCACCCAGAAATTGAGCTTTTAAAATATGATCAAAATACAGAAGCTTTTTTAGCCTTAAAAGATGGTAGAGGAGACGCTTTGGCGCATGATAATCTTTTGGTATTTGCATGGGCAAAAGAAAATCCGGGATTTGAAGTTGGGATTGCAAAGCTTGGCAATGAAGATGTAATCGCTCCTGCGGTTAAAAAAGGAGATAAAGAATTGCTAGAATGGCTTAATAAAGAAATTGAAACACTAAATAAAAATGGCTTTATGAAAGAAGCTTATCAAGAGACTTTAACGCCTATTTATGGTGAGGACAAGCTTAGTTCTGTTATATTTGCAGAATAATATTAACATTTATAGCTCTTTTTGCTCTTGCAAAGGTGGCTTAAGAAGCAGTTTTGACACTGCGGATTGAGCGCTTTGCAAATATATCTCCCAAAAAGCACCATAGCTTGGTGTAAAGTAGCAAGATTATCCACAAAGATTTTTGTTAAATCCTCCTCAGTCCCTAAAGGTGTGTTGGCATTACTTAATCCTAATCGATGAGAAACTCTAAAAACATGCGTATCAACAGCAATAAAATTGGCTTCTTTAGATTCGATTAAAACGACATTGGCGGTTTTTTGTCCCACACCCGGAAGGCTTTTGAGTGCCTCTCTATCAAGGGGAATCTCTCCATTAAAACTTTCACAAACCACTTCTGCCATTGCTTTTAGATTGGTGGCTTTATTGTTAAAAAATGAGCAGCTTTTGATTAGATTTTTAATATCCTCTAAAGAAGCATCTTTTAGAGCTTGTGGAGTTGGATATTGCTCAAAAAGAGCAGGGGTGATGAGATTAACACGCTTATCGGTGCATTGTGCTGAAAGCATCACAGCAATGAGTAATTCATAATCATTGCGATAAACTAATTCTGTTTTGGCATTTTTATAATGTTCTAAAAAAAGAGCTTTAATGGCTTGAATCTCCTTTTTTGTGGCTTTTTTTACTTTTTTATCTTGCATAATAGATTCCTGTTAATTGAAAATTTCAAATGGAGAGGTGATAACTCGTTTTAAAATATTAAAAGGAGAAAGGAGAATATCTTGAGCAGTTTTGGTTGTAATAGTTGGATTTTCAAGATCACCCGTGATTGAAAAACCAGTTGATATTTTTCCCTCTTTTCCTAATGTAATATAATTAACAATGGGAATTTTATTGATGATTCCAGTAAGGGATTTTGCTGTAATGAGCTGAGCATAAAAATCAATTTTTTGATCTTTTAAGGATAAAATGCCTTTGCCTTGAATATCAATAGATGAGCCATTAAAATCTAGATTTTCAATTGCCAAAAAATCTCGATTATAGCCAAAAGTGATATTTCCCTCTTTAAGATAATAGCCTTGATTGTTGAATCCTGGGGCTTTAAAAGTAAGTAAGGAAGGGATTGTGTCTATAAAAGCCATAAGATTTTGTAGAACACTAAGTTGATTAATATTAGCATTTAAGATTCTAAGTTTTCCTATTAAAGCACCTTTTGGGTTGGTGTTGGCGTTAATGGAAAATCTACCTTGTGTAACAATATTTTTATTAGCTAAAGCATTTATAAAAGCATCACCAAATTCTTTTGCATCAATTGTAATATAATCTTCTTTTTTATAGACTTGAGCTTCGCCATTTTTGTGTTTAAGCGTGAATTTAAGTTCATCTCCCACCATTGAAAGAGAAAAATTATCGTTTAATATGGTGTGATTCTTAAAATGTAAAGGGCTATTTTTTCCAATCACAAAAAGTGGAGAATTTACATTAGAATTAGTGTTAGTTTGAATATTATCTAACACAACAATAAGATTTGTTAATTCAAGTTGGCGTTTTTCTTTGGTTTTATGGAATTTAAAGTTTGAATCATCGCTATTTAATTGCAAATTATCAGGAGTGTAATGAAAATTTAGTAACATAGTTTCTAGCGGTTTATTGTTTTTATCTTGTAGGAATTGCTGATTGCTATGAATTAAAAATTTTCCCTCAAACTCTTTAAAATCTTTAGTGTTAATTTGAATTTCACCGCCTGAAATTTGATATTCTTTAAGTATTTTGGAAAAAGGAAGTAAGGAGGAGAGATTAGTGATTTTTAGAGATGAGTTTTCTTGCAAAATTCCTTGAAAATTGATAGTGGGAAGATTTATGAAGGTTTGTGAATTGCTACTAAAATCAACTTCAAAAGGAAGTAATTGATTTTGAAACGCAAGAATTTCGGGAGAATTTTTGTCTAACACGAAGGAATGGGTTAATAAATCTCCATTAATCGTCTTTTGGTTGGTATTTATAATAAAATTAAGATCCGCTCGCAAAAAATCTCCATAAAATACATTTTTTGCAGAGACTTTAATAAGATTATCTTCTGCGCTAACAAGCAAAGATTCAGAATTAAATGTTAGAGCATTAGAGAGTATTTGGGTATCTTCGGCTTTGAATATGCCTTTGTAAGTAACAGAATCATTTTTTAGATTAACCTTTAAAGCTAGGTTGGTGTCAATTTTTGCTTTTGGAGCTTTAATAGGAAGTGAGATATGATAGCTCTCTAAAAGGCTTAAAATAGTGTCATCTAAAGGAGTTTTTGTTTGAATAAATACTTCTAAAGTAGGGGATTGAAAAATATTACTAATAGCAACTTGGCTACCTTGTAGATTAATGTTTTTGTAGGTTGGCTGATTAGGGTGAAATTCCAGTGTATTGTTTTTGAAAGTAAGCTGAATATTGGGAGAGAGAATGGGGGATAGCCCTTTTTGAAAAGTTACTTTAGCATTTTGAATTTCTCCTAAAACATAAAGAGATTCTAAAGAATCGTCAATGAGATTTTTAGAGTTTAGGGGGAGCTCAAGGGAGAATTCTTTTATTTTAGCAGAAGTAATTTGATAGTTATCAAAAATCCATTCTTTAAGCATCTGATTTTTAAAAGGTGGCAGTAAGGGGAGTAGAAAATTAATATTTTCAAAAGTATCGCTAAAACCATTTAGGGTGATTTTGTTGAAATCTCCTTTAAGATTTAGATTTAAATTTGCGAGGATTTTATAGGATTTCTTGTCTAGGAATTTTAGTTCCCCTTGAACATCGAAATTATTCTTAATAAGATTATATTGACCGCTACCATGATAGTAGATTCCATATTCTTTTAAATAAATATCTTCAAAATTTATTGTAATTTGCGAAGAACTTTCTAAAATATTTAATTTAGCATAAATTTGTGGGAGATTGACAAGAAAATGTTCTCCATCATAAGACAAATTAGCCTGATAATCATTGAAAATAATATGATCGATTTTGATTGTTTGGAAGTATTGTAAAAGTAAGTGGAAATTTTTTAGGTATTGAATTTGTTCTTCTAAATCGTTTGAGGTGGAACTTGAACTTTGGATGTCTGATAGATTTAAAGTTTGTATTTTCAAAATGAGTTTTTTATCTAATCTTAGATAGAATTTCTCGATTTGAATTCCAGCAATATTTAATTGCTGAATTTTAATTCCGTTATAAAGAAAGGTGTAGAGCAAAATGAATGCTCCTAGTATAAAAGATAAGAAAAAGATAATTTTTAGTAATTTAGTTGATGTTTTTTTCATGATAGTGATAGTCTTATGTTTTTATTTGCAAATCCCTATTAACTCAAGCAGAATCGTTTATATTCCGCAAGGAGGAACGAATGAGATTATAACATATTTAGATAAAAATAATTTTGATGTCAATCGATTTGATGGGTATATGTTGCATTTTTTTGGTTATTTGCAAAGTGGTTGGCTTAATATTGGTCAAACACGACTTACAAAAGGGGATTTTTTGTATGGCTTGATGAACTCAAAAGCAGCACTAGAGGATATTACTTTGATTCCAGGTGAGACTTTGTATTTTTTTATTGATGAAGTTGCTAAGCAATTAAATCTTGATTCTAAAAAATTGGAGTTATTTTATAGACAATATGCACCTTATGAAGATGGAGTTATTTTGGCTAATACCTATAAAATCCCCAAAGGTATTAGCGAAAAGCACTTAATGTATTATTTGGTTAATACCTCGCTTAAAGAGCATAAAAAATGGGCAATTAAGTTTTTGGGAGAATATGATCAAAAGCAGTGGTTTAGATATGTGACGATTGCTTCTATTATTCAAAAAGAATCGGCTAATACAGAAGAAATGCCCTTGGTTGGAGCTGTGATTCACAATCGCTTAAAATTAAAGATGCGTTTGCAAATGGATGGTGCGTTAAATTATGGTAGATTTTCTCATACTAAAGTTACCCCAGAAATGATACGAAATGATACAACCTCTTACAACACTTATCGTTATAATGGAATACCAAATACGCCAGTTGGAAGTGTTAGTTTTAAGGCAATCCAAGCCGCGATTTTTCCTGCTAATGTTGATTATTTGTATTTTGTGAGAAATAAAAATGGTACACATTCTTTCTCAAAAACCTACAAGGAACATTTAAATAATTTCTCACAATAGTAAAAATAAAAAGAAAAATCTTAAAAATAAGATTTCTTTAAGAAAAAATAATCAAAAATACAGAATAAAAAGTTAAAGAAATCTTTGCTTTTTAGCTTAGTGCATCATTGGCGATATCGAAAGCATATTGTCACAAGGAAAGAGAATGGAAAGAGTAAAAAGAGTAGGCATTATTGGAGCGGGAAATGTAGGTTCAACTTTGGCTTACATTTTATCGGCTACAACACCTTATCAAATTGTTTTGCGAGATAAAGACAAAGATAGGGCAAGGGGTATGTTGCTAGATATGTTTCAAGCTTCTTGCGTGGGAGAAAAATTTGCAAAATTAGATGTGATTGCTTCGCCTAAAGATTTGGGTGGTTGTGATGTGATTGTTGTAGCTGCAGGATCTCCTAGATTACCAGGAATGAGCAGAAATGATTTGTTATTTGCTAATGCAAAGGTAATTAGTGAAATCGCAAAAGATATTAAGGAAAATTCTCCTGAAGCTATTGTAATACTGGTAACAAATCCACTGGATGCTATGGTTTATACTATGTTGCAAGAAACGGGATTTAATCCAAGGCAGATTCTAGGAATGGCAGGGATTTTGGATAGTGCGAGAATGGCTAGTTTTATTTATGAAAAATTACAATGTGCACCAGGACAAATTGTAGCGCCTGTAATGGGTGGTCATGGCGATGATATGGTGCCATTGCCTCGCTTTTGTATGGTAAATGGAGTTCCATTGAGTGAGCTTTTAGAAGAAAGTCAGATTCAAGAAGTAGTTCAACGCACAAGAAATGCTGGAGCAGAGATTGTCTCTTGTCTTAAAAAGGGATCGGCTTATTTTGCTCCTGCTAGAGCGACTGCAGAAATGATTTGTGCAATTATGAGTGATAGTCATAAGATTTTACCTTGTTCTGTTTTATTGCAAGGCGAGTATGGTTATCGTGATGTGGTTGGAGGAGTGCCTGTAGAGCTTGGAATCCATGGAATTGAAAGAGTGGTAGAATTGAAATTATTGCCAGAAGAAAAACAGCAATTTGATAAATCAATCCAATCTGTCCAAGATTTGATTGATGCACTTAAAGTAGAATATTTTAATTCCTAATAAGGAGGCGATGATAGGTTATAATAAATTTTGTGAATGCCAATTTTAATAAATTTTTCTAAGGAGTTAAGTATGGGATTATTAAAAGCACCTGAAAATACACCAGTTTGGGTTAATGAAAGTCGCTGTAAGGCATGTGATTTGTGCGTAAGTGTTTGTCCTAGTGGCACACTTGCTATGCGTTTAGATGAACATAGAGTATTGGGTAAAATGGTAGAAGTTATTAACCCAGAAAGTTGTATTGGTTGTTGTGAATGTGAGTTGCATTGTCCTGATTTTGCAATTGCAGTTGCCGATAGAAAAGAGTTTAAGTTTGCAAAATTAACTGATGAATCAAGACAAAAAGCTGAAGCAATTAAAGCCAATGGTTTTATGGCATTATAAGGAGATTAAAGTGAGTAGAGAATTTATTTCAAGTGGAAATGAATTGGTTGCCCATGCAGCAATTGATGCAGGTTGTAAGTTTTTTGGTGGTTATCCTATTACACCTTCAAGCGAAGTAGCACATGAAATGAGCGTTCTTTTACCAAGAGAAGAAGGATCGTTTATTCAAATGGAGGATGAAATTGGAGGAATCTCTGTTGCGCTTGGAGCATCTATGAGTGGCGCAAAATCAATGACAGCGACCTCTGGACCTGGCATTTCATTAAAATCAGAACAAATTGGCTATGGTTTTATGGCAGAAATCCCTTTAGTAATTGTTAATGTTATGCGTGGTGGTCCTTCTACTGGATTGCCTACACGCGTTGCACAAGGAGATGTTGCTCAAGCAGCTCATCCTACTCACGGAGATTATCAATCTATCGCTCTGTGTCCTGGTAGCTTAGAAGAAGCTTATACTGAAACAGTTCGAGCTTTTAATTTAGCAGAAAAGTTTATGACCCCAGTATTTTTATTGCTAGATGAGACTTTAGGGCATATGCATGGTAAAGCAGTTGTTCCGGATTTGGCAGAAGTGCAAAAAAGTATTGTTAATCGCAGAACTTTTAGTGGCGACAAGAATACTTATAAGCCTTATGATGTGCCACAAGATGAACCAGCTATTTTAAATCCATTCTTCCAAGGATATAGATATCATATTACGGGTCTTCATCATGGACCAACAGGATTTCCAACAGAAGATGCAACTCTTTCTCAAAACCTCATTGATAGATTGTTTAATAAAATTTTATGCAAAAGAGATGAAATTGTAACTTATGAAGAATATTGCTTAGATGATGCTGAGATTTTATTGATTGCGTATGGTTCAACTTCAAGAAGTGCAAAAGAGGCAGTTGATAGACTAAGAAAAGAGGGAGTTAAAGTTGGATTATTCCGACCTATTACACTATGGCCTTCTCCTAGAAAAGAATTAGAAAAGCTAGGGAAGAGATTTGATAAGATTTTGGTTGCAGAGCTTAATAAGGGGCAATATGTAGTTGAAGTTGAGCATTCAATGAAAAAAGAAGTGCAACTTCTAGCTAAAGCAAATGGGCGACCGCTTTCACCAATTGAAATTGCAAATAAAATAAAGGAGTTATAATATGGCATTTAATTATGATGAATATTTGCGCGTGGATAAAATGCCAACACTATGGTGTTGGGGATGTGGAGATGGTGTAATTTTAAAAGCGATTGTTAGAGCTATTGATAAATTGGGCTGGAATATGGATGATGTATGTCTAGTTAGTGGTATTGGCTGTAGTGGGCGTGTTTCCTCTTATGTTAATTGTAACACAGTTCATACAACTCATGGTAGAACGCTTGCATATGCCACTGGAATTAAACTTGCAAATCCAACTAAAAAAGTGATTGTAGTGGGTGGTGATGGTGATGGTTTGGCAATTGGCGGGAATCACACTATTCACGCATGTAGAAGGAATATTGATATTAATTATGTTTTGATTAATAACTTTATTTATGGATTGACAAATTCACAAACTTCACCTACTACTCCAAAGGGAATGTGGACAGTTACTGCGCAGTATGGAAATGTCGATCCTGCTTTTGATGCATGTAATCTAGCAAGTGCAGCAGGAGCAAGTTTTGTAGCCAGAGAATCAGTATTGGATCCTAAGAAACTTGAAAAAGTTCTGGTGGAAGGATTCCAACATGAAGGATTTAGCTTTTTTGATATTTTTAGTAACTGCCATGTGAATCTTGGTAGAAAAAATAAAATGGGTGAGGCAGTTGATACGCTTAAATGGATTGAAAATATGATTATTTCTAAGAAAAAATATGATGATCTAAGCGATGAAGAAAAATTAGGAAAATATCCTACTGGTATTTTATTGCATGATACAAATAAGATAGAATATTGCAAAGCTTATAAGCAGGTGCAAGAAAAAGCACAAGCTAAAAAAGGAGGTGCTAAATGAGAAAGCAACTTCGTTTTACTGGTGTAGGTGGGCAAGGGGTATTGCTTGCAGGTGAGATCCTAGCAGAAGCTCAAATCCGCAATGGTGGTTATGGGGTTAAGGCAGCTACTTATACTTCACAGGTGCGTGGAGGTCCAACAAAAGTAGATATTTTGCTAGATGATGAGGAGATTTTATATCCTTATGCTAATGATGGGGAGGTGGAGTTTATGCTCTCAACTGCTCAAATAAGCTATGATCAATTCAAAGGTGGTTTAAAAGAAGGGGCGACAATTGTGATTGAACCTAATCTTGTAACTCCAAACGATGAAGATAGGAAAAAATACAAAATTTATCCTATTCCTATTATTACAATTGCTAAAGAGGAAGTTGGAAATGTTGTTACGCAATCTGTAGTAGCATTAGCAATCACTATTACATTAACAAAATGTGTGGATAGGGATTTGGTTTATGATACAATGATTAGCAAAGTTCCCGCAAAAGTGATAGAGCTTAACAAAAAAGCTTTTGAATTGGGCGAAAAATATGCCAAAGAAGCTTTAGAAAAAGGTTCTTCGTAATTTTCTTTTTTGATATTCTCTCCTTGTTTTAAATAAGGAGAGAATATTTATACTTCAAATCTTAAAAATCTGTATTCAAAAGATAAATCAGCTAAAAATCAGTTTCTTAAAGTGATTATATAAAAATATATATATTTGAAATGTTAAAAAAATATTGACTTTAGAGGTTGTATCAATGTAAAATTATTCAATAAAAAAACAGAGCAAAACTTTATTTTTGCGCCTTAAGAATAAAATTTTAGGATTCTCACAATGGATATTGAAAGATTGCCTTTTGGGAATTTGCTTTTGGATAAAGCAGATATTAATTATGAACAAAAAATGAAAATTCTCAATCAAACACAAGAAATTCTAGACGACTTTAAGTTGGATTCTAGCAAAATTTTGGAGCTTGATAATAAGCTTGCTATTTTTTATGATGGAGAAGAGGGGATTGCAGCATCGGTTTTAGGCTTTGAAAAACAAGCAAGTCAAGAGTTTGAAGTTTCTTTATTTGAGATTAGTAGCATTAATAGAGTTAATGGCTATTTAGGAAATTTTCAAGCTGAGTTAGAAAATGGCGAAATACACAACTTTTCTCAAGCGGTAATGTTTGTCTATGATGAGAATCTTTTGCGTTTTAATGGATTTTTTAGTGTGGCTGATTTTGATAATCCTGATTCACTAATGAGTGCTTTAAAGCAGAATCTAGGAGAATATTCTTACAAAGAAATCATTAGTTATAGGGATGATTTTTGTCAATATCATCACAGACGCGAAAAGTATTGCACTAAATGTGTAGATGCGTGTCCTACTTTTGGTGTGGGAGCTAATGATAGTTTGATGGAGCTTGTGTTTTCGCCTGTAGATTGTGTAGCCTGTGGAGCTTGTGTGGGGGTATGTCCTACGAGTTCTTTGGAATATGAAGAATTACCCAAAGAGGGCTTGGAAGAAATCGTGGAGTTATACCAAGGTCATAAAGTTTTTCTGTGTGATGTGGCAAGTTACAAAGAATTAGTTAATCAAGAAATCATATTAGATAGTAGTCTTACACCGCTTATTTTGCCTACTTTGAAAATTTTAAATGAAAATGATTTGTTGATGTTGCTTCAAACCACTCAAAATGAAATGATAGTGTTTGGGGAGAGTAGTGAGGCAATTAGTTTTGTTAATAATATTACACAGCAAATTTACAAAAGAGATTGTATTGTTGTTGTGGATTCTTTAGAGAAAATTAATACCTGTGCTAAAGAGCTCCAAACATTTGAGACATATTTGTATAAGAATCGCTATTCAAGATCACATCGTGAATCGTTTGCTCAAAGAATCCAATACATGATAAAAGACAATAATTTTGGGATTGCTAAGAGTGTTGCGCCGGTATTTTATGGGGATTTAAAAATAGAAGCCGATAAATGCACTTTGTGTTTGTCTTGTGTTGGGGCTTGTAATGTGAATGCAATTTTTGCCAAAAGTGATGATTTTTCTTTGCGGTTTAATCCTTCGCTTTGCACGACCTGTGGGTATTGTGTTGATTCTTGTCCTGAAAAGATTATGGAAGTTAGCCGCGAGGGAATGAGACTAGAATCAAGCTATTTTAAAAGTAGGGAACTTGCCAAAGATGTACCATTTTTATGTGTAGAATGCAAAAAGCCTTTCTCTACAAAGAAATCTATTGAAAAAATCAAAACAATGCTTAGTGCTTCTTTTAGTGCTAATCCTAAGAAATTACGAACTATTGAATGTTGTGCGGATTGTAAAGTAAAAGTGATGTTTCAAGATCAAGTAGCGCAGCATTTTGCAGAAAAATAAGGGTAAAAGATGTTAAATAAACTATCTAAAGAAGAGCAAATAAGCATAAAAAATGCAAGAATCTTATATTATGATTTTTTTTATGGATTCTTTGTATTTGAAGTGCTTGGAGATAGAGCTACAGTTGCTAAAAAACAGATTAATATTCTTAAACAATCTTCTTTGAATGAAGTGGTGGAAGCAGATTTTTTGCTTTTAGAGAATGAGATTAATCAAAATGGAATGGAAAATATTAAAGAAGAGTTTTCTAGGCTTTTTGCCTTGCCTTTTGGGGGAAAGCAAGTTGGAATGCACCTATCGCATTACTATGAGGGTTGTGTGGGTGGAGATAGCCTATTGAAAATGAGAGGGATTGTTAAAAAAAGTGATATTCGTGTGAATTCTAAAGAGTTTAAAGAAACAGAAGAGCATCTAGGTTTTTTATTTGGCTTTATGAGATATCTTGTAGAAAATGATGATGAAACTTTGGCTAAAGAAGTATTTTTGTATGCTAATCAAGCTTTTTTTCAGTTAGTAAAGGAGATTAATGAAAGAGAAGATTCAAAGTATTATTTGGCATTAGCAAGAATTTTAGAGAGCTTTTTGAAGTTTGAAGAGGAGATTTATACATAAAAGCATGAGTAATCTCACAAAGACTTTTTTGTTTAAAAAAGTCTTTTTGGGATTATCCCAAATCTCGAATTTAAGGAGCTTGAATGGAGAAGAGTAGGCGTGAATTCCTAAAAAACGCTACTAAAACTTCAATAGCTGTCGCTGGTGTGAGTGTTGCATTAGCAGGTTGTAGCAAAAAGGGAAGCAGTGAGAATCTGGTTCGTGGGAAGTCGCCCAAGACAGAGATTCTTTATCAAAAGACAAAACAATGGGATATGTATTATTCTGTTGCAAAATAAAGGAGGTTAAGCTATGAGTGAGACATTAAAAAGACGTCAAACAAGGCGTGCATTTTTGAAAATGACAGCACTTGGAAGTTTGGCTGGGGCTAGTGTAGCCTTAGGTGCTGATAGTCAAAAAACTATGCGTCCTGCAACTACTCAAGAGTTACAGGAAAAATATCCAAACTCTCAAAAAATCAAAACAATCTGCACCCATTGTTCAGTGGGCTGTGGAATCATTGCTGAAGTAGTTGATGGTGTGTGGGTTCGCCAAGAGGTTGCACAAGATCACCCTGTTTCTCAAGGTGGGCATTGCTGTAAGGGTGCTGATTTGATTGATAGAGCAAGAAGTGAAACAAGATTGCGCTATCCACTTGAGAAAAAAGATGGAAAATGGGCACGATTAAAATATGATGAAGCAATGGATAAAATTGCTGCTAAACTTAAAGAAATTCGCGAAGAGAGCGGACCTGATGCGGTTATGTTTTTAGGTAGTGCAAAATGTTCAAATGAGCAAAGCTACTACATTAGAAAATTTGCGGCTTTTTTTGGAACTAATAATATAGATCATTGCGCAAGAGTTTGACACTCCCCTACAGTTGCCGGTGTGGCAAATACATTTGGGTATGGTGGAATGACAAACCATCTTGGCGATATGATGTTTTCAAAATATATCTTAATTATTGGTGCAAATCCAGCTGTCAATCACCCTGTATCGATGGTTCATATTTTAAGAGCCAAAGAAAAAGGTGCTAAGCTTGTTTGTATTGATCCTAGATTTACAAAAACAGCAGCAAAATGTGATGAATTCCACCGCATAAGAAGTGGGACAGACATAGCCTTTGCATACGGATTACTTAATCACATTATTGCTAAAAATCTTTATGATGAGAAATTCTTAAAAGAGCGTGTTTATGGCTATGAAGAAATCATCAAAGAAGCACAAAAATTCTCTCCAGAAGTGGCAGCAGATATTTGTGGAATCCCAGCAGATGAGATTAGACATATTGCTGAAGAAATGGCAGCAGCTAAACCTGCTAGTTTGATTTGGAATCAAGGTCTTACTCAACACACAGTTGGAACTTCTAATACAAGAATTATGCCTATTTTGCAAATGTTTTTAGGCAACATTGGTAAAAATGGTGGGGGTGTAAATATCCTTAGAGGTCATGATAATGTGCAAGGTGCATCAGATATGAACAATCTTGCTGATTCTTTGCCTGGTTATTATGGTTTGGGTGAGCCGGCTTGGAGACATTTCTGCAAACACTGGGGTGTTGATTATGAATGGATGCTAGGGCGCTTTAAAAACAAGGAAATGATGGGTGCAACAGGTTTTGCGCATTCAACTTGGAAATTTGGTGTTTTAGATGAAGAAAATATGGCAAATAATGGAGGAACAAAGCTTAGAGCATTGGTTGTAATTGGTTCTGGTATGACAACGGTTTCTTTGCTTGATTTACAGAAGAAAGCAATGGATCAGCTTGATTTGGTTGTTTTTGTTGATCCTTATGTGAATGATTTGGCGATTTATAGCGATAGAACCGATAATCTATTTATACTACCTGCAGCATCTCAAATGGAAACAGCAGGTTCTGTAGCAGCGACAAATAGAAGTTATCAATGGCGAAGTAAGGTTATGGAACCGCTTTTTGAATGTCGTCCTGATGAAGAGTTTTTGTTTGGTTTAGCCGATCGACTAGGATTCTTAAAAGAATATCAATGGAGATTGTATGATATTGCAAAATCCAAAGGAAGAGATCAATTTATTTGGCCTGATGATGCAACAACAGAATTAACCCAAAGTATTCGCAGTATTGGTTTGCAAGGAATGAGCCCAGAGCGATTAAAAGCACACCAAGAAAATTGGCATATGTTTGATAAAGTAACTTTGGAAGGAACTGGTCCATTTAAAGGTGATTATTATGGGTTGCCATGGCCTTGTTGGAGTGATAAGCATCCTGGAACTCCTGTGATGTATGATGACAACATTCCAGTTATGCGTGGTGGTATGGGATTCCGTGTGAATTGGGGAGTTACAAGCCCAGATGGACAAAGTATGCTAACTGAAAGAACTCTGCCAAATGCTAAACACCAAGGTGGGTACGCTCCTGTAAGTGCTGCAAATGCTGAATCTTTGGGCATTAAGCTCACCGAAGAAGAAAAACAAGCAGTAGCAGGAACTACTTTTGCTATGGGAATTGGAAATAATATCCTAGTAGAAAAAGCCCTTGAAGCAGGACTTTGTCCTTATGGAAATGGTAAAGCAAGAGCAAAAGTGTGGAATTGGTATGATCAAATTCCATTGCACAGAGAACCATTGCATTCTGTGCGCGGAGATTTGGTAAGCAAATACCCAAGCTTTCCTGATAAGAAAAATCACTTTAGAGCAAATATTAAGTATATTTCTCGCCAAACAGAAAAAGATTGGGTAAAAGATTATCCAGTTAATATGCTTAGTGGGCGACTTGTGGCACATATGGGAACAGGTGCAGAAACAAGAAGTGCAAAATATTTGGCTGAAGTTGAGGGCGAAATGTTTGCAGAGATTCATCCAGATAAAGCTGCTGAAATGAATATTAGAAATGGTGATAAGCTTTGGATTTATGGAACTAATGGTGCTAGAATCTTAGTGCCTGCAAAAATCTCTACAAGAGTAGATTACAACAGCATTTGGTTACCGCAAAACTTCTCTGGTTTAGATCAAGGTAAATCAAGACTTGAAAATTATCCAGAAGGCACAAAGCCTTATGCTATCGGCGAATCAGCTAATATGATTTCAAGTTATGGATTTGATTATAATTCTGCTTGTCCAGAGACAAAATGCGGTTTATGTCGAATTGAAAAAGCACAATAAGGAGTGAAAAATGAGTAATACTAATCAAGAAATACTTGCAAATTTCTCAAGAATCAAATTTTATTGTGATACTAATCGATGTATAGAATGTCATGGGTGTGATGTAGCTTGTAAAGAGGCACATCATTTGCCTGTTGGCGTTAATCGCCGTAGAGTTGTTGTGCTCAATGAAGGACAAGTAGGCAAAGAAAGCGCTGTATCAGTAGCTTGTATGCATTGTGCTGATGCACCTTGTGCGCAAGTTTGCCCCGTAGATTGTTTTTATATCCGTGCAGATGGAATTGTTTTACACGATAAAAAGACTTGTATTGGTTGTGGTTATTGTTTGTATGCTTGTCCTTTTGGTGCTCCACAATTCCCTAAAAATGGTGTATTTGAAAGTCGTGGTGCAATGGATAAATGCACTTTCTGTGCAGGTGGTCCAGAAGAAACTAACAGCGAAGAAGAATACAGACTTTATGGACAAAATAGAATCGCTGAGGGTAAAGTGCCAATGTGTGCAAGTATGTGTTCTACTAAAGCGCTTTTAGCAGGAAGTAGCGAAGAAGTGTCTAATATTATTACGCATCGTGCAACCGTGAGAGGCGAAAATATGCCAAATGCTGTGCCAAATGTGTGGAAAACCGCTTATGGAAATTAGGAGGATTCTATGAAAGCTTATAAAAATTTCTTTAGAATCTTTGTAATTTTAATGGGATTTGCTTTGACTTTATGGGCGGCAAATCCAAGCGTTCCACAAGAAGGAGGCAAGCAATATGCAGAAGTGATTGAAGGAAATAATGCTTTAATGCAAAATCCTATGAACACAAAACTTTATGGGGGACCTGAAGTAGAAGCAATTAAAGACTGGGGAGTGAATTCTCCAAACGCTACAGGTTGGGGTGAGATCTTCACTCTTTTGCAAGGGCATTATTTTGCGACTATTTTTGCAGTTATTGTTATTTTAGTTCCTTTAGCTTTTTTAGCCCATTTTATTGTTGTAGGGCAGAAAAAATTTTCTCATGGTCGAAAAATTAAAGTTTTCTCGCGTTATAACATTATAGTGCATTGGTGCGCTGCAATCCCTTTTGTAATTTTGTGCTTAACGGGATTGGTTATGGTCTTTGGTGATAAACTTGGCGGAGGTGGCTTTGTTAGATTTGCTAGAGATGTGCATGGAATTGTAACGATTTTGTTTGCAATTTTTGGTATTTTGATGTTTTTAATGTGGGTAAAACCTGCACTTTTCAAACTTTATGACATTAAATGGCTAATGATTATGGGAGGTTATTTAAGCAAAGAAAAGCGTCCTATTCCTGCTGGTAAATTTAATGCTGGTCAAAAAATGTGGTTTTGGGTTTGCACACTTGGTGGGTTTATGATGATTATTTCTGGTGTTTTTATGTTCTTCCAATTTAGTGATATTGAAACGCTAAGAATTATGGCTTTGGTGCATAATGTGATAGGATTTCTTATTATAGCACTTTTGATTACTCATATTTATATGGCTGTTTTTGCTATTGAAGGCGCATTAAGCTCTATTATTGATGGAAATATGGGTGAAGAAGAAATTGCTATTTTACATAGCTATTATTATCAAGAAATCAATAAAGCCTAAGATGAATCAATTTTATCAAAATTTACAGATAGAGCAAATTTCTCCTAGTGGATTTAGTTCCACTAGAGAGGATTGTGTTGTTAAAGAAGAGCGCATTGCTTTTTATCTTAATGGTCAAAAATTACTCTCTGTAATGAGTATCCCTTATGAGCAAGATTATCATTTTATTGGTTTTTTATTAAGTGAAGGCGTGATTAGCAATCTTTCGTGTATTGATTATGTTGAAATTGCAAAAGATGGAAAATCTGTGCGATTAGAGGCAAAAATAGATAAAAAAATGTTGAAAAGTCTTTTTAGAGAAAAAACTTTAACTTCGGGTTGTTGCGTTGGTGTTGCTGGTAATTTAGAAGGCAATGTCATTACTAAATTTATTGAAAGTCCCTATAAAGTAACGACTGAAAAAATTTTTGAACATTTAAGTTTTTTTGAGACAAATACAGAGCTTTTTTCTAAAACAGGTTGTGTGCATAAGGCGATGCTGGTTTTGGGAGATAAGATTTTTATTTCAGAAGATATTGGTCGGCATAATGCAATTGATAAGGTTATGGGCAAGGCAAGGATGTTGGGTTTTGAGACGCACGATTCTATACTTTTTGTAAGCGGGAGATTGTCTTTGGAGATGATTGTTAAGGCGGTTATGCATAATATTCCTATTGTAGTTTCTAAGGCTGCGGCTACTTTTATGGGGATTAAAGCTGCTCAAGAAACAGGAGTAACACTTATTGGCTTTGCTAGAGGTAAAAAGGCAAATGTCTATACACATAGTGGCAGAATCATCAGATAACAAAGCCCTATAATAACTTTTGAGTGTTTTTAAAGAAAACCAAAAAAAGTAAATAGAAGTGTAAAAAAGTAATTTAAAAAACAAATGAAAGTTTGCAAAATAGCTCTAGGTTTAATTTAATAAAGGGTGAGGCAAGAGTTGTTTTATGGATTTTTGATTGCCCAAAAAGCTTTAGTAAAGTGGTGATTCTAGAATTGTTAAGATATTCTTGGCATTTTTTGGGCAAGATTTCATGTAGAAAATTATTTAAAGGTATTTTAAATGGAAAAAATACATAGTCGCAAAGAATGGATTAGGAATCTAAAAAGCCAAATTATGGGTTTGTATAGCGCTGGAAAGAGCGATAAGGAGATTAAAAAACAGATTCGTGGAGAATTTAATAAATATTCTACAACACCAGAAAAAATCATACAAGTTATTTTTGCAGTTTTGCTAATTGGATTTATCTTGCTTGGAATCCACATTGGCTATACTATTTTACTATGGGAAGCAAATCTTTATGCTTATAATGATTCTTTGTGGTCTCCATATGTTTCAATGTTGATTTTTGGCATAGTGTGTGTGCTTTTGTTTATGATTTTTAGCTTTTGGTTTGGATTTTTTATGGACTGGCTACTCTATCACAAAGTTCTCAATGATTCTTTGGATGAAAATTTTTATCTTAAATTGTTTAAAGCTTTACTTGTTTTAACTTGCCTAGGGTTTATTGTTTTTATGGTTATGGTTTTTGTTGTGGGGTGGCAAATTTCTGAATTTTATGGAATGCCCTTAGGGAGAAGTTTGTTTGAAACTTTTATGGAGATTATTGATTGATGGAAGTTGGTGTTATTAAAAAGCTGAAGCTTGCTAGATTTGTGGAATTTGGAGCTTACTTACAAGATAAAGATGAAGAGGTTTTGTTGCCTAAGAAATATTTGCCAAAAGATTCTAAAATAAATGATATGATTGAAGTATTTTTGTATCATGATTCAGAAGGGAGGGTGATTGCCACAACGCTAAAGCCTAAAGCGCAAAGGGGTGAAATTGCTGTTTTAAGAGTGGTGGATAGGAATTATTTGGGTTGTTTTTTGGATTTAGGAATTGCCAAAGATTTATTTATGCCCACTCAAAATCCACAAAAATTTAGTATAAATTCTCAAGTGCTAGTGTTTATCACCACAGATAAACAAGGGCGTTTGATAGCTAAGGGGAATATTAAGTCTTATTTAAAGGACTTAAGAGATTGTAATAATCAAGAACTTAGGGCTTTTTCTAAGGTAGAAATATTCCCTTTTAGAAAAAGTGAATTGGGCTATGAATGTGTTATTAATGGAGAGTATCTTGGGCTTTTGCATCAAAATGAAGTATTTGGTGGCATTGAATTTTTTGTTAAAAGGGAAGGGTATATTAAAAGAATCTATCCTAATGGAAAATGTGATTTGTCTCTCAAGCTACCTTTGACTAAAAAAGATTCTGCTAGTGAAGTACAAGAAGTGTTAAAGAAGCTAAAAGAGAGTGGAGGACATTTAAAAATGCATTATGATAGCAATCCAAAAGAGATTGCAAAGATTTTTAAAATGAGTAAAAAATCTTTTAAAAAAGCTTTAACTTCCTTAATAGAACAAGATAAAATAATACTGAAAGCCAAAGAAGGAGTTTGGCTAAAAGTTTGAAAAAATATAAATTTTTTCAGATAGAGTTAGATTTTAGATAATTTTTGCTATTCTACGAAACAATTCTTTAAAAAAGGAGAGGGTATGAAAAAGAACATTGTGTTTTTTGAAGCAAGAGGCGGAAGCGATAAAGGACCTGATGGTTATAGAAAAGATACTATGCCTATGGTTAATGCACTCAAAGCCAAGGGTTGGAATGCGGAAGTTATCTTTTTTACTGATGATATTTTGCGAGACCAAACAGAGCGCAACAAAATCTATGAGTATGTCAAGAATACTGCTGATGGCTATGTCTCACGCGTCAATCCAGGGAATCTCAAGGAAGAAAAATTGTATTTTGATGTATTGCGTAAGCTTTGTGATGATGGGCTTGTAGGTATGCCTCATCCTGATGCAATGATAGGCTATGGAGCCAAAGATGCACTCACAAAACTTGCAGATACAGAGCTTGTGCCTAGCGATACCTATGCGTATTATGATCCAGCAGAAGCCAAACGCATTGGGATAACATGGAGTGATATACATGATTTCAAAAAAACATTTCCAAAAACTCTAGCTAAGGGTGAGCGTGTCCTAAAGCAAAATCGTGGATCTACAGGCGAGGGAATTTGGCGTGTGCGTTTAGAATCTCCAAATGATTATGGCAAGGTTAATTCACTGCCGCTTGATACAAAAATAATCTGCACAGAAGCCAAAGATAACCACACAGAAGAGCGAAAATTGGGAGAATTTATGGATTTTTGTGAGCATTATTTGGTAGGCGATAATGGTATGCTTGTGGATATGACATTTTTACCGCGTATCAAAGAAGGGGAAATTAGAATCCTTATGTTATACAAAACCCCTGTATATGTCGTGCATAAAAAACCAGCTGAAGGTGGCGATGCCTTTTCTGCAACACTTTTTAGTGGAGCAAAATATCGCTATGATGAACCCAGAGATTGGCAGAGCCTTATTGATTGGTTTTTAGCCCAACTTCCAGAGATTCGATCCAAGCTAGGAAATTATGATTTACCACTTATTTGGACAGCGGATTTTATTCTTGATACAGATTCACAAGGCAAGGATAAATATGTCTTGGGTGAAATTAATTGCTCGTGCGTAGGCTTTACTTCTCCAGCAGAATTTATGGAAAAAATCGCTCTTATGGTGGGTGATACTATCGTTGATATTGTAAGTAAGCAAAAAGCTTAGATTCTAGAAATTTTGGCATTATTAGGAGAATGGGGTTAGATTCTAAGATAGATTGCTCTATCTTAGAATCGGCATTATACTTCAAATAAATCTGTGCTAAGGTATCTTTCACCTGTATCGCATAAAATCGTTACGATATTAGCATTAGGATATTTTTTAGCAATTTCTTTTGCACCCCATAGATTTGCACCACTTGAAATTCCTACCAACACACCTTCATTTTTTGCAATTTTTCTTGCTTCTTGTGCTGCCCACTCTGCATCAACTTGCAAAACCTCATCAATCAAACTTGTATCCAAAGTTTCAGGAATAAACCCTGCTCCAATACCTTGAATCTTGTGAGGTCCGGGGGCGCCACCGCTAATAACAGGCGAATTTATTGGCTCAACGGCAATAATCTTTACATTGGGATTTTTTTGCTTTAAGACAGATCCTACACCGCTTAAAGTCCCGCCTGTCCCAACTGCACTCACAAATACATCAATCTTGCCATCCATTGCCTCCAAAATCTCTAGCGCGGTAGTTTTGCGATGCACTTCAGGATTTGCCTTGTTTTGGAATTGCTGCAATACAAGAGAGTTTGGAATCTCTTTTTGCAATTCCAAAGCGCGAGACACAGCGCCTTTCATACCTTGTGGTGCTGGAGTAAGCTCTAATTTTGCACCAAATGCGCTAAGCAACTTGCGTCGCTCAATACTCATAGATTCTGGCATTGTAAGAATAAGCTTAATGCCCTTAGCTGCACACACAGAGGCTAAGCCTATACCTGTATTCCCGCTTGTTGGCTCGATTAGAATTGTGTTTTCATTGATCTTACCTTCGCGTATCGCACTTTCAATCATATTAAGCGCAATCCGATCTTTAACCGATCCACTTGGGTTAAAAAACTCACACTTACCATAAATATTAGCCCCACTTTCTTTGGAAAGTGATTTGATAAACAAAAGAGGGGTATTGCCTATACCCTCACTAATAGACTGCATAACCTTCATGAAAAACTCCTTAAGACATACTAAAATAAAAAAATTAAATACTTAAAATAAGTGTATTGATTTATACAAAAAAAAATATTTTTTGTCAATGGATGATTATATTTTTTGTGTTTAGTTGTTTCAAAAGCAAACATTAGAGACAAAAAAAGAAAGTTTAAATTTTTTTTGCCTATTTTTTAAGATTTTTTTTGTATGATTTTGGAATATTATAAAAGTATTTTAAGGAGTAGTCAATGAGTTTTTTCACAGAATATCAAGAACAAGTCAAACAAAGAGCAGAGCAAAATATTCCTCCACTTCCTTTAACAAAAGAACAAGTAATTGAAGTGATTGAATTATTAAAAAAAGGCGAAAGGCAAGAGGAGTTAATCGATTTATTGTCTAATCGTGTTTCGCCGGGTGTTGATGAAGCAGCTAAGGTTAAGGCAGAATTTTTAAACCAGATTGTGCAAGGTGAAGTCAATATTAGTGGTATTTCTAAAGTTTTGGCAGTAAAATTACTTGGCACTATGCTTGGAGGCTACAATATTACTCCTTTAGTAACAGCTTTAAATTCTCGTGAAGTAAAAGTGGCTAAAGCAGCATCGGAGGCTTTAAAGCATACTTTGCTTGTTTATGATTCCTTTAATGAAATTGCAACACTAAGCAAGAGTAATACCTATGCCAAAGAAGTGCTAAAATCATGGGCTAATGCAGAGTGGTTTCTCTCTAAAGAACCTTTAGCAGAAAAGATTACAGCTGTAGTTTTTAAGATTGATGGCGAGACAAATACTGATGATTTAAGTCCTGCAAGTGATGCTTTTACGCGAAGCGATATTCCTTTGCACGCACAAGCTATGTTAAAAAGTCGCACCCAAAATGCCTTTGGTAGAATTGAGGAGCTTAAGAAGAAGGGATATCCGCTTGTTTATGTGGGTGATGTCGTAGGGACAGGAAGTTCTAGAAAGTCAGCTTGCAACTCTTTAGTATGGCATATGGGGCGAGAGATTCCTTATATTCCAAACAAAAAGGCAGGTGGTTTGGTGATTGGTAGTGTCATTGCACCAATTTTCTTTAACACTTGTGAAGATAGTGGTTGTTTGCCTATTGTTGCACCTGTAAGTGAGCTTAATGAAGGTGATGTTATAGAGATTTATCCCTATAAAGGTGAGATTTGCAAAAATGGAGCGGTAGTTTCAAAATTTGATTTAAAGCCTAATACACTTGCTGATGAAATTCGTGCTGGAGGCAGAATTAATCTCATTATTGGTAGAGGATTAACCGCTAAGGCAAGAGAGTTTTTGGGAATGCCAAAAGAAGAAATTTTTGCAAAACCTCAAGTGCCAAAAGGGAGCACACAAGGATTTACACTTGCGCAAAAAATGGTGGGTAGAGCCTGTGGAATTGAAGGGATTTTGCCGGGAACTTATTGTGAGCCTAGAGTAAGCACCGTTGGTAGTCAAGACACTACAGGAGCGATGACACGCGATGAGATTAAGGAACTCGCTTCTTTAGGATTTAGCGCAGATTTTGTATTGCAAAGTTTTTGCCATACTGCAGCTTATCCTAAACCCGCAGATGTTAAACTCCATGCAACTTTGCCACAATTTATGAGTAGTCGCGGTGGGGTGGCTTTGAGACCGGGTGATGGTGTTATTCACTCTTGGCTTAATCGCATGGTATTGCCAGATAGCGTTGGGACAGGTGGGGATTCGCATACGCGTTTTCCCATTGGAATTAGTTTTCCTGCAGGAAGTGGGCTTGTAGCATTTGCAGCTGTAACTGGTTCTATGCCACTTGATATGCCTGAATCAGTGCTTGTGCGATTTAGTGGCAAAATGCAGCCTGGAATCACATTAAGAGATTTGGTTAATGCAATCCCTTATTATGCAATCAAGCAAGGATTATTAAGTGTAGAAAAAAAAGGAAAGAAAAATATTTTCAGCGGTAAAATCTTGGAGATTGAGGGCTTACCAGATTTGAAAGTTGAACAAGCTTTTGAGTTAAGTGATGCGAGTGCAGAGAGAAGTGCAGCAGCTTGCACGGTTGCCTTAAACAAAGAGCCCATTATTGAATATTTAAAATCCAATATTTCGTTGATTGAAGCTATGATTAAAGCTGGTTATCAAGATAGTGCAACTCTAAAAAGAAGAGCGCAAAAAATGCAAGAGTGGATTGATAATCCTGTGCTTTTAAAAGCTGATTCTAACGCGCAGTATGCTGCTGTTATTGAGATTAATCTCGATGAAATTACGGAACCAATTTTAGCATGTCCTAATGATCCAGATGATGTGGCAACGCTAAGTGAAATTTTAAATGATCCAAATCGCCCACATAGTATTGATGAAGTCTTTATTGGAAGCTGTATGACAAATATTGGGCATTATCGTGCTTTAGGGGAGGTTTTGAAGGGCGAGGGAATGGTGCCTACAACCCTTTGGATTGCGCCACCAACAAAAATGGATGCTAGAGAGCTTACAGAGGAGGGATATTATTCAGTCTTTGGGGCTGCTGGAGCGCGAATTGAGCTTCCTGGTTGTAGTTTATGTATGGGAAATCAAGCGCGTGTTAGAGATAATGCAGTTGTATTCTCAACTTCCACAAGAAATTTTGATAACCGAATGGGGAAAGGTGCTAAAGTTTATTTGGGGAGTGCGGAATTGGCGGCACTTTGTGCATTGCTTGGAAGAATCCCAACAAAACAAGAATATTTGGATTTAATTCCTAAAAAACTGCAAGGAAAGGAAAATCAAATTTATCGTTATTTGAATTTTAATCTTTTGGAAAATTGGGAACTAGATTAATAAAATTTAAGGCAAGATTGTATTAAAGAATCGCTATCTTGCCTTAAAATAAATTTAATATTTAGGGTTATTTTTAAAACAAAGTTGATTCTGCTTTATTGTTACAAATGTTTGCAAATACTTTTTAAGTTTTTTTATCTTTCTTTTTTTAAGGGTTCATCCTTTTTATCGATGATTTTTGTTATTTTGTGATTTTGGACTTTAAAGTTCAAAAGATAACTTTTATTTTTTGTTAATTTTTATTTAATAAAAAAAAAGATAAAATTTTTGGGATTGCAGTGGTAATCATAATTTTATTTTATAAGGAGTATTAAATGGAGAGGTGGTTTTTGTCATTATCTTCAGTATTAGTGGCTTGTAGTCTTACTTTGAATGCTAATCCTTTGATTCAAAGTGCAAAAGATAATGGATTGGTACCTTTACCAAAAAACCAAAAAGAGGTCGATAAAGTATTGCGAGAAATGGGAGTGGAATTTAGCCCTTTTACTGAAGCTAAAGCTGAACTTGGTAAAAAATTGTATTTTGAACCTCGTTTATCTAAAAGTGGAATTATTTCTTGTAATACCTGTCATAATTTAGGAATGGGCGGAACAGATGGAATTTCAGCAGCAGTAGGTCATAAATGGACAGTAAATCCACACCATTTAAATTCCCCAACAGTTTATAATTCAGTCTTAAATGCTTCTCAATTTTGGGATGGAAGAGCAGGGACACTTGCTGATCAAGCCAAAGGACCTATTGAAGCAGAGCCTGAAATGGCAACACCTGCAAAGCTTGCTGTTGAAAAAATTGCTTCGTTACCTGAATATGTAAATGAATTCAAAAAAATATACGGAAAAGAAGGGGTAACTTTTGATAATATCGCTGATGCAATTGCAAATTTTGAGCGAACTCTTATTACACCTTCTCGATTTGATAAATTTTTAGAGGGAGATACAAAAGCATTAACCAAAGCAGAGCAAGAGGGATTGCAAGTATTTTTAGATAAAGGTTGTGCAGCTTGTCATAATGGAATTAATTTGGGGGGAACTATGCAGGCTTTCCAAGTAGCTGGACAATATAAATTTGCAAATTTAGGGGATTTCAAAGGTGATGCTAATGGAATGGTTAAAACTCCTACTTTAAGAAATATTGCTGAGACAGCACCTTATTTCCATAATGGAGCAATTTGGTCTCTTAATGATGCAATTCAAGAAATGGGAAGTGTGCAACTTGGAATTGAAATTTCTAAAGCAGAAGCAGAAAAAATTTCTACATTCTTAAAATCTCTCACAGGTGAAAAACCAGTTGTTACTTATCCACAGCTCCCTATTTCTACAGATAAAACTCCAAAGCCAGAGCTTTAAGTAATCTGATAAATCATCAATAAGCTAGATTCTAGCTTATTGACAAATTTCAATTCCTAGGATTTTATCTCCTTGTTTAATTAAATCGAGGACTTTTAAACTTTCTTCATCTTCTATTTGCCCAAACACTGTATGCTCTCCATCTAAGTGAGGCTGTGGAGCAAAACAAATAAAGAATTGACTGCCTCCTGTGTTACGACCAGCATGTGCCATTGAGAGTGTTCCTTTTAAATGTTTATGGGGATTGTTTTGTAACTCGCATTTAATAGCATAGCCTGGACCACCTCTGCCATCGCCATTAGGGCAACCTCCTTGTGCAACAAAACCTGCAATAACGCGATGAAAATTTAATCCATTGTAAAATCCATTTTGAGCTAAAGAAGCAAAATTGGCTACTGTATTGGGTGCTTCATTGGGGAAAAGTTTTACTTTCATATCACCTTTTTCTGTATGAATGATAGCATTTTGAAGTGATTTTAATTCTTCCTTTGAAAGATTGAATTCTTTTAATTCCATTTTAATTCCTTGAATTTTAATTTTTGTTTTTAAAGGGTTTTTATTGTAGTATTTTATGAATTAAAGATAAATAATTTTGGAGTCTATTTTTAATATGCTTAAGATATTATTGAGTTTGTTGTGTGTGTTAAATTTGTATGCGCAATCACCCAAGTGGCTAGATAGCGGATTGAAAATTGTTTCTTCTTTTGGAATACAAGATTATAAAGAGGGTTATGGCTTAATTATTAATGAAGGTTTAATTATTACAAGTGCGAGTTTAGTTTATAGAGAATCTAAGGCAAAAGATATTTTACTCTATGATAGCCAATCGCCTAGCTATGTAGTTGCCTGTCTTAGTCATGCAGAAATATTAGCTTTAGATTCTAATCTAGACTTAGCAATTTTAAAGCCACAAAAATTCACAGATATTTATTGCAATATTCTTCCAGAGCCAAATTTACGAGCTTTAAATTTTAGAGAAAAATCTTTTGATATTTTTAATAATTCTTATTTAAAGACTTTGGATAATTCTTTAAAAATAGAGTATTTTTATGAACAAGAGTGGTCTAATTTTGCCACTGAACAAACTATATTAGGGGCGATTAAAAATCTCCCTCAAGACAAAAATGAAGAAATGTTAGGAATGCCTTTGTTTGCTGAAGAAAAATTTGTAGGAATTATACAAGAAAAGGGCAGTGTTTTGGGGGGTCAAGAAATTTTAAAGTTTATTTGCAAAATTCATCAAACCACTTCTATTTTAGATTTCTATTTAGATGAGAAAAAGTATTGCCAATAAAGCACTTATGCTAATGCTTATTATTAGCGGAATTAAAGTTAAATAAGGATATAATCTAAAACTTTTTTTATAAAGCAAAAGGGAATAAATGTCTGATTTGTTAAACCAAGATATACAGAATGTAAATATTGAAGACTCTATTAAAGAGAGCTATCTTGATTACTCAATGAGTGTAATTGTGGGGCGTGCTTTGCCTGATGCACGAGATGGATTAAAGCCAGTTCATAGAAGAATTTTATATGCAATGTATGAGCTTGGAGTAACTTCAAAAGCAAAATACAAAAAATCTGCAAGAATCGTTGGAGATGTTATTGGTAAATATCATCCACACGGAGATACGGCGGTTTATGATGCTTTAGTAAGAATGGCGCAAGATTTTTCTATGCGCCTAGAATTAGTTGATGGGCAAGGAAACTTTGGAAGTATTGATGGTGATAGTGCAGCAGCTATGCGTTACACTGAAGCAAAGATGACTCAAGCAGCCGAAGAGGTTTTGAGGGATATTGATAAAGATACAGTGGATTTTCTCCCAAACTATGATGACACACTAAAAGAGCCTGATATTCTTCCTAGTCGTTTGCCTAATTTGCTTGTTAATGGTTCAAATGGAATTGCTGTGGGTATGGCTACTAATATTCCTCCACATAGAATTGATGAAATTATTGATGCTTTGGTGTATTTAATTGATTACCCAAAAGCAGAGTTGAATGAAATTTTACAATTCATTGAAGGACCAGATTTCCCCACAGGTGGAATCATTTATGGTAGAAATGGCATTAGAGAAGCTTATGAAACAGGGCGTGGTCGAATCAAGATTCGCGCTAAAATCCATATTGAAAAAACTAAAACAAAAGATATTATTGTAATTGATGAGATACCCTATCAAGTCAATAAAGCAAGATTAGTAGAGCAAATTGCGGAATTAGCTAAAGAGAAAGTGATTGAAGGCATTGCAGAAGTAAGAGATGAATCTGATAGAGATGGAATAAGGGTGGTCGTGGAATTAAAAAGAGAAGCAATGAGCGAGATTGTTCTTAATCATCTCTTTAAATCTACGCCAATGGAAAGCACTTTTGGGATTATTTTACTTGCTATTTACAATAAAGAGCCTAAGATTTTTACACTTTTGGAATTGCTTGGTTTGTTTATTTCTCATCGTAAGAGTGTGGTTATTAGGCGCACAATTTTTGAACTTGAAAAGGCAAAGGCTAGAGCGCATATTTTAGAGGGCTTGAGAATTGCTTTGGAAAATATTGATGAAATTGTTGCCTTGATTCGTTCTAGTAGCGATCCAAAAGTTGCCAAAGAGGGTTTGATTGAGAAGTTTAATCTTAGCGAGATACAAGCACAAGCGATTTTGGATATGCGTTTGCAACGCCTAACAGGCTTAGAGAGAGATAAAATTGAAAATGAATATCAAGAATTAATTAAAGAGATTGAATATTTAAGCTCAATTCTAAGAAGTGAGGAATTACTTAATAAAATTATCAAAGAAGAATTGCTTGAAATTAAAGAAAAATTTAGCACAAAGCGTTTGACAGCTATTGAAGAGGATTATGAGAGTATTGATGTGGAGGATTTAATCCCAAATGAAGCTGTAGTGGTTACAATGAGTCATCGTGGATATGTCAAAAGAGTGCCAGTTAGGACTTATGAAAAACAAAATCGCGGAGGCAAGGGGAAAATTTCTGCTAATACACATGATGATGATTTTATTGAAAGCTTTTTTGTCTCTGACACACATGATACGATTATGTTTATTACTAACAAAGGGCAGTTGTATTGGTTAAAGGTTTATAAAATTCCAGAAGCAAGTCGCACCGCCATTGGAAAAGCAGTGGTGAATCTAATTAACCTTGCACCTGATGAAAAGATTATGGCTACTATTACAACAAAAGACTTTAATGAAGATAAGTCTATTGCATTTTTTACAAAAAATGGAATCATCAAACGCACTAATTTAAGTGAATTTAAAAACATTCGTAGTGTTGGGGTAAAGGCTATCAATCTTGATGGTGATGATGAGCTTGTAACAGCAAAAATCATTCATCCAGAGATTCAGCAGATACTTGTGGTTACTTATGAAGGAATGTGTGTGCGCTTTGGCGTTGATAATGTCCGTGAGATTGGTCGGGTAGCGCGAGGGGTTACAGCTATTAAATTCAAGATTCCAGAAGATTATGTAATCGGTGCTACCGTGGTTTCTAGCGAAAATGAAGAAATCTTAAGTGTTAGCGAAAAAGGTATAGGAAAACGCACGGAAGTTAATGAATATCGCATTACTAATCGTGGCGGTAAGGGTGTTATTGCAATGAAGCTCACTAGCAAGACAGGAAAACTTGTGGGCGTAGTTAATGTAGATGAGAATATGGACTTAATGGTCTTGACTTCTAGCGGAAAAATGATTCGTGTTGATATGCAGACAATTCGCAAAGCAGGACGTGCTACAAGTGGTGTGATTATCGTTAATGTAGATGATGATAAAGTTGTCTCTATTGCAAGATGCCCTAAAGAAGAAAAAGAAATAGAAGAAGATTTACCAGAAGGGGATAATGGATTATTGGAATTTAACAATGGGGAATAATGCATAAAATATTCTTTGGAATTATGATTTGCAGTATTGTTGCAGGGGCTGCAGAGTATATCTTTTCTTATAGGGTAGCTATTAAAAATGGAATTATTTTGAATGAAAAATATTATTTTTCTCCTGCAATGTTGAGCGCTAATTTGTTGGATAAAATTAAAAATCCTTATAAAAAATGCGAGATTGTGCATAATAGTAAAAGCGAAAGAGAATTTTTAGATTTTGCAAAAGAGGAAATTTTAGAATGTTTTTTTAAATGGGGTGTGAAGCTAGAAGATAGAAGCAAAGCTTCTAATTATCAAGGCGAGTTTGTAAGCCTTTTATCAATCCCTGCAACGCGCATTAAAGTTGAATATGAAAGGGGGATTGCTACAATCTATCATCTTGTAGCAAATAAAAAGGAGAAGTGATGAAGTTAGCTATTGTTGAAGATGATATTAATATGAGGAAGTCTTTAGAGATTGCCCTTGGTGAATATGAAGAATTTGAAGTTGTGAGCTTTAAAAACGCTAAAGATGCACTCAAAAAACTTGATGATAGCATTGATTTAATTATCACTGATATTAATATGCCACAAATGGATGGAATTGAGTTTTTAAGGGAATTAAATGGGCGTTATGAAGCCTTGATTATCACGGGTAATGCGACTTTAAATAAGGCAATTGATTCAATTAGGCTTGGAGTGAAAGATTTTCTAACTAAACCTTTTGATATTGAAACTCTGGTGGCAGCGATTCATCGTGCTAAAAAAGCCAAAGAAATAATCGCTAAAATCCCTAAAAAAAGTGAAGAAGCTGAAGGGCAAAGCTTTATCTCCACTTCTCCAGCATTGCAAAAAGCTCTAATGCTTGCAAATAAAGCTGCTAAAACTGATGCATCAATTTTATTGTTGGGAGAGAGCGGGGTTGGAAAAGAAGTGTTTGCTAATTATATTCACAATAATTCTCTTAGAGCAAAAGCGCCTTTTGTTGCAATTAATATGGCAGCAATTCCTGATAATCTTCTTGAATCAGAGCTTTTTGGTTATGAAAAGGGTGCCTTTACAGATGCAACAGAAGGGAGAGCAGGGAAGTTTGAAAGTGCTAATGGCGGAAGTGTGTTTTTAGATGAAATTGGAGAAATGCCTGCTAGTCTCCAAGCAAAGCTTTTGCGCGTTTTGCAAGAAAAAGAGATTGTAAGACTTGGGAGTAGTAAGCCAATTAAAGTGGATATACGCTTTATTGCAGCCACTAATGCAGACATTCAAAAAAAGATTAAAAAGGGTGAGTTTAGGGAAGATTTATTTTTTAGACTACAAACAATTCCTATTCATATTCCACCATTACGCGAAAGGACAGAGGAGATTATTCCGCTTTGTGAATGGAAACTAGAGGAAGTAGATAAGCAATATGGAGTGGGAAAGAAAAAATGGGGAGAAGGAGCAAAAGAACAATTGCTTTCTTATAGGTGGCCTGGAAATATTAGGGAGCTTTTGTCGGTTGTGGAGCGGGCTGCGATTTTGTGTGAAGATGACACTATTATGCCTGAGGATTTGTTTTTAAGTTCTAGAGAAAGTGGTGGAGCTAAAAAAATCGCTAATTTAGAGGAAGAATTGATTTATGAAGCGCTAAAGGTGTCTGATTCGGATATAGATAGTGCAGCTGAGCTTTTGGGAATGCAAAAGCAAGTATTGTTAGAAAAAATAAAACATTACCATATTAATTTTTAAGGAGTTGTTTATGAAAAAGTTTAATGTTGCTGTTGTTGGGGCTACTGGAGCTGTTGGTGAAGAGATTTTTAAGATTCTAGAAGAAAGAAATTTTCCTATTAATAAACTTGTGCCTTTGGCGAGTGCAAGAAGCGTGGGGAGAGAAATTACTTATAAAGATGAAGCCTATAAGGTAAAGGAGCTTACTCATAGTGTTTTTGAAGAAGAAGAAATTGAGATTGCCTTTTTTTCTGCAGGTGGAAGTGTGAGTGCGGAATTTGCGCCAAGTGCCGCTAGGGCTGGGGCTGTTGTGATTGATAATACTAGTCATTTTAGAATGCAAAAAGATGTGCCTTTGGTTGTGCCTGAGGTAAATCCGCAGGATATTGCATTGTGGGAGAAAGTTGGAATCATCGCAAACCCTAATTGTTCAACCATACAAATGGTGCAAGTTCTAGCACCTTTACACAATGCTTTTAAAATCAAAAGAGTGGATGTTAGCACTTATCAAGCTGTTTCAGGTGCGGGCAAAAAGGGAATGGAGGAATTAGTCTTGCAAATGCAGAAGTTTTTTGAATTTAATATGGATTCAGTAGAGCCAAAGGCATTCCCTCATCGAATTGCACTTAATCTTATTCCACATATTGATGTGTTTTTGGATAATGATTACACAAAAGAAGAAATGAAAATGGTTAATGAGACCAATAAGATTATGCATAGTGAATTTGCAGTGAGTGCAACTTGTGTGCGTGTGCCTGTTTTAAGAAGTCATAGCGAATCTATCACCATTGCTTTTGAACAAGAAGTGAGTGCAGAGGAAGCTAGAGAAGTTTTAAGAAAAGCAGAATCAGTAGTTGTCATTGATAGTCCTAAAGAAAAATCTTACCCTATGCCTTCTTTGGCAACAGATACTGATGAGACTTATGTGGGTAGAATCCGTGTTGATAATTATGATAAAAAGATTTTACACCTTTGGTGCGTGGCAGATCAAATTCGCGTTGGCGCAGCTACTAATGCAGTAAGAATTGCGCAAAAATGGGCAGAAATGCAAAAGTAAATCAAGGAAAAATTGATGCAAAAAGTCCATTCAATTCTTTTTGTTTGTTTGGGAAATATTTGCCGATCTCCTTTGGCAGAGGGGATTGCAAAGCATTTGGCGCAAAAAGAGGGTTTGAATCTCAAGATTGATTCGGCAGGAACAAGTGGTTGGCATATTGATGAACCACCCTGTGCTTATTCTATTGCGATTGCCAAAAAATATAAAATTGATATTTCACAGCTAAGAGGGCGAAGGGTTAATGTTTATGGTGATGATTCTTTTGATTATATTGTAGCAATGGATAGGCAAAACTATCAAGACTTGCTTTCAATGGGATTTAAAAAAGAAAAAGTCAAACTTATGGGAGATTTTGGGCTAGAGGGTCAAGATATACCTGATCCCTATCATTATAAAAATTTAGAAGGATTTGAGAAAATTTATACTATGCTTGAAGTGGCGATTAAAGCACTTTATAGCACGATTAAAGATTAGTCTTTAAGTGTTGTATTGAATAGAAATTCCCATTTTGGGGAGATTAAAGAAATTTTCATCTAAATAATAAATATTCTTATATCCCATCTCAACTAATTTACTCCCAAAATCCGCTGCGCTTGCTCCACTATGACAATAAAGCACGATTCTTTTATCGGGATTTTCTTGCGCAATAAAACCAATTCGCGAAAGAGAAACAAGATTAAGCGCATTGGAAATATGACTAATGAGAAAATATCCTCTAGAGCGTAAGTCAATAATGATGCAATTATCAAGTTTATCATTTTGCAAATCAATTGGCTTAGCTAAGCTTTTATTTTTAATATACATTTGTACCCTTTATGAAATTTTAGCTAGAATCAAAGAATGAAAAGAGTTTATTATATCACAAAAAAAAATACAAATAAAACAATCAAAGCAGTGGAATATTTGGAGCTTTTAGAAATTTGCTTTATAGAAGATTCTGCGCTTAAACAAAAGATTAAAGAAGTAGATGGTTTGCTTTTTACTTCCAAAAATGCCGTTTTTGCCTTAGAGCATTTTGCTCCTAAAGAATGCCAGAATCTGCCTTGTTATGTGATTGGAGAGGGAAGTAAAAAAGTGTTGGAAAGTTTTGGTGGCAAGGTAGAATTTGTAGCTTCTACTGCTTATGGGGATTTATTTGGTAAGGAATTAGTAGAGATTTTACAGAAAAAAAAAGTGCTTTTTATTCGCGCTAAAAAAGTCGCTTCTAATCTCGTAGAAATTTTAAGAAATGGAGGGATTTTGGTGAGTGAATCAATTTTGTATGAGACTAAAATTTTATCGATTCCTGAGGTTGATAAACAGAGAATTAGCGATGATTCTATTTTCTTTTTTAGTGCCCCCTCAAGTCTTAAGGCTTTTTTAAAAAATTATGCTTGGAGAGATAGCTACTTGGCACTTTGTATTGGTAAAAGCACTGCTAAAGTGGCAAAGGAACTTTTAGGGGAAAAAGCAAAAATATTGCTTTCGCCTAAAATTGACATAGAAAATTCATTAGAATTTGCTAAAGAACTTGCTATGGAAAATAATAATGAGTAAAATTGATTTAAAAACAGCCACAATTCCAAGATTATTTTTCACTTATTTTTTACCCTCATTGGTTGCAATGCTAGCTTTATCAACTTATTCCACTATTGATGGAATCTTTGTGGGTAAAAAGTTAGGCGAAAATGCCTTAGCTGCCATTGGGATTGCGTGGCCCATTTTTCCCATCCTTATTGCCTTTGAATTGCTTTTTAGTGTAGGCGCTGCAGCGATGAGTTCTTATTTTTTGGGAAAAGGAAAGCCTTTTAGGGCTAGAATCATCTTTAGCTCCGTTTTTTATTTTGCAGTTTTTACTTCTTTGGTGGGCGGAATCATACTCTATTGTTTTAGCGATACGATTGCCTTGTATCTTGGATCTAGTGAGACTTTATTGCCTTTGGTTATAGAATATACAGAGATTATTTATTTGGGGGCTTTTATTATTGTCTTACACCCAATGCTTGATATTTTTGCCATCAATGATAAACAGCCTATTTTGGCGATGATAGCAATGATAGTTGGGGCTTTGATGAATATTGTTTTAAATTATCTTTTTTTATTTGTTTTAGAGTGGGGGATTCACTCAAGTGCTTTGGCTACAATTTTGGGGCATGGGATTGGAATGTGTATTTTATTACAACATTTTTTACGCAAAAAGGGAGATTTATTTTTAATCAAAGCTTTTGATATTTATGCAATTTTGATGGCAACCAAAAATGGTATCCCTCAAAGTAGCTCTGAAATTAGTGTAAGTATGATGATGTTAATTTTTAATCATACTATTGTTGGAATTGCTGGAGATAGGGGATTGGCGATTTATAGTGTTTTAATGTATGTAGGTATCATACCTTTTACCATTTTATTATCAATGGCTCAAGGGATTCAGCCTATTGCAAGTTTTAATTATGGGGCTAAGCTTTTTAAAAGAGTAAAAGAAGTTTTTTATTTTGGTTTGGGGTTTAGTTTATTGGGAGGAGTGGCGCTTTATATTAGTTTTTATTGTCTGTCGCCTTTGATTGTTCCTTTGTTTTTGCAAGATAATATTGTTTTGCGCGATCCTAGTTTGATTAATGATGTAAAAGTAGCTATGGATATTTATTTTTTAGGTTATGTTCTTTTGGGGGTTAATATTGTCAGTGCAATTTTCTTTCAATCCATTCAAAGAACAACAAGTTCATTTATTATTACTTTTTCCTATACTTTATTTTTTGCTTTGTTTTTTGTTTTGATATTATCAAAAATTTATGGATTTATAGGAGTGATTATTTCCTATCCTCTTGGGATTTTGTGTGCAAGTTTTGTTTCTTTGGTAGTTATATTTTATGAACAAAGATTTGGGATTTTAAAAATCAAATATTAATAAAAAATTTAAGTTTTTGATTAATTTAAATTATTAATAAAATGTTTATAAAAGTAAGAGTAGTATTGTCTTCATGAGTTAGGTATTTACTCAAAAATTATTTTTTTAGGAGGTAGTTTATGGCAACTCGAAAAGAACACGACTTTATAGGAGAGCTTGAAATACCAGAAGATGTTTATTACGGAGTGCAAACTTATCGCGCAGTAGATAATTTTCATATGACACAGCGTAAATTAAGAGACTATCCATTTTTTATTAAAGCTTTTGCACAAGTCAAAAAAGCTGCTGCTTTGGCTAATAAAGAAGTAGGGGTTTTAGATGCGGATAAGGCAGATGCTTTAGCGGCTGCTTGCGATAGATTGATTGCAGGAGAGTTTATTGAGCAATTTGTTGTTGATATGATTCAAGGTGGTGCTGGAACTTCTACTAATATGAATGTTAATGAAGTGCTAACTAATATTGCACTAGAAAGTATGGGACATAAAAAAGGTGAATATCAATACCTTCATCCAAACGATCACACAAATTTGGGGCAATCTACTAATGATACTTATCCAAGTTCTATTAAAGTTGCAGCACATAAGAAGCTAGGGGATTTGCTTGAAGCAATGGAAGAATTAAAAGAAGAGCTTCTTAAAAAAGCTAAGGAATATAAAGATTATATTAAAATGGGAAGAACGGAGCTTGAAGATGCTGTGCCAACTACTTTGGGAAATACTTTTAATGCCTTTGCAAGTTACATTAAAAGTGATATTGCAAAACTTAAAGCTGCAAGAGAGGTTATGGAAGTTTTAAATCTTGGTGCAACAGCAATTGGAACAGGAATTAATTGCCATCCAGATTATAAAAATGTTGTTGAAAGAAAAATGCAAGAAATTACTGGAGTAAATTTTAGACCTGCAGAAGATTTGATTGCAGCTACTCAAGACACTGCTGATTTTGTTTATGTAAGTGGTTGTTTAAAGACTGCTGCAGTAAGACTTTCTAAGATTGCTAATGATTTAAGATTAATGAATTCAGGACCTCGATGTGGATTAGGCGAAATTAATTTACCTAAAATGCAGCCTGGAAGTTCTATTATGCCTGGTAAGGTAAATCCTGTGATTTGTGAAGCTGTCGGTGAAGCTTGCTATGAAGTAATTGGCAATGATGTAACTATTATGCTTTGTAGCGAGAGAGGAGAATTTGAGCTTAACGCATTTGAACCTGGAATTGCCTATGCGCTTTTTAATTCATTGGTTGTGTTAGAAAACGCTATGAAAACTTTAGCGCAAAAAGCTATTAAGCATTTAACTGCAAATCCTGAGGCTTGCAAGCAATCTGTGCTTAATTCTATTGGGATTGTAACAGCCTTTAATCCAATTTTGGGATATGAAAAATCCGCAAGTATTGCAAAAGAAGCTTTGCAAACTGGAAAATCAGTGGGAGATATTTGTTTGGAGAGAGGATATTTATCTAAAGAAGAAATTAGTGAAATATTAGATCCAAAAAATATGCTTAATCCACAAATGAAAGCAAAGAAATAAGGTCTGCTAATGGAAATGATTATGTTGATTTTGCAAATTATTGTTCTTTTGGGTGCAATATTTGTTGGTATTAGACTTGGTGGTATCGGTATTGGTTACGCTGGTGGTATCGGCGTTGTTATCTTAGGTCTTTGTCTTGGTATGAAACCAGGCACTATTCCTTGGGATGTTATTTTGATTATTATGTCTGTAATTGCGGCTATTTCTGCAATGCAACTTGCAGGAGGTTTGGATTATTTGGTTCAAATTGCTGAGAGAATTTTGCGTTCTAATCCAAAATACATCAACTATTTAGCCCCAACGGTAACTTATTTTTTAACAATTCTTGCAGGGACAGGCCATACTGCGTTTTCTATGATTCCTGTTATTGTTGAAGTGGCGAAAGAACAAAACATTAAGCCATCAGCGCCACTTTCTATTGCAGTTGTTTCTAGTCAAATTGCAATTACTGCAAGTCCTGTTAGTGCGGCTGTGGTGTATATGAGTGGTGTGTTAGAGCCACTTGGTTGGAGTTATCCAGTTTTACTTGGAATTTGGATTCCTACTACTTTTATTGGTTGTATGCTAACTGCTTTTGTAATAACTCTATTTACTGATCTTGATTTAAGCAAAGACCCTGTCTATCAAGAAAGGTTAGCTCAAGGATTAGTTCAAGCTCCTATTGGCTCACAAAATATGGAATTAAAAAAAGGTGCAAAGCTTTCTGTTGGAATCTTTATTATTGGAGTGCTTTGTGTGGTGCTTTATGCTACTGCTATCTCAAAAGTCGGTGGCAAACCGGTTCTTATAGAAAATGTCATTGTCCCTAGAGATGCTGCTATTATGAGCTTTATGCTAGGTGTGGCTACATTTATTACAATCTTTTGTAAAATTGAAGTTGGCAAAGTAGCCGATACAAGCGTATTCAAATCAGGTATGGTAGCGTGCGTATGTGTTTTGGGTGTTGCGTGGCTTGGTAATACATTTGTTGGTGGTTATACAGAAGAGATTAAAACTCTAGCTGGTGATTGGGTTAAGGCTGTTCCATCACTACTTGCTGTTATATTCTTCTTTGCGGCTATGCTTCTATACTCTCAAGCAGCAACCGCTAAAGCTATCACTCCAGTAGTTGTCGCAGCATTAGGAATTACAGCGGCAAATCCAGGAGATTCTTATATGCTTGTTGCTTCATTTGCAGCAGTTTCAGCCCTTTTTGTGCTTCCAACTTATCCTACTTTGCTAGGTGCTGTGCAGATGGATGACACAGGTTCTACAAGGATTGGAAAGTATATTTTCAATCACGCCTTTTTAATTCCGGGAGTTTTGGCAATTGTCTTTAGCGTTATTCTCGGATTTTTAGCGGTTTCGCTCTTTTAAGAATTTTTCTATCCCCATTTTTTCGGGATAGAAAATACTCTATAAAAAAAACAACTCACTCTACTTTGCTAGAATTCTTTTTATTTCTTGTATTCTTTTTGTATCGCTTGGATGTGTGGAGAAAAAATCTGAAGTTTCTTTGTTGCCTTGAGACATTTTTTGCCAAAAGCTTAAAGCGGCTTGTGGATTGTAACCTGCCTTTTGCATAAGTATGATTCCGACTTCATCAGCTTCAAGCTCGTGATGACGGCTAAAGGGTAGCATGATTCCAACATTACTGCTGACATTATAAGCTTTATTAAAAAGATTATTGTATTCAGGATTTTGTGTGCCAACAAAGATTTCAAGGATACTTCCACCTAATTGTTGTAAGGTTTGCATACTCATTCGTTCAGCGCCGTGTCTTAAAATTGTATGCCCAATTTCGTGTGAAATCACCACAGCAAGTTCATCATCGTTGCTGATTAATTCCATTAAGCCCGTATAAACAAAAACTTTACCACCTGGGAGACAAAAGGCATTTTGGGCTTTGTTTTCTATTAGATAAAATTCCCAATTAAAATCAGGGCGATTGGCGATAGAAGCAATTTTTTGTCCTATGCGTTTTACCATAGCTGTTTGTGTGGTGTTTTGACTTAGTTTTGATTCTTTTAAAACTGCAAGAGCGCTTTGCTCCCCTAAGGCTTTTTCTTGCTGCTCATTAAGAAGCATAAGTTGAGTGCGATTAGTGTAGATTGTAGATGAACAAGCGCAAATTAGCAATGCTAAAACAAGCCAATAAATTTTTTTTAAAATAAACATTTTTAAGACTCTTAAGTCATATTAGTCAATTTTTAAAACTGCTAAAAATGCCTCTTGTGGTAAATTGACTTTACCAATGGCTTTCATACGCTTTTTCCCTTCTTTTTGTTTTTCAAGTAGCTTTCGTTTTCTAGTAATGTCTCCGCCATAGCATTTTGCAGTTACATTTTTGCCCATTGATTTAACCGTTTCTCTGGCGATAATCTTGTTCCCTACACTTGCTTGAATCGCTACTTCAAAAAGTTGTCTTGGAATAATTTCTTTCATAGCTTCTACAAGTTCTTTTCCTTTTTCATAAGCTTTGCTTTTTGGCACGATAATGCTAAGCGCATCTACAATTTCTCCTGCCACGCGAATATCAAGCTTAACTAAATCTCCCTCTTGATAGCCAATTGGCTCATAATCAAAACTCGCATAACCCTTTGTGCAAGATTTTAATTTATCATAAAAATCCATTACGATTTCATTAGTAGGAATATGATACTCTAACAATACTCTTGTTTCTTGTAAGTATTCCATTTTCTTTTGGATTCCACGCCTTTTGCTTACTAGCGTAATGATATTCCCTAAAAATTCACTTGGCACAATAATGGTCGCTTTAACATAAGGCTCTTTAATTCCTGCGATTTTTTGTTCAGGTGGTAATTCGCTTGGATTTTGAATCATAATTACCTCACCATCGGTTTGGGTAACTTCATAAACAACCGTTGGAGCAGTGGCAATCAAATCTAGCCCAAATTCTCGCTCCAATCTTTCTTTGATAACTTCCATATGCAAAAGTCCCAAAAATCCAACACGGAATCCAAAGCCTAAAGCCACAGAGGTTTCTGATTCAAAATTAAGACTTGAATCATTGAGTTTAAGTTTTTCTAGCGCATCGCGTAAGTCTTCAAATTTGTCTGTATCAATGGGATAAATTCCTGCGAAAACAAAAGGCTTGGCTGGTTCAAATCCTGCAATAGGTTCTTTGGTTTTATTTTTAAAATCTGTTATGGTATCGCCGACGGCTATATCTGTAACATTTTTTAATCCCAAAACAACAATCCCAACCTCACCACATTGAATACTTTTTGCTTTTTCTTGTTTGATTGGATGAGGGTAAAACAATCCCAAAACCTCGTGATTCTTACCACTTCCCATAATATAAATGTTTTGACCAACTTTGATTGAACCATCAAAGACACGCACCAAAGCTAAAGCACCCAAATAGTTATCAAACCAAGAATCATAGATTAAAGCTTTAGTAGGAGCTTCTAAATCCCCTTGTGGTGGTGGAACTAATTCAATGATTCTATTAAGCAATTCAGTAATTCCAATATTTGCTTTAGCGCTAACCTCTAAAGCGTGGCTACAATCAAGCCCAATAGTTTGCTCTATTTCTGATTTTACGCGCTCTGGTGCAGCTGCTGGTAAATCGATTTTGTTTAAAACAGGAATGATTTCAAGGTTATTTTCTAATGCAATATAAACATTTGCGATGGTTTGAGCCTCCACACCTTGAGAGGCATCAACAACTAATAAAGCTCCCTCGCAAGAAGCAAGTGAGCGTGAAACTTCATAGCTAAAATCCACATGCCCTGGGGTGTCAATGAGATTTAAAATATAAGGTTCGCCTTTGTAAAAATATTTCAATCTTACACTTTGGGCTTTTATGGTGATTCCGCGTTCTTTTTCAATGTCCATTGTATCCATTACTTGCGCACTCATTTCGCGCTCAGAAATTGCTCCACAAGCTTGAATTAAACAATCCGCAAGAGTGGATTTACCATGATCAATATGTGCAATAATAGAAAAATTACGAATTTTGGAGAGTGAATCTTTCACAACATACCTTTTAAAATAAAGTTTTGGGCAAAATTCTATCAAAAGTTTGCTAAAAAGGCTTAGAATCTTATCTAATTTCATTTGAGAATGGTGCTATAATTTTGCTTTAATTTTTAGTAAGGAAGTGAGATTGAAAATAATTAGAATCTTGTTAGCACCTTTAGATTTTATTATGAAATATTTTAAGGCTTTGGTGTTTTTATTGATTGTTTTTTTGATTTTTATGCCAAGTTCTAGTGGGAATTCTAGCTTAGCAAATGTAGCTAGGATTGATTTAAAAGGAATGATAATCCAAAGCGATAGTTTTTTAGAAGAACTCTCAAAACTGGAAAACAATCCTAATATTAAAGGGGTTTTGCTAGTTATTGATTCTCCTGGTGGCACTATTCCACCAAGTGTTGAAATCTCAGAAGCGGTTAAGAGGATACGAAGCAAAAAGCCTATTGTTGTTTATGCGCAAGGTTCTATGGCAAGTGGTAGTTATCTAGCAGGAGTGTGGGCAGATAGAATTATTGCCAATAAGGGTGCATTAGTAGGTTCTATTGGTGTGATTTTAAATGGAGTAGATGTAAGTGAGTTAGCAGAAAAACTAGGAATCAAAACACAAATTCTAAAAGCTGGAATCTACAAAGAAGCAGGAACTTTTATGCGTCCTTGGAATAAGCAAGAAGAAGAAATGTTAAAGGGATTAATTAAAGAGCAATATGAAATGTTTGTAAGTGAGGTCGTGGCTGCAAGAAATTTGGAAATCACAAAAGAAGGAGATTTTGCACAGGGTAGGGTGTTTAGTGCTAGTAATGCTTTAAAGCTAGGATTGGTAGATAGCATTGGAAGCATTTATGAAGCGCAAAAAATACTTTTTGAGCTAGGCAAGATTCAAAATCCTATTTGGCTTCAAAAAAGTGAAATGGAAATGTATTTAGAAAAAATTATAGGTGAGAATATTGCACTTGGTATTCAAGAAGGTATTTATAATATATCTTTAGGGTGGTTAAAGGGGTATTAATGCGTTTTGTTATAAAGATACAAACTCCAGATAAAAAAGGCTTGATTGCTCAAATTACACAGATTATTTTTCAATTTAATTTAAATATTTTAAAAAATGATGAATTTGTTGATAAAGAAAATAATCTTTTTTTTATGCGTAGCGAGATTGAGGGGGAGTGTGAAATTGCGATTTTAAAGCAAAAGATAAAAGCTGCTATTAATGATGAATCTAGTCAAGTAGAGATACTTCCTTGCCAAAAAAAGAAAATTGTGATTCTTTGCACTAAAGAGAGTCATTGTTTAGGCGATTTGCTAATCCGTTATGATAGCAATGAGCTAAATGCGAATATTTTGGCGGTGATTTCTAATTATGAAGTTTTAAAGCCTTTGTGTCAAAAGTTTAACTTGCCTTTTATCTGCATTAGCCACGAAGGAAAAAGCAGAGAAGATCACGAAAAACAAATCATTGAAGTTTTAAAACAATATCCAAGTGATTATATTATTTTGGCAAAATATATGCGGATTTTAAGCCCCAATTTTGTTGAAGAGTTTGAGGGGAAATTGATTAATATTCATCATAGTTTTTTACCGGCTTTTGTGGGAGCAAACCCCTATAAACAAGCCTATGAAAGAGGCGTAAAAATCATTGGTGCCACAGCGCATTTTGTCAATAATGAGCTTGATGAGGGTCCAATTATTTATCAAGATATTACTAAAGTCAATCACACAATGGATTGGAAAGAAATGCAAAAACACGGCAGAGATGTGGAGAAAATCGTGCTATCTAAGGCACTAAATCTAGCTTTAGAAGAGAAAATTTTTGTTTATTGCAATAAAACGATTGTGTTTTAAAGAGATAAAAGAGAATTTAAGTGCAAAAGAATCTTATCTTTTCTATTTTGATTGTCATAGCAATGGCTTTTTGGGGGAGTTCTTGGGCTTGTGGAAAGGTTTTAGTGCAGTATGCAAGTGCAGATATTATAGCTTTTTGGAGATTCTTTTTTGCCTTTATTGCTTCTATTCCTTTGATTATGTTATTGAAGGTACCTTTGCGGATTAACACAGAAAATTTGAAATTTTTATTGGTAGCGGCTTGTTTAAATGGGATATATTCTATTTTCTTTTTTATGGGCTTAAATTATGGTAGTGCAGGGAAGGGCGGTGTGCTTGTTACTACCCTGATTCCTATTTTTGCATATTTATTAGCTTACTTTTTTTCTCGCAAGGAAAACAAAAGCATCAAAGCCAATGAAATTTTAGGGCTTGGAATTGGCATTATTTCTGGGATTTGTCTGCTTGATCTTGGAGGTTTTGAAGAGTTATTTGGTAAATTTAATACATTTTTCTTGTTCTGTGCTTTGGATTGGGCGATTTTAACTCTAGTTTGTCAAAGGATTCGCATTCATCCTTTGGCAATCAATTTCTATATTACTTTTTTGAGTATGCTTTTTTATTCGCCTTTGTTTTTCTTCAAACCGCAAATGCTTGAGATTTTTCATTATGATATGAAATTTTGGTCTATGATTTTTGTAGTTGCTGTGCTTTCAACAGCCATTGGGACAAGCATTTATTATATGGGTATTGCTAAGCTTGGTGCGACTAGGGCTAGTTCTTATCAGCTTTTAGTTCCTGCAATGGCTTTAGGAAGTAGTTATTTGATTTTGGGAGAAATACCAAGCCTTTTAACGATTTTTGGTGGTATTTTAGCTATTTTTGCTACTTATTTAATCAATATCCACAAGCCAAAGAAAATAGGGCAGGTCTAAAAACTAGACTAAAGCTACTTTTTAATAAGTGTTTCGCCCTTATAGATTCCAAAAACTTTTGAATCGCCATTTTTATAAAGCAACACAACTGGATATTCTTCTTGCATATTACCTTGTTCCATTCCGGGGCTTCCTATTGGCATTCCTGGTGTTGAGATTCCAACGACATTTTCAGGTTTGTTTTCCAAAAGCCAATTAATTGCATCTAATGGCACATGTCCTTCTATGGCATAGCCCTCAATAACGCCAGTATGACAACTTTGATTTTGTGGTGCGATTTTGTATTTTTCTTTGACTGCCATAAAATCACCATTTTTGTGGTGCGTTACTTGATAGCCATTGTTTTGTAAATAATCTCCCCATTTAATACAGCACCCACAAAATGGACTGCTATAGATTTCAACTTCTTTGCTTAGTAAATAAAGTGGTGCTAAAAAAGCTAAAAATAAGAGTTTTTTATTTTTCATTTTGCGCCTTTAATTTTCTGCGGATTCTATCATTTTTTGGAAATAATAGTAAAGAGTGCAAAAGGCACTTTGAGAAGCGGTTAAAAATAAAAGTTTGAAAATTACATTTTAAAAGATTCTATAAAGGGCAGAGAATCTTAAAAGTAATTTTTGGCAATATAATTTTATTAATAGGGCAAAATAGTATATAATTGTGCTAAAAGTAAGTAGGGGGTTATCTATGTATGATTATTCTAAATACGAAAATGCCACGCCAAAACAATTAATTAACGCACTTTCTTTGGTAGAGAAAAGAGCTAAAAAGCTAGAATTACAAACAAAAGAGAACAATGAACTTTTTAAGTTTTTAAATGAAAAACTAAAAAACTCTCTTAATGTAAAAAAAAGAAAGAAAGAATATTTGCCAAAAGAACCAACCAAGGCGACAAAAGAGATTTTGGCTAAAAATGAACCTTTACCTTATAAAAACTTTGATGATTTGCTCAATGCTATTGATAAAGAAATCAAGGCAGAAAATGCGTAATCAAGTTTTTCAAAATAGTTTTATGAAAGATTTAAAGCTGATTAGAAAACAGCAATGGGATATTGAAGCAATCAAAAAATGCGTTGAGGATTTAGCAAAATTAGATATATTGCCTCGAGCTTACAAAGATCACGCATTAAAAGGAGATTTTAAAGATTTTAGAGAATGCCATATTTTTGGAGATTTGGTTTTAATCTACAAAAGAGACAATAAAGAGGTTAATTATTATCGAATAGGAAGACACCGAGACTTATTTAAGGGCTATTAAAATAAAAGTTTGAAAATTATAGTTTTCAATACAAAATATTAGAATCTTTTGATATAATTGCAGTTTGTAGAAATCTTACAAAATCCCGTTTCCATGAATCTTAACCTTGCTTAAGATTAAGCTTGAATCAGGATTTAAAATATTCTTAAGGAAAAGATATGCGTTATCCCATTGACTTTAAAGATGATTTTGCAGAAAACTTGTTATTTTGGATTGAACGCTTTGTGTATAGCAAACTCAATAGTCTCTCAAATCATCAAGTGCAAAACAAAAAAGATATTATTATGCCACTTAATTCTTTGCGTAAAGGCGTTAAAAGCATTCAAGAAATCCAAGAAATCTGCAAACAATGTCGCAATGCAGGATTAATCGGAATCAACACTTATATTATTCCGCTATTAAAGCTGTATGAATATTTGAATTATTTGGGTTTGGCTTCATTAAAAGAAGTAGATGAAGAAACGCTTAAAGAGTTTTTGACTATCAATACAAGCTCACTATCAGATGCTACTAAAAAAAACTATCGTGTCGCGCTCATTAACTTTTTTGGCTTTATTGATAAGCAAAATGAAGATGATGATGGCACTTCTTATATCTTTAGGATTGAGTTAAAAAACTGGGGAGGACTACGCGGAAAAAGCGGACAAAAACTCCCCTCTTATATGATAGAAGAGGAAGTGCAGAGATTCTTAAAAGGCATTGATACTTATCCCTTTAAACACCAAGATTTAGGGGCTAGGAATCGCTTGTTGCTAAAAGTGATTATTTACACCGGAATCCGCGTGGGAGAATCATTAAATCTCAAAATCAAAGACATTACACTAGATGGTGATTTTTATGTGATTCAAGTGCGTGGCAAAGGCAATAAACCGCGTGTTGTGATGATAAAGGCAAAAAACATTAGCAATGATTTTTCTTTGTGGATTAATTCGCGCCCTAATGAAGTTGAAAATGATTTGCTCTTTTGTAATCACAAAGGCAAAAAACTCACACAAGCCTATGTTAGTCGCATTGTTGAGCAGGTTTTGCTAACTAATGGAATCCGTAAAGAGAAAAATGGCGCGCATATGCTAAGACATTCCTTTGCTACCCTGCTCTATCAAAAAAGCCAAGATTTGGTGCTAGTCCAAGAAGCCCTAGGACACGCAAGTGTAGAGACTTCAAGAATCTATACGCACTTTGATAAACAAAAGCTCAAAGCCACCACTGAAATAATGTAATAGTGGCATAAAATAAGGCTTACAGAGCCTTATTCAGCGATGAATTTTCCATTTTCATCTATTGTGCCCCATTTTCCATTGATTTGGATTCCAATGGGTGTGAAATCGCCAATCTCATCAAATTGTGGTTCTAGGATAATTTTTCCATTTTTATCTATTAAGCCATATTTTCCATTGAGTTCAACTCTAGCAAGTCCTTCGCTAAAACCACTAACACCATCAAATTGTGGTTTGATGACAAATTTTCCATTTTTATCGATATAACCCCATTTCCCCTTGAGTTTAACCCCTGCAAGTCCTTCGCGAAAATCACTGACATAATCAAATTTTGGCTCTATAACAATTTTTCCATTTTTATCTATTAAGCCCCATTTCCCATTGAGTTCAACTACAGCAAGTCCTTCGCGAAAATCCCAAGCAAAATCAAATTGTGGTTTGATGACAATTTCCCCTTTTTTATTTATAAAGCCCCATTTTCCATTGAGTCTAACCTCAACGAGTTCTTTATTATAAATCTCAAATTCATTAATCTCATCAAATTGTGGCTCTAGGATAACTTTCCCATTTTTATTGATATAACCATATTTCCCATTGAGTCTAACCTTAGCAAGTTCTTTATCAAAATTATCAATACCAAATTCATCAATCTCATCAAATTGTGGCTTTATTACAAACTTTCCTTTCCTGTCTATTACTCCCCATTTATTATTAAGATAAATTGCGATAAATCCCTCGTTAAACATTTTCCAATTGTCCCAAGGAGTTTTAAAAACAAATTGTGGCTTTATTACAAACTTTCCACTTTTATCTATAAAACCCCATTTTTTATTGAGCTTAACCCCAGCAAGTCCTTTGTTAAAATCTCTAATCTCATCAAATTGCGGTTTGATGACAATTTTTCCATTTTTATCTATTAAGCCCCATTTTCCATTGAACTTAACTTTAGCAAGTCCTTCGCGAAAATATCCAATCTCATCAAATTTTGGTTTTACTACAATTTTTCCATTTTTATCTATTAAGCCCCATTTCCCATCAAGTTCAACTCTAGCAAGTCCTTCACTAAAATCCTCAATCCAATCAAATTTTGGTTCTATAATAAATTTTCCATTTTTATCTATCAAGCCCCATTTTCCATTGAGTTCAACTCTAGCAAGTCCTTCGCGAAAATCCCGAGCAAAATCAAATTGTGGTTTGATGGCAAATTTCCCATTTTTATCGATATAACCCCATTTCCCTTTGAGTTCAACCGGCGCAAGTCCTTCGCTAAAAGATCCAGCATAATCAAATTTTGGCTTAATTGTAATTTTTTTATTTCTATCTATATAGCCATATTTCCCATTGAGTTCAACCCTTGCATAGCTTTGCATTAAATCTGTATTATTAGCTATGGTTTCGTTGTTTTCATTGACAAGATTCCACTTATCATTGACTTTGATAGCTTTTAAATCTTTGTGATTGCGTATAAAGGCATTGAGACAAGCCCCTTTTTCACCCCCATCGCATTTTTCTTTGTAGATATTGCGGAGCATTTCACAGCTTTTCTCATCATTAGCGTAGCATTGTTTCTCAAGGTTACTCATATAAACCCTGCTGTATTTTCCGCCATAGTAATACTGATACAAACTCACTAGAATCGCTAAAACCAAAACAAAGCCACTAATTAAGAATTTATATTTATTTTGTTTGAAAAATTCTTTGGTTTGTTTGATTCTTCTTTCTCTTTCTTCCCTAGCCTTTTGCCTTTTTGCTTCTTGTATCCTTTGTCTTTCTTCTTCTGCTCTTTTTAGCTCTTCTTGCCTTTGCCTTTCTTTTTCGCGTTTTTCTTCTGCTTGTGGATCGTATAAATCATTACTTCCGCATTCTTTGCAAAAACTAGCTATATCCAAATTTCTGGTATGACAGCGACTACAAATAAGCATCACACTCCCCTTGCTTCTTTTATGATTTCATAGGCTAGATTAATCTTTTTCATCATTTCTTGGGCTATTTTTAAAAGCTCGGGTGGAAGTTCTTTAGAATAGAGATTGTCATAGTGATATTCTCTAGCGAGTTTTCTATAGTTTTTCTTGATTGTTTCAAAGTCATCATCTTCGCGTGATTTTAGAATCTCATAGGCTTGTTTTAAAGTCATTTTAGAATCATTTTCTTGCTTTTGGCGATTCTGCTCTTTTGAAGTAAAATGATAGATTTGCTCGTATTTTATCTTTAGCTCTCTAAAAACTATGAGATTTAGTCCAAGCCCTATGATGATGCTCTCTATTAGGGTGTTTTCACTATCACTCATTTGTTTGTCAAAATAGGCAAGATCAAGCAAAATACATATCAAAAAATCCACTTCTTGCTGACTTGAAATACGCATACAAGAACAAAGTTTGCTAATGCTTCTACCACCGCTTTTTTCAAGTGCAAAAATCTCTGCATAAGAGCTTCTAAAATCGCCATAATCTTTGGAATAAAACAAGTCAATCTTATCAAGCAAGGAAGAGATGAATCTAGATAAATCGCGTGAGATTGAAGCGTTATCAAGTTTTGCCATTTTGGCTAGAAATGCCGCTATGATTGCCGGATTTTTATCATAAATATAAAGTAGCTTTTGTTTGGCTGGGTGATTTAGCTCTTTTCCACAAAATATGCAAAACTTCGCATCATCTTCTGGGCTTTCTTTAGAGCAATTTTCACAACGCTTGTAATTTTGGAGTTTGAATTTGAAAAACAAAATAAGCCTTTAGTTTAATCTTGTAAAAGTGATTCTAGCATAAATTTGCATTAATATTTGAGAGAAAATAAAAGCTAAGATTTGGGCGATAGAAATAATAAAATTTTAAAATTTTATTATTTCATTGCTTTAGGGATTAACTGCGTTTGAGCTGGATAGCTTCTTGCATTAACTGATCGGCTGTGGTGATTGATTTTGCACTCATTTGATAGCCTCTTTGATAGACAATTAAATCAGTGAGTGCTGTTCCTGTATCCACATTGCTTGTTTCAAGCATATGATCAAGCACTTGTCCGTATTTTAAGCTTGTATTGCCTGTTTCTTCCCACGCTAACAAAGGCGGTCCGCTTACTACGGAAGTTTCTCCATTGATTGTCATTGCATTCATTTTGAAGAGATTTCCCCCTATTTTGCTCAAGCCTTGGTCATTTACAAAAGCAGCGATTCCTATTCTGCCAATAGGTTCAACTTTTCCATTTGTGAAATTTACTAAGATAATTCCATCTTCATTAATAACAATATTATTCATAATTCCTGAAGATGTTCCATCTTGTGTAGCAGATTTAAGTGCTGAATCTGTATAAGCAAAATTGCTAGAAAATTTTCCATCATCACTTTGAGCTAGATTGACTTGAATGCTGCCATTTTGAAAAGCGACTTCAAAAGGTGCGGCATTAGGAGTGCCATCTGCGTTGAAAGAGATTTCGCTAAAAACTGGATTCTCGCTTATCATTGTTTTGCCAGTGCTATCATAGATTGCACTTTTTACTTCCCATCTTTCATTAATAGGTGGAGTTGCTGTTTGATCGCCCTGCTCTAGTAAAACATATTGACTTTTGAGTATAAACTTCTCACCAGAATCACTATAAACTTCTGTGTTAGTCTCATAAGTAGCGACATTAAGCTGTGTGCTATCTAGGGAATCAGTCATTAAGACTCTCCAGCCACTTACATCTTCTAAAGGATTTGTATCACCTGCTCCATTTGTTTTTTGATAGAGAATTCCATTGAGAGTAACCATTGCATTTTCTTCATAAGTAGTCCCCGCTTCATATTCTGTAATCATTCCTCTTGTATTTTCTCCGATTTCTTTCCACGCATTTGTGTCTTCTGCGGGATTTTGAGCAATAAGTTCTCCTGTTTCTGGGTCCATTACTTCAGTAGTTGGCATATCAGTTCTTTGATAGATTTTGCCCTCATAAACAATAAAGTCTCCTTCATTGTATTCCGAATTTTCTTTATAATTAGCTACTTTAGTAGAATCAACTAAAGTCCAAGAATCTGGATTATCAATAGGGTTTCCTGCATCTTGCTCTTCTCCATTTCTTTGAAAAATGATTCCATTGTAATTTACATAAGCACCATTAGGATAGTTTTTGTCATCTCTAAAAGTCTCTATTTGAGATTGAAGAGCAGATTCTAGAGTTTCATTATTGGTGCTTAATCCTAGTTTTTGAGCTAACCTTCCACTAATGCTTAAATTCATTTCTTGCATAGTGTTATTACTAAGATACAAAGAACAATCACTCGGATTCCCTAGCTCATCAAGCTTCAAAGCTAAGTCAAGTCCAGTCTTTTCTTTAATGAGTGTGATTAGCTCGCCTGTAGTTTTAAAGCCGTTTTCACCCTCTGCGCCATAAGTGAAAGTATAATCTATTATTTCTCCATTTTGTTCGATACTAAAAGTAATATCTTTGTAATTTTTGGCATCTAGTAGTTTTCCGCTTGAATCCATTAGAGAATTCATATCAAGTGCTAGGAATTTATCCATACTAAAATTGCCATTTTCATCTTGTAAAATTGTAATCCCTTTAGGGTTTTGAGCGCGGTTTAGATTTACTGAGAGATTAACTTGTGTTGTTAGTGTTGGTTGATAGTGCATTTCTTTTGGGATTCTAATGGGTTCTAACACAGAACCGCCCAAATTAGCATAATCTTGCTCAAGATTATTCACACCTGTTAAAGCGCCATCAGCAGCTATTTTTCCCAAATTAATCCCATACATATAATAGCCACTTGAATTAACCAAATACCCTTCTCCATCTAAGCTAAAAGAACCATCACGAGTAAAATAATTTTGTTGTGCTCCAGTATAATTAGGGTTTTTTACATCAAATTCACCATTTTTATTTAAACCTACAACAAACCAACCTTTTCCGCTATAAGCGACATTGAAATCTCCATCAGCACTAACATAAGTTCCATCATTGGTATTAATTGCATTAGAACTAATTGTTGTCCCATAGTTATAGTCATTAGACACAGGAGAATTAGAGTTAATGTGGTTTAAATATGTTGAAAAAAGACTTTTAAACTCTGGAGAGTTTGCTCTAAAGCCTGTAGTATTAACATTGGCGATATTATTAGAAGTTACATCAATACCAGTTTGATGAGTTTTAATTCCGCTGATTCCGCTATAAAGTGATCCTACCATTGCTTCCCCCTTAGTCTTTTTTATAATAAGAAGTTACATGAATAATTGGCACTGTTAAGTGATCTCCTAACTTCACATAAGGCACTCCAGAATCAAACAAGATACTTTGCACTTCACCTCTCCCAAGTTGAGTTTCTTTGTATTGATTAGTGTTGGGTTCTAGGTTGTATTCTGCTTTGACTACATAGTCTCCCTTGCCCACATAAGCACCCTTGCTATCTCTTGTATCCCATTCAAATTCTACATAACCTTCTTTGTTAAGGTAAATGTAATTTCCATTTTCATCTTTTTGTGCTAAGTCAATCTCTCGAATCACATTATTATCTTTATCGGTAATTGTAATCTTTGGTTGTCCTTTGGTTGGATCAATAGGCTCATCAAAATAAAGTTCAAATTTAATGGCTTCATTTTTTTCTACATTAAGGGCAGTGTAAGGGGTTTCAGCAATATTACCTATCATACCAACAGTATTGTATCCACCAAGAATACTGCTATCTTGAATGCTTCCTGCTAAAACACCCATTGTTTCTAGCATTTTTTCTTGCGTTTCAATTAGTTTTTGTTGCGCTTCAATTGTTTTTTCATTGGTGCTTTGCATGGATTGCATTGTGGTTGTCATTTGCTCCATAGCATTTTTCATTTGAGTTTGCGCCTCTACTTGAGTTAATTGCGCGGTTTGTGTGAGTATTTCTTGAGTTTCCATTGGTGCAGTTGGATCTTGATTTTTAAGTTGCTCTAAAAACAATTTCATAAAGGCTTCTGTGCCTAATCCATTGTTATCATCCTCTTCCCCTTTAGTAGGGGTATCACCGGGGAATACTCCACCTGTACCACCTGTCCCAGAATTACCATTGCCACCTGAACTTCCATTGTTATTAGTATTGTTATTGTTATTAGTATTGTTATTGTTATTAGTATTGCCTGTGCTATTATCTGTGGAGTTATCGGTATTTGTGCTATTGTCTGTAGAATTATCAGTGTTTGTATTGTTTTGTATGGTATCATTTTCACCTGTTTTGGTTTGTGCTGTTCTTGCAGTTGCGCTAGAGGCATAATTTAAATAGTTGTTCATACTTGAAATGGCCATTTTGTGCTCCTTTTTAAGCATAATATGAAAAGCTTAAATCCAAATGAGAAATTTCCCTATTGGTTTCCTCGGCTTGTTGATAAATTTGTAAGCCATTTTCGTTCCCTTTTTGCTGTTGCTTAGGGTTTTGTTGTCTAGAATCACTAAAATTTCCTCCACTATTTTGCGAAAAACTATTACCACTCATATCTTTAAAATCCATTGTAACTTCGCTAAAACCAACATTGTTAAGCTGATTTTTAAAATCTTGTATATTTTGCATAAAAAGTTGCAAGGCATTTTGATTAGAGCTAATTTGCACATTAATCTTATCACCCATTTTAGTAATGGTGAGTTCTACACTACCTAATGATTCTGGATTTAACTCCAAAGAAATTTTAGTAATAGGTGGTTTATAATTTTGCAATGCATCTCTTAATTTATCACTAAAATGCAAAAAGGTTTCTCTAGGGCTTAGTAATAAATTATTTTGATTTTGCAAAATGTTTTGGTAAATTTCTTGGTGCATTTTTTCTGTTTTTTTCTCTTTGGTTTCTTTTTCAAACTCTTCGTATTTTAAAATTTTTGTTTTTTGCGGAATCTCGATTTTCAATAAGTTGTCTATGAAATTTTGAGTTTTTTGCATTTCTATATTGGAAGGATCTATAGAAGTAGAATTTACTTTTTGGGCATCATTTTGTTTAATCTCTTTTTCATCTAAAGCATATTTGTTGCTTGAATCTTGGGTAGTTTTTTGAGATTGTTTTCCAAAAGAAGTTTCAAATTTGTCTTTTTTTGTTTTATTGAAAATTGTTGGTGATTGTTTTTCTTCTTGAACTATTTTTTGAGCTTTTATTTGATTTTTTTCTCTTGATTCTTGGGTAAGCTCTATTTTTTCTTTAGTCTCTAAAATATTTTCTTGCTTAAAATTATTTTTTTGAATGCTTTCTTTGGCATCTAATGCTTTGTTGGCTTTATCAATCTTAAAAGAATCAGTTATGACTTCATCACCCTTGCTTTTAGAATCATTTACTTTTAATGTAATTTTATCGCTTTCTTCTTTTGTGCTAGGGTTTAAAGTTGTGTCTGCTTTTTTATTTGATTCCACATTTTTGGTAGATTTTGGCAATATTTCTTTATCTAAAATTGTAGATTTAACTTTTATTTCTTTTGTGCTAGGGTTTAAAGTTGTGTCTGTTTTTTTATTTGATTTTGATAGCAACTCTTTATCTTGCAAAATCATATTTAAAAGGTTATTTGCCTGTTTGCTTGGCAAAGTTTTTGTAGATTTTTGTGAAATTTGCACTTCTTGTGGATTGATGATATTTTTAATAGAAACTTCTTTATTGGCTTCATCTTTTATTATGCTTATTTTTTGTAAATTAAGTTGAAGTTTATTGGCTATTTGGGTAATGTCTTTTAGGGTTTTTACACTAGATTGAATATTTTGTGCTTTGGTAAATTCTAATAATTCCTTTGGATTTTTAGGGTTGGGAATTTGTGTAGTTTTAAGTAATTTTTTATCTGTATTTTTAAGATTGGATTCTTGAAGCATTACATTTTGCGTTGTAGCTTCTTTTTTATTAGTAACTTTAGAGATTTTGCTATTAGGTAATTCTGTTTTTGGTGTTTGTGTTAATAAACCAAAAAGTTCTGCAAAATCTCCTTTATCTTCTTTATCTTTGGAATGTTTTGATAAAAGGCTTGTTTGTTCGCTTTTTTCTGTTTTAATTGTAGGTATCATTGCTAAACTTTAACCATTCATAAAATAGATTTAATTGTCTTTAAGTAAGCAATTTATATTCCATTTTTAGAGACTATTAAATTACAAAAATTTAATATTTTTTATTAAGAATTTTTAAATTAGAATTCCAAAACTTTTTAGAATCAATTGTTTAAGGAAATGTATGCAGGAAATAAGAAATATCGCAGTTATCGCGCATGTTGATCACGGAAAGACCACTTTAGTTGATGGATTGCTTAGACAATCAGGGACTTTTGCGAGTCACGAACAAATCGATGAGCGCGTAATGGATAGCAATGATATAGAAAAAGAAAGAGGAATCACCATTCTCTCTAAAAATACCGCTATTAGATATAAAGATACCAAGATTAATATTATAGACACTCCCGGACACGCCGATTTTGGGGGAGAGGTTGAGCGTGTTTTAAAAATGGTTGATGGTGTTTTGTTGCTAGTAGATGCGCAAGAAGGGGTAATGCCACAAACTAAGTTTGTTGTCAAAAAAGCACTTGCATTAGGAATTTGCCCTATTGTAGTTGTAAATAAAATTGACAAACCAGCAGCGCAACCAGATAGAGTGATTGATGAAGTTTTTGACTTATTTGCTGCTATGGGAGCTAATGAAAAGCAGCTAGATTTTCCGGTAGTTTATGCTGCTGCAAGAGATGGTTATGCAATCAAAAACTTAGAAGATGAAAAAAAAGACTTAGGACCACTTTTTGATGCAATTTTAGAGCATGTGCCACTTCCTAGTGGAAACAAAGAAAATCCTTTGCAAATCCAAATTTTTACTTTAGATTATGATAATTATGTAGGTAAGATTGGGATTGCTAGAATCTTTAATGGTAAAGTTAAAAAAGGCGAAAATGTAATGCTTGCAAAAAGCAATGGAGAGAAAATCACAGGAAAAATTACCAAACTCATTGGTTTTTATGGTTTAGCAAGAACCGAAATTGATGAAGCGCAAGCAGGTGATATTGTGGCTTTAGCAGGTTTTCATTCTATTAATGTGGGTGATTCTATTGTTGATCCTAACAACCCTATTCCACTTGATCCTATGCATTTAGAAGAACCAACAATGAGTGTTAATTTCGCAGTTAATGATTCGCCTTTTGCTGGATTAGAGGGTAAGCATGTTACAGCTAATAAACTCAAAGAGCGGCTAGAAAAAGAAATGCAAACAAATATCGCTATGAAAGTTGAAGAGCTTGGTGAAGGGAAGTTTAAGGTAAGCGGTAGAGGTGAGCTACAAATCACGATTCTAGCAGAGAATCTAAGACGCGAGGATTATGAGTTTAGTATTTCACGCCCTGAAGTTATTGTTAAAGAAATTGATGGACAAAAATGTGAGCCTTTTGAATCTTTAGTGATTGATACACCTCAAGATTATTCTGGAAGTGTGATTGAAAAATTAGGGCGCAGAAAAGCCGAGCTTAAAGCAATGAATCCAATGGGGGAAGGCTATACAAGGTTAGAATTTGAAATTCCTGCAAGAGGATTAATAGGTTATAGAAGTGAGTTTTTAACAGACACGAAAGGGGAAGGCGTGATGAATAATAGTTTCTTAGAATTCCGCCCATTTAGTGGCAATGTTGAAACGCGCAATAATGGTGCTTTAATCTCTATGGAAAATGGAGAAGCCACTCCATTTTCTCTAGGAAATATTCAAGAGAGAGGAATCTTATTTATACCACCACAAACTAAAGTATATGTGGGAATGATTATTGGAGAGCATTCAAGGGAAAATGATTTAGATGTTAATCCTGTTAAAGCTAAGCATTTAACTAATATGCGTGCAAGCGGAAGTGATGATGCTATTAAGCTTACTCCACCAAGGGATTTGAATTTAGAGAGAGCTTTGGAATGGATTGAAGAAGATGAGATTTTGGAAGTTACTCCTAAAAATATCCGAATCCGGAAAAAAGTGCTTGATCCAACACAAAGAAAAAGAAAAAATAAATAGGGGAAGGAGGTATGCTAACAGTTATTAAAAGAGATGGGAGAATCGAACCACTAGATGTCACCAAAATCCAAAAATATACGCGCGATTCTGTGGTGGGATTAGAGGGGGTTTCTCAAAGTGAATTGGAAGTTGATGCTAAATTACATTTTCGCGATAGAATCACCACAGAAGAGATTCAACAAACGCTTATTAAGACAGCCGTAGATAAAATTGATATTGATTGTCCTAATTGGACTTTTGTTGCGGCTAGATTGTTTTTATACGATCTTTATCATAGAGTAAATGGATTTAATGGTTATAAAAGCCTTAAAGAATATCTAGAGATTGGTGAAAAAGAAAATCGAATCATCAAGGGAATGAAAGAAAAATTTAATCTTGAGAAGCTTAATTTAAAAATTGATCCTCAAAGAGATTTGCAATTTACCTATCTTGGTATCAAAACACTTTATGATAGATATTTGCTCAAAGATAAAAAAGGACAGCCTATTGAATTGCCACAACATATGTTTATGGCAATTGCAATGTTTCTAGCACAAAACGAAAAAGATCCAACTTATTGGGCAGAGCAATTTTATGACTTACTTTCAAAATTTGAAGTGATGGCAGCCACCCCTACCCTATCTAATGCACGAACACCGCGCCACCAATTAAGCTCTTGCTATATTGGAAGCACGCCTGATAATATCGAGGGAATTTTTGATTCTTATAAAGAAATGGCGCTTTTAAGTAAATATGGTGGTGGAATTGGTTGGGATTTCTCTAAGATTCGCGGTTTGGGAAGCTTTATTGATGGACACAAAAACGCCGCAGGTGGTGTTATACCTTTTTTGAAAATCACTAATGATATTGCTATTGCAGTGGATCAGCTAGGCACTAGAAAAGGTGCTATTGCAGTCTATTTAGAGCCTTGGCATAGTGATATTTTTGATTTTGTAGATATTAAGAAAAATAGCGGAGAAGAGCGGCGCAGAACTCACGATTTATTCCCTGCTTTATGGATTCCAGATTTGTTTATGAAGCGTGTTGCAGAAGATGGTTTATGGAATCTTTTTGATGCTTTGACTTGTGCGGATTTAACCAATCTTTATGGTGAAGCATTTGAAAAGCGCTATATAGAATATGAAAATAATCCGGATATTCCCAAAGAAACTATCAAAGCAAAAGATTTGTGGAAAAGAATCTTAACTAATTATTTTGAAGTGGGATCTCCATTTTTGTGTTTTAAAGACAATGCCAATAGGGCAAATCCTAACTCACACACTGGAATTATTAGAAGCTCTAACCTTTGCACAGAGATTTTTCAAAATACTGAACCTAATAAATGTTTTATTCGTATTGAATTTGAAGATGGCACGATTGAGGATTATGAAGAGAATCAAGAAGTTAGAACAGATTGTGGTATTGTTAAGCTATCTAATAAAATCACTTCTACAGATAGCATCAATGGCAAAAAGGTATTCATCGCACAAAGAGAATCTGTAGATGGCAAAACTGCTGTATGTAACCTTGCTTCTATTAATCTTTCTAAAATCAATACTAAAGAAGATATTGAACGCATTGTCCCTGTGGCTATTAGAATGCTTGATAATGTAATTGACTTAAATTTTTATCCTAATCGCAAGGTTAAAGTAACTAACCTTGATACTCGTGCCATTGGACTTGGAGTAATGGGTGAAGCGCAAATGCTTGCTGAAAGTAAAATCCAATGGGGTAGTCAAAAGCACCTAGAAAAAATTGATGAGATTATGGAGATGATTAGCTATAATGCAATTAATGCAAGTTGCAAACTTGCACAAGAAAAAGGTGTTTATAATGATTTTGCAAATTCTTCATGGTCAAAAGGAATTTTCCCTTTTGATAAAGCTAATTCTGAAGCAAAAGCACTGGTAGATAGAGGCGGTCTTTTTGGCTTTGTTTATGATTGGGATCACTTAAGAGAGGAAGTTAAAACTAAAGGAATTCGTAATGGCTATCTTATGGCAATCGCACCTACAAGCTCTATTTCTATTTTAGTTGGAACAACTCAAACTATTGAACCTATTTACAAGCGCAAATGGTTTGAAGAAAATTTAAGTGGATTAATTCCTGTGGTGGCACCAAATCTTAGTTTGGAAAATTGGAATTATTATACTTCTGCTTATGAAGTTGATCAAACCCTTATTGTTAAGGCTGCAGCAATTCGTCAAAAATGGATTGATCAGGGGCAAAGTATGAATATCTTTATTTCTTTAGATAAAGCAAGTGGTCGCTATCTTAATGAAATTTATAGCTTAGCTTGGAGATTGGGACTAAAATCAACTTATTATCTAAGATCCCAAAGCGTTGAGGCAGAAACTAGCACTGGAGCAATTGATAGAAGCATTGAATGTGAGGGTTGTCAATAAGTGAATAAAACTTACCTTATTGATACTTCTATCATTTTAGATGATATAGAAAATCTCTATTTTCTCTATCAAAATGGCGAGAATCATATTGCTATTTGCGATGTTACCCTAAGTGAATTAGACAAAAAGAAAGATTTGAATAATCAAAGTGGTTTTTTTGCAAGAGAATTTTTTAGGAATGTTTTAAGTGATGAATCAAAAGATTCTGAACTTTTAGCTACTAATCAAGACAAGATTCATTGCATTTCTTTTTTATCTAATAATATTAAAATTCCCCTACATATCATTCATCGTCCAAAATACAAAACTTACGCCCTAGATTATGGACTTAATGATGCTAGGATTCTAGAAATCGCTAAAGATTATAATTTAATTTTATTGACTAATGACATTTCCCTTAAAGTTTATGCAATTTCCAATAATCTTATTTCTCAATCTCTTATGCGCGATAGAATCGACAATCCACAAGATATTAACTTTCTATATTCCTTTAAAGCACACAAAAATTCCATTAGAGATTCTTTGGAGAGAGATTCTAAATTTTTAATGCTTAAAAATTGGAGTTTATTTGAAATCACTGAAGAAGATAATACCGATAACTCTCTTTATGAAACTGGCAAGAGACACTATGGAGTGAAGCTGAATAATGAATTTGTGGAATTAAATTTTGATAAAATTTTAGAAGATAAGCTTTATATTAATCCCATCAATTTAGAGCAAAAATTTCTCTATTCTCTTTTAACTCACCCTAAAAACAAAGTAACTATTTGCAGTGGCGCTACAGGGAGTGGGAAAACACTCATTGCACTTCAAGCAGGATTGCATTTACTAAAAAAGGGGGAAATTAATGGAATTGTTTATATGCGAAATACTATTACTGCTAATGACAAAGAAGCGGAACTTGGATTTCGCAAAGGTGATGAAGGACAAAAATTAAATTATTTTATGTATCCTCTCTTTAGCGCTATTAATTTTATGATTACCAAAATGCAAAAAGAATCTTTGGCTAAAAGAATTGAATACAAAGGTAACGCCAATAGCGTATTAAACAAGGAAGCAACAGAATATTTTATTCAAAAACATAATATTGAAGTTATGGATATTGCGCATTTGCGTGGAACAAGTATTGCTAAAAAATTTGTAATTTTTGATGAAACACAAAACGCTTCTAATGCAACTATTAAACTTGTTGGGACAAGAATGGGAGAAGATTCTAGAATTGTTTTTTTAGGTGATCCTGCACAAATTGATCACCCCTATTTAAGCAAATATCGTAATGGCTTGGTAACTTTGCTAAATAAGGCTAAAAATTCTGATTTTCTAGCTGGAATCACGCTTAAGCAAACTATACGAAGTGAAATTGCTGCTTGGTTTGAAGATAATTTTAAGTAATAAGCTTTTTATTTAAAACTTGAACTTCCACACTTGCACTCAAATCTTCTAGGGTTAATAGACAATTTGGCTTGATTTTGCTAAGTTTCAAAATAGGTTTGCCCTGAAAACTCGCATAAACATATCCCTTTTTTTGATTTTGTGGATTTTTAGATTCTAGTTTTGTTTTTAAAAGTGTAATTTGATTAATCTTATTTGTTAGAATTTTGGTTATTTTTTGATCCAAAATTAAAGGGGTTGATTCTAGAGCATAGCGATGCGGAATTATTTTTGATTCAATGGCTTGTGTAAGAAATTTTTGCAAAGTTAAAAGTTGCTGTTTGTGATTTTTAATTTTTTCAAAAAAAGAGTTTTTTTGCAATAAAACTCTCAAATACTCTAGTTTTTTATTTTTTTTCTCCAAAAAACCTTTAATTTTATCTTCCATAATTTTTTGCATAGAATCAAGCCGCATAAGCCATTCTATTTTATCGGGCAATAATATTTCCATAGCAGCACTAGGCGTTGGTGCGCGCAAATCAGCAACAAAATCACTCAAAACTACATCTGGCTCATGCCCAATGGCAGAGATAATAGGGGTTTTTGCTAAAAAAATTGCTTCATTCACCAAAGGCTCATTAAAAGCCCATAAATCCTCCAAACTCCCACCACCCCTAGCTAAGATAAGGCAATCAAGATTTAAAGAATCGGCTATTTGAATATTTTTGACAATATTTTCTTTAGCACCCTCCCCTTGCACCAAAGTATCAAATAAAATAAACTCCACTAGATTCCATCGCTTGTTTGCAACCCTTAGCATATCGTGCAAAACCGCACCACTTTTAGAAGTGATTAGCCCTACTTTTTTGGGGAATTTTGGAAGAGGTTTTTTGTTTAAAAAATAACCTTTTTTCTCATATTCTTTTTTGAGTTGTTCATAAGCTAGTGTAAGCTCACCTACTCCGCTTGGAGTTGCGCTAAAACAATTGAGCTGATATTCTCCACGCGGAATAAAAAGAGTAATACCCCCATTTAAAGTCAAATCCATACCATCTTCAATTTTGAATTTTAAATAACGCGCATTTCCCCTAAACATCACACATTTGAGTATGGAATCTTTGTCTTTAATTGAAAAATAAATGTGTCCGCTAGAATGATAAGTGCAATTACTCACTTCTCCACACACGCTCACTTGCAAAAAGGTCGCTTCTAGCAAACCTTTAATCTGTGAGTTTAATTCACTAACACTTAGCGTTTGCATTATTCCACAAGCATAATGGCTAAATTGGCATCGATTTGTTGCCCTTCTTTAGCATAGATTTCTTTGATTTCCCCACCTTTTGTGGCAAGAACTTGATTTTCCATTTTCATTGCTTCTACAATGGCTACCACATCACCCTCTTTAATAATATCCCCCACTTTTACCCTTAATTTTGTGAGATTCCCAGGCATTGGAGAGATGATATGTCCAGGCAAACTTGCTTGTGGCAAAGAATCGCCATTTTTATTAATTCTTTTTTCTGTGCTAATTTCATTAGAAGTTATAAATACCTCTCGTAAATCCCCATTAACGCGAACAAAGAAAGGTCTCACTTCTTCATCTTTAGAACCACTTCCTTCAACTTTTATATGATAACTCTCTCCATGCAAGTTAATCATAAAGTCTTTTGGCATAGGATTATTCTCATCTTCAAAAGTGCTTAAGGCTTCTGGTAATAAACTTCCTTGGTTTCTCTCTTCTAAAAAGGTTTTTGCAATTCCTCCAAAAATCGCATAAGAAATAATATCAGTTGGACTTTTTGCAAATCCTTTGGATTCTTCTATGGCTTTTGGCATTTCTGGGAGTAGCTTATCTGCTGGGCGTTGCGTAATAATCTCTCCACCTTCGGCTTTAATTTTTTGAATTAATTCTTGAGAAATTGGTGCAGGAGTTTTACCATAATAGCCTTTGATAATATTTTTTGATTCTGTGGTAAGCGTCTTGTAGCGCGTTTGAGTAAGGACATTTAAGACAGCTTGAGTTCCTACAATTTGACTTGATGGTGTAACAAGTGGTGGATAACCAAAATCTTTTCTCACATTTGGAATCTCTAATAAAACTTCATCCATTTTATCCAAAGCATTTTGCTCTTTTAATTGATTGGCCATATTAGAAATCATACCACCAGGGATTTGATTAACAAGCACACGCGTATCAATCTGATTATAAGGTGATTCAAATTTTTTGTATTTTTTGCGGTTTTTCTTTAGGATTTCAGCTGCCTTTTCCATTAAAGACAAATCTAATTTGCTATCCCATTGAGTGTCTTTGAGTGTGGCAACCATTGATTGTGTGCAAGGATGGCTTGTGCCCTCAGCAAGTGCTGAATTGGACAAATCTACAATATCAATTCCTGCTTCTATTGCTTTAAGATGAGATCCAAATGCAAAACCAGCTGTAGAATGAGTGTGAAGCGCTAAAGGCAATCCCACTTCTTCTTTTAAAGATTTGGTAAGCTCATAAGCCATATTTGGAGTAAGCAATCCTGCCATATCTTTAATAGCTAAAGAATCGCATCCCATTTTTGCAAGTTCTTTGCCAAATTCTACAAAATTTGGAATGGTATGCACAGGAGAAGTAGTATAGCAAATTGCACCTTGTGCGTGTTTGCCTTGCTTTTTAACTTCTTCTATGGAAGTTTTAAGATTCCTTATATCATTAAGTGCATCAAAGATTCTAAAAATATCTACTCCATTTTGCGCACTAAGCCTAATAAATTCACAAACAACATCATCAGCATAATGGCGATAACCAATAAGATTCTGCCCCCTTAAAAGCATTTGAATGGGAGTGGTTTTGAAAATTTCTTTAAAAGTAGCAAGTCTCTCAAAAGGATCTTCTTTAAGGTAGCGCAAACAAGTATCATAAGTCGCACCTCCCCATACTTCTACGCTATAAAAACCTATTTGCTCAAAAATCTTAGCAGCTTCTATCATATCTTCTGTTCGCATTCTTGTTGCAAGCAAAGATTGGTGCCCATCTCTTAGACTATTTTCGGTAATTTTTATCATCTCACTATCCCCAAAATTTAAAATTTCCTAGATTATATATATTCTTTCTTTGTATTTAGCTTAGTGCAAAATATACTTAAAAAACACTTCAAAAAAAAGGCTAAAATGTAACTTTTATTAAAACAATGGATTAAAAGCTAAAAAGTATATTATATTTATCCTGCAATTTCAACTCTAGGTTGATAGGCGCTTTGGTTTTGTGTGTAAATCTGCAGAGCGTATTCTCTTTTTTTATCATTAAAAAATGTTTTTTTATCCTCTTGCTGTTTTTGTTCTTCTTGTTTTTTAAGAAGCTCCTCATTTTCTTTTGCTCGTTCTTGAGCTTGTTCTGTTCGAGCTTGGCTTTCCATCTGCATAGCACTAGCTGCGACTTTATAGTCTTGCGGACTTGGATCAGCAGGTGCCATAGCGGCTGCTACAATCTGTCTTGCATTTTGAATAGTTTCCTCAGGAGTGCTACCCTTTTTTATTGAGATAGGCACCTCTCCAGAAGTAGCATACATTTTGCCATCAGGTCCTCTTGTGTATCCATAGCTTGCTCCCCCACTAACTACACCTGCTCCTGCTGCAATATGCGCTGCTTCATGGGCTTTAACATTTCTATCAATGCTTTCTAGTTCGCGCACATACTGCACTTCATCAGCTTCAAGCTCTTTGCCATTGATATTTTGCGTATTTTTATTTTTATTTTTTTCTTTGTCTTCATTTGTATTTTGAATACTAGAATCTTTATTAAATTTTGAACTAGTTTCTAAATTTTGAGAAATATTTGTTTTTTCTTTCCAAACATTAAGATTGTTTTGTGAATAAAATCCAAAATTCCCTATTTGCATTTTTTTCCTTAGAAAACTTTATGATAGGTATTGTAGCACAAATTCTTTTGCTTTTTTTAGTGCTTCTTCTATCTTATCTAGCGCCTTACCACCGGCTGTGGCAAAATCATCTCTACCGCCACCATTACCATCCATTACCTTAGCGACTTCTTTAACCCAATTTCCTGCTTTAATAGGAGCATTTTTAACCCCAGCAGCGATTTTACCAGCATCATCAATAAGCAAAATAATCACTTTTTCATATTTATTTTTAATTTCATCAATGATTTCCTTAATATTACCACCACTAAAGCTTTGAATCACCATAGAAATTCCATTAATCTCTTGGATTTTTAGATTATTAATTTCACTTTTGGCATTACCGCCTTGAGATTTTAAGTTTTTAATTTGCTCTTTTTGCTTTTTGATACCCTCTAGCAAATTTTGCGTCTTTAGCACCTCTTTTGCAGCGGCTATTTCACTCAAAGCTTCTTTTCCATAGTAGTATGCTGCTTTACCACACACCGCTTCGATTCTTCTAACTCCACTACTTACACCACTTTCTTTGGTAATATAAAAACTTCCAATATTAGCCGTATTTTCCACATGGATACCGCCGCATAACTCAATTGAATCACCAAAACTAATAACCCTTACATTTTCTCCATATTTTTCTCCAAAAAGTGCCATAGCCCCCTTGGATTTGGCAGCTTCAATACCCATAACTTCGCAAATTTGTGGATTAGCTTCAAGGATTTTTTCATTTACTAATGATTCAATTTTATTTAACTCTTCAAAACTTAGTGCTTTGGGGTGAGAAAAATCAAAGCGCAAACGATTAGATTCAACCAAACTTCCTGCTTGTGTGATATGTTCTCCCAAGACTTCCCTTAAGGCTTTGTGTAATAAATGAGTTGCACTATGGTGTTTGGCAATCTCTAATCTGTCTTTACTTACTTCTATCCAAACTTCTTGCCCTACTTCTAGAGGCTTTAGAGTTTCTAGCATAGAAATATTTAATCCAAAGTATTTTTTGGTATCTGTAATGGTTGCTACAATTTCATTTTGCTGTAAGATTCTTCCTTTATCACCAATAGGACCTCCAGACTGCGGATATAGCGGTGTTTTATCAAACATCACATAGCCCTTACCTTGCAAGGTTCTAACTTCCTTAAAACTCTCATCAAGCAAAGCTAAAATTTTGGATTTAGATTCTGCACATTCATAACCAATAAAAACATTTTCTCCAAATTTTGAAAGCAATGCTTTAAAATCACCCTCTTGAATACTATCTCCACTTCCTTTCCAATTTGCTTTGGCTTGCTCTTTTTGTTTTTGCATACACGCTTCAAAGCTATCAATATCCACACCAAAGCTATTTTCTCTTAGCATATCTTGTGTTAAGTCAAGCGGAAAACCATAAGTATCATAGAGTTTAAAGGCAATTTCTCCACTAAAGAGAGCCTTTGATTTTTCTTTTTTGAGTGCTTCAAGCTCTTTGCCAAAAAGATTCATACCATTTTCCAAAGTCTCAAAGAACCGCTCTTCTTCAGCTTTACATTGTGTTTTTATGATTTCTTTTTTTTCTTTTAAATAGTGATAGTGACTACCCATATTCTCGCACACGCTTTCTAAAACTTCATAGACAAATGGTTTTCTCATTCCCAATAAATACCCATGTCTAACAGCACGACGCAAGATTCTTCTTAGCACATAGCCCCTGCCCTCTTTATCAAAATTTACACCTTGTGCAAGTAAAAATGCAACCGCTCTAGCGTGATCGGCTATAACGCGAAAACTCGCGCCACTTTCATAAAAATACTTTTGTCCAACAATTTCTTCAACTCTCGCAATCAAAGGCATAAAAATAGAAGAATCAAAATTGCTACTCTTGCCCTCTAATAATGCCATAACGCGCTCTAATCCCATTCCTGTGTCAATGCTTGGCTTTGGAAGAGGCTTTAAATTCCCTTCAACATCTCTTTCATATTGCATAAAAACAAGATTCCAAATCTCCAAAAATCGATCACCATCACCCCCAAAATAATCTTCTGGACCATTGAATTTTTCTGCACCTTGATCTACAAAAATTTCACTACAAGGACCACAAGGTCCTGTATCACCCATTTGCCAAAAGTTATCTTTATCGCCCATTCTTTTAATACGACTAGAATCAATATGTTCTTTCCATAATTCAAACGCTTCATCATCACTTTCATGAATCGTAACATAAAGCACTTCTTTGCTAAAACCTAAAACTTCCGTTACAAATTCCCACGCATACGCAATAGCTTCTTTTTTAAAATAAGCACCAAAACTAAAATTTCCTAGCATTTCAAAGAGCGTGTGATGCCTTGAAGTGTAACCGACATTTTCTAAATCATTATGTTTTCCACCCGCACGAATACAAAGTTGAGCACTTGTAGCAATATTTGGGATTGGAGTAGGCACTTTTCCGGTAAAAACATCTTTAAATTGCACCATTCCTGCATTGGTAAAAAGCAAAGTGGGATCATCAGGCACCAAAGGCATTGATTCATAAACCTTATGCCCTTTGCTTTGAAAGAACTCCAAGAATAAAGCACGAACATCTTTTTTCATATAGAAACCTTTAACAAATATATAAAGAAATATTTTCACAATTCTACTTTTTTTGTATTAAAATCTTTCTTTAATTTTTTAGTTTTTTACTTCCTTAACACAAGAATCAAGCAAGCAAATAATATGTTGTTAAATCCTTTTTGCATCAACAATTAAACCAATAGCGAAATAAAATATTTTATTTCCCTTTGCAACTTCTAAAGATACTTTAAAATTGTTCATTTTTATTCCCCATTAAACCTTTGTAGCAATTCAACAAAAACCGATTTTAGCTCCTCTACCTCGCTTATTTTAACTCTTTCATTAACCGAATGAATCGTATCATTACAAACTCCACATTCCACGACTTTTACACCATATTCTGCAAAATATCTTGCATCACTTGTTCCCCCACTTGTGCTTAGAGTGGGTGTTATTTTTAATGTATTTTGCAGTGATTCTAAAAGTTTTTTTACAATAAAGTTACTCGAATTTGTCAAAAAAGGCTTTGAACTTTGTTTTAATTCTAAATAATGCGGTATGTCTCCTAAAATATTTTTTAGATAAGTTTCTACATCTTGTAAGCTTGTTTGGGGAGAATTTCTAATATTAAACATTATTTTCAAATCATTGGGAGTTACATTAACCACTTCCATTCCCCCTCGTATATCAGTAATAACTATTTTACTTGGCTCAAATTCCTCACTCCCACTATCCATATTAAAACCTGCTATTTTAGATAAGATAGGTGCAATCAGCTCCACTGGATTAATGCATTTGCTAGGATAAGCTACATGACCTTGTTTTCCATAAATCGTGAGTTTTCCATTAATGGATCCACGCCGACCAATTTTAATCATATCCCCAAATCTATTAACACTAGTTGGTTCTGCAACAACTGCATATTTAGGAAGTAAATCAAGTTTTTGTAATTCTTCTAAAACATATTTTGTTCCAAAAATCGCATCTCCTTCTTCATCACTTGTTAGCAAGACAGATAAAATTCCATTAAAGTAGCCTTTTTTATCTACAAATTCCCTTATTGCACACAAAAAAGCAGCCACTCCGCCTTTCATATCTTGCACTCCACGACCAAAAAGATACTCACCCTTTTGCATAGGAATAAATGGATCACTCTCCCAACCCTCTCCTGCTGGGACCACATCAATATGCCCCCCAAAACACAAATGCGTTTTGCATTCTCCAAATTCCTTGTATAAAAATAAATTTTTTACCCCCTCCTTTTCAAATTCCAAAACCTTAAAATCAGAGAGAAAATCTTTAATGTATTTATAAATTCCACATTCTTTTGGAGTAATAGTAGGATAACTTACAAGCTTTTTTAACATTTCAATACTCTGCATTTAAAATCCTTTAAAATTTAGATTATAGCTTATTTAATTTTTATTTCATTGCAATTAAACTCGCAAAATTCACCCATTTAAAAAAGGTTTCAACATATTTAAAACCACAATTTTGCAACATTTTTTTATTTTCATTTTCACTATAAGGAATCAATACATTCTCCAAAGCCTCTCGCTTTTTTGCGATTTCAAAGTCACTATAACCTTGCTTTTTTTTAGTCTTAAGATAATAATCAATCATCTCATAATCAAGCCGCTTATTCTCGCAAATCACTTTTTCAGACAAAATAAAAACACCCTCATCATTAAGCGAATCAAAGATTTTTTGGACTAATTTTTCTCGTTGCAATGGACGAATAAATTGTAAAGTGTAATTAGCAATAATACAATCGCATTTAGGAAAAGTTTCCTCTAAAATATCACCACAAATAAGCTCTGCTTGCATTCCATAAGCTTCTAATTTATTTCTAGCGTGTTTTAACATAAAGCTAGAATTATCAATCCCAAAAAGATTGACTTTAAAATCCGCCTTGGAGGCAATTTCTATTAGCATCGCACCTGTGGAAGTCCCTAAGTCTAAAAGGTTTGAATCTTCTTTAACAAACTTTAAAGCAAAATCCGCACTTAGAGATAAAACTTCCTTGTAATGCGGGATAGAGCGACTTAGCATATCATCAAAAACTCCTGCAACTTTCTCATCAAATTCAAATTGTTTTTGTGGTGATTCTGTAAAAATCTTATCCATTTAAATTTCCTTTGGCTTGATTTTTAAGAGCTTATAGGCTTGGCTAATGTCCTGTTTGATTTGATCTTTTAATGCTTCCAAAGTATCAAAATATTCATTTTCTCGAATCTTTCTATAAAAATAAAAACCGGCTTCTGCTTCTTGGACTTCTAATTCAATACCTAGCAAATGCCCTTCAATTGCAAAGCTCTTATCAGTGCTAATACGATTTCCAACAAAAATAACTGCAGGATACTTAGGAGCTATATGACTTTGTTTGCCTAGCTGAATAAACCCTGCATATACACCTTCTTGAGGAAGCAAAAAACCATCATTTTCTAAATTAATCGTGGCATAAAGCTGCTTTTTTCCTATGCCCTGTCCGCTGATAATCTTTCCTCTTATTTCAAATTCACGCCCCAAAAGCTTATTGGCTAATTTTAAATTACCATTAATCAATAATTCTTTAATTAATCCACTATGCACAGAGAGTTTTTTATAAAACACTTCACCAATTACAATCACTTCGCCTTTAAAATGTTTTTTTAAATCAAAAGTATAATAATTTCTATTTTTCCCAAAACGAAAATCATATCCCACCACTATTTGTTTGAGATTAGGCAGAATCTCCATAAGAAACTCCACAAACTCAATATCATTTTTTTCTTTGACAATATCCAAAGCAAGGTGGTAAATAGGAAAATGTGTATAAAAATCCCTATAAGGCTTAGGAAGCAATTCACCCCTATTTGATTCAATACACAAAATCATTCCTTGATAATCTAAAGCCTTAAAGATTACTTGATGAGCGATGTGCATACCATCAAACTTCCCTAAAGCAACGCTTGTGAAATGCTTAGCTTTTTCTTTTTCTTTGACAAGTGATAAAAAATTCAATATTTCCTTCTTTTCCTCTAACTGAAGATTCTTCATATTTAATAACCTTTAATTCCTGTTTTTCCAAAAAAATAATAGTTTGCCAAAGGGCTTCTTGTATCTTTTTTTCATCAAGCACCACTCCTCTTTTGTTGCGCCTAGCTTCTTTTCCCACTTCAAATTGTGGCTTAAAAAGCAAAATTAGCCAATTTCCAATCAAATCTTTAAGAGAGTGAAAGATTTTTTGAATGGGAATAAAAGAGACATCGCACACAATAATATCAAAAATCTTGTTCTTTTCTTTAGGGGTGAATTTTCTAATATCCGTTTCTTCAAAAAGATAAATCCTAGAATCCCCTCTTAAGTCTTTATGAAGTTGATTCTTGCCAACATCAACACAATAAACTTCCTTTGCACCTTTTTGCAACATTACTTGCGTAAATCCACCCGTGCTAGAACCAATATCTAGTACAATACTATTTGTAATTTCTATGGGATTATTTTCTAAAAAATTCCAAAGCTTTTCACCTGCCCTGCTAACAAAGTATTTTTCTTGTTTCAACTCAACTTTGGTATTTTCCAAAACTTCAAAAGAACTTTTTAAAACTGCACGATTATCAACCCAAATAGCGCCTTTTTGAATCGCTTCTTGCGCTTTATTTCTAGAGTAAAACCAACCCTGTTGAACACAAAATAAGTCTAAACGCATGTTTAAGGTCTTGTAATTTTTTTAAAACCAAATCTTAATGTGTTTTCTCCAAAATCTTTGTGAGATAAGATAAGCATTAATCTATCTTGTGTGCGTTTATCTTGCTTTGGAAACTCTATACGATAATATTCCCCCCATTGCGTTGCATTTTGCAATATTAATCCCTCTAAGTCCTTTTTTTTTAATTGAATAATTTTTGTAGGTTTCACGCCATTATTTAATGTTAATTCATAACCATTTTTTAAAATATTTCTTTTACCATTGGCTTCATAAATATCCAAAAAGAAAACTTCTCCCTCATCTCTTGAATATTTTTGAGAATCATATTCATTTAAATGTGTTGCGATAACCACCACTTGAGTGTTTCCCTTGGCGATTAACTCTGTTTTTCTTGTGGCTTGTATATAAGATTCTTCTAATTTTTCGGGTATCAAACCGCTCTTTTTGGCTTCACACCCAAAAAACAACAAAACCACAAAAAACAGCATTCCCTTTAACATTGTTTCACTCCAATCTCATAATAAATAAATCCCAACTCTTTAAGCCTTTTAGCATTATATTGATTTCTGCCATCAAAGATAATTGCTTCTTTTAATCGCTGCTTAATTTCCAAAAAATCAGGACTTCTAAATTCTTTCCACTCTGTAACTAACACCAAAGCATCACAAGAGTTTAAAGCATCGTATTTGTTTTTAGCATATAAAAGATTAGGTGTATCTTTGAAATAAAAATTCTTTGCTTCTTCCATTGCTTTTGGATCATATACTTTAACAATCGCTCCACGCGCAATTAACTCATTAATCAATACAAGCGAAGTAGCTTCTCTCATATCGTCAGTTTCAGGCTTAAAGCTAAGCCCCCAGATTCCAAAACTTTTATCACTTAAATCCTCGCCAAAATGCTTAATAATTTTATCACCCAATATCTTTTTTTGCTTTAAATTAACCTGCTCTACTGCATTGATAATTCTAGGATTTATTCCTGCATCATAAGCAATCTTGCTTAAAGCTTTTACATCTTTAGGAAAACAACTTCCGCCATAACCACAACCAGGGTAAATAAAGCTATATCCAATGCGCTTATCACTGCCAATCCCCACTCGCACTTCATTGACATTAGCACCCACTGCTTCGCAAATATTAGCAATTTCATTCATAAAGCTAATTTTAGTAGCTAACATTGCATTAGCAGCGTATTTTGTCATTTCAGCACTCCTAATATCCATAATAATCAATCGATCATGATTTCTACTAAAAGGTGCATAAAGCTCTTTTAATATCTCTTTACTCCAAGAATCTTCTACTCCAATAATCACTCTATCAGGCTTTAAAAAATCATTAATAGCATCACCTTCTTTAAGAAATTCAGGATTGCTTGCCACGCTGAAGTTTATTTCCAAATTTCGCTCTTGGAGTGCTTCTGTAATAATACTTTTAATTTTTTGTGCCGTTCCTATAGGTGCAGTTGATTTATTAACCACAATCAATGGCTTTTGCATAGTTTGCCCAATTTGTTTTGCCACTTCCATTACAAAGTGTAAATCCGCGCTACCATCTTCACCCATAGGTGTCCCAACAGCAATAAAGACAATTTCAGCACTTTTTAGAGCTTCACACACAGAAGTGGTAAAATGCAAATTTTCACTTTGATAATTTTTTATCACAAGTTCTTCTAATCCAGGTTCATAAATGGGAATCTTGCCTTGTTTCAAGCCTTTAATTTTTGATTCTATAGCATCAACACAATACACTTTATTTCCCATTTCAGCAAAACAAGTCCCACTTACAAGCCCAACATAACCTGTCCCAATTACTGCAATATTCATACAAATAAACCCTAAAGTCAAATATTTTGAGCGGATTCTATCATAAAACAGCCCACAAAACAAAGGAAGTTTAAAGGAAATTAAAGTTAAAATCTAGCCTATATTTTTAAGTTTAAAAGCTACAATCCAATTCTTTTTTTCAAGGATGTAAGAATGCCACGACATTTGATTGAAACTACTGATTTTAGCAAACAAGAAATACAAAAAATTTTGGATTTAGCCGAACAATTTTTAGATGGTAAAATAAGAAATACTCTAAAAGATCATATTATTATCACAATTTTTTTTGAAAACTCCACCCGCACACTTTCTAGCTTTGAAGTTGCTACCAAAAGACTTGGCGGTAGCGTTGTTAGACTTGATGTCTCAAGAAGCTCCACTTCAAAGGGCGAGACACTTTTTGATACCGCTGCCAATCTTAATGCAATGAGTCCTAGTGCTATTGTTGTGCGACATAAAAGCTCAGGAGTTCCAAATATTCTTTCACGCTATGTTTCTTGCAGTATTGTTAATGGAGGTGATGGCGCACACGCTCATCCCACTCAAGCTCTTTTGGATCTATTAACACTCAAAAAACATTTGGGCAATTTAGAGGGAAAAAAAATCGCGATTGTAGGAGACATTAAAAGTTCGCGCGTTGCTAATAGCAACATCGAGCTTTTAAGTCGTTTTGGCATGGAAGTAATTCTAATAGGACCACCCCATTTTATCCCTAAAAATCAGTTAAGGCACCATCTTTATTTAAAAGAGGTTATTGATGAGGTTGATGCGGTTATGAGCCTAAGGACACAAACAGAACGACACAATCTGCCCGTTTATTCTAGTTTAAAAGACTACGCTAATGATTATTGTATCACCAGAGAAATGTTAGGTGAGCGAGATATTATTTTGCTTCATCCAGGACCAGTTCATCGTAATATTGATATTAGTGATGAAATGCTAAAAGATCCGCGTTGCAAAGTCTTAGAACAAGTTACTCATGGAGTTGCAATAAGAATGGCTGTCTTAGAAACACTTATCACTCAAAGTGACACACCAAAAGTCCAAAATTTTCCCTATTTTTAAAATATTTGGAGATTTTATGGAATTAGCTCTGCTTTTTGTCCTTGGTTTTACAGCTGCATTAATCCCAGGACCCGACATTTTATTTGTTTTACGAAACACCCTTACCTTGGGTTTTAAGCAAGGAGTGATTAGTTTATTAGGAATCTTTAGCGGTTGGTTGATTTTTTTAGGTTTAATTTATTTGGGATTTACAAGCTATTTTAATAGCCCATTTATTCAAGTTACACTCAGCAGTATTGGCGGAATCTATCTCATCTATCTTGCTTATCTTTTATTTAAAAAGAGCAAAAATCACATTAATTTTTCCCAAAGCCAACAAAAAAGTTTTTCACTTTATTTAAAGGGCTTATTGATTAATCTTTCTAATCCTAAAGCCTTTTTATTTTTTGCCACTATCATCTCGCCCTTTATTCAAAATAATTTAGAAGTTAGCTTTATTATTCTTTTATCTGCACTTTCCTTGGCTTTTTTTAGCGTGATTCTTGTGGGGACATTTTTTAGGCGCTTTATTACCAATACCCTTTTTGATAAAATTGATAAAATTTGTAGTATTATTTTTCTATGCTTTGGAATTTGGTTGCTTTATTCTAGCTTTCAAACCATATTGCCACTTTTATAAATCAAATCTAGCATTAAAAGATAAGATTCTATCTTGACAACTCTTAGCTTTTAGAATAAAATTCCCTATCTAAATTTCATTTCTGCAAAACTTTGAAAACTACATTTTAAGGGAAACCCAAGAATTACTTTAATCCCCACTTTATCTTTAAAATTGCTGAAATTTGCAAAGTTTTTGCGTTTAATAAAGGTTTTAAATGTCTCAAAACAAAAAAGATCAAAAAATGAGAACTCACACTCCCGTTGAAGGCTATACCATTGAAGATTTAAGGGCTAAGCCTATCAATAAACTCGCAGAAATTGCAAAATCACTTGGAATTGAAAATCCTCAAGAATTTTTGCGACAGGACTTAATTTTTGAGATTCTAAAAACCCAAGTTAGTCAAGGTGGTTTTATTCTCTTTACTGGGATTTTAGAGATCACAGGCGAAGGTTATGGATTTTTACGCGCCATTGATGAAAACTTCTCAGGATCTCAAAATGATGCTTATGTGAGTAGCACGCAGATTCGGCGCTTTGCACTAAGAAATGGAGATATTGTAACAGGGCAAGTGCGCTCCCCAAAAGATCAAGAAAGGTATTATGCGCTTTTAAAAGTAGAAGCCATTAATTATCAATCTCCTGAAGAGATGAAGAATCGTCCTTTGTTCGACAATCTCACCCCACTTTTCCCTACAGAACAAATCAGACTTGAATACAATAGCTTTAAAATCACAGGAAGAATGCTGGATCTCTTTGCACCTATTGGAAAAGGGCAACGCGCTTTGATTGTTGCACCTCCAAGAACTGGTAAAACAGAGCTAATGAAAGAACTCGCTTATGGAATTACAAAAAATCATCCCGAAATAGAACTCATTGTCTTGCTTGTTGATGAAAGACCTGAAGAGGTTACTGATATGGAAAGAAGTGTAAAGGGTGAAGTGTATAGCTCTACTTTTGATATGCCTGCTAACAATCACACTCGCGTGGCTGAACTAGTCGTCGAAAAAGCCAAGAGAATGGTAGAAATGGGCAAAGATGTCGTAATTTTACTTGATTCAATTACACGCCTTGCAAGAGCTTATAATACTGCAACTCCAAGTAGCGGAAAGGTGCTAAGTGGTGGAGTAGATGCCAACGCATTACACAAACCAAAGCGCTTCTTTGGTGCTGCAAGAAATATCGAACAAGGTGGATCTCTTACTATTATTGCAACTGCATTGATTGAGACAGGTTCAAGAATGGATGAAGTAATTTTTGAGGAATTTAAGGGAACAGGCAATAGTGAGATTGTTCTTGCTAGACATATTGCAGAGCGCAGAATCTATCCAGCTATGGATATTTTAAAAAGCGGAACAAGAAAAGAGGAATTGTTATTAGGACACGACAAACTTCAAAAAGTATGGGTTTTGCGCAATGCCATTCATCAAATGAATAATGAAATTGATGCCTTAACTTTCCTTTACTCACAAATGCAAAAGTCCAAAGATAATGAAGAATTTTTAAATATGATGAATGATAGCGCTAAGGATTAAAAATGATTCCAAAGAGAATTGGAGTTTTTGATAGCGGAGTGGGTGGCATTAGCGTTCTTGGAAATCTCATTGATTCCAAAGCTTTTGATGAAATTATCTACTATGGCGACACTGCTAGAGTGCCTTATGGGACAAGAAGTAAAGAAACTATCATACAATACTCCCTAGAAGCTCTAGATTTTTTCAAACAATTTAAATTGGATTTGCTTGTTGTAGCTTGTAATACCATTAGTGCTCATGGTTTAGGAGCGATGCAAAAAGCCACAGATTATCCAATTATTGGTGTTATTGAACCGGGAGTTTTAGCATTAACTAATAATCTACAAAATAAAAATGCCAAGATTCTTGTGCTTGGCACAAAAGCCACAATTCAAAGCCAACTTTATCAAACACTACTCAAAGATCAAGGTTATTCTTGTATAAATGGACTTGCAACAAGTCTTTTTGTTCCACTTGTAGAAGAAGGGATTTTTGATGGGAAAATTTTAGAATCAGTTATGGAGTATTATTTTAAAGACTACATAGAAAAGCCCGATGCAATCATTCTTGGTTGCACACATTTTCCATTAATTTCTAAAGCAATTGCCAATTATTTTCAAAATCAATTCCCCAAGCTTGAAAAATCAATTTTAATTCATTCAGGGATTGCGATTATGGAATATCTTAAAACAAAATACACACTACAAACTTCTAAAACCCATTCAAAAGTTACATTTTATGCGAGCGATAATTTAGAAAAGCTCAAGAAAACAGCAGACTTATGGCTTCAGACAATCAAATAAATATAACCGACATATTCTTAATAGCTCTCCATTAACTCAAAATCTTGAATAATAGTTTTTTTCTGCTTTAGAGGACTTGCAAATTCATTGTCTCTTTGATAAATAGGTAAAAGCATAAAATCACTTTCTTTTGAGGCATTGGCATAATATTCACTCATTTTTTCACTTTTACTAGGGCGTTCTAAATTGCTTTTTTGAGTAGTGGCAGCCTCATAGACAAAATCAAAATGAAAATATTTTTGGAGTTGTTTTACTTTAGCTGTAATATTTTGATAATATTTTTCTGCTTGAAAATTAGCGTGTTGATTTTTTTGCCAGCTATAGCCTTTATTATAAGATTTAATAATGTTACGCCAATTTCCTTTGTGTTGTTTCTCCCAGAATTTTAATTCTGAAATGGCAATTTGCGTGGCAAATTCATCATCTTCAACCAACATTGCACCAACCATATTTTGCGTGAAACCATTTTGTTTTAATTTAGGATAACGATTAATAACACCAGGAATATAGGCATGAAATATCCCTGCGCTTGGATCTTGAAAATTCATTTTATATTCTCCAGCACAAGATTCTTGCCACGCAATTGCTGCAAGCGTATAGCCAAACCCATCATTTTTACCCGCCAAATAAGCGCGGAATAATATTTCTTTTTGAGCATTGGAAAATTGAGAGAGAGGGACACAAGAATTTTTAAATTCAACCTTTGGTGCCCCAAAAGCTAAGGTAATAAAAAAACATAAAATAATCCATCGCATAAACACTCCTTGTTTTCACAAGATATTTAGCAATTTCTGTTCCAAGATTTACTGATTCTTAATTCAAAAGTGGCAATACTACCCTGTCTATCTAAACGATTCTGTAACGAAATACTTCCACCTAGCGTATTGGCTGCATTTTTAGCCAAAAACAATCCAAGTCCAGCACCACTTTTATTACCCGCTCTCCTAAATGGTGCATAAATATCATCTAATTCTGAATCAATCCCACAACCCTCATCAATCACAATAATTTTTAAAACTTCATTATCAAAACTACTTTTTAACAACACACTTTTGCCTTGGGGCGTGAATTTAAAAGCATTTTGCAAAAAATTCTGCACAATTTGTGTTAAAAGCGTTGGTTTTAAAGTAATCATTATTTCTTCTTGTGGAATCTCCACCAAAAATTTTTTACCCTCTTTTTTGCTTAAAATTTGAAAATTATTGGCAATATTTTTTAGTATTTTATTGACATCTACTAGGCTTGATTTTTCAAACTGGGCACTCTCTTGTCTTCCTAAATCCAAAAGCGTTTTAATAATTGCATTGGCTTCATTAATACTATGAATATTCTCTTTTAAAGCTTCAATATAGGCGCTTTTTTCTCTTTCTTTAATCAAAGTAACTTCGCATTTAGTTTTCATAACCGCTAATGGAGTTTTTAACTCATGAGCAATACCGATAAAAAGCTGTTTTTGGCTGCCGAGGTAATTTTTGATTCGCTCCAAAAGATTATTCACAGAGAGAACTAAAGGATGAAATTCTAAAGGAAGCTCTTTGCTATCAAGCAATTCAAGGTCATTTTCTTTAATTCTTTGCAAGGTAAATGAAAGCTTTTGAATAGGCTTATAAAGGATACTAGAAAACGCTAAAGCAAAAAGCAAAATCAAGATTAAAGCAAAAAAACTCAAAAGAACTATCGCATTAAATAAATAATCTAGGAAATTCTTTTCTTTAGTGATATTTTTTGTGATTTTAATGGCTTTATTATTTTTGTAAGGACTTAAAATAGAATAATAGACTTGCTTTGATTCTTCTTCTTCTATATACTGCATATTAGTGATTTTCTGTGGAATAATTGATAATTGTAGCGTAGAAGATTCTAAAATATTTGTGCTTTGAATGTAAAAAGTTTGTTTTGTTGAATAATTAATATTATTTGCTAAAATATGTTGCACTTTAGCTTGTAATTCATTTTTAATGTTATCATAAACCTTAAAGTAGAGATAATTATAAAGCGCAGATGAAAAGGCAATTAAAAGTACGACAAAGGAAATAGTAATTTGTCGCGTATAATCACCTCTTACGCTCCTTTGGGATAGCAAAATCTATAACCTCTTCGTCTAACCGTTTCAATTGTAGCAATATCTAGAGGCTTATCCATTTTTTGTCGAATCTGATTAATTGCTACTTCAATGACATTTGGTGTAACTAATTCTGGCTCTTCCCAAATTGCATCTAACAACTGCTCTTTAGAGACAATTTGATCTCTATGCCTTGCAAGGTGCGTTAAAACTTCAAATGGCTTCCCTTTTAGTTCAATTTCTTGCCCTTTGTAAGTAATTTTTTCTTCATCAGGATTGATAATCAAATCTTCAATTTCAATTAAGTTTGTGCCACCAAATCTCAATCTAGCTTCAATTCTAGCTACTAAAACATTAAAATCAAAAGGTTTTGCCAAAAAGTCATCAGCACCTGCTCTTAACGCTTCAACTTCACTTTCAGCATCATCTCTAGCAGAAATAATCACAACAGCAGTGCGTGGAGACTTACTTTTGACTTGATTGATAATTTCTAAACCACTACCATCAGGTAGCATCCAATCTGCCAAAACCAAATCATAATTTCTAATGCTAATGAAGTATTCTCCATCCTTTAGATTCTCTGCCACATCTGTTTGGTAATTAAACTCATTTAATCCCTCTGTCATCGTTTTATTAAGACTGATTTCATCCTCAATAATCAAGATTCGCATTTAATATCCTTATCTCTCAATAGATTTTTAAAGTTTGCCAAAATTATAACATAATATTTAGCTATTTTTAAAAAAACTTTTATAAAAATTTAATAAAAATATTTTACCAATCTTATTTTCCCAAGATAACAAACCAATATGGCAAAAACTTTTACTAACTCACACAAATCCAAGTGCTTTTGCCAATCAACAAAATTTCCAATCTACTCATTTTATTGATTAGCATCGCTTCTTAAATTTTGCGATTCTTTAAAACATCGGCAATCAAAAATGACAATTCTATAGCTTGACTAGCATTTAGACGCGGATCGCATTGTGTGTTATAATTACATCCTAAATTTTCTTCAGTAATAGCTTGCATACCACCTATACATTCTGTAACATCTTCACCTGTCATCTCTAAATGCACTCCACCTGCATAAGTTCCCATACTTTTATGAATCTCAAAAAAGCTTTTAACTTCTTCTAAAATGCTATCAAAAGTGCGCGTTTTATAACCACTGCTAGCCTTGATTGTATTTCCATGCATCGGATCAATGCTCCATACAATCTCCCTACCCTCGCCCTTAACAGATTGAAGTAGTTTTGGAAGTTTATCTTTGATGGTATTAGCTCCCATTCTGATGATAAAATTCAATCTTCCGGCTTCATTTTTTGGGTTTAAAATCTCACAGATTCCTAAAATGTCCTCTTTTGTAGCATTAGGTCCAATTTTTACTCCAATGGGATTTTCTACACCTTTTAAAAATTCCAAATGTGCACCATCTAGATTGCGTGTTCTCTCTCCAATCCAAAGCATATGTGCCGAACAATCATACCATTTACCACTTAAATGATCTCTACGCGTCAAAGCTTCTTCGTAATTTAACAACAATGCCTCGTGAGAAGTAAAAAATTCAGTTTCATGAAGAATTGGGGTATTACTTGAATTAAGTCCACACGCTTCCATAAAAGCTAATGCTTGAGTGATTTTATCTGCCATTTCCTTATAGCGCTCACTTGAAGCTCCACGAACAAAATCCAAATTCCATTTTTGCACTTGGTTTAAATCTGCCAATCCGCCTTGTGCGAAAGCACGAATGAGATTTAAAGTTGCAGCAGATTGATTGTAAGCTTGCAAGATTCGGATTGGATCAGCTTCCCTTGCTTCTTTTGTAAATTGAATATCATTAATAATATCACCACGATAGCTTGGCAAAGTGATTCCATTAATTGTTTCTGTATCACTTGATCTTGGTTTGGCAAATTGTCCTGCTAAACGCCCCACCTTAACAATGGGGCAAGCCCCTGCATAAGTCAAAACTACTGCCATTTGCAGAATCACTTTAAACAAATCTCTGATTCTTATAGCGTTAAAGTCGGAAAAGCTTTCTGCGCAATCCCCTCCTTGTAGCAAAAAAGACTCACCTCTTGAAACCTTAGCTAGATGACTTTTTAAGCGTTGTGCTTCCCCAGCAAAAACCAATGGAGGATATTTGCTTAATTGCTCTTCAACGCTTTTTAAAAATTCTAAATCATTGTAAATAGGCTGTTGGAGCGCTATCTTTTGTCTCCAACTTTGTGGGTTCCACTCTTTATTAGACATTGATATTCCCTAGTTTTAAAATATTTTCGTATCTTAGCAAACCCAAAATAAAATTGCCCTTACCCTAAGGGTATTTTTAAATTATTTTCCCAAATAAACCTGTCTTGGTCGTGTGATTCTTGCGTGTGGATTTTTGATGTGTTCCATTACTTGTGCGCACCAACCTGGCATTCTTCCTATAACAAAAATTGGCGTAAATAATGCGACTGGAATCTTAAGTGCTGTTAAAATAATTCCACTATAAAAATCTACATTTGGATATAAATTTCTTTCTTTGAAATAATCATCATTCAAAGCCACTTCTTCTAGTTTTTCGGCAATCTCACTCAATCTTGCGTCCATTTTAATACCCTTTTGATTAAGCTCATCTTTGAGTGCTTTGATTGCTTTTGCGCGTGGATCATAGCTTTTATAAACACGATGTCCAAAGCCCATTAACCTAAATGGATCACTTTTGTCTTTAACGCGTGCGATAAACTTATCTACATTTTTTACATCTCCGATTTCTTCAAGTTGCACCAAAACCTTTTCATTTGCACCACCATGAGCAGGTCCCCAAAGTGCATTAATTCCAGCAGAAATCGCTGCATAAGGATGCACACCTGTAGAGGCAACATTACGAACGGTTGTTGTTGAAGCGTTTTGACCATGATCAGCATGAAGTATAAAGATTTTATCAAGCGCTTCAACTTCTAGATCAGAAATCTCTTCACTACCATTTAAGGTATGTTTGAGCTTTCCACCCGGATAAGCGCGCAACATATATAAGAAATTCTCCACATAACCCCGCTCAATATCTGGATAAATCAAAGGTGCTCCGATAGAATTACGATAAGAAAAGGCTACTAAAGTAGTAATTTTTGCAATGATTCTGCGCGCCATTGTTTGATAGTCTCCCTCATCATCCATATCCCTATGATCAAAATGAAAAGTAGATAATGCTGCCACTGCAGAACTTAAATTTGCCATTGGATGAGCATTATCAGGAAAGGCACTAAAAATATTAATCAACCCTTCGTGCAAAAATGATCGATGTCGCAATTCCAAATCAAATTCTTTTGATTCCTTTTCATCTTTAGGGGCTTCACCTGTAATAAGTAGCTTTGCAACATCAGTAAATTTATATTTTTTTACAATATCTTCAATAGGTATGCCCTTATAAAGCAATTTACCATTTTTGCCATCAACATAGCTAATAGTTGATTCACAACCTGCGGTAGAACCATATCCTGGATCATAAGAAAAAATATTAGTTCTTTCAAATAATTTACTAAAATCAACCGCTTTGGGTCCTCTTGTGCATTCTATTAAATCAAAATCAAATTTTTCACCAGTTTCGTTATTGATTAGCGTTATTGTTGCCATATTCACTCCTTAAATCATTTTCTTGGTCACTAAGTATTGTAATGCACTTTTTGATAAAAGTCAAAAAAAAATTAATTTTTGGGAGAAAAAAAAGGCTATTGCTATTTTTTTACACATTTCTACTAAAAAGTTAATTATAAAGAATATCAAGATTGCTTGTTGGCTTGAATTTAAAAATTTCTGGATTAATTGAATGATTAGTTTGTATATTTTCAAAAAGAATCTCAACAGAATTCCCCACTGCATCCACAAAAGAAATTTGCTTTAAAATGCCTTCCTCAAAGAATAAATAATATTTTTGTCCCAAAAGTTCTGCTATGTAGTGATTTTCTTTAATAAATTTAGCTTTTTTAATCAGGGTTAAAATATCCAGATTCTCTTTTAAGGTGCTATAAATAGCTTGTTCTAGCTTTGGCTCATAGATAATCATTGAATCTTTATTAATATAAATCTCTTTGGGGATGGGGCTTTTATATTTCCAAAGCACAAAATGTGGCGCAAGAGCAAAGAACTCTCCTTTATAAAGAAGGGTGTTGTCTTGAGTGAAAAGCCTTTGAGTAAAATAGGCTTGCATAGATTGTAATGCCTTAATTTCTTGTGCATTTAGAGAGCTTAAGTAAAGAAAAAATATCAATAAAAATCTTAACAACATTTTAATGCTTTGAATCTTTATGCAAAAAATACAAACCAATTGATAAAGCTAAAATAGAGATAGCAAAATATAACATATCTTGTGTATTTTTCATTCCCATATTAAGAACTTTAGAGAAAAAGGCTACAATTAGTGCCATTACAATCACTTTAGCTAATTTATCTTTAAGTTGATCAAGCGTATGAATCTCTAAGACCTTAGAGCTACTTTCATCTTTGATTTGAATTTTACAAATAAAAAGCTCATATAATCCAAAGGCAAAAATTAACAATACTACTGCAATTAAATACAAATCAATTGCCATAATAATGGTATTGAGCAAAATAGTATGAATATCTGATCCTGCAGGCAAAAGATGCATATAATACAAAAAAGTATTTTTAGCTGCTTTGATAATATCCACACTTGCCACAACAAAAAGTAAAATAGCTCCAATTAAAGATAGAACGACAGCAAAGATAATAAATAAACGGGCATTCCACATTAACTTTTCAAAAATGATACGCAATGCTTCCAAAATACTATTCCTTTACAAATTAAAATTATTTTATTATAGCGACAATCCACTTAAAGAAGCCTCTACAATTGGATTGTTTTTATTTAAAATGATATTGATGAATAAAATCGACTAATTTAATGGCATTTTCTCGTGGTAAATCTGGCAGCATTCCATGCCCCAAATTAAAAATATGCCTTTTGCCTTGCATTAAATTTAAGATTTCCTTAGCGCCCTCAAGCATTGATTTTTCATCATATATTCTACAAGGCTCTAAATTACCCTGCAAAACATATTTATCTCCCAATTTCTCTTTAGCAATTCTTAGTGGAGTGCTCCAATCCACTCCAAAAACATCAAATTCTCCATCAATTTTATCTAAATAGCCCGAAATTCCTTTAGGAAATAAAATAACTGGTATTTCTGGGTATTTTTGCTTGATAAAAGAAGCGATTTTTTTACAATATTCAAATCCAAACTCCAAATACATTGATTCCTCTAAAGCCGCTGCCCAAGAATCAAAAATCATTACCGCATTCACTCCTGCTTTAATCTGCGATTCAAGATAATTTTTGAGATTGTGTGTAATTAACTCTAGTAAATTATGCAAAAATTGCGGATTAGAATAAAGTAATTTTTTGGTTTCATTATAAGTCTTGCTTCCCTGCCCTTCTATCATATAAGTTGCCAAAGTCCAAGGTGCTCCACAAAATCCAATTAATGCTTTGTCTTTAGCAAGTTTTTGACGCGTCATTGAAATCGTGTCATAGACATAATTTAGCGATAAATGCGAATCTTGACTAAGCCCTTTTAAATCTTTATCGCTTTGAATAGTTTGTGCAAACTTCGGACCTTCTCCAGCAAAAAATCCAAGCTCCATTCCCATTTCCATTGGCACCACTAAAATATCACTAAAAAGAATTGCCGCATCAACTCCTAAAATCTCTATGGGTTGTAAGGTAACTTCTGAAGCTAGTTTAGGATTCTTGCAAAGGGATAAAAAATCGCCCGCTTGCTTTCTTGTTTCTCTATACTCACTTAAATATCTCCCTGCTTGTCGCATAAACCAAACAGGTGTGTAAGGGGTTTCTCTACCAAAACACGCATCAATAAAAATCATTTTTTTCCTTTACCTAAAATATTTTTCGCATTTTATCTAAGTAAAATTCCATTTATGCTAAAATTTTTGAAATTATTTTTTATTTTATAAAGCTTTAGACAAAAATTGAAGCTAAGGTTGGAGTAAATGTTTTCACTAATTAAAAAGATTCTAAATAGTAAAAATGACCGGTTAGTTGGGCATTATAAAAGACAAATTAAAAAAATCAATGAGCTTGAATCAAAATATGCTACTTTAAGTGATGAAGAGCTTAAAAATTCATTTCAAGAGCTCAAAAATCAAGTCCAAGCTTCCAAGAATCCACAAGAAGAGTTGAACAAAATTCTTTATCAGTCCTTTGCAATCACGCGTGAGGTTAGCAAAAGGGTTTTAAATATGCGACATTTTGATGTTCAGCTTATTGGTGGAATGGTTTTACACGAAGGTAAGATTACAGAAATGAAAACAGGGGAAGGAAAAACATTAGTTGCTACTTTGCCTGTTTGCCTTAATGCGATGCTAGGAAAGGGTGTGCATATCATAACAGTAAATGATTATCTTGCGCAACGAGATGCAGAAACAATGCGACCACTTTATGAATTTTTAGGATATAGTGTGGGAGTAATTGTAAGTGGAATTTATGATGATTCGCACCGCTTGGCTCAATATTCTTGTGATATTACTTATGGAACAAATAATGAATTTGGTTTTGATTATTTGCGCGACAATATGAAATACGACTTTAATCAAAAAGTGCAAAAAGAGCATTATTTTGCTATCGTTGATGAAGTAGATTCAATTCTTATTGATGAAGCAAGGACACCTCTTATCATCTCTGGACCAGCAAACCGCGTCTTAAAAAACTATGAAATTGCCAATAATGTTGCCTTAAAGCTCAAAGAAAATGAAGATTATACTATTGATGAAAAAAACAAAGTGATTCTACTCACAGAAAGTGGAATCAACCACGCAGAAAAACTTTTTGAAATTGATAATCTTTATAGTGTTGATAATGCGATTCTTGCTCATCACCTAGATCAAGCCCTTAAAGCCAATAAACTTTTCAAAAAAGACAAAGATTATGTCTTACGCGATGGAGAAGTTGTTATAGTAGATGAATTTACAGGGAGACTTAGTGAAGGGAGACGTTTTAGCGAAGGATTACATCAAGCCCTAGAAGCCAAAGAAGGTGTCAAAATCAAAGAAGAATCCCAAACACTTGCAGATATTACCTATCAAAACTATTTTAGGCTTTATCAAAAACTTGCTGGTATGACAGGAACTGCACAAACTGAAGCGAGTGAGTTTTTACAAATTTACAATCTTGAAGTTGTCTCAATTCCAACAAACCTTCCTATTCAAAGAAAGGATTTGAATGATTTAATCTACAAAACCGAAAGGGAGAAATTTAACGCGCTTGTAGAAAAAATTATTGAATTAAACAAAAAGGGGCAACCAATTTTAGTTGGAACAGCTTCCATTGAAAAAAGCGAAAAGATTCACGATTTGCTTAAATCCAAAAGGATTCCACATTCTGTGTTAAATGCTAAAAATCACGCTCAAGAAGCCGAAATTATCAAAGATGCTGGAAACAAGGGAGCTGTAACGATTGCCACAAATATGGCAGGGCGTGGTGTGGATATAAAAATCAATGATGAAGTAAGGGAGCTTGGCGGACTTTATATTATAGGGACAGAGAGACACGAATCGCGCAGAATTGACAATCAATTGCGCGGTAGAAGCGGAAGACAAGGTGATCCTGGGACTAGTCAATTTTATTTGAGTTTAGAAGATCCTTTGTTACGTATTTTTGGTAGTGACAAGATTAAAAACATTATGGATAAATTAGGGCTTGATGATGGAGAGCATATTGAATCAAAGCTTGTAACGCGATCTGTAGAAAATGCCCAAAAGAAAGTTGAAAGTATGCATTTTGAAGCTAGAAAACATTTGTTGGAATACGATGATGTCGCAAATGAACAAAGAAAAGCTATTTATCGCTTAAGAAATGAATTGCTAAACCCAACACAAGATGTCTCACATAAAATCATTGAAAATCGCCATGATGCTATTACAATGCTTTTAGAAAAAGCTGAAGTGTTTAATGATTCTGATAATTTAGAATCGCTTTGCGCTATGGCTTTGGAAGACTTTAATGTAACACTTGACATCCAAGAATTAAAAGATTCCTATCAAAAAAACAATAACTTTGAAACCTTAATTGATGAAAAAATGAAGCAAATTTATGATAAGAAAATGTCAATTTTAGATAGTCAAACTCGAATCGAAATTGAAAAGCTTGTTTATTTGCAAACTTTAGATAATTTATGGCGAGATCACTTATATGTGATGGACACACTCAAAACTGGCATAGGATTGCGTGGATATAACCAAAAAGATCCTTTAGTAGAATACAAAAAAGAAAGCTACAATCTCTTTTTGGAATTAGTAGGTCAAATCAAATACACTACTATTAAAATGCTTTATAAAGTGCAGCTTAAAACAAATCAAGAGAGTGAAGAGGAAGCCAAAAACGCTCTACAAAAGCTTAACAATAGCAATCAAAACTTGAAAACTAATCACGAAAATCCCCCAATTTTTAAAAAGAAGCCCATTAGAAATGAGCCTTGCCCTTGTGGCAGTGGTAAAAAATATAAAAATTGTTGCGGAATGAGTGGTCCTAAAAAAGGAGTTTTTGCCAAATGACACAAAAAGGAATCATTTCTTTTTTGTTATTCCGTTATTTACGATTTAATAAACACCAGCCATTCATCTCTATTGCTGCTATTTTAGCATTTTTAGGGGTTTGTATTGGAGTTATGGTTTTAATTGTTGCAATGGCACTTATGAATGGATTTGACAAAGAATTTGAGCGCAAACTCTTTATTATGAATTATCCACTCACTATGATTCAAGGTAGTCCAGAAAAAATCACCAAAAAAACTTTAGAAGATTTGCAAAACAATTTTCCGCAACTACAATTTAGCCCCTTTATCCAAACTCAAGCAATTTCAAAAATAGGGAATCGTATGGAAGGTGCTATGGTTTTTGGAGTGGATTTTAATCTTGAAAGCAAAATTAATCCCATTTTTAAAGAAGCCTATCTCCAATCCCAACAGTACCAAAATCAATCCAAAGAAATCTTTAGTGTGATTATTGGCAAAAGCCTTAAAGATTCTTATGGGCTTGATTATCAATCAAATTTACTTTTGATTTTTACTGATTTTATTCCCAATGCAATCCAACTAAGCCCCACTATGAAGCGCTTTGTGGTAGATGGCTTCTTTCAATCAGGATTGATTGCTTATGATAAGGGCTATATTTATACCAGCCTTGAAGCAATGCAAATTATCAAAAATCTCCCTCAAAATACTTATGATGGCATTCACATTCACTCCAACAATCCACAAAAAGATATTATTTCTCTCCAAGAATCATATCCACAAATGCAAATCGTTGGCTGGTGGGAACAAAATGGAAACTTTTTTGCAGCCTTAGCACTAGAAAAACGCGCACTATTTATTGTTTTAATGCTAATTATTCTAGTGGCTTCTCTTAATATCATCAGCTCTCTTTTGATGACTGTTATGAATAGAAGGCGAGAAATTGCCCTATTGCTCACTATGGGAACAAGCTCTAAAGAAATCCAAAAAACTTTTCTTTATTTGGGAAATTTCATAGGTGTTAGCGGCATTATCTGTGGTAGTATTTTGGCTTTTATCATTCTTTACTTGCTTTCAAGCTTCCCTATTATTTCACTACCTGCAGATGTTTATGGGAGTTCAAAACTACCCTTAGAACTTTCCTTACTTGATTTATTTTCAATTTTGTGTGGCTCTTTTGCGATTGTTTTCTTTTCTTCTTATTATCCAGCCAAAAAAGCTACTCAAATTAATCCTTTGGAAGTTTTGCGTAACGAATAGTGAAGCCCTTTCAAAAAATTTTTATTGAAATCACAAATTTTTGTGGGCTTTCTTGCTCCTTTTGCACACCTAACAAAGCCAAAGATTCTATGGATTTAAAAAATTTTGAAAAAATATGCAGTGAAATTGCTCCTTTTACACATTTGTGCGCTTTGCATATTTTGGGAGATCCACTAACACTTGATAATCTTGAATCATATCTTAAAATCGCAACAACCTATCAACTTAAAATTGACATTACAACTAGCGGTTTTTACCTAAATAACAAAAAAATCAATCTTCTTTTGCAAAACTCTTGCGTTCATCAAATTAACATTTCACTCACAAGCTCTCTTTATCAAAAAAAACAAATTAATCTTAAATCCTATCTTAGCTCTATCTTAGCTCTGCTCTTCAAGCACCAAGCAATAAAAAGTGAAAAATTTATTAATTTAAGGCTTTGGAATCTCAAAAAAGATTTTACTCCACCGCTTAAAAATTCCCCTATCTATCAAGTTTTGTATAATTTTTTTCAAACTCCCATTACAACACCAAAAACGCGCTTAGCTTACAAAATCCATCTACTTGAGCAACCTTTTTTTGAATGGGTTAGCTTAGAATCTCAAACAATCTCACAAAATGGGTTTTGCTATGGTGGTAGTAAGCAACTTGGTATTTTGTGCAATGGTGATGTAGTGCCTTGTTGTTTTGATACTAAAGGAGTGATTAATTTTGGCAATCTCTTTCAAGATTCAATGCTAAAGATTCTAGAAAATCCACGCCTAAAAAAGCTAGTTGAAGGTTTTAAAAATGGAATGAGAATCGAGGAGCTTTGTCAGCACTGCAACTACCCCGATTATCTTGCTAATCTTAATGTAAAAAATGTCTAAATCCACTAAAATAAAGTGCCATACCTTTTTGATTTGCACATTCAATCACCTCTTCATCGCGAATGCTTCCTCCTGGCTCAATCACAGCACTCACACCAACTTTATAAGCTTCCTCTATGCTGTCTTTAAAAGGAAAAAACGCTTCACTTGCTAACACACAACCCCTTAAATCAATTCCCATTTCTTCTGCTTTTCTAATGGCAGCCTTTGCAGCATCAACGCGACTTGTCATTCCCATTCCAACAGCTACCATAGCAGAATCTTTAACATATACTACGCAATTTGATTTTACTAAGCTTGCCACCTTATAGGCGATTTCCAAATCTTTCATTTGCTCTTTAGTAGCTTGTTTTTGACTAACGCATTTTGCATTTTCTACTTCATTAGCCGCTACACTATCTGCTTCTTGTAAAACAAATCCCCCTTCAATATGTTTAAAATCTTGCCCATCTTTTGGAAAACAAAGTTTCTCTCCACCACAAACAAAGATTTTAATCTTTTTTTTATTTTCAAAAACACTCAAAGCTTCCTCTGTGATACTTGGCGCCACTAACACTTCAATAAAAATCTTATTAATTTCATTAGCCAAATCCACATCCACTTCGCCATTAACTGCAACAACACCGCCATAAGCAGAAATATTATCACACCTCAAAGCTGCAACATATGATTCTAAAACATTTTCTTTCATTGCAAAACCACAAGGATTCCCGTGTTTGACAATACATACACAAGGCTTATCTTCAAAGCTTGAAGCAATTTTAACTGCGCTATTAATGTCTGTTAGATTATTAAAACTAATCTCACCTTTAAGTGCCCTAAAGTGCTTAGAGTAGAAATCGCCAAATTCATAATATGCCCCTTTTTGATGAGGATTCTCTCCATATCTTGTAGGACTTACAAGTCTCCCAGCAATAAAATGATTCTTGCCAAAGCCATGATTAAAACGTTTATTCATGTAATTTGCAATCATACAATCATAAGCTGCTGTGTGCTCAAAGGCTTTAATCATTAACTCTTGACGAAACTCCAAAGTATTTTGCTTGTCTTTAAGCTTTTCAAGCACCCTTTCATAATCATTGCAATCCGTTACAATCAATACTGATTCAAAATTCTTGGCTGCTGCCCTAACCATTGATGGACCACCAATATCAATATTTTCTATAATTTCCCCAAAATCCTCTGTTTTTTCAATCGTTTCTTTAAAAGGATAAAGATTCACACACACCAAACTAATGTCTTTTATCCCAAATTCAAAAGCCTTTTGTTTATCATCTTGATTATTGCGCCTATGCAATATTCCACCATGAATCTTGGGATGCAATGTCTTAACGCGCCCATCAAACATTTCTGGGCTTTGTGTGTATTCACTCACTTCTAGTGCTTCAATCGCATTTTCTCTTAAGATTTTCAAAGTTCCACCTGTAGATAAAATCTCATAACCCAAGCTCACAAGCCCTTTTGCAAACTCAACAATACCTTTTTTATCACTTACACTTAATAATGCCGTCATATTTTCTCCTTTTTAATTATTCTTTAAATAACCTTAAAAATAGCCATAAGCTCACTAAACCCAAAATTCCAATAGGCAAAATAATGCTAACTTCTGGCAATAAAAAACCACTCATAGAGAGCCTAGAAAAACTAAAAAATACACCCCATACAATCAAAACTCCAAGAATCATTCCCAAAGTAATACCGCTCATATTTGCATAACGATTAGAGTTTGGAGTAAATCTAGCCAAACACACCATCACCAAGGGAGCAAAAAATGGAAAAAATATTAGACTATAAAGAGAGCTACGAAGTTTTTGAGTATTAACCCCCTGCTCTTTTAAAAGCCAAATTGCTTCTAATGCATCAACAATAGAAACACTACCTTGCTTTTCATAGATATTATCTAAAATCTTAGGTTTAAAGCCTTGTAGTGTTTCATAAGTCTTTTGCTCTTCAATTTTAAGAGGATTCTTGCCTATTTCAAGATTAGAATCAAGAGTGGTAATTTTAGCATTCTCCAATCTCCATTTATCTTGAATAAAAACAGCTCTAGGTGCTTCAATAATTTTAATAACTTGCTTATTAAAGACTTCATAAACCTTAACATTTTCTGCAGTCTTTAAAAGAGGAAAAACTTTTTCAAAATAAATATAATTATCATTGTATTTGATAAATAAATCATTTTTGTAACTTCCCAAATATCCGCGCTCAATAATCAAATCCACCCTTTCTTTAGCATAAGCAAAAGGAGTTGCATTTAGTAAGACAAATAATAAAGTAATCAAAAATGACACCATAAAAACAGGTAAAAAGATTCTAAGCTTTGAATATCCAAGTGCTAAAAATGCTGTAAATTGCGAATTTCTTAACATAGAAATCACTAAGACAATCTGAGCCAACACCAAAGAAAGAGGCAAAATATAATTGCTTGCATAGACAAAATCATAAAAAATGAGCAAAACTATTAAATTTGCAGATTGTGGCAATTCATCAAGGTATTTCACCAAATCAATTAAAACAAAAAAACATTCTAGCGATACAAAAAGAATAAAAAAATACTTTAAATATAAAGTAATAATATAACGCGAAAATAAATTCATTTATTTATCTTTTGGATTTAAAGTATAAAGACTAGAAATTTTGTTTGCCAATTCACTTGGATTCTCTAATTTTGCTATTTCCAATGCTGGTTTAATGCAATGTTTAATTATTTCTTCATTTTTTATTGATTCTTCTTTGCTAAAATCCCCTAAAACCCAATCAATCACTTGATTTTTCAAAAGGGGTTTTCCAATCCCATAACGCAAACGATAATACTCTTTACCACACAATTCATCAATGGATTTTAAGCCATTGTGTCCGCCACTGCCTCCGCCAAATTTAAATCGCACTGCCCCAAAAGGCAAATCAAGATCATCATGAATCACAAGCATTTTGTCTATTTTATAAAAATTTTTAACACTTAAAACTGATTTTCCAGAAAGATTCATAAAAGTTGAGGGCTTTAAAAGAAGGATTTGGGAAGCCTTATAAAGCTCCCCAAAGAAATCTTTACTAGATTGCTTAGTAGCATTTAAAGAAGCAATCAAAGAATCAACAACGCAAAAGCCGATATTATGGCGATTATTTTTATATTTCTCGCCAATATTACCTAAGCCTACAATTAAAAACATTTCTTAGCGAGATTTAATCACACCAACAATTGCAACATCATCTCTTTCTACGATTTTAACACCATTGTTTTGCGGTAAATCACGCACCAATACAACATCACCCACATCCAAGTTTGTTACATTGATTTCATAATCTTTAGGTAGATTTTCAGGAGTAGCCTTAACCTTAATGCGTTTTTTGGAAATCATCAAAACACCTTTGTTTTTAAGTCCTTTTGCGACACCTTCGATTCTCACCTTAACAGAATATTTTGCTTCTACACCTTTTTGTGCAAGCATCAAATCCACATGGATAATTTCGCTAGTAATTGGATCTTTTTGATACTCTTGGATAACAACTGGATATTTTTGTGTGCCAACTTCTACTTCAAAAATCAAATCAGTTTTGTTTTTAACTTCTCGGATAAAATCATTGCGTTTAAACGCACAATGAATATTCTCTTTACCCTTACCATAGATATTGGCAATTAGATAACCATTTTTTCTTAAAGCCTTTGTATCTGCTTTTGAAATACTCTCTCTAATTATTCCACTTAACATTTAAAAATCCTTAAAAATAAAATAAAACCTGCAATTATAGCTAAAATTCTTAAAACTTCTTTTAAATTAAGACAAACTCTCTAAAATTTTTGCAAAAGCATTTTTAAAGTCTTCTAATCCTTGCTCTAATAACTCACTAGAAACTTTTTGTAAATCCACACCAGCATCTGCCACCACCTTAAAATATTCTTCTAATTCTTCATAGCTTGGTAAATAAGCTTCTTCCAAGGCTTCAACTTTCATAAAAGCTTCAATGGTTGCTAATGGTGCAGTATTAATAGCATATTGATGATAAAGCTCTCTAATATAATAAACGGACTCTAAACTATCATCTTTTACACCTGTGCTTGCAAAAAGCGCTCTCACGCAAGGCAAAGAATAATCATTAATAACACGATACAAATATTGCGCATTTTTAATACCCAAAGTCGCCACAGGAATGCCATTATCTTTTAAAATAGAATCGCATTTTCTATCAAATCTTGATACAAAAATACTCACCACCGCTCTTGGGAAATCCTTAGATTCTTTTTTTGTTATTTTTTTGAAATTCTCATACCCCCTTTTAAAAGCCTCCATACATCCAATGGTTTGTTCTTTTGTAAAAACCAAAGTCGCATTAACCGAAATCCCTTGGGAGATTAATTCCTCCATTGCAACAAATCCTGCTTTAGTGGCTGGAATCTTAATCATTACATTGGGATAGCCAATCTCTTTAAACAACCTAATACCCTCTTCAATAGTTCCCTTAGAATCTTGACACAAATTAGGATCTACTTCAATACTCACATAGCCGTCATTTGTATTATTAGTATAAATTGGCATAAGAAGTTCTGCAGCCCTTTGAATATCACTCTTTGCTAAAGCCTCATAAATCTCTTTTGGATTTTCGCCCTTTAGGGATTCTTTTTGTTCTCTGTAACTCACTTCTAAAAAAGATTTTTGAAAAATAGCAGGATTGCTTGTCGCCCCTTCAATAATTCCACCCTCAATCATTTTGATAAAATCATTTTCCAAAAAATCTCTTTCAATAAAATCACACCACAAAGAAAAAAAAATATTATTTTGCATTGCTGTTCCTTATAGATAATTTTTTATTAATGACAAATCTTTTGTATCAATTATGATATTTGCAGCCTCTCTCAAAACTTCTTTGGCACAAAATGCCACTTTTTTTTGCGCATATTGAAACATTGAAAGATCATTAGCCCCATCTCCAACCACAAGAGTATTAGATGAATCCACACCTAGCAAAACTTGAATCTTCTCAAGCATTCTCCCTTTAGAGTAAGAAAACATCATCTCTCCACCAACTTTTCCTGTTAAAAGTCCATCTTTGTGATGCAAAGTGTTACTAAAATGAATATCATAGCCAAGTGCTTTTTGCCCAGCACTCACCCCTTCATCAAACCCCCCACTAAACACCACCACCTTATAACCATTTTCCTTTAAAAAACTAATAATTTCCTTAGCACCAGGATTATAAGTAAGATTTTCACAAACTTCACAAACCTGCTTTAGTGGCATTCCCTCCAAAGTCTTTACGCGTTTTCTTAAACTATGGTAAAAATCCAATTTTCCTGCCATAGCTTCTTTGGTAATCTCGCTTACTTGTTGCTCACTTCCATAGGCTTTTGCTAGTAAATTTATAGTTTCTCCATCCATTAGTGTAGAATCAAAATCAAAAACTGCCAGTTTCAAAAACATCCTTTAGCGCAAATTTCAAAACCAAACATTATACATTTTTATTATAAAAGCAATCTAAGATAAAAAAATAACTTATTAATAATATTTTTTCTTAAGTTTTCTCCACAAAAAATCACTAGAATTATTTTTTAACATATTGCTTTAAATTTTACTTAGCACAAGAAGCAAAAGATAGAATTTTTATAAAACACACAAAATGTGCATTTTATAAAGGTATATTAAGAGATTCCAAGTTTCTTTTCAAGTTTTACGATTCGATCCCAAGTTTCAATCACAGAATCGGGATTTAATGAAATAGAAGTGATTCCATTTTCCACTAAAAACTCTGCAATTTCTGGATAATCACTAGGTGCTTGCCCACAGATTCCGCAATATTTATTATGTTTTTTACAAGCATCAATTGCCATTTTAAACATTTTAAGAAGCGCAGGATTTCTTTCATCAAAAACATGGCTAACAAGCTCTCCATCCCTATCAACACCCAAAGTCAATTGCGTAAGGTCATTTGAGCCAATTGAATAACCATCAAAAAGTTGCAAAAATTCATCTGCCATAATTACATTCACTGGCAATTCACACATAACATAAATTTCCAATCCATTTTCGCCTTGCACCAATCCATTTTTACGCATAATCTCTAAAACTCTTCTACCCTCTTCTGGAGTTCTAAGGAATGGAATCATAATTTTCATATTAGAAAATCCCATTTCATTACGCGCCATTGCTAAAGCTTGACATTCCCACTCAAAAGCTTGTCTGTATTGTTCAGAATAATACCGACTAGCGCCACGATAACCAAGCATAGGATTCTCTTCGTGTGGCTCATAGTCTTTCCCCCCTACCATACGACAATACTCATTAGATTTAAAATCGCTTGTCCTAACAATAACAGGCTTAGGGTAAAATGCCGCTGCAATCATTCCCACACCCTCAGCAATTTTCTTTACAAAGAAATCCTTAGGATTAGCATAACCAGACATAATCTCTTTTACGCCCTCAACACCATCAAATTCTTTATTTCCATTATGCAAATCCATTAGCGCAAGTGGATGAGCTTTAATATAGTTATTAATAATAAATTCCATTCTTGCAAGCCCAACACCATTATTTGGAATCATAGAAAAAGTAAAGGCTTTTTCAGGATTCCCAATATTCATATAGATTTTTGTCTTAGGTTGCTCTAATGAGCTTAAATCAACTTTTTCAACCTCATATTCATAGATTCCATTATAAACAAATCCATCTTCCCCTTCAGCACACGAAACCGTTACTTCCATACCAGTTTCTAGTTTTTCTGTTGCTCCAACTGCGCCAACAATCGCAGGCACTCCAATTTCTCTTGCCACAATAGCTGCATGACAAGTTCTACCCCCACGATTTGTAATCACAGCTGCTGCTTTTTTCATAGCAGGCTCCCAATCTGGATCAGTATTATCTGTTACAAGAATTTCACCTCTTTTTAACTCGCCCATATTAGCAATATTATCAATAACACGAATTTTTCCTGTTCCAATTTTTCCACCCACGGCTTTTCCACTTAGTAAAATCTCTTTTTCACTTTTATCTTTAAAGAAGTATTTTTCTAAAGTATTATTTTGTTTCTTCATTTTTTGGCTTTGCACCGTTTCGGGTCGCGCTTGGACAATAAAGATTTCACCGCTATTACCATCTTTTGCCCATTCCATATCCATAGGGCGGTATTCTCCTGCCTCTTTTGTATAATGTTTTTCAATCAAAACCGCATAACGCGCTAGAGTTAAAACCTCTTCATCACTCAAAGAAAAACTTTTAAGTTCTTCTTCTGTAGTTTCAATATTTTTAGTAGGATGTTTAGCGCCAGGTGCAGCATAGACCATTTTAATGTTTTTATACCCTAGTTGTCTTTTTAGAATCGGTCGTTTGCCTAACTCCAGAGCTGGTTTAAAAACATAAAATTCATCAGGATTCACAGTTCCACCTACAACATTCTCCCCAAGACCCCAAGCTGAAGTAATAAAAACTGCATCTCTAAAGCCAGTTTCTGTATCAATACTAAACATTACCCCAGAACTTCCCTTATCTGATCGCACCATTTTTTGCACCCCAACAGAAAGAGCGACTTTAAAATGATCAAATCCCCTAGAAGCACGATAGCTTACCGCTCTATCGGTAAAAAGTGATGCCATACAAGATTTAATATAATGAATAAGTTCAGTTTGTCCTTGAACGCTCAAATAAGTATCTTGCTGTCCTGCAAAAGAAGCATCAGGTAAATCCTCTGCTGTAGCCGAACTTCTTACTGCCACATCGGCTTCTTCCATATTATATTCTTGACTTAAAATCTTGTAAGCCTCCAAAATTTCTTCCCTTAAGTCCGCAGGTAATGGAGTGCCAAAAATCATATCGCGTATCTTTTTAGAACGCACATTTAAAACATCAATCTCTGTTACATCAATTCCCTCAAGTAATTCTTTGATTTTTTCTCGGATTCCACCACTATCTAATAAATACCAATACGCCTCACTTGTAATTGCAAAACCATTAGGCACTTTAATCCCCATAGGCACAAGCTCTTGAAACATTTCTCCGATACTTGCATTCTTACCGCCCACCACAGGCACATCTCTATTATTTAATTCCTTGAAAAACTTGATGTATTTCATTTTGTCTTTTCTCCTTAATTCCTTTTAGACCATTTTTTTAAAAAATACTCACTATTCTACTAAAAATAACTTTATCTCAATCTTAGTTTATCCATACTTTAAAGGACAATTTGATAAACTTCCATTTATAAAAGTTTTTTTTGTAAAAAATACTCACTTTAAAACAACTAAGGAAAAGGCATGGAAAATTTAGAAAAGATTCTAAGGCAACATAAACTTACCCAAGAAGACTATCAAAATATTCTCAATATCCTAAAAAGAGAGCCTAATTTGGTAGAAATTGGGATTTTTTCTGCTATGTGGAGCGAACATTGCAGCTATAAATCTAGCAAAATTTATCTCAATGGATTCCCCACACGCGCACCTTGGGTTATCCAAGGTCCAGGAGAAAATGCAGGAATTATTGATATTGGTGGGGGTTATGGGGCGGTTTTTAAAATGGAATCCCATAATCACCCTAGCTTTATTGAGCCTTATGCGGGCGCTGCCACGGGAGTTGGCGGAATCATGCGCGATATTTTTACTATGGGCGCTAGACCCGTTGCAAGTCTTAACTCTATTCGCTTTGGCAATATCGCCAAAAAAGATTCCACAGGGGCAAAACACCGCTATTTATTACGCGGAGTTGTCGCAGGAATTGGAGGTTATGGAAATTGTATGGGGGTGCCAACTATTGGTGGTGAAATGAGCTTTGAAGATTGCTATGAGGGCAATATTTTGGTTAATGCTTTCACTTTAGGAATTGTTAAAAATGATGAAATTTTCTATGGCAAGGCTGAAGGAATTGGGAATCCTGTTATTTATGTAGGTTCTAAAACTGGACGCGATGGTTTGGGTGGTGCGGTAATGAGCTCTGATAGCTTTAATGAAGATTCTAAATCTTTGCGTCCTACCGTGCAAGTGGGCGATCCATTTACTGAAAAACTACTTTTAGAAGCGTGTTTGGAATTATTTAAAAAAGATTTAATTGTTGGGATTCAAGATATGGGTGCAGCAGGACTTACAAGCTCTAGTTTTGAAATGGCAGGGCGTAGCGGAAGTGGTATGGTCATGCATCTTGATAAAGTCCCTACCCGCGAAGCCAATATGACACCTTATGAATTAATGCTAAGCGAATCGCAAGAGAGAATGTTGATTTGTGCTAAAAAAGGTTGCGAAAAAGAAATTTTAGAGATTTTTACAAAATGGGAATTAGACTGCGCTATTGTAGGTGAAGTTACTAATAGTGGAAAAATGGAACTATATTGGCATAATGAAAAATGCGCTGAAATCCCAATTGCTCCTTTGAGCGAAAAATCACCGATTCTTAAAAGACCTGTGAGTGAGAATCCAACTTATCTTGACAAAATAGAATCGCTTAATCAAGAAGCACTCCAAAAATTAGATTCTAATGAAATTTTTAAAACCCTCCTTCAAAGTCCTGATGTCAGCGATAAAGCTTGGGTTTATGAGCAATATGATAGCACAGTTCAAACTAATACTCTAACAAAAATTGGAAGTGGTGGCGCAAGTGCAATTAGGGTTAAAGAAAATGGCAAAGGAATAGCAATGAGCGTGGCTTGTCCTATCCGATTATGCTACCTTAATCCCAAAGAAGGTGCCAAACAAGCCGTTGCAAAAGTCGGTCGAGATATTGCTCTAAGAGGTGGAAGGGCTCTAGCTATTACAGATTGTCTAAACTTTGGAAATCCAGAAAATCCTGAAGTAATGTGGCAATTCAAGGAAGCTTGTGAGGGCATTAAAGAAGCTTGCAAAACTCTTAATACTCCTGTAGTTAGCGGAAATGTAAGCCTTTATAATCAAACTAATAATAGCGATATTTACCCCACTCCAAGTATTGCAGGAGTTGGAGTTATTGATGATATTTATCATCTCTTAGGCAGTGAGTTTAATCAAGAAGACACCGAAGTTTATTTGCTCAAATCTAAAAATACTACTCCACAATTTGGCGCTAGTCTTTTTGCAAAATACTTTGCCAATAGCATTAAAGGTGAAATTCCATCTATCAATCTTAACGATGAATTGTTTTTATGGAGTGTATTAGCTAGTGCAAAAGAGCGCGGAATCTTAAAAGTAGCTGTTGATATTTATCAAGGTGGATTAGCCATTGCTCTAGCTAAAGCTTGCATCAAGGGCAATATTGGTTGTAAAAGTGTTAAAGCCTTTGATAATCAAGCACTCTTTGGCGAATCCCCAACGCAAGTCTTAATTGCTCTAGATTCTAAAAATGTTTCAACTTTGCAAAATTTACTTGAAAACTCTAATTTGCATTTAGAAAAAATTGCGACATTAGGGGGTGAAAAGATTGAAATTGGCAATATTTCAATCACACTTAGTGAAGCCAAAAGAATCTATTTTGAAAGCTTTGATGATATCCTTCAAACTCTTTAGAAAAATTGCTCTTTTGGGGGCAATTTTATCTTATCCTGCTTTTTGTTTGGATTTAGCTAACTTTTATCAGCAAGTCCATACACAAAGCCTACAAAAAAACTATGTGAAATTTCGCGGAAGAAACCTTTTAAGCATTGATTCTTATCATCTTTTAAATCAAAAAGAAAAAATGGCAGTGCAATATTCCTTGGTTTTAATTCATGAAAAAATTGCATCTTTTATTTATTTTAATGAATTAAGTGGTATTGGAATCTCAACAAAAAGGAACTCTCATCTTCAATTTGATATTAAATATTATGAAACACTCAAAGATATTGGCATTGGAGGAGAATTTTACGCAATGTGTGTTTTACCCTTTTTTGACAAATGTATTTTATTAGGATATGAATCCTTTTAAAAAAGCTAGGATTTTTTCGCAGCCTGTTTTTTAATAAGATAAATCTTGCGATACAATTTTATAATATTACATTTCCACCATTCCTTACAAAACTCCAAAACAGCTTCACCTAGCTTGTAAGGAATGCTTTGTTTTTCTTTTAAAGCGTTTTGGTAATCCTCATATTGACAAAACATAGGTAATCTTAAATGGGGAGATATTTTACAGATTCTACGATATTCTCTTAGTTTTCTTTTATGCTTTAAAATCACTTGTGCTATTTTAAGGGGTAATTTTAGATATTTTATTTTGCTTGTTTGATAATAGCATTCCACAATCGCATAACCCACTTTATAAGCTAAGGAAAATCGCACTCTCTCATATCCATAAGTTGTCTTAGCAACAAATCCCTTTAAATAAGGCAAACCGCCTTGATTAAGCCAAACCTCATAATACTCACCCCATTCTCTCCATATTTGATGACAAAGCTGATTATTCCAAAATCGATTTTCTCTCCCATAAGAATGAATAAAATATGAATCATCATTAGCTATCCACAATACACTCCCTACATAATCTTTCCCCAAGTCCTTTACCTTAATACTTTTTTCAAATATTAACAAAGACAAAACCCCCTGATCATTAAGTCCCACTCCAATACTCTTTTGATAAACAAAAGCATAACATTCCGCAGGATTAATCAAAGAATCATTTACAAAGATAATCGGTGAGCGGTAGATTCTAAAATCCCTAAACTCTCCATTATAATTAGGATACACTTCCTTAAGCTGCTTTTTGCCTCTTTCTGCTGCTATTGTAATTCCTGATTCTTTAAGCTTAAGTAAATGCTCTAATCCCTTTAAAAGCAAAATATCAAAATCCAAATATAAAATATTTTCACATTCTTCTAAATATCTAAAAATTTCAAAACACGCATACACCATATGCGTCCAACGCCCCAAAAAACCCCTAGAGCAAGAAAAATCAATTTTTAAATTATTCTGATTGAATTTTTTAAAATTATCTAAAAAAGTTTGTTGTGTGAATTCACAAAAAACCACCTTGCTATCTTGAGCCAATCTTTCCATTGCCTCTTTATCTTTTGGGCTAAATCCATCATGAACAATATAAAAAACATCAACAAAACTACCCATTTTATCCTTAATGTTGGCAATCATAACACCTAAGGTAAAGCTTGAATCTTTTGTTGCTGCTAATAAAATCCCAAATTTGTGCTTTTTCATTCCTTCTCCAAAAGGTTGATTTTACTATATTTTTAAACATTTTTCAATTTTAAAGATTCCGTAAATGGAATATTTTTTAGAGCATAAATTCTGCTATAATTGCGCTCTTTTATAAATTCTTGAGGTTTTTAGGTGTTTTATCGAAGTTTTATTCAATCATTGCCTGTTTTAATGGGGTATTTACCCCTTGGAATTGCCTTTGGTATTTTATTTTCCAAAGAATTATCGCTTGATTGGTATTATGGTGTTTTAATTGCTATTTTGGTTTTTACAGGTGCTGGGCAATTTTTACTTGTTTCTCTTATTGCTTCTTATGCTGGATTCCTAGAAATAGCCATTGCTTCTTTTTTATTAAATATTCGTCATCTCTTTTATTCCCTTGCTATTACCAATGAAATCAAAAACTTTGGAATCACCAAATATTATATTCTCTTTGGCTTAACTGATGAGACTTTTGCAGTCTTAAAAGCCAATAAAGCCGCCTTTAATCTCTCTTTAAAAGAGCTAGAACAAAGTTATTTTTACATTACTTTTTTTGATCATTGCTACTGGGTTTTGGGGTGTGGAATCGGGATTTTTCTAGGAAATACTTTAGGATTTAAGCCAGATGGTGTAGAATTTGCACTAACAGCTCTTTTTAGCGTTTTAACTCTTTCGCTTCTACAAAATTCTCCTAATAAAAAACCTTTTTATATAGGCTTATCATTAGGCATCATAGGACTTATCATTTTCCCTAGTCAATATTTTTTGCTCCTTAGCATTTTTTGTGGAATCTTTATTTTGCTCTTTGGCAGAAAATGGATAGAAAATGCAAGATAATTTTGATACATTTTATCTCATCGGCGCTATTTTAGCAGCTACCATTGGGACAGCCCTTACAAGATTATTGCCTTTTTTTATTTTCAAAAATGCAACAAATAATAAGCTTTTAAAATACCTGCAAGATACAATGCCGCTTTTTATTATGACACTCCTTATTTTTTTTAGTTTGCTTAACACTCCTTGGAGTGAAACCTATGGGCTTTATGAACTTGGTGGAATTTTTTCTGCAATTTTATGTTTTTTATGGTTTAAAAATTCAGTTTTTAGTATATTTACAGGAATTATTTTTTATATTTTTCTTACAAGGATTTTTTAATGGTTAAGGTTTATGGAATCAAAAATTGTGGTAGCGTTAAAAAAGCTTTAAATTTCTTAGAGCAAAAAAAGATTCCCTATGAATTTATTGACTTTAAAAAAACTCCACCTAATAAAGAAACACTTGGAAAATGGCTCCAAAGTGTCCCACTTAAAATACTTTTTAACACTAAAGGCACCACTTACAAAAAACTTTCCCTAAAGGATAAGAATCTTAGCGAAGAAGAGATTAAAGAATATCTAATCAAAGAACCCAATTTAATCAAACGCCCAGTTGTTGAAGCTAATCATCAAGTTATTGTGGGTTTTAAAGAAGAAGAATATGAGGAATTTAAATGGTGAGATTTCTCACTTTTATCTTTTTTCTAGCTCTGCTTTATGGCTGCGCTTCAAAACTAACCAAGCTTGAATTACCCAAGCAAGATTTACAGTCATATATTTCTAATGAATCACTTGAAGCACTCAAGCCTCCCTCCACAAAAAATCTTAAAAATAAATATTTACAGCAGTTTTTCTCCCCTTTTAGCAAAATTCCAAAAAATGATTCTATTCAAGCTCAATGGGGATTGCAACAAGCCTTAACAAATTTAGGTTATGGTGAGAATCTACTACCCTATTCTTTATCAGAAATCGAGGAATTAGCCAAAGAAGCAAACTTTGAAAACTTTCCTAGCTTAAAACAACCTGCCATTATAACTAAATCTAGCAATCTTAGGGTTTTGCCCACTAATAAACCAAGATTCTTTAACCCCAAAACAGCAGGAGAAGGCTTTCCTTTTGATTATTGGCAAAATTCTTATATTTACTTAGGGACGCCCATTCTCATCACTCATTATTCTAAGTCCAAAAAATGGGCTTTTGTTGAGAGTGGCTTTGTTAGCGGATGGATAGAAGTGCTTAATATTGCAATTTTAAATCAAAAGCAAACTCAAGAACTTAGGCAAACTCAAGAATTTTTAGTAGCTAAAAAAGATAATATTCCCATTTATAACACCCACCAAGAATTTTTAGAAACAGCTCGTATTGGCATGTTACTTCCTTTGCTTGGAAGCACAAAAAAAGCTTATGAGAGTTTCATTTTTACACGCACACAAAGGGGTTATGCCAAAAAAATAAAAATTCATCTCCACAGCCAGGATTTTACTAGATTTCCCATGCCTTTTTCCTCAAAAAATTACGCTTCCCTTGCTCAAAATCTTATGGGTGAGAAATATGGTTGGGGTGGAATGTTTGGGAATCGCGATTGTTCAATGTTTCTAAGGGATACTCTTGGTAATTTTGGATTCTATCTCCAAAGAAACTCACAAGCTCAGATTCTCCCAAATAATTTAAATAAATCTCTTTATTTTGATTTAAGCCAAATGAATCCTAATCAAAAAAAGCTTTTTATCCAAAACAACGCCATTCCTTTTGCTACTTTGCTTGGAATGAAAGGGCATATTATGCTTTATGTGGGAAGTTTTGGTGGAGAGATTTTTGTATTGCATGATATTTGGGGCTTAAAAACACTTCAAAATGGAGAAGAAGGCAGGAGTATTATTGGTAAAATTGCCCTTACTCCACTAAACATTGGCGAAAATACCAAGGGAATCAATCAAAATACATTATTAATTAAACGCATTTATGGAATGAGAAATCTATTTGATAAGGCTAATTATGCAAAATAGTAACTCTCACAAAATAATTGAGTATAAAAATGTTAATTTTTCTTTCACCAAAGAACGAATCTTGTATAATGTGGATTGGACAATTTATGAAGGTGATTTTTGGGCTATTATTGGACCAAATGGTGGTGGAAAAAGCACACTAGCGCGCCTTTTAATAGGGTTATTAAAGCCAACAGAAGGCAAGATTATTAAAAGCCCTATATTACGCGTTGGCTATGTCCCACAAAACACTTTTTTAAATCGTCATTTTCCCATATCAACTCTAGAAGTTGTTATGATGGGATTTTTAAAACCAGGATTTTTGGGAGGATTCTTACCCAAAAACGCAAGAAAGCTTGCTTTAGAACTTTTAGAGCAGTTCCATTTGGAAGCTTATGCTCATAAAAAAATCGGAGAACTCTCCGGCGGACAAAGACAAAGGGTTTTAATTGCAAGAGCATTGTGTGGAAATCCAAATTTTTTGGTCTTAGATGAGCCAACAGCCAGTGTAGATCAAAAAAATCAAAGAGAAATTTATGATTTATTGCAAAAAATCAATAAAGAAAAGACTATAATTATAATTAGTCATGATATTTCAATTTTATTAGGCTATGCCAAAAAGGTTTTATATGTTAATCGCGAGGTTACAGAGCACGAACTTCCAAAAATAAGCGATCAAAGTATCCAAGAACATTTTTGTGAAGTGGAAATGTTATTGCAATCTCAATATTCCCAAAATCTAAATTTAGGAGGTCGTTTATGAAACAAACTTATGATGTCGCCATTATTGGGGCTGGTATTTCAGGTAGTGCGCTTTTTTATGCACTCACACATTATACGAATTTAAAAAAGGTCGTTTTGCTAGAGAAATATTCTCAACCAGCAACATTAAGCTCAAGTGGAAATAATAACTCACAAACTATTCATGCAGGAGATATTGAAACCAACTACACTTTTGAAAAAGCAAAAAAAGTCTCTAGGGGTGCAAAGCTACTTGTCTCTTACGCTTTTCATCATCAATTGCAAAACAAAAGTATTTTTGAATACCAAAAAATGGCTATTGGTGTGGGCGAAAAAGAAGTTGAGTTTATGACAAAACGACACGAAGAGTTTAAAGAAATCTATCCTGAATTGGAATTTTTTAACAAAGAAACACTTAAGCAAATCGAGCCAAATGTAATCAAAATGCTTGATGGTAGCGATAGACCTGAACCTGTTGTTGGATCTGGAATAAGAAAAAGCTTCTGTGCTATGAATTTCTGTGCTACTGCCACCCATATGATAGAACAAAGTATTTTTGGTGAACACAAAGCACTTTTTAATCACAAAGTTACCAAAATCATTCGACAAGGCGATGGTGCTTACACGATACAATCACAAGGACAAGAGCCCATCACAGCCTCTTTTGTGTTAGTTAATGCTGGTGCGCATTCTTTGCTTTTAGCTCAAAATATGGGTTATGGATTAGATTTAGGTTGCTTACCTGTATCTGGAAGTTTTTATTTTATTCCTGGAAATAAACTTCAAGGTAAAGTTTATACAGTCCAAAATCCAAAACTTCCTTTTGCGGCTATCCATGGAGATCCTGATGTGGTAGCACAGGGCAAAAACAGATTAGGACCAACTGCCCTTGCATTGCCAAAGCTAGAACGCTTTAAAAGCGGAACTTTCGTTGATTTTCTAAAATCTTTTGGCTTTGGAAGTTCCACTACAAAAATTATGTGGGATTTGCTTTCTGATAGTGAAATCCGAAATTATATTCTTAGAAATTTTATCTACGAGATTCCAAGCATTGGAAAAAAATACTTTTGGGAAGAAGCCAAAAAAATTATCCCCTCTATTCAATTACATGAATTGTCTTACGCATCTGGATTTGGTGGAATCCGCCCACAAGTTTTAGACAAAATACAAAAAAAGCTTATTTTGGGTGAGAAAAAAATCAAGAGTAATCAAGGTATTACCTTTAATATGACACCAAGCCCTGGAGCTACAAGCTGTCTAAGAAACGCTTTGATTGATATGTTAGAAATCACAGAATATCTTAAAGCTGAAATTAAAATGGATAAAATCAAAGAAGAATTAAACGAAGAAGATTTAGGATGGTTGATTGACTGAAATCTTGGAGTATAGCTTCATACAAAATGCTATTATTGGTGCTTTTTTTACAAGCATTATTTGTGGCATTATAGGCACACTTGCAGTAACCAACAGAATGGTTTTTATCTCTGGTGGAATCGCCCATAGCATTTATGGTGGTGTGGGGATTGCTGCTTTTTGGGGATTGCCTATTTTACTAGGTGCGACACTTTTTAGTGTCTTTTGTGCGATTATTCTTGCTTATATGTTACTTTATGCCAAAGAGAGATTAGATGCACTTGTGGGATCGCTTTGGGCATTTGGAATGGCTTTAGGGATTATTCTTGTAGAACTAACTCCTGGTTATAATAAAGATTTTATGGGGTATTTATTTGGGAGCGTTTTAAGTATTACCCATAATGATATTCAATATATGGTTATTTTTGCTTGTTTTCTTATTCTCTTTATTGCGCTAAATTACCGCGTAATTATCGGAATCTCTTATGATAGTGAATTTACACAACTCCAAGGAATCCATACTCATATTTTTAGCATAGTCTTAATGATATTAATCGCCATTGGAATTGTGATTACTATGCGCTCTGTAGGAATTATTTTAATCATCGCACTTCTAAGCATTCCTGCTTATTGTAGCGAAATTTTAACCAACTCCTTAGTTAAAATGATGCTTGTTTCTAGTCTTATTTCTTTTGTTTGCATACTCGGCGGTATTAGTGTTTCTTATTTTTATGACTTTCAAGCAGGTGCTAGTATTGTGATTTTACTTTCACTTTTTTCTTTTATATTAGCACTTGTTTATTATGTTTTAAACAAATTCTATCCCAAAAAGGATCTTTAAAATGGAAAACTTAAATAAAGAAATCAATCATTCTAACAAAACCGCCACAAAAGCTGTCAAAATTGCTCTTGTGTGCTGCGTGATAACTATCATTTTTGCAACACTTAGCTTATGGGTTTTACTCAATCAAATCACAGCTACTGCCAATCTAAGTAAAAATCAAAAAATACTTGAACAAAAAATACTTGCACTAGAAAAACAGCAAAAACAATAGGTTTTTTTGGAACAAAAAATGCTTTAGTCCTTTAAAATTTAAAAGGAGTTTCAATGTTAACATCTGTTAATCCCTATGGAATAGGAAATATCTACTCACAAAAACCAACTTCACTTCCAAAAGAAGCAGAAGTAAAATCGCAAGTGCAAACAACACAAGAAACACAAGAATTACCCAATCTCTCCAAAGAAGCTTTAGAAATACGCAAATTTAGCGATGGAATCAAAGGCGCTAATGAAATGATTGGGGCAATGCAGATTGCCGATATTACTCTAAATGCTTTAAGCGCAAAAGCTAAAGATATGGAAATCAATACAACAAACCTTGATACTCTTGATTCTGTGGCAAAAGCAGCGCAATTCAAAAACGAACCACTCTTTGGAAAAGAATTAACACTTAATCTTGCAGGTGAAAATGTCTCTCTCTCCCTACCTTTGCCAAGCCAAATTAACAAAGAAGATTCTTTAGTGGAAAGTTTATCGCAAAAACACAATGAAATTGGCGAAAAAATGTCAAAAATCAGCTCACTTATAGAAAAAGCAAGTCTTCCACTTGGTGGCGCTACACAAAATTACGATTTTGAAAACTTTGATTCTAATTCTTTTAAGAGTCTTTTTAGATAGTAATATGAGGAGTTTTAATCCTCATATTCTAAACTTATTTGTGCTCATTCTTTCTTTCTGTCATTTTCTCTTTTAAAAGATTATCCAATACAGAGACTACATTATCTGAAGCCACTTCACCCTCTTTAATAAATTTAATTATCTCACTACCTTTTTGCAATCCTGATTCTTTAAAAATATCTAAAGCCGCTCTAAAGGAATCATGAACTCCAGAATGTGGAGATTCTAAACTAGCATAACTACCTAATTGACTAAAATATTCTTTTCCAATTCCTGCATCATACCATTTCCCCAAACGACATTCACGATGTGTGGCTAATTCTATTTCTTTGTTATCTTCAATAATTGCTTTGTAACTATTGATCTTAAAAAGCAAGTGATCGAGTTTTACTAATGCAATAAAAGTTGTATCTAAAACATTTGCCACATCTTCTCGAACTGCCATTGAAGTTTGACCTATCTCTGCAAATTTCAAAACTTCTCCATTCACATTATCCATATCGCTAACGATTTCTTCTGTAGAACTCTGCACCTCTGAGAAATTTTGGCGTAAAACTTGAATATTCATTTCAATCTCTTTTGTTGCTTTTTGAGCTCTCTCTGCAAGTTTTCTTACCTCATCTGCTACAACTGCAAATCCTCTACCATGCTCACCTGCCCTTGCTGCTTCAATAGCTGCATTAAGCGCTAAGAGATTAGTCTGATCGCTAACATCTGTAATTAGATTAATTACATTAGTAATCGAATCCAAATCCTGATAAACTTGAGCAATCATCATCTGGAAGCTATTAAACTTCTCTACCACACTTGATATGGTCCCACCAATTAATTCTTCAAGCGATTGTGTTTGTTTGTAATTTTGAAACGAGATTTTTTCTGATTCTTGTAACATCTCCACAGAATTTGAAAAATCATCTTGCAATATCTTAAGATTTTTTGCGCAAGATTGTGTCATCATTCCAAACATTTCATTAAAAACTTCACTCTTTTCTTCATCTTTTTGTGGTTTCCCTAGAGCTTTTTGGTATTCTTCATTTTTTAAACTACAATGATGCAATGCTTTTTCTAACTGCTCTATTTTGCGCTTAAGATCACTATTCTCTGCTACTAATTCCTTCTCCCTTTTAGAACTCCCAAACATCCTATACTCCTTTTTTAAATTTTTAGTTACCCCTTAGAAAATCAATTATCCACTAATCAAGAAAAGTAATCACCTCTTCTTTGCTAAAACGCGCTTTTTGTGAAATTGCTTTATTTTCATATTCTCCCACGATCAACATAATAGAACTTCGTTCTTTTGTGGTATCTAGCTTTAAATAACAATCCAAAGCCTTAGAATCAAATCCACCAACAATACACGATCCAAGCCCAATAGCACAAGCAGCATTAGCAAGATTCCCCAAAGCCAAATAAGTTTGCTCTTTAGCATAATGCAATTTTTCATCTTCATTCATGCTTTCAATAAAAGGCTTATAGAGATTGATACGCTTTTGTAGTTCTTCTTCTTTCATTCCTCTTGCTTGAAGTTTAGGAATAAAATATTCTTCAAAATCTAATCTAGCTAAAATAATTATAATAGCTCCACATTTTTTAACATGCCCTTGATAATTAGCTATCTTTGAAATTTCCTCTTTTTTATTAGAATCCTGCACCACCAAAAACTTCCAAGGCTCTAATCCCAAAGAACTCGGTGATAATCTCCCAGCTTCCAAGATATACTCTAAATCTTCTCTCTTTAAAAGACTTTCTTTGAATTCTCTGCAAGAGTATCTCTGATTTATAATTTTACTAAAAGCTTCTTTTTGCATATTTACTCTTTTGATTTTTAAGATAGCAATAAAAATTTCTGCGCTTTTTCTCTAGAAATAAAAGGCTTAGCCTCTCTTTCATTCCCTTCAAATCGAACCTTATAGGTCTGATTAGCTTCAGTCTTACCATACACTAACGCTAAAGCAATCGCCATTTCTTTATCCTCCTTTGTTGAATTTTTTTCTACCAATGCCAAAGGTCCAACACAATCTATCAATTCAATCTTACTCATTTTGGGATGCTCAAAAGAGAGTTTATGATTCTCCTCCTCATTTCTAGCAACAATACAACGCCCTCCATCAGGTAAAACAAAATAGCGTCCATATTTTACCATTTCCATATCTTCAAACACAATTTCTCTATGAGATTTTAAATCTTTGATTTTATTAGCAATAGAAATTTCAGTCAAAAGACAACCACCGCCAGGCTTTGCAAAGTTTTTAATCCCATATTCTTCTACCATCTTAAGCTGTCTCTCTCTACCTCTGCCGTGAATATCAAGCAACTTCTCTCTATCAATCCAACCTTTTTGTTCAGGAATGGTAATAGGTAATAGCTTAGCACTCATAGGACGCACTACCAATCCTTGTGCATTGCAAAGTTTTTCTACTTGCAAAAGTGCTTCAGCTCTTTGACTTTTGGGGCGTTGCCCCAAAACTTCTCCACTAATAACAAAACTTGCCCCCTCACTCTCCAACATAGAAAATGCGTGTGAAAACATATTTCCATGACAATCAATACAAGGATTAAAATATTTACCATAACCATATTTAGGCTCAAATAAAACTTCATCAAAAAATTGCCTTTTAATATCCACTACTTTTAAAGGCACTTCAATTTGATCTAAAATAGCCCTCAAAGCCTCACTTTTATCATTCTTTCCGATAAATCCTATATCAAAATGCAAAGCCAACACTTCAATGCCCATATCTTTGATAATTTTAATGGCTAATAAACTATCTAAACCACCGCTAAAAAGCGCCAAAGCCTTCATAAACGATCAAGTCTCCTTTTTTTAAATTATCTAAATATTTTTGGTATTTCCGTATTAAAAACGACTTTTCCCTTAAAGAAAGCTGTTTTTTGCTGATTACCTTTTGTTTTTGTTCTTCATAGTATTGGTATAGAATCATAATCATTTGTTGCTTTAATTTTTCTTTGTCTTGAGCTTTAATCTTATTGTCTAGCAAAATTCGAATCAAGCTAGGGTCTTTTAACTCTCCTTTTAAAAGCTTCAAATAAGCTTCCTTTTGGTTTAAAAACATTGCAGGTTCTAAAAAATCCATCACAAATTCTAAAAGATTCATATCCTCTAGCACACTTTTAATAATCGCCTTTTCTGCTAAATCAAAGCTCTCTTCACCTCTAATTGGCTCTTTTACCTGCTTTTTTTGATTATTTCTTTTGATTTTTATTAGATGACTAGGTAGTTTTAATCTCTGCGCCAAAAAACCCTTATAATCTTCTTGAATCACCAAAGAAAAATGCTGCAAATAACCCAAAGCTTCTTGCAAACATTTGTCTTTTTGAAGTGGATTATCCAAATCATATTTCTTTATAATCCCCTCAAGCACGAAATCAATAAAAGGAATCGAAGATAAAAAAAGTTCTTTTAATCTTGCAATATCTCCATTTTTTACCATATCAGCAGGATCTAAACCTCCATCAAATAGCACAACACCACCCTCTTTGTTAGCCAAAGACAATAAAGAAGCTGCTTTAAAAGCCGCATTCATTCCCGCATTATCACCATCATAGGCAAGAATCACTTTTGGATTTCCTTTAGAAAGCAGTGGCAAATGCTCTTTAGTTAAAGCCGTCCCAAGTGTAGCTACTGCGTTTGTAAAACCCGCTTGATGCAGCATGATAACATCTAAATATCCCTCTGTTACAATCACTTCTTCTTTTTTGTAAATTGTCTCTTTGGCTTGTGGATATCCATAGAGAATCTGTGATTTATTAAAAAGCTTAGTTTGTGGAGAGTTAATGTATTTTGCTGGATGATTCCCCAAAGTGCGCCCACCAAAGCCCACAATCTTATTTTGTGGTGAGCGAATAGGAAAAATCAACCTTTGTGTAAGCCTAGCATAATACCGCTTCGCTCCATTTTCATTATCCGCACCCAAAATGCCTAGATTCAAAGCTTCTTGAATATTAATAGAATATTTTTGGAGTGTAGTCATAATCTCATAATTTTGACCTGCATATCCAAGCTCAAATTTTTGTTGCGTGGGCAATGTGATTCCGCGCGATTGAATGTATGACTCCACTTCTTTTGTAAGTGAGTCTTGATAATACTCTTTCATAAATTCCATGATTCTATAAGAATCTTCTTGAAAAGAGTTTTTATCTTTCTCATAGGTTAGTGTAAAGTTGTAAAGTTGTGCTAGTTTTTCTATAGCTTCTTTGTAATTAAGCTTTTCATATTGCATCACAAAAGCGATACTATCTCCACTTGCCCCACAACCAAAGCAATGGTAAAAACCTTTATTTTGATTTACAACAAAACTAGGAGTTTTTTCTTGATGAAAGGGACAACAAGCTTTAAAAGTAGCCCCTATTTTCTTTAATTCAATATAATGCGAAACCACTTCAATAATATCAAGCTGATTTTTTAATGCTTCAATGCTTTGCTCTGCAATCACAATTTTTCCTAGTCCTTAAGAGAGTATCAAATTTTACTAAACTTTTTCTAAATTCCCCTTATAAGTTTTGCTATAATTCTTGCAAGATTATTTTATTCTTATTATTCTTACGAGGTTTAGTTTGGATTTTTTAGAAAATATTGATTATCACGATCCATTATTTGGGATTGTTATTTTAATCTTTGGCATTGGAATTATTAGTCTTTTTGCTTATTATTGGAATTATATCATCAGCAAAAAACAACATAAATCCCTTGCTAAATTTATGGAGAGTTTTGATTATATTGGCTTTGATAAAGAAATCAAAGAATTCCTAGCTCTTAGCCAAAACCCAATCCCTTCTATTCTTTTTATGGCAAATATGTATCAAAAAGGTGCTAACTATGAAAAAGCCATTCGCCTTTATACAACTTTACTAGATCACATTAAAAACCCCATTGATAAAATTCCCATTTTAGAATCGCTTGGAAATATTTATTATAAAGCAGGATTTCCCCTAAGGGCTAAAGAGATTTATTTGGAAATTTTACACCATTATCCACGCTCCCAAAAGATTCTCAAATCCCTTATTAAAATCTATGAAGATTTGAATCTCTACAAAGAAGCCCTAGAAGCCCTAGATTGCCTAGAAGAAATTGAAGGTGGCACAACCCTGCATCGACATTATTTAGAAGTCAAGATTCTAATCTTTCACAAAGATGACAATCAAGATAAAATCAAAAAAATTCTAATGCTTTTTCAAAAAGAACCCAAACTCTCACGAATCATACTCTCTTTTTTAAAAGACTTTCACCCTGCCCTATTTTGGGAAAATATCCAAAATCTTAATTCGACAAATCTTTTAGAAATACTAGATATTTTATGGAATTGCAATCCAAATGAACTCCCAACTAGCCCTATTAAAAACAAACTACTCCAAAATATTTTAGAAGCCAAAGGATTTTACCCAACCACTGATAACAAAAAAGAGAGTTTTGAGCTAGAAGTGCTTTCACTTTTAAATAAGAACAAAAATTACACTGGGGATTTAAAATTCACCTATCATTGCACAGCTTGTAAAGCCAATATGCCATTACCTTTTGAAACTTGTCCGCATTGTGGCACATTGCTAAGTGCTAAGACTATTATTACCTTAAAGCAAAAACAAGATGAAACGCGTTACTCTCTTTTGTGATGGATCTTCTTTGGGGAATCCAGGCTATGGTGGCTGGTGTGGAATCTTGCGCTACAAAGACAAAGAAAAAATTATCAAAGGTAGTGCAGAAAATGCCACCAATAACCAAATGGAATTATCCGCCCTTATCTTTAGTTTAAAAGCTCTCAAAGAACCTTGCGAGGTTTTAGTGATTAGTGATTCAAAATATGTCTTAGACGGGCTTTCTAAATGGCTTCCTAACTGGATTATTAAAAATTTTAAAAATGTCAAAAATCCAGAACTTTGGAAGCAATATCTAGAAGTTTCAAAACTTCACAAAATTCAAGTGGCGTGGGTAAAAGGACATAATGGACACAAAGAAAATGAACTTTGTGATAAAATTGCTAAAGAAGAAGCATTAAAACTTAAAAATCAAAAGGAATAAAAGTGAATTTAAATGATTTTCAGCGATATTTAGGCTATCACTTCTCCAATCAAAACCTGCTCCAAGAAGCTCTCACTCACAAGAGTGCTAAAAAATCGACCCATAATGAGCGATTGGAATTTTTAGGCGATGCTGTTTTGGATTTGATTATTGGAGAATTTTTATACAAAAAGTTCCCCCATTCTCCTGAAGGTGAACTCTCCAAAATGCGCGCTTCAATGGTCAATGAAAAAGCATTTGCAAAAATTGCAAGGCATTTAAATATCGGAGAATGTCTTTATATCTCACATTCTGAAGAACAAAACAATGGCAGAGAAAAAGATTCAATTCTCTCTAATGCCTTTGAGGCAATTGTGGGGGCAATTTATCTAGAAAGTGGCTTAGAAAAAGTGCAAACTATTGTTTTGAAAATTTTAGATATTTTATACCCAAAAATTGATTTAGAAAATCTTTTTTATGATTATAAGACAAGCTTACAAGAACTTACCCAAGCCTTATTTGGAATCACGCCAGAATATGTGGTGCTTGATTCTAAAGGTCCTGATCATAATAAAGAGTTTCTTATGGGAGTTTTTATTCAAAACAAAGAATACGCAAAAGCCAAAGGAAAAAGCAAAAAAGAAGCCCAGCAAAATTGCGCCAAAATTGCACTTAAAATTTTAAAGGATAAACAATGAATACTTTTGGGGAAGCCCTTAAACTAACAACTTTTGGCGAAAGCCACGGAGCAGGGATTGGGGGTGTGCTTGATGGACTTCCAGCAGGCTTAACCATTGATGAAGACTTTATTGCTCAAGAGATGCAAAGGCGGCAAGGGGGAAGAAATTTGTTTTCTACTCAAAGAAAAGAAGCTGATAAAGTTCAGATTCTAAGTGGAGTTTTTGAAGGCAAAACAACAGGCACTCCCCTTGGTTTTTTCATTCACAATAGTGCTAATAAAAGTAGTGATTATGCTAATATAAAAGATATTTTTCGTCCCGGACATGCAGATTTTACCTATTTCCATAAATATGGAATCAGAGATTATCGCGGTGGCGGAAGATCAAGCGCAAGAGAAACTTCTGCTAGGGTAGCAGCGGGAGCGATTGCCAAATGCCTTTTAAACGAGTTTGGAATCACGCTAAGAAGTGGAATTTTTAGCATAGGGGAGATAGAATGTCAAAGAATTGATTTTAATTTTGCCAAAGAGAGTGAAATTTTTTCTTTAGACAAAGATAAGGAAGAATCTCAAAAAGAAGCAATCTTAAGGGCTAAAAACTCGCACGATAGCATTGGGGGGGTGGCATTAGTTAGCGCTATTAATGTCCCTATTGGACTTGGAGAACCACTTTATTACAAACTTGATTCAGCTATTGGGGCTTTAATGCTTGGTTTAAATGGTGTTAAGGCTGTAGAGATTGGTAGCGGAACTAAAGCCTCAAAAATGCAAGGCTCACTTCATAATGATTCTATCGCACCAAATGGCTTTTCTAGCAATCATAGTGGCGGAATCTTAGGCGGAATAAGTAATGGTGAGGAAATCTACTTTAAAGTACATTTTAAACCTACACCAAGCATTTTTATACCTCAAGAAACCATTAATATCCAAAATAAAAAACACATTTGCGCAATCAAAGGACGCCACGATCCTTGCATTGCCATTCGTGGTAGCGTTGTGTGTGAATCAATGCTAGCCTTGATTCTAGCAGATATGCTACTTTTAAACGCCACTTCCAAGCTAGAAAACCTTAAAAAAATCTATTAATGCCAAAAGCACTCCTTTTTGCAGACAAAAAATTTGGAATTGGACTAGGGCATTTTAGCCGTTGCAATGCACTTTTAGAGATTCTAAAAAGTAATGGATTTGAAGCTTACTTGCTTGATGCTAGTCTTTTGGATTTGGAGTTAAAAAAATGCGATTTAATTGTTATTGATTCTTATGTTTTAGAGCTAGAATCTTACCAAAAAGCAACCACCTTTGCCACACATTGCTTATTTTTTGATGACACCTTGCGTTTGCCCTACCCTAATGCAATTTTACTAAACAACGCTCCTAATGCTCAAAAAACGCTTTATCAATCTCATTATCCAAACCACACACTTCTCTTAGGTGGAGATTATCGACTTCTTCAAAAGCCCTTTTTGCAAAAGCTCAACACTACACCCATTAAATCTCCACACCCAAAAATAAAAAAGATTCTAGTTACACTAGGCGGTGAAGATATTTTAAATCTTACTAATTTTATTATAGAAACACTAACAACATATAATCCCAATTATGAAATCCACTATATCCACAAAAACACCAAACTCACTAGCCAAGCAAAAGGATATTATGGATTAACACAAGAAGAAATGGCAGATTTATTTTACAAAATGGATCTTTGCATTTGTGCTTGCGGGCAAACTTTAATGGAAATCATTGCTTCTCAAACCCCAAGAATCGCACTAGAAATCGCCCCCAACCAAAATGCCAATCTCACAAGCTATGCCAAAGCGATTTTACCCATACAAGAAGTATGGAATCTAAACCACAATTCTCTTAAATCGCAACTTCTTAGTCATTTAAAAGCCATTGAAAACCCAAACTTACAAGCACAACAAATCTTACAAGGAATCGCGATTTTAAACCAATCTACAAAATGGGATTCATTTTTACAAAATTTAAAAAATCTTTATACTTTATCAAGCTAAAATCCTATATAATAGCCTAGATTTCACTCTTAAAGACACAAAAATGCAAAGACAAACTTGGACTAATCACATCACTTATATTCTAACTATTGCAGGTGCCACTATTGGCTTTGGGGCGACTTGGAGATTCCCCTATCTTGTGGGGGAAAATGGTGGTGGCGCTTATGTGCTTATCTTTATTCTTGCGATGATTTTAGTTGGAATCCCTATTATCTTAGTTGAAAATGTGATTGGCAGAATGGCACACAAAAACTCTATTGATGCCTTTGAAGAGAACACAAACAAAAGTGCGTGGAAAATCATAGGCTATATGGGAGCCATAGGTGCTTTTGGAATCTTGGCTTATTATATGGTGCTTGGGGGTTGGGTTATTGCTTATATTGCTAATATTTTTACTTCCTTTTTTGGGGATATTGGACTTAATCTATCAAGCCCCATTACAAAAGAAATCACTTCAGAATTCTATTCTCAAAATATAGAAAATTCACCTTGGTTAATCGGCTTTTACACTTTAATCTTTGTTGTCATAAACTACATTATTCTTAAAAAAGGCATTATTGATGGAATTGAAAGATCTGTTAAGTGGCTTATGCCACTTTTATTATTATGTCTTTTGGGAATGATAGCGCGCAATATTACACTAGAAAACGCAATGGAGGGGATTAAATTCTATCTCATTCCTGATTTTTCTGCCATTACACCAAAGCTCTTTTTGTATGTTTTGGGACAAGTTTTCTTTGCACTTTCTCTTGGATTTGGGGTTATGATTACACTTTCTTCTCACCTTAGAAAAGATGAAAAACTTGTCAAAACCGCTTGCATTACTGGAATTATTAATACACTTGTGGCAATCCTAGCAGGTTTTATTATCTTTCCATCACTCTTTAGTGTTGGGTTAGCTCCTGATTCTGGACCTTCACTAGTTTTTAAAAGCCTTCCCATTGCATTTTCACATATGGTTTTTGGCGGTTTCTTTGCAATTGTATTTTTTGTTTTGTTGCTAATTGCAGCACTTACAACTTCATTGACCATTTATCAAGTTATCATTAGTATTTTAGAAGAGAAATTTAAACTCTCGCACAATAAAGCAGTTAGCTTTACACTAATAGCAGTTTTTATTTTGGGGAATCTTCCTTGTATTCTTGCTTATGGACCTTGGAGTGATATTATCATTTTTGGCAGAAATATCTTTGACAATTTTGATTTTATCAGCGGAAATATATTCTTTGTGCTTACTGCTTTGGGTTCTGTTATATATGTTGGCTGGGTTTTAGATAAAAGTGCGATTAAAGAAATCAATAATCACTCTTCCAAATCCTCACTTTTTAGTCTTATTTGGTTTTATTACATCAAATACATCATACCACCCATTATTCTTGCAATTTTTATTGGCGGATTTGTGATAAAAATTTGATTTTATAGGCAAAGATATTTACAAATATCTTTGCCTATAAAACATTACTTCCTACTTTCATATGCATTCATAATTTCATCTTTTAAATTATAAATATCTTCCAACTTCTCTAAATTATAAGTTTGCCCATTTGGAAAACTAATACTTTTTTGGTGTTTGTCAAATATAACCTACAGATCCACTTAGTAACTTTACCTTGATATAAAATCCCAAAATAGCTCAAAGTATCTTTATAAGAAATATCATTTAAATCTACTTTGGCGCTACCCAAAATAGATTTAACAATGTAAAAGCCTTGCAATTCTTAATTTCCTTTGCCTCTTCCTCTTGCACTTCCTGCTCATCATCATTAATTGACTGAAGATTATTTTTAATGCTTGTAATTTTTTCATAAGCTAAATCATTAATAATTTCTTTAAAAGATTTTGAAATATATCCTTTAAACTCTTCTAGCACAGCAGTAGTCATTCGTTTTTCGGTAAGTTGTTTAGCAAAGAAACTTGTAAATTCGTTACTAGGGTCTTCTATTTCACTTTTAAAAATCTCCTGAATACCACGATAATACTTCTTTTTTATAGCAATATCTAAAATTTCATCTAAATTTAAATTTGTGTAGATAAACTGCTTTAAATTATTAATATCTCTTGGTTTTAGTTTTTCAAGATTAACAACCAAAAAGGGTGCTTTATCCATCAAATTTGGCTGTTCAATATCCGTAAAAAATCTATACTCAATCCCATTAGTCAAAATAGCAAACTTAATACTAGAATCTGTATTAAAATACCTCACTAATTGATTATTATGATTATTTAAATTTTCTGTATGATTCTTTGCTTCTATTAGGATAAATGGCTTACCATCTTTAAATATTGCATAATCAACCTTTTCACCTTTTTTTAATCCCTATATCCGCCGTATATTCTGGCACAACTATACTAGGATTAAAAACATCATAACCTAAAGCTTTTAAAATGGTATAATAAAAGTCATCTTGGTAGCTTCTTCTGTATTAACTAACGCCTTTCTTTCTGAAATAGTCTCTATAATTGCACTTAACTGATTTTCAAAATCCATTTTAACCTTAAAGATCGCTAAATTCTACAAAAAAATACTTTATATTTCGGTTAAATAATTTTTTTCTTAATCATAAAGTATATTTTTAATCCCTATGTGTGTTATTTATCTTCAACTACAAACAAATCCTGCACAATGCTATTATTTTAAATAGCACTTGATTCTAAAAAATAATAAACAGAATACAAAATATCATCCACAAAAAGACTAGAAAGACAAACACAAGCCACAGCGATTCCCACTACTATTTTAAGTGGCAAAGTTACATTTTGCAGATAGATTGCACCATTTTCCACAAGAGGCTCTTTAAAAAACATATACACAATGAGTTTTAAATAATAATAAGCCGCAATTGCACTATTAAGTGCCATTACAACTGCTAAAAATAAATAGCCATTATTAATGGCTGCACTCATTAAATAAGCTTTGCCCCAAAAAAGCGAAAAGGGAGGGATTCCTGCAAGTGAAAGCATAAACAAAGCCATAATAACCGCCATAAAAGGACAAAGCTTTATAAGTCCAGAAAATTTTTCATAAGGGTGATCATAGCGTTTATCCCATTTTTGCTCTTTAGTTCTAGTAATCCAAAGCATTGCAAAAATCCCCAAATTAGCAAACAAAAACAAAATCCAATACATAAAAAGTGCGCTAAAAGACTGAAAACTTGCAATCAAAATCGCACTAAAAACAAATCCTGCATGCGAAATAGAGCTATATGCTAACATTCTTTTAACATCTTTTTGCACAAGTGCCACAAGGTTAGGCAAAGTCATTGTTACAATCACAAGCAAATAAAAAATATTATGCACCCAAATCAAATCTTGGAAAATGCTAAAAATCCGAATCGCCACCACTAAAGCAGCTATTTTTGGCACAACAGATATAAATCCTGCCAAGAAAGAATTAGATCCTTCATAAACATCTGGCATCCAGGTATGAAAAGGCACCAATGAAACCTTAAATCCAATAGCAGCAATAAAAAACACCACTGCAGCTAATATCAAATAAGACGGCTGATAATTGCTGTAATCAAGGGCATTTTTAATATTTTCTAAATCCAAATAACCACTTGCTGCGTACAAAAGCATAGAACCAAAGGCAAAACAAGCAGCCGAGAGAGCCCCCATAGTGAAGTATTTAATCGCTGCTTCAAGGGAATTTTTACGATTGTGCATTGCAATGAGTGTATAAAGCGATAAAGAAGCTGTTTCAAGCCCCAAAAAAATAACAATTAAATGATCGCTGCTTACCATAAATTGAAATCCAACACACATCAATAAAAAAAGAGCATAATATTCTGGATATTGAAATTCATGGAATTTATTATAACTTAGAGTTAATGGCAAAAACAAAATAGCGCCCACTAAGATAATAATTTGCCCAAGCATAGATATTCCATCAATCAACACCAAATCAAAAAATGCCCTACCATATCCACCAAACAACACAACATAGCCCAAATCTAAAACCAAAAAGACAATAGCCAACATCGCATATAGTTGTTTGTTTGCCTTTTGAATATACAAATCCAAGCCAATGATTAAAATCGCACCAACAATGGCAATCACCATTGGGATAATGCTAAAAAAATTCAACTCACCAAAAGTTATACTAAAAGACTCTAACATTATTTACCCTCCCAAGTTAAGGGATTTTCTAAGCTTTCAAAATTAAAAAAATCTTTAGTCTCTTCTAAATCAATATGCGAATACAACACAGCAAACATATTCTCCACACCTTTATTAATGGGCTCTAAAAGCGGTTTTGGATAAACCCCCAACCAAATCACAATAACTACCAATGGTAACAATGCACTCAATTCTCTAGAATCCAAATCTTTTAACTTCTGATTTGCGGCATTGCGTGAAACTCCATAAAAAACCTTTCGATACAAATAGAGCATATAAACCGCTCCAACAATAATACTAAGCCCAGCAATTCCTGTCATAATAGGCGATACTTTAAAAAATCCTAACAAAGACAAAAACTCCCCAACAAAGCCCATTGTAAGTGGCAACCCAATTGAAGCCATCATCATGATTCCAAAAACCATAGTATAATTTGGCATAACCTTTGCCAATCCACCAAACTCACTCATTAGTTTGGTATGTCGCCGATCATAAATCACACCCACAAGCATAAATAATGCTCCACTTATCACTCCATGGCTTAACATAAGGAATATTGCCCCCGCAATCCCCTCTAAATTTAGCGCAAAGATTCCAATCATAATCACACCCATATGCGAAATAGAGCTATAAGCAATGACCTGCTTAATGTCTTTTTGCGCAAAAGCTACCAATGATCCATAAACAATCATAATTAGCGCCAAAATCGCCATAGGAATCATCAAAGACACACTTGCATCAGGAAACAAGGGTAGAGAAAAACGAACAAATCCATAGGTTCCCATTTTTAACAAAACTGCCGCTAGAATCACCGAACCAATTGTTGGCGCTTGTCCGTGCGCATAAGGCAACCAAGTATGGAAAGGAAACATTGGAACTTTAACAGCCAATCCACAAAAGAATGCAAGAAATAGCCATATTTGAACATCTTTTGTAATCGCCCCAAAACTATACCATTCTATTAGCGAAAAAGTCCAAATACCACTCACATTAAAATAATAATAAGCTAAAAATAAGATTCCAACCAACATAATAAGCGACCCTAAAAAGGTATATAAAAAGAATTTTACAGCCGCATACACCCTATTTTCACTTCCCCAAGCACCAATAATATACAGCATAGGCACCAAAGAAAGCTCCCAAAAAACATAAAACAAGATAACATCCAAAGCGCAAAAAACGCCTATCATAATACCTTCTAAACATAAAAGAGAAATGATTAGCTTTTTTAATTCTTTTTGTTCATTAAGATAAATAAAAGCCAAAAAGCTAATTAAGGCGCTTAAAACAATCAAAAACAATGAAATGCCATCAAGTCCAACCAAATAACTAACACCAAAACTCGACACCAATGGGAAGAAGTTTATAAATTGATAGCCCTCAATCTCACTATCAAACATAAACCACATTAATAAAACCAAAAGCAACTCAATAAAACTAATCATAACCCCATAAGCTTTTAGGTTTTCCTTAATCCCAACTGCAAGCAAAGCACCCAAAAAAGGAAAAAAGATAAGCAGCGTTAGAATGTAATCCATAAGTTCTCCCTATAAACAAATACAAGTGCTAACAAAAACACTAACCCAAAAAACATAATGCGCAACATTTTAGATAGATTTCCACTCTGAATCACGCGCAACTTCTCTCCACTATCACTTAACAAATAAGCAATCGCATCCACCACAAAATCAACCACCTTTTTATCAATACTCCACATCAATTGTGATATTTTTTCATAACCACGTATAAAAACAATTTCATAAAATTTAGGAATGTAATACTGCTGCGATAAAAGTCTATAAACAAAAGTTTCTTCCCACTTTTTAGAAAAACCACCATTTTTATATTTAAAAATCGCGAATAAAATTCCACTAAGTGCGATAATAGTTGTTGCTCCAATTAAAATCCATATTACTTTTTGATTTAAATTAGAATCAAAATCGGGCAGAGTCTTTAAGATAAAATGGTGAAAATTTGATTCAAACAAACCACTAAAAACCGCCAAAATACCAAGTGGAATCATTGCGTAAATCATATAAGGATAAGCTTCGTGTGGAGTTTCTTCGTGCCTTTTTTCCACAAAAAATACAAGCATAATCAATCTAAAACTATAAAAAGCGGTTAAAAATGCTCCCACGAGCAACATTCCCCAAAGCACATAAGCTTCGCTTCCAAAAGCTGCTTCTAAAATTTTATCTTTGGAGAAGAAGCCAGAGAAAGGATAGATTCCTGCTAATGCAATTGAAGCTAGAATCATTAAAATCGCAGTGTATTTTAGCGGTTTATACAAAGCTCCCATTTTAGTAATATCCAATTTATCATTCATAGCATGCATAACATTTCCAGCTCCCAAAAACAACAAAGATTTAAAAAATGCGTGAGTGGCTAAGTGAAAAAGTGCTATCCAATACGCACCAAGCCCAGCTGCTACAAACATATACCCCAACTGCGAGAGTGTTGAATAAGCAATAATGCGCTTTAAATCCTTATTAACAAGTGCCATACTCGCTGCAAAAACAGCTACAAAAGCCCCTAAAGAAGCAATAGCAAAACTCACTTCAGGAATCATCGCATAAAGGGGATTTGCTCTAACCACAAGATAAACCCCAGCTGTTACCATTGTTGCAGCATGGATTAGCGCAGAAACAGGAGTTGGTCCCTCCATCGCATCGGCAAGCCAAGTATGAAGCGGAAACTGCGCACTCTTACCCATTGCACCCACAAAAAGCAAGATTCCAATTGCTACTAAAATCCCATAAGGCGCTTCATAAATATTGCTTAAAACAATTTCATAATTTAAAGTGCCAAACACCCAGTAAATTAAAAAGATTCCAAGCAACATTCCAAGATCAGCAATCCGATTCATAATAAACGCCTCATTGGCGGCAAAAGAAGCCGAATCTCTTCCGTACCAAAAGCCAATCAGCAACCAAGAACAGAGTCCTACACCCTCCCAGCCAATAAACAATCCAGCAAAATTATCGCTCATCACCAAAATCAGCATAGAAAACACAAAAGCACTCAAATAAACAAAAAAGCGATTAAAACTTTCATCGTGTTTCATATAACCAATTGAATATAAATGAACGCATAAAGAAACAAGCGTTACTACAAGCACCATTGTCGCACTTACACTATCAATCAAAAAACCAAAAGGAATATAAAGCCCCCCAGCCCCAATCCAATCCATAAGCACGACTTTTAAAACTCCGCCTTGAAAAGCATAAACAAACAGCATTAAAGAGGCTACAAACGAAACCCCTAGCATTAAAGTTGCAAATACTCCTACAAATAAGAATTTACTTTTTGAAGCAAAGGGAATCCCAAAAAATGCACCCACTAAAGGCGAAAACAAAGCCATATATAAAATCCATTCCATACTCTAGCCCTTCATTGTTTGTAAAGAATCTAAATCAAGCGTATGATATTTTTTATGCCAAGCAATCAATAACCCAACCCCAACAGCAACTTCACTTGCTGCAACTGCAAGAATAAAAAAAGCAAAAAGCTGCCCCTTTAAATCCCCCAAGTAATACCCAATGGCAACTAAGCCGATATTCACCGCATTTAACAAAATCTCTGTTGAAAAAAATAACATTAAAAGATTTTTGCGCCTTAATATCCCAAACACACCAATTACAAACATTAAAACCGATACAATCAAATAATGATTTAGTGTAATCATTCTTTATCCTTTGCTTGTATTTCTTCGCTCTCATTTAAAGTAAGAGAATGCTGCATGCCCTTACCCGCCAAAATAATTCCTGCAATCATTGCCACCAAAAGCATAATAGCAGCAATTTCAAAAGGAATTAGGAATTTTGTGAAAAGCATATACCCTATCATCTGCACATTTCCTATTTCTTCATTGATTGGAATCTGTGGTGAGAGTTGAGTGAGATTTTCACTTACAATGGGAACAACTACAACCACTACCAAAAGTAAGGCGCTAAGTCCTGTTAATAAAAATAAAACACGAGGATTTTCAACCCTTTCAGTTTGCAATTTTTGCACATCAAAAAACATAATTGCAAAAGCATAAAGCACGATAATAGCCCCTGTATAAACAACAATTTGCACAACCCCTAAAAACTCTGCACCCAGCAAAAAGAAAAAGCCAGAAATAAAAATCATTCCTGCTGCCAAAGCACTCAAAGCATAAAGAATACTGCTTGTGCTTACCACAACCAAAAACATTGCTAAAGTTAATGCACTAAAAACATAAAAAGCAATAGCCTCAAACATTTTCAACCCCTTTTTCTTCATCTTTTTGCTCTAATTTTTCTAAATACTTTAATGGAGTTGCTTTGATTTTTTTATCAGCATCTATGCTAACACTTCCCACTCCTTCATATTCACTATCTAAGCCAGATAGTATTTTGTCCATAGGCGTTAGCATATCCTCTTTTAAAGAAAACGAGGCTCGCTGTTCGCTTGCATTTTCATAGCGCTTGCCATGCACGATAGCTAACTCAGGACAAACTTCTGCACAAAGCCCACAATAAATGCAACGACCAAAATTGATGGTATATTCTAAAACTTTCTTGCGCTTATCTTCCCCATAAGCTGTTTCCATACGAATACAATTAGAAACACAAATCTTTTCACACAACCCACAACCAATGCACCGCTCATTTCCACTCTCCAATAATCGCTTTAATTCATGCACAGAGCGATACCTTGGGCTTAAGGGTAGTTTTTCTAGTGGATACTGCACCGTGTGAATTTGTGCTTTTAAAAGCTCCTTTAATACCAACCAAAGTCCCACAAACAACTCGCCCTTTAATGCACGATTCCAAAACTTTACAAACTTCTGTGTATAGTTAAGCTTTGGATTTTGATCCACCAATTTAACATATCGACTCATAGACCACCACCTAAAACAACAATTCCTGTAATTAAAATATTCAAAAGTGCCAAAGGAAACAAGACTTTCCAGCACATTCCCATAAGTTGATCGGGTCTAATGTGTGGAAATGCTGCTCTAACCCACATAAACAGAAAAATAAAAAACATTACTTTTAAGATAATGGCAATCCCACCAGGAATAAACCAAAGCGGATTAAAGCCACCCAAAAATAACAACGAAACAAGAAATGAAAGAGTAATCATATTTGCATACTCTCCAATAAAGAACATTCCCCAACGCATTCCTGCATACTCTGTGGCATACCCTGCTATAATCTCAGCTTCATGCTCCAACAAATCAAAAGGCGTTCGATTTAACTCCGCATAGCCTGCAAACAAAAACAAAACAAAAGCTAAAGGTTGAGAAAAAATAAGCCAATTTGTGATTCCATTGCTTTGATATTGATTAATATCTACAAGCGACAAAGAACCAACAAGCATAATAGGTGCTAAAAGCGATAATCCAGAAACTACTTCAAAACTCAAAAGCTGAATTGCTGTCCTAGCAGCCCCCAAAAGTGAATATTTACTATTTGCACTAATCCCCCCTAAAAGTGGTCCATAAAGTCCAGCAGCTCCCACTCCAAGCACAAACAAAACACCAACATTAATATCTGAAATAATCGGCTGAATCACCCTACCAAAAAGCTCAAATTCTGGAAAAAATGGAATGGGAGCCATTGCAATAAAAGCTGTAGCAGCAGTGATCACTGGTGCAATTCTAAAAATCAAAGAATTAGCACCACTTGGGACAATGTCCTCTTTTGTAAAAAGCTTGATTCCATCTGCTAAAATCTGCAAAATCCCAAAAGGTCCCACTATTGCAGGTCCAAGTCTTCTTTGAAAAAAAGCCAAAACTTTACGCTCAATATAAGTTGAAAATCCTGCTAATGCAAAAAATATTAAAACTACCAACAAAACTTTAATACAAGTCTCAATCACAAATCCCATCATTTTATAACCTTTATTTGCGCTCTTGCATAACGACTTTGAGGGAAATATTCAAACTTCTCCAAGCCACACACTCCAAGCGCTGCAATTCCGCCTTCCATTTCTTTATCAACAACAACTTCCACTGCTAATACCTTAGAATCATCAAAAATCACTTCTACAAGATTGCCTGATTCTACTCCCAAGCTCTTTGCCAAAGCCTCTGAAACCTGTAATCCATTTTTAGAATACAAAAGCTGTGATTGAAGCGTTTCTCTAGAAAAATGCGCCATAGCATCTCTTGCATAGAGATTATAGGATTCTAGCAGATCTAGTCGTACTTCTTCTACTTTAATCTCTTTTTCTTCAATTAAGGGGTTAAGCAAATAACCGCGTATCTCTGTCCCATCATTTAAAAAGCCATATTTCAAACTATCATACTCCACACATCTAAAACCCTTTTGCATAGGCAATTCTTGCGTGTAGTCAATGGTATGCTCCAAGTCCAAACCAAGCTCTTTTGCAATGTCATTAAGCTCATAACCCTTGTAGGGAATTGCATTAGAGAGCGGAACAACTCGCTTATCTACATTAACAAAAGTTCCTTCTTGTTCTTGTAAATAAGGCATAATAAGCACATTATCACTTTCTGTACCGATTCTAAAATCTCCTTTTGTGTTATAGCCTATTGTATAGCCTTCTTTTTCTTGGCTTAACTCACAAATCAAAGAGATTCCTAGTGCATTAGGACTAGGTGGCAAAAGCATAATTTTAAACTTTGAATATTTTTCAATCAAAGCTAAAATGCGAGCAATATTTTTAGCATTTTTTGCACGATACACATCAAGCCCAACAATCAAAATCGGATTTTCAGCACTCAAAGCCATTTTCCTTAAAGCCTCAATATCAAACTCTAGATTATCCTTTTTAAAAGCACAATTAGCTTCTTCTAAAAGACAATATTCCACCAATTCGCTACTTAGAATTTCTTTATTTTCTTTGATCTCCTCTGCTGTTTCTGATTTTTCATTACTTTGAATAATTTCTTTAAAGATTTTCTTCTCATATTTTTGGATTTGATCTTTTAGAGAATGTGGAATCTCTGGGATACAAATACTAGCTAACAAAAGCGCAAATGCTTCCTCACTTTGAGGCTTATAAAATGCTTCTACCAAATTTGCAGGTTTAACAAACCCACTTGCCACACAATCTCTCATCGTATGAAAATATGCCAAAGTAGCACCTTTGTTTTGCTTCATAGCATTATTAATGCTATGTGTTACCACTGGCATATCATAGCTCATTGCTCCACCAAAACACATTACAAAGGTGCTTTGAGTTATTTCTTTTTGCGTGGCTTTGCCCAAACTTCCACTGCCACTAGCAAATTCTGCCAAAAACTCTTGAAAGGCAAACACTTCATCGCACACCAAGCGGTAATTATACCTCTGCTTTAAAGTTTGCAAAATCAAAGCTTCTTCATTAGTAACATTCCCCAAAAATCGAATGGTTTTTGATTCTTTAAAAGCTACGATGGTTGCATTAAAGGCGTCTTTGTTTTTTAAAGTCTCATAAGGAATCTCTTGATGATTAGTTTCAAAAGCCAAGCGTCCTGCTGGACAGAGAGTTGCAAAGTTCCAATCACTTGTAACACGATAGATTTTTCTTTTTTCTCCACTTATGCTCTCTTGCTTGACTTCATAAGTCAAAGGACAGCCATTTCCACAATGCACACAAGTGCTAGGAATCTTTTCTAGCTCCCATGCATTAGATTGATATTGAAAATGCCCAATCCCCAAAGCTCCTACAGGACACACACTCGCACATTCTCCACAATCCTTACAATCTCCACTGCCACTTGGTCCTATGAGTGATTTTTTTGCTTTATTCCAAACTCCAAAAGCATCTTTTGGCATTGTTTCTTTGTATTCTTTATCAGGCATTTCCCCATCTCTTTTGATGGTTTTAATATAAGCTTTGCCTATTTTATCTTTACATAATGTTACACATCGCTCACACACAATACATAAATTTGGATCATAAACTGTTTGCCCCCAATGATTAAAAGCTTTATAATCATCTTTGAGTGCGTATTTTTGCTCTCTTACTCCAACATAATGTGTGTAATTTTGCAATTCACACTCCCCACTCTTATCACACACACCACATTGCAAAGGATGATTGACATCATAGGTTTGCATAATCGCAATTCTCTCCTCTTCTATCTCAGGAGTATTTACGACCACTTCCATACCCTCTTTTACCTTAGCATTACAAGCATACACTCGCTTACCATCAGCCTCTACCATACACATTTTGCAAGCTAGAGTTGGAGAACAGCAAGAGAGGTAGCAGATCGCAGGTATAAAAATATTATTAGCGCGTGCCACATTTAAAATAGTTTCGCCCTCTTTGCAAAGTATTTCACGATTGTCTATTTTAATTTGAATCATTTCCATAATTACATAACCTTATCTAGCTTAATTTTTTGATAGCAAAAACAAAAATTCTCTTTTTTAGGTAATGACAAAATCCCAACCATTCCTTTAATCTCTTTATTTTCACAAAACTCCACTTCTAACGCCTCTAAACTATCAAAAATTACTTTGATTTTCTCCCCATTTCCTACTTTTCCAACTAACCCAAATTGTTTTGAAGCTTTTAGTATGGGAGTTTTTATTAAATGTTCATAGTGTAAATACGCGACTAAACCATCAAAACTCCCAACTTCTCCTATTTTAGAAATTTCTTCATAATGAGGCAAAACAGACACCTTCTCTTCTTCTAAAAAAACTACTTCTAAAGATTTACTTTGTGAAAATAATGCAAGTATCTTTGCAATATTGTTAGCATTTTTATGAGTAACAACATCTTTTCCGATAATTAAAGTATTTTTCAAATTATCTCCAAAGCTTTTTTGAATCTCAAAAATTTCTTCTTCTGCCAAATTAATTTCTGAAGCCAAATATCCAATATCAAGCTCTTTAATAAAGCTTTGATTTTTGATAACTTCATCTTGCAATAAGAATTCTGCTAAAAGAGCTAAAACTGATTCTTCACAACCCACTTCGTATAAAAACTGCTTTATATTGGAGTTTGGATTAAAATTTAAAGGGCTTAATAAAAAAACATTCTTTTGTGTTGCCAAAGTTGGAATTTTGTCTAAAAAATCCAAAATAAATCCGCCTAGTAAAACCGCTGCACCTTTTTGCTCTTCTTTTAAATATTGACTAAGGGGAGTAATTTTTCCGCCATTTTGGCAATAAATCTCAAAAAACTCTCTTAACATTAACAAACCCTCTTTACTACAATTGTCCAATCCACTTCATTAAAACGCAAGGAATTTAACAATTCATTTCCACTTTTTGCTACAATATCCGCACTTTTTTGCACATTTTCAAATTCCAAGACTTCAAACAAAAAAATCCCTACTTCCCCCATTTCTAGCTGTGTTTTCAAGATCTCTTCCAAACGCCCCCCAAAATCATTCTTTAAATGCCTTAAATCAAAACGCTTCATCGGTCAATCTCTCCAAAAACAATATTTGTATTACCAATAATTGTTACCACATCTGCCAAATAATGCCCAGGCAATAAATCCTGTAAAACTCCAGTATGAAAAAAGCTAGGAGTTCGCATTTTTACCCTATAAGGATAAGGTTCTCCCTCAGATCTAATAAAAAATCCAAGCTCTCCCTTAGGCGATTCTGTTGGCACATATACTTCACCAACAGGGGGACGCATACCTTGTGTTACCAAAACAAAATGTTGCATTAATGAATAATTTTGTGTCATAATTTGCTCTTTTGGTGCAGAAAAATAACGCGCATCTTCACACATTAATAAAGAATCTGTCTCTTTATATTTTTCAATCAACTGATACAAGATTCTAATGCTTTGTCTCATTTCTTCCATATAAAGCAAATAACGCCCATAGCTATCATTACTATAACTCACTGGAATATCAAATTCCAATTCATTATAAAGCTCATAGGGTTCTTCTTTTCGTATATCCCACTCTATTCCACTACCACGCAACATAACTCCACTAAGACCCCAACTCTTTGCCATTTCAGGACTAACAACGCCCACATTTTCTAAACGCATCCTCCAAATACGATTCTCACTCAAAATCCCCTCATACAAAGCAATTTGTTTTGGCAAAGAATCCAAATATACCTTAAGCTTATCACACCAATCTAGCGGCAAATCTAATGGAACCCCCCCAATTCTAATACTTGAATGTGTCAATCTAGCCCCACAATAATCCTCAATCAAGTCAATTCCAAATTCTCTCTCTCTAAAACAATAAAGAAAAATACTCATCGCTCCAACATCAAGGGCGTGCGTGGCAAGCCAGAATAAATGAGAAATGATTCGATTAAGCTCCAAAAGCATTGTTCTAATCACTTGCGCCCTGCGAGGAACACTTACTCCAAGTAACTTCTCAACACTCAAAGCAAAAGCATAATTATTTGAACTTGCAGCAATATAATCCATTCTATCTGTTGTTGGCAAAAATTCATTATAAATCATATTTTCTGCCATTTTTTCCATTCCGCGATGTAAATACCCAACTTCTGGAATTGCTTTAATAACTTTCTCACCCTCTAATTCCAAAATTAACCGCAATTGTCCGTGTGAACTTGGATGCTGAGGACCAAAATTTAACACCATCGCATTATCGCTAATTCTATCAAAAGCAACATTTTCATAAAAAGGCATTAGCTTATTTGGTTGTTGCATTTTATTTCCTTTTTTCTAATTGTTTGGAATTTTTAGGATCGAGTTTGGATACAAAAAGCACTCCATCTTCTTCTTGGTAGCAAATAGGCTTTTCTCTCTCTTTATTTCCATCAATCTCTTCTCCATAGCCAACTTCATAACCAAGTCGCGAGAATCTTGTCGTATCGTAGCGATCAATTCTAGCTGAATCTCTTTGTTCCCTGCCAATAACCTCACGATATTCTTCACCAAAAATCGTATCCACTTCATACCATTGGGCGTTTTCATCACCTTGCAAAGGATAACTTTTTAAAAGCGGATGACCCACCCAATCATCTGGCATTAAAATTCGTTTTGGATAAGGATGATTTTGAGGTAAGATTCCAAACATATCATACATTTCTCTCTCGCTCCAATTAGCACTTTTAAAAAGCCCACTAACAGATTGGATTTTTTCGCCTTTTTTTAAGAATATTTTCACGCGCAATCGCCTCTTTTCTTTTATATTAAGCAATTGATAAAAAATCTCAAATCCTCCCTTTTGCTCCAAATAATCCATAGCACTCATTTCACTTAAAACTTCATAACCCAAAGCTTTTAATTTTTCCAAACATTCATAAATCATCTCCGCTTCCACCCAAACAATTGGAGTTCCACGCATTACATAAGCTTCAGCAACCCTGCAAACTTCCTCTAGAGCTTTTAGCTCTTTTAGCACCGATTCATCAGTGATATTTTCTTTAGGAATCTGCGGTGAAACATAAAAACGATCTTTGTAATAAACCTGCTTTTGTGCATTAGTTTTTGGCTTATATTCTCTCATTTTAATTCCCTAAATTAGCCGCTTTGGCATTTTTTTATGATTGGCTTTTTGTTTGCGGATTTTTTGTTGCAATACCATAAGGGCATATTGCAGTGTTTCAGGTCGCGGTGAGCAACCAGGCAAATAAATATCCACAGGAATGATTCTATCTACCCCTTGCACAGTGGCATAAGTGTTAAACATTCCACCCGTATTAGCGCAACTTCCCATAGAAATTACCCACTTAGGTTCAGGCATTTGATCATAAAGTCGCCTTACAAATTGTGCGTGTTTTTTGGTGACTGTTCCTGCAATAATCATCACATCGCTTTGTCTTGGAGAAGCCCTAAAAATCGTCCCAAATCTATCAAAATCATACCGACTAGCCCCCGTTGCCATCATCTCAATAGCACAACATGCAAGCCCATAAGTCATAGCCCACAACGAATTACTTCTACCCCAATTAACTAACTTATCCACACTGCTTAGCGCAATAGGAAGCCCCTTATGTCTTAAATAATCTACTTCATGCTCTGCCATTGCAATGCTCCTTTTCTCCATGCATAAACAAATCCCACAACTAATAACAAAAGAAACAAAATCATCTCAACAAAACCAAAAATACCCAAAATTTTAAAATCTACTGCCCAAGGAAACATAAAAATAATCTCAATGTCAAACAAAATAAACAATAACGCCATTAAATAAAATTGCGATGAGATTCGGTTAGGCTGCTTAGTAGGAGCCAATCCACATTCATAAGGGGCTAATTTCAGTTTTTGTGTATTTTTGCTTGCCATTTTTCTTCCTATAAAACGAGAAAGAAATGTCATAGTCAAAAAAAGAGCAAAAGTAAAAATAAAAATTACAAAAACACCAAAATATGGGTGCGCTACATCCAAATGAAACATTTACATTCCTTCTAAAAAATATCCTTTTATATTATCAAACTTTTCTTAAAAATAAGAACAAGAATCTATCTGTTTAACTTTTTTAAACACTAAAGTTTTGCCAATATTCTATTTTTTCTCAATCTCCACAAAAACACAAAAAATTAACTTTGATTATTTTAGAATACAGATAATTTAAGACTGCAAATAGTGCAATCTTATTTATTTTTTGGATTTAAAATGCTATCAATTTTATCTTGAACATCCCCGCTATATCCTATTTCTTCAGCTTTTAGCTTATCATTTTTAAGGATTTCAGGCACCACTTCTTGCCTTTGAATATTCTCTTGCAAAACTTCTAATTCAAAATTATGATAAGCATAAATCATTTGTGTAGATATTACACCTTTTAAGCCTTCAATCTTTTTTAATGTTCGTATTTCTTCATCAACACTACTTGATTCAATAGTAACAACAATCTTACCACTCTCATCTTTGTAATGACATTGTGTCTGTGGAATCTCTTCAATCTCCCCCCAAAGCCTTTGAATATCTCCCCCCTTACACATCACCACCAAACTTGAAACATTAAAATCTTCTATTTTCTCATTTTGCATACTTTTCCTTTAAGGCAATTTCCAAAACAAAATATTCTTTTCATCTTCAGCACTTATGATTCTTTTGTCATCCACAAAAATAATACTATTTAATAAGCTATTATGCCCCTGCAAAATAGCGACCTCTTCTTTGCTTGAAATCTTAAAAATAACAATATCGCTCATCTCATTTTTCATATAAGCCCCAAACTCTCCACTCGCACTTAGCCCTACACTATACACCAAAAACTCCGCTTCCTTAGCATAGCTTTGCGAATTCTTTAAATACACCCCTGCTTTTCTGTCTTGTCCTGCTGTAATCACAACTAGTCCATTTGAAGTGGAAGCCATCTTGGCTTCATAAACATTATCTTTATTTATTCCGCTTAATTCTTCCAAAACTTCTCCACTTAAAACTTCCCCATAATACAAGATTCCAGATTCACAAGAAACAAGAAACTTTGTCCTATCTTTACTTAAAATAAAATCCGAAAAAGTCGCTTCTGAAAGCTGTTTTTGATAAATCACTTTTTTATCTTTTAAGTCATACAATACAATCTCATTACTCATTAATCCTAAAAAAATCCTATCTTTATCTACAAAAGCTGCTTTTTTGACATTTAAGACTAAAGGTAATTTTTCCAGCTTTTCTTCAAAAATAAAAAGATTCTTTTTTCCATCACTCCCCTCGCTATCAATCAAGAATCGCTGATCAAAAAAATCCACAGAAAACACCTTAGGCGGATAAGAATCGCCAAAAAAATTACTAATATGAGGTAGCTCTATAAGGGTTTTTTGGGAAATATTTTGGAACTTAGAATCAAAGTTAATCTCCACCACTTCACCAAAATCTGTTGCCACAAAAAGTCTATTATCTATATAATTCATATCAATAATATTGTTTTTTAAACTTAATTGATAAAAGGGATTTACCGCAAAAGCACTCCCCAAAAACCACAAGAATAAAAAAATTATTTTTAGCATTTTCTTTCCTTTAGAGTAATAGCTTTAGTTGGACATACACCAAGACAAAACCCACAACCAATGCAATTTTTATTAATTACAGGATAAAACATTCCTATAAAATCAATGGCTTTTTGGCTCCCAAGCACACTTTGACAAACTTCTTTGCAAGTATAACACATCGTTTTATGATAACCTAAACATTGAAGTTCATCAATACATACTTCAAAATTCCAATGACTCTCACTCTCTTCTTTTAAAACTTCATTAGGACAAGCCTTTGCGCACTCACCACAAAGCTTGCACCCCTCCAAGCTAAAATCCACATAAGGAATTTCATCACACACCTTTATAATCCCTTTTTGACAAATTGTTTCACACGCTTCTACACAAGGCTTTTTACAATCTTTGCACATTTTCTCAAAAAGAGATTTATCTTGATTATAAGGGGGGAGTGGAAGCCAAAAATCACCTTCCTTTTTCTTCCCACCTTTTAATAAAAAGCTAAAAAAATCTCTACGATTTTCTCTCACTTCACACCTTCATTTAAAACATCAAGCAAATTAGATTTTGTATTACTATTTTCTTGACGAAAATCAGCCTTAAAGTTATTTTCAACTAAAGGTGCTGCATTTACTTGTGTTGTGTGGCAAATCACACAATTAAAGCGATTCTCATCCATTTCCCCATGCAAGTCTTTATTATTTCTTAAATCATAGAAATGAGATTTAGGCATAGCTGTTGCTCCTACTGCTTCTGCAATCTCGGGCAAATGGCAACCCGTGCAAGAATTATTGTCTTTTGTAATAGGCAACATTCCATCAAGATTGTGTGAAATCATAGGAGGGGCATTTTCAAAAGCACGCTCAATTAGTTCTGATTCACCCGCTACCTTACCTTCATAATCATAAGCTTGAATTTGTGCTTCCTCATTAAAAAGTGTCGTTTTTCTCAAACCTATTTCTTCAGCAGAATAACCCTGCATACTTTTGCAACCAATAAAAGCTAAGGAGAGTGCGCTTACTCCCACGATCATTATTGTTTTAAAATTCATCTTATTTCCTTTTTTGCAAAATCTAAAAGATTAAATCTAAGGGCATTATCCCCACAAACTTCAATACACCTTCCACATCGAGTGCATTCTCCACCTATAACCTTTCCACTCTCTTTTCCAATCAATCCAAGCACTTGCTTTTCTGGACAAATCTTTTTGCATTCCATACAATGTGTGCAAGAATCCAAATCATATTTCACCTTCAAAAAAGCAAATTTACTTACTAGCGAGTAAAAAGCTCCAAGCGGACACAAATGACCACAAAATCCATGAGATACAACAAATAAATCCAACAAAAACACTAAAAGCACTGCAAAAGCTCCAAAGCCCATACCAAAAACAATTCCACGATGAATCATTCCAATAGGACTAATAGCTTCAAAAGCTGCCATTCCAAATAAGCTTGAGAGAATCAAAGTCAAAAACAAAACAACATAGCGTATTCTTCTGCTTAAATAAAGCGGTGCATAGCTGATATTTAAAACTCTGCGCAAATAATTTGCCAAATCCGTAACTAGATTCATAGGACAAACATAAGAACAAAAAGCTCTCCCAACAATCAAACCATAAAAGACAAGAATAATTAATCCACCCACTAAAGCATTGATTCCAACTATCGCTCCACTAAATAAAAGTTGCAAAATAGCAAAAGGATCACTCAATGGAATCATCTCAAAAAGCAAAGAGCCACTAAGATTGCCCTGCAAAATCTTAATCCCTGCATAATTACCCAAAACATATAAACACAATAAGCCAATTTGAGCAATGCGTCTTAAGACCAAAAAACGATACTTTTTCATCATAGCTCCCCACTATTAAGGTAATCTTGCACTTCTTGCAAATTCTCTTTATCTTTTTTTAAATGGTGCAATGTCGCATTTTCCAATCTATTTTCATCTTGCCTTTCCCAGCCTTTAATGTAATTTGTGCCTACTGCTCCCAAAGCAATTTCCCTAGGCATTACAATAATGGCTGCATCTTGTGTTACACAGGCTTTTTCACATTTACCACAACCAGTGCAAACCTCACTTTCAACAACAGGTAGCAAGTAAGAATGCTTTCCAGTTCGCTCATTTCGTTTTAACTCTAATTTAATCGCCTCGCCTATCAAAGGACAAGCGCGGTAACACGCATCACATTGAATCCCCCAATAAGCCACACAATGCTCTTTATCCACAATAGCCACACCCATTTTTGCTTTATTAATCTCCCATATTCCATCACTCTGCACCAACTTCGGCTCCAAGGCTTTTGTAGGACAAATAGCTACACAAGGAATATCAGGACACATCTCACAAGGAATCTCTCGTGGAATGAAATAAGGCGTTCCAATGGGCTTCCCACTTCCTGCGCTTGCAAGCTTTAGGGTATCAAAAGGACAAGCTTCAACACAAAGCCCACATTTAACACAATGCTTTAAAAATTCTTTTTCTTCTAAAGCACCCGGTGGTCGTAAAATAAGAGGATTAGCTTTGCTTTCCTTTAAAAAAGCACTCCAAACTAATCCACCCACCATTGTCATTGCGACTGCTTGTGCTGCTTGAATAAAGAAAATTCTTCTTGGATTTTTGTTCTCCATAGATTTTATGCCTTATAAATTTTCACTGCACACTTTTTAAAATCAGTTTGCTTAGAAATTGGGCAAGTCGCATCAAGACAAACTTTATTAATATACACCTTTTCATCAAACCAAGGCACATACACTAAGCCCATTGGAGGTCGATTTCTACCTCTCATATCCACTCTTGCCTTGACTTTTCCTCGTCTTGATTCAACCCAAACTGCATCATTTTGCTGAATACCTAGTTTCTCTCCATCTTCTGGATTCATATAGCACAATGCTTCTGGAACTGCACGATAAAGTTCTGGCACTCTCATCGTCATTGTTCCACTATGCCAATGTTCTAACACACGACCAGTGCTTAGCCAAAATGGATATTCTGCATTTGGCATCTCTGGTGGATCCATATAAGGGCGGAAAAAGATTTTTGCTTTGTTTTTGAGTGAATATTTTTCACTTGTTTTGGGCGATTTTAGATCTCCCCTTGGCAATTCTTTTGCAAAAGCTCCATAGAAAGCAAACTCTCCATTATTTGCTTTTCTTGCATAATAGTCATATTTGCTATTAAATCTCCATTGTGTTTCTTTACCATCTACTACAGGCCATCTTAAACCTCTAACTCTATGATAAGTATCAAAATCTGCTAAATCATGTCCATGTCCGATACCAAATTTACGATATTCCTCCCAAAGATATTTTTGCACAAAAAATCCATAACCTTCAAAAACTTTGCCATCACTGCCAATTACTTGTCTTTTATCGCCAAATACTTCAGAGTTCAATTCATTTTCCAATATTTTATCATCGGTTTTATAGCTTTTTGCTTCTTTGTTAGCATAAAGCACTTCATAAAGTGTTGTATCTTCACTATATCCCATTGCTTTAGCTTCTTCTAGCACATTTGGCAATGTAAATTTATCATTGATTTTCTTTTCACCCCATACTTCTTTTAGAGTGAATCGTTTTGAAAATTCCATCATCTGCCAAGTATCGCTCATTGCATTTCCTTGTGGCAAGACTTGTTGTTTCCAATGTTGTGTGCGGCGTTCAGCATTTCCATACGCACCCCATTTTTCATAAATCATTGCAACTGGCAAAATTAAGTCTGCTACTTTTGCACTAATTCCCGGATAAGCATCTGAAACCACAATGAAATTATCCATTTCTCTAGCTGCTTTAATCCAATGATTTGCATTAGCAGTATTTTGCCAAGGATTATTAACTTGCACCCAAGCCCATTTAATCTTACCATCTTCTAAATTGCGCATAATTTGCATAAAATGCGCCCCAATTTGAGGATTGATAGTTCCACTTGGAAGTTTCCAAATTTTCTCTGTAATCTCTCTGTGTTTTTTATTTCCTACTACCATATCTGCTGGTAATCTATGTGAGAATGTCCCCACCTCTCTTGCTGTTCCACAAGCACTAGGTTGCCCTGTGAGAGAGAATGCACCACTTCCGGGTTTAGCTTGTTTTCCTAGCAACATATGAACCATATAGCTTTGCTCATTCACCCAAGTTCCTCTTGTGTGTTGATTCATACCCATAGTCCAAAAGCTAACGATTTTTCTATTTTTATCTACATAATAACTTGCTAGTGTTTTTAATTTTTCTTTAAAGGATTCTAAACTTTCTTTTGAATCACCTTTTGCAATTTTAGCAACAAAATCAAGCGTATAAGGTTCTAGGGCTGTTTTAAAATCTTCAAAGGAAATTTCCCAGTGATTCCCAGCACTAGCAGCGTGTTTATTTTCCATTACTTCACCTGCTTTCATACCCAAATAGCGTAAAGTAACTCCTTCATTCTCACTTAAAACTTTAGATTTCTCTTTTGCTGCTATATCAAGCTCTTTTGAATCGTATTTGGCGTGTTTAATATCTGTTCTCATACCATAACCAATATCAACAAAACCTGTTGTGAAAATACAATTCTTTTTCACAAAGTTCCAATCAATTGATTCTGGGTGATTATAAACAATCTCTCTTGCAATATAATTCCAAATAGCCAAATCCGTATGTGGAGTAAAAACAATCTCTGTATCTGCCAAATCTGAAGTGCGATTAGAATAAGGAGTAAGATTAACAATGCGCACCTTATTAGGTGAAGATAGTTTCCTATCAGTAACTCTAGCCCAAAGAATCGGATGCATTTCAGACATATTTGCACCCCAAGTTACAATAGTATCTGTTAATTCAATGTCATCATAGCAACCAGCTGGTTCATCAATTCCAAAAGTTTCCATAAATCCCACAACCGCACTTGCCATACAATGTCGAGCATTAGGATCAATATTATTACTTCTAAAGCCACCCTTGATGAGTTTTACTGCCGCATAGCCTTCTTGAATCGTGTATTGCCCAGAACCAAAAACACCAATTCCTGTTGGACCTAGCTCATTATAAGCTTCTTTGAACTTTTGTTCCATAACATCAAAAGCTCTTTGCCAACTCACTGGTTGGAATCGACCATTTTTATCAAATTCACCTTGTGCATTGACACGCAAAAGAGGTTGAGTTAATCTATCTTGCCCATACATAATTTTGGCATTAAAATAACCTTTAATACAATTCAAACCTCGATTTACGGGTGCTGCTGGATCGCCTTTGATAGCTACGATTTGCTCATCTTTAGTAGCAACCATAATTCCACAGCCTGTTCCACAAAATCGACAAACTGCCTTATCCCATTTCCAACCACCTTCAATTTCTTTTGCTATCAAAGCTTGAGGTGCTGGAACTGCAATACCTGCAACACTTGCCGCACTAACAGCTGCTGCTGTCTTCAAAAACTCGCGTCTTGTTTGCGCCATATATGCCTCCTTAATTTGCTTAGCATTTTTAATGCAAAAGAATTATAGCACTTAAGGAAGATAAAAGATTTGATTTAAGTCAATATATATATTTGTATATTTCGTATTTATGGGGGCTAAAAGCCCTTTTGGAATAAGAAAGATTATTTAATCATAAAGCGTCTTAAGGCATCTTCCACTTCTACTGGATTAGATTTGGAGATAAATTCATCAGCTTTTAAAGAACGCGCCATATCTTCATTGCTACTCCCACTCATCGAAGAATTAACAACAACGGGAATATTAGCCGTTAGTGGATTATTTTTTACTTGTTTAATAACCTCAAATCCACTTGCCTCTGGCATCTCTAGGTCAGTAATCACAATTCCTATTTTGGAAATATCTGTATCTTTAGCAAAAATATAATCTAACAATCTCTGTCCATTAGGGAAAGTTTTATAATTCACACCAAGTTTATTAAGAATATTTTGCATTGTTTTAATAACACTTGGAGAATCATCTGCTAATAAAACTTCATTACTTGTTACGATTTGTTTGATTTTATCAATCTCATCATTCTTCTCATCTTCAATCCATGGGAATACATCAACTAGCATTTTTTCAATATCCACCACTTGTACCAAGCGTCCATCAAAATAGCGTGTTCGGCTTACTAATTTGCTATTTAATCCAGAATTCCCAATGCCTGCACTTTGCTCTATCTCTGTCCATTTTTTATTTAAAATCCGATCGGCTTCATAGATTCTAACACCCACCGTCCATTTAGAAAATTCACAAATCATGATGACTTCATCATCGCCCTCTTCTCGTTTAATTCCATAAGGCTCAAGGTTTTTTGTTTTATCTCTTGAATCATAATAAAACCATTTTTTCAAATCAATCAGCGGAATAGTTAATTCTCTAATCGTAATCAACCCCTCTACCAACGAACTCCCCCCGTGAGAAACAATCGTAATTTCACCTCGGTATTTCACCACTTCACGAATCTTAAAAACATTCACTGCGTATAAATCTTTATCTTTTTCTAGCCTAAAACAAAGAAGCTGTAATTCATTATTTCTATGGAGATTGGTTATTTGATCAACATTTGATAGATTTGACATTTTAGCGCCTTACTTAAAATTTTGTTTAATTATAACATAATTTAAAATAAGAAAATTACTGATTTTTGTAATATTCCCTAAAAGATTCACATTCTTTTAATAATTTTTCTTGCGAACCATGTGCAATAATTCTCCCACTTTGAAAGAAATAAATCGTATCAGCCAAAGAAACTGTAGAGAATCTGTGAGCAATGATGATTACGATTCTATCTTTGATAATCTCACTAAGCGCATCTCTAAATTCCTCCTCGGTTTTATTATCTAGCGCACTTGTGGCTTCATCCAAAATTAAAATCTCTGGGTTCTTATAAAGTGCCCTTGCAATAGCAATCCTCTGTCGCTGTCCTCCACTTAGATTTGCCCCAAACTCTTCTAAAATCGTATGGATTCCATTAGGGAGCGATTCTACATAATCCAAAATTCTAGCTCTATGTAGAGCTTCTTTTACCCTTGTCTCATCTATGGCACTTCCATAAGCGATATTTTTTGCAATGCTATCATTAAAAATAAAAATTCTCTGTGTAACAATTGCCACCTTTGATCTTAAACTTGCTTGAGTAAAATCTTGAATATTACAGCCATTAATATTTACACTTCCTTTATTTGGTTCATATAAACGCAGTAGCAAATTAACAAGCGAACTTTTACCCCCTCCGCTACTTCCCACTAAAGCAATACTCTCACCCTTGTGAATTGTAAGATTAATTTTACTTAAAGCTTGTTTTTCTCCATAAAATAAATCCACATCTTTAAAGATAATCTCTTTTACTCCATCTTGTAATATCTTACTTCCATCTTTGATTTTGGCTTTTCTATCTAGCATTTCAAAGATTCTATCCCCTGCAGCAAAAGCTACTTGGATTTTAGCATAAAGACCACTTACGCGCTTAAAGGGAGTATAAAGCATAAAAAGTGCTGTTACAAAAGAAAAAAACGCCCCTGTGGAAATCTCATTATTAATAACCTTATGCCCCCCAATAAAAATCACCACAGCAATTGCGATTGCCCCTAAAGTTTCCATTAATGGCGAAGTTAATTCTGAAACACGCACCGTTTTCATGGAAAGGTTAAAAAGCTCCTTATTGTGTTTTGAAAATTCTTCTTTTTCTATGGTTTCTCCCGAACTTGCTTTAATAAGCTCAATATTATTAAAAATTTCTATTAATTTTGCAGACAAATCAGCATTTTTTTGTTGCATTTTTGTAGAAGCATAGCGCATTTTTCTTGCAATAAGCGCGATAGGATAAAGCGCTAAAGGCATAACTACGAGCCCATAAAAAGCCAATTCAGGACTTTGATAAATCACCACCCCAACAAGCCCCAATATAGTCAAGCTCTCTCTAATGCCTTCAATAAAGTAATTTGACACCGCACCCTGCACCGCTCCAATATCGCCAGTAATTCTAGAGATTAACTCTCCATTGCGATAGCGATTAAAAAATTCCATTTCAAAAGTTAGCATTTTACTTAATAAAATCTCTTTTAACCGCCTAACAATGTCTTGACCTACAAAACTCATATAATAGGTTTGTATATAAGCGCCAAGTCCCTTAGTAAAATAAGCTAAAACTACAAAAAAAGGCAGAATCTGCAACATAGTAATATCTTTTTTAATAAAGATATCATCTAAAACGGGCTTAACTAGGTATGCACTAGCACTACTTGCAGTTGCCACCATAATTGTCCCTACAATAGCATAAAAAAAATAAAGTTTATATTCCCTAATGTAAGGATAAAATCTTCTTAAAAAAATCTTCATTAAAAAATAATCCCATTTTGATTTTTATTTGGATTGTATCGCAAAGGTGATTTATCGGTATAATAAATCATTTCACCCTCTATCACTTGACTTCTCACACCCTCTGGTATTTTAAATTCTCGTTCCAATCCAGGATCAATTGTCAAAATCCGCTCAAAGAAATATGCAAAGGTTGATGCAGGTGCAATCCCCCCTGTTTCTCCAGCTCCCATTGCAGTATTGTCATCTTTACCATACCAAACCACTACTTCGATGCTAGGTGAAAATCCACAAAACCACGCATCAACATTCTCATTTGTTGTTCCTGTTTTACCTGCAAGCTCAATTCCATTAACCTTAGCTCGTCTCCCTGTCCCATTTCTCACAGCATCTCTTAACATATCCACCACCAAAAAACTTTGTTGTGGAGTGTTTAAATCAGTTATTTCCTCTTGAAAATAGGTGGTATTTCCTTGATTGTCAATTATTCTATCTATTAATCTAGGATCAATCACTCGACCATAATTAGAAAATACCATAAAATTTTTTGCCATCTCCAAAGGCGATGAACCAAAACTTCCGAGTGAAATTGTCAAGTCTTTTGGGACATTACTAAATCCATAATTTAAAATTTCCCCATAAATCTTATCAAACCCAACTTCCTCCACTAAGTTAATGGTTGCAAGATTTAATGATTTCCGCAAAGCTTCTTTTAAGGTTACATAACCATTGATATTAGGCGTATAATTCTTAGGTTGCCATTTTTTGCCCACACCACCATTTCTGTATTCGTAAGTTCTTGTAATATCTGGAATCCTATAGTTTTGTCCAAGTCCCGAATTCAAAGCACTAAGATACAAAAAAGGCTTTACGCTACTGCCAATTTGTCTTTTACTTTGTGTTGCTCGATTAAAATGGCTTTTTTGATAATCTACACCACCAACTAATGCAAGAATCTTGCCTGTTTTATTTTCAAGCGCAACAAAAGCACCATTGAGTTTTTCTTGTATTTTCTCATCATTTTTATGGCGAGATAAAATCTGCTCATATCCAACAAGTAAAGATTCTTGGGCAATCTCTTGATAATCCAAATCAATATTGAGATAAATTTTATAACCAGCACTTTTTAAATCAGCGACATCTTTTAGCTGCCGTTGCACTTCATCCACTACATAAGGAGAAATATTTTGCGTCAAAGTATCATCATACACTTTTGGAGATTCTGCAATACCTTTATCTAATTGCTCTTTACTAATCCAGCCCAACTCTTCCATTCTTTGCAAAACATTATTTGCCCTTGCCAAAGAAAAATCATAATTTTTTGTAGGATCATAAAAGCTAGGCGCTCTAGGCAAAGATACAAGAATTGCAATTTCTTTTAGGGTCAATTCATCCATTTCTTTACGAAAATATCCCTGCGAGGCAGTTTTGATTCCATAAAATCCATGCCCAAAATAAGTGTGATTCAAATAACGCTCTAAAATTTGTTCTTTGCTTAAAATTGTCTCTAATTGAAAAGCCAACAACACTTCTTTGAGTTTGCGCTCAATAGTCTTATCCCTTGTTAAAGCAACATTTTTTATAAGCTGTTGAGTAATAGTGCTACCACCTTCCACATAACCACCACTTTTGATATTCTTTAACATAGCGCGCATAATCGCATCTAAATTAACCCCAGGGTGTTCAAAAAACAAAGTATCTTCTATGGCTAAAAGCGCTTCAATAAGGCGCGGTGGAATCTCTTCAAATTTTGCATAAAAACGAAACTCTTTATCAAATAAATTAGCAATCAAACGCCCTTTTCTATCAAAAATCTGCGTTGTAATGGGAGGATTGTATTCCACAATCTTGTCAGTGTCTTTATGAATTTCATAGTAGAATTGTGAAACAAAAATAATAATTGCAATAAAAGCGATAATGCATGAAGCAAAAAAGATTCTTAAAAAAATTTTCATTAAAATTCCATTTTAGACAAAAGATAAATATTTCAAAAAGATTCTAGCATACATTTTTTTAAGAAAAGTTTGCGCACTCCTAGGAGATAAAGCCCTCTATTTGTTTGTATTTTAGAGAATTTTTGTAATTTTATAGCCCATTCTAGAGTGATTTTTAATCAAATCATAATAAGTCTTTCTACGCAAATTATTGATGTGCATACGCAAAGAATCCATTGTCATTTGCTGCCCTCTCCAAACTTTTTTGCGGAATTCATCATAAGTTACTGGGAAATTTTCAGCTTTAATAAGCAATTCTAAAATGCGACATTCCCTTTCAGTTAATTCAAAAATTGCATAACCCTTCACAATAGACTTGTCTTTTCTGCGATAAAACACACCTTGCCCCAAATCAATCATTTGTTCTTTACAAAGCTGTTTGTTGATGGAAAGCAACAAAACAAATAACTCTTCTAAATCCACTACCTTTTTGATAAAATAAGCAGAATTTAGTCCAACAATTCGAGAAATCTTTTCTTCATCGCTATAAGCAGTCATAAAAATAACCGGAAATGTGGAATTAACTTTTCGCATTGACTCCACCATTGTAATGCCATCAATTTTACCTTCTAAGTTAATATCTGTTATTACTATATCAACCACATTGTTTTTAAACAGCTTTAAGCCTTCTTCTCTATTGCTTGCAGTTAGAATTTTACGACACCTACGCTCCAATGGCATTTTCAATAAATCAAGCGCAATCTCATCATCCTCAACAATCAAAATCGTAAGACTACCAAGCGGCTCTAATAAATCTGGAGACATAATTTCTTTCTCCCAAAAATTAATAAAATTAAGCTGGAAAAATGATACTAAAAAAGGCTTAAAATATCAACATTTACCCTCACAATTACAACAATTTTTTCCAAAAGTTTTCATAAATTCACAATATAGACAACTCACACTTCTTTTTGTGCAAACAATAGGAATTTCTTTCTTTTTTGCTTCATTGCGAAATTTTTTCATTGTGTTGTGGTTTAAAAAATTAGTTAGCATTACCAAACAATCTGTATTTTGAGGAATATCTTTGTGATTAATGCTCTCTTTTCTAGCATCCCAATGTGTAACTTTTTTGCAACCAAAATTACTCAAAACAGCCCTAATAGAAGTAATTTCATCTCCACCGATAACCAAAATTGACATGATAAATCCTTATAAAATAAAAATTAACTAAATTTTCGAAATTTACACTCCTGTGATATAAAAATAAAATAATAATCATTATTATCTTAATAATTAATAAAAACAAATATCATTTTATTTTTGATTTAATGCTATGATTCTGCTATAATCCCTAAAATTCTGAATAAAACTATTTAAAAGGAATTAATTATGAAAAAATACAAAGAATCTCTTAAAACAATTATAGATAGATTGCATCTTTCTATCAAAAAAAACAATCTTAAAAACTCCAAACAAAGAGAGTATATCCTAAAAGTAATTTATGAGGATGGGGGACATTTAAGTCCTGAAGATATTTTTATTGCCATCAAAAAAACCTGTAAAAACGCTAGTATTTCCTCAATCTATCGCATTTTGTCATTTTTAGAAAAAGAAGGTTTTGTGCATTCTATTGAAGTAGATAAAAGTGGCAAACGCTATGAGATAGCAAGTGGTTTGCACCATGATCATATTATTTGTGTAGAATGTGGAAAAATTGAAGAATTCTGCAATGAAGAAATTGAGAATTTACAAATTGAAGTCGCACAATCCCACAAAACAAAGCTTGTAGGACACGATATGCTTTTGTATGTTGTGTGTGAATCTTGCCTAAAAAAATAATTTTATAGAGAGATTCTTATGTTTTAGAGATTACGCTCCCTAATCTCTTTTACAATATCCACTTCCCAAAAGAAATCCACCCAGTCTTTTGTTTCGCGCAAATAAAAATCCGGCTTAAAACTTGCTGTTGGTTTATAAAAAATAGATGCTGTTTTAAAGTCAATATTGGAATTGATTTCTTGTAAAATATTTTTAACTTTTATCATACTTGTGCCACTATCAATAATTTCATCCACTACTAAAACCCTTTGATTTCCATAAAGTTCTGGAATATTAGAAATTCTCACTTCTTGTTGCACTCTATTGAAAAATGAAGCTGCATTAATACTATATACCATTCGCAAATCCAATGCGATTCCCAAAAAATGAGCCATTGTCAAGCCACCTCTTGAAATTGCCACAATTCCATCGGGATTAAAATCAATTTTTAAAATCAATTCTTTTATATCCTCTTTAAACATCTCATAACTATAATATTGCATCATCTCCTCCTTAATAAATTTTAATCTCATTATACAAACTATCACGTTCAACTGGAATAAAACCAGAATCTTTAATTTGTGAAATCAATTCATCTCTTAAAATTCCATTAGCACTCTTACTCCCTGCTGCACTTTGTATAGCTTCTTTTTGGATTGTTCCATCAATATCATCAGCTCCAAACTCTTGCGCCACCAACGCAAGATTTAAACCTAAAGTCGCCCAATAAGCTTTGATATGGGGAATATTAGGAAGTAAGATTCGGCTAATGGCGATTGTCTTTAAAATCTCTTGCCCACTAGGAAAATTTTTAACTTTCAAAAAATTATTCTCTTTTTGATATACCAAAGGAATAAAAGCATTAAAACCTTGAGATTTTTCTTGCTGATAATAAAGACGTAATAAGTGATCAATTCGATGTTCTCTACTTTCAATATGCCCAAAAAGCATTGTTGCATTAGATTTTTTTCCCAAAGAATGCCAATACCCATGAATCTCAAGCCACCTTATTGAATCCACCTTTCCTTTGCAAATTTTTTCTCTAATTCCTTCATCAAAAATCTCCGCTCCACCACCAGGCATTGAATCTACGCCATTTTCAACCATAAGCTCCAAGACTTCTTGATAAGATTTATTAGAAATTTTGGACAAAAAATTAACTTCCGCGCCTGTAAGTGCTTTGATATGAATTTGTGGATATTTCTCTTTGATCGTTCTAAAAAGCTCTAAATACCATTCCAAATCCAACTTTGGATTGTGCGCACCTACAATGTGAATCTCCAATGCACCATTATTAACTGCCATTTGAACTTGATCTAACGCTTCTTTTTTGCTTAAAGTGTAAGAATTTGGATTCTTTCTATGTGCCGAAAAAGCACAGAATTTACAAATATCTGAACATTCATTAGTCGGATTTAAATGGCGATTGGAATTAAAAAAAGTCTTTTTACCAAAATACTCTTCTCTGATAGCTCCTGCCATTTTTCCCAAAGTAAAAATATCTAAATCATATAACTTTAATGCTTCTTTTGGAACTAAAAATGACTTTAATATTTCATTTTTACTCATTTTTTTCCTTTATCAGAGTTACCAAAAACTAAAATTTTATATAGAATTATACACAAAGTTTCTTGCTTTATTTAAAATAATAATAAATCAAAATAGATAATTCTATATAAAAATAATCAAATGCTAAACTTCCTAAATCATTAGCAAATTACATAAATTAAAAAATTATTTTTTAATTATCTTTTAACTCTTTGTTTTATAGAATTTTGGCTTTTACTAAAATTCTTATAAGGAATATCTATATGCCCACCAATGAACTTTTTTTAAAAGATAATACACTCATTACCTCCAAAACAGACTTAAAAGGTAAAATAACCTATGGCAACAAAGATTTTATTCACTATGGAGGATATAAAGAAGAGGAATTTTTAAACAAACCTCATAGTCTTGTTCGTCATCCACAAATGCCAAAAACAGCATTCAAACTTTTATGGGATTTTCTTAAAGAAAAAAGGAATTTTTTGCTTTTGTATGCAATCTCTCCAAAACAGGAAAAACCTATTGGGTCTTTGCCAATGTTACACCCTCCTATGATGAAAAAGATGAAGTGGTAGGCTATTATTCTGTGCGAAGACGCCCAAGCAAAGAAGGCGTAGAGACTATCAGTAAAATTTATAGCAAACTTCTTGAAATAGAAAAAACACAAGGGGTTAATCAAGCTATTCAATTCACTTTAAATTTCCTAAAAGAAAATAACATAACTTGGGATGAATTCATTATTAATTTGCAAAACAAAGGAAAAACAGGGGGATATAGATGAAAAATCTCTTGATTATTTCTATTCTTTTAAGCATTATTGGATTAGTTTTAGAAGCTATTTTTGTTGGCTTATCTATTAGCCTTATTGCTTTTGGAGTTTTAACTATTCTTCTTATATTTATTTATTTTAAATTAATAAAAAGATTAAATTTTCTCCAAAGAATTATTAAAATATCAGCACTTTGGCAACAAGGAAAATTTGAAGCAAGAATCATCCATATCAAAGGAGACAATGACTTATGCACTTTTGCTAATAATATTAATAGTGTCATTGATAATCTTGAAGCCTTTATGCGTGAAATTTCTACCGCCATTCGATGTTCGCAAGAAGGCAAATATTATCGCTTAGCCTTTCCGCAAGGATTAAATAATGCGTTTGCTGCAAATATTGAAAATATCAATAAAGCCTTAATGAAAATTGAAGAAAATGCCAAAGAAAATCTCTCTAATTTCCTTGCTAAATCTCTAATGGATATGAGCCTAGGCAGTCAAAATGAAAACTTAACAAAAATTTCTTTGGATTTAGATAATGACATACAAAATATGAGTATTGTAGATGAAAATATAACAAGCATCACAACTTCGGCAAAAAATTCTCAAGAGGATGTTGTTTCCATCACTAAATCCATTGATGAGCTTACGACAATTATCAATGATAACTCTATTACTATCGAAAGTTTTGCTCAAAAATCAAAAGATATTGATTCAGTAGTTGAAATCATTAGCGATATTGCAAATCAAACCAATCTTTTGGCACTCAATGCTAGCATTGAGGCAGCAAGGGCTGGGGAACATGGAAGGGGGTTTGCAGTGGTAGCTGATGAAGTTAGACAGCTTGCGGAAAAGACACATAAAGCTACCAATGATATTTCTATTGTGGTGCAAACTATGCAACAAGAAATTGCTAGTATTCAAGACAATTTTAAACAAGTTTCAGAGTTTGCAAACTCAACACATAGTCATATTATGCATTTTAATTCCATCTTTAGCTATATGGAACAAACCACAAAAACACTCAAAGAAGTTTTTGAGAATCTTTCTAACAAATTCATTTTAAGTGTTTCAAAGTTAGAGCATATTGTCTATAAATCTAATCTTTATTTGAGTTTTAATTTTAAAAAGCAAACTTGTAATTTTAATCAAATTAACCCCATCTCCAAACATCTAGATAATCAAGAGAAAATTCAAGCAATCCATCTAGATATATCATCTCTCAACAATATAAAAGAAAAATTAATCCAAAATACAAACATTGCATTAGAAGAATTAAAAAAACCGCTTACCAAAGAAAGTGTTGATGCAATCATTCAAACTTTTGATGAAATTGAAGATGATTCTAAAAAAGTAATTAACCTTTTGCAAAATAACTAAAATCAATTACCTTTATGAAGCAATCCAGCTTCATAAAGGAAAATTGAACCCTCATAGGAAATATTTCTCATCACATCTTTTTTGGCATAGCTAAGATATAGGTTTTCTTTTGCGCGTGTTACTGCTACATAAAAAAGTCTTCTTTCTTCTTCTAAACTTCCACTTTGATTCATTAATTTTTTATTAGGAAATCTCCCCTCCATTAAATCAACAATATACACTTCACTAAACTCCAAGCCCTTACTTGCGTGAATGCTTAACAAATTCACGCCCTCCCCTTCACTCATTTCGCTAGAACCAAGCATCATAGCGTTTAAAAATCTTCCAATTTCTTGATAATGGCTTGCCAAATCCCTCAACAAAAATATTTTTCTTTCAATTCTCTCTAGCGATTCTTGAAATTTTTCTTCACTGATTCTGCCATCTTTGTTTATTGAGCGCTCTTTTGCTAACTTTTGTGCCACCTTTTTAAAGATAGGTAATTGAATGATTTTACCAATCAAAAAAGCAGGTTTATCGCCCATATTAAAACTACTAAAAAAGAAATAAAGCGAATCGAGAAATTCAGCCCCCTCTTTAGTGAGCTTAGGATGGCTTAAAATAGAATTATGCTTAAAATCACTCTCCAAGTAGCTAAATCGCTCAACATTCCCCATTGCAAAAAATTCATCAAAAAGCCCCAATTGAGTATTTTGAGTGATTTTTTTATATGGCTCTTTGATATTTTGATTTGGCTTTAAAAGCCCCTTTATAGCATTGCCTTCACCCAAAATCAACAAAGCCTCATAAATATCCTTTGCCATAGCATTTCCAATCCCCTTAGCATGACTTAAAACATGGATAAAAGACATCATATCTTTAGGATTATAAAGCAATGAACAAAGGTTTAAAATATACGCCACTTCTTTAGAATCAAAAAAACTAACACCACCTTTTCTGCGTGTTGGAATCCCAACTTCCCTTAAACTTGCTTCAATTCCATCTGCACTAGAATTATTTCTAAAAATAACTGCCACATCCTTATAAGGACGATTAGAAAGTTTAATTTTATTGGCAATACCTTGATATTGTAAAAATAATTCATCATAAACAAGCAAAGTTGGCATTCCAAAATTTTGTGTTTTAACAACTTCCAAAGTTTTAGGATAGATTCTAGGGTTTTTTTCAATCACGCGATTAGCAAGGTTTAAAATCGGAGCTGTTGAGCGATAATTTTTTGTTAAACTATAAATATTTCCATTGGGATAGCGATCTTTAAAACTCCCAATTATGCTAATATCTGCACCATTAAAGGCATAAATACTTTGATCATAATCTCCCACACAAAAAATAGATGGGGGGTTAAGGGTTTGCAAAATCGAATCTTGTAATGGATTAGTATCTTGGTATTCATCAACTAAAATCTCTTTAAAGCAAAGCTTATCTTGCGCTACCTCTTCTTTATAAAAAAGCAGTAAATCATTGTAATCAGCATAATGATATTCTTTTTTAAGATTCTTAAATTCTTCCCAAACATCCAAATAAATCTCCACATAAGGCGCTTGTTCTGAATTTCTATTTTGCAACCAAGTTAAAAAATCATCGCTTATTGTTGCATTTTGAAACAGAGAAAAAATATCATATAAATAATTCGCTCCATAAGGCGGAGTTTGAGAGATATGCGTAAATATTCTTTTATCATAAAGACTCTTAAAAAGCACCTTAAGCTCTCTTGGTTGTTTTAAAATGATTGAATTTTTATTTTTCAAATAACGATAAGCCACCGCATGAAAAGTGCCCGCTTCAATTTGTTTAACAATTTTAGAATCAAATCTCAATTCCAGTCTGTTTAGCATCTCTTGTGCGGCTTTATTGGTAAAAGTAAGTAGCAAAATTTCATTAGGCAAAATCCCACTTTCCAAAAGATGAGAGATTCTGCCTACAATTGTAGAGGTCTTACCAGTCCCTGCTGAAGCAATGATTAGATTATGCCCACTAGGAGCTAGTGATGCTTCCCTTTGTTGATCATTAAGCTTAGAGAGAGGCAATCTAAATTATTCTTTAATATAATCTTTAATTGATTCTGCTACACCAAAATTTGGGTAATCTTTTGCTGTTAGAATCACTTGCGCTAAAGTGTGATTGTCATAGTTTAAAATAATTGGCGCTAGGAAATTAATGCGAATTTCAGTTTGCTTTTCTCTCACAAACACACAAAAAACTTTTACTTTAGAATCTGTTTTCATATCCAACAAAGCTTGAATACCTGCAGGAACTTCAAAAGAATACTCTCGCACTTTATAAGGGTTAATTAAAAGCAATTCAGTATCTCTTCCTTTCAATGACAAAAATGCCAAACTTCCATCATCAATCTCAGCAAACTCCACTTCATTTACATCTTCAAATCCTAAAATATGAGATTTAACAATAAACTTTTCACCTTTCATATCAAACTCCTTTTGTAAATTAATTTTATCATTTTACCACTTTTTTAACTCTAAAAACTCAAATTCCATTTATAAAGCTCTAGTTTTTTGGTAAAATTCAAAATTTATTTTTCATTAGCAAAAACTATTCCAACTTTATATCATTAACAAAAGGGCTTTTATGCAGGAAAAAACAAATACCACCTACAACCCCAAAGAAATTGAAGAGCAATATTATGATTTTTGTGAAAAATCTGGCTATTTTGAAATCAATGGCAACGCCACTATACAAAAAAATCAAAACTTTTGTATTATGCTACCACCCCCAAATGTTACAGGAAGTCTTCATATTGGACACGCGCTCAATCATACACTTATAGATATTATTGTCCGCTATAAACGAATGGATGGGTATAAAACACTTTGGCAAGCAGGGCTTGATCATGCCGGAATCGCAACACAAAATGTTGTAGAAAAGCAACTTCTAGCACAAGGCATCAAAAAAGAGGAATTAGGAAGGGAAAAATTTATACAAAAAGTATGGGAGTGGAAAGAACAAAGTGGGGGAGCAATATTAAAACAAATGCGCAAACTTGGAAGTTCTCCTGCATGGAGCAGAACCCGCTTTACTATGGATGAGGGTTTGCAAAATGCTGTTAAAGAAGCTTTTGTAAAACTTTACAATGAAGGCTTTATTGTGCAAGGAAAATACCTTGTTAATTGGTGCACACACGATGGTGCTTTATCAGATATTGAAGTTGAATACAAAGAAAACAATGGAAAACTCTACCACTTACGCTATTTTTTAGAAGATTCTAAAGATTATATTATCGTGGCTACAACGCGTCCAGAAACCTACTTTGGGGATACTGCTGTTATGGTCAATCCACAAGATTCCCGCTACAAAAGTCTCATTGGCAAAAAAGTAATACTCCCACTCCTTAATAAATCCATTCCCATTATTGCTGATTGCCATGTTGATATGGAGTTTGGAAGTGGTGCTGTTAAAGTAACTCCCGCACACGATCCAAATGACTATGAAGTTGGAAAAAGACATCATCTAGAACAAATTACTATTTTTGATAAAAATGGAATCTTAAATGAGTTTGCTGGTGAATTTAAAGGGTTAGAAAGACTAGAAGCACGCGAAAAAATTATCGCCAAACTCCAAGAATCAGGCTTTATTGAAAAAATTGAAGATTATAAGAATCAAGTGGGACATTGCTATCGCTGTGGAAATGTTGTAGAGCCTTATATTTCTAAGCAGTGGTTTTTAAAAAAAGAAGTAGCAGCAAAAGCCATTGAAAAAATTAATGCTAATATAAGTAACTTTTTCCCACCACAATGGAAAAATAATTACAATGCTTGGATGAGAGAATTGCGCGATTGGTGTATTTCAAGACAACTTTGGTGGGGACATCAAATTCCTGTGTTTTATTGTGATTCTTGCAATCATCAATGGGCAAGCACAAATCCACAAACCAAATGCCCACAATGCCAAAACACACAAATTTATCAAGATCCAGATGTGCTTGATACTTGGTTTAGCTCGGCTTTGTGGCCTTTCTCTACGCTTGGATTTGGAAATGGAGAATGGGGAGAGGGCACATTGTGGCAAAAAGATGACTTAAGAGAGTTTTATCCTAATTCTCTTTTGATTACAGGCTTTGATATTTTATTTTTTTGGGTAGCTAGAATGTTAATGATGGGAGAACACCTTCTCTCTAAACTACCTTTCCCAGATATTTATCTCCACGCCCTAGTCCGTGATGAAAATGGACAAAAAATGAGCAAAAGCAAGGGTAATGTTATTGATCCTTTGGAAATAATTGAAAACTACAGCGCTGATGTTTTACGATTTACTCTAGCAATTCTTTGTGCGCAAGGTAGAGATGTAAAACTCTCAAGCAATCAGCTTGAAATTAGCAAAAATTTTACCAATAAACTTTATAACGCTGCTAACTTCTTGCTTCTTAATACACAAAATTTCCCCAATCTCTCTGAAATAGGAGAACCAAAAACTCCACTAGGGAAATATATGGCAGAACTTCTAAGCAACACCACAAAAGAAGTGCGAGGCTATCTTGATGCTTATCGCTTTAATGATGGAGCAAATGCACTCTATCGTTTCTTGTGGGGAGAATTTTGCGATTGGGGTATTGAGCTTGGCAAAGCTGATAAAGATTCTATTGTAGAATTAGGTGCAATCTTTAAAGAATCAATGCTTTTATTACATCCTTATATGCCTTTTATTAGCGATTACTTGTGGCACAAGCTTGATGGTAGCACCCTAGAAGAAAGCGGATCTATCATGATTAAAAACTATCCAAACTTCCATTATCAAAACACACAAAATTTCAAAACCTTTGAATTAATTTTAAATTCTATTGTTTCTATTCGCCGCGCTAAAACCACTATCGATCTAGCCAATCAAAAGATTCCAAAAGCCTACATTAAAGGAAGCTTTATTCTACCACAAGATTTCATTCAAACCTTTAAAAATTATGTTTGCAAACTTGCTAAAGTTGAAGAATTAGAAATCACAACAAAAAAAATACCTCATTGCGTTGTGGATATTACACAAAATCTTGAATCTTATCTCCCTACAAAAGATATTGATTTAACACCAATTATCACAAAATTACAAAAACAATTAGAAAAAACCCAAAAAGAAATAAGTAAATTACAATCTATGCTAAATAATGAAAAATTCCTTGCTAATGCACCACAACAAGTGCTCAAAAGCAATCAAAAAGCCCTTGTTGAACAACAAGAAAAATTTCAAAAAATACAGCTAGAATTAAATTCTCTACAAAACTAGTGCTTGTAGAGATTTTGATAAATTCTTAACATTGCAATAAAAAGCGCTGTAATAGCAGGACCCAATACGATACCCCAAAATCCAAAACTAGATAATCCTGCAATAATAGCAAAGAAAATTAACATTTCATTAATTTTCACTGGAGTTTCTATTAAAATTCGATTAATAAATGCAATCATAAAAGGCTTCACTCCATTATCTGCAAGAGTAGCAATAACAATGATTGAATACAAAGTGATAACTATGGCATTTGTTATATTCCCCAAATATATTTCATAACACACAACTGGAAGCCACACTAAAGTCCCACCCACCACAGGAATAAGCGAAGCAAATCCATAAAAAACACCCAAAAGAATTGAATCGTAATGATAAAAAGCCATTAAGATTCCAAAAAGCACACCTTGTAAAACCATAGATAAGATCGATGAATAAAACACTACACTAATAACTGCACTGACTTCATCATAAAGAGTTTTAATCTGCTGCTTTTCAATGGGAATAATCTCTAAGCAATATTTTCCTAAGGCATTGCCATAATAATAAAAGAAAAACAAAAACACAATAATAAAAACAGCATCACTTAAAAAATAAGCACTATTTGCAGAAATTTTTGCAACAATACTAAGTGCTTTTTTGAAAAATTCTGCCCAATTAATACTATTAACACTTGCTAATAAATCATTAATTTGTTGCTGAAAGACTACAGGTAAATACTCCAAAAAATCCTTCCCTGCAACTGATATTTTTACTTGCATATCTGTAAAAAATTGTTGCAAACTAGCCAAATCTATATTACCCACAAAGGAAGCTAGATTAATTGCCACATAAAAGATGGGAACAAAACATAAAATAAGCAAAAGCAAGGTCATTAATAGTGAAGTTAAAAAAGTGGATTTTATTTTTTTGAAAATAATTTGAAAAATATTATGTGTTGCAATAAATAGCAAAAATGCTATTAAAATATTCATTAAAAAGGGAGAATACAGCTTAAGCAACGCAATAAGCGTTAAAATAAAAGCTGTGAAAAAAAAATAAATCCCCTTAAAAGATTCTTTCATTATTTCTCGTTATTCATTACATTTTTGGGCGGATAAATAAAAACACTCTCTCTAATTACTTCAATTTTTTCTTCAGAATCAAGCGCATATGCCCTAATCTTTAGAGGAATATGAGTATCTTTTTCAGAATCTTTGGCTAAATTTTCATCTGTATAAAGCACTACAACTTGCTTAAGTTTCTCACCAGATTTAATATAAAATGGCTTAGATGGGCGTTTAATCTTTATCATATCATTACCCTCTATTTCAAAATAAAATTCATATCCATTGCGATTAGTATTTTGGAATAAAAAGATATAAGAATTTTCCACTCTATAATTATCTCTCATTGTATAAAGCTCACTGCGGTTAATATTTAAAAGCATACTCTCTTTGGTTGAACTCATATACAAAAGCCCTACTAACACAATCACTAATGCTGCAAGATAAGCAATGGTTTTAAATCGCATATATCGAACTTTTTGCTGTTTTTCAATAGCTTGTGGGCTTGTCCAAGAAATCAAGCTTGGTTTGCCTAGTTTTGTCATAACCTTGGTGCAAGCATCCGAACATTCCAAGCAATTAATGCATTCTAGTTGCATACCTTTTCTAATATCAATATGCGTTGGACAAATCTTCACACAGGCTTCACAACCAGTGCATTCAGCATTTGGAGTTTCTGGCTTTTTCCATAATTTAATCCCCTTAGAATCAAACACAACTCCACCGCGCTTATAATCATAAACTGCCATAATAGTATCATTGTCATACAAAACACTTTGCACACGACTATAAGGACACATATAAATACAAAAATTCTCTTTAATAAAAATAATATCTGCAATCAAAAAAATCGCGATTCCAAGCCAAAACATATAAAGATATTTATGCTCTAATGGATTTTGAATATAAGCAAAAAAATCACTAGGAGGAATAAAATACCACATAAAATTAGCTGCTATAATCAATGCTAAAATTACCCAAATCCCAAAAGCGACTATCTTTTTAAGCTTATTTATTCCCAAAGACATATCCGGATCTATTTGGCGATTCTCCATTCTTTTGCGCAACCCTAAAATCTTTGTCTCCAATAAATCTCGATACAAAACCCTAAAAATCGTTTGAGGACAAGCCCAACCACACCACACACGACCTGCAAGAGTTGTCAAGAAAAAAATTATCAAGAAAAGCAAAATCAACAAAAATGGCATTAAATACAATTCTTGCATATCAAAAGCGATGCCAAAAAGATGCAATTGTTTGTGATCAAAAGAAAGAAGAAAAATTTGATTCCCATTAATCTTAATAAAAGGAATACAAAGGACCATGATAGTGGTTATGAGATAAACCCAATAACGCTTTTTGCGATAAAAATGCGCTTTAATATTTGATTGTAACTCCATAGAGACTCCATTGTTTTTGCGGATATTATACTACAATTTCACCGCAAAACGCGCTAAAAATATTCTCAATTTAATATATAACCTTTTATGAAAATAGCTAGAAATCTTGCAAATCAAACTATTTTTAGATAGAATACTATTCCTAACAAAATTTTATATGTAAGGTGGTGATTTAGATGCCAGGAATAAAAGTAAGGGAAAATGAATCTTTTGATGATGCTTACAGAAAGTTCAAGAAACAAGCCGATAGAAATCTTGTTGTAACTGAAAGTCGCGCAAGAAGATTCTTTGAACCAATGACTGAAAAGCGTAAAAAGCAAAAAATTAGCGCTCGCAAAAAAATGCTAAAACGCCTTTATATGCTTAGACGCTACGAATCAAGGCTCTAATTTAACTTAACTTTTGGGAATCTCCCAAAAGTTATACTAATTGATTTCTTTTAAACTCCAAAAATTCCATTCAGATCTTCTATCAATCTTTTTTAATATTTTATGGAATGCTATTTGCTTTTATTTTTACATATAAATTTCTAGTCTCAAGGAAATAAAATGAATATAACCGATAAAAATAGTTCAATGTGGGGTCTCTTAAGCCAATCGTACGATGCGCAAAATAACAATGCGAACAATAACATTTCAGGCTATTCTAATCCATTAAAAAGTGATTCTGTTTTTGGCACCCAAAAAGTCTCCAAAACAGATTCTAGTTTATTTAACCAAGAAGGCAACTTCTATGCACCAAGCCAAATACAAGATACGCTAGAAATTAGTCAAGAATTATCTACCATTCAAAATTTTGCGACTAATTTTTCAGGGAATCTAGAAGAACTTGGAGATGCTATGCTTGAAAATAAACTTCTTAATAAGGAAGAAAAAATGGGATTCGATATTCTCTCCAAGCTCAACCCCAATCTTGATTCCAAAACCACTCAAAATCTATTAGATAACTCAAATTTAAGCGATGAAAATCGTAATTTACTTGCTAATGTGGATAAAAAAATTAGCGCTGTTAGATACTTTGGAGGATTTTAATTTCCTCCTTTGTTTTTTGGTATTTTATACATTAAACCTAAAATGCATCACATCTCCGTCATTCACCACATAATCCTTACCCTCAACTCGCATAGCACCAGCTTCTTTAGCCTTAGTTTCTCCACCATACTTGATAAAATCTTCATAAGCAATAACTTCAGCCCTAATAAAACCTTTTTCAAAGTCATTGTGAATAACACCAGCTGCCACAGGAGCTTTATCTCCTCTATGTATTGTCCAAGCTCGCACTTCTTTTACACCTGCTGTAAAATAGCTAATAAGTCCAAGCTTAGAAAATCCCAAATGAATCACAGAATCTAAACCACTCTCTTTAATTCCTAGCTCATTTAAAAACTCTTCTTGCTCTTCATCACTTAATCCCACTAATTCTTCTTCGATCTTAGAACAAAGCTTGATTACCTCACAACCATTTTCCTTAGCATATTCACGCAAACCCTCTACCATCTTATTATCTTGTCCAAGACCACTCTCATCAACATTAGCACCATAGATAATTTCTTTGTTAGTCAAGAATCGCAATTCTTTATCCAAAGCAAAAAATCTTTCATCTTTATCCTGAAAGCTTCTTACAGGATTTCCTTGTTCAATATGCGCTAAAAGCATTTGTGAGATTTCTAGCATTGCCTTTGCTTCCTTATCAGTTCCACTTTTAGCCATTCGTGTTAGCCTCTCAATGCGTTTCTCCAAAGTCTGCATATCTGCAATCAAAAGCTCTGTTTCAATAATCTCAATATCGCGCAAAGGGTCAATACTTCCCTCTACATGCGTAATATTAGAATCCTCAAAACACCGCACAATATGTAAAATCACTTCTGTTTCTCTAATATTAGCTAAAAATTGATTACCAAGCCCCTCTCCCTTGCTTGCACCCTTTACTAAACCTGCAATATCCACAAATTCCACCACTGAATGCTGAATGCGTTCTGGATTTACAATTTTAGCTAACTCCTGTAGTCTTTTATCAGGAACTGGCACAACAGCTTTGTTTGGTTCAATAGTGCAAAAAGGATAATTTGCTGCTTGAGCATTTTGTGTTTTAGTTAATGCATTAAAAGTCGTTGATTTGCCAACATTAGGCAACCCCACAATCCCAATTGATAATCCCATTTTTATCCTTTATTTTACTTTGCTTTTGATAAATTCTACACATGCGCGCACTCCAATCCCACTTGCCCCAAAAGGATTCACCCCCCAAGCTTTCTCCACATATGCAGGACCTGCAATATCTAAATGCAACCACTTATCCTTAAGCGATTCTTCAACAAATTCTCCTAGGAACATTCCAGCAGTAATTGCACTTCCATAACGACTTGATGGAATGTTGCATAAATCTGCAACTTCAGATTTTAAGAGTTTCCTTAAATAAGGGTTAAAAGGCAAGATTCCTGTTAATTCTCCAACCCTAAAGGCTACTTTGGCAAACTCCTCTTGAAGTTTTTTATTATACCCCATGATTCCACTTGTATAATCGCCCAATCCTACAACACAAGCTCCTGTTAAAGTCGCTAAATCAATGAGAAAATCCGGCTTTAAATCACTTGCAAAACTCAAACAATCTGCTAAAACCAATCTTCCTTCCGCATCTGTATTGCGCACTTCAATTGTTTTTTGATTCCTAGCCCTTAAAATATCATCAGGCTTATAAGCATTACCTCCAATCATATTTTCAGCCAACCCTAAAATTCCATGCACTTCTGCTTTAATTCCAAATTTTGCTACAGCTTCTAAGATTCCAATAACTGCACACGCACCGCTTTTATCGGCTTTCATTGTTGTCATATAATCACCAGGCTTCAAGCTAAGCCCACCACTATCATAGGTAAGCCCCTTACCCACAAAAACAAATTTAGGCAATTTTTGTCCTTTGGTATCCTTTGGTTTATAGCTTAAATGCACCAAATAAGGCTTATGCACACTTGCTCTTGCAACTGCCAAAAAAGCTTCCATTTTTTCTTTTTTTAAAAACTCTTCATCATAGATTTGACATTCAAAGCCTATCGATTTTGCAAGATTTTCTGCGTATTTTGCCATATATTCTGGAGTAGCTTGTTGAGGTGGTGTATTAATCAAATCTCGAGTATGATTTATACTTGTAGCCAAGATTTCTGATTCTAAAATCTGCTCTTGTAAAATCTTTTCATCTAATTTATTCGAATTTAGATAAACCTCTTTGAGAGTTATTTCATTTTTCTTGCTTTTAAATTCTTCATAACTATAAGCTCCAAGCAAGATTCCAAGGCATATTTTTTTAATCTCTTCTTCTTTTTCTACTTCTATAGAAATCGATTTGATTTTCATTTTTTTTAAACTACAAATCGCATTGGCAATCGCATCGCTTAGGGCATTAGGAAATTCGTAATCATACTTTTCTAATCCTATAAAAAACTTCTTACTTTGACCAACTAAGCAACTCCCTTCGCCCTCAAAACCATAAAACTCTAATTCCTTTTTTTCATCTTTGCTAAGATCTTTTGGAATCACTCTGTCCTTTAAAAGTATGATTTTTACTTCCCCTTGTTTTTGACTTGCTATGATTTTCATTTTTTCTCTCCTGTAATTTTTCGCTCCACTTTTTGCGTAACTTTATGTAAATAATAATAAATACCACCTCCAAGCAGAATTGCAAAAGGAATAGCAACATAATAATGCTCTTTACCATAATTTACCAATGCCAAAAGCTGCTCTCCAAAAAAATAAGCCAATAAAATTGTAATAGCAGCCCACACCATCGCACTAACAAGATTAATGAGAGCAAAAGTTTTAGCACTATAGCGTGTTACTCCAATACTCATAGGAATGATTGTTCGCATTCCATATAAATATCTCTGCGCAAAAATAATGGGCCAACCATAACGCTGTAAAAGTAAATGCGCAAAGGCAAACTTTCTTCGTTGAGTTTTAAGTTGTTTGTAGATAAATTGCTTATTATATCGCCCAATATAAAAATAAATCTGATCTCCCACAAACCCACCAAATCCAGCTACTAAAATTGCAATGGGAATTGTCATATGTCCAGTATGGCACATAATTCCTGCCATAATAAGCCCAAGCTCTCCTTCTAAAATACTCCAGAGAAACAAAATAATATAACCATACTCTTGAATCCATTGCGTAAATAATGCTTCCATTTTAAAAATCTTTAAATAAAAATTTTTGGATTCTATCAAAACTTTGCTTAATAAACCCAGTTATATAAATTACCCAAAGAGATTCTATTAATGCAAGTAAATTGATATTTTTTCTATATGAGAGATTTTGTTTTAAAATGCCATTAACAATAAATTTCACACATTTTTTCTCCATAAAAAATTATTCTATTTTAATGTAAAATAGCATATAATTAGTTTTAGACTGGTTTTTATTTAAGTTTTTTAAAAATACAATTAGTCTTAATTTCAATTTATGTAAAGGATTCAAAAATGAAAAAATATGTGTTTTTGCTATCAGCTGCCTTTAGTTTTCTTTGTGCAAATGGAATTGACACAGAGAGTGTAAAAGTGGAATTTGAAGGCTATAAAACTTCAGAAATGGTAGGCACAAAGGGTGTCTTTAAGACTGGTAAATTCATGTTTGGAAAAGATAATTCTTCTATTAGCTCACAACTAAAAAATGCCAAGGCAGTGCTTTCTACAAAAGATATAGATATGCACGATGATAATGGCATCATTACTACAAATATTGTCCAGACATTTTTTGAGGTTTTAAATGCTAATTCAGACATTCATGTAAGTTTTGAAAATGTAGTTGAAGGTAAAGATATGGGCGTAATTACTGCTAAAGTAACCATCGGAAAGGAAAGTGACCTAGTTCCTATGACCTATAAAATTAACGATGGCAAACTTGTGGCAAAGGGAGATCTTGATTTGCATGCCTTTAAAAATAGCAGCAAAGCCTTAAAAGCATTAAGCGATGTTGCACCAGGACACAAAGGCATAAGTTGGCCTCTAGTTGAAATTGTTTTTAGTGCCGATATGAAATAACAAAACCTTAAGTAGATTTTTTATCTACTTAAGAAATAATGATTTTATTAATCGCTTTGAAACTCTAAAGCAATAGAATTAACACAATGTCTAGTATTTTTAGCAGTAAATCCCTCTCCCCTAAAAATATGCCCCAAATGCCCACCACATTTTGCGCAAACAATCTCTATTCTTCTGCCATCCTTATCTAGCTGCTCTCTAACTGCCCCTTTAATACAAGAATCAAAGCTAGGCCAACCACAACCCGAATGAAATTTATCTTTAGATTCATATAAAGCGCTACCACATTGTTTGCAACAATAAATCCCCTTTTCAAAAAAATTCTCATATTTTCCACTAAAAGGTGCTTCAGTGCCTTTATGGAGAATTACCCTTTGCTCTTGTTCATTTAGTTTTTTATACATTTTCATCCTTAAATTGCAAAATATTTCGCTTCTTTATGTGGAACAATCAAAGCCGAAGTTGTTGCCTCGGGACTCATTTGATAAGTTTCACTAAGTATAATGCCAAATTCTTGTGGTTTTAATAAATTAAACAAGCCTTTATTTAAAGCTAAATCAGGACACGCTGGGTAACCAAAAGAATATCTCTCTCCCTCTTTCTCTCCTAATCCAAGCTCACGCCTTACTCTTTGATGCACAAAATCAGCCAAAGCCTCTGCTAACTCCACACCCAAGGCATGTGTGAGATAGTATTTATGGTATTGATTATCTTTATAGAGTTTTTCTTCAAAAGGTGCTAAGTTTAATCCACTTGAAACTAAATGCAAGGCACAAATATCACCTTCTTTATTAAAATAATCCCCTAAACACAAATAAGGCTTTTTAGTGCTCCTAGGAAATAAAAAAGATTCTGCATTACTAAAATCTGCACGATCACTTAACTCCAAAATCAAACCCTCTTTTTTATCATCAGGAATCCTAGTGCGCGTATGATAATAACCATAAAGCACCACAGGAGCAAAAATATTTTTTTCAATAAATTCATTTTTTAGGGACTGAAAAAGTGGCTCTAATTCCTTTTCTTTAAGCTTTAAATATTCCTCTTTTTTTAGCTTACTATAACCCCATCGGTGTTTAAAGAGCAAGTCTTTATCAATAAACTCAAAAATACTTTGAATCTCATCGTTACTTAATTTTAAAGCTTTTCTTCCAAAAAATGGTGGATTGTAGCTTTGATAAGAAAAAGTCAATTCACATTCCATAGAGTAAAAAATCTCTTGTTTTACTTCTTCTAACTTTTCTAGTTTTTTTGCCATTCTTTGCTCTAACCTAGAATCTTCACTTTTTCCTTTTTGAGAGGGCAATGTAATATCACTAAAATCTCCACTTTGAATAATCTGCATTGCCGCTACACTATCAAAGGCATCTTTGCAATAAAAAATGATTCCATCATAATTAGGGCGACAATACTCATCTACAAAGTTTCGATTCAAGGCTGCTCCACCAAGCATAATAGGAATTGTGATTCCAAGTTTTTTTAATTCTTCTAAATTTTCTTTCATAATCAAAGTGGATTTTACAAGCAACCCACTCATACCAATACAATCCACTTTTTCTTTTTTAATGACTTCTAAAAATTTCTCCAATTCTGCCTTAATGCCAATATTAATCACATTAAATCCATTATTGCTTAAAATAATATCCACAAGATTCTTGCCTACATCATGCACATCACCCTTAACCGTCCCAATCACTATAGTTGTTTTATGTGTATTAGTTTTTTTAGGCAAAAATTCATTAAGATAATCCACACTTTTTTTCATTACTTCTGCACTTTGCAAAACAAAAGGCAACTGCATCTCACCATTTCCAAATTTCTCGCCCACTACTTTCATCGCATCAATTAATATTTCATTGACAATTACTTCAGGATCAATCTCATCTTTTGCGCTTGGCAGAATCTTTTGCATTGCGCTTAAATCCCCTTCAATGAGATATTTTGCAATTCTCTCTTGTGTGCTCAAAGAAAAATCCTCTTCTGTTTTTTCAAAGCCTAATCCAGATTTTTTTTCAAAATGGCTAATAAAATCATATAAAACCTGCGGACTTTTTTGAGTGTTAAAGATTAAATTCTCACAAACTTCTATATCCTCACTCTCCAATCTTGCATAAGGAATAATATGCGCAACATTTACAATAGCAGTGCTTAAGCCCTTTTTGATTGCATGATGCAAGAAAACAGAATTAAGACAAACCCTACCCTCTTTACTTAATCCAAAAGAAATATTAGAAAGCCCCAAAGTGCTTCCTGCTTTAGGAAAAAGCTTTCTAATTTCTGCAATAGCTTCTAGCGTTTCAATCCCCGCTGTGAAATATTCCTCATCTCCACTACCAATAGTAAAGGTGAGTGGATCAAAGATAATGTCTTCTTCTCTTAAATGATGAATCTCAATAGCTCTTTGCATCATTCTTTTGGCACACTCTACTTTTCTCTCTTTAGTTTTACACATTCCTTGCTCATCAATGGTTAAGCACACAAGCACGCAACCAAACTTTTTAGCTAAACTAGCCACTTTATCGAATTTTTCAATACCATCTTCTAAATTTGCTGAGTTAATAATGCAACGCCCACCAATTAGCTTTAAGCCAATCTCTAAAGCATTCACTTGCGTAGAATCAGGCATTAAAGGCAGAGGGATTTTTGTGGCATATCGCATAATAAGCTCTTGCATATCTTTACTTTCATCTCTACCAGCAAATGCCACACTCACATCAAGCACATGCGCACCCCGCTTAACCTGCTCATTCCCAACGCCTAAAGCTCCCTCATAATCTTCTTTTAAAAGCAATTCTCTAAAGGCTTTAGAACCTGTTGCATTTGATCTCTCACCTATAAGCAATGGTGCAGGTTCTTGCGCCAACTCACAAGCTCCAAACAAGGAAGCTACACTTGGTTGATATTCTCCTTGTGGAGAAAGTGGAATCTTGCCTCTTGTTTTAGCAACAAGAGCTGAAATATGGCGTGGTGTTGTCCCACAACAACCTCCAAGCAAAGCAACTCCAGCAATATTCAAAAAATCACTCTCAATCTCACTAAACTCCTCTGCTTCCATAGGATAATAAGTTATTCCGCCTTTATTTTGTGGTAATCCTGCATTTGCATGAATAGAAATAGGAAATTTACTAACCCTGCTTAATTCTGTTAGATATTTTTTTGCTAAATCTGGACCCAAACCACAATTAATCCCTAAAGAAAAAATCTCAAAAGGCTCTAAAATATAAAAAAGAGTTACAATGTCTGTTCCAATAAGCATAGTTCCATTTGTTTCAATTGTGGCTGAAACCATAATGGGCAAATTCTCATCAATCTCTTTAATAGCGTGCAAGGCTGCTTTAATCTGCAAAGGATCTTGCGCGGTTTCTAAAAGCACCAAATCCACATTAGCTTCTTTAAAGCCTCTTACAGCTTCACAATAGCCCAAAAACATAGAATCATAATCAATATGCCCCAAACTTGGTAACTTTGTCCCAGGCCCCAAAGAACCTGCCACAAATAGGGCATCTTTTTGATTCTCCAATGGCGTGTGTGCTTTAATACAATCCTTTGCTAATTGCACACCAATTCTAGCAATCTCCCTAGAGTGCTCTTGCATTTCATATTCAGCCAACACCCACTCCATAACCCCAAAAGTATTACTCGTAATAATATTAGCACCTGCTTGAAGATAGCTTGTATAAACTTCTTTAACTACTTCAGGACTAAAGAGATTTAAAGCTTCTGTGCAACCTGCCAAACTCTCTCCTTTGGCATTTTTGCCCCATTCTACCTTTTCTTTTTTTTGAATCTCCGTCCCCATTGCTCCATCAATAATTAAAACCTGTTTCTTAACAATCTCTTGCAATCTTATTTTCATTATTTTCCCTTACTTTTTGTGCTTACTTTTTTGAGCCAAATCCAGATTCCACCAAATAAAATAAAAATAAATATTGGCGCTAAATATGGATATTGTCCTAGTAAATCCATTCCCCTAAGAATCACCTCTCCTAAAAAATACCCAGCAAGTCCAATGCTAACACCCCATAATATCGCACCCAAAGCATTATAAAGGCTAAATTTCATAAAGCCGTAATTTGTTAGCGCCACAGCAAAAGGAACAAGCGTTTTTAAACCATAAATATATTTTTTGACTATCAAAATAATTGAGCCATATTTTCGCATCAATAAATGAATGTAAGCGAGTTTTCTCCTATGTTTTGAGAGATAAGGCATCATTCCTTGCTTTTGATAACGCGCCAAATAAAAAAGCAATAAATCACCCAAAAAATTTGCCACAATTGCCACTGCAATACTTGCTATTAAATCCATTTTACCCGCATAACTTAGCACAGCAGCTCCAACAAGCGCCACAAATCCACCGCCTAAAGAATACAAAAACAAAATTACATAGCCATATTTCACAATTAAATCAATCGTTTCTTGCATTTTTTCCTCTGCTTTTTAAATCAATTTTAAATTATAACAAATCCTTATTGTTTTTAGTGAATACTAAAAACAATTCTTATCATTTTAATAATCCACGCGACTCAAAAATAAGCCATTAGAAGGTGCAGGGACACTAAAGATTTTCTCACCAAGAAGTTGTCTCTTTAAATCCTCTATTCCCAAATTCCCCTTATCAATTTCAAGCAAAAATCCAACCATAAGCCTAATTTGTGAGCGCAAAAACCCATTTCCCCAAAAAGAAATCAAATAAAAATCTCCTCTTTTTACAAGCTTTGCGTGAAAAATCTCTCGCACACTACTCTCACACCCACTACCACCATTTTTCATAAAAGCTCCAAAATCATAAACGCCCCTAAAAGCATTCAAAGATTCTTGCACCAATAATGGATTTTTCAAAGGATAAAAATGTGAAAACAAAACCCAAAAAGGTGAATACTTTTGAGAAAGCACATAGCAATACCCTCTTCTCTTTACACTAAAGCGCGCATGAAATCCGCTCTCTACTTGCCAAATTTGCTTAATTTTAATCCTAGGATAAAGTTTTGTATTTAAAAGCTGTTTTAATCTATCAAAATCCCTATGAAACTCTGGAATATCAACAGAAATAACTTGCGCACTAGCATGCACACCCTTATCGGTTCTCCCACTCCCCACACAAAGATCAAAAATCCCAATGCTTCTAAAAACTTCTTCTAAGACTCCGCAAATTGTAACTTGATCCTTTTGTCGCTGAAAACCAAAAAAATCTCCGCCATAATAAGCAATCCGCATTGCAACTTTTATCATCTAATAATACTTTTTAATCACTCTCTCAAAAAGCAAATAACCCAACAAAAGCCATATTATTGGAAATATAAACATTCCTAAAAGCGGTAAATAATTTGCCATTAAATACATTAATGCATAAAAAATCCCAATCACTCCCATTGCTTGTAAAATAGTATAATTTTTTTGATAACGCGGATTTTTTATTCCCAAAAGCGGAAAGAAAAATAAACTAACTAGCGGAAAACAAGACATTATAACATACATACTTAAATTTCTTAAAGTCTTTTTTTGTCGTTCATTTTCATAAAAAGCCCTCTTCCAATAACCAATCACTCCCAAATCCACTTCATCAATAGCAGTAATGCTACTACGAATTATCAAAGTATCAAACAAAATCTTCTCAACAAAATCTTCCTTAGGGCGATAAATCGATCCTTTTTCTAAAATTGCCTCCACAACCCCCATTTGATTAACAATCTTTGCATTATCCGAAAAGATCATTCCGCCCTCTTTGGCAAAAGACAATAAAACAATATCTTCATAGCTCAAATCTTCCTTACTCTTTTGCACATACACAAGCCAATCTCCAAGCTTCTGCCCAAATTCTCCTGCTTGAAGATTAATATTAATGCTATTTTTACGCTCTTCTAAAAACTGCCTATAGGCTGTATCACTTAAAGGAGTTAAAACCAAGGAAAGAATAAAAAGTGAAAAGCTCACTAAAATAGCAATGGGTAAAAAAATCTTAATAATTCTACTTGGATTCATTCCCAAAGCAAATAAAACTGGTAATTCATAATCAAAAGAAAGCCTTGAGAGAGAAAGCGTGCAAGCCACAAAAAAACTTAAAGGTATCACAAAAAAAATCATTAATGGCAAAGTATAAAAATATAAAGAAAGTAGCTCAAAAAAGCTAATTTTCACAACAAAAGTAACACCCGCAATGCGAATAAAAATCACCACAGAAGCAATGAAAAATAACACAAAGAAAATAGGAAAGAAAATTTGTGCAAAGCTATGGAATAAATAATTTTTGATTCGCAAAAAATATCCTAATTTAAGTTTTAAAAGTCCATATTTTACACAAAATACTCTAAAAATTTACAAAAAAACATCAAAAGATTATAATACATATTTTAATAAAACCGCACTACAAAATCCCAAAAACAAAAATGGCACAAAAGGCAACATTGATTTTTTGCTTAACAAAATCCATATAAGCCCATAACAACTCCCAATCACAATAGACAATCCCCCCAACAAAACACCCAAACTCGCTCCAAGTGTTCCAAAAACAACAATATCGCCCTCCCCCATCACTTCTTTTTGCAATAAACTCCCTATAAACAACCGCAAGAAACTTGCAAACCCCATAAACAAAAGTGCATTTAGGCAAGATTCAACAAAAAGCTTTTTAACAAAAAAAGATTCCCCAAAAAATCCACCAAAACAAATTGCCAATGCAAGATTTAAAAAATTTAAACTATCAGGTATTTCTAAAAACTGCCAATCTATCACACTTAAAACATAAAAAAATAAAAATAAGAAAAATCCAATCACACCCAAGATTCCAAAATAATAAAAACTAAAAACTCCAAAAACTCCACCCAAAACTTCACTAAGCAAATACCACTTAGGAATCTTCTCATTACAATAGCGACATTTCCCGCCTAAAATCAGATAAGAAACAATAGGAATTTTATCTGCAAAATAAAGATTTTTCTTACACTTAGGGCAAAAAGAAAAAGGTAAAACAATACTCATATTTTGTGGAATCCTAAAAATCAAAACATTAGCAAAAGACCCAAAAATAGCACCTAAAACAAAAGTAAAAACAATCTCCATACAACCAACCTTAAAATATGCTACAATTTTACATTAATTTTTGGGGATTTCATGCAAACAATTGCAGTTTTTGGTGGCTCTTTTGATCCGCCACATTTAGGGCATTTAAAAGTCATACAAACCATTTTTAATTCCTTAGAAGTGGAGAGACTTTTTATTGTCCCTGCTTTTTTAAACCCCTTCAAAAGCCAATCCCTTTTTTCCCCGAAGAAACGCCTAGAGTGGATTAAGATTTTAGTTCAAGATTTAACTTTACCCATCACACTTTTAGATTTTGAAATCCAACAAAACAAGCCAACTCCAACCTATGAAACAATAAACTTCATTCAACAAACCTATAAACCAAAAAAAATCTACCTCATCATTGGCGCAGACAATCTAGAGAATCTCCCTAAATGGTATCATTACGAAAAATTAAAAAATCAAGTAGAATTTGTTATAATTCCAAGATTAAATTACAAAATTGATTCTAATTTTAAAATTTTGCCTATGCAAACTATTTCCATTAGCTCAACACAAGTAAGAAATTCTTTGCAAAAGCAAGATTTTAAGATTCTAAAATCAATTCCAAAAGCTATTGCTCAAGATATTTTAAAGGAATTCCATTGCAAGAAAATAGACAACTAGTTATAGAAAATATCATACAAATCCTAGAAGATAAAAAAGGCGAAAATATTGAAGTCTTTAATTTAAAAAATACTGATTATTTTGTAGATTATGTTATCATCACAACTGCTTTTGTAGATAAACACGCCCTTGCCTTGCTTGATTCATTAAAAAAAGATTTAAAACAAAAAGATGAAACTTTTTTCCATGTTGATGAAGAAAATCCAGAATGGATTGTTGCAGATTTAGGCGATATTATTGTGCATATTTTCACAGAAAATCAACGCAAAAAATTTAACTTAGAAGAATTTCTCTCTAAAATGGCAACACAAAAGAATCAAGAATCTTAAAAAAAGCTACTTGCAATCTAAGATTCTAGTTTCTTATAAGCTTTTTAATCTTAAGTCAATTAGGCTTTGTTATCTTTATAAACATTTAATGCCGCAAAACTTTGCGAAGTTGGCATCATCTCTAAAGTATTAATATTTACGTGTTTTGGCAAAGTTGCCACCCAAAAAACTGCCTCTGCAACATCTTGTGGTTTAAGTGCATTAGAATCTTTATAAAGTGCTTCTACTTGCTTTATATCCCCTTTAAATCGCACCAAAGAAAATTCACTATCACTAGTAAGTCCAGGTTCAATATCGCTTACTCTCACATTTGTTCCTGCTAAATCTGCTCTCAAATTAAGCGCAAATTGTCGCACAAAAGCCTTACTTGCCCCATAAACATTACTCCCAGGATAATGATATCTACCAGCAATCGAACCTATAGTAATAATATGACCGCTTTTTCTCTCCACCATTTGTGGCAATACAAGACGCGTTATATATGTCAAAGCCTTAATATTTACTTCAATCATCTGATCCCAATCTTCAATATTACATTCACTTGCTCTCTGAAGTCCTAATGCTAATCCTGCATTATTCACTAAAACATCAATTTCTTGATATTCTTTAGGTAGTGATTTTAATCCTAATTTCAAGGCTTCTCTATCGCAAATATCACAAGCTATTATTGCACAATTCCCAATTTCTTTTTGCAATGATTCTAATTTTTCTTTGCGTCTTGCTAGAGCAATTACCTTATGCCCATTTTTTGCAAAAATCTTTGCAATCTCTCTACCAAAACCAACAGAAGCTCCTGTTACTAAAACAACCATTTTACACTCCTTTTTATTGAATTTTACATTGCTGTATTAATTTAAAATGCTCAGAAATCTCTTTTTCTTTTTGAATATCCTCTTGCGCAATTTCACCTATAACTATTTGAGCATTTTTGCAATCATTAAGTTTATAATAACCCCACGCTAAAGAATCTAAAAAATAAGGATTCTTTGGTTCTTGCTTCAAAGCTTCTTGCACACATTGCATCCCTTTTTTTATATCCAAACTATGATCAATTAGCAAATATCCATAATAATTCCAATATAAAGCATTATTGGATTTTTTTACCACTTCTTCAAATTTATTAGTTACTTGCCTTAAAAGTATTATGTTATTGCGATTCTGCGCATTTTCATAAATCAACATTGCTTCTAGGGCAAGATAATCTACATTACCATTTTCTGCATAGAGTTTTTGCAATAGCGCTATAGCCTTTTTATGTTCTTTTGTAAGGCGATAAATTTCCAATAAAAATTCATCTCTTGATTGAATATTTGGATTTTGCTCCAAAAATTTTCTTGCTTGATTAAAATAATTACCTTTAAAATAAATCTCTAAAACAAAACGAGCATATTTTGAATCGTGAGTTGCTTTATAGAGATTTTGATAGATTCTTGCTGCATCAAGAACTTTTTTCTCTTCTAAATAAACTAAAGCTAGTCTCTCTCCAATATTTTGTGAAATTCCATATTTTTTAATATGTTCTTCATAAACTCCAATTGCTTTATTTTTATCTTTCAAAAAAAGTAAATAAATTGAAGCAAGCTTATTAGCAATCTGTTCATTTCCACTTAGCAAATAAGATTCTCTTAAATAGGCAATAGCTTTTTGATAATCATTTTGCAAAAAATAAATCGAAGATGCAATTTCTAAATTTTGAGCGCTTCTATCTTGTTTGAGTAGGTCTTGAATCTCTTGATTAGCTGCTCTAAAGTCTCCCATATTCCCTAAAATCTCAATCAATACTTGCTGCATTTCCTCATCTTTAGGGTATTTTTTTTGGTATTCCAAAGCTATTTTTTTAGCCTCATTCCACTCTTCTTTAAGCATTAAGATTCCAATGATTTCTTTTAAATAGGCTTTATCTTGTGTTAATTTATAAGCCTTAGTTAGATTTTCTTTAGCTAAATCATGAAGCTTTAGATCCAAAGCTGCATAAGCTTGCATAATATACATATCTTCTAAATTTTCAACTTCCTTATAAGTGTTATTAGAAAAATCAATTTGCATTTTAGGCAAACAACCCACCAAAACTAAAAACAAACAGATTCCACTTACCAAAATAATTAAAATTTTATTTTTTAATAACACCGATACATTCCTCTATCAAAGTTTCAAAATTTTCTTTATAACAATCCCAAAATGGAAATTTGATGCATTGTTTTGGGCGATTCTCGTAAATTTGACATTGTCCTTTTGTTTCATCAAAAAAGATACAGGCATAACCTTCTCCTTTTGCTTCCTTTTTTTCAATTAAAGAATAACGATAGCCAACCTTTTTAACATATTTTAGAGCAAAACTCTCAAAATCCATTTGGAGTGATTTTGCTATTTTTTGAATTTCATTTGGAGTTACAAAAATATAACCACTTTCTCCCTTGCAACATTTTCCACCGCACTCTTGACATTTTGTGAAATCAAAATCAAATAAAAATCCCTCTGCCTTTAGCATTTAATACTCCAAGTATGAGCGCACTTATAAATTTCTTGCACTTCTTTTGAAAATTCATTATTCCAATGCGTTAAAAGAGGAGGCAAGATTCGCATCTGACTTTTAGAATTCTTTTTTGCCCTACAAAGTAGCAGTGTTGCTTCCTCGCTCTCTCTAGGATGCACATAGCGCACCACAATGGGTCTAATTTTAAATTCAAATAATATACCAAAAACCTTAAAACTTTCCCTGCTATCATAGCAAAAAATAAATTCCCCTTGCGGTTTTAACAAGGTATTTATTTTTTTAACCATAGCGCTAAAGGGTAGATTTTCTTCATATCTTGCAAGGCAAATATCACTATTTTTACTTCGAATCACGCCATTATGATAAAAGGGAGGATTACTAAGAATATAATCAAACTTCAAATCTAAAAAATCATATTCTAAAAAATCCCCGCCTATCAAATTAGCTCTAATTTTATTTACTCTAAGATTATGTTGGCACAGCTCTAGCATTTTGGGATTTTTCTCAATCATAGCTAAATCCATTTCCACTTCTCTTGCACAAAGAAGTCCAAGCACACCACTACCAGAACCTACTTCCAAAACTTGCTTTTTAGGTTTAAGAGATTTTAATGCAAAATCATACAAAAATAAAGTATCACTATTATAACAATATCCCTCTTTGGGCTGATAAATTTGCATTTAGATTCCTGAAATAATAAGAGTAAAGCCACTATTAAGCTCTTTAAAAGAGATCATTTGGGCTGTAACTTGATAGGTTATTTGATAATTTATATCATTTATTCTTTGCTCATAGCCTTCATTAAAAACCACTTTATTTTTCCCTCCTAAGATCTCTTTGCCTTCTAAAATGGCTTTAAAATCTAATTCCAATAACCCATCATTGCCAAAAAGTTTTCTAGTTATCGTATTTTTTGCATAACATTGTTGATTAAGGCAAATACGATTCTTAAAAACCAAAAATTCTAAAAGTAAATGCCCTGCATTAAAAATTTCCAAAGAAATGTCGCCATTAGAATAAGATTTTATCAATCCCGCATCATAGAATCGAAAATCTTTTGTAGAAAAAAAGATAATTTTAGGAGTAGTTTTCTCTAGGCTTAAAGAGGGCTTAGCACACCCCCCAAGCACTACAAGTAATAAGAAAATTAAAAATTTTCGCCTGTTAAAATACGATACCATCTTTTTCCATCAAGCTTTAATTCCATATTAACTTGGCACAAACCATCTTTATAAATAGTCTCGATAATTTCAGCATTTCTAATCACTGCCATTACTTTAGTTTTTACCGTAGAGTTCTTTAATACCATATCTCTAACGGTATCTTGTGCATTTACTCTGATCCCATACATTTTCTCACCAATCTGTCTATATGCATCAACAATTGCCGCTCTTTTAGCTAATGCTAAGGCTTGTGCAGGAGAAAGTGTTGATTCTGGAGCAACACCCATACCTATTGCGCTAATTTCAATAATACTAGAAGGTGTGATAATAGGTGCATTTGGAATCACAATATCATCGCCACCAACTTCTATACCTTGTAAATTTGTTGGCACATTAGAATTTCTATTTGTCTGCAAACTTACATTGCCAATAGGGCTAACTTCAGTTGTTGTAGTTGTAGCTGTATTAACTTGCGCAGCAAACAAACTTGTCCCAAAAAGCATTCCTGCTAAAACTAATGAAATCGTTTTTTTTGTTACCATTTCAATCCTTTGAATTTTATTTAAAATACATTACCCTATAAAGCAATCTGCGTTCCAATTATTGTTTCCCTTAGATTCTCCACCATTTTTTCCATTGCCTTACCATACAATTCTCCTGCTTTTCTCCAAAGATCTTCCATATTATCATAAGGCAAATGCAAACTACCCAACACCAAATGATAAAGAAAATGACTTAAAGTCCCTCCAAATAAAATCCCTACAAAAGCATTTTTCTGGGAAGTTTGTGCGATTGCCTCAAAGATTTTATCTACCGCACTAAAAAGACTTTTTTTGTTACTTACTTTTGCTTTAAATAAATCTCCAATTGTGTTTTTAAAAGCAAGAATCTCAAAAATATAAAGCTGAGAATCTCTAGTATAAAATTTCTCTGCTTTAGGATCTTTAAAAAGTGATTTTAGTTGCTCCAAAGCCTCCTTTTTGTTGATTTCTTTTAACTCAAAATCTTCATAATGTATGGGTGTAGCCCCTTGAATATAAGCACCATCATTTAAGTTTAAAATATTAAAAGGCTTAAGGGTTCTAAAGGCTTCTTCTAGCGCATTTCTTGAGAGGGAATAAAGAGCATCTGAATAAATATCCTCACTAAAATTACCCCTTACTTGATAAGCGCCTTGTGGAATCTCTTCTTTTTCTTCTCCATAATAAGAATTTTTGGCATGTTTCTTAGCGCCCTTTTTATACCCACAATCAAGCCCACACAAAATTACATCACTACCTAAATAACTTGCCAAAGAGGCTCCAGCATTCCCCACTAGCGGTGCTGTAAATTTGACTTTAAATTTGGGCTCATTTAAATTTGCAGCACTAGAACCATCTCTTTCAAACAAATAAATTTCTTTTGCTAATTCTTTAGCTTCTTTAGTTAGCACTGAAGCACAAAGCAAGGGAATATCACCAAGTGGAGCTTCCCTTAAAACCTCCCCCAAATAATGATGCCTTTCAATTTCAATTTGAAAATCTGGTTTGATTCCAGCAGCCAAAAGTGGTTTTAGCGCTGTTCCACAACTAAAAAGAATCATTTTATTTTGATTAGTCTTAATAAAAGGGAGTAAATAATCTAAACTTGGTCCATTAGCAATCACGCAAATAGGAGCATTAATGCGTTTTGGCTCCACTAACATAGGCAAAAGTGGAAAACTTTTTTTATTTCTAATTCCTATCATTTCATCCTCATAAGTCCCCCAACCCCTAAGAGATTGCAAGTGCAATTCATGCACAATAGATCGAGCACTCATATTAAGAGGAGTTTGATACATCATTAATTCTAAACGCATCACAGAAGTGCTGATTCTTCGCATCAAAAAAAAGCTTAGAGCATAATCTTTTTTCATCAAGCTTTCAATAAAAATGTATCCACCCTTATTTTCTGTCTTGTAAAATAAAGTTGCAAAATCTACAAAAAAACAAGCAATTCTAAACAAATCTAGTGATTCTTCAAAAATAAAAAAATTGTTAAATTTATTGTATTTCTCCACTAATGCTTGCAAGAAGATTCCACCCCCAAGCCCAAAAAGACTAATATTGGGCAAAAAATCTGAAGGCAAGTGATAAGAATCAACACCGCCATTTTGGGCTACAAAATCCAAAATTCCATTAACCAAAATTGAACTATAAGGAAAATCTTCATTCATTATAGAAATATCGCTACCATAGACACGATTCCACTTTTCATTAATTGGCGGATTAAAGGCACAATTTTTATGCACCAAAAGCATCGTTGAATAACCCTTATCTAAGGGAAACATCAAAGAATTATTAAGTGTGTTAATGATATTTAAGCCTTCTTTACCAATGTAGAGCTGATATTCTTTAAAGGGCTCTTGCAAAGCTGCAAAAAGATTAGGATAATTAACTTGAAAAAAATTCAAATTTTCCTTAAATCTTTGAGAGCAAAATGCTTCAATCTCCTCACAACTACTCTTTTCTAAAAATTCTATAATTCCCATTCTTTACTCATTTGAAGATTATTTTACTTTAAAAACTTTATATTTTCTTGACAAATTCATAACAATAATTTTGTTATAATACAACATAGTTTCTGAAAAATACAATTTTACACTATAAATATTAAGGCAATCAATGCTTTTAGAATTTTTAAAACACCCAAAGCACACAGGCTCTCTTTATTCTAGTTCCCAAGCCCTAAGTCAAGCTATAGTTAGCAACATAGATCTTCAAAACGCAAATTACATTGCCGAAATTGGTCCAGGCTTAGGCGCTTTTACTCAAAAGATTCTCAATCTCAAATCTAAAGAATCTCATTATTTTGCCATTGAAATTAATCCTCACTTTGTTAAAAAACTCCAAGAAAAATTTCCCCATATTGAAATAGAACACAAAAATGCCAACAGAATCCTTTCAATTATGCGCAATAAAGATATTCAACATCTTGATGTTATTGTTTCTGGAATTCCATGGAGTTTGCTTAAATCAAAAGAACAAGATTTGCTTTTAAAAAATATTCATCAAGCCCTAAAAAAGGGAGGAAGTTTTTCTACCTTTGCTTATGTGCTCCCCACTCCTAAAGCCTTAAGCTTTAAAAAGAAACTTCGAAAATACTTTTCTCATGTCAAAACTTCCCCTATTATTTGGAATAATCTACCACCTGCTTTTGTTTATTATTGTAAAAAGTAATTTTTCTTAGTTTTTTAAATTTTAAAAGACTATAATTACACTTTTAAATCTTTTCAAAGGTATCTAATGCAAAATTTTAAAATTTTTAGTGGGAATGCGCATCGTGAGTTTTCCGAGAAAGTCGCAAAAAGTCTTGATGTGGAATTGTCTAATGCTGAAATTACGCGTTTTAGCGATGGAGAAATTAATATTAGGCTTTGTGAGAGTGTAAGAGGAAAAGAAGTCTTTGTGATTCAGCCCACTTGTGCGCCCACTAATGATAATTTAATGGAGCTACTTATTATGGTTGATGCACTCAAAAGAAGTTCTGCGGGTTCTATTAATGTTATTATGCCTTATTTTGGCTATGCAAGACAAGATAGAAAGGCTGCTCCAAGAGTGCCAATTAGCGCAAAATTAGTCGCGGATTTGTTGCAATGTGCTGGAATCACGCGCCTTATTACAATGGATTTACATGCAGGGCAGATTCAAGGCTTTTTTAATATTCCTGTGGATAATCTCTATGGTTCTATTGTGTTAAAAAATTATGTTGCTTCCAAAAACTTCCCAAACCCAATCATTGCTAGTCCTGACATTGGCGGAGTAGCTCGCGCAAGATACTTTGCAAAACTTTTAGGACTAGAAATTGTTATTGTAGATAAAAGACGCGAAAAGGCAAATGAAAGTGAAGTGATGAATATTATTGGAAATGTAGAAGGCAAAAATGTCATCTTAATTGACGATATGATTGACACTGCAGGGACTATCATAAAGGCTGCAGAAGCTTTTAAGAAAAATGGTGCAAGTAGTGTGATTGCATTAGGCACACACGCAGTTTTTAGCGGTCCTGCTTACCAAAGAATCCAAGAAAGCTCCCTTGATGAAATTATTATTACAGATACTATCCCTCTTAAAGAAAAAATAGAAAAAATTAAAGTCGTAAGCGTAGCACCTTTGTTTGCTGAAGTTATTAGAAGGATCAATCACAATGAAAGCGTTAATTCACTTTTTATTTAAGCTTTTTCTTTGCTACTTTATTTTGGGAGTTTCACTCAATGCTGCAGAATCTAAAAAGATTCAAGCCATTTTAGAAACAACTTCAGGAAAAATTACTCTAGACTTATTCCCAGAAGTGGCGCCAAAAGCTGTGGAAAACTTTGTAACACATATTAATAATGGATATTATAATGGCACAATTTTTCATCGCACGATTCGCAAATTTATGATTCAAGGTGGCGATCCAACAGGAACAGGCAGTGGTGGAGAATCCATTTGGGGAGAAGATTTTGAAGACGAAATTGCTAAAGGCTATGCCTTTGATAGAACGGGGATTTTAGCTATGGCAAATTCAGGACCAAATACCAATGGAAGTCAATTCTTCATCACCACCACAAGAACACCCCATTTAAATGGACTACACACAATCTTTGGAGAAATTAGCAAAGACAATCAAGAAGAAAGCTTCAAAACTCTAAGAAAAATTGAATATTCTCCCACTAATTCTCAAGACAAGCCCCTCAAAGAGCAAAAAATCATTAAGGCTTATATTATTCAATAATCCACAAAAAAGCTTAAATAATTCCCCTATTTAAGCTTTCTTTTATAAAGCAATAAAATTCCCATTACCACAGCAAAAAACACAATTTCTATCAAGAGATTTTGATAATTTTCCATTTTAAACATTCAATAAAAGATTTTGTAAAATTTTATCACTTTTAAGCAAATTCTCTCTCTTAGAAAACTCCAAAGAATCTAAATAATTTTCATCTTGTAAATCTCTAGCGACTTCTAACCATTCTTGAATTTCTTCATCACTAGTTGCAATTTTTGCCTGTGTTTCTTTGACTTCATCTTTTTCTTCTTGCTTTGGCTCTTTTGTTTCTTCTTTAGCACCCAAATTTAGCAAAATATTATTAAGCGATTCCTCAATATTTTCAACTTCAAGATTGAATTTTTGTATCACAAAAATATCTAGGCTTTTAGAATCTTTGCTAGTTTGAAAAAGCATAATTTCATTTTTATCCCCCATAATTTCATTAAGACTTAAAGCACCATCTAAGTTACTATCTTGCGAGATAGAATGATTAATATAATCTCCCAAATTATCAATAAAACCAACTTGTTCTAAGAACTTCATTTGTTCATCTACACTACCTGGAATCTGCTCAGCTATAGAATGGTATTGCCCATCTTTTAAAGAAACAAGGCTATTTAAGTGAATTCCCTCTTCTAAGCTAATTTTTCCATCACCATCTACATCGCCCTCTAAATAACCCATACCATAAGCAGCATCATAATACCAACCCTTTACATAATCACTTGCTGCTTCTAAACTTCCAAACTTTTCATTTAGTTTTTTAGCATTTGCTTCACTTAAAGGAATAGCAACCTTTTTTCCACTTACCTCATCAATAAAGCTTATTGCATTCTCCTCCACACTCTCCTCTGCATTGATTTCTAGAGGATTATAAGCATTTTTGACCTCTTCACTCACATTTTGTGGAACTTTTGTGCTAGTTTGAACGATCGTTTTTTCCAAAAATACCCCCACAGAAGTGGAAGTTGCCATTGTAGATTCTTGATTTTTACTTGTAAGACTTTCCTTAATCTCTTGCTTGATTTTTTCTTTTTCTTTAGCCTTACTTGCCTCATATGCTATTTTATCAAGTGTTGCTAGGTGTTGGCTATTTTGCATTTCTTCATCTAAGGCAAGTGGATTTGGGATTGCATTTTTAGAATCAAATACACTATTTTTTGCTGCTTCTTGCGATTCTCCTCCCTGCCCTAACATTGATAATGCACTAGACTGCCCCTCTTTGGCACTCTCTAAGCTATTTTTCAAAGCCTCTACATTAATTTCTTTGGCAATTTTAGGCGAAATACTTCCGTTTTGCTTAAGTTGCGAAATCGCCTCCTGCATTAATTTTTGTTTCTCAAAATATTTATCTTGACTTGAAGTTGTGCTTAGTCTTTTGTTTTCTTTGCTTCTTGAAGCCCAATTTTGCTGAATCTCTTGTGAAAAAGTTACACCTTTAATATAAGAAGAATAATTTCCTCGTGCATCAATATAATACATTGTTTTCTCCCAAATGTTACTCTATCCTTGAGAAATAAATTTCGTTCCTATGGCATTTTACAAGCAATTTTTATTCCTTATTCAAAAATTATCTACCTTTAATTTTTTTAACTTTATAATTCTACTTTTATTTCAAAATTTTAGGATTTAAGTGCAAACACTTCAAAGGGCATTACTTTTACAAAAACTTTATTTATTAAAATCCATTGGTTTTAATTATTGTAATTTGCAATTCCAAAAACCCTTACAAACTCAATTCCCAAGCCAAAGCCCAAAGAATCTTAATCAAATCATCAAAGAATGCCAACTCTGCCCACAAAAACTCTCCCCACCACACACAGGACTTTGCAATCCATGCTCAAAACTGCTTTTTTTAACTATGATGCCTCTTTTAGATTTGCAAATGCGCTTTGTCTCTAAAGGTGCATTAATGTTAAAAAAAATTATTGAAAATGTCTTTGCACTCCAATTGCAGGAAGTCTCCATTCTCTCACTTCTTAAATGTGAGATTCCCAAAAATACACAAGATAAATGCGCTAAAAACTGCATGGGCTATTTCCTTAAGCAATTAGAATTTTCTCAAAGCAAAATCATTGTAATTTTAGGCGAAGAAGTCTATAGTGCCCTAACTCAAGACAAAACTCCCTACAAAAACATACAAGGCAAATTACTCAAATGGAACAGCTTAAAACTTTTTCCGACCTTTTCACTCACCCAGCTCTTAAGGCAACCAGAGTTTAAAATACAAGCTCATAAGGAATTTTTAACCCTCAAAAAGGATTTCTATGAAAACAATTAATAAAATCTTATTGCTATGGCTTTTACCAAGCCTTATTTTTGCAAGTGGAAGATACCCATCACCTCTCCCCACTCCTAGCACAGAAATTTTAAATATTGAAACCCAAAAATGCAACACAAGCTGTTTGGAGAGATTATTAGAACAAGGACAAGTCTTTTCTTTTATTGCTAATTTCACACAAGACAACCAAAATCAAACCCTACTTGAATCGCTTAATGCGCTAATGAGTGCTTTAGATATTTCTCAAATTCCTTATTTTGAAAATTCCAAACAATCATTTTTTAATATCGCACTTTTATTTTCTCGCAAAGACATTGGTGCTTATTCAGCCTCAACTACTAATGTGATTCTAAGTTATCTACTGCACCAAAACAAGCCCTTTAACTTCGAAGTCTTTGATAGCAAAAGCGAATCTGCACAAGATCTGCAAGTTGCTATTGATGCGATTCACTCTAAAGGTTACCGACAAATCATCGCAATTCTAACTTACAATGGCGCTAATAATCTTAACACACTTAAAATTCAAACCCCTATTTTTATACCCAGTGTGCATTCCTCTCAAATCACAACCACCCCACTTCCAAACATTATCTATGGGGGCATTAGCTATGAAGAGCAAATCCAAGAACTCTCCAGATTTAATCCACAAAGCAAAGCGGCTAGTTTTTATGATTCTAGCTACATAGGCAATCAAATCCACCAAAGCGTCTTAAAATATAATCCCAACATTGTTTATTCAACTGCTTTTAATCTTAAAGATAATTCCAATTTTACAAAAACCGCAAGAACACTCAAGCCCTTACTAGAGCATTCACGAATTTTTCTTAATACACCTGTGATTAATTCAAGCATTGTCCTTTCACAACTCACTTATTATAGCATCGCAACTGAAGGTGTCTATTCCACACAAATCAACTACAGCCCAACACTTCTCTCCATCACACAACCCAAAGATAGAAAAAAAATGTATATTGCAAACTCAATTCAACCTTTAGATGATTTACTAAGCGAAGAGAGTAAAATGCTTAATGTGGATTTAGAATACGATTGGATTAATTACGCCACTGCTTTTGGGATTGAATATTTTTATCGCAAAAATACCCCTAGCGCAAAGGATTATTTCAAAGAAAATATCAAGGACAATCAAGTTCAATATAAAATTGAAATCCTATCGCCCATTAACAATCGCTTTGTAAATTCTAATGCTTCCTTTTAAGCTTAAGATTATTCAAAAGCACAATTACAAAAACCTAAGAATGTCTTTTAGAGATTCTTCTACCTTGCTAATTAGTGCCCCAAAACACTTTACCAAAAAGAAATGTTTAGAGTTTTTAAAGCAAAATCAAAGCTGGATAGAAGAACAACAACAACTTTGGAATCAAAGGCTAAATCTAAAGCTACCTAATCATCAAATATTTCTTTTTGGAGAATGGCAGAATATCCAAAATGTGGAAATCCAAAATGCTTGGAGAGAATTGCACCACTCCCCAATCCAAAAAGCACAAAAAACTTTGATAAATTTTTATCAAAACGAGCTTGATTCTTATATTCAAGTCCAAATACCACTTTTCTCTACGCAAATGGGACTTTTTCCTAATAGAATCTTATATGGCAAAAGCTACAATCAACTTGCTTGCTGTTACCACAAAACCAAAAATCTTCGTTTTAGCCTAAGGCTTGCATTCACACCAAAATGGCTTATTAATTCAATTATTATCCACGAACTAGCTCATATTCGCTACCCCAATCACCAAAAAGATTTTTGGAATCTCATAAACACTCACGATCAAAATCCACAAAAGATTCACATTTGGCTTAGAGAACATCAGGATTTATTACTTCTTTTGTATCAAAAAATCTTTAAAGCTTAGTAAAAATATTATAAAAAGATTCTACCACCTTGTAAAAATATAAGGGTTTTAATAATAGCAAGAATCTAACACTTGTGCAAAATTAGCAAAGCTCTCATCACTTTTAGGTAAATACAATCCCAATTGCTTTTTTCCTTTAATTTTTATGTTAATATCTAAAAAGATAAAAATTACAAAACAAAAAAGGATTAATAATGAAAGTTTTGGGGTTTGATATTGGTATTAATTCCATTGGTTGGGCATTTGTGGAAAATAATGAATTAAAAGATTGCGGTGTTAGACTATTTACTAAGGCAGAAAATCCAAAAACCAAAGAATCCCTAGCACTTCCACGCAGAAATGCAAGAAGCAGTCGTGTGCGATTAAGGAGAAGAAGAAGTCGGCTTCTTTCTTTAAAACACATTATTTCTAAAGAATTTGGATTGCACTATGGAGATTACATAGCCTTAGATGGGAATTTACCCAAGGCTTATACAGGAAAGATAGAGAGCATTTACAAACTAAGATATGAAGCCCTAAGCCAAGCAATTAGCAAAGAAGATTTAGCAAGAGTGATTTTACACATTGCCAAACATCGTGGTTATATGAATAAAAATCAAAAGACATCACAAGATAACGAAAAAGGTGCTATTTTAAGCGCCATAAAAGAAAATTCAAACAAGATTAAACACTACCAAACTGCTGGGGAATATCTCTACAAAGAACTTTTTGAAAACCTAAGAGATGGAACTAAGGAATTTAAAAATATCCGCAACAAAACAATGAAAAACGAAAAAACAGGCAATATGGAAACAACTTATTACAATACCATTTTAGCAAGTGATTTAGAAAAAGAATTGAAGCTGATTTTAGAGAAGCAACAAGCTTATCATAACTATAGCGATACATTTATCAAAGAAGTTTTGGAGATAGCTTTTTATCAAAGACCGCTAAAGGATTTTTCACACTTGGTAGGTTCTTGCACTTTTTATGAAAACGAAAAAAGAGCATGCAAGAATTCATATAGTGCTTGGGAGTTTATTGCCTTAGGAAAAATCATCAACTCTTTAGAAAGTATCAGAAAAGACACAGGAGAAATATTTTCTAATGAAATTCTTACACAGATTCTAAGTGAAGTTCTAGACAAAGGAAGTCTAAGCTACACAAAACTTAGAAAAATGATAAATCTAGATGAAAAAGTGAAATTCAAAGGGCTTAAATACGATAAAGAAAGCGTAGAAAAAACTAATCTAATAGAATTTAAAAAATTAAAAGAATTTAAAAAAGCATTAGGAGAGCACAACTTAGAGAGAAAAACTCTTGATGAAATTGCAACACACATAACACTCATAAAAGATGAAAATCAACTCAAAAAACAACTAGAACAATATGCACTATCACAAAACCAAATTAACACCCTTGTAGAACTTGATTTTAACGATCATATTAATCTTAGCTTTAAAGCACTCTATAAAATCCTACCTTTAATGGAAAAGGGAAAGAGATACGATGAAGCTTGTAATGAATTAGGCTTGAAAGCTAAAACTAGCAATCAAAAAAGTGAATTTTTACTAGCCTTTTATGATTCTATTTTTGCTCAAGAACTCACAAATCCTATTGTCAATCGTGCAATTAGCGAATACAGAAAAGTTTTAAATAGGCTTTTAAAAAAATATGGGAAAATGCATAAAATCCACATTGAGTTAGCAAGAGATGCGGGTTTAAGCAAAGAAGCAAGAAATAAAATAGAAAAAGAACAAAAAGAAAACAAAAATATCAATGACAATGCAGAAAAAACCTGCACAGAATTTGGCTTAAAACCCAATGCAAAAAATATCCTAAAAATCAAACTTTGGAGAGAACAAGGTGAAATTTGTGCCTATAGTGGCAAAAAAATTACCATTGATGATTTAAAAGAAGATAAGGCATTGGAAGTCGATCATATTTATCCTTATTCAAGAAGCTATGATGATTCTTATAATAATAAAGTCTTAGTTTTTGTAAGGGAGAATCAACTCAAATTAAATCAAACCCCTTATGAAGCTTTTGGTTCTAATCAAGAAAAATGGAGCAAGATTCAAGTCTTAGCTCAAAAACTTCCTTACAAAAAGAAAATCAGAATCTTAGATGAAAATTTTAAAAACAAAGATCAAATTGAATTTATCAGCAGAAATTTAAATGACACAAGATATGCCACTTCCCTTATAGCTAAATACACAAAAGAGTATTTAGAGTTTTTACCCCTAAGTGATAATGAAGATATAAGCTTAAGAAGTGGGGAAAAAGGAAGCAAAGCGCATGTGCAAACTATGAATGGAATGCTTACTTCTGTGCTAAGACACGCTTGGGGATTTTCACAAAAAGATAGAAACAACCACCTTCATCACGCCTTAGATGCAATTATTATTGCTTATAGCACAAACTCCATTATCAAAGCATTTTCAGACTTTAAGAAAAATCAAGAAATCCTAAAAGCAAAATTGTATGCCAAAAAGCTTACAAGCGAAGAATACAAAAATCAATCCAAATTTACTGGATTTGAAAAATATCGCTCTAAGATACTAGAAAAGCTTGATTCAATCTTTGTCTCCAAACCGCCTAATAAAAACACAAAAGGCGCATTGCATGAGCAAACTTTTTATAGTTATCAAGATATTTTAAAGGAATACAAAACACAAGAAGGACTAAAAAGAGCCTTAGAATGTGGCAAAGTAAGAAAAATAGGGACAAAATATGTCGTTAATGACAGAATGGTAAGGCTAGATATTTTTACAAAGGATAATAAATTCTATGGAATACCTATCTATACAATGGACTTTGCTTTAAGAGTGTTACCCAATAAGGTAGTTACCATTGGAACAGACAAAGACAAAATCCAAAAAGAATGGAAAACCATAGATGAAACCTATGAATTTTGCTTTTCTTTATACAAAGGAGATTTAGTGTTGGTTCAAAAAAAGGAAATGCAAGAGTCAGAATTTGCTTATTATAATGGTTTTGATATTTCAAATGCAAGTATCTCCCTAGAAAAACACGACAATAAATTTGAAAATTTAACAGAAAATCAAAAACTCCTATTCCCAAAAGCCAAAGAAGGGAATGTCGAAGTAAGAGGTATAGGAATACAAGGTTTAAAAGTCTTTAAAAAATATATGGTAACACCGCTAGGGGAGATTCAAGAAGCAAGAACTGAAGCAAGACAAAATATCCAACCAAGAAAAAAACATGGCTTACGATGAGGCTTTTAAGAGTATTTTGGTTTCAAGCAAGGCTAAATTAAGCCTTGAACTTGAACATCTTGTGATTCAACAAGATAAAAATATAGCCAAAATTTTTCTTAAAGATATTAATTTCATTATATTAGAATCACTCCAAGCAACCCTTACTTCAAAACTGCTTAGCACTTTAGCAAAACATAAAATTATCCTTTTAACTTGTGATGAATTTCATCATATTAATGGGATATTTTCTCCATTTCTAGGGCATTTTATGAGTGCAAAAGTCGCCAAAATGCAAATACAAGTCAGTTTGCAGAGAAAAGCGATTTTATGGCAAAAAATTATCAAAAATAAAATCTCCAATCAAGCCCATATCCTAAGACAAGCTCATCATGCAACAGAATCTGATGATCTTTTTAAATTAGCAAAAGATGTTACCCTAAATGATGCTAAGAATATAGAAGCAAAAGCTGCAATTTTATATTTTAAAACTTTATTTGGAAAAGACTTCACAAGAGAAAAGATATGTTTTATTAATTTTGCACTTAATTATGGTTATGCCATTGTAAGGGCTAATATTATTAGAGCAGTTTGCATAAGTGGGCTTCTACCTTGGTATGGAATAAAACATGATAATATCTACAATGATTTTAATCTTTGCGATGATTTAATTGAAGTTTTTAGACCATTAGTAGATTTTTATGTATTGCATTTAAAAGCTCCGAAAGATTGTGAATTTTTAGACAAAGAAAATAAGCAAAAACTAATCAACATATTGCAAAAAGAAGTAATATTAGAAAATAAAACCTACCCATTAAATAGAGCTATAAATTTCTATGTTCAAAATTTTAAAAATGCTTTATTAGAAAATGAAAATCTCATAAAGGTTAAATTCTAATGGTGAAGGATAAATTTATGCGGATATTACTAATGTTTGATATGCCAACAAAAAGCAAAAAAGATCAAAAAAATGCTACAAAATTTAGAAACGCATTAATAAAGCTTGGTTTTTTTATGATGCAATTTAGCGTTTATGTAAGAATCTGCAAAGGGTTAATGTCTGCCAAAAGCACCATAAAATCTATAGAAAAGATTTTACCACCTTGTGGAAATATAAGGGTTTTAATAATAACAGAAAAGCAATTTGATAATATGCAAATACTTTTAGGAGAAGCATCTTTCAATGAGCAAATAAATAATAACAAAAACTTAACGCTTTTTGAATGGAATGAAAATACACAAGATTATAAATATTCTAAAGAAAGCATAAAATAAAGATTCGGTTTTAAAAGGAATTTTAATCCTGCGTGGCTTACCGAAAACCACTTATTTTAGTCCCTTTTTAAATTTCTCTAGCAAAATTTTAGCATATTTTTCACTAATTTTTCTACTTAAATCCCTGAATTTCTTGGTTTTTGGGGTATCTATTTTACCATAAAGAAATTTAAGAAGGGACTAAAACGCTACAAAATCGTTTATTTCTGTAGCATAAATTTTACCATAAAGAAATTTAAGAAGGGACTAAAACCATTCATAGACCTACTTATAACAATGTTTAATTTTACCATAAAGAAATTTAAGAAGGGACTAAAACTTGGAAATCCAACATACAAGATAGTTGGAGATTTTACCATAAAGAAATTTAAGAAGGGACTAAAACTTAAGCAAAAGTGCTACAAAATGCGATTATATTTTACCATAAAGAAATTTAAGAAGGGACTAAAACAAAAGTGGCAAATGTATCAATGGAAGGTGCATTTTACCATAAAGAAATTTAAGAAGGGACTAAAACAGCGAGTGTATTATCTATGAAGAGAAAATTATTTTACCATAAAGAAATTTAAGAAGGGACTAAAACGAATTTGGTTTGCTACATTTTGTAATATAGATAATTAGTAATAGATTTCAATCCCCTTTAATCGGGTCTTATATTGTTAATTAGAATTATTCACAGGGCTTTACGATAAAAATGTTTCAATCCCCTTTAATCGGGTCTTATATTGTTAATGTTAACGCTTACATTGAAAGGGTGGCTGCAGAAATAAGTTTCAATCCCCTTTAATCGGGTCTTATATTGTTAATGCTACACTCAAAATAGAGTGTAATGGTATGAATAGAGTTTCAATCCCCTTTAATCGGGTCTTATATTGTTAATAAGAAGAGATTGAAGGTGATACTAGGATTACAATTAGCGTTTCAATCCCCTTTAATCGGGTCTTATATTGTTAATAAAAGAAATTTTAGGTAAATTATTTTACATGTATTTGTTTCAATCCCCTTTAATCGGGTCTTATATTGTTAATGGTAGGCAATGATGCTCATCACACACTTCGCTTTGGTTTCAATCCCCTTTAATCGGGTCTTATATTGTTAATAATAAAGTAAAAGAACAAAATATAGAAATGTCTAATGAGGTTTCAATCCCCTTTAATCGGGTCTTATATTGTTAATTTCATTATAAAGGAGTTAAAATGTTATGGATAATACTTATGTTTCAATCCCCTTTAATCGGGTCTTATATTGTTAATAAGTAAAAGAGGCAAATAGAGCTGTTAGTGAAATAGGTTTCAATCCCCTTTAATCGGGTCTTATATTGTTAATAGCAGACAAGAAGCTGAAGTTGCTGGTGAAGTTAAAAGTTTCAATCCCCTTTAATCGGGTCTTATATTGTTAATAGCCAATAATAGCAATCTTTGCCATAGAGAAATAAAACAAGTATTATTAATTTACTTTACTAAAAGTCTTATAAATACTTACTTTTTCTTTCTTTATTATAAAAAGTTCGCAAATATAATGGTATTTTCAAAAAGTAACTTCATGGTTTTGACAATGA
>NZ_NHYL01000019.1 GCF_003288905.1 Helicobacter sp. 11-8110 | reverse complement strand
TCCGGCAACCTAAACGAAGCACAAGGTATCTTTGATAGTTTGATTAACTCTAATATTAATGCTAGTGTGGGTATAGGTGCAATCACAAATAAAGACTTCTTTAAAGATGTAAGAGAAAGTGCAAAAAGTAGCACAGATACTCTAAATAACAATAGTTCTGTAAATGGTGCTATAAATATCTCTAATGATATGGCTCTAGGTGGAAGAATAGCTAGAATTAATAATCCCTATAGTGAAATAAAATTTGCAAATGCATTAAAGACAAATGCTTTAGCAAATAATTCTAATATAGCCAGTGATATTCCTTATGACTATTATGGCACAAAAACTTATAAAAATAGTGTATGGGCAAATGCTTTTGGTGGAGCAAATATAGTTGATGGAGAAAGTGGAGGATTGTATGGAATAAGCATAGGTGCAGATAAAGAATTTAATGAAAATTTACTTTTAGGAATCTATGCCACTTATGCAAGTTCTAAAATCAAAGATAAGCTAAGCGTTCAAGAATCAGATAATTATCAAATAGGTATTTATAGCTCTTATAGATTTAATCATTCTTGGGAATTAAATTCTAAACTCTATGGACAAATAGGAGATACAAAGCAAAATATTAATTTAGCAGGAAGTTTAAATAATGCTGATTTTAATAGAAAGTTTATTGGGTTTAATACTAATATTGGTAAAGTCTTTAATTTAAACAATGGATTATTTTTAAAGCCCTTTGTAGGAGCGAATTATTATTATAGCCATACACCAAGCTATGATGAAAAAGGTAGCTTAGCAAGAAAAGTAGAATCTAATACTAATAACTCTTTGAGTTTAGAATTAGGATTAGAAGCTAGAAAATATTTTAATGAAAGCTCTTATTTATTTATAACTCCAAAGATTGAACAATATGTAGTTAATAATGGAGAGGATTATGTAGCTAGCTTTGTAGGCTCTAATGCTTCTTTTTCTATTAAAGGAGAAGAGAAGAAAAAGACTTATGGACAATTAATTGTAGGAGGAAATATCTCTTTAAATGATAGTCTAAGTTTAGATGTAGGGATTGGAGCTAAACAAATCTTGGCAGGAAAAGTAGATTCTAAAAATGAAACTTACTTAAGTGGAAATATGGGGATAAAGTATAAGTTTTAAAAGTTACTAGCTAGAAATAAATTATCTTTAATTTCTAGCTAGTTTGG
>NZ_NHYL01000018.1 GCF_003288905.1 Helicobacter sp. 11-8110 | reverse complement strand
CTGCTACACTCCCACTTGCCAAACCCACTCCTAAGTGCGGATTAGAATAGTAGATATTTGGGCTTTTTTCATTAAAATATCTATGCTCTGCCTCTTTATGCCTTGTGATAGTTTCTTTTGTTTCTTTCACACTTAAGTCTTGCTCTTTTGCTTCTTTGATTAAGTCTTTTGTGCTAAGATTAGGGGCAGAATCCATTAGAGAGAGATTGTTTCCACTCTCTAACTCTTTTGAGTTCGTAGCTTGGTCGAAATTCTGTGCGTGTGGATTCTCACTTTGTTTGCTTATTTCCTGCTTTTGAATCGAGTTTTTATATTTATTATTTAATTGTTCTTTAATCTCAATAGCTTTGCTTGTGATTAGCTCACTTTCTTTGCTATCGTGCATTCTTTGTCGATTTTGCAATTCTAATTGATTGTATTGTTGTATTGTTTCATATACTTGTTTTAGCTTGTCATTAAATGCTGAGGGTTTTTTGTCTAAAAAATGTTTTTTAAACATTTCTACATCTTTAGCGTTTGATAGCTTTTGTTTATTAAATTCTCTTGTATAGAATCCAAATTTAGTCTCAAATTCATAATACAAAGGTTTATGATAATCTCTGTATTCTTTATAGAATGTATTAAACTCATCTAAGGCTTGTTTGAAATCTGCTTTAGTTATGCTGGTGTCTTGCAAAGCTCTTATTTCTTTATCCATAATCTCATTAACATTTTCTTTTAATAGCCTTAAGCTAACTTTGTTAATGGGTTCGTATTGCAATATTTCCTCATAGCTTGAAAAATGTGGCATAAGTCTTTTGGCTTTTTTATAGGCTCTCTCAAGTATTTGGCTTTCCTCATCTATGAGTAAGCTTTGTTGTTCCATTAGGCTCTCCCATTTTTCACTACCTACCAAATCTTTGCTTTTTAAATCCTCTTTGTGTTCTTTTAAGAGTTTTGCTTTATCTTGTAGTGTCTTGTCTTGTTGCTCAAACTCATCAAAGATATTTTTTAGCTCCTCTTGTCCCTTATGTTGTTTTGATTGTTCTTTTATGGTAGAATTAGAGCTATCAATCTTGTTAGCTAAAGATTGCGAGGCTTGTAAAAGCTCTGGCGTGTAGAAAATTGACTCGGAGTTTGGAGATTGATAGATTATTTTTGCTCCCTTTTCTACTTTATTTTTTAATATGTTTTCTTTCTTTGGTGCATTTGAAATACTGATTAAAAAATCATCTGTTTCCAAATTAATGCTTGTAAAATACTGCTTGTCATCAATTTTTTTTGCTAGAATAATCATTCCATCTATATCTTTTAAAATATAATCTGGATTATCCAAAGTCTCCTTTACCTGTGGAATATATTGCTCTCTTTCTTTGCTTACAAGTTTTAATAAACTGCCTTTTGTAAGTCGTATTTCTTTACCACCTAAGGCTTGTTGTATCTCTTGTGAGTGTTTTGGGATATAGCTTTGTTCTAGGTTTTGTAATCCAAAGGTTTGTAGCCATTGTTTTTGTGTGTCTTTGTTTAGTGTGTGTTCTTTGCCTTTGGTATCTACAAACTTTATGTCTTGTGGGGATTGTGCAATGAGTGTATTAAGCCTCTCTTGATATTCATTCACAATCTCTTTTATCTTGGGATAATTTGGATTAAGTGGAGTAAAGAATGAGGGATTATTGAGGTGTATGGAATCCATTAAGTCTTGTGCTTGTTGTAATGTGTCTTTATCCTTTCCTAATGTGAGTGCCTTATCTAGTAAAGTTTTAAGACTTGCTTCCCAATTTGTAGGTTCTATGACATTTTCTGTCTTTTGGAGGTTTGCTAAATGAAATGTATCTCCATACATTCCTAACTCTTCATCTCTATAATTAGCTATTTCACCACTATAGCGTGTATTATCTTTGATATATTCTATATCTTGCTTAGTGATTCCTTCTTTTGTTCTTGCTTCTCCTCTTATGCCTTTTGTAAGCATTTCCTCTAGTTCTGCTTTGCTAAATTCTGGAAATTCTTGCAAGGCAAACTCTATGCTTGGATTTTGCAATGTAGATGTATTTTGTATAGGATTTGTGTTTTTTATGGTAGAATTCTCTTTGTCAATCGTGTTGGCGGAGTATTGTGAAGTCTGTAAAAGCTTGTTACGAGATGAACTGAAGCTTGGCGATTGATAAATAATTTCGCCTCCGATGTCTAATTTATTCTTTAGATTTCTTGTTTCCTTTATGCCATTTGAAATACTCACCAAGTATTCGCCTTTATCGTAACTAACATTCACAAAGAAGTCATCATTTTTCAAATGTCTAATAAACAAAAAACCATCATCACTATCCCTAATTATCGCCTCTGGGTTATCTAGCACTTCTTTTATCTGTGGTATATACTGCTCTCTACCTTGTGAGACAAGCTTTAGCAAACTTCCCTTTTGTAGTTTTATTTCTTTACCACCTAAGGCTTGTTGTATTGCTTGTGAGTGTTTTGGGATATAGCTTTGTTCTAGGTTTTGTAATCCAAAGGTTTGTAGCCATTGTTTTTGTGTGTCTTTGTTTAGTGTGTGTTCTTTGCCTTTGGTATCTACAAACTTTATGTCTTGTG
>NZ_NHYL01000017.1 GCF_003288905.1 Helicobacter sp. 11-8110 | reverse complement strand
TCAATCCCTTTTATTTTAATCTTCCCTTAAGCTTATGCTGCTATAATTCCACTTCCTTTTTTGAAATAAAAAAAGTGTTCTTTTGGCTTTATATACATTAATATAGTATAGTTTTAAAGTTAAAATGATCTTTGACAACTAAGCAGGAATATAAAAGACAACCTAGAAATTATTTTTATTCTTTTTATATTTCTAAAATCATACAACATAACTCATTTATGACTTTGTAGTTTTAAACTGCAAATCTAAAAACAGAGATTTTGAGATTTTAGGACAAACAATCCAATTTATTTTGTGGAGAGTTTAAGTCTTTCTATTAAGATTCTAAACTCCCCATTTTTTATGGAGAGTTTGATCCTGGCTCAGAGTGAACGCTGGCGGCGTGCCTAATACATGCAAGTCGAACGATGAAGCTTCTAGCTTGCTAGAAGTGGATTAGTGGCGCACGGGTGAGTAATGCATAGGTTATGTGCCCTTTAGTCTGGGATAGCCACTGGAAACGGTGATTAATACTAGATACTCCCTACGGGGGAAAGTTTTTCGCTAAAGGATCAGCCTATGTCCTATCAGCTTGTTGGTGAGGTAATGGCTCACCAAGGCTATGACGGGTATCCGGCCTGAGAGGGTGATCGGACACACTGGAACTGAGACACGGTCCAGACTCCTACGGGAGGCAGCAGTAGGGAATATTGCTCAATGGGGGAAACCCTGAAGCAGCAACGCCGCGTGGAGGATGAAGGTTTTCGGATTGTAAACTCCTTTTGTTAGAGAAGATTATGACGGTATCTAACGAATAAGCACCGGCTAACTCCGTGCCAGCAGCCGCGGTAATACGGAGGGTGCAAGCGTTACTCGGAATCACTGGGCGTAAAGAGCGCGTAGGCGGGGTAGCAAGTCAGATGTGAAATCCTATGGCTTAACCATAGAACTGCATTTGAAACTGTTACTCTAGAGTATGGGAGAGGTAGGTGGAATTCTTGGTGTAGGGGTAAAATCCGTAGAGATCAAGAGGAATACTCATTGCGAAGGCGACCTGCTGGAACATTACTGACGCTGATGCGCGAAAGCGTGGGGAGCAAACAGGATTAGATACCCTGGTAGTCCACGCCCTAAACGATGAATGCTAGTTGTTGTGAGGCTTGTCCTTGCAGTAATGCAGCTAACGCATTAAGCATTCCGCCTGGGGAGTACGGTCGCAAGATTAAAACTTAAAGGAATAGACGGGGACCCGCACAAGCGGTGGAGCATGTGGTTTAATTCGAGGATACGCGAAGAACCTTACCTAGGCTTGACATTGATAGAATCTACTAGAGATAGTGGAGTGCCCTTTTAGGGAGCTTGAAAACAGGTGCTGCACGGCTGTCGTCAGCTCGTGTCGTGAGATGTTGGGTTAAGTCCCGCAACGAGCGCAACCCTCGTCCTTAGTTGCTAACAGTTTGGCTGAGCACTCTAAGGAGACTGCCTTCGTAAGGAGGAGGAAGGTGAGGACGACGTCAAGTCATCATGGCCCTTACGCCTAGGGCTACACACGTGCTACAATGGGGTGCACAAAGAGATGCAATACTGTGAAGTGGAGCCAATCTCTAAAACATCTCTCAGTTCGGATTGTAGTCTGCAACTCGACTACATGAAGCTGGAATCGCTAGTAATCGTGAATCAGCCATGTCACGGTGAATACGTTCCCGGGTCTTGTACTCACCGCCCGTCACACCATGGGAGTTGTATTCGCCTTAAGTCGGAATACTAAACTAGTTACCGCCCACGGCGGATGCAGCGACTGGGGTGAAGTCGTAACAAGGTAACCGTAGGTGAACCTGCGGTTGGATCACCTCCTTTCAAGAGACATAACTAAATATTCATTTATTTAGTTGAATAAGGAAGTCTTTTCCTGCTTAGTTTTCAGAGATCATCAAAGCTTTAGAGTAGGGGCTTATAGCTCAGGTGGTTAGAGCGCACCCCTGATAAGGGTGAGGTCGGAGGTTCAAGTCCTCCTAAGCCCACCATTGGGGAATTAGCTCAGCTGGGAGAGCGCCTGCTTTGCACGCAGGAGGTCAGCGGTTCGATCCCGCTATTCTCCACCATTAAAAAGTTTAATGTGAGTTTTTTAATCTTAAGATTCACATTAGACTTTTTAAGTCTAAAAGTTATTTAAAAACTCATTGTTAAAGCCTATATAAGTAAATAACTACAATCACGCAAATAAATAACTAAAGATTTGCCTAAAGATTGTTAATCTTAGAGATTTACATTCTTTAAGGCAGTGGCGTTAGAATAAAGTCAGTTAAGCTTGTGAAGGGCAAATGGTGGATGCCTTGGGTAGTAGAGGCGATGAAGGACGTACTAGACTGCGATAAGCTAGGGGGAGCTGTCAAGAAGCTTTGATCCCTAGATTTCCGAATGGGGCAACCCAATATGTAGCAATACATATTACCTTAAATGGAGCGAACCTAGTGAAGTGAAACATCTCAGTAACTAGAGGAAAAGAAATCAAACGAGATTCTCTTAGTAGCGGCGAGCGAAAGGGGAATAGGGCAAACCGAATGCTTGCATTCGGGGTTGAGGACTGCAATATCCACTAAAATACTCTAATAGAACATTCTGGAAAGGATAGCCATAGAGGGTGATAGTCCCGTATATGAAAGAGTATTTTTAGGTAGCAGGATCCAGAGTAGGTCAGGACACGTGAAATCCGGGCTGAAGCTGGGGGGACCACCCTCCAACCCTAAATACTACTACTACACCGATAGCGAACCAGTACCGTGAGGGAAAGGTGAAAAGAACCGCAGTGAGCGGAGTGAAATAGAACCTGAAACCATTTGCCTACAATCATTCAGAGCCCTATGATTTATCAGGGTGATGGACTGCCTTTTGCATAATGATCCTGCGAGTTGTGGTATCTGGCAAGGTTAAACTAATGTGAAGCCGTAGCGAAAGCGAGTCTGAAAGGGCGATTAAGTCAGATGCTGCAGACCCGAAGCTGAGTGATCTATCCATGGCCAAGTTGAAAGTGGGGTAACACCCACCGGAGGACTGAACTCGTACCCATTGAAACGGGTTGGGATGAGCTGTGGATAGGGGTGAAAGGCCAATCAAACTCAGTGATAGCTGGTTCTCTTCGAAATATATTTAGGTATAGCCTCAAGTGATAGTAATAGGGGGTAGAGCTCTGATTGGGCTAGGGCTGCTCACCGCGGTACCAACCCCTGTCAAACTACGAATACCTATTACCGTATCTTGGGAGTCAGGCGGTGGGTGATAAAATCAATCGTCTAAAGGGGAACAACCCAGACTACCAACTAAGGTCCCAAAGTTCTATTCTAAGTGGAAAAAGATGTGAAGTTACTTAGACAACCAGGAGGTTGGCTTAGAAGCAGCCATCCTTTAAAGATAGCGTAACAGCTCACTGGTCTAGTGATTTTGCGCTGAAAATATAACGGGGCTAAGATAGACACCGAAGTTGTAGATTGTGCTGATGCACAGTGGTAGAAGAGCGTTCACATCAGCGTTGAAGCCATACCGGTAAGGAGTGGTGGAGCGGTGTGAAGTGAGCATGCAGGAATGAGTAGCGATAAAAGTGGTGAGAATCCACTTCGCCGTAAATCTAAGGTTTCCTACGCTATGCTCGTCATCGTAGGGTTAGTCGGGTCCTAAGACAAGTCCGAAAGGGGTAGTCGATGGAAAATTGGTTAATATTCCAATACCAACATTAGTGTGCGATGGAGGGACGCATAGGGTCAAGACAAGCTAGCCGATAGAAATGCTAGCCGAAGGGTGCAAGTTAGGAGATTGGCAAATCCGCTCCCGTATCCCAAACCCAACAGGCTTTCTGAAGTCTTCGGATGGATGAGAGAATTGTTAAGATCGTCGTGCCAAGAAAAGCTTCTAAGTTTAGCTAATGTTGCCCGTACCGCAAACCGACACAGGTAGATGAGATGAGTATTCTAAGGCGCGTGAAAGAACTCTCTTTAAGGAACTCTGCAAACTAACACCGTAAGTTCGCGATAAGGTGTGCCTAAGTAATTAGGTCTCAGCAAAGAGTCCCTCCCGACTGTTTACCAAAAACACAGCACTTTGCCAACTCGTAAGAGGAAGTATAAGGTGTGACGCCTGCCCGGTGCTCGAAGGTTAAGAGGATTAGTCAGCCGCAAGGCGAAGCTTTGAATTGAAGCCCGAGTAAACGGCGGCCGTAACTATAACGGTCCTAAGGTAGCGAAATTCCTTGTCGGTTAAATACCGACCTGCATGAATGGCGTAACGAGATGGGAGCTGTCTCAAAGAGTGATTCAGTGAAATTGTAGTGGAGGTGAAAATTCCTCCTACCCGCGGCAAGACGGAAAGACCCCGTGGACCTTTACTACAGCTTGGCACTGCCGATGGGAGCATTATGCGCAGCATAGGTGGGAGGCTATGAAATCTTTACTCTGGTAGAGATGGAGCCATCGTTGAGATACCACCCTTAATGTTTCTGTCTGCTAACTAGCTAGAGTTATCCTCTAGTAGGACAATGCCTGGTGGGTAGTTTGACTGGGGCGGTCGCCTCCTAAAAAGTAACGGAGGCTTGCAAAGGTTGGCTCAAAATGGTTGGAAATCATTTGTAGAGTGTAATGGCATAAGCCAGCCTGACTGTAAGACAAACAAGTCAAGCAGAGACGAAAGTCGGTCATAGTGATCCGGTGATTCTGTGTGGAAGGGTCATCGCTCAAAGGATAAAAGGTACCCCGGGGATAACAGGCTGATCTCCCCCAAGAGCTCACATCGACGGGGAGGTTTGGCACCTCGATGTCGGCTCATCGCATCCTGGGGCTGGAGCAGGTCCCAAGGGTATGGCTGTTCGCCATTTAAAGCGGTACGCGAGCTGGGTTCAGAACGTCGTGAGACAGTTCGGTCCCTATCTGCCGTGGGCGTAGGATTGTTGAGGAGATCTGTCCCTAGTACGAGAGGACCGGGATGGACATACCACTGGTGTAGCTGTTGTCCTGCTATGGGCATCGCAGCGTAGCTACGTATGGATGTGATAAACGCTGAAAGCATCTAAGCGTGAAGCCAACTCCAAGATGAACAATCCCTGAAGGTCGCAGGAAGACTACCTGCTTGATAGGGTAGGGGTGTAAGCATAGTAATATGTTTAGCTGACTACTACTAATAGACCGATTGGCTTAATATAAAGACTTTAAGCCACTGCCTTAATGAGTGTAAAGCACTCTTAAATCTTAGTTAGTGATTGATACTAATAGGCTTTTTTACATTGTCATCTTCGTGCTAATAGAGAAGAGGTTCCACCTAGCTCCATTCCGAACCTAGAAGTTAAGCTCTTCTTCGCTGATGATACTGCAACTTTCAGATGTGGTAAAGTAGGACGGTGCGGAGATGAGAGTGTAAAAGAAAATGAGTTTTACTGCTTTTTATTTCTTCCTTGTAAATTTTAACATCACTCTTGCTATCGATATTAGTATTTAGTAATTGAATAGATAAAAGAATTTAAAGATAGTAAAGATTTTTTTATGATTTATCCTATCTTAAATTAGATATTTCAACGAATAATATTACTATTCTCTTACTATTAGTATTGATATTAGTATTGATATTAGTATTGATATTAGTATTGAAAAAGCTACAATACTTTTTAAAATATTTAAATTCTCTCTAAAAAATATATATAAATCTATAAATGTATAGGCTGGAGATATATGAGAGATTAAAGATTAAAGAGATTAGATTTGGAGAATGGAGTTAGAATACTTGAGAGCTACTTCTCTTTAAAATTTAAACGCTAAACCATTAAGATTGCACTATTAATATTTGATATTACTCTTACTGCCTTATGTTAATATTAATATTTTTCGTTGAAATATTTAATTAATGATTGTTTGGTAA
>NZ_NHYL01000016.1 GCF_003288905.1 Helicobacter sp. 11-8110 | reverse complement strand
CTCTTAATTTATTTCCTCTTTTTATATAAAACACCCTTTAATCTTTTTGCTTATCTCTCTTTCTTTCTCTTTAAGTTTAAATATTTCTCTCTCTTTAATAATCCAAAAGCTTAAAATCAATTCCCAACAATCTTTACTTAAGAATCAAGGATTCTCAAATGGGTAGAGGTTCTAAAATTTATCACAGATTTGGTTTGAAATGGGCTTTAGCTTATAGATGCAAAAAACTAAAAGAAAGATTAAGAACAATACTCCCTTATGATTACAGAAAACTTTAATGTTTTTTAGGATTTTAAAACTAAAAAATGCTAATAAATTTAAAATTTATAAAATTCTAATACAATGCCATTGCATAATAGACAAGCAAAAACATTTAGAATTTATTGCTGAACATTATGAGGAGATAAACTCTTGGTTTAACTCCAAAGAGTTTAAAGAAAAATATATTAATACCAATCACCCTTATCCTCCTTTATTAAATCCAGAGCGATTGAATGCAAAAGTAGAATCTTGCAAGGACAATAAACTTTCTGCTTTGTCATTGCGAGGAACGAACAAAGTGAGAGACGAAGCAATCCATAATGTTGCATACTTTAAAGATTCCATTGCAGGATCAAAGGTTGATAAGATTATAGATTGCCACGATTCTACTAACGCAGAATCTTGTAATGATAAATGCCAAAGTATAAAAACAGATTGTAAAGCTCAAAATCTACAATCCCAAAGTAAAAGTGCAGAATCTATACAACCTTATCCTAATCTAAGCTATGAGAGCATACCACCTGAACTTGCTTGGGATTTGAATTTGCCATTGCCGAGGGGGTATGATTGTATTTGGGCTTTATTTGGGTTGAGTGGTTGTGTGGCATTTGGAAGTTTTTTAGGAAAATTGGGAACTTCAATGTTGTATGTGGGGGCTCCATTTGATAAAGTCTATAAAAAAGCATATCTTTATTTGCGAGAAAGAAGTTTAAATCTGCTTGTTTGGGTTAGTTTTGATGATAGGAAAGAATTGCATAGGGAAAAATTATTTTCTTTAATGGATTCTGAAGTTCCTCTTTTGATGGATGTAAGGGATTCTGTTGGTAGATTAAAGCACGGAGTAAATCACGGAAGTTTTAAAACTGGAAAAACACAATATTCTATTGATGACCCTATGGAATTGTTGGTGGATAGGGTTACCTATGGGGGGCAAGATAAACCGCATTTGGATATTTTAGGAAATTTTAGCAATGGAAATGTATTCTGCGGTTCTCCAGAGATTTGGATTTATGATAAGATTGTTCAAATGTTACCCAATGCAAAATATGTCAAATATCTTGATATGCAAGAGATTGTGGGAGAGAGAACTTTTGATACAATGATGAAATTAGCCAAAGAGTTTGGATTTCCTCTGCCACAAGAAAAAGATAGAGAATTTTTTACAAGCAAAATCAACAATCAATACAGATATTTATTGCCTATTACGATTTACATCAATAAAAAGATTCAAGTCTTTGTGCAACAACAAATTCATTCTCTGCAAGATAAAATAGATATTCTCCCTAGGCTCTCTTTGGATTATTTTGGAATAAAAGTGGGGCTTTTTTGTTGATAAAAGTGATTTTGAAAAAATAATGCAAGACTCTGCTTTGAGGCAAAAGATAGCAGAGAAAATGCAGGAGTATTTAAGGCTTCTTAAAGCTAAGACAACCAGTATTGAAGCAAACAAGGTAACAGAATCTCAAGTATTAGAATACTTTAAAGAAAACCCCCAAATACGCAAAGTTTATAAGGGTTATTTTGATAAGGAATTTACGCACATTAAGGCAAATCATCCCGATATTGTAAAGTCTTGGAAATATTATCAAGAATTTGAGAGAATGTGTGAGGAGTTGGATAAATAAGTTTAAAAATTGTATTAAAGATTCTTATGGATTGATATGTTGTTGCGTCCTTGAGTAGGGTTTGTCTGCTAGCAAGGACGCAAACCCGCTTAGCGCATAAAGTTCGTCCAAAAATCCTCAAACAAATAAGCAGAGAGTAAATAGCCAAGCGGGAGATTCACCGCTACTCCAAGCGTGAATGCCACCAAAGGCTTGTAGCCCACTGCGATAATTTTCTTAAACTCCGTATTTAAACCAATGCAAAGAAAAGTCCAAGTAAAAACCCAATTCCGCAAAGTTTTAATCAAACCTAGTGCTTCTTTGGAGAATTGTTGGTTATTTGCAGAATCTAGGTTAAGGGTAAAGAAGCTTACAAGCACAGAGGCGATAAGGAATCCCAAAATAAACTTCGGAAATCTCTCCCAAATCGTCCCAATACCAACTTGCGTATTTTCTTGCTTGTGCCATACCGCAACAGATAAAAACGCTACAAGCACCGCCCAAATCCCTACAAACATATCTCTACCAATCACTTTGATGAGTGTAAAAGCTGCAATTGCGCGTTCATCGCCGATAGATTGTGCAGCTGCCAATCCCGCAGAATCCGCAAATTCTGAAGTCCCAATCCAAGCTCCAGCCACTCCCGCATCTAAGCCCAATGCCTTACAAAAAAGTGGCAGTAAAATCACCATTACCACAGCCCATAAAACAACAATACTAATGGCGAGGCTGATATGTTCTTGTTTTGCCTTTGCAGCATTTCCAATCACAATGGAAGCACTCACGCCACAAATAGAACCTCCAGCCCCTAAAGTAGCTCCAAAGCTTGGGTCAAGCTTGAAAAGTTTTGTTGCGGCAAAGTAAATCGTCCAAAAGGTGATAATTGTGATGATACAAGCCTGTAAAATCGCAATTCCACCTGCATTAATAAGAAGTGTTAAAGGAAGCGTTGCGCCCATAAGCACGATTCCAATTTTCACATAAAATTCTGTAAGCAAGGAATCCTTAAACCATTGTGGCAGATTTGCAAAATTCCCCAAAAGCAACCCAAGCAATAGCGCAACTAAGGGAGATTCTAGTTGATATTCTTTCGCGCTTGTGTGGCTACTGATTAAAAACACAATCACACTAAGCAAAAACAAAAGCACAAAGCTCACAATAAAGGGCTTCAAGCTCTTGTTTAAGAATCTTGCAACAATGCTAAACCAAATTCCAAAAAAACAAAACAACACAACAAAGTTCAAAACAGAGAGATTCTTAAAGGCACTCAAAATATCTGTCCCATTCCAAGAGGCAAACTTCACATTTAAAACCTTGATGACAGAGGATCCGTCCAAAAACCAAAAGGCACTAATGCCCAAAACCAAAAATAAGCCAATAATATTAGCCCAACTATCCTCTTTTGCTAACCATTTTATTTCTTTCATTTTTAACCTTAATTTTTAAATTATTGATGATGTTGATGATTTTATAAAATAATTCTTTGCCCCTCAAAGGGCATACATAGACACTCTCCTACTGCTTTGCCTAGTATTAAGATTGCAGGTTTATCACAGAGTTTTGCCATTTGCTCTAGTTGCCCTAATGTGCCAATGATGGATTTTTGTTCTTTGGAATCCACTTTGGAAATAAACGCCGCAGGAAGTGAAAGCGGGATTCCAAGCTCCTTAGCGTTTAAAACGATTTTGTCCGCAAAGCTATAAGCCATCATTACAATGAGGGTATAAGGCGAATCTTTAAGGTAATGTAGCCACTCTGTATGGAAAACACTCTCCCTTAAATGTGCAGAAACAATTAAAACTCCAGCACTGACTCCGCGCAAAGTTGGTGTGATTCCACTGCTTAAAGCTCCATTTAAGCTTGAACTTAATCCACTAACGCATTCTACCTCTATGTTATGGGATTTAAGAAAGCTTCCCTCCTCAAAGACCCTACCAAAGATTACGGGGTCTCCACCCTTTAATCTACCGACATTTTTACCCTCTTTTGCGTATTTTAGCATTAGTGCATTAATGGCTTCTTGCGTGTAGCTTGGTTTGCCTTTTTGTTTGCCTACACTAATGCAAGTAACACCAAGATTCTCCAAGAGATTCCAAATTTCTTTGCCGATTAAGTTATCCAAAAGTGCCACATCTAAAATTTCAAAAGTCTCCAATGCTTTTAGGGTTAGGCTTTGCAAACTATTTGGACCACAACCGATGATGAAAACTTTGCCTAAAGACTCCTTGCATTCTGTTTTAATTTGTTCTTTTTTAGATTCGTCTATTTTTAGATTTTGACGCATTTTTTTGAGTTTTGCTACCAATGGTTCAAGAGAATTTGGCAAAATTCTAGCAATTTTATCTCTTATGCTTTGTGCGAGAATCGGACTTGCGCCATTGGTGCTTACAAGCACACTTAAATCTTGATAACGCGCAATCGCCCCAAAATAAAAATCACACAGCTTAGGATTATCCACAACATTTAAAAGATATCCAAACTTTTTGCGCTTCTCCCACAAAAATGTGCCGAGTTTTTCATCTCCACTTGCATCAATGACAAGCTCAAAGCCTTGAAGCAAGGAATCTTGAATCTCTCCAATTTCTACATTCAAGTTTCTAAAATAGGAATCTTTTATTGCTTTTGCGATGATTTGGACTTCCCATTTGGAATCTTTTAATGCAATATGTTTTTGTTTGGCAACACTCCCAGCACCAATTAGTAGCGTTTTCTTGGGTGTTAATGCAATAGGAAGCGTAAAGGAATCTTGCATTAATTTTCCTCTCCAATACCATTTTTCTTTAAAGATACAGAAAATAATTCCTCGCTACTCCAATCATAATAAGGTTTAGGATTTTCTGCAAATTCAGGAATTTTTGCAAATGATTCTGCAATTTTGATAATTTCTTCCTCGCCACTAGAATCCACCCAAGCTTCAAAGGTTTTAAATTGTTTTTTAACTTCAAGGAATCGGGTAAGGACTTTATAGACAAATTCGGGCAGATAAAAAGCTGCAATTTGTGTGATTTTCTTAGCAAATCTTGTTTTTCCCTCCTCTACAACTCCTCCTGCTACAACATTATAGGCAGGGTAGGGGATTCCGCCTTGTCGTTGGATTTTGCCAAAGAATCCTAAATTTGCAGTGAAATGGTTGCCGCAAGAATTTGGACAGCCCGAGAGTTGAATCCTGAAGTCTTGCAGTGCGTCCAAATCTATTTTTGATTGAAGCAAATATTTTTCAATCTCTAGCACTGCCCCTCTAGGACGCGCGATTCCAAGCTGACAAGTCGCCGCACCCGTGCAAGCAACCATATCCCCAAAAATAGTTGCTTGTTTGCTTTGGGGAGAAAATTCTGTAAGAATTGGATAAAGCGTTAGCATTTGTTCTGCACTTAGATTCCTCACATAAAGATTCTGATTTTGCCCAAAAGCAATGCAGTGTGGATTTGTATCTTTTAGTATATTTGCTAATTTTTCCGCACTTTTGTAGGGAATGTCGCCTAGAGTAAGTGGCACTTTAGCATAAAAATAGCCACTTTGCTTTTGCTCTCTTACAAAGCGATTCCACCAAAGTTTTTCCTCTTTTGTCATTTTGGGTAGGGCTTTGTGCTCTAGGTTTGGTAGCTTAAGGGAAGTTTTACTAGTTTTAATCTCCCAATCTTTTTGCGATTCTTGAATGGATTGCTTTTCTTGTTCTATATGTTTTGTTAGCTCCTCAATGCCAATCTTATCAGCTAAGAATCTTAGTCTAGCGGAATGCTTGTTTTCTCTGTTGCCGTATTTATCAAACACTTGTTTTACGGCTTGGGCAAATAAAAAGCATTCTTTAGCAGGGAGAAAATCTGTAATCTTATGTCCCAAACGGCTTTTTGAACCCATTCCCCCGGCAATATAGACGATAAATCCCTTTCTGTTGCCTTTTTTGGTAGCGATGAAACCTACATCTGTAATGGTTGCGGTGGCTCTATCGGCTTTGGAGCTTGAAAAAGAAATTTTAAATTTACGCGGTAGATTAAAGGAATCTTTAAGGGCTAACATTCTCTCTGTGATGGCATTTGCGTAGGGTTGAATGTCAAATACATCGTCTTTTGCGATTCCAGAGAGTGCATCTCCTACGATTCCGCGCACACAATTTCCTCCACTTCCACGACCGCTAAGCCCTAGTTTATGTAATTCTTGCGTAACAAGGCAGAGATTTTCAAAATCCACATAATGCAGTTGAATCCCTCCTCTTGTGGTAATATGTAGGCTTTGATTGGCATAATTTTGGGCTAGTTTAGAAATTCCAAGTAATTGTTTGGGTGTGATTTGTCCCCCGTGCGTTTTAATGCGAACCATATAAGTATTTTTTTCTCTTTGCTCATAGATTCCATAAGGCACACGAATTGCCTTGAAAGTTGCTTCGTCTAGTTTGCCGTTTTTAAAATCCTCACAACTCTTGCTTAGGAGGTTGAAATCGTTTTCTAAAACAGAGTTTGGTATTGTGTAATAACTCATAAAAATCCCTTAAAATTGAAATGAGGCAAAAATTATACTTTTTAAATTCTTAAATTTTTATAAATACATATTGTGTTTTAAAATAATAATAAAATTACCACTTTAATTTTTTCCCATTCCTTTAATCTTCCCTTAAGCTTATGCTGCTATAATTCCACTTCCTTTTTTGAAATAAAAAAAGTGTTCTTTTGGCTTTATATACATTAATATAGTAT
>NZ_NHYL01000015.1 GCF_003288905.1 Helicobacter sp. 11-8110 | reverse complement strand
TTAAATCTGCCCAATGCAGATAAACCCGTGCTAAAAGAGTGGCTTGGTGCTATGCAAAAAGAGATTCAAAAGATTGATAGGGATACTTATTTTATTACGATTACGCATTCACAAAGCCAAGCTACCAAATCCTAAAAAATGTGATTAAAAATCGTGTGGTGATTTCTGCCAAAGATGATGTAATCGTGCCAACTAACTTAAGCTACAAACTTGCCAAATCTTTAGACGCGGATTTTATCCAAACGCAAAAAGGCGGTCATTTTATGGAATCTGAAGGCTACACAGACTTACCACTCGTGATAGAAGTTTTTCAAAATTTTAGTGCAGAATCTAAACGATAATGGATATAAGGGCATTTGTATTTCCTATAGATTGTGCTACAATACGAAAAAATTGTAAATTAAAATGATTCACAAAGGAAAAAAATGAAAAATTTTCTTAAGATATTTTCAATTGTTTTGGCATTGATAGCTTTCTTTGGTTGTGAAAAAAAGGAAGAAAAATCTAAAGTTTATGTAGGTATGAATGCAGATTTTGCACCTTTTGAGTATAGAGAAGGGAAGAATATTGTCGGATTTGATGTGGATTTAATGCGAGAAATTGCTAAGATTTCTGGGATTGAAGTTGAGTTTATGGATATTCAATTTGATGGGTTATTGCCTGCATTAGAATTAGGAAAAATTGATATGATTATCTCTGGTATGACAGTAACAGAAAATCGCAAAAAGTTTGTTAATTTTTCTGATTCTTATTTTAATTCTACTCAAGTTATTTTAGTTAATAGTGAAAATCAAAATATTGGAAATTTTTCGGATTTATCAGGAAAAGTAGTTGGAGTTGCACTAGGATTTACAGGAGATTTGGTAGTGAGTAAATTGCCTAATGTATCTGTGCAAAAATTTAATACCGCATCAGATTTGATTTTGGCTTTGAAATCGCGCAAGGTGGAAGCGGTTGTTTTGGATTATGAAACAGCAAAAAATTATGCTGCTCACAATCAAGACTTAAAATTAATCCAAAGTGATGCGGCAAATGAGGAATATGCTATTGCGATGAGAAAAGATGAGGTAGAGCTATTACAAAAAGTCAATGAGGCTTTAAAAAAGATCAAAGAAAATGGAACTTATGATACTTTGATAGCTAAATATTTTGATTGAGGGCTTTGAGAAAATATGCTAGAGTATTTGGAGATATTAAAAGAAGTCTTTATTAATGAAAGCCGATATTGGTATTTAGTAGAGGGATTAGGGTTTTCCATTGCCACTACCGCGCTTTCAGCATTAATTGGAATCGCATTGGGTATTTTAATAGCATTAATGCAGCTTTCTACTTGGAGGGTTTTATCTAAACTTGCTTTTGCTTATGTGTATATCATACGCGGAACTCCTGTTGTAGTGCAATTGATGATATGGGCAAATATTGTCTTTGTGGGAGCATTGCGTGATATGCCTATTTTGTTAATTGCTGCCATTGCCTTTGGGATTAATTCTGGGGCTTATGTTGCCGAGATTATTCGTGCAGGAATTGCCGGGCTTGATAAGGGGCAAATGGAAGCAGCAAGGGCTTTAGGAATGGGTTATGCTTTATCAATGAAAGAAATTATTATTCCTCAAGCTATTAAGAGAATTTTGCCACCTTTAGTGAGTGAATTTATTGCTTTATTAAAGGAAACTTCAATTGTGGGTTTTATTGGTGGTGTGGATTTACTAAGGGCTGCAAATATCATAACAAGCCAAACTTATCGGGCTATTGAGCCTCTACTTGTAGTAGGAATTATTTATTTGATTTTAACTTCTATTTTTGCGATGCTAATGCGAAAAGTTGAAAAAAGGCTAAAAGAAAGTGATTAAAATAAAAGATTTGCATAAAAAATTTGGGGAAATAGAAGTTTTAAAAGGGATTAATGTAGAAGTTTCTAAAGGGGAGGTGATTGCTATTATTGGACCATCTGGAAGTGGTAAATCTACCTTTTTGCGATGTATTAATAGAATGGAAGACCCAAGTTGTGGGCAAATTATTATTGATGGGCAAAACATTATGGATAAGTCAGTAGATATTAATCTTGTTCGCCAAAAATTAGGAATGGTTTTTCAGCATTTTAATTTATTTCCCCATAAAAAAGTGATAGAAAATATTGCTTTAGCACCGATGAAACTCAAAAAGATTCCAAAAGAAATGGCTTATAAAAAAGCGATAGATTTACTAAATAAGGTTGGTTTGGTTTCCAAAAAAGATGTATATCCTAATAAGCTTTCAGGTGGGCAGAAACAAAGAATCGCTATTGCTAGGGCTTTGGCTATGGAGCCAGAGATTATGCTTTTTGATGAGCCCACTTCTTCTTTAGATCCAGAAATGATTAAAGAAGTGCTAGATGTAATGAAAGATTTGGCAAAAGAGGGTATGACAATGATGATTGTAACTCACGAAATGGGATTTGCCAAAAATGTAGCTAGTCGGATTCTTTTTATGAGCGAGGGTCAAATCATCGAAGATGAATCGCCCAATAAGTTTTTTACTAATCCAAAAAACCAAAGAGTGAAAGATTTCTTGCATAAAGTTTTAGATAAATAATTTATTTTTTATGCAGTAACCTTAAAATTTTGTGCTACTTTTTGGATTCTTGAATAAGTTTCCAAAATTCTTCTTCATCAATGATTTTTACACCGAGTTCTTGAGCCTTAGTGAGCTTTGATCCTGCCTCTTCTCCACAAAGCAGATAATTTGTCTTTTTGGAGATGCTACTAGAGACTTTTGCGCCAAGTGATTCTAAAATCTCTTGATAAGTCTCTCTTTTTTGTGAGAGTGTGCCAGTGATGACAAAGGTTTGATTACTAAGATTTGCATTGGTGCTATTTTGATTGTATTTGGGCTGTAGAATTGTTAGAAGATGATTGATTCTTTCTTGATTGACATGGCAAAATTCTACAAGTGAGTTTGCCATTTCTTCCCCAAAACCATCAAGCACCACAAAGTCTTCAAAACTCTTATGATAAAAGTCATTGCCAAAGGTATTTGCAAGTTTTTTGCTTGCTCCCTCGCCAATATGTTCGATTCCTAGTGCATTGATAAAACGCCACAAATCAATCCCTTTAGCCTGTTTGATAGCATTTAAAAGGTTGTGAATCTTTTTGTCTTTGAATCCCTCCAAGCCCTCTAAATCTTCATATTGAAGCGAAAAAATATCTTCAATTTTGGTAATCTTTCCAAGCTCAAAGAGCAAATCAATGATTCTTTTGCCAAGCCCATCAATATTAAGCGCCTTTTTGCTTATAAAGTGAATAAGTGAGTTTTTCACCCTTGCTTTGCAGTTTAAATTTTGGCATTTGATGAGTTTTTCTTCAATAAGTAGCTCACTATTGCAAATAGGGCAGTGCGTTGGTATTTTGCATTGCTTTTGTGTGCCATCACGCAAGGTAGGCAGTGATTTAATGATTTTTGGTATCACATCTCCACTGCGAATAAGAATCACAGAATCATTGATTAAAATATCTTTTTTTTTGATTTCATCAAAGTTATGCAGGGTTGCGCGGCTAACCTTTGCTCCCTCGATCATCACTGGCTCCAAAACAGCCACAGGGGTAATAACTCCTGTTCTGCCAACTTGCAAAATAATGTCTAAAATTTTTGCCTTTTTTTCAATAGCAGGAAACTTGTATGCACAGGCAAAGCGTGGAGCTTTTATGGTAAAGCCTAGAGATTTTTGCAATGCAATATCATCAATCCTAATAACCATTCCATCAAGCGTGATAGGATAAGAATCGCGCTTAGAAATAAGATTTTGATAAGAATCTTCTATTGCTTGTAAGTTTGAGCAGAGCTTAGAGAAAGGCGAAGCTATAAATCCAAAAGAGCGGATTTTCTCCATTAGGGCAAAAAAGCTATTTTCATTAATTTGACAAAACCCCACACCCCAAGGGATAAATTGTAGTTTGCGCTTTGAAGTGATTTTAGAATCTAATTGCCTTAAGCTTCCAGCAGCTGCATTACGCGGATTTGCAAAAAGTGCTTCCCCCTTCTCTAGTCTTTCTTGATTGATAGCTTCAAAATCATCTTTGGCAATCACGCATTCCCCACGGATTTCTATTTTATCTTTATAGGGAATGCTAAGGGGAATGCTAGGAATGGTTTTGGCGTTTTGAGTAACTTCTTCTCCGATGAATCCATCGCCCCTTGTGGTAGCCTTTTGTAATATTCCATTTTCATAAAGCAAATTGAGACTAGCCCCATCAAATTTGGGATCAATAGTAAAATTTAGATTTTCGCCCTTGCTAACTCTATTAATCCAATCTTGTAATTCTTGAGTATTAAAAATATCATCCAAACTCCACATACGCTCTATGTGTTCGGATTTGTTAAAAGATTCTAAAATACGATCCCCAACTCTTTGGGTTGGAGAATCTTTGGAAATTTGTGTGGGATTGTTTGTTTCAAAATCTTTGATTTGATGATAGAGTGTATCATACTCTTCATCGCTAACTATGGGATCATCTAAAATATAATAGTGCTTAGCCCATAAATTTAGTGTTTTGATAGCTTCTAAATAAGAATCATAGTTCATAAATTAAGCTTTAATGATTCATTATCCATAATCCCAATTCCCTTACTTAGCGTATCTTTTGCGATTTCTTTGGCAGCCTCTAAAGAGTGCATTTTGTAAGTGCCGCATTGCAGTTCATTAGCTTCTGGAATCTCATTTACTTCTAAAATATCTTTCATACTTGCTTCCCAAGCATTTTTCACAGCTTCATGACTTGGTTTGCCAATTAAACTCATATAAAATCCCGTGCGACAACCCATAGGCGAAATATCGATAATTTCAACTTTATCGCTATTTAAATGCTCGCGCATAAAACCCGCAAAGAGATGCTCTAGAGTGTGGATTCCCTCTTGACTTAAAATCTCCACATTGGGTTTGCAAAAGCGTAAATCAAAGACACAAATTTCATCACCTTTTGGAGTGTGCATAACTTTACCTAGTCGCACTGCTGGAGCAGGCATTTTTTTGTGATCAACTTTGAAGCTATCTAGGAGTGGCATAAGTATCCTTTAGAATAAAAATAAATAGCAGAATCCTACAAAAAAAATATTCATAAAAAGTTTAATTAATAGTGCTTTTCTTTAAAAAGTCTAAAATTTTTAAAGTCATACTTGAAATAGGGAGATTTTTTAGTTCTTCTTGAGTAAAGAATTCAATTTTTTGCTGGGTTTGCTGGAGTAGTTCTTGAGATTGTAGTAAATAGAGATGAAGTGTTAAATTGTATTTGGTATAAGAGTGTTTGAGGATTCCTAGCTTTTTAGTTTGGAGAGATTTGAGAGGTGAGATAAAGGGAAAATTATAAAGGTTATAATAAAGCTTGATTTGGCTTTTGGTTAAAGCAAATTTGGAATCGTGAATAAAGATGCCAATATCTAAAACTTGTTTTAGTAAGGCAGTTTTTTTGGTGGGTGTGTAGAATATAGGATTCTCTTTGCCTTGACAAAAGGACTGGAGTGGGCATTGTGTGCATTTGGGATTTTTGGGAGTGCAAAGAGTAGCGCCAATATCTAAAAGGGCTTGATTGTGATTAAAAGGTTCTTGCGGGTTAAGGATTGTCTTTGCCTTTGATTCAAGGAGTTTTGGGCTAGGGGATTGTAAAGCAAAGAATCGCGCTAAGATACGCTTGATATTAGAATCAACAAAACTCACTGCGCTATCATAGCCAAAACAAGCAATTGCACCTGCAGTGTAGCGACCAATTCCTGGAAGTTTTTGGAGAGATTCTATATCTTTGGGCAAAATACCTTTATGGGATTGACAGCAAATTTTGGCGCATTTTAAGAGATTTCTAGCGCGAGTGTAATATCCAAGTCCGCGCCATTGCAATAAAACTTCTTCTTCCTTAGCCTTAGAGAGAGTTTCTAGAGTGGGAAATTTTTCTAAAAAAGGAAAATAAAAGCGCTCTAAAATCGTTTTAACTTGAGTTTGTTGCAGCATAACCTCACTAACTAAAACCCTATAAGCGCGATGATTTGCTGTTTTATCTCGCCAAGGAAGAGATTTGCGCCCCTTTTGTTCATACCACAAAAGAATATTAGAATGCAAAAGGGGTAAATTCATCGTTAGTTAGAGATTTGGAAGGATTGTTTCTTTATAAATTTTTAAAATATTTTTAGAATCTTCAAGGCTTGGTGAGAGAAGTTTAAGCGCTAGAGAATCAGGCATAAACTGCTTTTTGATTTCTAAGATTTGCTCGATACAATCGCTAGGAGTTCCAACAATCATTGTTTTAAGTATTTTGTCTTTGTTAAAAAATTCCGTTCTAAATTCTTCATAATCACTTGTTTTGATAATGGATTCAAAAGTTGGATTACTTTCGTTGGCTTTAAGCATACATTGTGTGAAAATATCCACGCCCATTTGTGCTTTTTCTTCAGCAACTTCACGATTCTCATCTACACAAAACGCCCTTGTGAGTGTGAATTTATATTTTTTGGGATGATTGTTTTTGAAGATTTGATGAATTTGTTGTGCGCGATTTTCTTGCAGCGTTAAAGAGCCAAGAAAATTATATCCCAGGGTAGCTGCTTTTTGGAGAGTTTCATCATTATTGCTTGCAACATAAAAAGGAATCAAACCGTGTGGGTGAGGGCGGATACTTACATTATTAATTTCAAAATAATTTCCACTAAAATTAACTTGTTCTTTAAAAAGCAATTGATGCACAATTTCTGCATTTTCTAGCATAATTTCGCGGTTACTTTCTGGGTTATTACCCCTCTCAATGTTAAAGATAGGGAATGCACCTCTTGCAAATCCAAAGAGAAAACGCCCTTTAGAGAGTAAATCAAGTGTTGCAATTTCTTCTGCAATTTGAATGGGGTGATAGTGTGGAAGTAAAATAGCTGCACTCCCTATTTTGATATTTTGAGTTTGTGCAAGTGCGGCGCTAATTAGAGTTGTAATCGCAGAACAAAGCGTAAAATTATTAAAATGATGTTCTCCAATCCAAGCTTCATCTAAGCCTAGTGTATCACAATATTTGATTATTTCTAAAGCGTTCAGAATAGATTCTGCTTCATTGTTATTCCAGTTTTCTATGAGTGTAAAGATGCCACTTTGCAAAAGATAACTCCTTTTTGAATATATTTTGGTATTTTAACAAAAATATTTGGAATCTTTAGAAAAAAAGAAATGATTTTTGTTTGAAAGTTTGTAGAATCCTTAATGGTTATTAAGGATTCCACTTTTTTTAATTGTCTTCAAGCGTTTTCATATCGATGACATAGCGGAATTTTGCCTTGCCTGTTGTGAGATTTTCATATGCTTCATTGATTTGGTTTGCCGAAATAATTTCCGTCTCTGGATAAATCTTGTGTTTGAGTGAAAAATCTAGCATTTCTTGAGTTTCTTTCATACCGCCAATGAGTGAGCCATACACTTTTTTGTGTGCATTAAAAATAAGTCCTTGTGCCCCAATTTTTGGATCCACTTCAGAAGGTGGAAGCCCAACAATTCCCATTTCTCCACCAAGCTTAAGGAGCTTGAGATATGCGGTAATGTCATAAGGTGTCGGAATAGTGGAAACAATAAGATCAAATCGTTCTGTAACAACCTTGGGATCTGTGGTGTCATATAGCTTTGTAGCACCGAGTTTGAGGGCATCTTGTTCTTTATTTTTGTTTCTTGCAAAAATAAATACTTCAGCACCCATTTGCTTAGCATATTTAAGCGCCATCATACCAAGCCCACCAAACCCTGCTACAGCGACTTTATCTCCAGCCTTTACCTTGCTAAATTTTAGTGGCGCATATGTAGTAATCCCTGCACAAAGCAATGGTGCAACCTTGTCAAGTGGCGCATCTTGTGGCACCATTACAGCAAACTTTTCGCTTACTACAATGTTGTTAGAATATCCACCATAAGTAGGTTCATCATTATGGCAATAATCTTTGCAATCATAAGTAGCGACCATACCGCGTTCGCAATACTGCTCATTACTTGCCTTGCACGCTTCGCATTCCCCACAAGAATTGACCATACAGCCAACCCCTGCATAATCTCCGACTTTAAATTTGCTTACCTTGCTACCAACTGCCACAACACGCCCTGCTATTTCGTGTCCTGGCACCATAGGATAGATTCCATTGTGCCACTCACTGCGTGCAGAGTGGATATCACTATGACAGATTCCAGCATATAAAATCTCGATTAAAATGTCGCTTTCCCCCAAAGCGTGGCGAGAAAATTCAAAAGGCTTGAAGGTATCATCTTTGTGTTGCACCGCATAACCTTTGGCGGTGATTCTTTTGCCTTCTTTGATTTCATTGAGGTTTGAATCTAATAACATCTCATCTCCTTAAGATAAAAATAAAAACGCAATTATAAAAGATGAGAGTTACTCTAAGTCAAGAAAAAAACTGAAAAATTAAACAAAAAACTACTAATTTTTAGTGTTGCCTAATAACTCTTGTCATATAGGGAGTAATATGTATTAACTAGCGGAGTTATCCCTAGCCTAAGCTAGAGATAAAAATGAAATTTTAAATTAATTCTACATAAAGAGAATGAAGTTTTGAATTTTAATCTTTTTAGCGTTGTTATAGTTTTAAACTATCTATATTTTTGGAGGAGCTTAAGTGGCTACCTCCGAATTAAAACTTACTTGGTAGTTATTAGAATCTATATTTTAATCCAATGTTACCATTGATATAAGTTTCATTTTTAGAATCTACTTTACCTGCTAGAATTTGT
>NZ_NHYL01000014.1 GCF_003288905.1 Helicobacter sp. 11-8110 | reverse complement strand
GCTTGGAAACTTTTGGTGTAAATTGAAACAAGATAATCCTTATTTTTGTATCAAATTATCTCAGCTGTAGTTTAAAAAACTAGGTAGTAGAGTTATGAAATTTGTTGATTTAGTGGGCATAATTAATATTTTCTAAAACGACAATGCTTAAAAATGTTTTGCTTTGAGATAGTTCCATCAGGATTTAAAATTTCCTTAGAAACTCTATTTGTTGTGGCATAAATGGGTATTAAACCTAAATCTTTAGCAAAATTTACAAGTTGATATGTTGCACCATAATCTCCTTGAATCAAGAAATAATCGCCCCTCTTGCCATTTTTTTTCAATGCGTTAAAATATTCTTCCAAAAATTGTGTGATATTTTCTAAATCAGGCGGAATTTGTCCCCATTTTTCTGTGCTAATATTAATAAATTCTGTGATTCCAAGATTTTTTAAATCCTTTATTTGCTCTTCTGTTAAATTATGGTTTAATAGAATTAGAACTTGCATTGTGCTTCCTTAAAAAATTTTGTTGATTTCTAAACATTGTTTAATCGTTAGATAATTGCTGTCTTTATGTTTATAAAGAAAGTTTAAAATTTGTTGGGCATTTTTATTGTTGGCGAGTTTAGTTTTATTAACTTCGCTAATTGAAAGATCTTTTCTGCCTTCTTTATAATCCCTTATGAAACTACTCATTTTTTTAAAATCCTTTGCAAATGTACAATTAAAGTTCTCGTAAAAGTAATCACAGATTTTTAAAGTTAGTTCCTCTAGATTCTCAAGTTTGGAAAAATCACAACGCTGAAATTTATCACCCTTAATGCAAAGTGTTTCAAATTCTTGATACCTATTTTCTAGATTTTTCACTAAATTTTCTGCGGAAAATTCTTGGCTGATATGCACTAGATTGTTGCGAATATCTTTTAAATCTGTCCATATTTTGCTTAATTGTTCAAATTCATTTTTGTAAGTATCATAATATAAACAAGCCTTGTCGTATGCAAATATCTTATTTTCAGATATTTTTTGGAGAACAAACTGCTGAATCGCTTGAGATTGCTCATATTCTGTGGCATTAGATGGTTTTAGAATATTATTGAGTTTGAATTTTAATAAAACATATTTTGGTAGAGATTCAAATCCATAAGTAATCGATATTAAGTAATATTTTTTTTCAAACATTATTTGAGATATTGCATAATATTTTTCATAATCATATTGCATATTTTTAATGTTAGCAAATTTGTTTAGTATTTTTTCTACCTGATTTATAAGATCTTTTAATGCAAAATACATAGAATCTTGTTTAAAAGCGTTTAAATTTTCTAGAGTTTTTGGGAGAGTGGTGGCAAAGAGCCTATCAAAGGCATTAGTGTGTAAAGAATCTGTGAAGTCTTGTAAAGAATTAATAAAAGAGCTTGTGTGGTGGATTTTTGGAATACTTAGGGTTTGAATAAAGCCATTAAGCAAAATCGCATAAGTGGTAATATTGTTGTAATTATCCAAAAATACATAGGAGTAGGTTTTTAGTCTCTCGATTTCTTGGGCAAATAGGATTTTAATAGATTTGTTGAAGTTGATTTTTCCAAGTGTTGCAGCAAATGCTGCCATAAGCGGTTGGTGGCGCAATCCATGTGTAATATCAAGAATAATATTATCAGATGGGCTATTTAAAATCGCATTGAGAGTTAGATTAAAAATTAAGGCTAAATCATCCTCTTTATCCATATCTAAAATTTCTGTTTTTGCTAGATGCTTTAAAATTTCCTCTCCATCTTTGCATTCATTTTCAAAGACTTGAAATACTTTTTCTTGCTTCTCTTTGGCGGCTTTAGTGCCAATAAGTGTAAATTTTTCACCTTTAAAATTAGTAGCTAAGACATGGAGTGAATTAATATATTCTCCAGCCTTAATTGTAAAATCAATATTATCATCAGAATCATTGTCTTTATAGCTGTAGTAAGCTTTAGTGATTTGTCCTTCCCTGTCTAATCCAACCATACCTAAAATAAGGATGAAGTGCATAAACTACCCTTTTTGTTTTTGATTTTGTTTTGATTAAGATTAGGATTTTAACATTTTTTATAAATTAGACAAAATATGTAGCATAGAATATGATAGTATGGTAAAATATTTAAGGCTATTTAGCAGTAAATCATTTTTTTATTTAGTGAGGTTTTATGGAAAGTTTTAGTGGCATTATTGATGTTTTGGATGTCATTACTATATTGTTTTCAACACTAACGCTTGTATTTGTTGTAATCAATTTTTTTTACAATCTATATGCAAGAAAAAAGGAAAATCAACTCATTAAGATTTTGATAATAAAGGATGGAGTTGAAAAGCAACTGCCTATAGGCATTCCTAGAAAACAGATTTCTCGCTCCGAAGTCTTGGGTATGTTAGGTGTTTTTGATAAACAAAGTTATTTTGAAATCGCATATACAAGCAAAAAAGAATTTTTTGATCAAATTACAGAAATTCAGAATAACAAAAAAGATGTTTTAAAGATTTATTTGCGACCTAATGATAAGTTTGATTGTTCTTTATAGGATGAGCAAATGGAATATGTAAAGCTAAGCCTTTTGTTTAAAGAAAAACCCCCTTATTTTATAGGGAGTCAATTGCGTGGTGCTTTAGGTTATGCTTTAAAAAACATTGTATGTATTAATCCTAATAAAATTTGTGAAAACTGCTATGCTTCTGGGCAATGCTTGTATTATCAATTCTATGAGCATAAAAATGATTACCATAAATATCGCCTTGATTTTGAGCTCAATAAATCTTATTATGACTTTAATTTTTATTTATTTTGCGATGCAGTGAGTTCTTTGCCTATTATCATATCAGCTTTTCATTTCTTATTAACTAAACAAGGCTTGGGTAAAGAGTGCAAAAAAATTTCTGATTTTAAAATTTTTGTGAATGATGAAGAGTGTTACAAAAATAATCGCATTGTTTTACCTGAAAACTACACTAAAAATATAACAATCAATGAAATCTATGAAAATATAATCTTGGAGTGTATAATGCCTTTGCGTATTAAGCAAAAAAATCAATTTGTTAGGGCAGAAAATTTAGATTTAAAAACATTGATAAATTCTATTTATCAGCGACAAATGCGCCTTTTAGGGAGAGAATATAAGAAGTTCCCTTATGAAATTAAGGGAGAAATCACAAAAAGAAATTTGTATTTCAAAGACTTAATGCGCCTAAGCAATCGGCAAAACACTACTATGCAAATAGGAGGATTAATGGGAAATATGGAGATAAGGGGGCTTAGCAAAGAGTGCTATGAAGTTTTAAAATTAGGTGAGATTATTGGCGTTGGCAAACAATGTGTTTTTGGGCTTGGAAAAATTCAAATAAAGGAATTCAATGGATAAATACTTATATGGAGCAAGCTTACAAGGCTTACAAGAATTTATTTTTAAAACAAATAAACTCAAAGAGATTATAGGTGCGAGTGAAATTATTAAAGGTTTTGATGAAATAGATTTTAAAAAAGAGTTTTCTTTGCAAGATGCGCCAGAAATCATATTGCAAGCTGCTGGAAATGTGAGAATGATTTTTGAGAATGTTGATGATGTAAAAAAGATTGTAAAATATCTTCCTAAGAAGATGATGGAAAAGGCTTTTGGGATTACTCTTTCTCAATCTGTTGTTAAATTGGATAGCTATGCAGAGGCTAGTTTTAAATTAGAACAAAATCTAAAAATACAAAGAAATAAGAATCTCTTGCCCTTAGATTTACATGAGAGTGCTTTTGGAATTAATCCAAAAACAGGATTGCCTGCTGTATGCGTAAAAGCAGGTGATTTTTATGACAAGGCTTCTTTGCAAAAAACAGAGGCTTATAATGAAGCAAAAGCCAAAGATCGCTCCCTTGAGAACTTAAATATTAAAAATGCAAAAAATAAAATCGCTATTATCCACATTGATGGCAATGGCTTAGGTGGCATAGTAAGAGAATTGCAAAAACAGGATATTAGAGAATTTTCAAAAACTTTGGATAAAGCTACAAAAGAAGCTTATAAAAAAGCTGAAGGATCTTGCTTGAGGGATGAAACAGATTCTAAAAAAATTAGAAAGGTTATTTTAGGTGGAGATGATGTAACCTTGATTTGCAGTGCGGACATAGCCTTAGATTTTACCTATAGTTTTTTAAAAAACTTTGAGAAAAATACAAAAAACATTTATAAAAACCGCTCTTTAAGCGCTTGTGCTGGGATTGCGTATTGTAATGAAAAATTTCCATTTTTTTATGCAGTAAAGCTCGCTGAAAATTTATGTGCATATGCCAAAAAGCATTCTAAAGCAATTAAAGAGGACTTGCCACCTTCTTCTTTAATGTTTCATAATATTCAAAGCTCTAATGTGGAGAGTTTTGCAAAATTCATTGCAGATGAGCTTGTGATTAATGGAGTGTGTTGTGATTTTGGACCTTATTATATAGACAATTCTCCTAGAATTAAAGACTTTCTAGCATTAAAACAAGACTTTCAAAAAAAGAACTCTCCAAAAGGGAGGCTTAGAGATTGGTTAAATACGCTAAAAGTGGATAGAAATCATGCAAATGCAGAACTAAAAAGAATTGATGAAATTTTTGCACCTAAATGGAAAAGTGAGAATTTTGAAAAACTTTATTCAGGACTATCACTAGGTCATTTGATTATTAAAGACAATGGTATTGAAAAAACCCCTATATACGATATTTTACAGATTTTATCCGTGGAAGATTTCAAAGAGGAAGAATAATGAAATACAAGATTACATTTTTGGATTATTGGCATTTAAGTAGTGGCTTGAGTGGTGGTGCAAAATATGATAGCTCTGTTGTTAAAGATTCTCTTGGTTTTCCTTATGTCCCTGGGAAAACCATTAAGGGATTGCTTAGAGAGTATGCAAGTGGAGATTTGCTTAGAGTTTGTTTTGGGGAAAGTGGCGATAATGAGGGCAAATGTCATTTTGGCAATGCTGTTTTAAAGCAAGCGACTAAGGATAAGATTGGTAACAATCAGCAATATTTATTTGACTTTGTTAGCTCTACTAAAATTGATGAAAATGGCGTGGCAGAAACAGGAAGTCTAAGGGAAATTGAAGTGGTGATTCCATTGACTTTATATGGAAGCATTGATGGAATCCCAGAGACTTTTAAAGAAGAGATGCGCAGGTTATTAAAGAATATCAAAAGAATGGGTTTAAATCGAACAAGAGGATTAGGGCGTTGTGAAGTGCAAGTTATAGGAGGGGAATAATGGAAAATATTAGATTTAAAATGACTTTTTTAGATTCCATAGTCTTAAGCAAGACTTCTAATACAGAAGGAAATATTGAACCATTAGATTTTGTTAGTGGTTCTTGTTTTTTGGGTATTGTAGCAAAGGAATATGATAGCTTTGAAAATCCCTTTATGATTTTTCATAGTGGAGATGTGCGTTTTGGTGATGCACACTTATTACACAAAGGAAAAAAAACTTACAAAATTCCTCTATGCTTTTTTGCACCCAAAAATGATCATACACGCAAGGAAATATACAATCATCACTTTGTGAATTATGCTGATGATAAAACAATGCTCCAAAAACAACTCAAGCAACTAAGGACAGGTTTTATCACACAGGATTTAGAGTATATCCATTTAGATTATTATTATGCGCAAAAATCAGCCTATGACACAGAGAAGCAAAAAAGTAAAGATTCCTCAATGTTTGGCTACACAGCAATGCAAGAAGGAAGTGAATGGGAATTTTCTGTTAGCTTTAGTGATGTGGTGGAAAACACAGAAAAAGATAAAATTATTCAAGCCTTATGTGGGGAGAAATTTATTGGAAAATCTAAAACTGCGCAATATGGCAAAGTGTTGATTGAGAAGCTAGATTCTCAAATAAATACTTTACAAGAAGAGGAAAGCCCTAATGAAGTTGCCTATTTATATTTAGACTCACACTTAGTGCTTTTTAATGGAGCAGTGCCTACTTGGATACCAACTAAAGAGAATTTGGGTTTAATGCAAGGGGAGATTTTATGGGAGAAAACACAAATTAAAACAAGAAAATTTTCACCTTTTAATTCCAAGCGACAATGTAGAGAAACTGAGCGATTAATTATTGAAAAAGGTAGCGTGATTGCTGTCTCTAATTTATCAAAGGATGATAGGGAGATTCTTAAAAATGGTGTGGGTGCTTTTTTGAGTGAGGGGTATGGAAAAATTCTAATCAATCCTAGTTTTTTACTAAAAGAAGGTAGTTTTTCACTAAAGACAGAGCAGGTTTGTTATCATAAATTAGAAAAAAGCTCAGAATCTTGTGATGAAAATTTGATTTGTTACTTAGAAGCAAAAAAAGAAATGGAAGAAAAAAATTTAACCTTGGGTGAGCAGGTTGAAAAATTTATAGAACAACACAAAAACAGCTTTAAGAAAGTCTCCAATTCTCAATGGGGAGAAATTAGAATGCGCTTACAATTTTATCCAAATAATTACAAAGATGAAATTTTAGAATATATCAAAAGAGGTGATACTATTAAGCCACAATGGAAAGATGGTGAAAAAGTTTTTGCAAATGCACTAAAACAAGAATCCATAGAATTTTTAAAGCTCTTAGCTAATATGATGCCAAAAGCGCGCGAGGAGGGTGATAATGAGTAGAATGGTAGCACAAATTGTTTTTGAATGTGCAACAGCACTAAAGGTCGGCTCAAACAATAGAGACTTACTGCAAGATAGCCCCATTCAAAGGGATTGGAATGGGCTACCGATGATTTTAGGGACTTCTCTTGCTGGAGTTTTGCGAAAAAGTTTTCCCAGTAATATCGCTGATGCAATGTTTGGAAAAGAATGTGGCTCTAGGGTAATCATCTCAAATGCTTTGCTAGTAGATGAAAATGCAAAAGTCAATGAGGGTATTTGTCTAACAAAATCTAAGTTTTTGCAAAATTTTTCTATTTTACCGCTTAGAGAACATACAACACTCACACATAAAGGCGTAACCAAAGAACACAGCAAGTTTGATGAAGAGATTGTGTATAAGGGAACGCGTTTTAAATTTAGGATTGAAATGCCACAAAACGACGAAAAAGATAAAGAATTTTTCTTTGATATGTTAGATACACTAAACACACAAACTTTTCGCATAGGAAGTGGTGGCGCAAAAGGAAGAGGAGAGATTAAAATCTTTGAGATTTGCTATGATATATTAGATGATTTAGAATACAATGCACTCTCTAGCTCTCTAAATGCAACACTAAAGCATGCATATCAGCCCAAGGACAAAGAACATAATTACATTCATTATAAATTAACGCTAACCCCTGATGACTTTTTTATCTTTGGAAGTGGCGGAGGAGATGAAGACGCTGATTACATAGGTCTTAGTGAGAAAATCATAGATTACAATGCAAAAGATTTAACAGAGAAAAAAATTGTGATTCCAGCAAGTTCTATTAAAGGTGCATTATCACAAAGAACAGCCTTTTATTATAATCAATTAGAAAGATGTTATATAGAAGATTTAAAGGATGATAAAGAGCTACCAAACCTAGCTGTTGCGGAGATTTTTGGAACGAAAAAAGATAAAGAAACAGAATCTAAAAAAGGAAAAATTTTGTTATCAGATGTTTATTGGGAAGATTTAAGACAAGAAGATACAAAAGTCTTTGCGTATGTAAAGATTGATGATTTTACAGGTGGAGCAGTCAATGGTGCGCTTTTTCAGGAAAAAACAAACACACTACAAAATTCCTTTGTGTTTAATGTTTGGCTTCAAAAAGGAATCGAATCTCATGCACTACAAGCATTTGAAAATGCCCTAAAAGATATTGCAAAGGGTGCTTTGCCATTAGGGGGAGCAGTTAATAAAGGACATGGATTCTTTAGCGGAACAATCACAAAAGAGGGAGAAAACCTATGAATCTTTTAGAGTTTAAGAAATTTTATGAATCTTTAGATGCAAAATTTGAAGGCTATATTCAACTTTCAGATTCAAAAGACTTTATCATTTTAGAAGACAATTTTTTACCTGCTTGGGAGACATTACATAATGATAAAAACTTTATTAATACATTAAGTCTATGGGATGGGGATAGAAGCATTAACATCAGACAAATAAACAATGGTTTTGCTAAGCTAGATGTTAAAATTTCAGATTTTAAAAAAGATATTTATGAAATCACTCATCAAACATTTCTTGTAAATGCAAAGTTTAAAAATACAAAAATTAATAGGATTAAGATGACGCAAATTTGGCAGGAGAATGCGGATGATTTGTGTTGTGGATTTGCTGTATTAGAGCCACAATTTTTACTTTTTAGCGGATTTGAGAGAGGAGAAAATAATGGATAAAACAACTGCCCCTTATCGCTTTGTAGATTATAGCACCAAGATTTTTTACCCTCCTTGGGGAGAACAACAAGGCAATGATATTAGGTTTGATATGCCTTATAGAGAATCCCAAAGTGGAGAGATTACAATTGAGCTTACTGCTAAAAGTCCTATTTTTGTTGGAGATTTTAAAGATGACAATAATGTAAGGGAATTTTTTCAACACAATGGGTCTTATTATATTCCAGGCTCTTCTATAAAAGGAATGATAAGGCGTATTGCTGCCATTTTAAGCTTTTCTAAAATGTCCTTGGAAGATAGGACACTTTCCTATAGGGATTTAAATAATCCAAGCTATAAGAAAAAGGCAAAGGTTCAGAATAAAATTTTTATGGGGTGGTTATACCAAAAATCCAAAAAATGGTATATCCAAGATGTAGGAAAATTTAATAAAAACAATAACGAAATAAATTGCAATGATTTAAAAAATCATTTTGGAGCTATTTGGGATAGTATGCAAGATAAAAGCGCATCTGATAAGTATAAAATGGCAAAACAAAGGTTAGCATTTCACAATGGAACTATAGTTTTTACAGGTGCTGCGGGTAAAAAAAATATAGAGTTTGTTTTTCCAAATCCTCTTAATAAAAATATAATTACCGAAATTGAGCTAACACAAAAACAAATTCAAAACTTCAAAGAAGCTTACTATATAGGCACACCAAATGAAAGCAAAGATTGGAAGAAACAATGGAGTGAGCGTTTTGAAAAAGGCGAAAAGATTCCGGTATTTTTTCAAAAAGATTCTCAAAATAAAATCATTCATTTTGGATTGTCAAAACTCTATAAACTTCCTTATGAGAACTCCATAGGAACGCTATATAAGAATTCGTTTGAAAATTTTGATGAGAATAAGCTTGATTTTGTGGAGCGTATTTTTGGTTTTGTTAAGGATGATAATGCACTAAAGGGGCGCATATCCTTTTCTCATTTTAAAGCATTAGGGAATCCAGAAAAATGCAAGACGGAATCGCTTATCCTTTCTACTCCTAGACCTACATTTTATCCTTATTATTTAAAGCAAACACCCAAAACACTTTTTAAGACTTATGATAATGAAGATGCAAAACTAAGTGGATTTAAATTTTATGTCCCAAGGCATGAACTCTTACGCACTAGAAATAATAATAACAACAATATTACAACAAAAATTACAGCGCTAAAAGAAGGGACAAAATTTATAGGAAAAATTCGTTATTTTAATCTACGCAAAGAAGAGCTAGGTTTATTGCTTTTGAGCCTAACATTCTTAAAACAAGAGCATTTTTACAAAATAGGGGGTGCAAAGCCCTATGGTTATGGAGATTGCCACTTGAAATTATCTACACCATTAGATATTAATACATTTATTGAAAGTTATGTAAATTTTACAAAACATGAGTTTAAGCAAAACCCTTGCGAATCCATAAGTGCTAAGCAATTACTAGAGGTATCAAAAAAATCAAATGGAGATACACTTAGATACTTAGAGTTAAAGGAATTTTCTAATATTAAAAGCAAGAATCAGAGTGAATATGGCAAAAAAGATGGCAAAAAATATAACAATGGAACACAAAAAAAGCAAAGAAATCAAAATATGAGTAAAAACTATACTGATGCTAAGAGCTTTGATTCCCCTTTTTCCATGCTTAAAGAATTAAAAAAATAGCCATGTTTTCTTTACAGCTAGAACAGATATTTAAAGACAAACTTCTTAAAGAAGAATTGGCTAAAATATCTCCTAGCATAGGGCTAGACAATAAAACTCTTTCCAAATTTAAAAGCCATCTTTCTACAAATATAAATACCCTTATCGCGTCGGTTTTAAACAACCAATACGCACCAGTTCCTCTTAAAGGTATTGAAATACCAAAATTAAATCCTCAAGAAAAAAGAAAAATTTCATTAAGTAGTATTCAGGATAAATTAGTCCAGCGCAGAGTTTACAATGCAATTTATGATTATTTTGATGCATTATTTAGTGATAAATCCTATGCATATCGCAAAAATAAATCTGCCCTAAAGGCTATAAATCGTGTAGGAAATTACATTAATGAGGGTTACCATTATATTCTAAAAAGTGACATAGATAATTTTTTTGATAGCATTGATCATACCAGACTTGTAAATTTATTGGAATCTCATATTGCAGACAAACGGATTATTCAGCTTATTATGCTTTTTATGAAGAATGGTTCATTTTTTGGGTCTGAATACAAGAATCATTTAGTAGGGGTTCATCAGGGCGATATAATTTCCCCCTTGCTTTCAAATATTTACTTGAATGTTTTTGATCAATTTTTAGAAGCGCAAAATTATCAATATATTCGTTATGCGGATGATTTCATAGTTTTATTTAAAATATATAAAGATGCTCAATTGGCATACCATTCAATTAATGCTTTTTTGGAATCAATTCAATTAAGATTAGAAAAAGAAAAAACATATATCACGCATGTTAATGATGGTTTTATATTTTTGGGTGTAGAGTTCAAGGGAAAAAACAAAACAATCCGTCAGGAAAGTTTAGAAAAAATTATTTCTAATATTCGCAAGTTCTCAGAAAATAAGTGTGGTTTTAAAAAATTTATAGAAGATTTAAATGCTTATATTGTTTCGCTTAATAACTATTATTTAAAGATAGTGCAACAAGATTCTGCAGCTTTTAAGAGCATTCAAGAACATACCATAGATGCCATCGCACATAAGGTGTATCTTGCAAAAGTTGATAAAAAAATTAAAACAAAAAAAGAATTTAAAATCCTTCTTAATCAAATTCACCTAGAAATTCTTTTCCCAAACAATCAAAACTTAATCATAGAAAGAATTATTTTAAAAGCCTATGAAAAATATTTGTCTCAAAAAACTTATAAAAAAACTATTATTAAAGTTAATCACCAAAGAGATATTTATTCAAAACAATTTTCTTCACTAACAACATTACATATAATGCATCCTGGCATAACTATAGGTGTAAGCAAAAATACATTTTCTCTAAGAGAGAAAGGGAGGGTCATAAAAAAAATACCAAAAGAATACCTTGAGAGAATTATTATAGAATCAAAAGGCGTTTCATTCTCAAGCAATCTTATAAAAAAGTGTGCAAAACTTCAAATTCCCATTGATTTTATAGACAATGAGGGTAGATATTATGCCCAATTTACAACCTATAAATCCAGCACAACGCAAATGATACACAAACAAGCTAAAATCATAGGAACAGATCTCCAGTTTGACTTAGCAAAAGAATTTATCCACTCAAAGATTAAAAATCAACTTAATTATCTAAAATACCTCAATAAGTATCATAAAATTTTTGATCTGCAAATCGATAAAATCGCAACAATTTTAACACAAATTTCAAAAGCAAAAAACACAAATGCTCTAATGGGGTATGAAGGTGAAAGCTCGGCAATTTACTGGGATAGTATCCGCTCAATCATAAAAGCTCCTTTCCAAAAGAGAATTACATTTGGAGCAAAAGATATCGTAAATTCCTCATTAAATTATGCTTATGCAATCTTGTATGGTAGGATTCAGCATTATCTCTTACAGGCTGGATTAGCCTTAAATATCTCTTTTTTGCATACACTAGACAAAGAAAAGCCAACATTAGTTTTTGATCTTATAGAAGAATTTAGAAGCTTTATCGTAGATAGAACAATCATTTCAATGTTTAACAAAGATGAAGTCATAAAATTAGATAATGAAGGCTTATTAACAAAAGATTCAAAACGGCTTGTAGCAAAAAATATCAAAGAAAAATTAGGAAGCTATACAATGTGGAAAAAACAATCTATAAAATGCGACAATATTCTTAAGGCACAATGTTATCAACTTGCAGAAGTTGTCAAGGGGAATAAGAAAAAATATAAAGGTTTTATTGGAAAATTTTAATGTTGATATTAATTACCTATGATATTTCTAATGACAAAAGACGCAATAAAGTATCTGCATTACTCGAAGGATATGGAAGTCGCGTAAATTTTTCTGTCTTTGAATGCATTCTGACGCAAACAAAACTTGATAAACTCACACAGGAGATTCAAAATCTAATCACCAAAACAGATAGTGTTCGTTTTTATTATATTTGTCAAAATTGTATAAAAAAATCATTTTATATTGGTAAAGAAATTGAAGCTGTCATGGGTGATAATTTTTTTAT
>NZ_NHYL01000013.1 GCF_003288905.1 Helicobacter sp. 11-8110 | reverse complement strand
CTAGGTTTTGTAATCCAAAGGTTTGTAGCCATTGTTTTTGTGTGTCTTTGTTTAGTGTGTGTTCTTTGCCTTTGGTATCTACAAACTTTATGTCTTGTGTTTGTGTTTCTTGTGCTTGGTCTTTTGTTTGCGGCTTATGGCTTGTGCCCTCTCTTTGGCTTCCCTTGATAAAATTATTATAAGCTTCCTCTTTTTCTCTCAAAGCAGGAAGCATATCTATAACTGCACTCGTAGGCTCACTTGGCTCTCCCTTGCTTATAAGCAACTCTAGCAAATCATAAATATCTGCATTTTCGATTCCTTTACCCTCTTTAAATAGTGTAGGCTCTAGCGCTTCAACTAAATCTGCCTTTGCATTTTTTAGCACTTCATAGAGTGCATTAGCAGGATTTTCTTGTCTTGCAAACTTTGCCAAACTTGCTCCTAAAATCTCTCCTATAAGGTTCTTGTAAAATTCTCTATCACTCTCAATGAGATCATTTCTGCCCTCTTTTGTGGTGGTTTTTAAGACATTATCTATTTTTTCAGCTAATCTTTTGAAATTCTCTGCCCTAGTGCCTCTTAGGCTTTGAGAGGTTGCATTAATAGAATCAAGCAAATAAGGTCTTAATTCCAATTTTTTCAAGCCGTGTTCGCCAATATCATTGACTAAATTATGGAATTCCCCTGCATTTTTTACAAACATATCCTTGATTTTGCTAAAGGTTTCTCTATCATTGCTTTGATAGACTTTTGTTAGCACCTTTGCAATATTCTCTCCATTGCTATTTTTTGCTAAATGTCCTAATAATGCCAAATTTGCTTCTTCTTCATTAGGTAAAAGTCCATTTTTCTCTAAGGCTTTTGCTACCTTTGTGCTTAGCTCATCGACACTTTGACTTTCAAAGTATTTTGGTATTGTTTCTAACTCTTTGCTATATTTTCCCAAAGATGCCATTACTCTATCGCCAAAAGTGCGGTTAGTGTTTGCATTACTCACAAAGGCTAAAGAAACTAACTTTTGATTTTCTAAATCATCTTTTGGCATTCTAAGCAATAATTCATCAGATTCTAGCTCTACTCCAAAATTCTCTTTTATAGCATTTTCATACCTTTTTCTTGAAGCTTCATTAAACTGCTTCATTCCTTCCACTCTATGATTTCCTGCTATGACTTGCCCATCAGGAGCTAAGATAGGCAAATCTTCAAATCCTCCCCTACCAATCATTAAATTAGGTTTGAATTGTGTTGCAATGCGTTCAATCACTGCAGGATTGCTTTGTGTTCTTGGCTGAAGTGCATTACCTTCAAAATTAGTTTTTAAATCATCTGCTTTGACTACCACATATTTTAGTTCTAGCACTTCATTATTTCCTAGAGTTACGCTATTTAGAGGGGCTTTAACTTCTCTTGTTTGGATTTTCTCTCCTAAGTCTAAATTCCGATTAAGGCTACTTTGTCCGCTCTCTGCGTCTTTTTGCTCTTGGATTATTCTTTGTTTTTGTGCTATTTCTTTTGCTTTTAAATCTCTTTGTGCTTCTTGCTGTGCTTGTAGCTTCTCTTTTGCTTCTTGCTGTGCTTCTTTTTCTGCTTGTGCCTTTGCAAAAGGGCTTAGGCTTGTTTGCAATCCTTGTGTGTTTGTGGTAGAATTAGCTTTAGAGTTTTCAAGGTTTTTTACTGCATTGTCCGAAGTAGATGTAAAGGGGTGTTCGGTGAAAGTGTCGCTCTTATCCTTGTATCTCTCAAAAGCTGTGATAATAAAATTCTTTTTTTCTCCTTTATATTCCGCACTAAGCCCTATTACATAGTTGTCTTTTTCTATGCGATACCTTATGTTATTTTGATTAATCACATTACCTTTTTCAATAATTTCAGGTATCAAACTTGTATCAAAATCAGGGTGCTTATCAATTATATGGGCTAATCCATAGCCTTTATGATTCACAGGGTCTGTTACCTCCCCCCAAACCAAATCAATATCCCCTAAGCCCTCTTTATAAAATGCCCCTGCAACTTGTCCTTTATACGCTCCTTGCTTTACTTCATCTTCTGTGAGACTCCCTGCTTCTTTTCGTGCTTCATAGTCTTTAGCTTCAGTTAAAAGCTTCTCTATTGCTCCTTTGCCATTGTGATAGTATTCTGGATAATTCACTCCAAATTCTTTAAGTGGAATAGATTGACTTAGTTTCATCGCATCTTTTTTAGCTTCAAACTCTGCCTCTCTTGCTCTCCAATTCTCTGCCTCTTTAAGTGTTTCAGCTTTGACTTCATCCACTTGCTTTAAAAACGAATTTAAAAGCTCCCTTGTAGGAAGATTGAAATTATTAGGAGTATTGCGTTTTTGTAAAATTTTTTTAAAATCCTCCACATTCACACTATGATTTAAAGCACTTAAGAGATGATACCGCAACGCCGCTCCTTGTATTCTCTCATTAATGCCATTAAATTTCACGCTTGTAAAGGGTATCCCAAGTTCTGGTAAATTCCGCATTAGCAAATCCATAATTGCCGAAGTCATTTTCTGCTTTGTTGCGCCCTCTGCACTCGTTGCAATCGTAGAATTCAATCCTTTGCTTCCTGTTTTTGGAGGTCGTAGCTTATAAGCTATCTCGCCATCGTTTGAAAAGAGGCGGTGGAATCCGCCTATAAGCTCTAGGGCATCTTTAGCCCCTTTGGTGGTGAATTTATCTTTTAGCCCCTCAATCTCTTTGTTAAAAAGCACACTATCAAAAACCTTTAGCTCATTTTCTCCCTTGCTTATGCTTTTTTCAAAGATTTGCTGTATCACTCCTAGCTCTAAATTCTCTTTTTGCTCTTTAGGTAGATTTTGGGTTAATATTTCATAATTGCTTTTTGCACTCTCTCCTTGTCCTTTCAAGTATCTAACAAAGGCTTCTTGCGCTTCTTCTTTGGTCTTTGTGCTGTCCATTAAGCTTTTAATGCCCTTAACTTTAAAAATCTCTTTCATAGTCGCATAATCACTCAAAGCACTTTCAAAAAGCCTTTTAGAATCAGCATAACCCTGTGTATTTTGGGCAAAAATATCATCAATGCCTTTTTTAATATCTTCTTTTAAAAATCCCCTTACCGCACTCTTTAAATGTTCATTCAAATTTGGATTAGTGCTCTTTGTGTAAGCATTTAGTCTCTTTAAAGCGTTATTGAGTTGTTTAAATTCCACCCCATTTGGATTATAAATATTTGCTTCAACATCCTTTAGAAATGCCATTGCATCACTCTCTAAAATACCGCTTTTTTCTAGCTCTTTTCTAAAGTTTAGGTAGTTTTTAGAATCTATTGTAGTCTTATAATTCTCATCATAGATTTTTCCTAGCACATTTTCCATTACATCGTTATAATCAGCTTTGGTTTTGTTTTTTAGATTTTCATAAATTGCTCTTATTTCTATGTTATCCATTCCGAGCTCTTTTAGCCCCTTTTGGAGATTATAGGTGGTGGCATTAAGTATATCTCCAAGTGCTTTAGAGGCTTTAGGAGAGGTGTTTGCCACTTCAATTAAAAAGGCTAAAGAGCTTCCACTCTCATCAGCACGGATTAATTCAATGAGTTCTAACTGCCTTTGTCTAAGTGTTGGCTTGTTGATTGCATTCAGCACTTTTAAAGCACTTGATTTTAAAGGCAAATTACTCTTTTGCAAAGCATCAATAAGTTTTTGAGTGTTGCTGTCCTCTCCACTCTTCAATCTTCCTCCAAACTCTTCTCCAAAGGCAAATAAAGCCTCTTTTTCTTCAGGTGTGTAAGAGTTATATATTTCTTATTAGATTATAAATTCCGCATTTTTACTACCTCATCTCTTAATCTTGCTGCCTCTTCAAAATCAAGTCTTTTAGCCGCTTCATGCATTTTTTTAGTCAATTCTTTAACCAATTTTTCTCTCTCTTGCCTTGGCATTTTTTCTTTCTTTTTAGCTTTTTCATAAAGCATTCCTAAATCTTGATTTTTAAGATTCTCATCTAGCTTTCTTGAAACACTTTGAGGTTTAATATTATGAGCTTTATTGAAAGCCTCTTGTTTGTTGCGACGATAATCTGTAACTTCCATTGCTTTTTTAAGTGAAGGGGTAATTTTGTCAGCGAAAAGCAAAACTTTACCATTAACATTTCTAGCTGCTCTTCCCATAGTTTGTATAAGACTAGTCTCACTACGCAAAAAACCTTCTTTGTCTGCATCTAGAATCGCTACCAAAGAAACTTCGGGTAAATCTAATCCTTCTCTTAAAAGATTAATCCCTACCAAAACATCAAACTCCCCAACTCTAAGCCCTCTAATGATTTGATTCCGCTCAATCGCATCAATTTCAGAATGCATATAACGCACCTTTAGCCCCAAATCATTATAATAGCGCGTTAGCTCTTCTGCCATTTTTTTAGTTAGCGCTGTTACAAGCACTCTCTCACCTCTTGCAATGACTTTTTTAGCCTCATCATATAGCACTTCAACTTGATTTTCTACACTCAAAACTTCATAAAGGGGATCAAGCAATCCTGTTGGGCGAATAAGCTGTTCTGCTGTGTGATTTTCACTTAGTTCCAATTCCTTCTGCGCAGGTGTTGCAGAGACAAAAAGGAAATGGGGGGCTTTATGGATAAATTCCTCATATTTTAAAGGACGATTATCTAAAGCACTTGGCAAACGAAATCCATATTCCACAAGCACTTCCTTGCGACTCCTATCCCCTGCATACATTCCGCCAAATTGTGGCAAACTCACATGCGATTCATCAACAATCAATAAATAAGGCTTATTTTTTTGAGCAAAATAATCTAGCAAAGAATAAGGTGTCTCTCCTGGTGCTTTACCTGTCAAATGTCGTGCATAATTCTCTATCCCCTTGCAAATCCCTGTCGATTCTATCATCTCCAAATCAAACTCGGTGCGCGATTTTAGTCTCTCATATTCCACCATTTTATTTTCTTTTTTAAAAAAGTCCAATCTCTCTGCAAGTTCTTTTTCAATACTTTTAATTGCCACTTTCAATCTATCTGCCCCAACAATAAAAGGATTTGCCGCATAAAGCACAAATGATTCTAAAGATTTTAAGGGCTTTTTATCCACACTATCTAAAATCGCAATTTTCTCTAACTCATCTCCAAAAAACTCTAGCCGCACCACTTCATCTTCACTATACGCTGGATAAATATCAATCACTTCACCATTAACCCTAAAATCCCCCCTATCAAAGAAAGAATCGTTGCGTTTATAACCCATCTCAACAAGTCTAAGCAGCATATTTCTTTGATTATAGCTACTTCCTGTTTCAAACTTTTCTATCATTTCCAAATATTCTTTTGGATTCCCCAATCCATAGTTTGCTGATACAGAAGCCACCACAATCGTATCATCATAAGCCAAAAGCGAAGTTGTAGCTGATAGTCGTAATCTCTCTAATTCTTCATTAATACTCGAATCTTTTTCAATAAATAAATCTTGCCTTGGAATATATGCCTCTGGCTGATAATAATCAAAATGAGAGATGAAGTATTCCACATGGTTTTTTGGGAAAAAACCTTTGAATTCGCTAAAAAGCTGTGCTGCTAAAGTTTTATTATGCGTCATTATAAGCGTTGGTATTTGCAACTCTTCTATAATGTGTGCCATTGAAAAAGTCTTTCCACTACCTGTTACGCCAATTAAAGTTTGGTATTGCGAACCGCCCTTAATATAATTACTTAATTTTTTTATGGCTTGAGGTTGATCTCCTGCAGGTTTATAGGATGAATTTAAAATAAACTTTTGCATAACAAACAAGAATCCTTATGTGAAGTTTGTGAAGTATAGTTGCAATTATAGTCAAAATTTCCAGATTCTATTTTTAGCACAAACTTTAATTTTATTTAAAAATTAAAATACTTGACTTTTGTTAATTTTATCTTTATTATTTTATCCTAAATTCTAATCTAAAGGACATATAAATGCGTGGAGTAATATTGGGCAGTGGAATCATCAGTGGTGATGATGGAAAAAGGTATCAATTTCACCTACAAGATATTCAAAATCTTGAAGGTAGAAGCGAACAAAGTTTAGAAAAATGTGAAGTAGATTTCGAAATTGATGAATCTGGAGAAAAAGCTAGTGCAAAAGCTATTTTTATTACCAAATCTTCTGCAAATGTTGTGGATTCTATTACCAATTCGCTAAATGACAATAGTATTAGTTCCATTAAACTTAAGGCGTATATTGGAATAATTTTTTCTGCACTTGCTTTTATTCCATTTCTTGGTTGGTTTTTTGCTATTGCGGGAGTGGTTGTTTATATTTTCGCACTTATTGGAATCTCAAGAGAATCGGGTTGCAAGTCAATAATTTTTAATTTCATTATCTCAGCAGTCTTATCATTCATTTCAACTATTATCATTTCTTTTTCAACAGTTTCTGCTGTGGTTGGAGCTCTTTCAAATGCAGATTCAGGCATATTTGCAGGTATTGGTTTTGCTGGTATTATCGGTTTTATTATTGCAATTAGTGCGCTATATTTTTCTTATAAATATTATTCATTACTTTCAGAAGCTACCAATGAAAGATTGTTTTTTTATGCCTTCATTATTAGTGTAATTGCGACTTTAACAATATTTATCCCACTTCTAGGTATTTTACTTACTATCATCTCCTACATTGTTCAAATTGTGGCGTGGGTTAAATTTAAAGAAATTCGAAAAATCAACTAAAGAGCTTTTTTGCTCTTTATGGTTTTCTATCACTCATACAAAGCATTTTTAATTAAAATTACTGAATTTTTTGCTTTCTATTCTTAGAAACTTTCATATTTTCAGAAAATAATGTTAAAATACATTTTTCACTCCCAAGCAAAAGGTTTTACACAATGGAAGAAACGCAAAATATTTCAAACAAACTCTTAAAAGGCATAGATGATTTAATCACAGAATTACAAAGAACACGCGATGAGAATCAGCAATTACGACAACAAATTGTGCTTTTAAAAGCTGAAAATGAAGCTAAAAATACAGAAATCAGTTCACTTTATGATGAAATCGGCTCAAAAGAAAAAGAGTTAGAAAATGTCTTAAATAAAATTCAAAATGTTCTTGGTCACTAATGGATAATATTCTTCGTGTTTGTATTGTTGGAAGGCATTATGATATTCCAACACAAGAAATCTCACAAGAAACCCTAATAGCCTTAAATCATCTCATTGATGAAAGTCAAAATATCAACCCAAAAGACTTACTCAAGGCTTTTTTGGAAGCTTCAGAAATCTCAAACACTCTCAAAACAACAATCCAAAAAGCCAACCAAATCTTAGAATCCAACAAAAATCCCTAAATCTTGTTTTATTATCTAGTTGCTATTCTAAAGCAAAACTCTCCTTTGCTAACCTATGTTTCCACAACCCCTATGAATATTGGTGATATTATCAAAGTTCCCCTGCTAAAAAGCACTAAAAATGCCGTGGTGCTCCAACCTTGCAACAAACCAAATTTTCAATGCAAATTTTTAGAATCCACACAAGAATACTTTTCTAAAAACCAACTAGATTTAGCCGAATTTATCACAAGCTATTATTGCACTTCGCGCTCTGTTGCTTATGGAATCTTTACTCCTTTTCTTAAAAATTCTACCCCTATTAAGCAAACAAGCCTAGATTTTACTCTACCAAATTTAAGCCCCAAACAAATCCAAGCGCTAAACTTTATCAATTCCCATCAAAGTTCCCTACTCTTTGGAGATACAGGAAGTGGAAAAACAGAAATTTATATCCACCTCCTTAATCAAACTCTCAAGCAATCCAAAAATGCACTTTTATTAATGCCAGAAATCTCCTTAACTCCTCAAATGGAAAAGCGTCTTTATGCAGTTTTTGGAGATATTTTAGCCTTTTGGCATTCTAAGCTAAGCAGCAAAAAACGAAAAGAAATCCTAAAAAGGCTACGCAATGGAGAAATTAGAATCTTAGCAGGAGCACGTTCTAGTCTCTTTCTCCCCTTAGATCATTTAGGGCTAATTATTATTGATGAGGAGCACGATGATGCCTATAAATCTTCCTCATCTCCACGCTACCATACTCGAGATGTTGCCCTTTATCTAGCCAAAAAAACTAATATCAAAATTCTCCTTGGTAGCGCTACGCCACTTGCTAGCACCTATTATAAATTCAAACAAAACAAAAGCATCTTTAGGCTAAAAGGCACTTACTATCAAAGTAAAAAAGAATTTCTCTTTTGCCCTAACAACAATGAATTACACCCCCTTATCTTGCAAAATCTCAAAGAAAATCTCCAAGCTCATAAACAATCTATTGTTTTTTTACCCACGAGGGCAAATTTCAAACATCTCCTTTGCAATACTTGCGGAAATAATATACAATGCCCAAATTGTAGTGTTTCTATGAGTTTGCACAGCAAAGATTCTTCTCTAAAATGTCATTATTGTCACCATACAAGCTCTATTCCAGAATCTTGTCCCATTTGTGGTGGTGCTTTAAGCTCTTTAAGGATTGGAACGCAAGAATTTGCCAATCATCTCTCAAAAGAAATCCCCAATGCCAATATTGCTTGTTTTGACAGAGATTCTATCACCACACAAAGAAAACTCAAAGAGACTTTAAAAAAATTCAATCATCATAAAATTGACATTCTTGTTGGCACACAAATGCTCTCCAAAGGACATGATTATCATAATGTTTCCTTAAGTGTAGCACTAGGACTTGATTATATTTTAAAGGGGAGTGATTATCGCTCTAGGGAAAAAGCTTTGGCTTTAATGTTTCAATTATCAGGCAGAAGTGGTCGCAAGGAAAATGGAAAAGTAATCATTCAAACCCTTCAAGAAGATTTTTTCAGAAATTATCTCAATGATTATGAAATATTTTTGCAAGAAGAATTAACTTTTAGAGAGCATCTCTATCCCCCTTTTATGCGTTTAGCCCTCATTAAAATTTCACACAAAAAGCAAGAAGCTGCAGTGGCTATTACAGATGAGATTCTAGCAGTCCTTAAACAAAATCAAACAAATGAAGTCGAAATTGTTGGATATGGAATAGCACCTATTGAAAAAATTGCCAATAAATGGCGCTATGTCATTTTATTACGCTCTAAAGAAGCAAAAGCCCTACACCAAACACTCTTAAAAATCAAAAATATTCCTTGCGAAATTGACATTGATCCCATTGAGTTTAATTAAGGGCTTAATTCAACAAAATCAACTCACTCTTCTATGACGCAAATTTCTCGATTTTTAATAGCAATCAATGTCCTAAAACCTACAACAAACACAATCACTACACACAACACTCCTCCCAAAATTCCAAACACCTTATAAATAGGAGAATAACTTGCAATATAAAGTTCCAATGAGCAAAGAGTAAAAGCAGCAATTGGGAAAGTAAAAGCCCACCACGAAAGCGCAAATTTTATATTTAAAAATACATTAAAAATACTTGCCATCAAAAAAATAAAAAATAAAGCCACACTAAAACTAGCACTAGCAATCACATACAAACTTCCCATTGATATAAAATCATTAAACATTAGCAAAACATCAAGCCCAAAAATACTAGGGGGTGCGATAAAAATAAAGAGTGTGGGAAGAAATTTTTGAGGAAGATTTTCTCCAAAAATAAGCCTAAAAAGCAAACCAGCTCCTAAAAGAATCCAAAAAAAAGTTCCCATTCCAAAATAAAAAATCAAAACTTCATAACTTACAATCACATCTCCCAAGGCTATATTCAACTTCATTCCCGCTAAAGGAACGATAAGATTCCCCACAATAGGAATAAACCACGCAGGACTTGCCATTTTTTGTTTCATTTCATTAACAAACCAATATTTCACTACATAAAGACTAAAAATAAGCTGTAATAAGGCTCCAATCCAAAACAACACCAAAGCAAATCCATCTCCAATATAAGGCAAAACCAACATCAAAACAATCAAAATCGACACTGAAACTGCTGCAAAAAAATTAATTCTAACAGGATGCTTTAACTCTTTAAGAAAAGCTTTTGGGTATTTGATTATTTTCAATCCATACAAACCAACTATTGCCACTAACAAAGCCACACTGATAGCAACACAAATCACAGATAGCCATCCTAAAGATTCATGTAACTCAAAAATATCAATGCTTTTATTAACCACTAAAGACAAACCACCAACACCCATCACCGAAACAAAGAACATAATAGGAAAATGAACTAACCAATAATTTTCTTCCATACTTTCTTTATTTTCTTCCATAATCAACCTTTTTTAAAAAAATTATGGAAGTATATTCCAATTTACTTTAAATAAATGAGACAAAATCACATGAGTATTTTTTGCCAATTATTTTTAAAAATAAAAAATATTTTTAAAAATAATATTGTAAAACCAAAAGAGATTCAAAAAAGGAAACCTTGTTTGAATCTAAATGTGCAACCGCCTCGCTAATCCCTACTCCACTTTGCGCTCTAAAATCTTGTGCTGCAAATCCTTCTTTGTCAATCTTAGCTCTTTGCGAATTATCAAGCTTGGAAATAATATAAATTAAAATAAAAGTAATAGGCATTGAAAAAATTGCAGGATGATCATAAGGAAAAATCGCTTCACTAAATCCAAAGCTTTTAATCCAAATACTAGGACTTAAAATCACCATCACCAAAACAGAAATTAATCCAATCAATCCTCCCCAAAATGCACCCTTAGTTGTAAGATTCTTCCAGTAAATACTCAAAAGCAAAATTGGAAAATTCACACTTGCTGCAATCGCAAAAGCAAGTCCAACCGTGAAAGCAACATTTTGTTTTTCAAAGATAATTCCAAGTAAAATTGCAAAAATTCCAATTCCAATTGTTGAAATTTTAGTTACCTTCATTTCTAATTTAGGATCGCACACACCATTTTTGCAAACATTCACAAACAAATCATGACTAATAGCTCCCGCTCCAGAAATAGCTAGCCCAGCTACCACAGCCAAAATTGTCGCAAAAGCAACTGCAGAAATGAAACCATAAAAAATATCTCCACCCAATACTTTTGCTAGAGTGATTGCAACCATATTAGTAATCCCATTAAAACTACCATCTACATTGGTAAATTGAGGATTACCAAGCAAAAGTGCAATTGCCCCAAAACCAATAATGAAAGTTAGAATATAAAAATATCCCATTAAACCAGTGGCATAAAAAACAGATTTTCTAGCCTCTTTGGCATCTTTCACTGTGAAAAATCTCATCAAAATATGGGGTAATCCAGCTGTCCCAAACATCAAGGCAAGTCCCAAAGAAATAGCTGAAATACTATCAGGCAAGAATCCTCCAGGCAACATTATTTTTTCCCCTTGCAAATGATTCTGTATGGCTTGATTAAAATAATAACTTAAATCAAACTTAGTAAGATACAAAATCATAATTGCCATAAAAGTAGCACCGCCTAGCAATAAAATTGCTTTTATGATTTGAACCCAAGTTGTAGCGTGCATTCCACCAAAGGTAACATAACAAATCATCAAGATTCCTACAATAATTACTGCAACCCCATAAGGAAGCCCAAAGAGAATCTGAATCAACTGCCCCGCACCAACCATTTGTGCAATAAGGTAAAAAACAATAACACTTAAAGCAGAAACCGCTGAAATAATACGAATTGGTTTTGATTCTAAACGATAGGCAGTAATATCTGCAAAAGTAAATTTACCCAAATTTCTAAATTTTTCTGCTATTAAAAAAAGAATAATAGGCCAACCCGCTAAAAATCCTATAGAATAAATTAAGCCATCAAATCCATTAGTAAAAACTAGTGCTGTAATCCCTAAAAAACTAGCCGCACTCATAAAATCTCCAGCAATTGCTGTCCCATTTTGCATACCTGTAATATTACCACCAGCTGTGTAAAAGCCACTGGCACTTTGACTTTTTTTGTTAGAATAATACGTAATCCCAAGCGTGGCTAACACAAAAATCAAAAACAATGTTACCGCAATAGGGTTAAACTCTGATATTGCGACATTTTCCATATCAAATCCTGCCCCAAAACCTGCACTAATTAATCCCAAAAAGATTCCAAGAATTTTTTTCATTTTTACTCCTTTATCTTCCCATTTTTCAAGTCTTCTAACGCCCCACTTTTTTCTAAATCTTCTAAGGTTTCTTTTTGCATTTTATCAAAATACCAATTTGCAAAAAAAGTATAAAGCCCTGTTGCTAAAATACACAACACGATTAAAAAGATTCCAAGAATAATCCCTAGGGTAATAGCACTAGGACCAACGCGATAACCCAAAACTTCCGGAAAAATCCCAATACTTAACAAAAATACATAATAACAAAGCAAAATAGCTAAAGACAATATTAAACTAACCTTACTCCTAAAAGCTACAAAGCTTTTATATTTTTGAACCGATTCTAAATATTTTTGTTCCATTTAATATCCTTTACTAAAAAGTTCATATAAATGTTACAAAAAAACTCAAAAATATAAAAATAATTTAATGATTTTAAATAACAATATAAGATTAATATTTACAATAAGTAACATAATTAATTATTTGTATATTTTTGTAACACTATTTTTAAAATAGAGAATCACCCAAAAGTCAAAAAAAATAGATAAGAAAGACAAAAGAGATAAATATGCCAAGAATCAAAGATTCTTGGAAACTAGTAGTAATTTAGGAATTATTTTGCAATAAGAATTGAAATGGGAGACTTTTGGGAAAGATCATTTTGATTAGTAGAGAAAATTTTATTCCAAAAACTCTCTTCACTTTGACCAATAACTAGCAAATCAAAATCTTTGGCATAATTTAACACTTCTGAAACTGCCTCACCTTCTAGCAACTCTTGCTTAATATTAACGCCTTTATTAGTAAAAATCGCACTAAAATCCTCCAACAAGCGATCACTTTCCTCATTTTCCTTTTTTTCAATATCCTCATACGCAGCTAATGCAGCTTCGCCATAAAGCATAATGGGAGTTTTGACATGAATAATAGTAATGGCACAATCCTCCCTATCTCCAAAAAAATTCACCACAAATTCTGCTGCTTTTTGACAAGCTTTTGTGTCATCCACCGCAAATAAAATCTTTTTCATTTAAAAACTCCTTTATTTTTTAAGGATTCTAACATAAAAAATATAATTTTAATCCCCACTAACCAAAAGCCTTTAAAAACAGAAAAGTTTAATCACTTATTAAAATCAAGTCTTCGCAAAATAGCTTAATATTCTAAATATTTTTGATACCACACTTCTAACGCAAATAAACTCCACAGCATTTTAGCGCGCTTCTCACTAGGGATTTTAGAACCAAAGCAAATCTCATCTATCTCATCTTTAGAAAGAAATTGATCGCTAATGCTTGGTTTTTGTAAAACCTGCAAAATAATTTCTTTTAATTCTCCATTGACCCATTGTTTTAGAGGCACTTCAAAGCCTCTTTTTGGAGCATTATAGACTTCTGCATCTAAATATTTCTGTGCTAAAAGCCGCAAAAGATATTTTGTTTTTTTGCCTTTTATTTTTAGAGAATCATCTAAAGCAGGGGCAAATTCTACTAGCATTTTAGAAAGAAAAGGAGAGCGACCCTCTAACGAGTTTGCCATTGTGGCAATATCCATCTTAGGTAGTAAATCACTTAATAAAAGACATTGTGAATCTAGCAAAAGCATTTGTGAGAGTGAGGAAATTTTGGAGCAAAAAGTCGATTCTAAATCTTGATTAAAAGAATCATTTAAGTGTGTTTCAAAACTAAAATACCCTTCAAAAATATCTGTTGTCGCACTCAAATAATAAGATTTAAAATCTTTTTGATAATGGCGTGCCATTTGCAAAAGACGATAAAAGTAATTATAAAGTGATTTTTTCTCTCTAGGTTTGGGAAATAATCCCAAAGCACCACCCAAAGCTTTAGTTTTTGGAATAAGCAAATGCCCAACATAACGCCGATAACCCCCAAAAAGCTCATCTGCTCCATCACCATTTAAAATCACACTTAAATATTTTTTTGCCTCCCTTGCAACATAATAGCTAGGAATCGCTGAGCTATCAGCAAAAGGTCGCCCATAATTTTGCAAAATCTTAAAAATATCTTGCTTCAAATCCGTGCTAATCTTTAAAGTTGTGTGATTAGTGTGGTATCTCTTTGCTGTCATTTCTGCTAAACTACTCTCATCATAAGTACCATCAAATGAAATGGTAAAAGTGCGCAAATTTGGATTTATCTCACTAGCTAAAGCCACAATCAATGAGCTATCAATCCCACCACTTAAAAATGCCCCCACTTCCAAATCCGAAGACAAAAGCCTATTTTTTATGCTTTGTTTTAATAGCGTTTCACAAGCCTCCAAAGATTCTTGCAAATTTGTTTTTTTGGGTTGCTCATAAATTGCTTTTAAATCAAAATAACTCTGAATCTTTAAATAATGATTTGTTAAATCATAAATTCCATAATGTCCATTAGGCAAAGAAAAAACATCTCTATAAGGCGCACCATCTTGATAAAAAAAACCACTTTGTAAAAAAAAGGCTAAAGAATCTCTATCTATCTCCATTTTTTTTATTCCAACTAGCGTGTTTAATTCACTTGCAAAGCTAAATGATTCTGCTTTTTGATAGTAAAAAAGTGGTTTTTTTCCCATTCTATCGCGCGCTAAAACTAGCTTCTGCTCTTTTCTATCAAAGATTACAAATGCAAACATTCCATCTAATTTATCCAAAAAATCAATACCATAATGCAAATACAAAGCCAAAATTGTCTCGGTATCACTATGAGTTTTAAAAGTGCAGGAAAGCTCTCTTCTTAACTCCATATGATTATAAATCTCTCCATTAAAAACAATACTCAAATGCTCTAAATTCATAGGTTGATTAGATTCTTTGCTTAAATCTTGAATGCTTAGTCTTGCGTGAAAAAACTGCAAAAATCCACCCTTTGTCATCTCCTCTAATATCCCTTTTGCATTGGGTCCTCTATGAGACATTAAAGAATAAACTTTATCTAAAGTTATCTTAGGTATATTAAGGCTTCCAGCGATTCCACACATTTTATTCCTTTGGTATTTGATAGACTAAAATACTCTCATTTTCAAAGACTAAATTCATCATAGGATTATTTCTAAAAACTAACCATTGTATCAAATTACTTTTTAAATAATCAAAATCCATAACAAATTGTATATCTTTAAAAATAAGCTTGGCATCTAAAGTGCCATTTTGAATCTTTTTTAAATAAAAATCTTTAAACAACACATATTCTTCTTTTGTTTTTGAATTTGTTTTTTCATATAAAAAAACCCCTTCTTTGATTCTTTTTCCGCTTTCTAAATCTATATTTCTAAAACCATTAATATTTGCCGCTAAAAACAACATTCGCTTAGGTAAAATCCAATAAACTTCCCCTTTAAAATAGCAATTAATCCTAAAATCATTCAAAGCCAATTTCCCCAAGAAAGCCTGTGGTGTCTCTTTTTCTTGTTTTAAAATGATTTCAAAAATCCGATTCCACTGACTTTTTGGAATCTCTTGCATTTTTTGCGCTAAAAGCAAAGAGAGATTCTTGCCTAAAATTTCTGAATGATTAAGTAAAATTTCTGCGATTGGATAATTCACAATCCCAGAATGACGCCCACCATGAAGCAATGTTTGTGCCTGCGTAAAATACTCTAGCGCATAGCCATAATCCCACCACACAAAAACAATATCATTTAAACCAAAAGGCAATGCCTTAAAAGCTTCAATTTCTTGGGCTTTTAAAATAGGCTTTGGAATCTCATATTCCAAATTTGCAATCCACATAGCTACTATTCCAGCAAAAACAAGCAAGATGATTTTTAAAAATCTCTGAATAATCCCCAAAAATCCAACAACCAACAACACGCACCCCAAAGCCAAAATGGGTGATAAAAAAAAGCTAAACCGCACACCAAGCTTTAAAGTAGCAAAGCCTAACAATAAAAAAGGAAATAAAAAAATACACAAATAAATAAAATTTTTTCTCACAAGCGAGTAATAAAATCCAAACCCAACAAATCCAATTAATCCCAAAAAAAATAACCCAACTCCCCCACTTCTTTGCATTAAAATTGCAAAATTTGCTTTGCTTGTCTCTAAAATACTCTCCACCACAGAGGCATAAATAAAAGCTTTAGAATATTGAATCTCACCAAACAAATAAGCCTTTAGCTGCGCAATCATCGGATTAAAAAGCCCGAAAAAATACGCATAACCACAAGCAAGACAAAAAACAACCAAAGATATTTTTAATCTCTCAAAATAAAGAGCAATTAATGCTAATAATAAAACAAAAAAACTATAAGGAGAGGGGCTTAAAACAATCAAAAAAAGACTAGAAATAACTAAAATCGGACTTTTAGCTTGTTTAAAAAAAAGAATGTTAAAAAGCTCATAACCCACATACAATAAGAATCCAACCAATAAAAGATTTTGGATTCCATTATGCCAACCAACTGATAAAAATGTAGCAAGACTAAAAAAAACCAAAAAATAAAACTGCCTTTTAACAAGATATTGCCAAAGACAAATGACCGCTAAAAGTGGCAAAGAGAGTATTAGCATATCTGTATCAAAATATCCAGCGCCATTGCGTTGATAAAAATGTGGTGATAATACTCCAAGAATTGCACCCAAAAAAGCAAAAATTTGATTAGTTTTTTTGGTAAGAATCCCCAAATATTCCAAAACTGCAAAAATCAGAAAATACAGCACCACACCAAAACTAGCACTCAAAATAACACTGCTCCATACTAGCGTATTTTCAAGTCCAAAAATTTTTGTCAATATTCCGCCTAAAATAGATAAATAAGGCAAACTCAAATTAAAAGTTTCTAAAAATTCTTTTACCCCTTTGGCATAAAAATAAGAATCATAGGAAGTAAGTATTAAGGTATTTTCAAAAAAATTTTGAGAATCTTTTGAAAGTATCGAATAATCAAAATAGTGAAATAAAAGTGGCAATAAAAAAATGATAAAAAGTAAAATAAAATGCCAGAAAAATGAGTGAGAGATTAATCTAGTAAAAAGGTGATTTTTCAAATTTCTAAGAATAGGAGCGATAAAATCCAAGCCAAAGCTTGGAAATTGATTATCTTTTTGAGAATTGAGGACTTCTTCTTGCTTTTCTTTTACCATATTTTTTGCGCTCAACAACTCTTGAATCTCTCGTAAGCAAACCTTTTGGCTTAAGAATAGCGCGAAAATTTGTATCATAAGCAGCTAATGCTTTTGAAATCCCATGTCGCAATGCTTCTGCTTGTGCAGAATAACCACTTCCCATTGCAGTAGCAACAATATCCACACTCTTTTCTTGCTTAGTAAGAAGCAATGGCTGCATTACTTTCATTTTAATAGCCTCATGACCACCTAACCAATCATTCAAGCTCATACCATTAATGCTAAGCTTTCCACTTCCTGTAGTTAGCCATACTTTAGCAATTGCTGTTTTTCTTTTTCCTGTTGCATAAATCTTTGCCATTTTCTATCCTTACTTTGATACTTGTGCAGTGTGAGGGTGATTTGCATCACAATAAACTTTAAGCTTCTTAATCATTGCCCGACCCAACTTTGTCTTAGGAAGCATACCGCGAACTGCTAATTTATAAAGTTTTTCTGGGTGTTTCTCTAGCATTTCTTTAAGTGTCTTGGATTTTGTGCTTCCAAAATAACCAGAATGTGTAAAATATTCTTTATCATCTAGCTTCATACCACTAAATTTTGCCTTAGGTGCATTAATAACAACGACAAAATCGCCACAATCTACATTTGGAGTATAGCAAGGCTTATGCTTTCCTCTCAATAATGTTGCAACCTCTGTAATAAGGCGTCCAAAAGTTTTTCCCTCTGCATCAAGCACAATCCACTCGCGTTTGATTTCATTGGCTTTTGCCATTTTGGTAATATTCATTGCGTTACCTTTATATAAAATTCATTGATTAAAGCTTGAAATTATAATCAAAAAATATTAATTTTTACTTAAATTAAGTTTTTTTTAATTAAAAATTAGCGTTTCTATTAAAATTCTCTAATTATCCACCCAAATAAAGTTTTTTAATTTCTGGGTTTTGCAAAATATCTTTTGCATCACCATCCATTGTAATTCTACCATTTTCAAGAACATAAGCCCTATTTGCCACTCTCAAAGCTGCAAAGGCATTTTGCTCTACTAATAAAATCGTAATGCCATTCTCCCTTAAATTACTAATAATCTCAAAGAGTTCTCCCACCACTTTAGGTGCCAATCCAAGGCTTGGCTCATCAAGCATCAAAAGCTTTGGCTCACTCATTAACGCTCTAGCAATAGCAAGCATTTGTTGCTCTCCACCACTCATTGTGCCTGCCATTTGTTTATAACGCTCTTTTAAGCGAGGAAAAAGAGAATACATTTTTTCTTTCATTGCTAAAAAATTTTCATCATTATTATAAGCGCCTATTCTCAAATTCTCATCCACACTAAGATTTACAAAAATATGTCTTCCTTCTGGGACAAGAGCGATTCCTCGCTGAATAATTTTATGAGTAGGAATATTTGAAATATCCGCTCCAAAAAAATAAACTTTTCCCTTGGTTTTAACACTATGGACAATTCCATTGAGAGTTGAAGTTTTTCCTGCACCATTGCTTCCAATAAGCGTAATAATCTCGTGCTCTTCAATATGAAAATTAATCCCTTTTAATCCGGCAATTAAGCCATAATAGACTTCTAGATTTTCAATTTTTAGCATAATAATCCCCTAAATATGCAGTAATAACCTGCTTATCATTAATCGCTTCTTGGGGTGTTCCACTAAAGAGCTTTTTACCATAATCCAAAACCAATACTTCAGAACAAAGCTTATTTACAAAAGGCATATCATGTTCAATCAACAACACACTTAAATTAAAGTCTTTTTTCATTTTTAAAATTAACTCACATAATTCTTCGGTTTCTTTTGGATTCATACCCGCTGCAGGTTCATCTAACAAAAGCATTTTAGGGTTAGTGGCTAATGCTCTTGCAATTTCAACCTTACGACTATTTCCATAACTCAAAGAATTAGCAGGCAAATTAATCTTATCTCCAAGTCCCAAATATTCTAGCAACTCAATTGCTTTGTTTTTGATTCTTTTTTCTTCTTTAAAATATCTACCCACTCTAAACATTGCTTCAAAAAAACTATATTTTGCTTCATTGTGTAATCCAATCATAACATTCTCTAACACACTCATTGAAGTAAAAAGTCGTATATTTTGAAAAGTTCTTGCTATACCTAAATTAACAATAGTATTAGGTTTAAATCTAGAAATATTTCGCCCACAAAATGTTACTTTGCCACTTGTGGGCTTATAATTAGCAGTAATAATATTAAACATCGTGGTTTTACCTGCACCATTTGGACCAATTAATCCAAAAATCGTATCTTCTTTTACTTTAAAACTTACATTATCAATCGCCTTTAATCCACCAAAAGCAATACTTACATTCTCTAACTCTAGTAATGCCATCACGCTCTCCTGCCAAAGATTCCAAAAAATCTAGGTTTCAAATCCCATATTTCCTTTTTACCCATGATTCCTTCTCTTGCAAAAAGCATAATAACAAGTAAAATCAAAGAGAAAAATACCATTCTTAAACCAGGATAGGTTCCAAAATCTGTCCCAAAAAACACCAAAGGTTGATCTAAAAATCTAAGCCACTCTCCTCCACCAATAACCAAAATGGCACCCAAAATCGCACCACTTGTGCTACCAAGCCCACCAAGCACAATGATAATTAAAAGCTGAAAAGTTAGCTCAAAACCAAAAATTTTAGGATCGATGGTGGTCAATAAAGCTGCCATTAATCCACCTCCAACCCCTTCTAAAAACGCACTCGTAGAAAAGGCAAAAGTTTTGATTTTAAAAGTATTAACACCCATGGCAATAGCAGCATCTTCATCATCTCTGACTGCTTTCATCGCTCTGCCATACTTAGAAGACACAACTTGCAAAATCAAAATAACTGCTGCTACTGCTAAAATACCACTCCAAAAAAGCACGGTAATGTCCGCACCATTTTCAAAAGAATGTTTATAGACAAAAGCCAAAGACTCTTTAAGGAATTCAGGAATATTTGGAGAAGCTATCCAGCCTTGCATTAAACTTCGCAATCCACCCACCACAGAATCAGCATTATTTGGAATCTCATTTAACCCAATTGCGCCATTTGTCCATTCAGGATTATTAATTGCTAAAATTTTAATAATAAAACCAAAACCCAAAGTTACAATAGCCAAATAATCACCTCTTACTCTAAAGACAGGAAAAGCCAACAAAACAGCAATAAAAGCCGCCACTAATCCACTACAAAGCAAAGCAGGAAGCAATTCACTATTCATGCTTAGAACAAAAGGATGTGGATCGGCTAAATCAAACATTCCAAGCTTTGAATCTTCGTCTAAAAGCATTAAAGCTGTAATGTAAGCCCCAATTGCCACAAAGCCATTAGGCTCCAAAGAAAGCTGCCCTGTTACACCATTAATCAAGTTATAACTCACAGCAAGGATAATAAAAATCAAAATGTTATTAAAAATTCTTAAGACATAGTCATTTAAAAAGCATTGTGCTAAAAACAAAACTACAATCACACTAACATAAAGTAAAAAATGCCCACCTAAAGTCGCACTTACAGGGTTTGAATCATAAAATTTCTGCCATTTGTTCATTATCTTAAATCCCCTATTAAAAACGACTTTTTTCTAAACGCCAATCGCCCATGATTCCAACCGGACGGAAAAGCAAAACAAGAATCAAAAATAAAAATGCAAAAGCATCTTTATATCCTCCAAGCTCTGGGAATACAGCCACTGCCATTACTTCAGTAAAGCCCAAAATAAATCCACCAAGCACTGCACCACCCACACTTCCAATTCCACCTAAAACCGCTGCAGCAAAAGCTTTTAAACCAATCATAACTCCCATTAATGGATCAATAGTAGGATAAGAAATGGCATAAAAGATTCCGCCAATCCCTGCTAAAGCACTCCCAATAATAAAAACAAGTCCAATGATATTATTTACATTAATACCCATTAATCGCACTGTATTAATGTCAAATGCGGTGGCTCTAATAGCCATTCCTTGCTTTGTTCGATACAAAAACTGTAACAACACTACCAATAAAAACAAGGTTACTATAGGAACAATTATTGTAATATAAGTGATGCTAATATTAGAAAAACTAAAAGTTTTTGTAAAAAATTCTGGAGAGCTAAAAAAACGTGGAGTTGAACCAAACAAAACATTAAAAATATTTTCCAAAAAGAAACTAACGCCAATTGCGGTAATCAACATGGAGATTCTAGGTGCAGAGCGCAAGGGAAGATAAGCTATTCTATCAATCCCCACTCCCAAAAGCATACAGGCTAAAACTGCAAAAATAACTGAAGCATAAAAAGGGAGCCCAAGGGAGCTTACTGCAAAAAAGCTCAAAAATGCTCCAACCATAATAATATCAGCATGAGCAAAGTTAATCAAACGCAAACACCCATAAACCATTGTATAACCAATGGCTATAAGCGCATACATACTCCCAAGACTCAATCCATTAATACATTGTTGTATAAAAGTCAAAATATCCAAAATATTACCTTATGGTTCAATTGTTGTTTTATAAACTAATTTACCATTTTGAACTTGATTAATAACAGCGCTACGGATTGCCTCACCATTTTGAAGTGAAAATTTACCACTAATTCCTTCATAATCTTTTACATTACGAATCTTATCATTAATACATACCCGATCTTGAGCCCCACATTCTTCAATAGCAGCCACTGCTATTCCATAAGCATCTGCAAGCATAGCACTAAAAGTGCTTACAGGTTCATTATAAGTGGCTTCATATTCTTTGATAAACGCCTCGCCTTTGGGTGTTTGCTTAGAACTTGTAGAATAATAATCAGTTACCATATAACCTTCACCCGCTTCTTTTGCTACATCAAAAAAGATTTGATTAGAAACTAATCCATCACCACCAATTGTAGGGATTGAGATTCCAAGCTGTTTGGCTTGTAAAGCAATCAAAGCACCTTCATTATAATAAATTGGCAAATATAAAACATCAGGATTAGCTGCTTTAATGCTTGAAAGTTGCGCTTTAAAGTCTTTAGTTCCTGCTTGAGCATTTGTTTCAATTGCAATTTGTCCGCCTAGCTTTTTAAACTGATTCCTAAAAGACTTTGTTAGCCCTATAGAATAATCACTGCTATTATCAAATAATATTGCAGCTTTCTTGGCTCCTAAATCTTTAAAAGCTAAATTTGCCGCTATAATCCCTTGGAAACTATCTGCAAAAGAGATTCTTGAAACAAATTTTTTACCCTTTGTTACTCTATCATTAGTTGCAACTGGTGCAATAAGTGGGGTTTGATTATCATCGGCAATCTTTGTCATAGCAAGTGCATTAGTTGAAATCATAGGACCAATAACAACACTAACCTTATCACTAGAAACTAGCTTTTGCATAGCATTAGCCGATTCAATCTTATCGCTTTTATTATCCACAAAAACAATCTTAATAGGATCTCCATTTTTTGTTTTATTTTGTGCTTTATAAGCAAGATCAATCCCACGCTTACCAAGCTCACCAAAACCACCAACAGCACCACTAACAGGTAACACAACACCAATTTTAACTTCTTCTGCAAACATAAAACTACTTGCTAAAGCCATTGATAAAAAAATCTTTTTCATTTGAACAACTCCCAAAATATTTTTAAAAGCTCTTATTGTAAAAAGCCTTACTTTAAAATATTCTTTAAAAACATAAAGTTTTGTGATTATTTTATTTGAAGTATTACAATTTTATGATATTTTTGCTTAATTTTCTACTTCACAGCATTTTTAAACTCTAATATAAATTTCAAATTTCTATATTAATTCCTTTAAAACTCCCTTTAAATTTTATTGGTATAATTTTGCACTTTATACTCTATATTTCTAAAGGATATAAAACATGTTACTTTTTACTCCAGGACCTACTCCTACCCCTGAATTTGTGCGTCTTGCAATGAGTGCTCCAACCATCCATCATCGCACACAAGAATTTGAAGAAATTTTTGCTACCACAAGGAATCTTCTTAAAGAAATGCTAAAAACACAAGAAGTTTTAATGCTTGCAAGCTCTGGAAGTGGAGCAATGGAAGCGTGTGTAACCTCGCTTTGCGAAAACAAACTTCTTAGCATTAATAGTGGAAAATTTGGAGAAAGATTTGGAAAAATCGCCAATAGCTTTGGAATCCCTTGTATTGAAATCAAAAATCCATGGGATATTCCTGCAAGTCTAGATTCGGTAATGGAAGCCTTAAACAATAATCCCGAAATTGATGCTTTTTGTATCCAAGTGTGTGAGAGTGCAGGTGGCTTAAGACATTCTTATGAAATTATTGCCAAAGCCATTAAAGACTTTAATCCTGAAATTATGGTTATTGTTGATGGAATCACGGCTATGGGAGTAGAACCTCTTGATGTTAGTTGTGTTGATGCACTCATCGGTGGTTCGCAAAAGGCTTTTATGCTTCCTCCTGGTATGAGTATTATAGGACTTAGTCAAAAGGCTATTGAAAAAATAGAAAGACGCAATGTGGGATTCTATTTCAATCTTAAAACCGAACTTAAAAATCAAATAAAAAATACTACTGCTTGGACAGCACCAACAACCATCATCATAGGACTTTGTGCGTTTTTACAAGAGGCAAAAAGAATCGGCTTTGAAAATATTTATAAAGACACCAAAGCAAGATCTCTAGCTTGCGATACAGCATTAGAGGGAATTAATTTAAGAATCTATCCTACAATACCCGCCCTTGCAATGACTACAATTGCCGATGAACAAAGTGATGAGATTAGAAAGATTCTTAAAAATGAATTTTCTGTTAATATAGCTGGAGGACAAGATCATCTAAAGGGTAAAATCTTTAGAATCAATCATATGGGAATGGTGCCTTTAAGTGAAATTTCTTGGGTTATTAATGCTATTGAGTTAAGCCTTGAAAAAATTGGGCGACGCAAGTTTAATGGTTTTGCCAATCAAATTTTCCTAGAACAATATTATAAAATCAAAAATCAAGGGCAAAAATGAAAATCTTAGTTACAGGAACGGCAGGATTTATTGGTTCATTTCTTGCATTGAAGCTTATTCAAAGAGGAGATGAAGTCATTGGACTTGACTGCATTAATGATTATTATGATATAAAAATCAAATATGGCAGACTACAAAATGCCGGAATTTTACAAGAAAAAATTGCATACAATACTCTTATTCAAAGTGAGAAATATCCCAATTATCGCTTTATCAACCTCAAATTAGAAGATAAAGAGAAACTTTTTTCGCTCTTTGAAAAAGAAAAGTTTGATAAAGTTTGTAATCTTGCTGCACAAGCTGGGGTGCGGTATTCTTTGGTTAATCCATATGCCTATATTGATAGCAATATTGTAGGCTTTGTAAATATTTTAGAAGCTTGCAGACATCATAACATTAAACATTTAGCCTATGCTTCAAGCTCTTCGGTGTATGGGCTTAATGAATCAATGCCTTTTAGCACAAGCGATAATGTAGATCATCCTATTAGTCTTTATGCAGCAAGTAAAAAAAGTAATGAATTAATGGCTCACACTTACTCTTACCTTTTCAATCTTCCTACAACTGGATTACGATTTTTCACCGTTTATGGTCCTTGGGGGCGTCCTGATATGGCATTATTTCTCTTTACCAAAGCCATTTTAGAAGATAAACCCATTGATGTTTTTAATCACGGAGAAATGCTAAGAGATTTTACTTATATTGATGACATTGTAGAGGGTGTTGTAAGAGTGATTGATAATGTCCCTACGCCAAATCCACAATGGAATGGCAAGAATCCAGATCCACACAGCTCAAAAGCACCTTATAAAATCTATAATATTGGCAATAACAATCCCGTTAAACTGATGGATTTTATTGAAGCTATTGAAAAAGAAGTTGGCAAAGTTGCTAAGAAAAATATGCTCCCTCTACAAGCCGGGGATGTCCCTGCGACTTATGCTAATGTCGATGACTTAGTTAGTGAGCTAAACTACAAACCTAACACTTCCATTCAAACAGGAATTAAAAACTTTGTAAAATGGTATCGAGAATTTTTTGAAGTCTAATTTTAAATCTCTCTTTAATCGAGAGATTTAAAGATTAATCCAAATTAGAGAGTTGCACTCTTTTCTGCAGCAAGATTATCAAGGTATTTGATTACATTGTTACTTTCAATTTCTGCCTGTTTGAAATATTTACTAATTTCTTCCATGCAATTTTTGGTTCCACCATGGCTTTTCATAACTTCATAACCCGCAATGATATTGTCATGAACACCTTGATGTGGTGCTTCAAGAAGTGGATAACTAGGCAATGTAGAATAATATTCTTTACCATTTCCGCTATCATACCATTTACCCAAACGACAATCATGATGACCAACAAATTTAACCTCCATATCTTCAGTAAAGACAGCACTGTAACCATTAATCTTAAAGAGTAAGTGATCAAGCTTAACAAGCCCTATAAAAGTTGTAGTTAAAATTTGTTGTGTTCCTTGACTAATTTGAGCTGCTGAACTTTGAATTTTTTCTAAAGTTTCATTTTGTGTCCCCAAAACTTCCATTTCTTTAATAATTTCATCGGTAGAAGTTTGCACTTCTGAGAAGTTTTGTTGCACCACTTGAATATTCATCTCAATTTCTTTGGTTGCTTTTTGTGTGCGTTCTGCCAATTTTCTTACCTCATCAGCAACCACCGCAAATCCTCTGCCGTGTTCCCCTGCCCTTGCTGCTTCAATAGCTGCATTCAAGGCAAGAAGGTTAGTTTGATCAGAAATATCAGTGATAAGGGAAATTACACTAGAGATAGCTGTAAAGTCATTTTGCACTTGTGTAATCATATTATTAAAATCAGAAAGTTTGGCTGTCATATTTGAAAGCCCTTCAATCATAACACTTTGAGTTTGAGTTGTATGTTTAATATTCTCAGTCGCAAAATCTTTAGCACTATAAAGTAAATCCACAGATTTTGCAAAATCATCTTGTAAAGTTTTAAGATTTGTGCTACAACTCTTTGCCAATCTCAAAGTCATATCTTTAAAAATTTCAATATCACTATCGTTATGTTCTTCATTTTTGGAGTTTGCTTCAATTTGCTCTTGCAAATTTCTATTTTCCTCTTTCAACTTTTGAATTTCAGCTCTCAAAAGCTTATTTTCCTCCAATGCCTTTTGCAATTCCGCTTTACATTTCCCATCAAACATTAACACTTCTCCTTAAAATAAAATACTTTGCACCCTTAAAAAAAATCTTAAAGATACCACTACCAAATGCGCCAAATACGCTTGGACTTGTGGATTCTAACTAATATTTAATTAAAATAGTTTTAATTCACACTTAAGAATCAAACTTAAATTTAGGTTAAATAATTTTTAACAAAAATTCTAAGCAAATTTTATAGTTTTTTTGGATTTAATATTAGCATTATTTTAATTTTTGGAGTTTAATATGGATTATAGAAGCGAACATGACACAATGGGCGAAGTTAAAGTTCCTAATGATAAATATTGGGGCGCACAAACACAACGAAGTTTTGAAAACTTTAAAATTGGGATTGAAAAAATGCCAAAAGAGCTTATTTATGCTTTTGCTCACCTTAAAAAATCCCTTGCAATTGTCAATTGCAAACTAAAAAAAATGCCAGAAGACAAAAAAAATGCCATCGCTCAAGCGTGTGATGAAATTATTGCGGGTAAATTTGATGATAATTTCCCACTAGCAATTTGGCAAACTGGCTCTGGCACACAAAGCAACATGAATCTTAATGAAGTCATAGCAAATCGTGCCACAGAAATTTTAGGGGGTGATTTCAGAAAAGAAAAACTTATCCACCCAAATGATCATGTTAATATGTCTCAAAGTTCTAATGATACTTTTCCAACTGCAATGAGCATAGTTGCTGTTACGCAAGTAGAGAAAAAATTGATTCCCGCAATTGATACACTTATAAACACATTTAAACAAAAAGTGGAAGATTTTAAAGAGATTATTAAAATTGGTAGAACACATTTACAAGATGCAACTCCACTCACTTTAGGTCAAGAGTTTAGTGGTTATCTCTCTATGCTAGAGCATTCTAAAACTCAAATCCTTTCTTCTTTACCCAGTTTAAGAGAATTAGCTATCGGTGGAACAGCCGTAGGAACAGGACTTAATGCACATCCGCAATTAAGCGAAATGGTAAGCGAAGAATTAAGTCAATTATTGAGCACAAAATTCATCTCTAGTCCCAACAAATTTCACGCCCTAACAAGCCACGATGCAATTAACTTCACTCATGGCGCAATGAAAGGTCTAGCTGCTAATTTAATGAAAATTGCAAACGACATTCGCTGGCTTTCAAGTGGTCCTAGATGTGGTCTTGGAGAAATCAATATCCCAGAAAATGAACCTGGAAGCTCTATAATGCCTGGCAAAGTCAATCCCACTCAATGTGAAGCCATTACAATGGTAGCTGTACAAGTTATGGGCAATGATACAGCCATTGGTTTTGCAGCAAGTCAAGGTAATTTTGAACTCAATGTCTTTAAGCCTGTTATTATCTATAATTTCCTTCAAAGTCTTGATTTACTTGCTGATTCAATCCTTTCTTTTAATCTCCATTGTGCCATTGGAATCGCTGCTAATAAAGAAAAAATTGATTATAATTTACACAATTCATTAATGTTAGTAACTGCCTTAAATCCACACATCGGATATGAAAATGCTGCTAAAGTAGCCAAAAACGCACACAAAAAAGGAATCTCACTCAAAGAAAGTGCTAGGGAATTAGGATTAGTTAGCGAAGAAGATTTTAATCAATATGTTGATCCTAGCAAAATGATTGGACCTAAAGCTTAAATTTAAGGGATTATTCCCTTAAATAACCTTACATTAATCTCTCCTGGCATTTGCGTTTTGCAATTCTTTCTCTTCTTCCTCAATAGACTTAATAATTTCTTCATAAGTCTCTAACGAGAGCTTGGCTTGTTCTTCATCAATTTTTCCCATCACATAGCCAATATGCAAAAGCACATAATCCCCAACATTCACTTCTTCATTCATCAAATCCAAACTCGCTTCACGAGTTACCCCAAGTGTGTCTAATGTAGCAGTGTTAGTATCTAAATTAATAGCAATCACTTTAGAAGGTATGGCTAGACACATAGTTTTTCTCCTTACTTGATTTTAAAAATTCACAAAATTCTCTTATAGAATCAGAGTTATTTTTTGAGATTAAAAACAAAGGAATCTCTTTTTTAAGCTTTTCTAAATCCTCTTTAACTCGTGAAATTTGAAATTCAAAAACCTCTATTAAATCACTCTTAGAAATCACCACTGCATCTGCACACAAAAAGATTGTAGGATATTTCAAGACCTTGTCATCACCCTCTGAAGTAGAAAGCAAAACAATATTCATATTTGCTCCCAAATCATAACTTGCAGGACACACCAAATTACCCACATTCTCTATAAACAAAAATTTTTTAAAATCTCCTTGTTCTTGCAATTTCTCCAAAGCATCTTTAACCATTAATGCTTCCAAATGACAAGCCTCACCTGTTGTAATCTGATAAGCATTTACTCCATATTTTGCTAATCTCTCTGCATCGCGATTAGTTTGCAAATCTCCTTCTATCACACTAAAATCCAGCAATTGATTCTTAGCAATGTTTTCTAGCAAGGTTGTTTTACCACTTCCAGGAGAGCTCATAAAATTCACTACAAATAAATCATTGTTTTGATAAGTTTGTCTTAGCTTAATTGCTTCTTCATCATTTTTTGAGAGAATCCGCATACCCACTTCAATACTTTTTTTACTAAGATTATCCATAAAACACCTTAGATTCTAAAAATTTCGCCAACGATTTTATCAAAAATAAAATAACTTCTTGCTTTTTTATCACAAATTAGCTAAATTACCATTTTTTTAAAAGCAATTATCATTTTATTTATTGAGGCAAAATTAATGAATATTCAAATTTCAAATGAAGCTAATCTTCCAACACAATTTGGAAATTTTAAGATACGATCTTTTAGAGAAACCAAAATAATATCCGATGAAACTTATTTACTTGAACACCTTGTTATCAAAACCAAAGAGATTCCACAAAATCCCCTAGTTAGAGTGCATTCAGAATGCTTAACTGGAGATGCGCTAGGAAGCTTAAAATGCGATTGTGGTGGAGAATTGCAAGAAGCGCTAAAACTCATCGCCAAAGAACAAGGAATGGTAATCTATCTGCGCCAAGAAGGTCGTGGAATAGGACTTTTTAACAAGGTTAATGCCTATGCGCTACAAGATGAAGGACTAGATACTCTAGAAGCTAATTTAAAATTAGGTTTCAAAGGCGATGAGAGAGATTATTCCATTGTAAAAACCATTTTAGAATATTACAATCTTACAAAAATCCGCCTTCTTACAAACAATCCTACAAAAATTAATTATTTCTCAAGCTTTATAGAAGTAGAGCGCGCACCTATTATTATTCCTTGCAATAAACACAATGCACATTATCTTGAAGTCAAAAAAGAAAAAATGGGTCATCTTCTCTAAAGGCAAACTATGCAAGAAAAAATTTCATACTTACAAGCTAAAGAAATCCTAAATTCGCAAAATATCTACCCTAAAAGTATAGAGAGAGTTTTTTTACACGAATCACTAAACAGAATCCTCTCGCAAGATATTTTTGCTCCTAATGATATGCCAGCACTTAATCTCTCCAATATGGATGGATATGCAATTTATTCTGCTATGTTAAAAAACATTAATGAGTGCTTTGAAATCTTACAAGAAAATCCAGCAGGAAACAAAGAAATCTTAGAACTTCCTACCAACAAACCTTGCGCGATAAAAACTTTCACAGGTGCAGCAATCCCCAAAAACGCTGATATACTCGTGCCAATAGAATGGGCAGAAATCAAGGGTAATCACATCATTATCAAGCAGATTCCAAAAATAGGAGAATTTATCCGCAAAAAAGGTGATAACTACAAAAAAGGCGAAAAACTTCTCTCTAAAGGAACGAAAATAAATTCTCATCATATCGGACTTTTAGCAAGTCTCAATCAAGTCTTTGTCGAAGTCTATGAAAGACCAAAAGTGGGGATTTTAGTCAATGGAAATGAAATTTTAGAGCTTGGAGAAAACAAGGATTCTCCAAATTCCATTTACAATGCAAATGGACATTTACTTTATGCAAAGATTCTAGAAAATGGCGGAATCCCAAAGCTATACCCGATTTTAAAAGACGACAAAGAGCAAATCCAATCTTGCCTCCAAACCGCGCTAAGAGAATGCGATTTAATTCTCTCTACAGGGGGTGCAAGTGTTGGGGATTATGATTTTATTAGGCAAATTTCACAGCAACAAAAAGAACAAGTAGTTTTTAGAGGAGTGCGTATTAAACCAGGTCAGCATGTTCTTTATGCGCATTTTGGGGGGAAGCAGTTTTTTGGATTACCGGGTTTTCCAAACTCCACCCTAGTAACTTTTGAACTTTTTGCAAAAATCATTCTAGCAAAACTTTGTGGCAGCAAGCCTTACCAAGAATCCATTCAAATAACTTTAGATGAAGATTTGCAAAAAAATGATTCAAGATTAGAATTTAGGGTGTGCAATATAAGGAATCAAGCAGGGATTTTTAGCGTTGATTTTCTTGGCAAAAAAGACTTTCAAAGTGCTATTTTAAATAATTTTTGTCCTTTAGATAATTCAAGGGTTGGCTTAGCAATCCTAGAAAACCAAACCACAAAAGGCAAATCAATTGAAGTCTTGCTTTTATAAGACTTCCCCGCTCCCTTACTTTTAGCGATTAAAAAACAATTTAATTAAAACATTAAGGCTAGGATTATTAAGCTATGTTTTAATTTGTTTATTACTCAATAAAAATTAATTTGGTTATAATTAGTGAATTAAATTTTTTAGTTTTATATTGATTTGCTAGTCAAGTAAATTATAATATCGAGGTAGAAAAAAAAGAATCCACCCCTTTTCCAAATTCTGCTTTAAATCCTTATTTAATCCCTTTTAAAAAGCCTTTAAAAGAAGGCATAAAAGATAATCCTGCTTTTAAAGACAATATCGAGCAATTTATTGAGGGGGTTTCTTTTCAAGATTTTGATATTCTAAAAATCATCAAAGGTGCAAAAAACTTTGAAGAAGCTATGGAAAAAATCCAAAATGCAACTAATGGGGAACAATTAGAATTTTTAGAAAGTGAATTTGCTAAAGCCATAGCCAATGCAAAAATCTATGGGGCACTCAATGCTTGAGTTTGATTTCAAAGAAGAACCAAAGGTAAATATGGAGTTTTTAAAACAAAAAATTCCTACCACCACTTTTAATTATGATGAATTAATGCACGAAGCACACTTGAGGGCTTTTAGCATTGCTAAAATAATGCAACTTGATTTGCTAAAAGATATGCAAGATTCACTGCTTAAAGCACAAAAAGAAGGAATGAGCTTTGAATCTTGGAAAAAAGAAATTAAGCCAAATTTAGCCAAAAAGGGTTGGCTAGGCAAAACAGAGGTAATAGATAAAACAACTGGGGAAATCAAAATTATCAATGTTAATAACAGACGATTAAAAAATATCTACAACACTAATATGCGAAGTGCAAATGCTCAAGGTAGAGCTAAAGAGCAGTATGCAAGAAAAGGGAAAGTGTATTTACGCTATGTGGCTATTATGGATGGATTAACTAGAGAATCACACGCTAAATTACATGGCACTATCTTGCCTAGAGAAGATGGCTTTTGGAGTAGCAACTATCCACCTAATGATTGGGGTTGTCGGTGTTATGTGCAATCCCTAAGCCAAGCAGAACTTAAAACAAAAGGGCTCAAAGTCTCTCCAAAAGCACCAGAGTTTAAAGCTCATAAGGATTGGAATTATGACACAAGGAATCTAAAGGGTGATGAGGGAATTAGGCAAATTATTGAATATAAGGCTAAGAGATATGCTAATAACCCTGCATTACTTCAATCTCTAAACAATTTAAAAGAGGAAATTAAGCAAGTAGAGAAAAACTATCTTGCTATTAAAAATTTAAGGCAAAAAGCAATAAAGAGTGAAGAGTATGACAAAGAATTTCTAAGCATTGCCAAAAGCACAGAAAGCTTACAAAAGGCACTAGGAAGCAAAGCAAAAGAAGTCTATTTAAGTGGCTATACGCTAAGGACACACACGCACCATGATAATGTAGGAGAGTTTGATTATTCACTCTTGCCTTTTTTGCTAAAGGATTCTAATGTGTATAAAATTAAGCCTAGCAAAACACATCATATTGTCTATTTTAGTTATTTTGGGGATTATTATAGAGCCACTTTAAAAACAACCCAAGATAAAAAAGAGATTTTTTTATTAAGTCTTGTAAAAAGCAGTGGAAAACTTTAAGAAGCCCCAACACTTCTAAAAAAAGAGGTGGCAAGAACCAACCTTACGCCGTTATTTCTTACTTAGCTTGTGCTTGGGGACACAAGGTGCGGGCTATCCAATACCGCCATGGTGTGAAGCCTCTTTGATGAACCATTATATCACAAAGGATTTAACAATGCAAACCATTTCCCTAAAAGAATTCCAAAAACGCCTTTCTAACCTTGCAAAAGACTTTAATAACAAAAAAGAAATCCTAAATGAAATCGGAATCCTAACTAAAAACAAAAGTGAAGAATCCTTTGAAAAACAAAGTAGCCCTTTTGGAGAGAGATGGAAAGCTAATGCCCCTGCAACTCTTATTCAAAAAAGAGGGAATAAAATCCTTACTCAAAGTGGGCTTTTACGCACAAGCCTAACTTATAAACTAGGAAATCAAAGCGTAACCATTGGAACCAACAAAGAATATGCATCTATTGGGAATTAAACTTAAAAGCTTATGGACAATTAGGTAAAACTGATCAAGATGTTACAAGCATTGCTGGTATCAACACTTCAGACTTTGATCAAAAATTCTTTGGATTGAGTGCAAATGTAGGTAAAGTATTTGATTTTAGTAATAGCTGGTTTGTAAAACCATTTGCAGGAGTAAATTACTAC
>NZ_NHYL01000012.1 GCF_003288905.1 Helicobacter sp. 11-8110 | reverse complement strand
ATAAAAGCTTCTCCTAGTTTATAAGTAAGACATTCTTTTTCTTTTAAAGATTCTTTGTAATCAGGATAAGATTCTAAATTAGGGAGTTTAAGATTAGGATTCTTTTTAATAGCTTCTTGGTATTGTTGTTGTTCTTGTTTATGTTTATCTTTGATATAAGATAAAACATAAGGCATTCTAATATATCCTAGTAAAGATTTAGAATTTTCTATCATAGCTTGTCCTAGTTTATAGGAGAGATGATTGTGGATTCTATCTTTAGCAGTAGTGAGAGTATTAAGATAAGCAAGTTTTCCTTTAAAGTTAGAAGTATTTTGAATTGGATGAGAAGGGTTTGAATTAGAAGATAGAATTTTATTTGCAGATTCTAATTGTTTTTTAGCAAAATCTAGTTGATTCTTAGTTTGAATTAATTCTTGTTTATTTATTTCTAATTCTTTTAAAACATTAGATTCATATCCTAATTCTTTTTCAAGTTGTTTGGTGTGTAATTGTTTATTGATTAGGTCTTGTTTAGCTTCTTGAATTTGTATTTGCTTTAATAAATTATCTTGTTCTAGATTCTTTATTTCTAAAGTTTATTTTTTGATAGGGAGAGAGGAGAGTTCTTTAGTTTTAGAAGTTAGTTCTTTAACTTTAGAATCGAGTTGTTGTTTGGTGGAATCTAGTTGATTTTTGGTTTGGGTGAGTTGTTGATTCTTTGAAGTTAATTCTTGAGTCTTAGCTTGGATGATTTGGTCTTTTTGTTGGAGTTGGGTTTGGAGGGGGGCAAGTTTAATCGGATCCATTAATCTGCAATACTCATCTATGATTTCTTTATAAAGTTTAATATCAGGGATTAAATGGTTAAAGTTATATTTAGATTCTATTTCAATGGTTTCATGATTATCTGGCATAGGATAATGCCATTCTCCTCCACTAGCCAATAAAAAATCGATAAGATCAAAATAATCTAAAATTTTAGTATGCTGATTTGGAATGACAGCTTCACTGCCTTCTGTTACAGGGTGATTAAGTTCATTAAAACGCACAGAAGTATTATTATCCACAATAAAATCAGCATTAATGGTATTAAATAGCCTTATAAGCGAACTAGCCTTAATAAGATTCTGCTTAAAATTGCTAACAATAATACTAGAGCAAGTATTATAAATAGAACCAACCTCAGGCTTTCCTTCATTCCAAGCATGAATGCCCAATAAATGAAACCCTTTATATTCTGTGGGAAATTGCAAACACACTCCGCTTCTAATTCTATAAATCTCCTCGCAAAAGGCTGAATTTTTAAGCGTTTTAGTTTCAATATTTTCACTAGAAAGAATCATCTGCTTAGGTGATACAATTTCAAATTTCGGCAACTTTGGAGAAAACTCAATTGTTTTTGTTTTTTGAAAATCATTAAAAGATTTAATAATATTTTCTCCCATTGCACTCATAAGTCGCACCATCTGATGAGCTCCCCAATATTTATAAAAATCCCATAAATTATCTTGCGCATATATTTTTTGCATATCAATAAGATTAAATCCATATCGATTAGCACAAATTCTATGGGCATTATTAATTGCGACCTCATTGGGATGTCCAAATAGTGGCAAAAGCAAGACAACAACGCGCTTTTGCAAATTATAAAGCGTTCCATAAAACCATTCAATACTTGCAAAAATCTTTTCCAAGGGGGTTCTGATGCGCTCATGATGATTATTAATAATTTCATTAATATTAGATTCGGTGATAATAAGATCAGTATTTTGCAAAATAGAACTATTTCTCTCTCTTAATAATTCATAAAGATTTTGCAAACTAATGGAACTTCCCAATGCAAAATTATAAAACTCTAACTTTTCTTCTTCTTTTCTATTTTCATTGAGTTTTGCAATTCCCTCTCTAATTCCTTTTTGCAACCCATTAACCATTACCGAATTACTTCCACCAAGTAAAACAATATTTTTCTTTAAAGAAGCGCTATTATCTGCCCCCCCTCCCCGAGCTTATCTTAGTTTCTATCATATTTCAATCCTTTTATTCCCAAAAATTTTCTCTAATGATACCAAAAAAAACTAAAAACCCTTTACACACACGATAGAAAGTGATAAAATCACTAGAATCTAAATAAAAAGCATAATAGCTACAAATTAGGGAATGCAATGAAGCCAAAAAATAAAAAAGCTTTTACGATGCTTGAGCTAGTGTTTATTCTAGTCATTTTAGGTATTTTAGCCGCCATTGCTATTCCAAAAATCTCTGCTAGTCGCGATGATGCCAAACTTGTCGCACTAAAAAGCGATATAAGCACCCTAAAGAGCTCTTTTCCTGCCTATTTCCTCTCTCAAGGACAAGGCACTTTTAGCGATGCTATCACTTTGAGTGAATCCAATTGGAATCTAGGAGATTATACGATTTCTACAAAACTTGAAGCATCTAGCGGAGGATCTTGCATTAGTGCAGAATTATTAAGCAATTCAAATGGCACACAAGCTAGTTCGCCAACTCAAGTGCGTTTTCTAGAAATTTCTGCTGCTGACACTCCAGATGCCAATGGAGACACTTGTCAAAAACTGCTCTATCAAATCAATCTCACTTCAGCAACTCCACTTATAATACCGCTTCTAAGCAATTCTATTGTATTTTAATAAACCTCTTTTGAATCACAGAGCCTTCACGCTTTTGGAAGTTTTGCTAGTTTTGCTTTTACTTGGAATCTTACTTAGCTTTGGAATCCCAAAGCTTTTTGATTACCAACAAAGCGCTTGTGATAAAAAACTGCAAATTCAAGTTCTTAATTTTAAAATTGCACTAAGAAACCATATCAAAGCTCAAAACAATTCCACCCAAAACCTTGACTTATCCAAACTTTATAAAAACTTAGATACGCAGCCTAGCCGCTGCTATTTCAAAATACAAAATAATGGTTTTATCGGAATTAACTCTGATAAATCTGTGTCTTTTGTGCTTAAAAATGGAATCTTAGAGTGCGAAAACACCAAAAGCTCCACTTTGCACAATGGAGAATCATATTGTGATATTTTCTAGCTAAGGGCGCAAAAGTGAGTTTCTTTTGCATATCATAAAATATCACCCTTTTTTAAATCACCATTTTATTTTTCATTTCCTAAAAATTTTTAAACTGTTTTTAGTTATTAAAAAACACAAATATAAAGAACAGATTTTAAACAAACCAACTTTAAAAACTTTAGCTCAAATCTTGAATATTAAAAAATTAACAAAAACAACCAAACAACCTATATCTATTCCTTAGAATCAATAATACAAACAAAAGTCAAGTTTCTATCTTATTTGCAATTAATCAAAATTATATTCATTGCTTAACTTAATCACTCTCCATTAAAACTAAGAATTGCTGATCCCCAAGTTAATCCACCACCAAAAGCATCAAGAAGCAACCTAGAACCTTTCTTTAATGCTCCTGCTTCATAATAATCATTAATCGCCATAGGAATCGAAGCAGCCGAAGTATTACCATATTTTTGCACACTTTGAGCCACTTTTTCAATCGGAAATCCCAAGCTTTCACCCACTGCTGAAATAATCCGCATATTAGCTTGATGAGGAATGAAAAAATCAATATCGTCTTTTGTTAGATGATTATTTTTCATAATTTCAATCACATCATTAGTGAGAGTTTTTACCGCTATTTTAAAGGTTTCATTGCCTTTCATTTTGATAAACTGCAACCGCTCTTCAAGCATTTTAGCATTCGCAGGATTCCTACTCCCACAACCAGGTGTCATCAAAAAGTCTTGATAGCCACCATTAGATGCCACTCTTACATCCAAAATAGCTTGACTAAAATCTTCACTTCTACCAATCACAGCCGCTCCCGCTCCATCTCCAAAAAGAACACAAGTGCTTCTATCTTCCATATCAATAATACTTGATAGCTTCTCTGCCCCAATAATAAGGACATTTTTACAAGCTTCCGATTCAATAAATGATTTTGCAAGATACAAAAGATAAATGAAGCCACTACACGCTGCTGAAATATCAAAAGCAGGTTTATTAATAATCCCAAGATTATTAGCCACCACACAAGCCGTTGAAGGCATACAAAGAAAATCTGGAGAAATAGTTGCTACAATAACCATATCAATTTCATCGGGGCTAAGCTTTGCCCTTTCTATGGCTAATTGTGCTGCTTTAGTTGCTAAATCGCTTGTCGCTTCAGTGGAATCAGCAAACCTCCGCTCTTTAATTCCCGTTCTTTTTTGTATCCATTCATCGCTTGTATCAACAATTTTTGAAAGATCATCGTTTGTTATAATTCGACTTGGCACATAAGCCCCAATGGAGTTTAAACTTGCATAGATTTTTTTCTCCATAGGAACTCCTAAAAATTATTTTGTTGTTATTTTATATTGTTGCAAGGCACTTAGAATCTTATCATTAATGCCATTTTCAATCGTAGAAATTGCCTGAAAAATTGCATTTTTCATTGCTTTAGCATTACTTTTCCCATGACAAATAATCACATTCCCATCAATGCCAAGAAGTGGCGCACCGCCGTATTCTGCATAATCAATTTGCTTTTTAAGCTTCTTAAACACACCTCGCATAAACAATGCTCCAAAAGTTCCTGCAAAGGAATCTTTGATATATTGTCTTAAGAGATGAATGATTGAATCTGCAACGCCCTCACTTGTTTTAAGGACAACATTTCCGACAAAACCATCACAAACAATCACCTCAACTGAAGAATCAAAAATATTATTGCCTTCAATATTTCCAATAAAGCTTGGATGATTCCTTAATATTTCCATTGCCGCTTTTGTGTTTTCATTGCCCTTGCATTCTTCTTCTCCATTGGCAAGCAATCCGATTCGCACTTTAGGGTATTTCAAAATCCATTTTGCATACTCATGCCCCATAACGCCAAACTCAAAAAGATTTTCAGGCTTACAATCCACATTAGCACCTGCATCAACAATGAGACTTTTATTTCCATCAGTGCGTGGCATCAAGGTGCAAATTGCAGGACGAGAAATGCCTTTTAAGCGTCCAATTTTTAAAGTTGCCAAACTCATAGTTGCACCACTATGCCCAGCAGAAACCACCGCATCTACTTCTTTGTTTTTGAGCATTTCCATAGCTAGGTAAATTGAGCTATCTTTACGCTTAAGTGCTGCAGTAGCACCATCATCCATTGCAATAAAATCTTCACAATGAATGATTTGAACTCTATTTACCATATTTGCAGGAATCAAAGGTTCAAGAATCGTTTTATCCCCAATAAGAACTAACGAAAAATCTCGCTCTTTTAATGCCCACAAAGCACCTTCTACAAGCGGTGAAGCTCCAAAATCACCACCCATTGCATCAACAGCAATTTTCACAATACTTACCAAGCCTTGATTTTAGTCTTTATATTTTCCAGTAAATTTATTTACCCTATGAGGCATTTTCCAAGTGCCATCTTTATCTTTTATGGGCATTGCTAGAGTGATTTTATAATGCGTTCTTCTCTTTGCTGCTCTTGTTTTACTTACGCGTCTCTTTGGTACTGCCATTTTTTACTCCTTAAATTTTAGTTTTAATATGATAATCACAGCGAATCATTTCCAATTCGCCCCTCAAAATTTCCTCCAAATCAATACTTCCATTCTCACATTCAACAACTTCTTCAAAATGTTCATTATCCAAGCTAACTTTTCCGTTGCTAAGATAAAATGAAACTTCATTGTCTAATGTCTCTAAGTATTCTTCTCCACTCAAATCGCATACTAACTCCATCTCTCCTTGCAAACTCGCATCAAGCCTGATAAAGTCTCTATAAGTTCTATCATAAGACAAGAAACCTTCAAACTTAACTGAATCTTTTTGAAGACTAAATGGAATCTTCTCTCCATTTCTACAAGCTTGAAATGCTCTTAAAAAAGGAATCTTAGAAGCCAATTAGCAAATTTCTCTTTCTGCAAAGAAAAATTTAATTTCTTTTTCTGCATTCTCTAAGCTATCACTTCCATGCACTGCGTTAGCATCAATGCTTTCAGCAAAGTCTGCTCTTATTGTCCCTGCTGCTGCTTCTTTAGGGTTTGTAGCACCCATTAATTCACGATTTTTCGCAACTGCATTCAAGCCTTCTAATACCATTACAACAACTGGACCACTTACCATAAAAGCAACCAAATCATTGAAAAAGGGACGACTTTTGTGAATGGCATAAAACTCTTGCGCATCACATTGGCTTAATTGAATTTTTTTCATTGCGGCAATTCTTAAGCCATTGCTTTCAAATCTATCAACAATTTTACCAATAACATTCTTTTTTACTGCATCTGGCTTAATAATGGATAATGTTTTCTCCATTTCCTTACTCCTATATTTCACCAAAAATTTTGGAATTTTATAAAATCAAAGTTATTATTATACAATAAAAAATTATATTTAACATTAAACGCATTATTTTAGAATCGTTTTGGAGGTTTAATTCCCAAAATTCGCAACTCTCTATAAAATCTTTGCATACCAAAATTAGCCTTTTTATCAATCTCATAAGAAAGAACTTTTAAATATTCTAAAATCTGCTTTTTGCTTACCCCTGTTTTTAAAGAAGCTTCCTCTAAGATATAGTAAGGTATTTTAATACTTTTTTGTTTAAAAGCCTGAATGATTTTCTTAAAAAAAGTTAAATCTTTTCTTACGCATAATCTCCCAAATACAAAAGGCAACCCTTGCCTAGAAACCCAATATTCCCCCATATCAATATAATCTTCTCTGGCTTCCTTTTGCTGTTTTAAAACCTCTATTAATGCTCGATCTCCAATCAAAACACGCCCTTTTAAGCCTAAAACCTTTAAAAGTGCGTTAGAAGTTGCTGATTGATAATCACTCCCTTCTTCTTCTTTTAGGCAAATAACGCTTAAGACTTTTTTTCTTGCGACAATTCCAATTTTTGAGGCAAAAAAATTACTTTTTCCTAAAGCTGTAATAGAAGACACAAACCCTGCATCAATGTAGCCAAATAAAAACTCTTTGTTAAGTCTAGCTGGATAAGATTTTCGTTTTTTATAACACAACATAAATTGAGAAGGTGTTGGATACGCGCGTATAAAAACTTCAAAAGGCAAAAGATTCAAATAATCAATTTTCCCAAAACGCATAAACTCTCCTTGCCAAATATTCCAAATAATTCAATATTTTACACTATATCGCTTTAATATTCACCCTAATTACCGCTCAATAAATAAGTGAAATTTTAAAAAAAATAATATAAAATTAAGCAAAAATAATTGGAAACAAGGATAAATGTATGAACCCCTTATTATTAAAGGCTATTCAAGATCTTCCACCTCTACCAAGCACCGTAACAGAATTGCGTAATTATATTGATTCTAATGGTGCAAATTTGGAAATCAAAAAGATTGCTACCATTATCCAAAAAGATCCGCTTTTAGTCGCAGAATTATTGCGCCTTGCAAACTCTCCTTTTTATGGATTCTCGCGACAAGTATCTACGATTCAGCAAGTTATTTCCTTACTAGGAATCAACAATATCAAAAATGTTGTTTTAGCCAATTCCATTAAATCTACCTTTACTATTGATGTTTCTCCTTATGGTTTGGACACTGCAGACTTTCTTAACAACTGCTCTAAGGAAGTAGATTTCATCTCAAATTGGCTCAAAGAAGAAGATAAAGCCCTAGCAAATACGCTTGTGCCTTGTGCAATGCTTTTAAGATTGGGCATGATTTTGCTCTCTGACATACTTATTAGGTCCAATAAAGACAAGGAGTTCTTGGCTGAAAATAAAGCTCATAATTTCCAAGACATTCACGAAGTAGAGAATCATTATTGTGGTGTTGATAGCGTATCTTTTTTGGGATTTTTATTTGATTATTGGAAATTTGATGAAATCCTAATTCAGAGTATCTCTTACATTGACACTCCTCACGCTGCCACAGATGAGACCAAAAAAAATGCGTATGCTCTAGCCATTACCAACTGCCTTTTTGAACCATATGCACCGCTTAATCATTTTAATTCCAAAAAAGCTATTGCTCTCTTAAATGAAGCAAAAACACAAAATATTAATTTTAATATGGAGAATTTTTTAGCCAATTTGCCTAAAGAAGCTAAAGATAACCTAGCGCAAGAATTAGAAAGCTAAATCTCAAAAGGGGGGAATTAGTTAAACCCCCTAAGCCTTTTTGGCTAGAGGGATTGTAGCAAATTAAAGTTTATCTGCGTTTTTAGAAAGATAGTCTGCTACGCCTTTAGCATCAGCTTTCATACCTTTATCGCCCTTGTTCCAACCAGCTGGACAAACTTCACCATTTTCTTCAAAGTAAGTTAATGCATCACACATTCTTAGCATTTCATCCATATTTCTACCAAGTGGAAGGTCATTGATTACAGCGTGGCGAACAACTTGATTTTTATCAATCAAGAAAGAACCTCTTAGCGCAACTGCTTCATCAATTAAAACTTCATAATCTCTTGAGATTTGTTTTGTAATATCAGAAACCATAGGGAATTGAACATTTCCTATTCCACCTTGATTAACTGGAGTATTTTTCCATGCAAAATGAACAACATCAGAATCAATAGAAACACCAATTACATTAAAACCTTTTTCTGCAAAAGCTTTTACTCTGTGATCCATAGCGATAATTTCTGAAGGGCAAACAAATGTAAAATCTTTTGGCCAAAAGAAAACGACTGCGCCATTTCTACCAAGATTTCTAGAAAGTTCAAAATCATTAACGATTTGATTATCTGCCAAAACAGCAGGTGCTTTGAAATTTGGAGCTTTTTTTGTTACTAACATTTTAAATCCTTTATAAAAATAATTTGTTGATAAAAAATATCAACTGGAATGATACCAATAGTAATATAAATTCAATATTAAATATTTCTTGAATCTTTTTTACACTTTTTAAGATTATTTTTGATAAGATTACAAAAATTAAAAATACAAGGTGAATTTATGAAAAAAGAATTTCTTTTTACTTCTGAATCAGTTACCGAGGGACATCCAGATAAGATGGCTGATCAAATCAGCGATGCGATTTTAGATTATATTATAGAGCGCGATCCAAAGGCTAGAGTAGCTTGTGAAACTTTACTTTCTAATGGTTATTGTGTGATTGCCGGGGAATTAAAAACTCACGCTTATGCTCCTATGCAAGACATTGCTAGAAGCGTGATTCGAGAGATTGGCTATATTGATGCGCGTTATGGATTTGATTACCGCAGTGCTGGTGTGCTTAATGGAATCGGAGAGCAAAGCCCCGATATTAATCAAGGTGTAGATAGAGAAGATGGTGAGATTGGAGCAGGAGATCAAGGCTTAATGTTTGGCTATGCTTGTCGCGAAACTGATGTTTTAATGCCACTTCCTATTTATCTTTCCCACAGAATCACCGAAAGATTAGCCGCCCTTAGAAAAGATGGAACACTTCCCTTTTTGCGCCCTGATGGCAAATCTCAAGTTACAATCAAATATGCCAATGGAATCCCTGTGAGCATTGACACTATTGTTGTCTCAACTCAACATAGTCCAGAGACTTCTCAAGAAACACTTAGAAGTGCCGTTATTGAAGAAGTTATCAAAAAATCTTTGCCAGAGCAATTTGCAACTGACAATATCCGCTACTTTATCAATCCAACTGGAAAATTTGTCATCGGTGGTCCTCAAGGTGATGCAGGGCTAACAGGGCGAAAAATCATTGTTGATACTTATGGTGGAAGCTGTCCGCATGGTGGGGGAGCTTTTAGTGGAAAAGATCCAAGCAAAGTCGATAGAAGTGGTGCTTATGCGATGCGATATGTCGCAAAAAATCTTGTGGCAAGTGGAATCTGCGATAAAGCCACCGTTCAAATTGCCTATGCTATTGGAGTGGTAGAACCTGTATCAATTCTTGTCAATACTCACGGAACAGGAAAGGTAGAAGATTCCAAAATTGAAGAATGCGTTAAAAATCTTTTCCGCCTTACACCAAAAGGCATTATTGAAAGTCTAGACTTACTCCGCCCTATTTATCAAAAAACTGCAAGTTATGGACACTTTGGTAGAGAATTGCCTGAATTCACTTGGGAAAAAACTGATAAAGCAGAAGCCATCAAAGATTATTTCAATCTCAAATAAAAATTAGAGAGAATCTTGGATTCTCTCTAATTTTATTCCTTGCACATCGCTTCACAACAAATTATCAAATTTTATTCGATACTCCTAGCCTAAAATCCTTGCTTGATTCTTTTTGAAGTTTTTAATCATATGCAACATTCTAAAAGGGAATGAAATTAATTTACTTTTTTGCGTTTATGATAAGCATTAAAAGCAACTCTTCCTATATCTCTAGCTAAATTATAATCTTTTAGTGGAATTTCTTCTTGCTCTATTGAATCTTTATTTTTAATAAGAAAATAAGTATAAAATGGAATTAGAATAAATAAGCCTTTTTGATAATATCTTAAAAGCTTGTATCCAATCAAACATTGAAAAGCTAAGGCACTATCTGCTTGTGGCTTGAGTGGTAATAATTTCTCTTTAAAAATAGGGGTTTGCTCCACCACATCCCACCAATATTGATCTAAAAATTTATTATGATAATCCAAATAGATTTTAGCGTTATTCCAAGGTTTAGTGTGTGTGAAATAGTGCAAGATTTTGGGATTTTGCAATGCACCATTAAAGTCTTTTCTATAATAAGGAAGTTTATCTCTACCTTTTTCATCTTTACAAATCGCACGATAATAAACACAAACCATAAGATTCCATTCTATTCCAACCTTATGAGTTTTCCCAGATAAAACTATGTTTAATATATCTTGATCGTGGAAGGAATAACGATAATTTTTTCCAATCTCAAAAGCCTTATTTTCTACATTTTCTTGTCTCCACAAATCCAAATCTATAAGCAACATTCCGACATTAAAATAACTACCTGTAATATTTATGGGCTGATAAGCTTGATTTTTGGGCTTAAAAATCTTTTGAGAATGGTGCTCCATTACAACCCCACAAATTTTACCTTGCAAATCCACCTCAAATAGCTCTCTTAAATCGCCCAAAACAACCATATCTACATCCAAATAAACACATCGCTTAATTGATAATGGCAAAGCAGCGCCAATCTTTAAACGATAATAAGTCAAATAATTTCCATTAAGTGTAGGCATAGAGTATTCTCTAAAGAGTTGGTCATCTAAAATATAAATAGCGAGTGTGCAAGGATAAATTTTTGAAAGCTCTAAGGCAAGATTCTCTAGATTATCTCTATTTTCTTGGCTAATAGAATCCATTAAAAGATGAAAATGATAGGCTTTATTTTCTAATTTGGAATCTTGATTGGTATTTTGAATAATTGAAGCGATTAGCACTGCTGCATAAGGCACATAATTTTCATTTAAATTCAAAACAACATCATACATTATTATCCCCTAAGTATTTTACAAATATTTTGCAAGATTGTAGCATAAAATCAAATATCAACCAACACAAATTACGATACTTTATAGTATTCAAATAATTTAATTTTACATTTATAGAAGAATAGATTATTTTACAAAAGAAATTTTAGAAGTATGGTGCGCTGGGCGAGACTTGAACTCGCACGGGTCGCCCCGCCACCCCCTCAAGATGGTGTGTCTACCATTCCACCACCAGCGCAATAAAAGCTTAAGATTCTAGCCAAGACTAGAATCTTAAAAGGGTTATTATAAGCCTAGTATTCCTGCAAAAGGGTTAGCATAAAGAAGAATCAAAGCTACAACAAGTGTATAAATAACTTGCGCTTCAATCATCGCTAATGCAATAAACATTGTTGTCATAAGCTTACCACCCACACCAGGATTTCTAGCCATACCAGAAATAGTCGCAGCTGCTGTGCTTCCCATACCGATAGCACCACCAAGCGCAGCAATACCTAATCCAATACCTGCAGCAATTGCAGAATAAGACAACAACATTTCACCAGCACCTTCAGCAGCAAATGCTACACTAGCTAATGCAAAAAATGCTAAAAATAACTTTTTCATTATTATCTCCTTGAAATTTCAAAGTCTGTTCGGATCTGTCCCCTACTTATCACTTTGTAAGGTGCAATTATTATCATTTTTTGCTAAATTTTAAATAAAAGTAAGCCCACAATTGACAAAAATTTACAAATTTTTTGTTTTCTTTGTTTTAATTGTTGCGCAAAACACTTTTTATTGACTTTTTTGTGCCAACAAAGCCTTTAATTCCCTAATAGCATTCTCTAGCCCAACAAAAATTGCTCTTGCAATAATACTCTGTCCAATATTTAATTCCACAATCTCTTGAATCTCCAAAATAGGCTTTAAATTGACATAATTTAATCCGTGCCCCGCTGCGACCTCCAAGCCCAACTCATTTGCCTTTTTTGCTCCTTTTTTAAGAGAATCCAAAGACTGCTTCCAAAGATTTTGCAACTCTTTTTTGGGCAATTCTAATTCTTTGATGCTATTTTTCATCTTAGGTAAGTTTGAAAAAAGCATTAAGTGCAAATTCGCATAACTCCCTGTGTGCAACTCTATCATCTCTGCCCCCACTTCCTTAGAGGCTTCAATTTGACTTACCTCAGAATCAATAAAAAGCGAAACTTGCGTGCCAACTTCTTGAAAACTTTTTGTAATTTGCAAAATGCGCTCAAAATTCCCCACAACATTTAACCCACCCTCTGTCGTTACTTCCTCTCTATTCTCTGGAACAAGCGTGATTCTATGTGGAGCAATTTTTAAAAGAAATTCAATAATAGCAGGATTAATTGATGACTCAATATTAATAGGTAAAAACGAAGATTGTGCTATCCGCAAAATGTCTTCATCATGCATATGACGCCTATCTTCCCTTAAATGCATCGTGATTTGATCTGCCCCTGCTCTCTTTGCGATAAAAATCGCTTCCAAAGGATCTGGATCATTGATTTTTCGTGCTTCTCTTAAAGTAGCAATGTGATCAATATTTACTCCAAGTAGCATTTTCACTCCTTTTTATGTCAAATTGATAGGATTTTAACTAAAATAACTTTAAAATTTATCACAAAGGTTTGCTATGGTAATGGTATTTGACTGTGAAACAATTCCTGATACTGCACTTATAAAGCAAGGTTTTAAAAAAGAGTTTGAATCACTTAACTTGGATTTTTCTAATGAACTAGCCATTAGCAAAAAAGCAATGGAGATTCAAAAGGAAAATAGTGGGAGTGAATTTTTACCCATTTGCTACCACCAAGTCGTTTCTATTGCTGCCATTTTTTGCGATGAATATGGTTATTTTAAAAAGGTAGGAAACTTCAAAGCCATAGGCAACACCAAAGAAGAAAGAGAAAAATCGCTCATACAAGCTTTTTTAGATTATTTAAACAAACATCAGCCCAAACTAGTAAGCTTTAATGGAAGGGGATTTGACTTGCCAATGCTATTACTTAGGGCGATGAAATACAAACTTCAAGCCAATGCATATTTTGAAACAGACAATCTTCAATACAATAAAAACAAGTGGGAAAACTACCGCCAAAGGTATAGTGAAAAATTTCATACCGATTTGCTTGATGTATTGGGAAATTTTGGAAGTGTGCGTGGATTAAAACTTGATGTGCTTGCAAACCTTATGGGATTCCCAGGAAAGTATGATATTCACGGAGATATGGTGCTAGAGCTTTATTATCAAGAGGAATATGAAAAAATTGATGAATATTGCCAAAGCGATGTGTTAAACACCTATGGTTTATACCTAAATTACGAGCTTTTAAAGGGCAATTTAACACAAGAGGATTATTGCGGAATCCTAATGGGCGTTAAAGAAAAGTTGCCACAAGAGAGTGCGTATTATGGCGTATTTTGCGAGGCTGTGAATGGAATCTTGGAATCGCTTGGAGCTTAAGACGTTGGGATTCAACCTTGATTGTAAAATGTTGGCGCACACTTGTAATTCTGACTTTTTGTAGTTGTGAGATTCTATATAGAATCGTGGCACACCAACTATCTTTTGCCATTGCTAGAATTGCAACGCGATTCGTGGCAACCTATAATTTAGCATAAAGAAAACTTTTGCAATGGAATCTCTCAAATATGCAAGATTATAGATTGCCACGATTCTGCTATCGCAATGACGCGGTGGCAAACGCAACCTCCCTACATTTCCATTTCAAACTTGCTTCCTCTTAGCTTATCTTTCTCCTCTAGTTCCGAGAATCTTATCATATTCTCCACATTTTGTATCTTATGCAGCGCATTTGCTACGAGTTCCTTGCCATCTCCTGTTGTTAGGATAAAGGCGGAGCGACCATTTTGGAAGCTTAATTTGCGGATAAGTTCCACTCCAAGTTCCGCTAGAGAGGTAATAGAACCATTCATATTTATGTCTGCGCCTATTTTGTTGAAGTCTAGCTTGTTTAAATCCTCTTCATCAAAGCTCATAGCCTCGCTAAACGCACTTGCTCTCTCGCTTCTCTCTGTTAAGTCGTTAAAGTCTCCATTGCTAGTATATAGCTCATCAAGGCTTAACCGCATCGTTCTGCCTGAATCAAACTTCAATGTCATCATTCCATTATCGTCTAACCTCATTGCCACAACAGAATCCACACTCTTAAGCGCACTTGCATACTTCATAGCAGTAGAGGAGCTATTTAACCCATTGTAAAACTCTCTAAAATTTGCCTCGCTAAACTTCAAACCTGTGATTGCCTGAAATTCTCTGCGGATTGCTAGTTTATCGGCTTCTTCATTATTGTAATAATCGTGATACATTTTGTTAAAGCGATTCTGCAAACCTGCTAAATAGCTCTCCTGCTTCCCATATTTTCTATCGTCTCTGCCGTCATATCCACTAAATCTAAGTCGCTCTAGCTTCAATCCGCCGTTTAAATCCGTCTTAGAATATGCAAAATCTAGGTTTTTTAAGAGTTTTTCAAAGGTTAGCCTCTCTAGGCGGTATTCGTCTTTATAGGTTTTTGTTAAATCTATCCAACCGCTTTCATCGGCATTTTCTGCAAACATTTTTCTAATTTGGTCTTTTTGCGTGTCATTGAGCTTTTTATAGCTTTCCTCTGGGCGAAAGAGGCTTGTGCCACTTTCTAAGTTTCCTTTATTGTAGCCATATTTCTTGATATTCTCCTCTACATCTCTTTGCGTATTGACAAATTTCGTCAAATCAAGAGAGTTATAAACATCGCTAAATTTTAAGATAATTTCCTCGCCCTTAGAGTTGTAACCCTTTAGCTTTAGCTTACTAAAAAACTCATCGCTAGAATCCAAGAATCCATCTTGATTATCATCTAGGTTAATGAGCTGCCCCATATATTCTATGCTCCCCACTCCATATTGGTCATTATCATCATCTAAGTCTAAGAAAACCTGCATTTCTCCCACAGGCGTATTGAGGTATTGAGACTTTCCAGCGGCATTAAGCATATCTCCGCCACCATTTGCTCCGCTCCAGCGGTAAGCATTATCAAAATTGGTTCTACCAAACTCATCATAAGAGATAGAGTGAGAGTAGAAGCTAGGGGTGAAGTAGTTTAGCTTGTCTCCATTTAAGCTTGAGTTTGAACTCTTAAGTCCAAAGGATTGAATGGAGTTTGAGCCTAAAACATTTAATACCCTAGCTCTAGTGCTTTCTCGTGCTTGTCTTATGCGCTCTTGTTCTTTTGCTATTCTTGCTTGTTCTTGGGATTCCTTGATTGTTTCCTCTGTTAGCTTGAAGTTGCCATTAGTCTCTAGTGTGCCCAAATTGTTTGAAACCAATTTGGGTTTAATATGCATTGGATTGTTGATATTCATTGCCCAGCTCCTTGTCTATTAACTCGCCAATCAATCAAAAGTATATTTAGTGTTTGTGGGTCATAGTAAATATCTATATCTTGTAGAGTTAAAATAGAGGAAGTGCCACCTGTTAAGACTATGTAAGATTCTTGGATTAGGGTATTAATACCATAAGTTACCTGCCCACCTGTGGAATAGATTAGCTTCTCTTTTGCATTATAATTGCTCATAAGTTCAAACATTCCTACAATGGGATTATAAAAAAGCTCTTTAGCGTTAATATAGAATCTTGTTTCGTCATTTTCTAAATATCGCATTAAATCATCTGCACTAAAATATCTCTGATAAGAAACATCTTTTGAAAATTTAATTGTCTGATTCCCAAAAGTTTTTTGGACTAATTCTTCATCGCTTCCATCTTCTGCTTTCCAACCAATTTGATAATCTAACACTTTTTCTATTGCTTGAATATATACCCATTTGTTAAGAGGAATCGGCTTTGTTGTGATAATGCGTTCCGTAGAATAATCAGAATACTTTGTGGTAACAGAAAGCAAACCAGAGGGCAATAGTTCAAAATTAAAATACTGATATTCCCAAGCTGGGTCGTCTTGCTTATATATTTCATTTCTGTTAAATAACGAAATGGCTTCAGAGAAGTATCCGCCAAGTTTTATCCACATTCCAAAGCTATTAGAATAGGGCATACCCCATTCAGGATATTTATCTGTGGCATTTCTCCCGCCATTATAATAAGTTCTAGCATTCACATATTCTGTATAGAGCTCTTTCTTGTCAGGATTCCACTTTTGCACCGCATAATCTTTTGGGCTATCAAGTCTGCTAGAATCTATGGCAAGAATATTTCCAACTTCCGCGAATGGTTTATCTGTGGTATAAGTTATGTACAAAATGACATTACCCGCACTATCTTTGAGTGCAACAAGCGAATCGGTAGAGGGGTTAAAAGGTGGCACAACATCGTTATTATAAGGATAAGTTCCACCTCTTGCACCCTTAACTACCTTTGTTTGTTTTTGAGGAATCTTAATTGCAGATTTTACTTCCTTTGGGAAGTTTTGTAACATTTCCTTTGCTTCTTTTCCGCTTAGGGCTTCACCAATTTGCACTTTGGGTTGTGTTTGTGCGAAAAGTAATGTGCCTAAAGCCCCAAAAAGAACAAATCCAAACAACGATTTTTTCAACATTTCCTTCTACTTTTATAAAAAACTTATTTATTATATCGGAATTTTTCAAGAAAAGTTAAGATAAATTTTACATTTATTGTTGTGGGATTCCACTTGTGGAATCTACTTTTTGCGAGATTATGGATTGCTTCGGCTATGCCTCGCAATGACGAGGTGGTAAGTGTTTCGGTTTATAAGATTGTAGATTGTTTCGTCATTGCGAACGAAGCGAAGCGGAGTGCGGCAATCCATAATTTTAACACAAAAGGGGATTTTGCAATGGAATCGCGAATTTAAAGGCAAGATTTAGCTTATAGATTGCTTCGTCGCGTTGCTCCTCGCAATGACAGAAAACCAAACACAAACACAAATCCATTTATTAAAGGTTTATCTAGTTTTGCTACAATTACGCAAAATAAAATAAGGAATCTAAAATGCTCTCTAAAGACATTACACATTTTAGTGAAATGCGCTATGAAATCCGCGCATACTTGTGTTTTTTAATGCAGCGCAATATCAAGAATCATTTGCCACACATTGAGTTAAACAAAATTGTAGATGGTATTCAAAAAATAGAAAAAGAAGTTGGAATCTTTGAGTTAATTTATGTGTTGGATTCTAGCGGAACGATTGTGCTTGATGGAATCTCTAGGGATTCTAAGATTGAGTGCAAAAAGGGAGAAAACCACAATGAACGCGCCTACTTTTACCGCGCTGTGCGTGAGAAAAAGTGCATTCTAACCGACCCTTATCCCTCTCTTGCAAGTGGGAATCTCGTCATCACGGTTGCCTATCCTCTCTATGATACCAATGGCAATCTTGCGTATGTCGTTTGTATGGATGTGCGCTTGGAAAAAAGCCTAGAGCTTGTGCGCACCACGCCTTTGTTTGGGCTATCCTTTGGAATTGGAAAAGCGATTTACTTTATAATGGCTTTATCCTTGCTTCTTGTGTGTATGCTCCTGCTTGTAAAAGGTGGCATTAGCATGTGGGAAGCATTGGAGAGATTTAATAGTCTAGATATTAAGGATATTTTTGAAGCCACGATTCTCATCACTCTTTCTTTGGCTATTTTTGATTTAGTTCGAGCAATCTTTGAAGAAGAAGTGCTTGGAAGACAAAAATCTCAAGATTCTAAAATGGTGCATAAAACAATGACGCGCTTTTTGGGGTCTATTGTGATTGCTCTAGCCATTGAAGCCTTGATGCTAGTTTTTAAATTCACTATTATTGAGCCTGAAAAACTTATCTATGCGGTGTATCTGATTGTTGGGGTAACGCTACTACTTGCTGGGCTATCAGTCTATGTGAAATTCACTGCTGGAGCTAGAAAGGATTAAAGATGCTTGGGATTATTGACTATAATAGCGGAAACCTAGCAAGTGTGCAAAATGCTATTTTAAAGCTTGGGGGAAAAGTTAGAATTGAATCTAATCCTGCTGAGCTTAAAAACTATGATCGATTAATACTCCCTGGTGTTGGAGCCTTTGGTGAAGCTATGGAAAATCTAGAAAAAAGTGGTATGAAAGAATCGATTTTAGAATTTGCAAAAAATGGAAAACCTTTGCTTGGAATCTGCCTTGGAATGCAACTTTTATTCCAAAAAAGTTATGAGTTTGGGGAGCATTTTGGACTTGGTTTGATAGAGGGCGAAATTATAAAATTTGACAAAAAGCTACTCAAAGAAGATGAGAAGATTCCACATATGGGGTGGAATCTTGTCTATAAAACCCAAAATAGCCCGCTTACAAAAGACTTAGAAGAAAATTTTTATTTGTATTTTGTACATAGTTATTACTTGGGTGATTTTAAAAATGCCATCGGAATAAGCCATTATGGAGTAGATTTTGCAGCCTTGGTGCAGAAAGATAATCTCTTTGGGATTCAGCCGCACCCTGAAAAGTCTCACAATATAGGCTTAAAAATTTTAGAAAATTTTCTCAAATTTTCTTAATCTAACCCTATGTTTTACGCGCAATTAGACTTATATAGAATATAATCTCTTTTTGTTTAAAGCAAAAAAATAGATATGTTCCTATATAATTTTGCGATTAATTTTTCACTTAATGTGTTGCGGAACTTTCAAGGACAAAAAATGCAAATTATTCCAGCAATTGATTTAAAAGAAGGCTGTGTTGTAAGGCTTATGCAAGGCAAAATGGAAAGTGCCAAAATTTATTATAAAAATCCTTTAGAAGTGGTAAAGATTTTTGAAGAAATGGGCGCAGAATATTTACACATTGTTGATTTAGATGGAGCCTTTTGTGGCAAACCACAAAATAAAGCAGTGATAGAAAATATCGCCAAAAATTCCACACTCAAAATTGAAATTGGTGGTGGAATCCGCAATGAAGAGACTATTAAAGAATACTTAAATCTTGGGGTAAATCGAATCATACTAGGCTCCATTGCCCTAAAAGATCCTAAGTTTGCCAAAGAAATGGCACAAAAATATCCTATTATCATTGGGATTGATGCCAAAGATGGAAAAGTTGCCACAGAAGGTTGGGATCAGGTGGGTAGAGTGCTTGCAAGTGAATTTGCAAAAGAATTTCAAAACAGCCCTATAGAAGCGATTATTTGCACAGATATTAGCAATGATGGAATGCTTAATGGAATCAATATTGATTTTACCAAAGAAATCGCCCAAAGTAGCGGTAAATTTACTCTTGCAAGTGGTGGATTATCGTGCCTAGAAGACCTAGAGAAGCTCTATCTTTCTAAAATAGATGGCGTAATTGCAGGCAAAGCTTTCTATGAAAAAAAGCTTGATCTAAAAGAAGCCTTTAGAAAATTTAAATAACAAAATCCCGTGGGATCAAAAAATTTAATTGTAGCTTATGGTAAATTTTGCTATGATATTATAATATTTTTGTAGTGAAATTTATTTTTAGCTAGTAATAAGGAGTTTGCTTTGAAAATGGTTGTTGTTGATGATAGTTCTACGATGAGAAGAATCATAAAAAACACACTTGCAAGATTAGGTTATAATGATATTTTAGAGGGAGAAAATGGTCTTGAAGGTTGGGATCAGATGAATGCTAATCCTGATGTAAAAGTTTTGATCACCGATTGGAATATGCCTGAAATGAATGGTTTAGACTTAGTTAAAAAAGTTCGTGCCGATGAGAGATTTAAAGATATTCCTATTATTATGGTTACCACAGAGGGAGGAAAAGCAGAGGTTATTACAGCTCTCAAAGCAGGGGTCAATAACTACATAGTCAAACCATTTACCCCGCAAGTTCTAAAAGAAAAATTAGAAGTTGTATTAGGTGTAAATGACTAACAATGGGATCTTATAATTGCCTCAATATCAAAGTTGATAAATTTTTATGGCTTTTTGAGAATAAGGCATTAGAAATCACCAAAGAAGCCATTGAAGAAATTGAAAATGGCTTTATTATTCGCACTCATCAAGACATCAATACCATTCAAAAGCAATTAGAAAGCTATAGCAAAGAGCTTGAAGATCTTATGCAAGAAAAAATTCATCTTGAATTTGAATCAAGCACTCAAAAAAATGAAGATTGGATCACAAAATATCGCGATTCCATACAACCCATTGAATGTGGAAAATATTATATTTATCCCCCTTGGTTTTCTCCCAAAACCGATAAACTCAATCTCATTATTGAACCTGCACTAGCCTTTGGAAGTGGGCATCATGGTAGCACTTTTGGTTGCCTAGAAGCACTTAATAAACTCTCTTTAGAAAATAAAACTCTCCTAGATGTAGGCTGTGGAAGTGGAATCTTGGCTATTGCTGCTAAAAAAAGTGGTGCCGAAGTTTGGTGCTGCGACACTGATGAAATAGCAGTGAATGCCACCAAAGACAATGCCAAAAAAAACAATCTTACTTTAGATAGAGTTTTCTTGGGATCCATTGACAAAATAGCTGACAAAAAAGATTGCTTTGATGTTGTAGTTGCTAACATTCTAGCCGACATTATTGTAGCATTGCCTTTAGATTCGTATGTTAAACAAGATGGGATATTAATCTTATCAGGGATTTTAGAAAAATATACAAAAAAAGTCCTTGATAAGTTTAAAAACTTAGAATTGCTTACCCAAAATAATCATCAAGAATGGGTAACTTTAACCTTCAAAAAAATACAAGGATAATAATGCAACGACAAGACAATAATCAAAATCAACCACAAGATAAAAAACCTAATAATTTTTTCAATCAGAATCCTCTTTTGATGTTTGTTATTTTTGCAATCATTGCTATTGTTGTTTTTCGCTTCATGTCCCCAAATGGCGAAGTAAGCAGACTAAGCGGTGCAAATACTACTAAAACTATCAACTATTATGAGCTAAAAAAACTCATTGAAAATAAACAAGTGGATTTTGTTGCCATTGGACAAACCAATATCAAGGCAACTTCAAACAACGAAAATGGAAAAATTGTCTATAATGCTCAAAGAGTAAGTCCGGATAATACGCTAATTCCTTTGCTAGATGAAAAAGGTGTGGAATACACTGGCTATAGCGAGAGTAATTGGCTTAGCGATATGCTCTTTGGTTGGGTATTACCCATCTTTATTTTCTTTGCAATTTGGATGTTCTTGGCCAATCGTATGCAAAAAAATATGGGAAGTGGAATATTGGGATTTGGAAGCTCAAGAAAGCTTGTCAATTCAGAAAAACCTAATGTTAAATTTGATGATATGGCAGGAAATGCAGAAGCTAAAGATGAAGTAGTAGAGATTGTAGATTTTCTAAAGAATCCTGAGCGTTACGCTGCACTTGGGGCTAAAATACCTAAAGGTGTTCTATTAGTGGGACCTCCAGGAACAGGTAAAACACTTCTTGCAAAAGCTGTAGCAGGTGAAGCCAATGTTCCATTTTTTTCAGTTAGCGGAAGTAGCTTCATTGAAATGTTCGTAGGTGTTGGGGCAAGTAGAGTAAGAGACCTGTTTGAAAATGCTAAAAAAGAAGCACCAAGCATCATCTTTATTGATGAAATTGATGCCATTGGTAAAAGTCGCGCTAATGGAATGGTGGGTGGAGGAAATGATGAGCGCGAACAAACACTCAATCAACTTTTAGCCGAAATGGATGGATTTAATTCTGATTCCTCCCCTGTTATCGTGCTTGCGGCAACTAACCGACCTGAAGTTTTAGATCCTGCTCTCTTGCGTCCAGGTAGATTTGATAGGCAAGTTTTAGTAGATAAACCTGATTTTGAAGGTAGAGTGGAGATTCTAAAAGTGCATATCAAAAATATCAAACTTGCTCGCAATGTTGATTTATTTGAAGTTTCAAAACTAACAGCCGGACTTGCAGGAGCAGACTTGGCTAATATTGTTAATGAAGCCGCACTTCTTGCAGGAAGAAACGATAAAAAAGAAGTTGAACAAAGCGACTTTTTAGAAGCAGTGGAAAGAAGTATTGCAGGATTGGAGAAAAAATCTCGTAGAATCTCTCCAAAAGAGAAAAAAATCGTTGCCTACCACGAAAGCGGACACGCACTTATAGCAGAAATCACTAAAGGGGCAAAAAAGGTAACCAAAGTATCTATTATTCCACGCGGTTTGGCAGCGCTTGGATACACACTTAATACGCCTGAAGAAAACAAATATCTGATGCAAAAGCACGAACTACTTGCTGAAGTGGATGTTTTACTCGGAGGAAGGGCGGCTGAAGCGGTATTTTTAGGCGAAATTTCTACCGGAGCTAGTAATGACTTAGAGAGAGCCACAGACATTATTAAAGCTATGGTAAGCTATTATGGAATGACTGATGTAGCTGGGCTTATGGTGCTAGAGAAACAACGCAATGTTTTTTTAAATGGTGGATTAGGTAGCACAAGAGAATATAGCGAGGAAATGGCACAAAAAATGGATTCTTATATTAAAACTATTCTTAATGAGCGTTTTGAAGCTGTAAAAGAATCACTAGAAACTTATAGAGAAGCTATTGAAAATATCGTTAAAGAACTTTTTGAAAAAGAAAATATTGATGGGGAGAAAGTGCGAGAAATCATTACGGAGTATGAAAAGGCTCATAATTTAGAAAGTAGAATTATTAAAGAAGAAAAAGAGGAAGCCTAAAAAGGAGCCATATTGAAAACAACAACACAAATTATTGCAAAAGAAGGTTGGAAGCCTATTATTATCACTTTAATTGTGTTATTTTTTTGTTGGTTATTGAGTTGGAAATTCATTGGCTTTTTGGCTTTTGCATTTTTATTATCCTTTCTTTATTTTTATTATAATCCTGAAAGAATCGCACAAGACATTTCAGAAGATGTCATTTTAGCACCCATTGATGGAATCATCACTCACATAGAAAACCAAGAGAATAATCTCTTAATAACAATCAAAAAGCCCATTTGCTTTTGCGGATTGATACGAATGCCTTTTAATGGCGTAGCCAAAAAAGTCTATCATATCCGTGGCTTAGCCAATGCTCAAGAATCAACAGGCGAGAAAATATGCTTGGAGTTTGGCAAGTCTAAAAATCATACTTCACTCATTTTGTATCCCAAAATCTGTCCGCGCAATCTTTTTATTTATTTTAACGATTCTAATTTTAGAGAAGGAGAGCGAATTGGCTTTTTTTTAAAAGGAATTGCTAAATTACAATTACCCAAAAATGTAGAAATTAAAGTCTCCATAGGCGATAAAATCTTAGCTGGCTCTAGTATAGTGGGGTATGTCCGCTAATGAAAATTGATCCTTTGTATATTTTGCCAAATTTTTTCACAGGGGCAAGTATTTATCTTGGAGTCCTAAGCATTACCTATGCAACAATGGGGAGATTCCAATTGGCTTGTTGGCTTGTGTTATTAAGCTTAATCTTTGATGGATTAGATGGGCGTGTTGCAAGACTAACTGGCACCACAAGTAAATTTGGTGTGGAGTTTGATTCATTGGCTGATATTGTAGCTTTTGGCGTAGCACCTGCTATGATTTTATTTACTTATATTGGCTATATGTATGGGAAGCTAGGAATCGTTGTCTCTGGACTTTATGTGGTTTTTGGGGCAATTAGACTTGCGCGATTTAATGTAACAACTAGCCAAAATGAACCCAATGTTTTTATAGGATTACCCATTCCTGCTGCAGCGGTTTTTGTAGTTAGTTGGTTATTGCTTGAAATGGGATACCTTCAAAAATACTTTGAAAATCCAAAAATAATCTCACCATTTTTATTAATAGCAAGTTTAATAGTGGCTTTGTTAATGGTGAGTAACATTCGCTATCCTAGTTTTAAAAAATTAAATTTTGAAAAAATAAGTTTTGGTAAAATCATTGTTTTTTTGATGATAATTTTGGCAATTCTCTTTGCTTATCCTATCTTAAGCATTACGATTCTAATCACTTGCTATGTCCTTTTTGGTCCTAGTAGAGCCTTATATTATCTCACTAAGCATTTTATGGAGAAAAGAAAATGAGAATGTCTTACACGCGACATTATGGTAATGCATATAAAAATCTTTTAACTCTATCATTACTACTACCGCTGGGAATCTGATATTTAATTCTCGCTTTTCAAAAATAATGAATATAATTTTTTTAAGGATATACTAATGGAAATGATAAAAATTTTTGATACCACTTTAAGAGATGGTGAGCAAAGCCCTGGCGCTTCAATGAATACAGAAGAAAAAGTCAAACTTGCTTTGCAATTAGAAAAATTGGGTGTAGATATTATTGAAGCAGGTTTTGCCGCAGCTAGCCCTGGAGATTTTGAAGCGATTTCAAGAATCTCTGAAACACTCAAAGAAAGCACCATATGCTCCCTTGCGCGAGCTGTTCCAAAAGACATTGAATTAGCTGCAAAAGCACTAGAAAAGGCAAAACATAAGCGAATCCACACTTTTATTGCAACAAGCCCCATACACATGGAATACAAGCTCAAAATGCAACCCGATGAAGTCATTAAACGCGCCATAGAAGCTGTCAAACTTGCAAGAAGCTTGTGTGAAGATATAGAGTTTAGTTGCGAAGATGCGTGTCGTAGTGATATTGGGTTTTTAAAGGAAGTTGCTTTAGCGGTGATTGAAGTAGGAGCAACAACACTTAATCTCCCTGATACAGTGGGTTATCGTTTGCCTAATGAAATTGGAGAAATGATAAGAGAAATGAAAGCTTGCGTTGGTGATCGTGCGATTTTATCAGTGCATTGCCACAATGACTTAGGCTTGGCAGTCTCTAATTCTATTGCAGGGATTCAAAATGGTGCAAGACAGCTTGAATGCACAATTAATGGACTTGGAGAGCGTGCAGGAAACACAGCCTTAGAAGAAGTAGTTATGATTCTAAAAACGCGCAAAGATGTTTTTGGTAATCTAGATACAAGAATCAAAACCAAAGAAATTTATGCTACTAGCAAACTTGTTGCAGACATTACAGGCATTAGACCACAGCCCAACAAAGCTATTGTAGGTAAAAATGCGTTTGCTCATGAAAGTGGAATCCATCAAGATGGTATGTTAAAGCACCCAGAAACTTATGAGATTATGAAATCTAGCGATATTGGAATTCCGCAAGAAAATGGCTTGGTGCTTGGCAAACATAGTGGTAGAGCTGCTTTTAAAGATAAATTGGCAAGTTTAGGATTTGATGAAATTTCACAAGAAGAACTTGATAATGCCTTTGAAAAATTTAAGATTCTTTGCGATAAGAAAAAAGAAATCTATGATGAGGATATTCGCTCTATCCTAACTGATCAAACTAGCAAAATTCCACAAATCTTTGAATTAATTAGTTTGCAAATTAGTAGCGATTCTAATGGTGTGCCTTATGCTGCAATTTCTATCCAAAAAGATGGTAGAAGTCGCATTGACGCTGCTATTGGAAATGGAAGCGTTGATGCGATTTTAAAAACCATTGATAGGGTTAGCGGCTATAATGGCGTCCTAAAAGACTACAAAGTAGAAGCGGTGAGTGAGGGCAAAGATGCCTTGGCTAAAGTTGTTGTTAAAGTAGAGTTTGAATCAAATAAACCTGCATTTATTGGTCATGGTTTGCATTTAGATACTTTGCAAGCAACGGCTAAAGCATATATTGGTGCATTAAACAGCTATCTCTCGATGCAAAATTTAATGTAAAATCTATAACATTAAAACAATAAGTTCTAATAGGAATATAAAATGGAAATCACACCAGAGAGACTTTTTAATGCTAGAAGAAGATTTTTAAAATTAGGTGCTGGAAGTCTGGTAAGCGCCTTATTAGCCGATAATCTCCTAGCAGCAGTGCTAAAGGAAGAAGGATTAGACTTCAAAAGAATGAGCAAAGAAGAAGCGTATGCACTAAATGGTGAGCATTTGGAGCTTACCAAAGAAGAAATTGCAACTAGCTATAATAATTTTTATGAGTTTGGATTCTCCAAAACAGATCCCAAAAATAGAGCACACTCTCTAAAAACTTCTCCTTGGGAGATTCAAATTGCAGGTGAGATTGAAAAGCCTTTTAGCATTTCTTATACTGATTTGCTAAAGCAGGTGCATTTGGTTGAGAGAGTGTATCGTTTCCGCTGTGTTGAAGCTTGGAGTATGGTTATCCCTTGGGTTGGCTTTGAGCTAAGAGAGCTAATAGAGCTTGCAAAACCAAATAGCGATGCCAAATACATGCGTTTTACAACACTTTATGATCCTAAGCAATTTCCTATGCAGGGAATTATACAGCTGCTTGATTTCCCTTACAAAGAAGTTTTGCGCCTTGATGAGGCGATGCACCCCTTAACGCTACTAGCTGTTGGAATGTATCAAAAACCTCTACTTCCGCAAAATGGAGCACCTCTGCGCTTAGTTGTGCCTTGGAAATATGGATATAAATCCATTAAAAGTATTCATAAAATTGAATTCTTAAAAGAAAAACCTATCTCTACTTGGGAAGAAGAAAACCCTAGAGAATATGGATTTTATGGCAATGTAGATCCTGAAGTCTCGCACCCTAGATGGTCGCAAAGCAGTGAGCGTGTCATTGGTAAAAGAGGACAGATTAAAACTCTCTATCTCAATGGTTATGCCAAAGAAGTGGAACACTTTTATCAAGGCTTAGATAGGGCAAAGCTTTATTAATGCAAATCATCATTGAATCCATTGCACTTTTTGCTTTATTTTGCCTTGGTTCTTATGGAATCTTATCCATAGAGAATCAGATTCTTTATGGCATCTATTTTTCCTTTGAAGCTCTCTATCTCTACACTGGGTATTTTGCCTTTGCCTTGCTTTTTGTTGGGCTTTGGTTGCCAAATCCCTATGGTAGATTACTTGGCTTACTAGCCTTTGTTGCTATGAGTTGGCATTTTCTTATTTTTGTTTATTTGGATTTTGGATTAAACATTAAATTAATACTCCAAAAGATTCTTCCAGAAAACTCTTTAATTTTGGGAGGCATTAGCTTTTTAACAAGCATATTTGTATTTTGTGCTTCTTTGATAAATCTTTTTGGGCGCTTTAAAATGTATTTTTGGGTCTATTTGATAATCTTACTTGCGCTTTTACATATCCTTACTCAACAAAAGATTCTAAGCACCCTCCATTACTCACTACTTATTGCGACTTTATGTGCGCTTAGTCTTAAAATCTACAAACACATAAAAATGCCAAAAGCCAATTAAGTCTTGTTTTAATAACGCGCTATAGCGCACACAGCCCTGCAACAACAGCAAAAATTTCACTCGCAGCCACTATAAACTCCGCGCTATCTTTTGCTCCAGAGAGAATGGGGCAAATCTTTGCAAGTTTAAATTTACTAGTTCCTTTAGATTCTGTGCTGTCTTTTTCTTTTTGCGCTTCAACCTGCTTAGAATCCTCTTGAATGATTTTTAATATTTCATTAACTTCATCAGAGAATCCTTTGCCGCTAAAGTCCAAATAAATATTTTCCCTAGCACGCGTAAGAAGAACATAGGTTTTGCGATATAAGAGATCGGGTTCATATTTTTGTGTAATATTTAAAAAATCAACAAATCCATGAACCACGACATTTTGAGCTTCTAGTCCTTTAATTCCTTGAATAGTCATAATTTTTATATCTTTTCTTCCAATGGAATCTAAAATACTTTTTAACTCTTCAATATTTTTATTGCTAAAAGTCAAAAGAATATTACTTTCATTATTAGGAAGATTTTTCAATAAATTTTTTAAATTATCATTTTCCTTATAATTGAAATTTTGCACCTTTATTTCGCCTGTTTCTAGGACACAATTAATATCGCTTGTGAAATTACTTTTCAAATAAAAAGACTTTTTATAGTATTCATTTAGCTTTTTGTCTTTATTGAGTATTTTAAAGGCACACACGGCAATATTTGATGGAGTTCTATAGACATTTTTAAGATTTTTAACGCGCCCTTGCATAGAGATTTTTTCAAATTTTGGGTGGTGAAAAACTTACGCGATATTCTCCATAGAATAAGAATAGAATCTTTGTGCTTCATCTATAAAGAAAATGCAATCTTTAATTTCTTCATATAAGATTCGCATAAAGCCCTCTGGCATATCTTGCGTTTCATCACACAGCATATAATCCACAGGATTTCTTTTAAGATAATTTTGCAGTTTTAGCTTAAACTCTTCTAGTGCCTCATCACTTTCAAAAATTTCATATTGCTTGGAGATAGGTGTGGCTTGAATCTCTTTTGTGCTTTGCGCCTTAATTCCCACTTTACTAAAATCAAAATCAATCTCCCTTAAAAAAGCCATAATAGAAATAATTTTGATTTGTTTGGAATCATAATTTTCTCCAAAACTTGTTTTAATGGCATTTTCTAAGTTGTTATTAAAACACAAAATCAAAAAGCGCTCACTGCTATCTTTTTTCAATTGCTGCGCTACAAAATTAGTCAATATAATCGTTTTACCAGTTCCTGCAACACCGCGAATGATTCTAAAGCCATCTTTGTAGCCATTCATAATCCCTAGTTGTTTATGATCAAAAAAGACCACTTCATCTTTTGTAATTATCGGGATTATTTGATTGCTTTTGGAATCTTTAGCAGAAACAAACAAAGAAGTAATTTTAAGAAAATCTTTTTTATTAGGCACATTGATGCTAGTGGATTTAAAAAAACGACCAAAAGATTCTTTATTTTGCAAATCTTCTTTAAAAAATGTTAAGTATCGCATAGTTGCATCATAAGGGTGTCGAGAAAAGAACTCTTCTGCATCGCTTTTAGAAATGGATGGAAAGATAACGCGCATCTCAACATTAATAGGAATAGGACAATCTCCAAAATTTTCTTTTAAAATAGACAAAATTAAATTTCTATATTTATTTGCCTGATCATAAGGGGAGTGTTTTTTAATCAATTCTAAAGAATCCCAGTTTTTTACTTCAACAACAAAAATCCCAAGAGTCGGATGCAACAAAAGCAAATCTATTTCAAAAATATTCTCGGCAAATCCTAGTCTTGCTTTGGGAATAAGATAATAGTTTTCTCTATCACTTTTATCCCTTAGAAGTGAAGCAATAGAATCGCACACATAACTCTCACCCTGCTCTCCCTTAAAATATTTTGCCAAAACCTTAGAGAGATTTGAAAAAGCCATTTTAAATCCTTCATCAAAATTCAATACCACTTTAAAAGAACATATTCTATTCTACTTGAAGCAATTATGCAAGACTCTAGCTAGAGTTTTATTTTATTTAAGTATGTTTTGGGTAGAATTCGCATAATTTTTTTATTTTTAGAAGGGAAAGTATGAGTGGAATTTTATTAATCATCCAGTTTGTTTTAGCGGTTATTATTACCATTATAGTGCTTTTGCAAAAAAGCTCTAGCATCGGACTTGGAGCGTATAGTGGAAGCAATGAAAGCCTCTTTGGGGCAAAAGGTCCAGCAGGTTTTTTGGCTAAGACTACTTTTGTTCTTGGATTTTTATTTGTAGTAAATACAATCGCATTGGGCTATTTCTATACCAAAGATTCTCAAAGTTCAATTCTTGATAATGTGGAAATTCCAGCTAATCCAACACCCACTACACCAGCAGTTCCTGTTGCACCTGCTGCACCTCAATCAAACACCCAACCTAATCAATAAGGACACAAGATGAGTTTGCAAGAGATTTACAATCACACACAAGAATCAATGAACAAAAGTATTGAATCCATGAAAAAGGAATTTGGCACTTTAAGAAGCGGAAAGGTTTCTGTAGCCATTTTAGATCATATCCGCATTAGCTACTATGACACACCCACACCACTCAATCAAGTTGGCTCTGTTATCGCTCAAGATGCTAGCACGATTGTCATCACGCCTTGGGAGAAAAATCTACTCAAAGACATTGAAAGGGCGATTCAAGAAGCCAATATCGGAGTAAATCCAAACAACGATGGAGAAACAATCAAACTCTTTTTCCCTCCAATGACAAGTGAGCAAAGAAAGGAAATTGCCAAGGAAGCCAAAAATATTGGAGAAAAAGCCAAAATTGCAATTAGAAATATCCGCAAAGATTCTAATGACAAAGTCAAAAAGCTTGAAAAAGATAAAGTTGTCAGTGAAGATGAATCTAAAAAAGGGCAAGATGAAATCCAAAAACTAACTGATAACGCGGTTAAAAAAATCGATGAACTTGTCAAACACAAAGAAGAGGAATTGCTAAAAATCTAGTAAGGAGAAGCAATGGATATTACTCAAATTTACAAAAATTCAAACGCACTTTTAGAGGGGCATTTTCTGCTTAGTAGTGGTAAGCACTCACCCTTTTATCTGCAGTCTGCTAAGGTTTTAGAAAATCCAAAAACCGCAGAAGAGTTAGCAAAAGCACTAGCAAAAATCATTCAAGAATCTAAAATAAAAGTGGATTGCGTTTGCTCACCCGCACTTGGTGGGATTCTTGCTGGTTATGAGCTTGCAAGGGCTTTGGGGGTGCGATTTATTTTCACAGAACGCGTTAATGGAGTGATGACTCTAAGACGCGGTTTTGAAATCAAAAAAAATGAAAAGATTCTTGTTTGTGAAGACATTATTACCACCGGTGGTTCTGCTATGGAATCTGCCAAAGAAGTTGAAAGTCTTGGTGCTGAAGTTGTTGGTTATGCTGCCCTTGCTAATCGAGGAATCTGCAACCGCTACCAAAGCCCAAATACCTTTGACTCTAAAGAATGCAAATTAGATTCTAATCTACCTCTCTTTGCCTTAGAAGATTTTGTATTTGAAACCTATGAGCCAAGTCAGTGTCCTTTGTGCCAACAGGGTAGCAAGGCAATTAAACCCGGAAGTCGTGGCAATTAGTCTCTAAGCTACCCTATGTCAAAACGCTGGAGGAAGATAAAGAAACAAAACACCCCACAAAATATCTCTTTGCCTTTGCAAGAAGATTCTAATTATGCGACTTTTTGGGAGAGAGGCAAGGCTCAAGTTATTGATACTTTTATGATTTATTTGCCCCTTTTGTATTTCTTAACCTATGTTGTCATAGGAAGTGCGCAAGGATTCCGCGATTCAAATTGGGGACCTTTTATTGCGGTGTTAATTTATGGCTTGATTGTGGCTTTATTAATGGCACTCAAAGGTCAAACTCCCGGTAAAAAAGCCTATGATTTATGGGTGAGGCGAGAAAATAATCAGCCCATTACTTTCCTTTTTGCGCTTTTGCGATTCTTTCTTTTTTTAATCTCTGGAGTTACTATTATTGGCATTTTAATGCCATTGTGGAGAAAAGATAAAAGCACCTTGCACGATTTGCTACTCAAAACAAGAGTCTTTAAAAAAAGTTAATTTTTTATTAAAATTATTTTTGGCATAATTATAGACTTTATAAATTTACAAGGGAGACATTTATGAATTCCATTTTCACATTTGCGGGGTTGATTAATCATAATCACGACTTTATCATTGCATTCCATGTGGTGCTTGTAGCTATTATTGCGGTTATTTTAGCAAAACTTGCCACTTCAAGAATGCAAGTTGTTCCAGGGACTATCCAAAATGTTTTTGAAGCTTTTTTGGGTGGTGTTATCTTTATGGCAAAAGATGTTATCGGTGAGGAAAAAGCACGACAATATTTGCCTTTAACTGCTACTTTAGCGCTATTTGTTTTTCTAGCTAATGCAATTGGTATTATCCCAGGTTTTGAAGCACCTTCATCAAGCCTTAGTTTCACTCTTACGCTTGCATTAGTTGTGTTTGTTTATTACAATTTTGAAGGGATTCGCACTTTTGGAATCATTAAATATTTTGCACACTTTGCAGGACCAGTGAAAGCTCTTGCTCCCTTAATGTTCCCTATTGAAATTATCTCTCATTGTTCGAGAGTAGTTTCGCTTTCTTTCCGTCTTTTTGGAAATATCAAAGGGGATGATATGTTCTTGCTTGTTATGCTTATGTTAGCTCCTTGGGTTGCTCCATTACCTGCTTTCTTGATTTTGACTTTTATGGCATTTTTACAAGCTTTCATTTTTATGATTCTAACTTATGTTTTTTTAGCCGGTGCAGTTTTAGCAAGTGAGGAAGCGCATTAAAGCTTACCTCATCACCGATCCCAATCTCTACCCAAGCTCTCCCTTAAAATTTTATGATTTTTACAAAAATATCCTTGATTCTCACGCCATTTCCTTTGCTTGTTATCGCGACAAAGAATCCCCAAAGCCAAAACTCTTTGAAGTTTTTTTAAAACTCAATCAAAACTATCAAATCCCAAGCCTTTTAAATTCTCATTTTGAGATGGCTTTAGAATATGGCTTTGATGGATTGCATTGCAATGGCAAACAAATGCAACAAATCAGCGATGCCAAACAAAAGCTTCCTTTGGTTTTTTTTAGCGCACACAATGAGCAAGAGATAAGGGAGGCTGATTCCTATGGGGCAGATGGAATTACCCTTAGTCCAATCTTTGCAACACCCAATAAAGGAAAACCGCTGGGAATTGATTTTTTAAAAACACTTAATCTTGATTGTTATAAGGCGAAGATTTTTGCATTAGGAGGAATTATTAGCCAAAAAGAAATTTTAGAAATCTCTCAAATTCCTTTTTGTGGCTTTGCTTCTATTCGTTATTTTTTAAGCAGTTAAATTTTAGTTGCAATGATACTTCCCATTTGCTCTGTTGTGCAAATTTCTTTTGCACCAAATTCTGCTATATCTTTAGTACGATAGCCTTCTTTTAGCGCCAAATGAATCGCATTATCTATAGCATCAGCAGCCCCAATCTCACCCAAAGAATATCGTAAGAGCATACTAGCACTCGCTATTGTTGCAATTGGATTTGCAATCCCCATTCCTGCAATATCTGGCGCACTTCCATGAATTGGCTCATAGATTGCTGCTTTAGCACCAAGTGATGCAGAAGGTAAAAGCCCTATAGATCCACTTAGCATACTCGCTTCATCACTCAAAATATCTCCAAAAAGATTCCCTGTTAAAATCACATCAAATTGCTTAGGATTGCGGATAAGTTGCATCGCTGCATTATCAACATACATATGGCTTAATTCCACGCTAGAATATTCTTTTGCCACTTCACTCACTACTTCTCGCCACAACTGGCTAACATCAAGCACATTTGCCTTATCCACAGAGCAAACTTTTTTATTTCTCTTTTGCGCGGCTTCAAAGGCAATATGAGCAATTCTCTTGACTTCATCAACACTATAGACCATTGTATTAAATCCGCGATCTTTATCACGCCCTTTTGGAGTGCCAAAGTAGATTCCACCAATCAATTCTCGCACCACCAAAATATCTACTCCACGCACCACTTCAGGCTTCAAAGTGCTTGCTTCGATAAGTTCATCATAAACTTTTGCAGGTCGGAAGTTTGCAAATACTTCCAAACTTTTGCGCAACCGCAATAAACCGCTCTCAGGGCGTAATTCTCTAGGCAAATTATCCCATTTTTCACCACCAATTGCTCCAAAAAGTGTGGCATCTGCCTTAAGACATCCTTCAATAGTTTCATCTGGCAAGGGGTTTTTTGTTAAATCATAAGCGATTCCGCCCATCAAATAATCTTCAAATTCCAAGCCAAATCCAAATTTCTCTGCAACAACCTTTAAAACCTTAAGGGCTTCATTAATGATTTCAGGACCAATTCCATCTCCCTTGATAACAGCAATTTTATAATTTTTCAATTTATTTTCCTTTTTGAGATTTTGCATATGGAATTAGCCCTCCTGCTTCTAAAAGCTCAAGCATAAAGGGCGGAATAGGAGTGAAGTGGTATTGTGTATTTTGAGTAATGTTTTTAATCACACCCCCTTGCAAATCAATTTCTAGTACATCCCCTTCACAAATAGAATCAGTTTCTTTAATTTCTAAAATCGGAAGCCCTGTATTAAAAGCATTGCGATAAAAGATTCTCGCATAGCTCTTAGCAATCACTGCGGCAATCCCTGCTGCTTTAATCGCCACAGGTGCGTGCTCCCTACTAGAACCACAGCCAAAATTCTCCCCTGCTACAATAATATCTCCCTTGCTAATTAAACTTACAAAATCTACCCTTGCATCCTCCATTAAATGTGATGCTAAAACTTTCTCATCGCTAGTGTTTAAATAACGCGCTGCAATGATTAAATCTGTATCTATATTATCTCCAAACTTCCAAGCCTTGCCTTGCATCTTTTCCCCTTAATCTTCATAAACTTCTAATTTTGTGCCATTCCAATACCAATCTTTGCTATAAAGCTTCTTTTTAAACTCAGGAGGAACTTTCAAAAAGAAAACTCTCTGTGGCTCTACATCTGCGCTTAACAATGAATGTTCAATGCCTAAAATTAAATTTTCTGCACTAGCAATTTTACAATGTTCCACCAAAATTTCTTGACTATCTTGTGAAATAATTGTCATCGCTTATCCTTGTATTTTAGCATTTTAAAAAGCCCATTATTATAGCATAGTTTCCTAAACTCTAAGCTTCTATTCTTTGGAATTCTCTCTTAAATTATTGTCATACCACTAAATTCAAATTTTCTAAAAAAGTTACAAAAAGCACCAAATAATCCTTATTATCTTTAATAAAATCATATTTAAACAAAAAATAAGGGGGGGGGGGCAAAATAAATGTTTTATTTTAATTTTTAAGGAGTAAGAATGAAATTATCTCTTATTGCATCAAGAGCAATATTTGGTTTAGGAGTGTTAGGGAGTGTGAGTGCATTTGGAGCAGATTACACCCTAAATAATGCTAATGACTTTCAAACTTATTTTGAAGAAAGTAGCGAGGGTAGTGGAAAATGGGTGCTAAAAGAACAATACAAAAACGATAATCTAACTTTTAATTTTGACTCTCTATCTCTAACCGACCCACAAGATCAAGGAGGTTTAGGGCTAAATATTAAAGACATTACATACAATGGCACTAAATTTATAATCGGTGATGGAATGGGTGAGGATGACAGCTATTTTGGAGAATCAGATGTTGAATTCCAGAGTGGAAACCATTCTTATACAATTAATGCAGATGTGGAGATTAAAACCGATGGGAATCTCCTAGCACAAAGCCCCTCTTATATCAATGGAAATGTGACTATAAATGGAAGCGAACAAGGTGGTGGTAGTCTAGAAGTGTTTAAAATTTGGGGCGCAAATGGTTCTTTGAGTATTGATGGCACTCTTAATTCAAATTATGGTTATTTTACAATCGCTGATTCAAATAGAAAAGGCGGACTTTTACATGTAAGTGGCGATGTAAGCCTTATAAACTCTACTTTTAGAGTCATCACACAAAGCCTTTCTAGTTTAGCATTTAGTGATTATGAACTGATAAGAAGTGATAGCAAAATCACACTTGGTGGAAATAATAAAGTGAATTTACAATATTTAGTTACCCTAAAAGATCTCTTAGGCACACAAAATATTGATGGCATTGCCGATTATGAGATTGATAGAGAAGTAAGCGAGAATCTCTATAAAGCGAGTTTAGATTTAAGCAAAGATGAAAAAAGGCTCTCTACGGATATTACTACCACAGAAGATGCTAGAAACCTTGCAAAGATTCTAGCAGAAGAAGTAAAAACTAGAGATGATATGCTAATAGAGCTAAATAACCAAAAAGCAAACACTATAGATGAAGCTGAAAAAGCAAGGATAGATGAAGCTATCACACTCATCACCGCACAAAAAACTGCCATTGAAAGTGCAATCCCTACAGATCAAAATGGGCAGATTAGCGGTAAAGATTTTATTAATGTAGTAGGCACAAGCATAGCACAAAGCGATAAAGCCCTAGCAGGAGAGCTAGTAGATAAACTAAATGGTGTAAAAAATACAGAAATGCACGCAGCTTTACTTTTAGATGTAAATAAAAATATAGGTGACGCAGTAACTTCCCTAAAATCCTCCGGCAACCTAAACGAAGCACAAGGTATCTTTGATAGTTTGATTAACTCTAATATTAATGCTAGTGTGGGTATAGGTGCAATCACAAATAAAGACTTC
>NZ_NHYL01000011.1 GCF_003288905.1 Helicobacter sp. 11-8110 | reverse complement strand
TTAAAATATAAAGAAAACTCTAATAAAACTGCAAAGATACTCAATGCAGAAAAAGAAGGAGAAAAGATATTAAAGATTTTAGAGGAAGTTTTAGGGTGAAGAAAATTGTAAGTATCGTTGGCGCTAGACCTCAATTTATAAAAGCTAGTGTATTAAGTCGTGAAATTGCTAAAAATAAAGATTTGCAAGAGATAATGATTCATACTGGGCAGCATTATGATGCCAAAATGAGCAAAATTTTTTTTGATGAGTTGGAGATACCTTGCCCAAAGTATAATCTAGGGATTGGTGGATTTTCACATGGAATTATGACTGCAAAAATGATAGAGGGCATTGAGAGTATTTTGTTAGAAGAAAAGCCTGATTTTGTTTTAGTGTATGGAGATACGGATTCAACTTTGGCAGGCGCATTAGCTAGTGTAAAGTTACACATTCCTATTATACATGTTGAAGCTGGATTGAGAAGTTTTAATATGCAAATGCCAGAAGAAATTAATAGGATTTTAACGGATAGAATTTCAAAGCTATTGTTTGTTCCTACTAAGCGTGCAATGGAGAATCTTAAAAAAGAAGGATTTGAGAATTTTGATTGCAAGATTATCTATAGTGGTGATGTGATGTATGATTCTGCATTATACTATAGCAATAAAGCTAAAAAGCCTAATGTAAAATTGCCTAAAGATTTTATTCTTTGCACTTTGCATCGTGCTGAAAATACTGATAATTTAGAAAAAATACGAAATATTTTTGTAGCACTTAATAAAATATCAAGCGAGATTCCTGTTGTTATTCCTTTGCATCCAAGAACAAAAAATAAGTTGTTGCAAAATAATATAGCAACAGAAAATATTCGTTTCATAGATGCTCTAGGTTATTTAGAGATGATTTGGATGTTGCAAAATTGTGTAATGGTCGCAACAGATAGTGGAGGATTACAAAAAGAAGCTTATTATTTTAAAAAATTTTGTATGACTTTGAGAGATGAGACAGAGTGGGTAGAGCTCTTAGAGGCAGGTTATAATTGTTTGGTTGGATCAGATGAAGAAAAAATATATCAAGTTTTTAAAAAAATGACCGATGTTAGTTTAAATTTTGATTCTATGTTGTATGGAAATGGTAAAGCAAGTCAGATAATATTAGAAGCGATTAAGGAATTTTAAAATGAAAAAGTTTGGGATTATTGGAGTTGCTGGGTATATAGCACCCCGCCATTTAAAAGCGATCAAGGAAACAGGGAATCAGCTTATGTGCGGGTTGGATCCTTATGATGGAGTGGGGATTATTGATAGTTATTTTCCAGAAGCAGATTTTTTTATGGAATTTGAACGCTTTGATCGGCATGTGGATAAACTAAGAAGAAATGGTCAAGGGTTGGATTTTGTTAGCATTTGTTCGCCTAATTATTTGCATGATAGTCATATCCGCTTTGGACTTAGAAATAATGCCGATGTGATTTGCGAAAAACCTTTGGTGCTTAATCCTTGGAATATAGAAGCCCTAGAAACTATAGAAAAAGAGAGTGGTAGGAGGGTTTATAATATTTTGCAATTAAGATTGCATCCAAGTATTATGCGGCTAAAACAGCAAGTAGAGGAAGCATTGAAATTAAATCCTAATAAAATTTTTGAAGTGGATCTAACCTATATTACCTCAAGGGGTAAATGGTATTTTGTTTCTTGGAAAGGAGATATTGCTAAAAGTGGTGGAGTTGCTACTAATATTGGGATTCATTTTTTTGATATGTTGCTTTGGATTTTTGGTGGTGTTAAAAAAAGCGTGGTAAATTTGTTAAATTCACAAAGTGCAAGTGGTGTTTTGGAATTACAAAATGCTAGGGTGCGTTGGTTTTTATCGGTAGATTTTGAGACTTTGCCAAAAGAAGTAAAGAATGAAAATAAAAGGACTTATCGCTTGATTTATATTGATGGTAAGGCAGTTGAATTTAGTGATGGTTTTACGGATTTACATACAGAAAGTTATCGTAATATTTTAGAAGGGAATGGCTTTGGACTTAGAGAGGCTAGGGATTCTATTGAGCTTGTTCATCAGATTCGTAATGCAGAAATAATTGGTCTAAAAGGCGATTATCACCCATTTTGTCAAAAGGTGCTTGGATGAGTTATTTTGCTCACAAGACGGCAATCATCGATAAAAGCACTATAATTGGAGAAAATTGTAAAATTTGGCATTTTAGCCATATTTTAAGTGGCAGTGTGATTGGAGAGGGTTGTTCTTTTGGTCAAAATTGTGTGGTTGGACCCAATGCTCAAATAGGAAAAAATTGTAAAGTGCAAAATAATGTTAGTGTATATGAAGGTGTAGTGTGCGAAGATGATGTGTTTTTGGGTCCTTCTATGGTTTTTACCAATGTAGTTAATCCACGCGCTTTTATTAATCGTAGAGAAGAATTTAAAACGACATTGCTTAAAAAAGGTTGTTCTATTGGTGCAAATGCAACAATTGTTTGTGGGGTTACAATTGGTGAATATGCTCTAATTGGTGCTGGATCTGTAGTTGTTAGAGATGTGCCTCCTTTTGCTCTAGTTGTGGGGAATCCTGCTAGGCAGATAGGTTGGGTTGATAAGGGTGGAGTGAGAATGAAATTTAATGAACAAGGTGTTGCAAAAGATAGTTATGATGGTGAAGAATATCGTTTAAAAGAAGGCATGATAGAGATTTGTGGGAGGAATTTGTGAATAAAATTGATTTTGCCAATTTACAAAAAGCACATGAAGCCCATAAAGAAGAAATTGAAGAAGCAATTTTAAGGGTTTCTAGGAATGCAAATTATATTATGGGAGAAGAAGTAGAAAGTCTAGAAAATGAGCTAGTGGAATTTGTAGGTAGTGGTTATGCAGTTACTTGTTCTAGTGGGAGTTCGGCATTGATTCTAGCCTTAATGGCTTTGGGGATTAAAGCTGGGGATGAAATTATTACGACGCCTTTTAGTTTCATTGCTACTTCTGAGATGATTGCTTTGCTTGGAGCCAAGCCTGTTTTTGTAGATATTTCTTTAGAGGATTATAATATTGATTGCAAAAAAATAGAAAATGCCATTACTTCTAAAACTAAGGCAATTTTAGCTGTTAGCCTTTATGGGCAACCACCTGATTTAAACGCATTGGAGAAAATTGCCAAAGCTCACGACTTGTTTTTAATTCTTGATGGGGCTCAAAGTTTTGGTGCGGAGTTTATGGGGCGTAAGGATTCTGTTTATGGAGACATTGCTACTACAAGTTTTTTTCCCGCAAAGCCTTTGGGTTGTTATGGTGATGGTGGAGCGATTTTTACGCAGAATAAAGAGTTAGCAGATAAAATAGCAAGTTTGCGTATTCATGGGCAAAAGAAAAGATATATCCATAAATACATTGGTATTGGAGGGAGATTGGATGCAATACAAGCTGCAATTTTACGTGTAAAGTTGAAATATTTTGCCAACGATATTTCAAAGCGTAATGAAATTGCAAGTTTGTATGATCAGCTTTTTAAAAATACCCGTGTTGTGCTTCCTAAAGTGCTTGAGAGTAGAAAAAGCGTTTTTGCACAATACACTATAAGAATTTCACAAAGGGAGAAAATGATTCAATATCTAAAAGAAAATGGAATCCCAAGTGCAGTGCATTATCCTGTGGGACTGCATTTACAAGAGTGTTTTGCTTATCTAGGATATAAAAAAGGAGATTTTCCTAATGCAGAATTAGCAAGCAATGAGGTTTTAAGTTTGCCTATGAATCCATATTTAAAAGAACAAGAAATTCATTATATTTGTGAAAAAATTAATGAGTTAGGATCTGTAGAATAATAATGTGTAGCATTTGTGGGGGGAATTATCCATTAGAATTGGTTAAAAAAGCATCAGAGACTATGAAGCATAGGGGACCTGATTTTAGTGGGGAATTTAGCGATGGAATCATTTCTTTAGCACATAATCGCTTGAGTATTATTGATTTAGATAGTGAGGCAAATCAGCCCTTTGCTTCGCCATTTTGTCCGCATTTGGTGTTAGTTTTTAATGGTGAGATTTATAATTATAAAGAACTAAGACAAGAATTAAAAAAGCAGAGAATCCCCTTTTTTACACAGAGCGATACGGAAGTTTTGCTTCATGCTTATGCGTTTTTGGGAGAAGAGTGTCTCCAAAAATTGAATGGGGATTTTGCCTTTTGTATTCTTGATAAACGCGATAATAGTTTATTTTTAGCGCGTGATAGATTAGGGAATAAACCGCTTTTTTATACTCTAAGTCAAGAAAAATTCTTTTTTGCTTCTGAGATTAAAGCGATTTTGGAGATTGGGAAGTTTGGCTTTGATTTGGAAGAAGTTTCAAAATGGATTTTATTTAGCAATGGGAGTGAGAATAAGACTATTTATCAAGGAATTTTTAGCTTTCCATCTGCTTCATTTGGGAGATTTTTTAATGGAGAGCTTAGGATAAAAAAATATTGGGAATGTGTGCCTTGCGTGGATAGCACTTTAGGGCAGAAAGAAGCATTGGATAGATTAGAGGAGATTTTAAGTGATGCGGTGAAAATACGATTGCGATCAGATGTGCCTATGGCGCTTTGTATTTCAGGTGGAGTGGATAGTTCGATTTTGGCGCATTTGGCTAAGAGAATCGGGGTGGAGTGCTTGTATTTTGGGATAAATTTTAAAGAAACAAAACAAAATGAAATACAGCATATGAAGCAATTACAGAAAGATTTGGGGATTAATGTTTCTTATATCGCGCCAAATTTAGAGTGTATCAAAGAGGATTTAAGGGATTTGGTGCAGAATCAAGATGAGATTTTTCGCAGTTTTTCTATTTATTTGCAATATTTGCTTTTTAAGAATATCGCACCCTTTTGCAAGGTTGTTTTAGGCGGACAGGGAGCAGATGAGCTTTTTGGTGGATATTATCACTATGTTGGGAGATATATTTTTGCTCATCATAAAGAATTTGAAAATCGTATTAGAATCTACGGCAATGAAGCTTTGAAGGAATATGGATTTGGCTTAAAGTGTTCTTTAGATGATTCTTTGAAATTAAAGCTCTTTAGAGAAGATAATCAAGAGGGAATGAGAATCTTGCAAGAAAATGAATTGCCACTTCCTTCTATGGAAAATCTTTTGGAGAGATTTTTGCTAGATTTTACTCAAGGATTATGGCTGGATACTTTTCAATATAATTTGCCTAATCTTTTGCGTTATGAAGATAGAAATGCAATGCAATTTGGGATTGAAAATCGCACGCCTTTTACGGATTATCGTTTGGTTGAATTTGCTTTTTCTTTGGAATCTTCTTTGAAATTTGCTAAAGGATATAGCAAATATCTTTTGAGACTTTTGCTAGAAAGATTAGGGAGTAAGGAGCTTGCTTGGAGGGTGGATAAAGTCGGATTTAGCGCTCCTGAATTTGTTTTAGCGCAGACTTTAGGCTATAATGTTAGCTCACTTTTTGGGATACGCTTAGCGTTTTTTGAAGTGTTAAAAATGCGCTTAAAGGGAGAGATATGATTTGGATTGATGTCGCAACTCCTAAGTATGCGATGTTTTTTGCAGGGATGATTAGAGAGCTAGAAAAAAGGGGATTTGAGGTGCTTGTAACAACACGCTATGCCCCAAATTACACCGAAGCAAAAGAAATTTTAGAATTGCATCAGATTCCACATATTGTGCTTGGGGAGTATGGTGGCGCAACGCTTTTGGAAAAATTTGAAGCAAGGATTTTTAGACAAAAAGAAATTTTGGATTTATTTAAAGCAAGAGGGGTTCCAAAAGTGCTAATTTGTGGGGCTGTAGTTGATAGTGTGCAGGTAGCCTATGGGATTGGGATTCCAGTGGTGAATTTTGGTGATACACCTGCTGTTGATGGAGTGCAATACTTTGGAATCCCTCGTAATGTCACGCATGTGGCTAGACTTACTTTGCCTTTTTCTAAGATACTTTTTTATCCTTTTGTGTTGCCGAAAGAATTAATGTTGCGTTTTGCACTCGATGAAAATCAAATCCAATCGTATCCCTTTATTGATGTGGCATTGTGGATAAATGCTATCCAAAAAGATCCTAAAAATGATTTCCGAACACGCTATGGATTAGATACACAAAAACCTACAATTCTAATTCGCGAAGAAGAGTATAAAGCCCATTATGTTAAAGAAAAGATTCCGACTATTTATGAAGTGATTCCGTTGCTAAAAAAAGAAATGGATGTGAATTTAGTGATTATGCCTCGCTATGAAAAAGAGAGACTAAAAAAGGATTTTGGAGGGATTGCTACTATTTTAGAAGAGAAGCTGAAGCCAGAAGAGTTTTACCCTTTTATTGATTTGTTTATCGGCGGAGGTGGGACAATGAATCTTGAATCGGTTTGTTATGGGATTCCCACCATTTCCACGCGTTCAATTTGGTTAGTTCATGATCAATATTTGATTAAAAACAAACTAATGTTTTGGAGTCAAGATTGCAATGAGATTGTGCAAATTACAAAATCTATGCTAGGCAAAAGGATTGATTCGCAAAGCTATTTCGTGCGTGGAGAATGCAGTTTTGATTCTATGATTGAGAGGATTACAAAGGAGATTTTATGCTAGGTGTGGCATTGCTTGGTTGTGGGAGAATCGCCCTTCGTCATGCAGAGCTTTTAAGTAGGGGTGAGATTGATGGTGCTAAATTAGTCTGCGTGTGCGATATAGATGAAAGTCGTTCCAAGCAATTTGGAGAGAAATATCAAGTCCCCTATTTTACAAGCTTAGATTCGATGATGGAATCTTGCAAAAATAAAATTGATATTGTTTCTATTCTTACTCCAAGTGGAATGCATGCTAAAAATACTTTGGAAGTTGCACCCTATAAAAAACATATTATTGTTGAAAAGCCTATGGCATTGACTTTAGAAGATGCCGATAAAATGATTGAAGCTTGTGATAGAAATGGAATAAGACTTTTTGTAGTCAAGCAAAACCGCTATAATTTGCCCGTTCAAAAATTAAGAGAGGCTTTGGAAGCGGGGAGATTTGGTAAGCTTGTAATGGGCAGTGTGCGAGTGCGATGGTGTCGAGACAATGCATATTATCGTCAAGATTCTTGGCGTGGGACTTGGGCGATGGATGGAGGTGTTTTTACCAATCAAGCTAGTCATCATATTGATTTGTTAGAGTGGATGATGGGCGATGTGGAGAGCGTGTTTGCTAAAAGCATAACAGCATTAAGTGAGATTGAAACTGAAGACACTGGAGTGGCGGTTTTGAAGTTTAAAAACGGAGCTTTGGGGGTGATTGAAGCAACCACTGCTACACGCCCTAAAGATTTAGAAGGCAGCATTTCGATTCTAGGAGAGTTTGGAAGTGTTGAGATTGGTGGATTTGCAGTAAATGAAATCAAAACTTGGAATTTTGTAGAATCTTTAGAAAGCGATAAAGAAGTGAGAGAAAAATACTCGACTAATCCGCCTAATGTTTATGGATTTGGTCATAAAGAATATTATTTGCATGTGATTGATTCGATTGTGCATAATAAAAAAGCACTTGTTGATGGTTTAGAAGGGCGAAAGAGTTTGGAGCTAATTATTGCAATGTATGAATCAATTGAAACAGGCAAGGAAGTTTTTTTGCGATTCCAGCCTAAGCGGTGCAAATTAGGGCATCTATGAAAAGAATTGTATTTTTGGGAGCAAAAAAGATAGGATTTGAGTGCTTAGCTTGGTTATTTGCTAGGTAAAAAGAATTGGATTATGAGATTATTGCGGTTGGAACCTCACATAGGGGCGTGGAAGTTAAAGAGTTTTGCAAGACACATAATATTAAAGAAATTCAAAATTTAGACGATTTATTGGAGTTGGACTTTGATTTTATAACAAGAATATATTAATTACACTAAAGAAATTGAGAAATTACATTGAATTTGCATTATCATAGAGAATTGAGGCGCTAAAGTGTATATTTATATCAAGGGAGATTAGTTGAAAAAGCCATTTAAACAATCGCAAAGTCAGGATTTGAATTATTCTATTAAATCATTAAAGGAAGGAAGTTTTACTTTGTATCAAAGTCAGATTCGTGAGGTTAAAATGGGGGTTAATGTTAAAATTGTAGAGCCTTGCAATCTCTATGAATGCGAACTTTGCGATGAGGTTTTTGTGGGACCTTTTGTGGAGATTCAAAGGGGTGTGAAAGTGGGAGCTAAGAGCAGAATCCAAAGTCATAGCTTTATTTGTGAGCTAGTCAGCATTGGAGAATCTTGCTTTATTGGGCATGGTGTAATGTTTATTAATGATTTATTCCAAGAGGGCAGACCAGCTGGTAATTCTGCATTGTGGAGAGAAACAAGAATTGGGAATAATGTGAGTATTGGTAGTAATGCTACGATTTTACCTGTGGATATTTGTGATGGCGTGGTGATTGGTGCGGGGAGTGTGGTAACTAAGAATATCACTAAAAAAGGCATTTATGCGGGAAATCCCGCAAGATTAATAAGGGAGCTTTAAGGGATGAAAGTCGCATTAGTTGGTTATGGGTATTGGGGGATAAATTTAGCAAAAACAATTAATGCAAATCCAAATTTAGAGTTATATAGTATTTTTGATTTAAGTAAAGAGCGGATTAGCACAGCTAAAGAACAATATTCTTTTAAAGAATTTCAAAGTTATGAAGAGCTTTTGGGTGATGATAGTATCGAAGCTATTTTTATTGCAACTCCTCCACAAAGTCATTATCAAGTCGCTTATGCTAGTTTAGAAGCAGGAAAACATACTTTTGTTGAGAAGCCCTATACGACTAGTTTAGAAGAAGCCTATGCTCTAATTAATCTCGCAGAAAAGAAGAGTCTTATTACAATGGTGGATCATGTTTTTGTGTATTCTGAACCTGTAAAATACCTTAAAAGCAACATTCAAAAATTTGGGGACATTGTTTATATTAATGCACGTAGAATTAATCTTGGGCTATTTCAAAGTGCGGTGGATGTTTTGTGGGATTTGGCGGTGCATGATTTATCTATTATTGATTATCTAGTTGGGCTAGATATTAAGAGGGTTTCTGCTTTTACTAAAAAATATGGAAGCTTTCCTAATAGTGCTTTTGGTGATGTAAATATTGAACTGCAAAATGGAATATTGATTGGATTAAATGTATCTTGGCTTAGTCCTATTAAGATTCGTGAAATGATTATTGGTGGGACAAAGCTAACTGCACTTTATGATGATACTAAGCAAGATAAGATTAAGCTTTATAATGCTGGTGTTGTGCTTAATGAGGAATTTGGAAAAGCAAAGCTTTATGAAAAAATGGTGCAATACAAATATGGAGAAGAAGAAATCCCTAAAATTTCTAATAAAATGTCATTAGATAATTCTGTTAAGTTTTTTTATGATTCTATTGTTTCAAAAAAGATTCCAATGGAGAATCATAGAGGAATCATATCGGTTATTAAAACTTTAGAATTAATTTCAAAGATAGGATGAAGAATGGTTGTGAAATTTTTAGATTTGCATAAGCAGTATTTGGGGATTAAAGAGGAAGTTGATAAAGCAATCTCTGAAGTGATAGAAAAAAGTGCTTTTATTGGAGGAGATGCGGTTGAATCTTTTGAGGAAGAGTTTTCAGAATTTATTGGTGGCGGAGTTAAGACACTTGGGGTTGGTAATGGAAGTGATGCTTTAGAAATTGCAATTGAAGCTTTGAATCTCCCAAAGGATAGTGAAGTGCTGGTTCCTGCAAATACCTTTGCAGCAAGTGCAGAAGCAGTGGTAAGAAATAGATTGAAAATCGTTTTTGTAGATTGTGGGGCGGATTATACTTTAGATATTGAGGATTTAAAGAGTAAGATTACACCAAAAACTAGTGCGATTATGGCGGTGCATTTGTATGGGCAAAGTGCAAGAATGAAAGAGATTTTGGAGTTAGCCAAAAAGCATTCTTTAAGAGTGATTGAAGATTGTGCACAAGCTCATGGGGCGAGATATAATGGGCAATGTGTTGGGAGTTTGGGTGATATTGCAGCTTTTAGCTTTTATCCTGGCAAGAATCTTGGGGCTTATGGTGATGGCGGAGCGATTGTAAGTAGAGATGAAGCACTAATTAAAAAGTGTAAATGCATTGCACACCATGGAGGGTTAAGGAAATATGAACATGAGATTGTTGGTAGGAATTCTAGGCTTGATGGGATTCAAGCGGCAATTTTAAGGGTGAAGTTGAAACATTTGGATTCTTGGAATAGAAGGCGTAGAGAAATTGCAAAGCTTTATATGGATGGATTAAGCGGGATTGTGGAGCTTCCTGAAGTTAGGAAAGAATGTGAATGTGTGTGGCATTTGTTTGTTATCCGCATTCAAAAACGAAATGAATTGTCACAAAAGCTAAACCAAATGGGAATTGAAACAGGATTGCATTACCCTATTTGTTTGCCTAATACTCAAGCATTTTCAAATCAGCCTTATGTAGTGGAATCAAAAACTCCTAAGGCTAAAGCTTGGGAGAGCGAGATTCTTTCACTTCCTATGGGAGAGCATTTGAGTAATGTGGAAGTAGAGAGTGTGATAAAGGCAATCAATGAAGCAATTGGTTAAAGATGGCAAAGGGCTTGTGATATGGCTTTGTGGTTTATGAGAACAAAAGTCAAAGCAATATATTTTTAGTGGTAGGTAGGCTACATTTTCTGTAATGAGGCAATTTAATATTGTTACAGTGTGGCTTTATGAGGTGTAATTTAAAATTAAAATAATTGGAAGTATAATACAAGCCAATAATTTAAGGAGTAAGATATGTCACAAATGTTAAGTGAATCGACTTCTGCAGGGCGAGTTGTTAATAGCTTTAAGAAAGATATTAATGAAGTTTTTGTGAAGCGATATGGGCAAAAATGGTTGGACTATCGCAAGCAATGGGCAGATGCTTCTAAGCATATACTTGCAGATTTTCCGCTTTTTGTCCGCTTTGAAAACCAATTTAAGTGTAATGCGAGATGCACGATGTGCGTGCATGGTCATCCTGATTTGCGTGCTGATTATGGATATGAAGGCTATTTACCTTTTGAAACTTTTAAGCGTTTGGTGGATGAATGTGATGAGCATGGTTGTCCTTCTGTCGGCGTATCTCAAACTAATGAGCCTTTGCTTGATCCAGATATCGTAGAAAGACTGCAATATGTTAGCTGTAAATCAAGCATCATGGATATTCATTTTAATACCAATGCTTCTTTGCTAACTGAAGAGATGAGCAAGAAGCTGTTAGATACCAATATTACGCGTATGAATTTTAGTATTGATGCAGCAACTGAAGAAACTTATAATAAAATTAGGATAGGTTTAAATTTTAGTAAAGTTTTAAAAAATATTGAAACTTTTTTAGAGCTTCGCTCAAAAATGGGAAAAGAGTTGCCTATAGTAAGAGTAAGTTTTTTATTGCAAGAAAAAAACAAACATGAATTGGAAGCCTTTAAGCAATATTGGGTCGATAAAGTGGATTATGTTTCTATTCAACGTTATGTTCCAATTTCTCCTTTTGATGATGAAAGAAGTTATGCTATTTCAGATTCTCCTATTGAAGGAAAACAAAGCTGTTCTTATCCTTTTGAGTCGTTATTTATCCACGGAGATGGTTTAGTAGTTCCTTGTGCTTCTCATAGGGCTAAACATATTGCAGTTGGAAATATCAACAGTGATACTATTTATAATATTTGGCATTCGCAAGGCATGAAAGAATTGAGAGAAGCACATATGAGTGGAGATTTAAGTGGTACAAAATTATGTGATACTTGTTTATTTAAAGGTTAAATGTTATGAAAAAAATAGTTTATGTTCCAATGGCGGCAGATATAATTCATCCTGGTCATTTAAATATCATTAAGCAGGCTTCGCAATTGGGTTATGTTATAGTTGGATTATTTTCAGATAAGGCTATTGCAAGTTATAAACGTGTTCCTTTGATGAATTATGAGCAAAGAAAAATAATCGTTGAAAATTTAAAAGGTGTTGATGAAGTTGTTATTCAAGAAGAAAAAGAATACGATAAAAATCTTTTGAGATATAAACCAGATTTTATGGTACATGGTAATGATTGGAATAAAGGACCTTTAAGTAAGCCAAGGGAAAGAGCAATAGAACTTATGAAGAGTTGGGGAGGGAAAATTGTAGAGCCAGAATATACTGAGAATATTTCTTCTTCGCAGTTAAATTTAGCTATTAAGCAGTATGGTATATTGCCACATGTGAGACTTGATTTATTAAAAAGGACTCTTGAAGTAAAGACAATGATAAAAGGAATTGAAGCACATAGTGGGTTGAGTGCCATGATTATTGAAAATGCTAATGTTAAAGATGCAGATGGGGTAAATCAAAGTTTTGACTTTCTATGGATTAGCTCTTTGACAGATTCCACATTAAAAGGTAAGCCAGATAATGAATTTGTTGACTTAACATCTAGGATTGTCACGGTGAATGATATTTTAGAAGCTTCTACAAAACCAATTATTTATGATGGAGATACAGGTTCTCAAATTCCTCATTTTGAGTTAATGGTAAAGCGTTTGGAAAGATTGGGTGTAAGTGCGGTTGTGATTGAAGATAAAATTGGATTAAAGAAGAACTCTTTGTGTGAAGGTGAAAGTGTTCAACATTTTCAAGATACAATTGAACACTTTTGTGCAAAAATAAAGGCTGGCAAGCAAGCACAGTTGTCAGATAATTTTATGATTATTGCTAGAATTGAAAGTTTAATTTTAAATGTTGGCATTGAGGATGCAATGAATAGAGCTCAAGCTTATATTGAGGCAGGAGCAGATGGAATTATGATACATTCAAGACAGAAAGATGGAAGGGAAATTTTAGAATTTTGTGAGAGATATAATGCATTAGAAAACCGTAAGCCTTTAATGGTTGTTCCTACAAATTATCCTAGCTTAAGTGAAGTGGAGTTGGAAAAAGCAGGAGTGAATATCATAGTTTATGCGAATCAATTGCTACGCGCCTCTTATAGTGCAATGTTAGAAACGGCGAATTTAATACTGAAACACAGAAGAGCTTTTGAAGCTGATAAAAAATATATTAAAGCTTTGGATTTGATTAATTTAATTAAAGGTAATTAATGTTGGACGCTTTGGAGTTTGCAAAGTTTTTAAAGGAGTATATTGGGATTTATGCTGGAGTTCCAGATAGTTCCCTAAAGTCTTTGAATTTGGCTTTGAGGGAAGTAATGGAGGATGATAATTTTTACACAACAGCAAATGAAGGGCAAGCAATTGCTTTTGCCGGTGCTTACCATTTGGCTACTTCAAAGATCGGAGTAGTTTATATGCAGAATTCTGGACTTGGTAATGCTATTAATCCCCTGCTATCATTTGTGGATAAAAAAGTTTATCAAATACCCCTTATAATGCTAATTGGGATGCGTGGTGGAGAAAATGATGAGCCTCAACACAGAAAGCAAGGGTTTGTTACAAAAAGTATTTTAGAGGTGTGTGAGATTCCATATATTGTATTATCAAGAGATATGGAGAATGCCAAGAAGCAGTTTGTAGAAGTTTTTGACAATGTAAAGAGAAATTTATCTATCATTGCTATTTTAATTGAAAGAGATGCATTTAATCCTTTTCAATTAACGCATAAAATAAGAGAAAATAAATTCTCCTTGAAAAGAGAAAAAGCTATTTCTATTGTTCAAGATTACTTTTTGGAGGCTAAATTTATTGGCTCAACAGGCATGATTTCAAGAGAGCTCTATGATTTAAGAGAATATAAGAAAATGAGACATAGCAATGATTTTTTGGTTGTAGGTTCAATGGGGTTTGCTAGTTCAATTGCCTACATTTTATCAAAGTATTCATCCAATCAAATTGTTTGTTTAGATGGGGATGGTTCATTTCTGATGCATATGGGCTGTTTATCCAATTTTAAGGGTGTTGCTTTTGTGCATATTGTTTTGAATAATTTTGCACATGATAGTGTTGGTGGTCAAGAAACTAATGCTAATAACATTGATTTTTTGAAAATTGCAAAGGGATGTGGTTACCAAAAAGCTTATAAGGTGAGCACAGAAAAAGAATTAAAAGAATTATTGGCAAATATAAATTATTTAAGGGAGTTAATTTTTATAGAAATTGATGTTGCTAAAGGTGCAAGGAAAGATTTAGGGCGACCAAAAAACATTATAAAACTAAAGGAAGAATTTTGCAGGGGATTTTAGTTTATATTACTGGATTGAGTGGTAGCGGAAAGAGTACATTGGCAAAGATGGTTGTAGAAAATCTGTTAAAGGAATTTGGGATACATGCTGTTCATTTAGATGGAGACTTGTTGCGTTCATGTATATCCAATAATAATTATACTTTGCAAGGGCGTTTAGAAATGGCAAGTTATTATGTTAAAGTAGCTAAATTATTAGTAGACCAAGGTTTTATTGTTGTCCTTTCTACGATTTCTATGTTTGAAGCAGTGAGAGCATTCAATAGGGAGAATTTTAAAAATTACTTAGAGGTGTTTTTAAATGTTTCTGAGAAGATTCGGATAAATAGAGATCCTAAAAATTTTTACAAAAACAACACTCAGAATATGGCGGGTTTGAATCAGGATGTAGAATTGCCCAAAAGAAGCCATTTAGTTTATAGTGATAATTTTAATATCAATAATGCTTGCAGAGATATTATTGAGAAGCTTAAGGAGGTTAATGCAAAATTTGCTTTATAAAGTTGCTTTAATTACCATAGAAGCCGGTAAAATAGCCTTAAGATATTATGGTAAAGAGGAATTTTCTCTAAAAGAGGATTCATCTCCCATCACTCAAGCAGATTTAGAATCAAATGCTTATATTACACAAGCTTTGCAGAAGATTTCTTCCTATGCAGTTTGTTCTGAAGAGGCAGTTTTAGAATATGCAAAACGCAAAGATTTGGAGTATTATTGGCTTATTGATCCACTTGATGGAACAAAAGATTTTTTGGCAAAAAATGGAGGTTGGACTATCAATATTGCTTTAATCCGCAAAAATCATCCGATTCTAGGTGTGGTATATGCACCTTGTTTTGATGAATTGTATATGGGATTGGAGGGTTTTGGGAGCTATACGATAGAATCCCAAAAGCTAAAAAATACAATAGAATCACATTGTGTGGATGAGGTGTTTTTAGATTCAAACAAAATTCGCCTAAATGGAGAGAGAAATATAGCAGATAAGCAATTAGTGGCGTGTGATTCTATTTTTCATAGCACAGAATCTACGCAAGAATTTCTCAAAAAATATCATTTAAAAGTCCAAAAATATGGATCTTCTTTAAAAGTTTGTGCATTGGCTAGAGGTGAGGCAGATTTATATCCTAGATTTAATGGCACGAGTGAATGGGATATGGCAGCTTGTGATATTGTGCTAAGAGAGGCAGGGGGTGTAATTTTGGATTGTATGACTAAAAAGCCTTTACTTTATAATAAAGAAAGTTTTAGAAATAATCATTTTATTGCATTTTCAAAGAGTCAAATAGGGGGACAAATTTATCGCGATCTTTTGGCGCAAGAGTAAGGCGCTTGATATTTTTTGTAAAATTTTTGTATGATTAGAAAAAAATTCTTTGAATAGGGAATGAGTTTGAAAGATTTGATTATTGTAGAATCCCCAACTAAGGCTAAGACAATTAAAAATTTTGTGGGAAGTAATTATGAAGTGATTGCTTCAAAAGGGCATATTAGGGATTTACCTAAGCATAGTTTTGGCATTAAGATTGATAACCAAGAATTTATACCAGAATACCAAATTGATGAATCGCATAAAAATATAGTAAATGAGTTAAAAAAGCTTGCCAAAAATTCTAAGACAATTTATATCGCAACTGATGAGGATCGAGAGGGTGAGGCAATAGGATTTCATATTGCAACGGCTATTGGTAAAGATCCGCAAAAATTGCCTCGAATCGTATTTCACGAAATCACCAAAAAGGCAATTTTGGATTCGCTTAAAAATCCGCGCCATATTGATATGGATAAAGTCAATGCACAACAAGCAAGGAGATTGCTTGATCGAATCGTGGGTTATCGCTTAAGTCCTTTGATTGCTTCTAAGATTCAAAGGGGTTTGAGTGCGGGTAGAGTGCAAAGTAGCGCTTTAAAGATTGTTGTAGATAGAGAAAAAGAGATTTTAGATTTCAAACCCATTACTTATTATAGTGTGGATATTGCTTTTAAAGAGCAATTAGAATCAGAGCTTTTGGAATTTAAAGGGAAAAAGATTCAAAAGCTTAGTTTGCAAGATAAAGCAGAAACATTAGAGATTATTCAGCAGCTCAAACAAGAAAACTTCAAAGTTAAAGAAATCGAAAATAAAAAGCGGAAAACAGCCACTCCACCACCTTTTATGACTTCTACACTGCAGCAAAGTGCTAGTTCGATTCTTGGTTTTTCTCCTTCACGCACGATGCAGACAGCCCAAAAACTTTATGAGGGGGTGATGACGCATAAAGGTTCTATGGGTGTGATTACTTATATGAGGACTGATAGTTTAAATATTGCAAAAATTGCACAAGATGAAGCAAAGGATTTTATCATTAAGGCTTATGGAAAAGAATATGCTCCAAGTAAGCCTAAGAACTACGCAACTAAATCCAAAAGCGCACAAGAAGCACACGAAGCCATTCGTCCTACTTTGATTGATTTTACACCACAGATTGCAGTACAATACCTTAAAGGTGATGAGCTTAAATTGTATGCTTTGATTTATAATCGTTTTTTGGCTTCACAAATGAGTGATGCAGAATTTGAATTGCAAAATATTTTTATTGATTCTGATTCTTCTCTTTTGAAAATTAGTGGGAGAAAGTTGATTTTTGATGGATTTTATAGAATTTTGGGCAATGAAGATAAAGATAAATTATTGCCTAATTTAAAAGTTGGTGAGACTTTAAAACTAGAAAAATGCAATTTAAGTGAGCACCAAACTGAACCTCCAGCAAGGTTTTCTGAAGCGAGTCTTATTAAAACTTTAGAATCTCTTGGTATAGGGCGTCCAAGCACTTATGCGCCAACGATTTCTTTGCTCAATTCTCGTGAATATATTAGCATAGAAAAAAAGCAGATTAAGCCTCAAGAAATCGCCTTTAAGGTGGTGGAGCTTTTAGAAAAGCACTTTTTGGAGATTGTGGATTCTAAATTTACGGCAAATTTAGAGGAAAAATTAGATGAAATTGCAGAAAATAAACAAGATTGGCAAAAACTTTTGTGGGAGTTTTATGATCCATTTATTCAAAAAGTAAATGAGGGTAAAACTTCTATACAAAGTCAAAAACTAGCACTCCCAACAGGTGAGAATTGTCCGCTTTGTGGAAAAGAGTTAATCAAGCGAAGCGGAAGATTTGGTGAGTTTGTGGGCTGTAGCGGGTATCCTAAATGTAAATATATCAAAAAAGAAGCAGTAGAGAATGATCAAGAAGAAAGCTATGGTGTATGTGAAAAATGTGGCAAACCAATGGTGAAAAAACGCAGTAGAAGCGGTGAGTTTTTGGCATGTAGTGGTTATCCAGAGTGCAAAAATACGAAGTCGCTTAACTCTACTTCAAGCGCAAAAAAAGCCATAGAAGGCGTGAAATGTCCAAAGTGTGGTGGAGATATTTTGGAGAGAATGAGCAAAAGAGGGAAGTTTTATGGTTGTGCTAATTATCCTAAATGTGATTTTATCTCCACTTATGAGCCAACTAACACACATTGCCCTAAATGCGATTCTTTGATGGCAAAGAGAACTTATCGTAAAAAAGCTGTTTTAGAGTGTATTGCTTGTAAAGAGCGAATTGAAGACATTCAAGCTGAAATAAAGGAATAAAATGACTAAGGAAATTTTAGATTTTTTGGATAAAAATGTTACTTTTTTGGCTACTAAAGGGACTTGTGGAAATCCAAGAGTAAGACCTATGAAGTCTGCATTATATAAAGATGGGAAATTATATTTTTGCACTTCCAATAAAAAGGGAATGTATAAGCATATGCAAAATTTTCCAGGGGTGGAGTTGAGTGCATTTGATGGAGAAAATATGTGGATTAGAATCCGCGGAGAAGTGAAGTTTGATACTAATTTGGCTATTAAAGAAGCAATGTTTGAGAAATATCCAAGCCTTGAAGCAATCTATCAGACCCCGCAGAATCTTGATTTCATTGTATTTTATTTGGAAAAAGTTAGTATTAAGATTCAAGATTTTAAAGGCAGAGATGAAGTTTTGAGATTAGATTAAATTAAGGGCTAAAGATGAAGGAAATTTTTTTATGCACAATTTCTAATGTTTCTAGCGGAAGTTGTGCGGAAGATTGTGCTTATTGTACGCAAAGCGCAAAATACAATGCCGATATTGAGCGCTATAAATTTAAATCCATAGAGCAAATTGTTTTTGAAGCAAAAGAAGCGGCTAAAAATGGTGCTTTAGGATTTTGCTTGGTTACAAGTGGAAGAAATCTTGATGATAAAAGAGTGGAATACATTTCAAGGGCAGCTAGAGCTATTGTTAATGAAGGTTTGCATTTGCATTTGATAGGTTGTAGTGGGATTGCAGATAAAGATTCTTTAAAAGAATTAAAAGAATCAGGGATTGCTAGTTATAATCACAATTTGGAGACTTCTAAAAATTTCTTTCCTAAAATTTGCACAACTCATAGCTTTCAAGAGCGTTATGAGACTTGTGAAAATGCTTTAGAAGTTGGGCTTGGATTGTGTAGTGGTGGAATCTTTGGAATGGGAGAATCTTGGCAAGATAGAATGGATTTACTCCACGCACTCCAAACCCTAAAACCCCATAGCACACCTATTAATTTTTTTATTCCAAACAAAGCCCTGCCTCTAAAGCAAGAAGTTCTAAGTCAAGAAGAAGCATTGGAGTGTGTGAGATTGGCAAGGGAGTATTTGCCTGATGCGAGATTAATGATTGCTGGAGGGAGAGAGCGAGTTTTTGGAGAGAATCAAAAAGATTTATTTGAATGTGGTATTAATGCGGTGGTTTTGGGGGATTATTTAACAGCAAAAGGCAATACACCTAAGGAAGAAGTTTTAAGAATCAAATCATATGGATATGGAATTGCTACAAGTTGTGAGTAATTAAAATGTATTTAAAGCTTATATCAAGAATTAAAGTCGAATCCATTCCATTGCTAAAGAGCTTATATGGGTTTTTAAAGGGGGATTTGCTTTATTTTGCAGCTAGTCTTAGCTTTTATACTATTTTTGCTCTTTTGCCGATGCTTTTGATTGTTTTTTCTCTTGTAGCAGCCTTACCAGATTTTAAGGATTATTTGGAGAGCTTTAAGAATCTAGTTATTACAAGTTTTCTACCAACACATTCTGATGTTTTTTTAGATTATATGGATAGCTTTTTGGCGAATTCTGCAAAGCTTGGTGGAATGGGACTATTGTATGCTTTTATTACCTCTATTTTATTTTTTAAAAACTATCAATTTATTGCAGGTAAAATTTTTCATACAAATCCACGAAAATTTTGGGATTCTTTAGCGGTTTATTGGACTTGCATGACACTTTTTCCGGTAGGAATTTTGTTTTCTATTTATTTGAGTGCTAAGGCTTATGCTTATTTAGATGTTTTAGGATATAAAGATTTTATGCTTTGGCTCTTTAGGCTTAGCCCTTATTTGATTACTTGGGTGATTTTTTTTGTTTTTTTTAAGATTTCTGCAAATACGCAAATTGATTTTAAAAATACTTTAATAAGCTCACTTATTACGGCTTTGCTTTGGTCTTTTTGTAAGTGGGGATTTGTGTATTATGTTTTTTATAATAAGGCTTATTTGACACTTTATGGTTCTTTTAGTATTTTATTGTTTTTGTTTATTTGGGTGTATCTTTCTTGGGCAATTTTGCTTTTTGGAATGAAACTTAGTTATGCCTTTGATAAAGTCTTTTGTAAGGAAATGCAAAAAGAAGTTAATTAAAAGTTAGTTGTGATATAATATTAGGTAATTTTTAAAATTTTAAAGGAGAATGTTTGGAAGTTGATTCGATTTTGCTGTCTATTCTTGCTTTGTTTCTTGTTTTGTTGAATAGTTTTTTTGTTCTCTCTGAATTTGCCATTGTTAAAATTCGCCGCTCCCGCTTAGAAGAGTTAGTTAAGCGCGAAGTCTCTGGAGCAAAACTTGCACTTAAAGTTACAGGGAAGCTTGATTCTTATCTTTCTGCGACACAACTTGGAATCACTCTTTCATCTTTAGGGCTTGGTTGGATAGGAGAACCAGCAGTTGCGCGACTTTTAGAAGTCCCCTTTAAATATTTTATTGGAGATAACCCTGTTTTATTGCATTCTGTAAGCTTTATGATTGCTTTTAGTTTTATTACGCTTTTGCATGTAGTTATAGGAGAAATTGTTCCAAAATCTATTGCAATTGCCAAGGCTGAAAAATCTGTGTTGCTGATTGTTAGACCTTTGCATGTTTTTTGGGTAGTGTTTTATCCGGTAATTAAGATTTTTGATTTTATTGCCGCGGTAGTTTTACATGCAATTAAAATTAAACCTGCTAGTGAGGGTGAAGAGAGTGCGCACTCTGAAGAAGAGCTTAAAATTATTGTGGGAGAAAGCTTAAAAGGAGGGTATTTAGATACGATTGAAAATGAAATTATTCAAAATGCTGTAAGCTTCTCTGATACAATGGCAAAAGAAATTATGACACCCAGAAAAGATATGATTTGTTTGTATGATGATAATAGCTATGAAGAAAATATGCAAATTGTCACAACGACTAAACATACGCGCTACCCTTATTGCAAGGAAGGTAAAGATAATATCGTTGGAATGGTGCATTTAAGAGATTTATTAGAAACAATGTTATCAAAAAATCCTTCTAAAGAGTTGGAAAAATTGGTAAGAGAAATGATTATTGTTCCAGAGAGTGCTTCGATTTCTAATATCCTTATCCAAATGAATCGTAGGCAGATTCATACGGCTTTAGTAGTTGATGAATACGGCGGAACGGCTGGATTGCTTACGATGGAGGATATTTTAGAAGAAGTTATTGGTGATATTTCTGATGAGCATGACAAAAAAAGTGAGGATTATCATAAAATTGATGAAGATACCTATTCTTTTGATGGAATGTTGGATTTAGAGCGTGTGGCTGATGTGCTTGGAATTGCTTTTGAAGAGGATACCGAACAAGTTACTATTGGTGGATATGTCTTTAATTTGTTAGAGCGTATGCCGGTGGTTGGCGATATTATTAGTGATGAATTTTGTGAATATGAAGTTTTAGCCACACAGGGAGCTAGAATTGTTCGTTTAAAAGCAAAAAAGAAGCCTTTTGAAATGCAAGAAGAATAAATGATAGATTTCTTTTTTGTAGGACTACAGCTTTTATTTATAGGGTTGAAATTAGCAGGAAAAATTGAATGGTCGTGGTGGCTAGTGCTTTTGCCTGCAATTTTATATCTATTTTTTTACTTTTTTTTAATGGTGCTAATTGGTGGATTTTTAATAGGATTGGGCGCCGCACTCTCAACAATATAAAGGAGAATAGATGGAGTTTATAGCAATTTTAATGGGAAGCAAGAGTGATTATGAAGTGATGAATGAATGTATTTTGGTGCTAAAAAAATTTGATGTGCCTTATGAAGTGATTATTAGTTCAGCGCATAGGAGTCCAAATCGGACTAAAGAATATGTGAAGCAAGCAGAGCAAAAAGGTGCAAAAGTTTTTATTGCAGCAGCGGGGATGGCAGCGCATTTAGCAGGAGCGGTAGCGTCAATGACAACAAAGCCTGTTATTGGAGTGCCTCTTAAAGGGGGGGCTTTAGATGGTTTAGATTCTTTGCTCTCCACGGTGCAAATGCCTTCTGGAATGCCTGTAGCAACTGTGGCTTTAGGGAAAACTGGGGCAGTTAATAGTGCTTATTTGGCAATGCAGATTCTAGCATTAAACAATGCAGAATTAGAAGGAAAATTACGAGAAGATCGTGTAATGAAAGCTAAAAATGTTGAATTAGATTCCCAAGATATTGAAGTGATTTTGTAGGGGATGTGCGATGGAGACTTGGGTTAAGATTGATGAGTTTGCTTCTTTGGCTAATCTAACAAGGGAGAGAGTGTTGGAAATGGTTGCTAGTGGTGAATTAAAAAGCAAACAAGAAAATGGAGATTTTCTCATTGATGCAGGGAGTGGCACAAAAGTTGTGGTGCATACAGGTAGCAATGCAGTAATGATAGATAACCCAAGTGTTGGTGTAGATAGTGAGTTTGTTGAAAAAACAATTGGCACGATTCTTAGTTTGCACGAAAAGGTGATTAGTGCTAAAGAAGAAACAATTACAAGCGTTAAAAGTGAGAATCAATTTTTAAAAGATGCCCTTTTTAATACACAAGAAGTTTATGAAGATGATAAAAAAACAATTGCTATTTTGCGAGAGCAACTCAAAGCAGCCCAAGAAGAAATCGAGTTTTTAAAACGGAAATATAAAATGATGTGGGGCAAAGTGATTAATACAAAATCAAAAGAAGGAATGAACGATTAATTTAGAACAAAGATGCTTGGCTTGCTTGCAAAAACAAGCAGTGAGAACAGCAGAAGTCATTAATTTTTTTCAAAAAGAAGCAATCAATCAAATAGAGCAAGAAATTTTAGTTAATTATCAAGAGAGCGTTTTAGGTTTTTTTGAAAAAAGGGGAATTATTTTAGAAAAAAATAGAGAGATTCCTCCTACGCTTTTGGCGGTGGTTTTGTATGATAAGATTTCAAAACTAACCAAAAATCCTGCGCCTTATTGGCAAATTAAACAACAAAGTATTCAAAAAGCAAGGCTAATTAAAGAAACTCTTAGAAAAAAACTAAAAACAATTCCCAAAGAGAATCAATTGGAGTTTGGGATTTATTGTGCGGTGCTTGGAAATGTGATTGATTATGGTGTTGAGTATGCATTTGACTTGGAAGCAGAGTGTCAAAAAATTTTTGATACACGCTTTGCTTATTTTCACATAAATGCTTTAAAGCAGCAGCTGCAAAAGGCAAAAAAAATAGTTTATATTGGCGATAATGCGGGAGAAAATGAGCTTGATGAAGTTTTGATTCAAATTCTTAAAGCCCATTATCCGCAATTGCAAATTTTTTATTTTGTAAGGGGTGCAGAGATTATTAATGATATTACTTTAGATGATTTGCACCAAAGTGATTCAGAGCTTTTTAGAATCTGTGAAGTAAGGGATAGTGGTGTGCCAAGCCCTGGATTTATTTATGAACTAGCTAGTATTGAATCCCAAAGGCTTTTTGGGGAGGCGGATTTGGTTTTTGCTAAGGGAATGGGGAATTTTGAATCACTAGAAAAACAAGCACAAGATGATTCTAGAATCTTTTTTTTATTTAAAATAAAATGCAATGTTGTGGCGGATTATTTAAACCAAAAATTAGGGGAATTTGTTTTGTTGCATTCCCATTCTTTAAAAAAGGATTAGTATGCTAACCAATCCGGTTGTAGTTTCAATTTTTGTTATGAGTGTGCTTTGTTTGGCGCGATTAAATGTTTTGTTGGCGATTCTTGTTTCAGCTTTGGTTGCTGGAGTTATTGCGGGGATTGGATTTGAAGAGACTATTAAGGTTTTGATTTCTGGAATGTCAGGTAATTTAGAAATTGCTTTGAGTTATATCTTGCTTGGTGCTTTAGCAAGTGCGATAGCAAGGACAAATCTTACGCCTATTTTTGTGCATCATATTGCCAATTTTATTCAGAATCGCCGTTTGATGTTTTGTTTTTTTATTGCATTTTTTGCTTGTTTTTCACAAAATCTTATTCCGGTGCATATTGCCTTTATTCCTATTTTAATTCCACCGCTTTTACCTTTAATGAATCGCTTGAAAATTGATAGAAGGGCGGTTGCTTGTGCTTTGACTTTTGGGTTAAAAGCGCCTTATGTAAGTTTTAGTGTTGGGTATGGATTGCTATTTCATACAATTTTACAAAAGCAATTAGAGCAAAATGGAATCAATGTTACTTTAGAGCAGATTTCAAGTGTGATGTGGATTGGTGGAGCTAGTATGCTTGTGGGATTGCTTTTGGCAATTTTTATTTTTTATCGGAAGCCACACGAATATCAAAACACTTTCTTAGAAGAAAATGTTTTAAGACATTTGGAAAATCCTAAAATGAGTAGGCAGGATTTTGGTGTTTTATTGGGTGCCATTGTTGCCTTTGTTGTGCAGATTTTGGAAGGTTCTTTGCCATTAGGTGGGATTGCTGGACTTTTTGTGATGATTGCCTTTGGGGCTATTAAGTGGGATAATATTGATAATGTAATTGAAGATGGCTTTAAAATGATGGCTTTTATTGCTTTTGTGATGCTAATTGCAGCAGGATATGGTAGTGTCTTAAAAGAAACAGGGGCTATTGAATCGCTTGCAGAATCAGTTTCTTCTCTTTCAGGTGGGCAACTTGGCGGCGCAATTATAATGTTATTAGTTGGTTTGTTGGTGACAATGGGTATTGGGACTTCTTTTGGGACACTTCCTATTATTGCAACAACCTATTGCCCCTTGGCATTAAATCTTGGCTTTAGCTATGAGGCTATTATTTTGCTAGTAGGAATTGCAGGGGCATTAGGTGATGCAGGAAGCCCTGCATCAGATAGCACACTTGGTCCTACTTCTGGGCTAAATGCAGATGGACAGCACAATCACATTTGGGATACTTGCGTACCAACTTTTTTGGTTTATAATATACCTTTAATTGTTGGTGGAATCATCGGTTCAATGCTATTGTAATTTTTAAGGAGTTTGTATGCGAGATTTTACTCAAATAGCAAAAGAGGTTTTTGATATTGAATCAGAAGCAATTTTGGGGTTAAAAGACTATTTAAATCAAGATTTTAATGGCGCGATTGAATGCATTTTAAAACTCAAAGGGCATTGCGTGATTACAGGAATGGGAAAATCAGGGCATATTGCTGCAAAAATGGCTGCGACTTTAGCAAGCACAGGAACTCCTAGTTTTTTCTTGCACCCTGGAGAGGCATTGCATGGAGATTTGGGAATGCTTACAAAAGAGGATGCGGTTATCGCAATTTCAAACTCAGGAGAGAGTGAAGAGGTTTTGCGGATTATTTCTCTTATTAAAAAGCGTGGAATTCCATTAATTGTGATGAGTGGGAATCCACAATCAACTTTAGCTAAGGAGGGGCAGTATTTTTTAAATATTGCTGTTAAAAGAGAGGCGTGCCCTTTGCAACTTGCCCCAACCTCTTCAACAACCGCAAATTTAGCAATGGGTGATGCAATTGCAGTGGCTTTAATGAAAGCAAGAGGATTTAAACCGGAGAATTTTGCAATGTTTCATCCTGGTGGGAGCTTAGGCAGAAAGCTTTTGACGCAAGTTAAAGATATTATGGTTGCTAAAGATTTGCCTATTGTTTTGCCTAAAACTAGTTTTAAAGAATTAATTGCAGTAATGACAAGTAAAAGACTTGGAGTGTGTTTGGTGTTGGAGGATAATAAGCTAAGGGGGATTATTACTGATGGGGATTTGAGACGAACTTTAATGGAGGATAAATTTGAAGTTTGTGCTGAAGAAATTATGACTAAACAACCCAAAGTGATTCAAAGCAATGCTATGGCAACGGAAGCAGAGGCTATAATGATGGAATCAAAAATAAAAGAATTGGTGGTAATGGATGGAGATCAAGTCGTTGGAATTGTGCAACTCTATGAAGTTGGTAGAATTTAGTTTTTGTTAATAAAGCACATTTTGAGTTTCATTTACCATTTGTTTGTTTTTTAAGCTTTTAGTTAAGTTATTTTTTATAAAATTACAAGTTCTCTAAATATTAATTAGTCTAGGGAAATCTTAGAGGAAGGAGTCTATATGCAATCAAATTCTGCATTAGAGTATGATTATTCCATTGCAAAATTATTTCTTTTTGCAACGATTGTATTTGGTATTGTAGGATTATTGTTGGGTGTCATTATCGCTTTTCAAATGGCGTTTCCAAATCTCAATTATCTTGCTGGAGAATTTGGAACTTTTGGGAGACTTAGACCATTGCACACTAATGGAATTATCTATGGTTTCACATTAAGTGGTATTTGGGCAGCCTGGTATTACTTGGGACAAAGAGTTTTGAAAATTTCATACAATGAGCATCCATTTTTAAAATTCATTGGTCATTTACATTTTTGGCTTTATATTCTTTTAATGGCATTGGCAGTTGTAAGTTTATTTGCCGGTTTAACACAATCTAAAGAGTATTCTGAATTAATTTGGCCTTTGGACCTTTTGGTGGTAGTTGTTTGGGTTTTATGGGGAGTTAGTCTCTTTGGATCAATGGGTGTGAGAAGGGAGCAGACAATTTACATTAGCTTGTGGTATTTTATCGCGACTTTTGTAGCTATTTCTGCTCTTTATATTTTTAATAACTTGTCTGTGCCTACTTACCTTATATCCGGGGTTGGTTCTTTATGGAATTCTATTTCTTTGTATGCTGGAACTAATGATGCGATGGTGCAATGGTGGTTTGGACACAATGCGGTTGCATTTGTATTTACTTCTGGAATCATTGGGGTAATTTATTATTTCTTACCTAAAGAATCAGGGCAGCCTATCTTTTCTTATAAACTCACATTGTTTTCATTTTGGGGGTTGATGTTTGTTTATATTTGGGCAGGTAGCCACCATCTTATTTATTCTACTGTGCCTGATTGGATGCAAACAATGGGTTCTATTTTTTCTGTGGTGCTTATTTTGCCTTCTTGGGGAACAGCAGTGAATATGCTTTTGACAATGAAGGGACAATGGCATCAATTAAAAGAATCACCTTTAATTAAATTTTTAATTCTTGCCTCTACATTTTATATGTTATCAACACTTGAAGGACCAATTCAGTCAATTAAATCCGTGAATGCTTTGGCGCACTTTACAGATTGGATTGTAGGGCATGTTCATGATGGTGTTTTAGGCTGGGTTGGTTTTACGCTTATTGCAGCTTGTTATCATATGACACCAAGATTGTTTAAGCGCGAGATTTATTCTAAAAAGCTTATGGATATACAATTTTGGATTCAAACAATCGCAATTATCCTTTATTTTTCAAGTATGTGGATTGCTGGAATTACCCAAGGTATGATGTGGAGAGCAACAGATGAATTTGGAAGTCTAGCTTATTCATTTATTGATACAGTAACTGTATTGTTCCCTTATTATACAATTAGAGCAATTGGTGGAACAATGTATTTGATTGGATTTATTATCTTTGCTTATAATATTATTATGACCATTGTTGCAAGTAAAGAGCTTGAAAAAGAGCCTAACTATGCAACTCCAATGGCAGCGTAAAGGAGGGTTGAATGTTTCATTGGTTGGAAAAAAATCCGTTTTTCTTTACGGTAGTTTTTTTGTTGGTATTTTCTATTGCAGGGTTAGTTGAAATACTTCCTGATTTTGCAAAAGCGTCTCGCCCTACTGAAAATCTTAAACCTTATACTTTATTAGAAACTGCAGGGCGTCAAATTTATATTGCAGAGAGTTGCAATGCTTGCCATTCGCAGCTAATCCGTCCTTTTAAGGCAGAAACAGATAGATATGGAGCTTATAGTTTAAGCGGTGAATATGCATATGATAGACCATTTTTATGGGGTTCTAAAAGAACTGGTCCAGATTTGCATCGTGTAGGGGATTATAGAACAACAGATTGGCATGAGGAGCATATGTTAAATCCATCTTCTATTGTTCCTGGATCTATAATGCCTGCCTATCCACATTTATATCAAAAAAATGTGGATGTAGATACTGCTTATGCTGAAGCTTATACCCAAAAAGTGGTTTTTGCAGTTCCTTATGATACAGAAGGGAATCCAAAGCTTGGAGATTTAGAATCTGCTAGAGCAGAGATTTTGGCTGAAGCAAAAGTTTTGGTTGAAGATATGAAAGATCCAGAAATAAAAGCGGCATTAGAAAGAGGTGAGATTAAGCAAATTGTAGCTTTGATTGCTTACCTTAATAGTCTGGGGCAAAAAAGAAGGGCGAATTAGTCGTGGATTATGAAACTATAAGAGTCATTCAAGGCTATGCATATTGGGCTGTTACGATTTTGTTGGTGGTTTTGTTGTATGGTTATATTTACCATCTCTACAAAAGCCAAAGAAGTGGGAAAATAGACTATGAAAAATATGCTAGATTAGCCCTTGATGATGACTTGAACGATGAAGTAATCGAAGAGAGAAGCAATAAAGATAAAAAGAAGGAGAGCTAAATGGAATGGTTGAACTTAGGTGATAGTGTAAATCAACTTGCATTGCTTGGCGCCATAGCAATTCTAGCTTTAACTATTTTCGTTGTTGGTGGTTATATCAAAAAAATGAAAAGCAGTAAGGCAGAAGGTGATTTATCAAGTGAAGAGTGGGATGGAATTAGAGAATTTAAAAATAATATTCCAATTGGTTGGGGTGTAACTTATTTGGTGCTTATTATTTGGGCATTGTGGTATTGGTTTGTGGGATACCCTCTTAATTCTTATTCTCAAATTGGTGAATACAATGAGGAAGTAAAAGCGTATAATGCCAAGTTTGAACAACAATGGCAAAATATTGATGAAGCCACTTTGGTTAAAATGGGACAAAATCTCTTTTTAGTGCAATGTTCACAATGTCATGGAATCACAACAGAAGGAATAAATGGAACAGCGGCTAATTTAGCAGAGTGGGGTAGAGAAGAGGGGATTATTACAACAATCAAAGAAGGAAGTAAAGGCTTAGGTTATTTGCTTGGAGATATGTTGCCAATTAGTGAGGTAGCTCCGGGAGTTTTGGATACTGAAGAAGCACAAAAGGCTGTGGCAGCTTATGTTATGGCTGAAATTTCTGAAGTAAAAAAGACAAAATATCCAGAATTGGTAGCTAAGGGTAAGGAGCTCTATAGTGCTGCAACTTGTAATGCTTGCCATGGAGATGATGGAAAAGGTATGGGGGGAATGGCTCCTGACTTGAGTAAATATGGAACAACTGCATTTGTGGCAGAAGTTTTGGAAAAAGGCAAAAAAGGACATATTGGTATTATGCCTTCGTTTAAAACTCAGATGCTTACAGATATTCAAAAAGAAGCTTTAGGGCATTTCATCTATTCGGATAAAAACTAAGGATACATTATGAATGGTTTATTTGGAATTAATGGATTAGGTGGTTATATAGTCGCGGTAGTATTATTGCTTGCTATCGTCTTTGGGTTGGGATATGCAGCAGTAATGACACAAAAAGCAGAGGCGAACAATCCTTATGTGATTGAGAATCCAAATAGCATACAAATGAAAAGCGTTGAGAATGCTGGGCATTTTCAAAGCGTAGAGGAGTAAAAATGGTAAAGTATAGTAGTTTAGAAAAAATTCTTTTTATTGCGCATATTGTTATCATTATTGTTTCTATTTCTGTAGCATTTATCCCAGATATGCTTCTTTTTGTCGGTTAAGATGTTTAAAGTCTTTAAAATAGGGATTTTATCCCTATTTTGTTTTGTATTTTCTTTTGCAAAGCCCTTTGTGATAGAAAACGAGAATCAACTAGTTGAAAAGACCGTTGGCTTTATTGAGATTCTGTCAAGTGAAGTTTATGAAAAAACAGGTGTAAAAATGTATATTGTTGCTCTTGAGGATTTAGGGGAGATGAATCTTCAAGAGAAAGAATCTTCTTACACTTATAATCTACAAAACCCCTATGTTTTACTCTTTTTTAGTAAAAATGAAAAAAAAATCAATATCATTGTTAGTCAAGAAGTAGAAAGAATGTTTGATAAAAATGAAGTTTATTGGGATTATATTGTGCCTTTGATTCCAAATTCTGCTAAAGAGCTAACAAATGAGAGAATCTCTGCCTTTTTATTGAATGGTTTTGTGGATATGGCAGATAGAATTGCAGAGTTTCACAATGTTAAATTAGAGCATAACTTTCCAACGCAAAACAAGGGTGTTCAAATCGCGGTGAGGACAGCTCTTTATGCAATGCTTTTTGTCTTATTTGTCTTATTCGTTTTTGTTTATTTAAGGAGAAAATAATGACTAAGAATTATTGGCCTATTGGAATTTTTTTGTTAGCAATGGTTGTGGTTGGTTTAATTGTTTTAACAATTAAGACTGCATTAAATAATCCTGTTGAAATGAAAGCAATGTGTGGAATGGATTCGCAATATGTAGATGAAAATATCAATGAAATCACACAAAAAAGACAAGCTTTTTTAAAGCAATACACTGTTGAATTTGAAGGACCAAAAGAGCAGGGTTTAAAAGAATTTAAAATGGCTTTTGTAGAGATTAGAAATTTAAAAAATCAAAAGCTGCAAACAGATGCTAAGGTTTCTTTTTTTTTAGCGCGTCCAAACACTATTCAAGAAGACAAAACTTTAGGAGAGGGTGAGTTTGTCGATGGAATCTATCAAAGTCCATCTTTTGAAGTAGATAAACAAGGGCGTTGGCAAGTAGAAGCCTATGTGGAAATAGGAGAAGATTCAATTTGCTTGATGCAAGAATATCTAATTAAGTAGAAAATCTTAGCCATTGGGCTTTGTAGGTTTTGTGGATTTTGTAAATCATAAGAGGAAAATTTATGACCTTTAAGGCAATATGTGTGGATATGCAAGGAGAAAATCTCATACACGCAATAAAAGACATCACCATAGATGATCTATCAGATGGCGATGTGATTATAAAGGTCAAATACTCTAGTATCAACTATAAAGATGCTTGCATTTAAGAAAAATGGTGGTGTGATCCGCAAATACCCTATGATACCGGGTATAGATCTCTGTGGCGAGATTATAGAATCTAAAAACCCAAGCTATAACATAGGGCAAAAAGTCTTGGCAACAAGCTTTGGCATAGGGGTTTCTCACACTGGCGGCTATGCACAATATGCAAGATTGCAATCATCTTGGATTACGCCCTTGTCAAATGGATTATCACTCAAAGATAGTATGATAGTGGGCACAGCAGGTTTTACAGCAGCTTTAAGCATACAATCTCTGCAACAAGCAGGTATGAATAAAAGCAATCAACCCACCATAGCAGTAACGGGCGCAACTGGTGGTGTGGGCACTATGGCAATTGCACTCCTTAAAGCAAAAGGGTATGACAACATCATCGCTATCACCTCTAAAGATAATCAATCGCCAATGCTAAAAAGTCTTGGCGCGAGTGATATTGTATCGCCAAAAGATATCATAAAAGATGATAACAAGCCTCTACAATCACAATGCTTTGATTATGTGATTGATTGTGTGGGTGGTGCATTAGCCACGAGTTTATTGACACAAATATCCTATGGCGGAGCGATGAGTGTATGTGGGAATGCAAGTGGGATAGCTCTAAACACAAATATTTTGCCCTTTATCTTGCGTGGGATACAGCTTGTGGGCATAGATTCTGTGGCATATCCAAATGAGAAAAGATTAAGAATTTGGCATGAAATCTCAAATGCAATGGCATTCATACGGAAAATACCTATCACAGAAGTTACGCTTGAAACACTAGCACACAAGCTAGATTCTATACAACACGCAACTAACACAGGAAGCAACATAGTATCAATTAACAATCAATAACTAAATGCTATAATACAGCTTCAAACTACTTAATGTTTTACTTTATTGTAAGGATTGTATTATGGCTTGTGTTTTACAAATCGGTGCAGGTGGTGTAGGTGGCGTGGTAGCGCACAAAATGGCGATGAATAGAGAGGTTTTTTCACGCATTATCTTGGCGTCTCGCACACTAGATAAATGCAAAGTGATAGCAGATTCTATCAAGCAAAAAGGCTTGGGCGAGATTGAGATAGATTGTGTGGATGCTGATAGTGTCGAATCTATGGTGGCTTTGATAGAAAAATACAAGCCAAAGCTTGTGGTAAATGTCGCTTTGCCCTATCAAGATTTGAGCATTATGGAAGCGTGTCTTAGGACAAAAACGCATTATTTAGATACCGCAAACTATGAGCACCCAGATTCTGCGCATTTTGAGTATAAAGAACAATGGGCATATGATACACGCTACAAGCAAGCAGGGATTTTTGGGCTTTTGGGAAGTGGATTTGATCCGGGCGTTACGAATGTCTTTTGTGCGTATGCGCAAAAACATTATTTTGATGAGATTCACAGCATAGATATACTTGATTGCAATGCAGGGGATCATGGCTATGCGTTTGCGACAAACTTTAATCCTGAAATTAATTTGCGCGAAGTTAGCTCTAAAGCGAGGTTTTGGGTAAAAGATGAGAATCTTGCACAAAACACAGACCTAAAAAAAGACACCATTTATCGCAAGTTTGAGCGAGAAGAAAAGCATTTTAGCCTAGAGGCAAACACACAAGATTTAAAAAATGAAGACTACTTTGGCGGACAATGGCAAGATATAGCACCGCTTGATTTGATGAAAGAATGGGAATATCCAGAAGTGGGCGTAAAAAATAGCTATCTACTTTATCACGAGGAGCTTGAATCGCTTGTGCGAAATATCAAAGGGCTAAAGCGGATTAGATTTTTTATGACATTTGGAGAATCTTATCTTACACATATGAAATGCCTAGAAAATGTAGGGCTTTTGCGTGTCGATGAAATAGAGCATAATGGGCAAAAAATCGTGCCAATACAAGTGCTAAAGACACTACTGCCAGATCCAGCAAGTCTAGCGCCTCGCACCAAAGGGCAAACGCACATCGGTTGCTACATCAAAGGCATAAAAGATGGCAAAGATAGGACAATCTATATCTATAATATCTGTGATCACGAGGCGTGTTATAAAGAAGTCAATGCCCAAGGCGTGAGCTATACCACAGGTGTGCCAGCGATGATTGGGGCAAAGCTTATATGTGAAGGGAAATGGGGCATAGGAGCGGCAAAAATACCAAATAACGCAGATAATAGCGATATGCCAAAAGGCGGAGAATTTCAAGGAATAGATTCTCATAATGGTGGTGGAGTATGGAATATGGAGCAAAATGACCCAGACCCCTTTATGGCAGAACTAAACAAACAAGGACTTCCCTATGTGGTGTGTGAGATAGATTCTAATGGAGAGCGAAAAATACTAGAGGATGGGAGAAAATAGTAATGATAAGGACATATTGTAAGATTTTATTTCTAAGTATAGCCCTTTGTCTTGCCCTCAGTGGTTGTGCTACTATGGCGTATTATTCTACAGAGCAAGACCCACAAATAGCATTTGACAAGCAAAAACCGCTTACTATCTATTTAGGCGAAAATCCAAGTGTTTCTGATAAAAAATTTGGACTTTTGCTAGGCGAATTAATGGTAGAGCAGGGATTTTCTATCAATGGATTTAATACAGATATGAAACAAACTCCCTATGCTCTTGGTTTTGATATAGAGACAAAATCTTCCAATTATACAGGAAGCTACAACTACATGACATACAATACACAAAGGACTTATATAGCTGGCACATATTCGGGCAATGGATATAATCCCGGGACAACGATTACGACGCAAGTGCCAACTACCCATACGCAGGTTTATACAGGAGTTTATGTTTATAAGCTTATCAGAATCTATATTTTTTCTCGAGAGCAAAAGGAGCGCACACTGCTATGGTATGGTGGTATCCATGTGAGTGTTGGAGACTATGATAAATACAAGGAAAACACTATAAGAAATCTTATTAAGCTCATAGGGCAAGATTTTAAGGGCGATTTAGACATTAGCAAAAATCCTCAAGATTTAGCCAATACAGATTCTGTGTGGTAAGAGTCAGGAAGAATCAATGAGCTTATTATGGAAAATGTTTTATCACATATTTTTAAAAAAGCCAAAGAAATATAGCTATAAAACTTACAAACAATATAGTAATTTTGACAACGCACAAGCTAACAAACAAAAAGGCGATAAATACGAGCAGCAGATTCTAAAGCTATATAAAAAGCAAGGCTACAAAGTCTATCCGCAAGGATTCATAAAAGGCAAAGCTGATGGTGGAATCGATTTAATAGCATATAAGGGCAATGAGGCACTTTTGATACAATGCAAAAATTGGGAGTATTCGCAGGTAAAGCAAGAGCATTTGAGAATCTTTTTGGGTGATTGCACTGCATATTTAGAGAAAAACCACAATATTTTTGCTAAAAAGAATGTGCGGAGAGTATTTGTAACCAGCTGCGAGAATCTTGACTACGGCGTAGAGAAATTTTTGCAAGAAAATAATCTAGAGTATAAAATCATTGCATATCAAAGCATAAATTTGCGATATTAAAGATCGTTGTATTTTTAGCAACCTGCTATAATCCTTAATCGAATCTAAATAGTAAAATCTAATGTGTAGAGGAAAGCAGGAAGTAAAAATAGCCAAATGTATCCGGCAAAGCAACAAGGCATAAAAAAGCGCAACAATTACACAAGCATAGCATACAAAGGCACTCAAGCAGTATAAGAGGATAAATGGCATAATCTCTAAGAAAAAGAAATAATGTTAAATTTTGACTTTAGCAAGCTACAAGAGAAAGATTTTAAAGAAGATTCTGTGCGGGAATTTATCCATTGTGCCACTTTTGAAACAATTAGGCTTTTTGCGCCGAAAGATTCTAAGCAATCGCAAAAAAACTCTAGGCTAGAAATAGTTTTATCACTAAAGCTTACAAGTCCCACAATTACAGGCAGTAATGAAAAAATCACTTTTACGCGCTTCCTTGATTATGTGCTATATGTGGTTTCTAAACCACATTGTGTGCTAGATGCAAAAGCCCCAAAAGTAGAGATTAGCACACAAAGTAAAACAGAGCGACAAGCATTTTATTATGTAATCAATCCTGAACTCAAAGCTCCATTTTACGCACTTTGCAATGGCAAAAGTCTCACGCTTTTTGAAGCTAACGGGCAGAATCTCTCAAAAGAATTTTTATGTGAAGAACTCTTTATAAATGGCTTTGATAACGAAACTTTTGCACTTTTAAGCACCTCTATACAATCTTTAAAGCAAACTCTAGCCCAAGATTCTAAAACACCTAAAAAGCCTGATACTTGGTATCTAGCTAGAGAATTGCCCAAGGCAATTTTAAGTCCTAAAAAACAAGCAAAGTCTCGCTACTTTGGCTGCACAGCCTACTTCACGCGTCGAAGTTGGGATATCGTAACCCAAAATATCAAAAATTTCACAGACAAGGGTGATGTCGTGCTAGAGATAGATTCTAAAGGCGAAAGAAAAGTGTTAAAAGATGGGAGAAAGCAAAATACACCCATTCTTTAAATTTAGTCAAGATTTTTTATAATAGAATCCAACTTTAGGGACAACATTTTAAAAGGAAAGCCATGGATTACAAACAAGCCTTTTTTTCACAATTAGAATCTATGTATCTTGGAGTGCAAATAGAGGATACTCAAAACCTATTTAATACAGACAAGATACAAAAAAGTGGCTTTATCAATCTACTCAAAATAAAATCACAATACTTCAAAACTATCAAAGAAAAACTAGAAAAAGAGGAAGTAAAATATCCTATTTACAATAAACTTTATAATTTTTTTGGAAGCTATCTCAATGAAACAGGCACGCCCTTTTTCTATGATACACCCTTGCACAAAAACATTTACGCTAGAGTGTATACTAATTCTAAAGATACAAGCCTTTTTTATAAAACACAAAATCTCTATTATGTCAAATCTGATGTCATCTATCATAATGCCGAGATTAAGAGCGAAGATTCTAACTATACCTTTATCTTTGATACAAGTTACTTTACCCCAAATAGTGATAATGCCAAAAACAAGGCTATTTTTAAGTTTAAAATAGATGAAGAGATTAGAATCTATGTGCTAAACAACAAAGAAGAGCTACAAGATCTCCCCAATGTCTTTAAACAAAATAGTAGTGATTTAAGCGATGAATTTATCAAAGCCCTAAAAGACAAGCAAATACGGCTACAAGAAGAAGAAATAAAAAAGATTCTATACGCTTACAAAAAGCAAAATGAAGTCGACTTTTTTATCCACAAAAACGCAAGAGTCTTTTTGCAAGAGCAGTTTAATCTATGGATGTTTAAATATGTAGTAGATGATATTACAGATTGGAGTAAAGAAAAGATTGATGAGTTAAATCAACTCAAAAAAATAGCCTTTAGAATCATTGACTTTATCGCAGATTTTGAAGATGAGCTAAAAGCAATTTGGTGTAAGCCAAAGTTTGCTAAAAATGTGCATTATGTCTTTAGTCTTGATACTATCTCTAATCACGCTAGAGATTCAGAGCAAATACTAGAATCTATCTTTCAAGACACAGGCTTTAAACAGCAAATCAAAGAATGGCAAGAGCTAAAACTCATAGATGAGCATTTTGAAATCAAAAATATCAATGATGAGCAATATAAATTTTTACCTCTTGATACGAAATATTTGAGCGAAGAAAATTATTATAAGCTTTTGGGTGTATTTGATAATTTAGATGAGATTTTACATGGAGAGCTAATCAAAAGTGATAATTTTCAAGCCCTTAATTCTCTCATGCCAAAATATCAAGACAAGATTGATTTAATCTATATTGATCCGCCTTATAATACAGGGGGTGATGGCTTTGTCTATACAGATAAATTTAACCATAGCTCATGGCTTACGATGATGAATAATCGCCTAGATCTAGCAAAAGAATTTCTAAAAAATAGCGGAAGTATTTTTATAAGTATTGATGATAATGAACAAGCAAGGCTTAAGATTCTATGTGATGAGGTGTTTGGGGAAGAAAATTTTGTGGCGAATATTGTTTGGAATGGAAAATATACAACCTCCAATGACGCAAAGTATATTTCAAATCAACATGAGTGTATTCTTTGTCTTGCAAAGGATATTACCAAATTTAATCTGAATCTATTAAAACGAACAGAGGATATGGATTCTGCTTATAGAAATCCTGACAACGACCCAAAAGGTAGTTGGAAGGCTACTCCATTACACGCCAAAAGCGGAACTGAAAACAACCTATATAAAATCACTTTCCCTAATGGCATTTCTTGGGAAGCCCCAAAAGGTAGATATCCTCGATACTCCAAAGAAAAACTAATGCTACTTTACAATGAAAATGAATTGCATTTTAATAAAAAAGGTGGCATAGACAAAAAGACTTATTTGTCTGAAGTTAAGCAAGGTAAAACCATCGGAAGTTTTTGGAATTATAAAGAAGTTGGAAGCACACACGAAGGAAATGAGAATTTGGCTCTCGTGCTAGAAAAAGGTGTTTTTGATAATCCAAAACCTGAAAAACTTTTAAAAAGAATTTGTGATATAGGGAGCAATCAAGATTCTGTTATTTTAGACTTTTTTGCAGGTAGTGGCACTACAATCGCCACTGCTCATAAATTAGGGCGTAAATGGCTTGGTGTGGAAATGGGAGAGCATTTTTATAAAGTGGTAATCCCGCGGATGAAAAAGGTTATCGGTGGTTTTGCAAGTGGGATTAGCAAAGAAGTGGAGTTTAAAGGCGGTGGTGCTTTTAGATACTATGAGCTTGAAAGTTATGAAGAGAGTTTGGAAAATTGTGAATATATATTAAGTAGTGATAATGCGGAAGTATTATCGATGAATTTTGAAGGTTGTCAAGGCGGAGGCGAAGGGAGTTTGCTAGACGCAAATGACCGAACCGACAACGCAGACTCCTTTAAAATTTGCGACAAAACAACGCATTTAATTGATTATAGAAAATCCCGCAAACTCATCAAAGGGCTTAAAAAAGGAGAGAAAATCTGCCTTGATATGAGCAAATACAATAAAAGCTTTGATATTTTTACCACAATGTCAAATCTCTTAGGGCTTAAAATTAAAAGTATTTTTCTTGATGAAAATGGCATACAATCTTGCAAGTTTGAAAATGATGATATTGTGAATCTAGAAACTATCGACTTAATCAAATACCCAAAACTAAGAAATCTCATTTGGTGGGAGAAATAGATGAGTGGAATGTCAGTAAATATCGAAAGGGTTGTTGATGATTTAAAAAATATCAAATTAAATAATGTTTTCTTTGAAGCTATTACAAATTCCATACAAGCAAAAGCTACGAAAATAGATATAAAAATTTATTCTCATAGCCTATATGAAGATGAAGAAAAAATACTACCATATGTAGATAAAATAGAGATTATAGATAATGGTGATGGATTCGATGAAGAAAATCTTCAATCATTTAAGGAATATGGTAGTAAGCATAAAATCTCTTTGGGATGTAAAGGGGTAGGCAGATTTGTTTATTTGAAGTTTTTTAAATATGTTGATATAAAAAGCAAAGATGTAGAATTTAGTTTTGATATTCATGGTGTAAAAAACGAGGAACAAGCAAACAATATTGAAACTAAAATATCATTTTTAGAGCCAAAAGAAAATATTAATATTAATTTTAAATATTTAATACAAGCCATCAAAGAGCATTTTTTAGCATATTTTTTAATACATCATAAAAATAACACGCAACCAATTGTAATCAATATTTATGATAATAATGAATCAAGAGGTAGCATTCTAAGCAATCAAACACCAACTTTTAAGGAAAAACAATTTAACATTGGGAAATATAAATTTACTCTAACATATGCGTATGGGAATAAAGAATTGAAAAATGAAGGGTATTATGTTGCAGATAAAAGAGTAGTATCTAAAAACTCTGATTTAGAAAATGAAAAAAAATATAACCTATTTAAGGATAACGAACTTAAAATATATTTTATGCTGGAAAGTGAATATTTTAATAAAAATGTAAACAATGAAAGAAATGAATTATTAATTTACCCTAAACAAAAAAATACATTGCAATTTCATGATTTATGCTGGGAAGATATACACGATGAATTAGACATACAATTAAAAGAAATTTATAGAAAAAATGGGTTTGATATAGATAAAACTATAAAAGAAAATAGAAAGAAAGCCATTAAAAATTTTCCTTATCTTGGTGCATATTTTGACAATCGCAATGAATTAAATATAGATCAAATGCAAAAAAATGCAAAAAAAGAATTTGAAAATGATAAGATATTTTTAAGAGATGAAAATAATAAAAATGATAAAAACTATGAAGCAACATTAAGTAAAGTAACCCAAGCTGAATTAGCTGAATATGTTTTTGATAGAAATAAGCTCATTCAACAATTGAAAGAATCTGTTAAAAAAGGAGATATAGAGGCAAAGATTCACAATTTATTTATGCCTAAACATACAAAAGATGAAAAACAAAACTATAAAACAAACAATATTTGGTTATTTGATGATAGATTTATGAGCTATGATAAAATTTTTAGTGATATACATATAAAAGAGATTTTTCCGAATTTATACAATAAACTAGAGAGACCTGATATATTAAGTATAATTTCAAATACTTATAATAAAAATGAGATAACCGATGTTTTGCTTATAGAGTTTAAAAAACCTGATCAAAATATTACTCCAGCACAAGCTGAAGAGCAATTGTTGAAATATGGAAGATTTATAAATCATTTGGTTGATAACAAGATTAGAATTTGGGCTTATGCTTTTTTGAAATTTGGTGATGATACTATGGAGAGCTTGAACGATAAGGCTTATAATAAAATTTATACTACCAATAAGTTTCCATTGTGTTATAAATATTACGAGACCAATAACATGATTGTGAATTTTTTAGATTACGGAGCATTAATTTGTGATGCAGAAAATAGAAATAAGCTATTCTTAGATATTTTGCAAGGAAAATATCTAAGCAATGAATAACATCATCCTCTACGCCACGCAAGATAAAAAGATTAGAGTCGAGCTTTATGAGCTTGGCGATAGCGTGTATTTAAACCAAGAAGGTTTAGCAAAGCTTTTTCTAAAGAAGCCTTGCTTTGACACCTCAAAGCAAAACATAAGTCTGCATATAAAAAATATCCTTGAAGAAGGGGAGTTGAAAGAAATTTCAGTTGTAAAGGAATACTTGACAACTGCAAGTGATAATAAACAATACAATATAAATTTTATCCTAGAAGATGAAAAGAATCTAGAAGAAACCTATAAAGTCCTAAAGGAAAGGTAATGGCAAAGGCAAAGCAAACAGCAGACATCAAACAACATTTGCTCTTAAGTGAAATATGCAATGACAAGAGAATGCAACATAAAGGGATATATGAACGCTATGATTTACAAAACTTTAGCGCAGATATGAGTTTGCAAGATTATCAAATCGCGAGTGTGCAAAATGCAATGATTGCACTTGATTGTTATATGTGCTACAAAGATTCTGAATATAGACAAAATAGAGGGGCAAAGCTTTATAGAATCTATCAAGAAAAATATAAAGATTTTAGACTAAAAGAATCAGAAATTAATCGTGCATCTTTTTGGATGGCAACAGGTAGTGGCAAAACTATCGTGATGATAAAACTCCTCTCGCTTTTAGGTAAAGCTATGCGAGAAGGAAGTATTCCAAATAAGCCTATCATGCTTTTAGCTCCAAATGATACGATTTTAAAACAATTTAAACACAATATCACAAAATACAATAATTACAATGGAGATTCCCTAAGTGTGAGGGAGCTAAAAGAATATGAGAGCGTGGATAATACAAGTTTATTGGAAGAAACTATCGTATTTATTGCTAGAAGCGATTTACTAGATTGCAAAGAAAATGTGGGAAAAGATAAAAATGCAAAAAGACTGGATTACAAAAATTATTGCAATGATTGTGGCTGGTATATTTTGCTTGATGAAGCACACAAAGGGGATAGCAAGGATTCTATAAGAAAATCCTATATCAATGAACTAGCTTGTGGAGACAAACAAAAAGACTATGAAGGATTTTCTAAGGGATTTATTTTTAATTTTTCTGCAACTTTTAGTGATGAGATTGATTTTTTAACTTGTGCATTTAACTACAATCTAGAAAAATTTAATCGTGATGGTTATGGCAAAAATATCGCCCTGCTAGATTCTAATCTCAAATCTTTTGGCAACGAAAATGGTGAAAATGAGAGAATAACAAGAATCATAGAAGGATTTATACTTTTTAGTGCCATTAAACAGAACAAGGAAAAACTATCAGAAAAAGCCACAAGCCTTGGTGTCGTGGATATAAAATACCACAACCCCCTAATCATTGCCGTATCAGATAAAGTAAACACAAAAGATGCAGGAATAAAGCTCTATTTTGAAGCTATATTGCAAATACTCAAAGAAGATAGAGATATACAAGAAATCGCAAACAATCTCTATGAGAAACTACAATATCAAGAACTCTATTTTGCAAAAAATACTTTAAGTGATGAATTTAAAGAATATGTAAAAAATATAGATTCTAAAAGTGTGAGAAAATACATCTTTCACGCAAGTGAGCCTTCAAGCTTAGAATGCTTTAGAGCAAATGATAAAGAACTAGCCTTTAAGAGTAAAAATGCCAATGAGCCTTTTATGCTCTTAAATATTGGTGAAACCAAAAAGTGGGAAAAAGAGCATTTATTAGAGCTTGGTGTAGAGAGCTTTAAAGATTTACAAAAGAGTTACTTCAAGGATATTAACAGCACAGATTCAAGTATTAATATTATGCTTGGAAGCAAAGTCTTTAGCGAAGGTTGGGATAGCAATCGTGTGAATCTCATCTATTTTATTAATATTGGTAGTAAAAATGCCAACAAATATGTTTTACAAACTATAGGCAGAGGCGTAAGAATTGAGCCTTTTGCTCATGTGCGAAAAAGAATGCAATATAACCAATTAGAATACGCGACAAAAGAAGCTTTGTCTTCCCTATCTTGTGGTATAGAAACCTTATTTGTTTTAGCAAGTGATACTGAAGCGATTAAATTTATTTTAGGAAAAATTGAAAGCTTTATCACTCAATATCCTATAAAAGGCTTTAAAAAGACAAATATCTTAAGCCCACTCCCTACACCAAAATACAAAGAAACACAATCTAAAGATAAAAACTACAGGATTGACAAAACAGAAGCAAAAAATCTAAGAGCATATATAGAAAGTTTTGATGAAGATATTTTGGTGCTTAGTAAATGTGTCATTCATAAAGAATGTAGCTATGAAACATTGCAAGAAATACAAAAATTTTTGCATAACAACAGCACAAGGATTCAATCTAGTAATGGGGATATGCAAAAATTTGATAAAAACACAACAATTAGTCGCATTGATAGAATCTTGCATACAACAAACAGAGAATTACAAGAATTTGTAGATTTGAGTGATGAAATCAATCATTATCAAAAATTTCAAACGACTTTGGGGCAAGACTTCGCAAATGAGATAAATGAGATTATAAAAAATATACTTAATACAAAGAGTGAGGAAGAATTAAAAGCTGATTTTGAAAGTGGAAAAATAAATATAGATGAATTTGCAAAAAACCTAAAAAGCAATGCAAAAAAATGCGATATTAAAGACTACGCAATCAATTCAGAGCTAAAAGAGCATTATTATAATCCATTAATTTTCTCTAATAAAGATGATAAAAATACAGAAATCAATTTTGCTATTAGCCAAAAGAGTGAAAGGGAATTTTTAAAAGATTTAGAGGATTTTTTGCAAACAGATTCAAAAATACTAGATAAATATGAGTGGTGCTTTAGCAAGATTGTAGAGAATATAGATGATATTTATATCCCATATTTTGATAGTCAGGCACAAAGCAATCGAAAATTCTATCCGGATTTTATTTTTTGGTTTAGAGATAAAGCGACACAAGAATACAAGATTGTTTTTATAGATCCAAAAGGACTTAGTCGAGAAACAAACCCAATAGATAAAATCAAAGGCTTTGAATCTGTGTATGTGAATCAAAAATTCTCTTATAAAAATAAGGAAATTAAAGTATATCTATACTACTACAATAAAACGAATTCTGAATTTAGAGACTATGAAAGTTATAAGAAGCCTAGTCTTGAAGATATAATGAAAGAAATTTGTGAATAGAATAAGAATAATGCTGATTTATTGATTCTGTATTTGTATAAAACAAAAATTAAAAAACAAAAGGAATTTATAATATTGCGAGTTATATCAAAGCAATTTAGTATTTTATTAGTTTTTTTTTGGATTGCATTATCTATCAATGTCTTTGCTAAAGATGTTTATATTATCCACGGCTATAAAAGCACTAGCAATTATGGGTGGTTTAATGCTGTAGCACAAAAACTAAGCAAAAATGGATATAAAGTCAATATCTTAAATCTGCCCAATGCAGATAAACCCGTGCTAAAAGAGTGGCTTGGTGCTATGCAAAAAGAGATTCAAAAGATTGATAGGGATACTTATTTTATTACGCATTCACTAGGTGGCATAGCAACTTTGCATTTTTTAAGTGAAACATTTGAATCAAAAGATAAAGGCTTTCAAGTCGATGGCGTGGTTTTGGTTTCTCCTTTTGATGAAGAGTAAAAAAATTGCCTATTTTTGGAAGTTTCACAGACAAAAAGCCAAGCTACCAAATCCTAAAAAATGTGATTAAAAATCGTGTGGTGATTTCTGCCAAAGATGATGCAATCGTGCCAACAAGAGCATTTATATTTGCTACAGATTGTGCTACAATACACAAAATATTTGCAAATGGGGGAAGGTGGATGCAACAAACGATTGTTCCTGATAAACAAAGTGTAGAAAATTGTCTAAAACAAAAAACATATCATATTGATTTTTATCAAAGAGAATATGTTTGGAGTGAAGAAACTGCCTTGACACTTTTAAAAGATATTGTGTATAACTTTGAGTTAGGATATGAGCAAAATAAAAATAGCGAAATCACAGAAACGTTGATGGAAAGATTTAACTGGTATTATCTCAATGTGTATATTACAAATAACATTAATGGGAAAAACTACATTGTAGATGGGCAACAACGCTTAACAACGCTTACTTTAATTGCCACTAAACTCTATCATCTACTAGATAAGAGTGATAAACTAAGAGAGCTTCTTGGACAATGTGTTTTTAGTAATAATGGATTTAAAGATATATTTAATCTTGATAACGATAAAAGATATAGTGTGATGGATTGTATTTTTAATGAAAAAACATACTCGGAGACATACAAGAATAAAACCGAAGAGAATCTTCTTGTGCGCTACAAAGATATATCTAGCTATCTTGATGAAAGGTTTAAAGATTCTACAGACCATAAACGAAAAGTATTTGTTTTGTATTTTTTAAAGCGATTGGTGCTGGTGGAATTAGCCATTACCCAAGATGATACACCTATGGTTTTTGAAGTCATTAATGACAGGGGAGAAGCACTAAAACCCTTTGAGATTCTAAAAGGTAAATTAATAGGAGCATTGCCTAAGAGTGATACAGAAAGTTTTTGTGAAAAATGGGATCAATCGTTTCTGCAACTAATGGGTATAGAAGATGATTTCTTTAGTGATTTAATAAAATCAAAATTTGTTTTTAAGAGAAATTCTAATATTGCAAAAAATATCAACAATCAATACCATAGATACATTTTTGAAAATAATGACATCGCTAATACATTACAATTTAGAAAACAAGATGACAAGCATATAGGTAATATCAAAAAATTTATCACGCAAGATATTGTCTATTACTCAAAACTATATAAGAAAATCATATATAGCGAGGATATTTCTCTGCGTTATTGTAAAGAAATCAATGGGCTATCTGGTCAATATCAAAATATTTTATCTGCTTGTGAAATCAATGATAAAGATGAAGATGAAAAAATAAAGCGTATTGCTAGAGAATATGATAGATTTTGGGTATTGCTTAATTTAAATGGAATCTATGATAGTAATGAGTTTCAAGATTTATCCTACCAACTTAATGAGTCTTTAAAAAATGCTAATATAAATGAATATATAAATATTTTTGATGATTTACTTGCTAAGACCATTAAAGAAAAAAGAAATTTAGCAACTCTGCATTCTTTGTTAGATTTCCAAAACTTTATGACTAGAAATTACACTAACACAAATACAAAATTTTTGCGTTATTTATTTGCAAGAGTAGAACAATTTATTTGCGAACATATCAACGAAAAACCCAAAAATGATGTGTTTTATATTGCGAGTAAAACAGGAGAAAAAACAGCTTACCATATCGAACACATACTTTCTAGGAATGAAACAAATTTAAGCTATTTTGATAACGAAGAGGAATTTGAAAAACAACGCAATCTGTTGGGCGGTTTGTTGCTCTTGAAAGATAAAGTTAATATTTCATCTAACAATGAGGAATACGAAGACAAGCTTAAGACTTACAATGCTTCATTGGTATGGGGACGATCTCTTTGCTCTGATTTCTATCATCATACAAACAAAGATTTCTTAAATTTTAATAAAAGCCTAAAAGATGGTGTGCAATTTGAGTCTTATGATAAATTTGATAAAGTAGCTTTAGAAAAGCGCTCAAAACTTCTCTATGAAATCATAAAAATTATTTGGGAAGTGGATAGATATAATCCAAAGTAAAAAAATAAAAGGAATCTGGAATGTTGTGAGCTATATCAAAGCAATTTAGTATTTTATTAGTTTTTTTGATTGCATTATCTATCAATGTCTTTGCTAAAGATGTTTATATTATCCACGGCTATAAAAGCACTAGCAATTATGGGTGGTTTAATGCCGTAGCGCAAAAACTAAGCAAAATGGGTATAAAGTCAATATCTTAAATCTGCCCAATGCAGATAAACCCGTGCTAAAAGAGTGGCTTGGTGCTATGCAAAAAGAGATTCAAAAGATTGATAGGGATACTTATTTTATTACG
>NZ_NHYL01000010.1 GCF_003288905.1 Helicobacter sp. 11-8110 | reverse complement strand
GTAGTAATTTACTCCTGCAAATGGTTTTACAAACCAGCTATTACTAAAATCAAATACTTTACCTACATTTGCACTCAATCCAAAGAATTTTTGATCAAAATCTGAAGTGTTGATACCAGCAATGCTTGTAACATCTTGATCAGTTTTACCTAATTGTCCATATGCTTTTAAGTTTAATTCCCAAGTTGGAGCAATTTTGATTTGAGAGTAAATACCCAATTGGAAGTTATCAGAATCTTGTTTTAAAAGCTTGTCTTGTAATTCTGCATTTGCATAAGTGAAATAAGCACCAATTAAAACATTATCAGTTAAATTGCTATCAGCACCTACGCTAATTCCATATACACCACCTGATTCTCCATCGATGATATTAGCACCACCAAAAGCATTTGCCCATACTGCTGCATTGTAAGTTTCATAGTATTTATAAGGCGCATCACTTTGGATAGAAGCAAATCTTTCTTTAGAAAGTGATTGGAATGGATTGTTAGCTCTTGCAATTCTAGAACCAATTGCCATATCATTAGAAACATTAACTGCAGTCATTGCTGATGAAGAAGCATCTGCAAAGCTTGTAGCACTTCTAGCGGCATCTCTTGTGTCTTTATAGAATCTTTGGTTAGTAATCACTTGCATTACTTGTTGATTGTGAATATTAGAGCTTGCAATACTTGATAAGATTCCAAGTGATTCACCTGTGTTTCCTGAAGCTTTAGTTGCAGAAACGATTGGAGTAAGTGTATCATTCATACCACCAAGCACAATTCCACCTAAGATAGTATAATCTGTGCGAGTTTTTACTGCTTCTAGAATGCTATTAGCTAATGAATAATCCCCTGTATTAATGCTAGGTGCAAGAGCTTCTAACATAAGGTTTTTAAGCTCATTGAGTTTTTTTGCTTTTTCAGCATCAGTAGTTCCATCTGCTAATGCAGTAATTTTACCTTGAAGGGTTGTAAATGCAGTCTTTCTCTCTGTTAAATCTTTAATAGCGGCTTCAATGGCTTTAAGTTCAGCATTAGCGGCATTAAGATTGCTTGTGATTTGGTTAAGTGCTTTTTGTTGTGCAGTAATTATAGAGTTTTGAGCATCGATTTTATCTTGAGCCACTTTTTTAGCTGCATCATCCTTTGCTGCTGCGAGTTCTTTTTCTGCTTTAGCTTTATTTGCTTCTGCTGTTTTAATTGCAGTTTCAGTAGCAGTTTTGCTAGTTTCTAAGCCTGTTTTTGTAGCAGTAACATTTGTTTGTGCTATGCCTAATACGCCTTGTGCTGCAGTAATATTTGTTGATTCTGCATTTACAAGGTTAGTTGCAAGGCCTTTAAGATTAGTAAAATCTTGATTTTTGTTGAAAGCATTTTTGAAAGCATCCTTTAATTGCCCATTTACATAAAGGGTTTTATTGTCTGTAGAAAGTTTAACTTCATAAAGAATGTAATTATTGTATGCAGCGCCATTAGCATCAATAGCGAAGTCATAATCACCAGTATCAAGATATGGAGCTAGAAGGCTTTGGTTGCTTAGATATTCAGAAACATCTTGTGCAAAACTAACACTGCCTAATGTAGCTCCTGTATCGGTGATTTTTCCACCAGAAGTGATGAGATTGAGTTGTCCAAGTGGCAAATCACTGCTTTGGATATTTAATGTGCCATTGTTAAGTGTTACATCTCCTTTTGCGTAGATTCCTTGATTGTTATTATTCCAGCTATTATCTAATGATCCAAAAGTGAAAGTATTACCATTTGAAGCTAGCTTTCCTGTAACATTTAATTTACCAGATTCTATTGTTACAGCACCTGATCCAAGATTAGCATCACCTGTAACATTTACATTTCCTTTGTTGCTAATAGTCAATGCATTATTAAAAGTAGTCCCTGTTTTGCTTGTAATATCTAAGTTTGCACCCTCAACATTTACTGCACCACCAAAAGTTACTGCTCCTTCACTGCTTTTGATGCTAGAGTTGTGATAAACATTGGTTGCACCATTTTGTGTAACATCACCTTTAGTATCAATGTTAAAAGAATAAGTGTCTGCAAGTGGATCTTCTGTGTTGAATGGATTTTCAGCTCCACCTAGTGTTACACCAACATCTCCAGTAAATGAGTTAGCATTAATAGTAAGCTTATTAAGTTCTATTGGCTTAATATTTGAGCCTTCACCTGTGGTTACCGATGTTGGATCAACACTAAGAGTTAAATCATTAGCTGTGTTTTTGTATTCCCAATTTCCTGTTGTGTTTTCTTTAAACTTTGTAGTAAAGTCTGTGTTATTAACAGTATCTGCGGCTGCAATAGCACTGCTTGATAAAGCAGCGACTACACCTAAGCTTGTCAAAACTCGACTTGCTGCGATTGAAATTTTCATTCATTCTCCTTTAAAATAATAAAATGAGACACTATTATGCCCCCCCCCCCTTATTTTTTGCTTAAATTTAAAATTTTTTATGTTTTATGATTTAAATTATTTTTTGAGTGGATTTGAAATGCTTGGAGTAAGGTAGGAAGTTAAGTGATAGCTTTGGAATGCGTGGGCTTAGATGAAGTCCATTATTTCACAGCCAAGCACTTCAGAATCTTTTGGGAGATAGTGGATGAATTGATCTAGGAATTGTTTGTTTAAAAACATTTCTCCGCAGATGATGATGCCTTTTGTGCTATAGTTTTCCTCCATATCGCGACTTAGGTTAGCAAAGAATTCTGCCATCGAATCTAAAATGCCAAAACAAAGCAATTCGCTCTCCACTCCTGCGAGTTTGAAGCTCATTACTGATCGCAAGGTGCGTAGAGTGTCAAGGTAGATTTTGCCTTCCTTGTCTTTTTCTAATCTAAAGTCAATACGTGGTCCTTTGGCACCGACAAATTCCCCTGCTTTTTGCAAGAGTGCTTTTGTAGCGGCTTTGAGATTTGAATCAAAGTTTGGTGTAAAGGGAAAGGGTGCGTGTAAATCTAGCAAGATAGCGCACAAGCCTAGTAAATCTAAGAGATTGCTTGAAAATCTATCGTGTGGGGGGAGTGATTCTAGCTGTGAGATGAGAGTTTCATTGGCTTTGGTGAAGTTTTTTAGCAAAGATTGGGTGGTGGGGTTTTGGGTTTTTAGAATCTCTAGGATTTGGGCTAGGTTAGTTTGGAGGGTGAATTCTATAGGGGTTTTGAAGCTTTGGTTAAAATAGAGCATAAAATGCGTTGGGTGCTTGCCTAGATAGAGCGCATTTGTTTGGGTTAAGTTTTGGGATTTTATCGTGTTTTTAAAGGCTAGAAGTTCTGGGCAAGTGGCTGTGGTGGGAGTGGCTTTAAAATGATGTTTTAAAATAAGGGAGTTTTTACCAACGCTAATTTCTAGTGGAGTGTCATCAGTTTTGAAAAATTGGCAGATTCCGTTACTTAGCTTTTGGCTAGGTTCTATGAGATAAAAGCCACTGTGGGATTCTAAGAATTTGCTTAGTAGTAACAAAATAGGATCAAAGGGGAGAATACAAGGCACTTCGTGTGTCGGAAAAAGCGCTTTGAGAATGGATTTGGGCTTGAGTGTGATGAGGGGCTTTTCTAGCGTGGCTAATGCTTGGCATTCTTCAGTGCTAATTTTAAAGAGGGATTGGGCATTGTTTAGACAAAATGGCACAAAAATGTAGGGGGATTGAATTTTTGGTGGATTATTTTCATCAAAGAGAATGACTTCTTTTTTGCCTAGGGGAGTTTTTAGAAAAATACTTTGTTTATTTTTAAGAAGTGTGCTTAGGTATTGGAGTGATTCTTGGAGTTCTTTTGGGTTGTTTAGGGGGAGTTTTTGATTGTCTTTTAGAAAAGTAACTTTTTGGGGTGTGAAGTCAATGAAACTTTCCCATAGATTGCAAAAAGCGCTTGAATCTTTTTGGGTAACTTTTTCTAATTCAAGCGGGGTGAGTAGGTTTGATGATTCTTGTGGGCTTGGGAGAGAGTGGGTGGGGGAGAGTGCTTTTAAAATTCTTAGCTCCTTAAAAGTCCATTGCAAAGAGAGTGGAAGACTTGTAGATAAAGCGTTTGTGAAATTTAATAGGTTTTGCTCCTCTCCTTTGGCTTCTAGTGTGAAGCTTGTATCAGTTTGGAGTATTTGTGTTTCAAGCTCAAAAGTATGGGCGGTTTGGGTGAGTGTTTTGCAAAGAAAGTTTTTAATTTTTTCTAAATTTTGTAAATTTTGGATAAGTAAAAAGTCAAGTGCAAGTAGCAAATTAAAAGCCTTTGTAAGAGAGATTTGCGATTTCTTGTAAATCTTTTTGGGTTTTTTGATCTTTTGGGTTGGTTTTGATTCCTAGCTCTTGGAGGTATTTGATAGCTTGTGTTTCCATTGTTTTAGCCGCTTTTAGAATTTCAGGAGATAATTCAAATGTTGGATCGCTTCCGATAACGACAGGCTTCACACCTAGGATTTTGGTGGGTGGCAAGTCGCCTAACATTTCAATCATCTTTAGTGTTTGTAGCATTTCTACTTCGTGTGCGCTACCTGCCCAAGTGATATTATCTGGGATGGCACTGAAGTCAAAAAAATACACATCTCCGATTTTGGCATCATCAGCATCAATGCAATCTAAGATTAAAACGCGATCATATTGAGTGATAATGGGGATTAGGTGCTGCGCCATCGTTCCGCCATCAATAATATCTAGTGAATGCTCACTGCTAAAAGTGTAATTGACTTTGAGAAAATTGGAGAGATGCACTCCAATCCCCTCATCGCCAAAAAGAATATTTCCAATGCCTAAAATGAGAATCTTCATTGATGTGTTTCATCTTTTTCAAATCTTAGTCCGCTTACGATTGTGTCGATTCCTGAACCTGGAAATTTCATTGCATTCCAGCTTACCATATAAATATGGATAGGAATGAAAATAATAAATGCCCAAGTCAAAATATGGTGAATTAAGCGGACATTTGCTATCCCGCCACAAAGCACTTCTAGGGGCTTCATAATTGGCATAAGGAAACCGCCAAGCCCTTGGTGATAAACATGTGTATAGAGAATAAGCCCTGTTAGCGAGATGAGAATAATAAGAATCATTATGGCAATGTAGGTTACAAGCTGCAAAGGATTGTAAGAGCCTTTGTTGCGCGGATGTCCCCCAAGCAAAAGATAGGTTTTTAGAATCTGAAACCATACTATTGGGTTAATGAGATCTAAAAATGAGCGACGCTCCATTTGACATTCTTTTGTAAAAACAAAGAGGTAGATTCTAAAGATTGAAATTGCAATAAGTAAAAATCCGATGGATATATGCCAGATTCTTGATAGAGAATAAATCTCATAATCTGGATTGGCACTTAAAAAAGGGTAGGCAAGGTAGAAACCTGTGGCGATAAGCGCAAAAATCGCCAAAGCACGAATCCAATGAAATATCCTTGTTAGTTTTGAAAACTCAAGGACAGATTTGTATTTTGTTTCCATAATATGCCCCCTTTAGATATTGCAATTCATCGCGATTGGGTCAATTTTGTATTGTCCAATTTCGTTACCTTTAGTATCCATTAAATGCACCGCACAAGCAATACAAGGATCAAAAGAGTGGATTGTGCGGATAATTTCTAAAGGTTGAGTAATGTCTTGAATCTTAATGCCCACTAAGGAAGCCTCATAAGGTCCCATTTGATTTTTAGAATCTTTTGGTCCTGCATTCCAAGTGCTTGGAACGACTGCTTGGTAGTTTGAAACCACTCCATCTTTGATTCTAACCCAGTGGCTTAGCATACCCCGTGGAACATTTCCGATGTAGCGTCCTTTGTATTCTTTGTTGTTATCTATCTCATAAGGTGCGCAAGTAGCTTGATCGCCGGTTTTTAGGTTTTCAACTAGAGAGTTAAAGGCTTCAATTCCATAATCTGCAGAAAGCTTACATTCTAAAAGTCTTGCTGCTGTTCTGCCCAAAGTTGTGAAAAGCGCTTCAATAGGCAAACCAGTGTCTTTTAGGAATTGGGTGGCAATTTTTGTGATTCTTGGATTTTTAGCTGCTAATCCCACAACGATAGCAGCCAAAGGTCCAACTTCCATAGACTCACCATTGTAGCGAGGAGATTTTATCCAGCTATATTTTCCATCTAAGTTTAGAGCTTTTGTTTTTATCGGAGTGCCATCAGGTCCGATCGTATCAGCATCTACAAAGCCGGTATAGTTAGGTGTTGTCTCTCCATCATAGGGGTGAAGGGCTTTGTCGTTTTGATACCACGAATGTGTTGCTTCTTCAGTGATTAATTCCTCGTTGATTTCAATGAGTTTTGAAATATCTCCATTGCGAACGATTCCACTGCTATAAAGTGTCTCATTGCGATTGACTGGAATCTCTGCATAGCTTAGGAAGTTTTTTACGCCACAACCTTTAAGCACACTGGGTTCGTTTTTATAGACTTCAGCTGCCATTACTACATCAGCATAATAAGCACGATTTATAAAATCGGCAACTTCTTTGTATTTGGTGAGCCAATCTCCAAGCCTTGAAGGATCTAAAATATCGGCTACACAAGTTACTCCACCAACGGTTAAGCTTTGTGGGTGTGGTTGTTTTGCTCCAAAGATTGCCATCATTTGCGCAGCTACTCTTTGCACTTCAAGTGCTTTTAGATAATGAGAAAGCACAATGAGATTTTGTTCTGGTGAGAATTGGTAAGTTTTATGCCCCCAATAAGCATTTGCAAAAGGACCTAAGCCTTGTTTGGCGCTTGCAAATTTTGCTACTTTTTCTTGCACAGCTTTAAGTTCATCTTCGCCTGTTGCAATAGGGTTTTTAACATATTTAAAGGCAAGTTCTGAAGCTTTTTTGGGATCAGCTTTGAGAGCGCTAGTAATGTCGCACCAATCTAATCCGTGTAGGTGATAGAAATGCACTAAATGATCGTGTAGCACAAGAGAAACATTCATAAGGCTTCGCACCATTTGGGCATTAAAAGGGATTTGAATGCCTAGAGCATCTTCAACGGCTGTGATTCCTGCTTTGTAGTGAGAATAGGTGCAAACTCCGCAAATCCTTTGCACCATAAAACCAACATCTCGGGGATCGCGGTTTTTGACAATCACTTCAATACCTCTCCACAAAGTCGAGCTTGAATAAGCATCAGTGATGACATTATTTTCATCAACAATGACTTCGATTCTTAAATGTCCTTCGATTCTTGTAATAGGATCAACAATAATTCTTTTTGTCATTTATTCCCCTTTGTGAATTAGTCTTTATTTTTTCTCATACTAGATAAAACAGCGTGTGCTGCCATACCAATTGCCGCAACCCCTAATAGCGTGATTCCGATATTGTCTGCTGTTCTATCTTTTCCACTAAAGAAAGGGACATTATAGACTTTGTTTCCAAGTGGTTCTTCAAAAGGTCCCATAGTATCCCAGAAGTTTGGTTCGCTACAGCCAATGCAGCCGTGTCCTGCTTGAATTGGCCAACTTGTGTGGGAGTTAAAGCGAAGTTTGGAGCAGTTATTAAAAGTGTAAGGTCCTTTGCAACCAACTTTATAAAGGCAATATCCATTTTTGGCTCCCTCATCGCCAAAGCTTTGAACAAATTCCCCTGCATCAAAGTGTCCCCTTCTCTCACATAGATCGTGGATTCTAAGTCCATAAGCCCATTTGGGGCGATTGAAAGCATCAAGGCTTGGCAAGGTTCCAAACAAAATAAAATGAATCACATTTCCAACAATATTTTTTTCGCTTGGAGGACAGCCTGGGACATTGATAACAGGCTTATTAGTAATGGCACTAAGTGGTTTAGCAGCAGTAGGATTTGGATTAGCTGCTTGAATACCGCCAAAACTAGAACAGGTTCCAATTGCAAAGATAGCTGCTGCATTTTCACTTGCTTCCTTAGCAGTTTCTAAACCTGTTTTGCCGTGTGCTCCAATGGTTAAATATTGCCCTTCTAGTGCAGTTGGAACGCCACCTTCTACCATTAAAACATAACGTCCTTTGTATTTTTCCATAGCTGATTGAAGATTGTGTTCGGCTTGGAAGCCAGAAGCTGCCATAATGGTTTCGTGATATTCTAAAGAGATATAATCAAAAATTAAACTTGCAATACCTGGTCCATCGCTTCTAAGTAAGCTTTCACTGCAGCCGGTGCATTCTGCTAAATGAAGCCAAATGACAGGTAAGCGATCAGCTACTTCAGCAGCCTTTGCAGTTAGCGGTGCAAAGCTTGCGGGAAGTGAAAGCATTGCAGTCATCGCACCTGCCCATTTTAGAAAATCTCTTCTTGAAATTCCCTTTTCTTGTAACATTTTTTTAATGCTGCTTCCTTCTTTTAAGGCTGGGAATTTACTAATCTCTTTTAATCTTTTTTGTGCTTTTTGAAGCAAGAGCTCTTCTTTTTCCAACTTAATCCTCCTAAAGAAATGTGTTAAAAATAAGATTATTTTTAACTTTTAAAAACTTTTAAAGAGTCAATCTTGGCAAGTTTAAGAAAAAATTGACTTTTAAAGTTCATTATTTTATCACTTTTTTACAGATTATTTCTTGAAATGCAAGAAAATTAATTAAAATTAAGAAGATTATCGGTTTGTTCTTGAATATCTTTTTCTTGGTTGGCGTTAATGAGCCAATAAAATTGTGATATTTCTTTTAAGAAGGGTTTAATAATAGCGATTTGATAGCCTTGTCTTTCTTCTACGGATTGGACTTCTCCTATAGGAATCTCAGGGTAGAAAATCCCATCATAACCACTTGTTTTTATTACATCCCCTGCTTTTATTTTTGGATAGGGTGGAATATAATCCACAATAAAGCCTTTGTTAATATCGTATTTTGCGATTCCTGGGGCTTTGTTTTCTCCTATAATCACACTATAATTACATTGTTCATCGCCATTTAAAAAGCCCATTAAACGATTGTTTCTAAAAATCGCAATCCCTGCAACTTGATTGTTTATAACAAGCCCAAAGATTTTGTCCTCTTTATCTTGGGAGATAATTTTGTTATCGCCTTGGAGCCAAACTTTTGTGTAGTCATTGAGGTGTGCATAAGAAATCGTTCGGACAAGATGAAAATTAGGCGATTCAAAATTACTAGCTTGGAGCAGTTCTAAGAGGGCATTGTATCTATATTCTAAAGAGTTAAGGGAGTATTGCAAACTTTCTTTGTTTTTTAATTCATTAGTTAGATGTTTGATTTGCTCTGCTTGGTTAAAGTGTCTTGTGATGATATTGGTAATGTTTTGGTTTAGGTTTAAAATGCCAATTTTAACTCCATCGCTAAGGTAAAGAAGCTTGGAGTGCAATCCTTTGGAGACTTGTGTAGAAAGAAAGAAAACAATAAGAATAAAAAGTATCCAAAGGAAGAGTTTTTTCATTTTTTACTCATAGGAAAGTTGTTGAAGAATATCAATTTCTTCTAGTGCTTTACCAGTTCCTTTTGCAACGCACAAAAGTGGCTCTTCGCCAACATACACAGGAAGTTTTACAATTTCGGATAGATATTTATCAAGTCCTCTAATGAGGGCTCCACCGCCGGTTAAAACGATTCCATTCTCAACAATGTCTCCAGCTAAATCCGGTGGCATTTGCTCTAGAACATCTTTTAGGGCATTGGAGATTTCTTTTAGTGGTTCTTTCATTGCTTCTCTGACATCCTCGCTTGTAAGCTCGATAGTGTTGAGTAATCCACTTACTTGATCACGCCCTTTGACTTGCATACTTAAAGGTTCATCAAGGCTAATTGCAGATCCGATTTCTATTTTGATAATTTCACCGGTTCGCTCACCAATAAGTAAGCTGTATTTGCGCCTTACATAATCTACTACGGCATTATCAAGCTTATCTCCAGCAGTTCTTAGGGATTTTGAAATAACCAAACCACCTAGTGAAATTACACCAATTTCTGTTGTTCCACCCCCAATATCAACTACTAAGCTACCTTTTGGCTCTTTAACAGGCAATCCAGCTCCGATTGCAGCAGCCATTGGTTCTTCGATTAAGAATACTTCTCTAGCTCCAGCACTCATAGCTGATTCTCTAACGGCTTTGCGTTCTACGCCTGTTAAACCATAGGGGACACAAACGATAATTCTAGGACGCATTAAAGCCTTTCTGCGGTGAGCTTTTTCTATAAAATGACGAATCATCTTTTCGGTCATATCAAAATCTGCAATAACACCATCTTTCATAGGTCGCACCGCTAAGATGCTACCTGGAGTCTTTCCTACCATTTCTTTGGCTTCATGTCCCACTGCTAGAATCTTATTTTTGCCATATCTGTCATTTCTTACAGCTACCACAGAAGGTTCATTGATAATGACACCTTGCCCTTTTACAATTACAATTGTATTTGCAGTTCCTAAGTCAATTGAAATATCATGTGAAAACCAACCAATTATTTTATCTAATAACATTTCTCCCTCTCTTTTGTAAATTAAGCACTTTTTTTGTTTTTTTTCTGTTTGATAAGTATGGGTTTTTCTTTTTTGGACACCAATTCTTGAGTAATGATGACTTCATACCCTTTAAGTTCGGGCAATTCATACATAATATCTAGCATAATTTCTTCCATAATTGAGCGCAATCCCCTTGCACCAGTCTTTCTTTGAATTGCAAGTTCGGCAATGGCTTCTAGAGCTTCTGGCTTAAAGGTTAATATAACATCATCGAGTTCAAAAAGTTTTTGATATTGCTTGGTGAGTGCGTTTTTTGGCTTTTGGAGAATAGTTATCATCGCTTCTTTAGTAATTTCATCTAAAGTGGCAATCATATGCAAACGCCCAATAAGCTCAGGAATCAATCCAAAACTCACTAGATCATCTGGTTCTACTTCATCAAGTAGATTCTTTGATTCTGTTTTAGCATTTTTTTGGTGATGAAATCCAAGAACATTGCCTCCAATGCGCCTTTCAATAATTTCGTTTAATCCATCAAAAGCACCGCCACAGATAAAAAGAATGTCTTTGGTATTGATTTGAATAAAATCTTGATTGGGGTGTTTTCTGCCCCCTTTTGGCGGGATATTAACAACACTTCCTTCGATAATTTTTAAAAGTGCTTGTTGCACACCCTCGCCAGAAACATCGCGCGTGATTGAGCGATTTTCAGAAAGTCTTGAAATTTTGTCAATTTCATCAATAAAAATAATCCCTTTTTCTGCCCTTTCTATATCACCATTGGCTTCTTGCAAGAGTCTTGTTAGGATATTTTCTACATCTTCTCCCACATATCCTGCCTCTGTTAAGCTTGTGGCATCGCAGATTGCAATAGGGATATTAAGCGCTCTAGCTAGTGTTTGTGCCATCAGTGTTTTTCCACTTCCTGTGGGTCCAATAAGTAATATGTTGGATTTGGAGATTTCTGTTTCGCCTTCTTTTGGTTTTTGTAAAATTCTTTTATAATGGTTATACACTGCAACACTAAAGACTTTTTTAGCTTTTTCCTGTCCGATTACATAATCATCAAGAATCGCTTTTAGTTCTTTGGGTGGTATGACCTTTAAATCCATTTCTTGATCGGTTTTGGTTTCCTCTAAATGATTTTCTGTGCCAAAAAGTAGATTATAAGAAGCAATGATGCAATTTTTGCAAATGCAGACATTATTTCCAGTGATTAAAGGATTTTTGTGAGATTCTTTTGATTTGCAAAAATCACAGATTCTTTCGTTCATAGGCTTTTCCTTATAAATGGGATTCCTCTTGTAGAATTAAGAACGAAATGGCACATTTTTATGACATTTTCATCCTTTGGATTCTCATCTAAGATTTCTTGGGCGATTTCTTTGATGGGTTGGTTGCTAAAAAATAGGCGCTTATAAGTAGAATGAATCTTATCTACTTGATGATGTTCAAAGTTTTTTCTTAGGCGGTGGAGATTAAGTCCCCTAACTACTGCACGATTCCCCTCTGCCATACAAAAGGGAGGAATGTCTTGAGAAAGTGCGCTTGCACCAGCAATCATCGCATAATCTCCAATTTTAACAAATTGATGTATGGGTGTTAATCCACCAATATTAATGTGATTTCCCATAACAATATGCCCACCTAGTGTGGCTCCATTAGCCAAAATGCAGTGGTCTCCAATAATGCAATCGTGTGCAACATGCACATATGCCATTAATAAATTATTGCTTCCAATAATGGTTTTGCTTCCACCACCTTCAGTTCCTGGGTTAATCATTGTGAATTCGCGAATCTTGTTGTTGTCACCAAAAATAAGCTCATTAGGTTCGCCGTGATATTTGAGATCTTGGGGCTCTGTGCCTAGGGTTGCATTAGGAAAAATTGTATTGCCTTTACCTAAAGTCGTGTTGCCTAAGATTGTTACATGATTGTATAGCTTTGAATTATCTCCGATTTTAACATCCTTGCCAATGATGCAATAATGCCCAATTTCAACATTTTCTCCAATCACTGCCCCTTCTTCTATGATTGCACTTGGGGCTATTTTAGCAGTTTTTGCGATACTCACTTGTTTGCCCCTTCTTTGTTTTTATCGACAATCATTGCTTTTAATTCAGCTTCTGCTACTAATTTTTCTTCTACATAAGCATAGCCCTGCAAGACCCAAATGCCACCTTTTTGCTTGATTACTTCAAGCTTATAAGTTAGTCTATCACCTGGGATAACAGGATTTCTAAATTTGGCTTTATCGATACTCATAAAATACACGATTTTATCGCCATTATTGCTTGATTCTTCTCCAAACATACTCACAAAGGCTAACACTCCACCTGCTTGCGCCATTCCTTCAATAATATAAACACCCGGATAAATAGGTTGCACAGGAAAATGTCCATTAAAAACTTCTTCATTTATAGTAATATTTTTGTAAGCTTCAATGGTTTGATTAGGGGTGATTGCTGTGATTCTATCTACAAGCAATAAAGGATAGCGGTGGGGTAGAATCTCGCGTATTTTTTGCACATCATAAATCATAGGATACCTTTAGTTATTAAATTTTTGTTTTGTGATAAAATGAAATTTTCTTTCATAATGCCATTTTACCTGGATTTAAAATATTATTTGGATCAAAGGCTTTTTTGATTGATCTAAAGAGATTCATTTCCTCTTGAGTGAATGCAAGATTCATAAAAGGAGCTTTGGAAATGCCAATGCCGTGTTCTCCACTTAGTGTGCCACCAAGATCAATGGTGATTTTAAAAATCTCTTCAATGGCTTTGTGTCCTTTTTTTAATTCTTCTGGGTTGGAGCCATCTACCATAACATTTGTATGCACATTTCCATCACCTGTATGCCCAAAGCAAGGGATTACAACGCCATATTTTTGAGAGACTTGTTGAATCTTCTCTAATAATTCTGGGAGTTTGGAGCGTGGCACGGTAATGTCTTCGTTGAGTTTTTTGCTGCCATAAATTGTAATGCTTGGACTCGCATTTTTTCTTGCAAACCATAAATCAGCTGCTTCTTGCTCATTGGTTGCTTTTATGAATTGGGTTGCACCATTTTCATAGAATTTTTCTTCAATTTTGGTAATTTGATATGCAATCTCTTCGGGTAAATTTCCATCTACTTCTGTGATAAGAATTGCTCCTGCATCAGTAGGTAAACCTTTGTGAAATTTTTCTTCTACGGCTTTAATACTAAGATTGTCCAAAAATTCCATTGCTACAGGCGTGATTCCACTTGCCATTGTTTTATAAACAGCATTCATTGCGGCTTGAATACTTGGAAAAATACCCATAGCACTTTGCTTGTGTTTGGGTTTGCTAAGTAACTTTAGGGTGATTTCAGTGATGACTGCTAAAGTCCCCTCACTAGCAATTAGGATTCCTGCGATATTATAACCTGCTACATCTTTGATGGTTTTTTTGCCTGCACAAATAATATCACCATTAGGCAAAACAGCGCGTAAAGCCATCACAAAATCTTTGGTGATTCCATATTTGGCTGCACGCATTCCCCCAGCATTTTCGCTAACATTGCCACCTAGTGTAGAGTAATGCTCACTTGCAGGATCGGGTGGATAAAACAATCCGACAGCTTCTACAGCCTTTTGGAGTTGCATATTCACAACGCCCGGTTGAACTCTAGCCACCATATTTTCCATATCAATTTCTAGAATCTTGTTCATATGCTTCTCTAAAGCCAATACCACTCCGCCCTCTATGGCTAAAGCGCCTCCTGTAAATCCACTTCCAGCACCGCGTGGAACGATTGGTATTTTATGTGTGTTACAATATTTTAATACCTTACTTACTTCTTCTTCATTGTGTGGAAATACGACACATTCAGGATATTTGCGGTCTTTGGTAGCATCATAGCAGTAAGCGGTCAAATGTGCCTTGTCGCTATAGCAATCTTCATTTCCAACAATTTTTTGTAAGTCAAGAATGTTTTGCTCTGTCATTTTGTGGATTCCTTAAAAAATATCTTTAAGATTTTGGCTGAAATAGTTCGTAACTCTACCAAAGAAAGTCGCATCGCTATCTTTGATTTCCCCCTTGATTAAAGCATCAAAATAGATATAGTAATCTTGTGTTCTTTTGTCGTTAATCAAATAAGAAAACCATTCTTGATTGGTGGTTCCAATACGAGAGAAAAAGGGCAACATTCTCTCTTTAATAGGGGCTCTTCCAGTGATATAATCCTTTTTTATAAGACTAAAGGTTTGGCAATCTAGGGCTTGTCCTTCATTGAGATTAACAATATAAACAACCCCAGTAGCGTATTGGGAACATACTTTTCTAAAATCTGCCTTCACAGGTGCGGTGTGTCCAACATCCATTAAATAAGCAGCAAATAAATCAGGATGGAGCCAAGTGATCTCAGGATAAGCATTTTTGACTTTTTCATAAATATCTTGAGTGGGCGCGATTAAAAAGGCGCGATCATTGAAGCTACGAAAAATAACTTCATCGTTTTTTTGTGGTTTTAAAAGTGGAGTAGGAAAAGCTTTTTGTTCTAGTGCTACAAAAGGTTCAAAGGCTATTTTTGCTCTATTGTCTTTTATTTCTACGACTGCAGCCATTGCTATGATTCCAGAGTGATCCTTATCAAACCAACGAATAATTTCTCCGCTCTCACCGACTTTCAAATCAAATGCAGGGACATAAGCAAAATGTTCAGAATCAAGCTCAATGATGGGAACAATAAGTTTGTTTCCAAAGGGTAAGGCAAATGCAGTAAGGCTAAAAAATAAAGTAAAAATAAAAAGTTTAATCTTTAAATGCTTCATTGGATCAATGACCTTAAGTGTAAAATATTTGCAAAAATAACGAAGTTAATTATACATTTAATTTTCTTAAAATTTTGACATATTTTGTAAATTTTACTAAGGATTATTGGAGTTTGCTTGAATTTATTTGATAGACAAAAAAGGAATGTCAGAAAATATTCTTTATATACTAGAATTTCTTTTTAATAAAAAATTCTAGCTAGGATTTTTTTATTGCTTTTTATTTTCACACTACAAAATTTATTTTTAAGATTATGAAAACGCTTTAAGGATTGTTGATTTACAACAATTATAGAGTAAATTTGCTATACTTATGAGTTTTAATCCAAAATTACATTCCAAATGAGAGAGTAGCGAATGCAGCTTAAAATTTATGATAGCATCAAGAAAGAAAAGGTGGATTTTTCCCCCATTAATCCCCCAAAAGTAAGGCTTTATGTCTGTGGTCCAACGGTGTATGATGATTCGCATTTGGGACACGCAAGGAGTGCGATTGTTTTTGATTTGTTGCGCCGAATCTTAAGAGAGAATGGCTATGAAGTGCTTTTTGCAAAAAATTTCACCGATATTGATGATAAGATTATCAATAAATCTTTACAAAGTGGCTTAAGTGTTACGGAGATTACACAAACTTATACGCAAAAATATCTTGATGAAATGGCGGCTTTAGGAGTGGAGAGAGCTGATATTGAGCCAAAAGCTACAGAGAGTTTAGAGAGCATTTGTGCGATGATTGAGGAATTACTAGAAAAAGGTTTCGCTTATCAAACACCTAATGGAGATATTTATCTCTCAGTGGAGAAAGATTTGCAATATGGCTCTTTAAGTGGGAGAATTGCTGAACTTGAAACACAAAGCAGAATTCAAAATAGCGAACAAAAAAGAGATGCAAGAGATTTTGCTTTGTGGAAAAGTTATAAGGGAGTTGGTGATATTGGCTATGATTCTCCCTTTGGCAAAGGGCGTCCAGGGTGGCATATTGAATGTTCAGCTATGATTAAAAAACACCTCGCTTATAGCGGGGAATATGCTATTGATATTCATGGGGGTGGAGCAGATTTGCTCTTCCCACACCACGAAAATGAAGCTTCTCAAACGCGTTGTGCGGATAATCAAGCTATCGCAAAGTATTGGATTCATAATGGATTTGTGACTATTAATGGTGAAAAAATGGCAAAATCTTTGGGGAATAGCTTTTTTATCAAAGATGCATTAAAAAATTATGATGGTGAAATTTTGCGATTCTATCTTTTAGGGACACATTATCGTGCTGGATTAAACTTTGCAGAAGAAGATTTACTAACAGCTAAGAAGCGCTTAGATAGAATTTATCGTTTAAAAAAGCGTATTTATCCAATCCAAAAAGTTGATGAAGGGGAATGTTGTGAGTTTAGAGAATCGTTTTTGGAAGCTTTAAATGATGATTTAAATGTTTCAAGAGCTTTGAGCGTGGTGGATGAATTTGTAGCAAAGGCAAATGAGCTTTTGGATAAAAAGCAAAAAGATAAGGCACCAATGATTGCTGGGAATTTAGCGATAATAGAGCGACTTTTGGGAGTTGGTGGCAAGAATCCTTTTGCGTATTTTCAGCTTGGAGTGAGTGAAGAGCAGAAAAATGAGATTGAATCTTTAATAGCAAAGAGGAGTGAAGCAAAAAAACAAAAGGATTTTGCAGAAGCCGATAAGATTCGAGAGGAATTACGCAAAATGGGGATTGAGATTATGGATACTTTTGAGGGTTGTGTGTGGGAGAAAGTTTAAAGCTTCTTTAATTGAGTAAGGATATTTATGGAATATGCAGGTTTGTTTGGTCTTTTTGTAGTAGCTTTACTTGGTAGTTTTGGTCATTGTATTGGAATGTGTGGTGGCATTGTTTTGGCTTATAGTGGAAAATTAACTAATAATGGGATAACTAGTAAAGGGACTTTGGCGCTTTATCATATTTTGTATAGTTTAGGGCGTGTAACTATTTATGTGATTTTAGGGGCGATTGTAGGAGTTTTAGGGAGTATGTTTAGTTTTAATGCTACCTTGCGTGGAATCTTGTTTCTAATTGCGGGGGTTGCTATGATTCTAGCAGGATTGTCTCTTTTTGGTAAAATACGATTTTTGACAAAATTAGAACATTCTTTGCAAAATTCCAAATGGTATCAAAAAAGCTTTCAAACAGCTTTAAATCTAAGAACGCCACAAAGCATTTATTTGCTAGGGTTATTAAATGGACTTTTGCCCTGTGGGTTTGTGTATGCGTTTTTGTTTAGTGCAGCTGGGAGTGCTAATGTTATAAATGCTATGCTTGTGATGCTAGTTTTTGGGATTGCGACGACTTTTCCTTTATTTTTGTTTGGAATACTAGCTAACACGCTTTTTTATAAGTCAAATTTTAGAAAAATTTTGATGAATCTAGCTGCAATAGCCATTGTAATTTTTGGTGGTTTGATGGTGCAAAAAGGTATTAAGTTTTTACAAAATCCGAATATGGGGCATAAAATGCATATGAGTATGTTGGTGCTAGAAGATTCTAAGCCTATTAAATCCATAGAAAATCTTGGGGATTCTTAGAATTTAAAAGTGTAAAATTTTTATGAGAAAATTCTATTATTTAAGACAAAATTGCATACTATATAGAAAATAAAAGAAGCATTAAGGTTAAAATAAAAATGAATCTTGCGAAAATCATCCACCATTTTTTTCCCACAGCGATTGTTGGGATTGAAATTGACAACAAAAATTGTAATATTGTTGTGAAGTTTTATCGAGGTGGTAAGCACATACGCACACAGACAAAAAATTTCAAGACTATTCCTGGGGAGTTACCTGCACAAGCAATTTGGTTTTTAAGAAAAATTTATGCGAAAAATCCATTTACTTATATTACAACCCTTCCTTCTTCTATTATTCAAGGCGCAATTAACACTAGTCGCAAAGAAGATTTTAATCAATATGGAATCAATGTTGATGAGGTTGCAAAAAAAAGCTTTAATGATGGCTGGTCAGTGTATATTTCTAAAGAAGGTATTGCTGAAACAAAAAAAAGATTTTCGAAATTGGGGGTGGATTTTATTATCTCACCTTTTTTGGTGCTTTATCATTTGGCTAAAGACACTTTTCAAGAAGATCATTGCAAACTTTATATTTTATTTCAGCGTTCTAATATGACTATGATTGTTACAAAATCAAATAGCGGAGTCTTATTTGGCGGTTATTATGCCTTAGAGAGCGAGATTGATTCAGAGTTAAAGGTTGTAAAAAATTCATTTACACAAGATGGCAGAGAAGAGATGGATATTACAAAAGATATTCAACAAGAGCTTAGTGAGATTGGGGATGTAGGTTTAGAGAATGAAAAAGGGGATGATGAGCTTATTGAAATTTTAAGGAGCGAAGATAAACAAGAAGATGAAGAAAAGACTGAAAACTTAGAGCAAGGCAATGATGATTTAGATGATTTTGCAAGGGTAAATATGGCGACTAAATTTATCCAATCTGCGATGAGTGAATTTTATAGTAATGATATTTATAAGAGCGAATTCATTAGTGAAATCGTGCTTTTTAATCCTAATAATATTTCAGAAGAGACACTCAAACAAATTCAAAACTTTACAATGTTAGAGATGAAAATCATGCCTTGCAATATTGCAGAAATACTAGTTGAATTGGGCTTTGAAACTTATCGATTTTTTGAAGCAAGGGGGGAAGTGTAATGAATTATAGTTTTGTTTCACCCAATAAAAAAACATTGCTAAAAAAAGTTTCGCGCATTTGGTGGGGTTATATTTTTTTGACGCTTTTTATCTTTGTTGGTTTTGTAGTTACCTTGAAGATTCAAGGGTATTTTATGGAAATAAAAACAACAGAAGCATTACAAGCACAGCAAACAGCTTTAGATGAAATCAAAAAATTTCAAGAAATTAGAGACCAAGAAGCACAAAGGGTGCAGTTTGGAAAATTTATCACCAATCAAAACGCAATGCTAAAAGAGAGTGTGGAGAATTTGTTTGATTTGATTCCAGAGCAAATCACTCTAAATAAGGTTCAAATGGAACAATACCAACTTGTTTTGTATGGCGCAACTCCCTCAAAACAAATTTACACTTTTTTGCTTGAAGTTCCTTTGCGCTCCATCTTTCATCAAAGCAGGGCGGATTTTTATTTATTGCCTAATGGTTGGTATAATTTTGTCTCTGTGAGTAAGTTAAATAAAGAGGAGCAAGCACAATGAAAGCTTTTTTTGCGCAGATTGATTGGGTAAGAAATACTTTCTTTTTTGTGTTTTATTTTTTCTTGGTGGCGCTTATTTTTATAGCCATTATCAAGCCACAGCTAGAAGTCTTTAAGACAACAAATACTAATTATAGAAAAGAAATCTTTGCTTTAAATCAAATTCAAAATCAACATAATTCTCAAAAACAAGAATTGTTAGATTATCAAAAACAAAATATTGAAATTATAAGAGCCTTTGAGACTCCTATTACACAACAAGAGATTGAAGAGAAGTTAAAAATTATCTTTGATACTTCTGGAGTTGTGCAAGATGGTGAGCCAATAAGAGAGGGTGAGTATTTAAAACAACGCTATGTTGTAAGTGGAAAATTAAAAGGAATAGAGAAATTAAAGAGTGCATTAGATTTGGTGCAAAGTTTTAATGCAATTGTGCGATTTAATTTTCCCCTCCATATTGAAAAAGAAAATGAGATGCTTGTTTTTTCTTTTCGGTTAGATGTTTATTATTCACCTAAAGATTCTAGTATATTAATCAACAATTAAAGGAGAATGCGATGCGAAGTGATATTATCAAACAAGGCTATCAAAGGGCACCACATAGGAGTTTGTTGCGTGCCACAGGGCTTAAAGATGAGGATTTTAATAAGCCCTTTATTGGTGTGGCAAATAGCTATATAGACATTATCCCCGGACATTTTTTCTTAAACAAATACGCAGAGATTATCAAGGAGGAAATCCGCAAGGCTGGGGGCGTGCCATTTGAGTTTAATACTATTGGTGTGGATGATGGTATTGCTATGGGGCATAATGGTATGCTATATTCTCTCCCTAGTCGTGAGTTAATCGCTGATTGTATTGAAACGGTGATGAATGCGCATAGCCTAGATGCGATGATTTGCATTCCAAATTGCGATAAGATCGTGCCTGGTATGCTTATGGGGGCATTGCGTGTCAATGTGCCAACGATTTTTGTAAGTGGCGGACCGATGATGGCAGGGAAGCTAAGCGATGGAAGCGTGCTAGATCTAAATTCCGCTTTTGAAGCAGTTGGAGCATATGAGAGTGGCAAGATAGATGCAAAACGATTGCACGAAATAGAATGCAACGCCTGTCCTGGTGGCGGAAGTTGTAGCGGTATGTTTACGGCAAATTCTATGAATACGCTTTGTGAGGCTATGGGGGTAGCCTTGATGGGTAATGGAACAATCCCAGCACTTACAAAAGAACGCGAGGAATTGTTGCGAAAGGCTGCAAGACGCATAGTGGAAATTGCCCTAGATTCTCAAAAGAGTGAGCAGTTTAGATTCCGCAATATCTTAAATCACAAGGCGGTGCATAATGCCTTTGTCGTGGATATGGCAATGGGTGGGAGCACAAATACGGTGCTACACATGTTAGCAATCGCTAAGGAAGCGGAAGTGGATTTTAATCTAAGTGATATAAATAATATCGCTAGTAAAGTCGCCCATATCGCTAAAATCGCTCCAGCACTTAGCAGTGTGCATATGGAAGATATTAATCGTGCAGGTGGCGTAAGTGCGGTGATGAATGAAGTAGCCAAACGAGATACACAAACTTTATTTTTAGATGCTCTAACGATTACAGGAGAGACTTTAGGCGAAAGAATTAAGGGCAAAGAAATCACTGATACCCACATTATCCACACTAACGAAAATGCCTACTCACAAGTGGGAGGCTTGAAAATCCTCTTTGGAAATCTCGCAGAGCAAGGCGCCGTGCTTAAAGTGGCAGCCGTGGCAGAATCTATGAAAGAATTTAAGGGTAAAGCGATTTGTTTTAATTCCCAAGCTGAAGCGATTAAAGGCATAGCAGGTGGCAAAGTCAAGGCAGGAAATGTAGTTGTTATCCGCTATGAGGGTCCAAAAGGGGGTCCGGGAATGCAAGAAATGCTAAGTCCCACAAGTCTTATTATGGGAATGGGACTAGGCGAATGCGTGGCACTTATCACTGATGGGCGATTTAGCGGAGCGACGCGTGGTGCATGTATCGGGCATGTGAGTCCTGAAGCGGCTGAAGGGGGGCTTATCGCGCTTATTGAAGATGGCGATGAAATAGAAATTTCTGTTGCAAGGGGAGAGCTAAATTTGCTTGTGGATTCTAAAGAATTAGAATCTAGAAAGGCAAAATGGCAAGAACAAGGTGTCGCAAAGGCAATTATGGCTAACAAAAATATCACAAGCAAATGGCTCAAACGCTACTCCTTGCTTGTTAGCAATGCTGCAAATGGCGCGGTGCTTAAAACGGAATTATAAAATATTCTATGGATTTTTAAATCCATAGGATTGTAAAATGCTTGGTTTGTTGAAGTTAAAGATTAATGAATTAAAACTTTTGTGTGGTGTGCAGAAATAAAACTAAACTTTTAGATAAAATAAGCGACAAGAATTATAATAAGGGAATTTAGAGCAGCCTCTCACTAGGAGTACCCCACAACTATCGGCAGGTTAGCCCTCTAAACTGGCGGAATTATAGCAGACAAAACATTAGAGAAAATTAAATAAAGGTGTAAAAATGGGTTTTTCTTTGCAGAATCTTGAATATGAAAAGATTAAGGCTTTGTTTTGTGATTTTCCAAATTTATTAAATAAAAACTTTGAAGTTCGTATGAAAAAAGCGCTAAGTGTATTGCATTTTGCTTATTTATGGGGTGCTTGCAGGGAGGCAGAAAAAGCTCTAATAAAATATAAAAAAGATGACTTATATGAATTTATCATGCAATTATATAGAAAAAGAATCAAAACACATCAAGCTAATTTTTTGCTCTTGCATTGTTTTGAAAATGCACTGCGTAGCACATTGTGTGTTAAAATTGCAAATTTTTACAATAAAGATGATGGCGATTCGTGGTTTATAGACCAAACTTCAAACTCTAGTAGCCCAAAAATCGTTACCAAGCTTCTTCAAATAAGAAAAAAACATCTAAAAAATAAAAAAGCTAAAAATTCTTGGGAGATTTTTGATTGTTTTTATCTTAGAGATTTGGAAGATATTATTAGCTCTCATTGGGATATTTTTGCACCTATTTTTAAAGATAAAAAAATTTATAAAGGGGAAGAATTGCCATGTTATGGCACAAAAGAACATTTGCTAACTAAACTTAGTCAAATTAGACAGGCAAGAAATGAAATTTTTCATAATAAATCTACAAAAATGAAATTTCGCAAAGAATTAGAAATATTACTTTTGCGTTTGGATTATTATTTAGAAGATGCCATTAAGATTGGTGAAATTTCAACAGGCATTAATCTCAAATACAACTACAAGCAACAATATATTAATGAGTTATAATTTGTAAGCAAATTACCCATATTTGGAAGATTCCTTACAATTTCAGCTTTTTTCACAAACTCGCCTAAGAGGCTATACCAATACACAAGAACACGAAGAAAATTTAGCCTTAATCGCTTCTATTACTTATAAAATGGGTGTTTTGGAGATTATCTTACGGAACAAAGAGGCTAAAGCCAAAGTAGAATCTGCGATAACTACTAGAGAATAAAGCTTATGTTGCTTGGGGTTATTGATATTTAAATTTTTCTTATTGTAAATTAAAAATTTGTTAATTTGGCTATTTGAATGTGAAAGAGAAATTTAAAATAATTTAATTAAATAAATTATAGAATATCTAGGTAACTTTTACAAAAAGGAGAAATTATGTCAAAAAGTTCTAATTCGCTTATTATGCGGGGGGGGGGGCAATAACCCTTTAAATGCAAAAAAGTTTTTCTTAAATTCTTCATCTTGCTTTAGGGGGTATTTTGTAAAATCCTCTAAATCCCTTGTAAATATTTCTATTGTTGCAAGTTTAGCACTATCACCTAGTCTATCTGCTGCAAATTTACCTACAATAAGCAATAATCAATTGCCAAGTGGGGGTAAGTTTGTAAATGGGACAGGAAGTATTGCTACAAATGGTAACAAAATGGATATTGCAGGTAATAATAAAAACAATGTCATTGCTTGGGGTGGTGGATTTAATATTGGTAAAGAAGCAAGTGTTAATTTCACTACAAATCAAAAAAATTATTTAAACTTAGATTATACTAATAAAGCTTCACAGATTCTAGGAAAATTAAATGGTGGAACTAATAATATTTATCTAGTCAATCCTAGTGGGGTATTAATAGGCAAAGATGCAAGTATCAATGCTAATAAATTTGGCGTTTCTACTTCACCTATGGATATGACTGCAATTAATAAATTTTCAACTAAAGGTTCTTTCTCCCCTGTTTTTAGTGCTAATAAGGGTGATATAGTTAATATGGGAACTATTAGTGCTAATGAAATTGTTCTTGTGGGGAATAGGGTAACGAATGTTGGAAACTATGTTGATGAAAAGGGTAAAAAGCAAGTCGCTTTTGGAAGTTTTAATAAAAAAGATAGTTTAACTAACGCAAAATTAGAAATAACGGCTAATCATACTGATTTACATGCAAATGGAAATACCATTGGCACAATTGATTCTATAAATGTTACTGCAAAAGGGAATAACGCAAAAATTGAAGTAGGACAATCTGCAACAAGTTGGACTGATATTAAATTAGGAATTAATCAAAATGGTAATGTCACTACTACCATATACGCTTCTATTAAAGACACTGAAGATTGGAGTAGTTTTACAGATATTATTAATGGGGGAAATGCAAACAACATAGATACCTTTAAACTCATTAAGGATATTGATTTTAAAGATGCAGGAGCAATTGAACCTGTGGGGAATGATATTTCTAACCCTTTTTCAGGTAATTTCTATGGTAATGGACACACTCTCTCTAATCTATTAATTAATGCAGATGGAAAAAATTTTGCTGGATTGTTTGACTGCATTAATGGTGGAAGTGTGCAAGATCTAACCATTGATGGATTAAATTTTCAGGGTAGTGCTTTGATAATTGGTGGATTTGCAGCGCGGATACTTAATGGAACTTTTTCTAACATTGTTTTGAATAATATAGGGGATATTGTTGGTGATTTTCTGGGTAATGCAGGTGGATTTGCAGGAGGTATTATAGGAACTACAACTCTCTCTAACATTGTTTTAAATAATATAAAGAATATTGGTGCTGCTGGTAGAAATGCAGGTGGATTTGCAGGAGTTATAGGAAATGGAACTTCTAACATTGTTTTAAACAATATTGTTTTGAATAATATAGAGAATATTGTTGGTGATTTTGCAGGTGGATTTGCAGGGCAAATGAATAATGGAGAATTTTCTAACATTGTTTTGAATAATATAGGGGATATTGGTGGTGCTCTTGCTGTAAGTGGATTTGCAGGGCGGATAGATAACGGAACTTTTTCTAACATTGCTTTAAATAATATAAAGAATATTGATGGTAGTGTTGTAAGTGGATTTGCAGGGCAAATACATAATGGAACTTTTTCTAACATTGTTTTGAATAATATTGGGAATATTAGTGGTGATCGTGGTGCAGGTGGATTTGCAGGGCGGATAGATAACGGAACTTTTTCTAACATTGCTTTAAATAATATTGGGAATATTAGTGGTAATGACACAGGTGGATTTGCAGGGCAGATAAATAATGGAACTCTCTCTAACATTGTTTTAAATAATATTAGGAATATTAGCGCTACTGGGGCGGATGCAGGTGGATTTGCAGGAGAAATAGTAAGTGGAACTCTCTCTAATATTGTCTTAAATAATATTAGGAATATTAGCGCTACTGGGGCGGATGCAGGTGGATTTGCAGGAAGTATTACAAGAACTGCAACTCTCTCTAACATTGTTTTAAATAATATAGAGAATATTGGTGGTTATAGTTACGCAGGTGGATTTGCAGGAAGTATAGCAAGTGGAACTCTCTCTAATATTGTCTTAAATAATATTGGGAAGATTAGCGCTACTATGGATGCAGGTGGATTTGCAGGAAGTATAGGATATGGAATTTTTCTCTCTAACATTGTTTTGAATAATATAGAGAATATTAGCTCTACTATGGATGCAGGTGGATTTGCAGGGCAAATACAAAATGAAACTTTTCTCTCTAACATTGTTTTGAATAATATTAGGAAGATTAGCGCTACTAGGTATGCAGGTGGATTTGTAGGGTTTATAAAGTCTTATGATTTCACTCTCTCTAACATTGTTTTGAATAATATAGAGAATATTAGCGCTACTAGGTATGCAGGTGGATTTGTAGGAAATGTAGATACTATAAGAACTACAACTTTCTCTAATATTGTCTTAAATAATATTGGGAATATTAGTGGTACTTGGAATGCAGGTGGATTTGTAGGTAATGGCTATCTACTTTCTGCAACTGATATCTACTTCTATGGTGCTATGAATCTTATTGGTGGCAATACAAATCAAGAAAATATAAACTCCCACAACCCAACAGCCCTTAATCTCGCTAAGACAACTGATTTACAAATAATCCAAAATCATATGCAAAATGGCAGCACTAAAAACCTAGAATATGTTGCAGGAACAAATGGTAACTCCTATCTCCATATGGTAACTAATGGTAAGATAGGTGGTGCAGATTCTGAGATTACTTTTGATAATGAAGAGTATAAACTTCTGCAAAGTGGCAGCACTCTAAAAAACCTAGAATATGTTATAGGAACAAATGGTAACTCCTATCTCCATATGGTAACTAATGGAAAGATAGGTGGTGCAGATTCTGAGATTACTTTTGATAATGAAGAGTATAAACTTCCAAAAGTTAGCAATAACACAACCTCTCCCACACCCCCTTCAATCTCTAATGGAGACAATCTCTCTAGTGTAACTCTTGAAGCTAGTGATTTTGATGTATCTATTTTAGAATCTATTATTAATGATATTTTAAATAAAGAATATGTGTTAAATCTTGATGATTGGACTAATTTTGGAGCATTTAGTAAAGATTATGCAACAATTCTCTCTTATCTCTTAGAAAACACACAAGATGAAACCCTAAAAGAATCCATTAAACAATCTCTAGAATTCTATGCAGAATTTAATAAGGGTGAAACAGATGGATTAAAAAGTCTTTTTGAAACTTGGTATAAAGATGCTAAAGATACCTATAACATTTCTATGGACAAACACACATACTTAATTGAGAAGGTAAAAGAGATTCCTAATATCATTGCAGAATTCAAAGAAGTTCAAGAAAGCATTGAGGATTACAACAATAAAGTAGATTTAAGTGAGAGAGAACTCAAAGAAGCAATCAATATTTATGAAGCTTTATTAGAAGAGTATAAAAAACTTTTGGCTTCTTATGACACAGATGATTCTGAATTTAAAAATGTTTTTGATACTTCTTATAATGCTTTTCAAGATAATCTCAAAGCCTTTAATGCTCAATTAGCAGATTATGATGCTATGCTAAAGGATTACAATAATGGAAGTGTTACTTATGAGGATACTCTAAATGCTTATAAAGCACTAACAGAAAAATATAAAGCACTAATAAATGCTCATAATAGCGTTAAAGAATCTGCAGAAGCTTACCAAAATAAAAACAACACTATTAAAGAAGAATATGCAAATTTAGTAAATAAAATTAATGCACTTAATGAAGCATTTGAAGTAATTCAAGATAAAAACTATAATTTCACAGCTAAACATGATGAACTTGTTGGCATAAAAGATGCATTAAACTTAGGGAAACCGACTAACTATGAAGGAATGACAGGTGGATTTACCTTTAATGGAACATTAGACCTTTTAGGTCCGAAATCCAATACTAATATTCCCTCACAAAATGATAAACCTCTATTAGGAGGTATAGATAAACCCAATAGTTTAGATTTAGGAGAATTTAATTCTGGTTTCAATGTGCAACTTCCAGAAGTTCCAGGAAATCTACCAAACTCTGGAGATGGTGCAAACAAAGTGGATGTAGATAATAACTTGCCTACAAATCTCTCTAGAGAATCATTGCTCTCTTCTAAAAACTCTGTTATCACTCTCCCAGCACAAGAAAAAGAAGATGTTATTACAGAAGATGAAAGGGAATTAGGAAGAGCTTGCATTGTAAGTGATAATGCAAAAACTAATAGCCCTTGTGTGGCGGCATTTTAGTAAAACTGCTTAAAAGGATGATAAAGAATCCCTTTCTTTATCATTATCCTTTGTAATAAGTTTAATTCTCTTTTTAATGTTGTATTAACATAAAAGAATTTCAAAAATCTAATTTAATTTCATAGATTCCTTAAGGAGAAAATTATGCAGCAGTGCTTTTTAAGCAATAAAATAATGTTAAGCTTCCTTGGTGTAAGTTTAGCATTAAGTCAGACTTTATTGGCAGCCACGCAGGCAGATAAAGTCAATAACCAAACCTTTAAAACTCCAAGTCATCAGTTTTCTAACCAAGAGGTTTGGGATTCTAAAAGTCAAACTTTTAAAGAAATCAATGGAACTAACTATTATGGTGTCTCAAAAGCAGGATTAGTTAGTGGAATCACCCTAGAGGTTTTTAATCCTAAAAATCCTAATCAATCTTTGCAAGAATCTAAACTTAATATTTTAACCCCCAATCAATCTTTGCAAGAAATCTTAGAAGTGCAAGGAACACACACTGCTAATTCCCAAAACAAAAATTTGTATCCCATACAAATTCTTCCTTTTTTAGTAGCAGGGAATTCTCTAAAAGGCGATTGTATTAACAATAAATTGCTCATTAAAGAAGCAGAATTAAGTTCGGTTGTTTTTCTAAAACCAACGCATATAAAAACTAAAAATCCACCTAAGAAAGAAATAGAAAGCAAGATTAATTATATTATAGCAGCAGGGGTTGCTAAGGAGGGAAATGCAAAAAATAATGCCCTAGAGCTTCAAAAAGGAAGTTATATTAATATGGGAGTAGAAAACACCTATAGCCTAAAATTAAATGGTGCTCCCTATGTTGTAGGAGGGATTGCTATTTTAGGAGATGCTATAGGGAATTCTTTGTCTGCTAAAAGTGGTTCTAGGGTTGATATTCACACCGCACCTTTTTATAAAAATGAAATGGGAAAATTTGTCTTTGATGAGAGAATCACTCATCTTGTTGGGGGATTGGCTTATAATGGAAATGTAAGAGAAAACAAGCTTAATCTCAATGGGGTAGAATTAATGATTCATGCTCCAAGTGGCTTGTATTCTTCCTTTGCTTCTGCCCATATTACCGGAGCCTTTATTGATGGAGATGGCAAAAAGGCACACCATGCCATTAAAAATACCTTAGTCATTGATGAATTCCTTTTGGGCTTAAGAGTAGATGGAAACCCTCCTCTTTTTTATGATGCTATCTTTTTAGGAGAATTCTTTGGTGGGAAAACAACTCGCGGGAATGCTAATGAAAATTATATTGCCCTAAAAAATGTCCCCTCTATTGGAAGAATGGATAAGAATGTAAAAGTGCAAGGAATATATGAATTTTTTGCAGGATATACACTAAATGGAAAGGCAAATGCCAATGTTTTAGATGTTGCTTTAAAATCTCCTTTGCAAGTGAGTAATTCTTATTTCAGACAAAATGCCTTTGGATTTTATGGAGCTTTTGCAAGTGAGGGTGCAAGTCACAATACTATTAAAATTAGAAATAATCTAACTATTATTGATGGCACAAAAAATCCTAATGATAGAGTAAATATTATTGCTGGAAGAACTCTAGCAGGAGAGGCAAATTCTAATGTGATTGATTTTAAAGATTCTCAAGTTTCCTTGCCCTTATTTGTTTATGCAACCACACAAGAAAACTTTGAAGGTTCTATTCATTATCCAGAGTATGCCAAGCACAATAAGATTAGCTTAAATAATGTCTTTGGGAGAAAGGATATCCGCTCTGGGGTAGAGGCTATGAGTGTAGAAAATAATCAAATCTTTTATCACAATGTAGAAGCACAATCCTCTGGAGAGGGAGCTGATAAAGAAAGTAGCGTGTATATTAGAGCAGTCAATCTTGCAGTAAATAATCTCTTTAAGGCAAGTAATTATTGGGCAACTTCTATGCTTAATGTTTATGGTATTCGTGGGGAGGAAGAATCTAAAAATAATCAAATGATTTTTAATAATGTAGGCTTTAACACAGATAAAATTGCTATGGGTTCAGGATTGATTTTAATAGGTGGAGTGGGTAAGAGTGCATATCATAATCTCTTAAGTATTCAAGATTTAGAAATTGGAGCTTATGATAAAGAAAAGGATTTTATCTATATTGCAGCAAGTGCAATTCCTGATGCCAATAGTAATCTAGCACTCTCTTATGACAATACGCTCTATATTGGTGGAGATGTTTCTATCCATAAGCAAACGCTTTTAAATGCACTAAGTGGAAGTGTGATTAGGGTTCCAAGCTATACAAATAATAAAGCGGATATTATCACGCTGCCTGCACCTTCTTTAGCGCAACTTACAGAGGATAACCATTTAATTTTAGAGCAACCCTTAAGGGCTAGAGTAGTTAATAACTTTGAACATTATAGTTTAATTTATCATTCTAATAATCAAGATAAACCGCTTGTTGAAAGTTTAGAGACACCTATTAATCTCTCTAGCGAATCCCAAATTACTCTACTTTTAAAAAAGGGAGAGAAAGCTCCTAAAAAAGGAAGTAAAGTTGCATTAATTTCAAGCCAAAATGGTTTTAGTGATATTAATGGTAATACTATGAATGAAGCTCAATTAAATCAACTCTTAGAGAGGATTTCTAAAAATCCAAAAACACTTGATTACAAAAAGATTCCTCAACTCAAACAAGAAAGCCTAAGGGTTATCCCTCTAACTTTATCTTTAGGCAATGAAGGAAGAGTGATTTATGGAGAAATCTAAAGTGATTAAAAATCAACAACACAAATAAAATTTTAAATGAAAGGATAAAAAATGAAAAAAATATTAGTAGGTTTAGGATTATGTGTGGGAGTATGTATGGCTAATGATGCCCTAATTCAAAAGGGAGAAGCACTTTATAAAAAATGTATTGCTTGTCATGGTGTCAATGGAGAGAGAGTGGCTCCAGGAAGCAAGGGCAATATCAAAATTGGAGGTTTAGATAAAGCCTATCTTATAGAGCAACTTGAAGGCTATGCCGCAGGGATGGCAGATAATGGAGGAGCTAAAATGATTATGTATGCTAATATGAAAAATTGGAAATTTACCCCTTCTGATATTGAAGCAGTGAGTGCTTATATTGCCCAATTGCCTAAAGCAAAATAAAAACATAAAACAAAGGAAACTTATGGAAAAACCTTTTTTAAAAAGCATCATTCTAGCCTCTTGTCTTTTAACAGGAGCGCTCTCGCAACAAAACAAAGAAAACACAGAAGCTTTAGAGCAAATGATGGAAATTTCTCCTTATAAAAATATCCCTCAAAACAAAAACATTCAAAATACTCTAAAAAATAAACAATCCCCTTTAGATATTAGAAAGAATAAACAAGATTCTTTGCAAAAAGATTCTAAAGAAGTCTTAGATAAAGAGGGATTAGTGGTGTCAAGTGATGAAGAGTTTCGCTTTAAATATAAATTCTTTGTGGATACCAAAGAAGATGGAAAAACACTCACTTTAGAAGATATTGGAATTAATGAAGTATGGCTTAGTGAATCTATTGTTGCCCTAAAAAGATCGGATTTAAGCGTGGAAATCTTACAAGAAATTGCTAATATCGTTTCTTATTATTTTCAATACCATGGTTACCCCTCAGCAACTGCCTATATCCCTCAACAAGAAATCACAGATTCAATCCAAGTTAATATTATGCTAGGCAAACTAGGAGAATATCAAGTTAAAAATTATTCTAAGCATCTAAAAGAGAGTGCTATTAGCTCTAAGCTAAAAGAATCACTACAAGGAAAGATTTTAAGAACTAAAGAATTAGAAGATGTGATTTATAAAATCAATGAAATGTCAGGAATTAAAGCAAGTGGAAGTTTGACTGCTGGGAATGAGTATGAAACTACAGATGTGATTATTACAATAGAAGATTCTAAAAAAGCCAATGCGATGCTTTTCTTTGACAATTATGGAAGCAAAGGTTCTGGTGTCTATAGAGCTGGTGTGAGTGGTGCTTTAAATAATCTCTTAGGATATGGGGATTCTCTTAATTACTTTGCGCAACTTTCTGATGAAATGCAAAAGAGTTATGGAGTAACCTATAATACCTTTTTAGGGAATCTTAAAATCTCTCCTAGAGTGCTTAGAAGCAATTATGAATTAGGGGGAGAATATAAGGATTTAGATGCCTATGGAAATTCTTTAGATTTAGGAGTGGATTTAGCCTATCCGCTTTTTATTAACACCACTAATTCCCTATACCTTACTGGAGGTTATGTTTATAGAAAGCTTGAAGATATTTATGGAAGCTTTGGAATTAATTTTAATAAGGAAAGTGATGCTTTTTATTTAGGGACTGAAGGAACCTTTGGTTTAATTCCCAATAATATTCTAAGCTACAATGCAAGAATAACTTATGGAGAAGTGAAGCCTAGAAGCTCACTTTTAGAATCAAGCCCTGCTATGGGAGATTTTTGGAAGTTTAATGCCACTTTAAATAACTCCTATTATTTTAATGATAGTTTAACGCAAATTATTAATCTTAATTTGCAAAAAACATTAGGGGATTATCAATTAGATTCTAGTGAAACTACATCCCTAGGAGGACCTTATGGGGTTAGAGCTTATCCTAATGGATTTGGAGAAGCTGATAGTATGATTTTAGCTACATTTGGATTGCGAACAAATCTCATAAGCCCTAATTTTTATCTTACACCCTTTTATGAATTTGCTTATGGCTGGAATGAAGACTATCAAAATAATTCAATCAATATGGCAGGAAGGGGAGATAAAAATGATGTCTTTATGGATGCAGCAGGATTAGAACTGCTTTATCTTATGGCTAATTACTTTTATATTAAAATGGATTTAGCTAAAGCTGTGAATAAATATGTAGCAGATGGAAAAAGAAGAGATAGACTTTATATAAGCACAGGATTCTACTTTTAATTAATTCTAACAAACCCCAAAGGCTAAGAAGCCTTTGGGGTTTGTGTAGCTAGATCAAATATAGCTTTTTGCTAGATTTTAAAATAACTCTACAATTTAATAAATAATTACATTTTTTACTGCTTTTGGCTGAATAAAATTTATGGCGATATTTTGCTCTTAGGAAAATCCAGAGTGAATCATTTTTGCATTTAAAAAAAGATTAATTTGTTTATGATACAATTTTGATAATTATTTTCAATATCAAAGGAAAACAATGGAAATCCTCAAAGAAACAATTGATTATATTATCTTTGGAATCCTTGGAATTATGGGCTTTATAGCTTTGTGGCTTACGATAGAGCGAGTGATATTTTTCTCTAAAATTAAGTTTAGTGATTATAAAACGCAAGAATCTCTTGATGATTCGATTACTAAGAATCTCACTACTCTTTATATTATTTATTCTAATGCACCTTATGTTGGGCTTTTGGGAACGGTGATTGGGATTATGATTACTTTTTATGATATGGGGTTAAGTGGCAGCATTGATACTAAAGAGATTATGACAGGTTTATCCCTTGCGCTAAAAGCGACAGCTTTAGGTCTTGCAGTGGCGATTCCAACTTTGATTGCTTATAATGCTTTGTATCGAAAGATTACTCTTTTAAGCAACCTGTATAAAACAAAGGCAACTTATGGTCAAGATTCCTAAAAATGAATCGCTTAATATCATTCCTTTTATCGATATTATGCTGGTTCTATTAGCCATTGTGCTAAGTGTTTCAACTTTTATCGCGCAAGGTAAAATACAAATCGAGCTTCCACAAAGCACTAATCAAGAGCAACAAAAAGATGAAAAAAAGGTGCAAATTCTAGTAGATAAGGACAATCAAATTTATTTGGATGAAAAAGTAATAGCGCTAGAGAATTTAAAAGTGGAGTTAGAAAAGCTTGATTCTAAGACACTAGTAGAATTGCGTAGTGATAAGGATGCAAAATTTGAAACTTTCATTCAAATTATTGATATTTTAAAAGGAAAAGCACATGAAAACTTTAGCATTGCAACACAAGCCAAACAATAGCACTTTGCAGTCATTTTTGGTTGCAAGTGGGATTTATGCCGTAATTTTTTTAAGTCTTTTTTATGGTTCATCTTATCTTGTCCCAAAGGATATTGGCTTACAAACTCAAACTATGGCAATTTCTCTTATGCATTTTGCACAAAATCCTGCAGTGCAAAAGAGTGCTCCACCGCCTATACAAGAAGAAATCAAAACTCCCCAAAAACCTAAAGTAATGGAAAAACCAAAACCGATTCAAAAAGCAAAACCTATTAAAGAAAAAAATGTTCAAAATACAAAACCATTACCACAACCAAAGCCTATTTTAGATCAAGCAACACACACGCAACCACCTGCTACCCCTAGTGTTTCTAATGCTCAAACTCAAGCTCCATCTACTTTGACATTTGGAAAAGTGAATGATCCCTTTTTGCTCTCTATAAAACAAGCAATTGACAAGAATCTTCAATATCCAAGAAAAGCAAGAATGCTAAGAATGGCAGGGATTGTGATGGTAGAGTTTAAGCTTTTTAAAAATGGAGAATTAGGTAATGTGAAAGTGATTCAGCCTTCTAAGCACTCGCTTTTAGATCGATCTGCGATTAAGACAATTCTAAGCGCTGGGCGAGATTTTCCAACACCTAAAAATGATGTGATTATTCAAATTCCTATTCAATATGTTTTAACTTAAAATTGTTAGGTTATGGATCAAAGCTATTTATTGTAAATAGCTTTGCACATATTTTTGTATTTTTTCTTTAATATTGGGCGCAATATGCAATTCAAGATGAAGAATGGAAAGAGGCAACCCAAAATCTTCTAATTTAACCGCATCTTTTTGAGTAACAAGCAGTGAAGTAGCATTGAGATTGGCATAAGATTCTAAAATCTTTGTCTTATCAAAATAAGAATGATCTTTGAGAATAATTTTTCCAACTACATTAGGCAAGTATGAATCAAGCCTAGATGGATTTGCAATAGCTGTCAGCAAAAGCATTCTTTGTGTTGGGTAGAGGAGTTCCACCTTTCTAGTGTAATCTTGCCCTTCTTTGGCGATAATATCAGCTTCCTTATAGGCTCTTTTGGATTCACGATAGCCGCCACTTGGAATGCAAAAGCTAAAATAAGGCTCTAATTTTGGCTTTAATAAAATATTGAGTTTTTTGAAATTAAAACGGAATCCATCATCTAAAAAGATAACTTTTGCCCCCATTTCTTTAGCTCTTAGGATAGCTTCTGTGCGATTTTTGCTAACAATTACTAAGGCATTGGGGAGTAATTTGGCAAGCATAATTGCTTCATCGCCGGCAACTTCTGGAGTTTCAAGAATATTTCCATTTTGACTAATGATTTTTAATCCCTTGCTTTTGCGCCCATAACCTCTTAGAATAATGCAGCTTTGATCATAGTCTTTTGCAATTTCAGCAACAAAAGGACTTTTACCACTTCCGCCTAAGATGAGATTGCCAACACTAATAATGGGAATTTGAAAGTCTTGCTGAATAGACATTTTTCGCTTTAGTGTTGCGATGAGACAATAAATCCAGCTAATAGGCAATAAGCAGAAAGCCAAAATTTTTTGTAGCAAACTTGGTGCAAAAAAGTATTTCTCTAAAGTTCTCATATTATACCCTGTGAGTTGCAAGTCTTGAAATTTCTTTGCAAATATAATCAATATCTTCTTTTTTCATTGCACTATAAATAGGCAAACTTAAGATTTGTTGGTAATTTTTAAGAGCGATGGGAAAATCACTAATTTTGAATTTGTATTTGCTTTTATAATAGGTTAAAAGATGTGAGGGCACAAAATGCAAAGCAGTTTCAATACCACTTTCTTTTAGCTCTTTAGCAAAGTGATCGCGATTCTTGTCAATTTTGATGATAAAGTGAAAAAAGATATGCTCATTTTTAACTACAGGCATAGAAATATGCGGTGTATCTGCTAAGTTTTGCATATAATGAGAAGCGATTTCTTTGCGCCTTTTGATAATATAATCCATTCTATTTAGTTGGCTAAGGCAGAGAGCGGCATCTAGGTAGCTTAAATTGTATTTATTGCCAATTCCCACGACATCATAGAGATATTGTGGGCGCACACTTGTAATTTTTTCACTTACAATTCCATGATAGCGCAATAAAGTGGCTTCATTAGCTAGTTTTTCATCGTGTGTGGCAAGGATTCCAGCTTGTGCTACAGGACTAGAAGAATCAAGAACAATACTAAAAATAGTGGCAAAACTTTTTTGATTTCCTATTTTAATACCATTGTGAGTTAATCCAAGTGCCATAGTCGCATCTTCAATAATTTTAAGATTGTAATGCCTAGCAAGTTCATAAAAGGGCTCTGTATTGCAAAATTGTCCTGCAATGTGGCTTACAATAATTGCGCGAGTTTTTTTGAGATTGTTTTTCTCTAACGCCTCTTTGCATTTTTCATAAGAGATTTCAAAAGTATCTTCCATAATGTCTATAAAAATGGGTTCAGCATCAAAATGGCGAATGATTTCTGGGAAGCTTGGGTGGCAATTTACAGAACAAAGAATCTTGTCTCCGCGCTTAATATCCATAGCAAAAAGACAGAGATGGAATGCTGCAGTTCCACTATTTGCAGAAATTGCATATTTGATTCCAGTGTAGCTTTTGAAAGCTTCTTCTAAATCTTGAGTGATATTGTGGCTTGGATTTTCAAGCACATGATTGATAAGTTTTTTCTCATTTTCTGTAATATCGGGGATAAAATAGGGAAACTTAAGCATTTATAATCCTTTTATAAAGGTGCAATTTCTGGAATCTTTCTTTTAAATTCCATTGTTTTTATTCTTTGAATAACCATATCAATTGCCTTTTGTGGTAGGTTTTGATTTAAAATTTCTTGTTTAGAGCATCCTTGCTCTAAGAGTTGCATAATTTTATCTAAAATTAAATAAGAAAATCCAAGCTCTTTTTCATCGCTTTGCCCTTCATATAAATCCGCGCTAGGTGCTTTGGTTTGGATATTTTGGGGGAGATTTAGAAGTTTGGCAATTTCAAAAATTTCTGTTTTATAGAGATTTCCAATGGGATTAATTGCACAAGCTAAATCACCAAAAATTGTCCCATATCCAAGCAAAATTTCGCTTTTATTACTTGTCCCAATAACTAAAGCATTGTTTGCAAAGGCATAGTCGTATAAATAAATCATTCGGATTCTAGCACATAGATTCCCAATTCTAGCTGGATTATTTTCAAGCCCTTCTAAAGTCTCTAAAAAGCCTTGTTGGGGTTTTTCTAAAGGAAGAATGGAGTAAGAAATATCAAAGGCTTTGCAGAGTTCTAGTGCATCTTCAAGACTACTTTTGGAGGATTGCAAAGAGGGCATTAAAAGTCCTTGAATATTTGATCCAAAAGCTTTTTTGCACAAAACAGCAACAACTGCAGAATCAATCCCTCCGCTTAGCCCAAAGACAACGGATTGGAATCCTCTTTTTTGCACTTCTGTTTGTAAAAATTTTATTAGCTTTGTGATAATTTTTGAGTAATCTTTCATAAAATTCCTAAAATTTTAATTTATTTAAGAAAATAAAAATAGTTCTTATAAATAGGATTCTATCCAAAAAACCTTTTAGATTATACTTAGTTTTTTAATTTTAGTAATATTTAAGTTTTGAATCAAATTTTAAGTGGTTGAATGATTTAAAATATTGATTGACTTATTAAAGAGAAACAATGGTCGGAGTAGCGGGATTTGAACCCACGACCTCACCCACCCCAAGGGTGTGCGCTAGCCAGGCTGCGCTATACTCCGAAAAATGTAGTATGATTTAAAGTTGAAATTCTATCAAAAAATGATTAAAATAATATTGAAATCAAAAAATATTTTTGGAATATTTTTTGCTTTTTTGGTTTTTAAACTTTAGCGAAAATAAGGATATAGCAGCTATGAAAAAAATAATACCTCTTCTTTTTAGTCTTTTTTTGGTTACCCCAGTTTTTGCTGCCAAAGTGAGTGATTTGGTGAATATTGTTGGAGTGAGAGATAATCAGCTTATTGGTTATGGTTTGGTAGTTGGATTAAATGGAAGCGGAGATAAGACAACTTCCACTTTTACGATGCAGTCTATTTCAAATATGCTAGAGAGCGTGAATGTTAAAATCGATCCTAATGATATACAATCTAAAAATGTCGCAGCAGTAATGGTAACAGCCAAATTGCCCCCCTTTGCTAGACAGGGAGATACGATTGATATTTTAGTTTCTAGCATTGGGGATGCCAAATCGCTTGAGGGAGGAACTTTGCTTTTAACTCCATTAAGCGGATTAGATGGTAGAATCTATGCAGTAGCACAAGGAGCAGTGGGGATTGGTGGAAAAAATGAAAGAGGAGGAAGCGCTAACCACTCTCTTGCAGCAACAATGCCAAATGGAGGGATTGTTGAGAGAGAAGTTACGTATGATTTGTATAGCAAAGTTAATGCAACTTTGAGCTTAAAAGAAGCTAATTTCCAAAATGCTATGCGGATTCAAACTAAAATCAACGAAACTTTTGGTGCTAGTCCTAATAATAAACCTATTGCTATAGCAATTGATCCTCGAACTATCAAACTCCAAAGACCAGAAAATTTGAGTATGGTAGAGTTTCTAGCGCGCGTGCAAGATATTGATGTGGATTATGTTAGAGAAGATAAGATTATTATTAATGAAAAAACAGGGACGGTTATTGCAGGAATGGGGGTTGAAGTTTCTCCAGTGGTAGTAACACACAATAATATTACCATCAAAGTTTCCAATGAAGCGGCTAATGATCCAGAAGCGGTGGATATGGGTTCAGGAGCAGTCTTTAGTCCGCAGCAAGCAATGGTTACAAGCCCCAATAATCCAACAATTTCAAGTGTTACAAGGGCATTGCAAAGAATGGGTGCTACTCCAAAAGATATGATTGCCATTATTGAAACAATGAAGAAAGCAGGTGCTTTTAACGCAGATTTAGAGATTATTTAAAAGGAAGAATTATGGAAATTAATTTTAATCACTTAAACACATATTCTAAGGATATTTTAGATGCAGCAAAGCAGGCTCCGACTATTCAAAAGACTGATGATGACACGCGTTTAAGAGAGCAAACTGATGCCTTTGAAGCATTGATTATAAAAAATATGCTTGATACGGCTTTGAAAATGGATGATTCGTTATATCCAAAAGCCCCAGGACATGATATTTATGAATCAATGTATCGTGATACTTTATCAGAAAGTTTAAGTGGGAGTTTTGGTTTTAGTGATTTACTTTTTGATTATCTAAAAGATTTACAAAGCAAACAAGGAAACAAGTGATTGATCAAAATTTACTTGAATCGCTTAGTAGTAGCGATAAGGAATCATTTGCCAAAGGCTTAAAAGAGCTTATTACTCAAACTTACGAAGTTGAAAAAGAATTTATCGAGCTTAAGGCACTTTTTGAAGAAGTGCTTGATATTTTACCAACAGCCGTTTGGGTTTTGGAGCAGGGGGGCGAGATTTTTTATCAAAATAGCCTTGCATCGGAGATTCCAGAGCTTTTGGAAGCTTTTGATTTGCAAAAGACCAAGCGTCAGGAAATTGAGCTAGATTCAAAAGTTTATTTGGTTCAGACTAATCAAAAGTTAAATAAAATCATTATTTCTGCTACCGATATTACAAGTGAAAAGCGTCGTGAAAGACTAGCATCTATGGGTCAGATTTCTGCGCATCTAGCACACGAAATTCGCAATCCAGTTGGCTCTGTAGCGCTACTTGCTTCTACACTTTTAAAACGAGTGGATATAAAAAATAAAACTTTGGTTTTGGAAATTAAAAAATCAATTTGGAGAGTGGAGCGAATTATTAAAGCAACTTTGCTTTTTTCAAAAGGGGTGCATATCCAAAAAAGCAAAATTGATCCCCAAAAATTACAAGATGAATTGGAAGAATCTTTGAGTTACTATACTTATTCTAAAAATATTCATTTTGCTTTTGATTTTAGCGGAGAATCATTTGAAGCAGATTTTGATTTGTTGTGCATTGTTTTGCAAAATTTCCTTTTTAACGCCATTGATGCCATTGAAGAGGGTGAAGAAGAAGGTGCAGTGGAGATAAGTTACCAAAAAACAGATAAGGGAGTAGTATTTAGGATTTTTGATAATGGCAAACCCATAGAGAATCCACAAATCCTTTTTGAGCCTTTTAAAAGCACTAAACTTAAGGGGAATGGTTTGGGACTTGCTTTGTCTTTGCAGATTATCCAAGCACATGAAGGTAGCATTGAGCTATTAGCAGAAAACAAGAAAGGTTTTGAGATTCTTTTGCCACAAAGTGTTTAAAGGATATTAATTACATTAAAGATTAAGTCATTTTTTGTTAGCATTATTAAAACAAAAAAGGATTGAAATATGAGCAAAAATATCCAATTAATGCAAAGTGTAAAGAGTATTCGTGAGGTTGATATTAAAAATAAGCGCGTTTTGATTCGTGTGGATTTTAATGTGCCTATGGATGATGAATTGAATATTAGCGATGATTCAAGGATTAGGGAAGCGATTCCAACTATCAATTATTGTATCGATAATGGTGCAAAATCTATCATTCTTGTAAGCCACCTTGGCAGACCAAAAGGCAAAAGTGATGAGTTTTCACTAAAGCATGTTTTAAAAAGACTAGAGAGATTACTTGCTAAAGATGTTGTTTTTGTAGAGAGTTTAGAAAATGCACAAGTAGCCTTAAATACTTTAGTTGATGGAAGTATCGTGCTATTAGAAAATATTCGCTTTTATGAGGGTGAGGAGAAAAATGATCCAGCACTTTCTCAAAAACTAGCTAATTTATGCGATGTGTATGTGAATGATGCTTTTGGAACATCGCATAGAAAACATTCCTCAACCTATGGAATCGCGGAATATACAAAAGAAAAAGTGGCGGGATTGTTGCTTAAAAAAGAAATTGATTCTTTTGCAGTGGCTTTGTCTAATCCATTGCGCCCTTTATTGTTGATTGTTGGAGGATCTAAGGTTTCTTCAAAATTAACACTTTTAAAATCCATCTTGGAAGTAGTTGATAAAATTATTATCGGTGGTGCGATGAGTAACACTTTTTTAAAGGCAATTGGTTATGACACTAAAAGCTCTCTAGTGGAAAATGATTTATTAGAAGATGCAAAAGATATTTTAAGAAGCGCAAAAGAAAAAGGTGTTAAAGTTTATTTGCCTGTAGATGTTGTGGCAACAGACAATGTAAAAGAACCTAAAGAGATAAAGATTACTCCTGCTCAAGATATTCCAGATGGGTTAATGGCAGTAGATATTGGACCTGCCACGGTAAAACTCTTTAATGAAGTGATTCGGGTAAGTGAGACCATTATTTGGAATGGACCTTTAGGAGTTTATGAACAGCAAAAGTTTTCAAGAGGAACTTTTAGTATCGCACACACTATTGCCGACACTTATGCTTATAGCGTGATTGGTGGTGGAGATACGGCAGATGCTGTTGATAAAGCAGGAAATAAAGATAGTATGAGTTTCACTTCCACGGGCGGAGGAGCTAGTTTAGAGTTGTTAGAGGGTGTGGTTTTACCGGCTTTTGAGGTCTTAGAGAAAAAGGATTATTAAAGTTTCACTTAAAGGGGTTTGGATGCTGAATCTTTTTACTAAACGCAATGGTATGGTTGTTCGAGAGACCGTTGCATCTGTAAGAAATATTGAAATTGGTGCGGATATTTTATGGATTGACCTCTTGCATCCTAATGTTGAAGAGATTGCTTATATTTCTAAAACCTATCTTTTGGATATACCTACTAAGGAAGAAAGAGAAGAAATTGAAGAATCAGCAAGGTATTGGGAAGATAGTGAAACCGTTACGATTAACACTTACTTTCTAACGCGCCCCAATGAAGAGAAAATATTTCATAATGAAACTATTACTTTTCTTATTACGCATAATATTCTCTTTACTGTGCGCTATAGCGAATTTAAAGTTTTTGATGAAATACAGCAGCGTGTTTTAGCAAGTCCAAAGAATTTTGAAGATGGATTTGATTTGATTTCAAAAATTTTTGAATTGCGCGTAGAAAAAGATGCGGATATGCTTGAGGGAATTGCTAAAGAAACAAGGTTGTTAAGGCGTATGGTTGTTTTTGATAAGCAGCTTGGTGATGAGATTTTAGAGAAGCTTTCTATTTTGCAGGAAATGCATTTGAGTTTGCGAGATAGCTTGTTTGACAAAAGACTTGCAATTACAGCATTGCTTAGGACTAATAAAGCTGATAGTGAAGTGAAAAAGGATTTGGGGATTGTTTTGAAAGATATTAATTCATTGGTGGAATTTACTAATGTTAATATGAATATTTTAGATAATATCCAAACACTTTTTGCAAGTCAAATTAATATAGAACAAAACAAAATTATTAAAATTTTTACGGTGGTAACGGTGGCTATGATGCCTCCAACACTCATTGCAACAATCTATGGAATGAACTTTAAGCATATGCCTGAGTTAGAATGGACTTATTCTTATCCAATTGTATTAGCGGTGATGATTATTTCAACTATTTTACCACTTCTCTATTTTAAAAAGAAAAAATGGCTGTAGGGTGGAGTAATCCACTTAAGATTTAAGTGGATTATAGTAGGTAATGTCTATTGTCTCTTTCCAAAAGTGATTGCATAGGTAGGTGTTCTAAGATCGAAAATAGGATCTTTAGGTGCTTCTACTCCGCTTGGTAGTTCTGATGGGAAATAAACATCTTGATTGCACGCTTCACCATCGTATTTTTCAGCTTTGAGTGTTCCTACTAATAAAGTCTTGTGATCTCCTGTCCATAAAGCGGTTGTATCATCAACTGCATCCCCTTTATTTGGAAATTCAAGATACATTTCATATTCAACAGATTTATTTTTTGTGTAAGCTATGAAACCTTCTTTTAGAAAATCTTTAGAAGCACTCTTAAGCTCACTTTGACTTAAATAGCTAATTCCATCTTTGGGGATAAATTTCCATCTAGCAGGAATAGTTTCGTTTTTCCCTTTTTCTTTAAACCAAAAAGTGTGAATGCTATAAAAAGGAGTATGTTCTAGGCTTGAAATATCAATTTTATCTAAATATGCACTAAAGTTTTTATAAGAATTTACATTTTTATTGAGCTCATCAATAGTTTTTTGGTCCATAAAATTTGGAATTTTCATTTCAAAGAATTGTCCAAATTCTTTTGGGGTCCTAGCAAAGTTAATTTCAGTATTAAGCATTACCATAGTCCAAGAATCATCTTTTCCCATAAATTTAAGAGCCATACCTCTTTGTTTGCTTCTGTCATCTTGTATAACGCCACCTAGAGAATAGCGAACTTGCACGGGAATATTTGCTTGATTGAAAAGCGGAATATCCATATTAGAAAGGCTGAAGTTCTTATCGGCAATAAAAGTAGCATTTGCACAAAATCCTTTTTTATGATTCACTCTTGCTTTGCTATCATTTGGGTCGCCATTTAGTTTATAGAAAATTTCTGCAATTTTATCTGCATCATAAATGGGTTTCTTGAGCATTAATAAAAGTTCCGAGCAAACAAGTGCTAGCACAGACTGCTAAGATTTTTTTGAAATTTTTAATCATTTAAAACTCCTAATAATAAAAATTATTAAAAGATAATAGTATAATTAATACAATAAGTAAAGTAGCACTAGAGATTAAAAGTGCTTTGGGTAAATTTTCGCACTTCAGTGTCTAATGCAAAGATTTCATCAAGAGAGTTTGGTAGTGTGCTGTGAAAATGATCTAGGGTTTTTTGAATGATGATTGTAATTTTTCCAAAAGGAATAGCGTGGGACAAAAAAGATTCAACTGCAACTTCATTGGCTGCGTTTAAAATAACGCCTAGTTTAGGATTTTCTAAGAGAGATTTTCTAAGATTCCATAAAGGATAGCGTTTGGTGCAAATGGGCTCTAGGGTGTAGTTTTGATTTGTTAAGCTAATGCTTGGGATAAGGGGAGAATTAGAAAAAGATTGTAAAAAATCCTCTTTTAAATTAAGCCCATGGGCAATGGCATAAGCAATAGGGAGTTGCATATTGGCATTGGCAAAATGTGCTACCACACTTCCATCCCAAAACTCTACTAAGGCATGAATCTGAGAGTTTCGCTCAATATAAGCATCAATATTTTGAGTTTTAAAAAGCCAATGTGCTTCTAGAATCTCAAAGAGCTTATTAACCATAGTTGCTGAATCAATAGTGATTTTTTTGCCCATTCTCCAATTGGGGTGCTTGAGCGCATTAGCAGCATTTTGCAAGGGGATTTCTTCTAGGGGAGTATCTCTAAAGGCACCCCCACTTGCAGTGATATAAAGATTTTTAAATGGGCGGATTGCAGGATTGAAATTCATAAGATAGGCAAGACTAAAATGTTCGCTATCAATGGGAATGATTTTGGAAGTATCAATGAAATCTCCTCCAACAACAAGACTTTCCTTATTGGCTAAAGCAACCCTTTTGCCTTCTTTAAGAGAATGCAGCGTAGGCTCTAAACCCAAGAAGCCAACAAGAGCATTAATCACTAAATTACTTTTGGAAGCAGAAATGGATTCTAAGATACCATTTTTGCCATAATAGATTTTTCCACTAAATTTTTTGGTGATTTTAGGAATATCTTGTTTGTCTGCAATAACTACATTTTTGGGATTAAATTCAAGAATTTGCTCATTAAGAAGGGAGATATTTTTACCTGCGCTTAGTGTTTCAATTTCTAGCAAAAAGCGTTTGGCGATAGCTAGGGTGCTAATTCCAATAGAACCTGTTGAACCTAAAACAATCATTGTAAATTACCTTTGAATGATTCCAAGAAGTGCATAAAGAATGATTGCGCCAAAGAAATATCCATCGAGCCTATCTAGCATTCCACCATGTCCTGGAAAAATACTGCCACTATCTTTGACTTCTGCTTTTCTTTTTAGGTAGCTTTCATAAAGATCGCCAAAAACGCTTGCAACACTAGCACAAAAACTAAAGACAAAAGAAGTGAAAAATTCACAAACGCCAAGTCCCACAAATGTGCCAACAATAACTGCACAACTCACTCCAATCAAAACCCCTTCTTTGGTTTTATTAGGAGAAGTGATACAAAAAGCACTATTGCTAAAAAGTTTTCCACCAAGGAGTTTTCCGCCAAAATAAGCAAAGCTGTCTGTTAGGGCGACAATAAAGATTAGCCAAATAATGGCATTAATGGTGTATTCTAAATAAAGAAGATAAAGTAAAATAAAGGGAATAGTGGGGTAGATAAAGGGCATTATTTGTTCAATTTTACCCTTTTTGGTGTAGGCTTGATAGGATGCTAGAAAAACCAGAGCAACAAAGAGTCCATTTAAGGAGGGAGAAAAAAAGATGCTAATCCAAATTAAAATACAAAACAATAAAAAAAACCACTTGGGAGCTTCTTTGTTATAGAGTTTGTAAGCCTCATAAAAAGCAACTATATAGGCAATCCCCAAAACACTCCAAAGCAAGAAAGGATTGTGAAAAAAAATAATTAAAACAACTGCAATTAGCATAAAAAATGCAGTATATAGGCGCTTTGATTCTATGGTTTTGAGTTGGTTTAGCATTAACTATCCTAAGATTTTTGAATGATTTGGATTATATCAAAAAATATTTTTGCAATGGCTTAGTATTGCAATAAATAAAAGCACCTGCACTAATAAGTCCGATTAAATAATCAAAGATTCCACCTGTTTTAAACCGCAAAATTCTAGGCAAAATGTGATAGTTTTTGAGGCTAAAAGGCATTAGCAATGGCACTCCACTAGGCGTCATCATATCGCCTATTAGGTGTAAAATACAACCTAAAACCAAGCCTATTGCTAAAATCAAAGATAGAATCTTAAAATAAATTAAAGCTCCTAATGCTATGGCTAGTAAAACGACAAACAAAAGGCTATGTGTGAATCCGCGATGCCCAAAGAAAAATTTAATAAGATTTGAGATTCCAAGGGTTTTTCTACCTATGAGAGATTGGGGCTCATCAATATCGGGCAATAACGCACCAATGCTAATAGCACTATAAAAAAGAATTAAATCTTGAGAAGATAAAAGTTGCGGTTTCCCCAGAAAATTAATCGCATAGATTCCACAAGAAGCAACACCAAGCCCAAAAGCTAAATGGGTTTTTCCTAGCATTCTTGATTCCGAACAATGAGGCTTTGTGGTAGATTAAAAAAAGTAATTAATTCTTCTTCTTTGCATCTTTGTTCCCCCATATCTTTTTCGTGATCAAAGCCAAGCAAATGTAAGACTCCATGAATAAACAAGAGTGCCATTTCATCATTGGGTGTGTGATGGTATTTTTCGCTATTTTGTTTAATAAAATCAAGTGAAATAACTATGCTTCCAAGTAAAGGAGAAAAATCTGATTCCAAAGGGAATGATAGCACATCAGTGGGTTTGTCTTTATTGCGGTGAGTTTTATTTAGGTTTTGAATGGTTGGATTATCTACCAAAAGCAATTCGCATTGTTTATCTTTGAGGTCTAGGTCTAATAGAATCTTATCAAAAATCTTTTCTAAAAATAAAAGCAGATCATCGCTGATTTTAAAATCAGTTTGATTGTCAAAATCAATTTTATTGTGCATTGATTTCTAAGCCTACAGGGCAATGATCGCTACCAAAAACTTCAGGATAAATCTTAGCATCTAAGAGTTTTGAATCTAAAGCCTTAGAGCAGAGAAAATAATCAATCCGCCACCCTGTGTTATTCTCTCGCGCTTTGCCCATATAACTCCACCAGCTATACGCTCCCTCTAGTGTGGGATAAAAATGCCTAAATGTATCAGTGAATCCAGAATCTAGAAGCTGCGTCATTTTTTTACGCTCTTCATCAGTAAAACCGGCATTTCTGCGGTTTGTTTTTGGATTTTTGAGATCAATTTCTTGGTGAGCGACATTGAGATCTCCGCACACAATCACAGGTTTTGTTTTCTCGAGATTTTTGAGATAGGCGCGAAAATCATCTTCCCATTCCATACGATATGACAATCTCTCTAGTTCGCGTTTAGAGTTTGGCGTATAGACATTGACAAGATAAAAATCCTTATATTCTGCACAAATAATACGCCCTTCTTTGTCGTGGTGTGCTATACCCATATCATACGCGACACTTAAGGGTTTGGTTTTGCTAAAAATTGCCACTCCAGAATACCCCTTTTTTTCGGCGCTATTCCAATATTCTTCGTAATTGGGAAAATCAAAAGTAGATTGTTCGCGTTGCATTTTAGATTCTTGGATACAAAATACATCAGCATTAACTGCTTCAAAAAAATCCATAAAGCCCTTATTCATACAGGCTCTAAGCCCATTGACATTCCATGAAATGAGTTTCATTAATACTCCCAAATTATTTAAACTTTAAAATTTAAGATTCTTGTGAGAATCTTAGTTTGTTATGGTTGCTTGACAACGCCATTATAAAAGGGCTTGCATTTCTCTTGAGTGTTAGTAATTGTTTGCGCTCCTTTTTTGAATCTATCAAATAATGAAGTTGCTAGATTTACTGCAGTAGAAATGGTGGTGCTAGTAACTTGTATTTTGGGATCTGTGAGAGTGCCCTTGATAGCTTGAGAATATTTTGCGCAATTTTGTGAATCCAAAATGCCAATGGAGAAGTTTTCAAAGGCATTATTGTTAAGATTGATAGCTCCAATAGCGGCAATTCTTGTTTTACCTGTAGCAAAAGCGACATCTTTAGCATAGGCAATCCCTTTTTGAATGTCAAGTTGCATTTCTAATTGCTTGATTGCTGTTTTGGTGTCCAAAAGCGTATTTAGTCCAAGCATTCCTATATTACTTCCTTTGGTAGTTGCAATTCCAATAGGTCCTGCAAGCACAAAAGCGCCAATATCTAAAAGACTAATTTGATTGCTTTTTTCAAAGTTTTTTGCAAGAGCATCGATGTCAATGCTATAAATTTCAATGTCGTGACCACTTAACAAGAATGCTCCATTGAGATTCTTAATAATTGTTGGAGCATCCATTCCTTTGAAAGTTAGGTCTGCATTTGTGTTGATGATTCCGCCTTTGATAATTTTTCCATTGCCAGTAAAATTAGCAATTTTTTTGACATCAAGATTGTCGCCAATGAGTTTTAGTTTCTCATTAGCAAGATCTATAGTAAGATCTCCAAAATCTTGGTTTTGTAGATAGAGAGTTGGAATATTATTTTTTAGGGTTGCCTTGCCTTTGAGTGTTAATGCACCTTGCAATTCCATAGCAGTGGGATTGATATTGGCAATATTTTGGGTATTGATAAAAAAGTCAGTGCTATAAGTATTGTCTTTAAGGTTGATTTTTGCATTGGTGATTTCTAAGTTAATGTCCTTTCCGTTGGCTTTAAGTTCAGCTTGTCCAGCACCATTGCTAAATTTGCCATCACCATCAAGCGAAAGGCTAATGTCTTTTTTGAAGTTCATTCCACTAAGGGTATTAAGGGTATTTTTGGCAATAGTGATGTTTTGAGATTGTAGATTAAAATTGCCATCAAAATTAGAATCTTTGAAATTTTTAAGATCAATTTTTGCGCTTAAAAAGCCATTAGCATTGTATTGGAAAAGCTTGGCAAGTTTTTGGAGGTTCAGGTTTTGTAAGTCTAGTGAAATAGTTTCAAGCGTGTAATTTTTTAGAAGCGTATTGGCTTTGAGTTTAGAATCGAACAAATCACTATTAGCAAGAATCTCTAGTGTCTTAGAATCGCCCTTAATATCAGCATTTAAAGTGTTGTTGTTTGCAAGGTTAAGTTTGTTAAAAACAATAGATTGGATATTGCTATTAAGATTTGCGGTGAGTTTGTAACTAAGGTTTGTAAGATTAATTTCATTTACCTTGGCATCAAGATCAAGTGTGCCCTTGGCATCATAAGGCAAAGAAGCAAATTCTAAAATTTCTTTTAAATTAAGATTCTTGGCATTAAGCGTGAGGTTTTTGGGTTTATAGTTTGGGATCGATAGCTTGGCTAAGATTGGATTTGTAACAATATTTAGAGCCAAATTAGCTTCTTGATTGGCAATTTGAGTGGATTTTAAATTTAGATTGGCATTGATTGGTTTTTTTAGAGAAAAGTCACTTGCGATGATGTTTTGCAAAGTGAGCTTTAAATCCCCATTGCTTGAGTAATCCTTGAGATTTAAAGCAAGATTATTGGAATTAAGATTTAAATAACTAGAGTTTGCTAGAATCGTTGCTAGAATGTTTTCTCCCTTAGCCTCGCCATTAATAGCAAGCTTGATAGGATCTTTGGGTAGGATGATGCTATAGTTTTTTGCCAAAAGAGTAGTGTTAGGCAAGATTGCATTGGAGGCGATTTTGAATCCGCCTTTTGGAGCAGTGAGATTGGAAATATCCAAATCAGCATTAAACAGAATCTTTCCATTAGCATAGTTTGGTTGATTTAGAAAATATAGAAGGGAGGCGATATTAATGCCTTCTTTACTGGAGATAAACAATCTTTTTGGATTGAAGTCTTGTAGTGTTATATCAGCGTGTATCGCGCTTTCAAAGGCAGTAATATCTGCTTTGATGCCAAGATCACCTGAATCTTTAATGATATTACCATTAAGACTTGCGCCCCCATTTAGCTTCATTCCAATGAGTTTTTCATAAGGACTTAAGTTTTTGATAACCGCATTGACTTGAGCCTGTGTGTTAAGGGTTAAAAGAGAATATTTTCCGCTAATGGCGATCTGTGATTTTTGTTTATCGGTGATTCCAAAGGCATAAGAGTTAGAATCAAGCTTAAAATAAGTAAATTCAACCCCAATAGGAGCTTTTTCATTGGCTATTTGAGTGATTTTGTTTTTAAGAAACTCATTTCCGCTTTCAGAAAAGAGCCACATTGCAATCCCAATAACAGCAAGAGCAATGATGGCAATGAAAATTCCAAGGTATTTAAAAAATTTTTTCACAAGATATTCCTTAAATTTAAGTGAATGTTTTTTTGGATTCTATTATAATCCGAATTTTAATTTGATTTAAGTTAAAATAATATAAATTCCTTTAAAAGACTTAAAATATTAGGATATTAAAAAGAATAAAAATTTTATAATTTAAGATTTTATAAAAAAGACCGATATAAAATTTTGAAATTCTTTTTTAAAGGACTAAAAAGAATTTACAAAACAGAAAGGAGTCTGTTATGATCTCAGGTATCGATAGTGGTTCAGTAGCAGTAAGTGGAAACTTAAATGTACTCAAAAAAGCAATGGATACAGAGGAGGCTTTGATGAGTTCTATTATCAATGGAATGCAAGGTGCGCAAACATCAATGCAAACTTCTCAAGCTCCTGCGCAATCTGCTCCAGTTGCCTCAAGCCAATCAAGTTCTAAATTAGACATTATGGCTTAATCTTTGGTGCCTTTTGGGGCGCTGGAGATTTAGATTTTATAATTAATTCTAGCTTTAAATAATTTTTTCTACAATTTTATTCTTTTAATTCTAAAGTAGGCAAATAGTAATGACGCATCAAAATTTTTCTACCAAAATTGTTAATTCTATTATGCGTTATGCAACCAATAAATACCTTACTTTAAAACCTTCCAGTCTTACACAATTGCCTCCACCAAACTCTACTAAAGCAAAAGAAAAGTCTTATTTATTATATATTCATATTCCCTTTTGTATGACACTTTGCACTTATTGTTCTTTTAATCGCTTTTTATTTCAAGAGGACAAGGCGAAAGCTTATTTTGAATTATTGCGCAAAGAAATGTTGATGGTTAAAGATTTGGGATATGATTTTAATGCTATTTATGTAGGTGGTGGGACAACTTCAATTATGCCAAAAGAATTGTGCGAAACTTTGGATTTAGCTAAGAGTCTCTTTGGAATTAAGGAAGTGTCATGTGAGTCAGATCCTAACCATCTTCATTTAGAAGAGTTGGAAATGTTTAGGGGTCGCATTGATAGACTTTCTGTTGGGGTGCAGAGTTTTGATGATGGAATCTTAAGAAAAGTTGGGCGTTATGAGAAGTTTGGTAGTGGCAAAGAAGTGATAAAAAAGCTACAAAAAGCTATTGGAGTGTTGCCTATTTTAAATGTAGATTTGATTTTTAATTTTCCTAATCAAACTAAAGAAATGTTGGCAAAAGATCTAGAGATTATTAAAGAGTTAAAACCTGAACAAGTTACACTTTATCCTTTGATGTCTTCTCCATCGGTTAAAAGCATTTTAAAGCGTTCTATTGGAGAAGTTAGTTTAAAGAATGAAGCACAGCTTTATTGGCAGATTCTAGAAACCTTAAAAGAGGATTTTTCTCCTTTATCAAGTTGGGCTTTTTCACACAAAGGCAGTGCAATTTTTGATGAATATGTGGTGAATAATGACGAGTATGTAGGGATTGGTTCAGGTTCTTTTAGTTTTTTAAATGGCACTTTATATGTGAATACTTTTTCGCTCAAAGAGTATGCACATAAAATTAATAGTGGTAATATGGGAGTTGCAAGAGAGAGAAAATATTCTAAAAAGGCGCAATTGCAATATCGCTTAATGGTAGAGCTTTTTGGTGGCAAAGCTAGTGCTAAAGATTTTAAGCAAAAATATAATGCAAATTTAGAGTGGGATTTGTTTAAAGAGTTAGCATTTTTAAAATTAACAGGTAATATTTATAAAAAAGATGGAGATTATTATCCAACAACACAGGGTAAATATCTTTTTTTATCAATGATGAAAGAATTTTACATTGGTATGGATAGAGTGCGTGAAGAATCTCGTGCAATGCTCAAAGAAGAAGATATGTAGTTATAATCTAAAAATTTCTTCTGTAGTATTAAAAGGTGAGAACTCTTTTTCATTAGGCGTATTGGATTTCTGATCTTGGGTTTTGTTTTTAGATTTACTTTCTAGTAGATTATTGAGGCTTTTTATTTGTTCTTCTAAGAGTTCTTTTGTTTTATTATCCTCCAAAGCTTTTTCTATTTCTCTTTGGAGAATCTCACTTTGTTTTTGGAGAAAATCTTTTGCTTGATTGTTGAAATCATTTAGTTTTTCACTTTTGTTAATTAAGGTGTCTTTTAATCCAGAATTCTCCAATGTTTCTTGTAATGTTTGCGAACCCTTTTGGGCGATTTCATCGCAGCCACAAAGCAACAAAAGACAAAGAATATTAAAAATAGATTTTTTCATTTTGCAGTCTTAATTGTGTATTTTTAGTTATAATCTTAACAAAAATTTTTAAATGGAAAATTAAATGCAAAAAAATAAAGTATTGTTAGTTGCAGAGCTTTCTGCAAATCATAATCAAAACAAAGAGATTGCTCTAAAAACCATAAAGGCTGCCAAAGAAAGTGGTGCAGATGCAATAAAATTGCAGACTTATACGCCAGATTGTATGAGTATAGATTGCGATTTGGAGGATTTTAGGATTAAGGGGACATTATGGAATGGGAAGAATTTTTACGCGCTTTATCAAGAGGCGATGACGCCTTGGGAGTGGCATAAGGAACTTTTTGATTATGCGCATAGTCTTGGGCTTGTATGCTTTTCTACCCCCTTTAGCAAGGAGGGTGTGGATTTTTTGGAGAGTTTAGGGAATCCTATTTATAAGGTAGCGTCTTTTGAGATTGTGGATTTGGAGCTAATCTCCTATATGGCGCGTTTGGGTAAGCCGATGATTCTATCAAAGGGAATCGCAACCAAAGAGGAGATTGCTGAAGCTATTGAGGCATGCAAACAAGTGGGCAATACAGATATTACGCTTTTGCAATGCACAAGCTCTTATCCCGCGCCGCTTAATAGCGCGAATCTTAGTCTGATTCCAAAGTTAAAGCAGGATTTTGGAGTGGAAGTTGGGCTATCGGATCATACTTTAGGAATTACCGCACCGATTGCTGCTGCAACGCTTGGCGCAAAAGTGATTGAAAAACATTTTATACTAAGTCGCGAACTCGGTGGCGTGGATAGTGCCTTTAGTCTTGAGCCTAGCGAGTTTGCACAGATGGTAAAGGCGGTGCGCGAGGTAGAGGAGCTGCTTGGGATTCCAACTTATGCGCTAAGTCAAAAATCCAAAGAAGGCAGGGCGTTTATGCGATCCTTGTATGTGGTGGAAAACATTAAAAAAGGCGAGAGGATAACCGAAAAATCTGTGCGTTCTATCCGCCCCGGATTTGGAATCGCACCAAAATATTTAAAGCAAGTCATAGGTAAGTGTGCAAGTCGTGATTTGTATCGGGGCAAAGCATTGGAGTTTGGGGATTTTAGCGGTCTTTAAGAATCACTTGGGCTGGATAATTTTACCCCCCCCCCCTTTTTTTTCTGCTATAATTCCACATTAAAATTCAAAGGAATCCCTAATGTATTGTACTTCCAACACAATGTTTAATCCCCATTCAGCTAAAGACAAGAATACAAAACCATTTAGCCTATAAACTAGGTTTAGCTTTAATAGAATACGATAAACAAAGAAAAGGAATTTCAAAAGAGAACTTTAACACTAAAGAATCTTTAAACCATACAATTAACCCCCATTCCTCTTTAAATCCCAAAGAAAATCTAAAACATTCTATTCCTGTGCGGGGG